>NZ_JASTZU010000058.1 GCF_030282825.1 Aquibacillus rhizosphaerae
GAGCTGAAGATCCACTCAGAAGCGATCTCCTTCTGAGTTAGCTGAAGCCGTGCCCGTGGAAAGCGGAGAATTCTGCCGGAACGGAGTATAAAGACACCATCATCATTGCCACCGAAAAGAGTTCAACAAAAGTTTAGAATACTTACTGAGGACTTTATATTGAGTCAGTAAGAAACAGCGATCTTTAGGAACCTTTTTAATCCCGTAATAATTGAAATATACAAAACCTTCATCGATTTTATCGATGAAGGTTTTTATTATAAAGCATCTAACATTTGAAATTGTGATTTTACTAAGTCAAAGTATTCACCTTTATGTTTCATCAGTTCATCGTGATTTCCTTGCTCTAGTATCTTTCCATGTTCAAGTACAATAATATTATCAGACTCACGTATTGTAGATAAACGGTGCGCAATCATAATTGCAGTTCTACCTTTTAACAGTCTCTTCAATGCGTGTTGAATCTTCACTTCTGTTTCTGTATCAATACTCGCTGTTGCTTCATCAAGAATTAAAATCCTTGGGTCCGCAAGAAGGGCCCGAGCGAATGAAAGTAACTGCCTTTCTCCAGCAGATAGAATATTACCACGCTCTTCTACTTCAGTTTGATAACCATCAGAAAGTTTAGAAATGAAATCATCAGCTCCAACAACTTTTGCAGCATCCATTACTTCTTCATCTGTTGCTTCTGGCCGACCAAATCTAATGTTTTCCATAATCGTTCCAGAGAAGATAAAAGTATCCTGCAGTACCACACTAATATTCTTTCTTAAACTATCTAATTTCATATCACGAAGATCATAGCCATCTATTTTCACGGCTCCTTCAGTCGGATCATAAAATCTGCTGATTAAGTTTGCTATTGTCGATTTACCTGAACCCGTGTGTCCTACTAATGCTACCGTTTGACCCTGCTTCATTTCCAACGAAATCTCATGAAGTGCAACACGGTCATCATCATAGGAAAACTTCACTTGATCAAACTCAATGTGGCCCTTCATATCTTTATAATCCATCGCATTTTCTTTTTCTTCCACATTAGGTTGCTCATCAAGGAATTCAAAAATGCGTTCA
Organism: Aquibacillus rhizosphaerae; assembly: GCF_030282825.1. Classification (GTDB taxonomy): domain Bacteria; phylum Bacillota; class Bacilli; order Bacillales; family Amphibacillaceae; genus Aquibacillus_C; species Aquibacillus_C rhizosphaerae. The sequence goes on from NZ_JASTZU010000058.1 coordinate 1,075, forward strand.
GATGAAGCCATCGCAACTAATAACTGATTATAAATTTGACCTAAACGAGAAATTGGTTCCCAAAACATTCCTAGATAAAATGCAAACGAAACAAATGTACCAATTTCAATTGCACCACTAATAATTAAATGTGCTCCGTACGAGATTAAAATAACTGTACCTATCGCATTACTCATCTCTACAAACGGCCCAAAGTAAGCACTTTTTTTCATTGCTACTCTTTCCGTTTCAAAGTTATCTGTATTTACACCATTAAAATACTCAGTATTTTCTTTCTCCTGAGAAAAAGATTGTGTTATTCTAATTCCTTGCATACTTTCATTCAAATGGGAATTCAGTCTCGACTTTTGAATTCGTACATCTTGCCACGACCTTCGAATGTTGCGTCTTAATTTTGTTGAAATATAAAACATTATCGGTAAGATTATTAATACTGCTAATGCTAATTGTGGGCTTAGTGCAAATAATAAAATAATGATACCTAGTAACATCACAACATCCATAAGCAAATTTATAATCCCGTTCGTAAACAATTCTTGTAATGAGTTCACATCATTTAAAATACGAACGAGGATGGAACCTGCCGAACGCTTATCAAAAAAGTTGTGAGACAAACGTTGAACATGGGAGAAAAGGTTTTTACGTAAATCATAGATGACCTTTTGCCCCAAAATGTTGACCCACTTAATCCGGAACGTATTGCCCACATAACTTAATAAGTATAGTAGCGATATTCCAATAATTAAGTATGTTAATAATGTAATATCTTTATTCGCAATTGCAACATCAATAACTACCTTACCAATTAATATAGGAACAAGTAGACGGACTAAGGTAGATACTAACATAGCAATCATTGCTCCAGGCAATAATGTTCTTGTATATGGCTTTATAAAAAATAAAAGTCGCATCATCTGCTTCCAGTTAAAAGGCTTCTCCACAGCTTGATCTAAAGGATAATAAAATCTTTTCAAATGTGGACTTTCTCGTTTCGTTTGTTGTTTAGCCAATGGTTATCCCCCCTTATTTAGCCGCATTCATAATGGCCTGTTTATCTTGGTACTGAATATCATAAATTCTTTGATATGGTCCGCCATTGTTTAGTAACATATCATGATTGCCACGTTCCACCACTTCACCATTATCAAGTACAATGATTTCATCCGCATGTTTTAATGATGAAATTCGATGTGCAATTATAAATGTAGTTCTGTTTTGCATGACTTCTTTCAGTGCTTTCTGAATTTTAAATTCTGTTTCCATATCAACTGCAGATGTTGCATCATCTAAAATTAAAATACTAGGATCAATTAGGATTGCTCTTGCAATCGCAATTCTTTGTTTTTGACCACCAGATAGCCCCATACCTCTTTCACCTAACATGGTGTCATAACCTTTAGGCATTTCCATAATAAAGTCATGGGCTTGAGCTCGTTTAGCGGCATCGATAATATCTTCCATATTGGCAGATGGATTACCATATGCAATATTTTCTTTGATTGTTGTGGAAAAAAGAAATGATTCCTGCAATACAAACCCAATATGTTTTCGCAATGCTTTCAAGCTATAGTCACTTGTTGGCAAACCGTCAATTTGCACCTCGCCTTGTTCCGGCTCATAAAATCGAGTCATTAGCTGCGTAACACTTGATTTACCAGAACCCGTAGCTCCAATTAAACCTATTGTTTTCCCTGGGGGTGCATCGAAAGTGATGTTTTTCAAAGCTGAATCATCATCTTCTGTATATGTCAATGTTACGTTATTAAATGTTACGTGACCATCGATTGTATTTGGGGAGATAGCATTTTCTTTTTCCTCTATGTCTTCCTTCGCGTCTAATATTTCTAATAATCTTTCGCCAGAAGCTTTTGCTTGAGAAAATTGGTTTACAATAAACCCTAAATGCATTAAAGGCCCCAAGATATAAGATACTAAACTAAAAAATGCTACTAATTCCCCTAAACTTAACGACCCTTCAATAACTAAATAACCACCAAATATAAGTAAAGCTACCATACATATGTTCCCAATAAATTCCATGAATGGAAAGTATTTAGCCCATATATTTGATGTCTTTATATTAACTTCACGATAGTTAACGTTATTAGAAGTAAATCTGTCTATTTCAAAATCCTCCTTTGACAACGATTTCACTGTGTTCATACCGCTGACATTTTCTTGTATCCGCGTATTAAGACTACCCAACGACTTACGAATAGTTCGAAATGCGGGATGGACTTTACGATCAAATTTAAACACAACAACCCCTAAAAACGGCATAGCAGCCATAGTTACTAATGCTAATGGAACGGAATAATAAAACATAACACTCAAACTAACTAGAATTAGCATTGAGATTTTCAATAATTCCTTAAAACCTGCCGCTAAAAAGAATTTAAATCCTTCCACATCCATAGTCAATCTTGACATTAAATCTCCAGTTCTCGCGTTATCATAGTAAGTAAAAGAAAGTTTTTGTAATTTCTTATAAAGGCCGTCCCTCAATGTATAAACGGACTTTACACCAAATAGATCACCTAAATATTGCTGAGAAAAATTGGCTATCCCCTTCACTATCATTATTAAGATGAAGCCTACCGATAGATAAGGTATTAAGCCATATTCTTCATCCATAACAACCCTATCAATTGTAATTTGTAAGATAATTGGATATAAAACAGTAATTCCTGTTACTAATAAAACAAAAAATAAGGAAAAGAAAAAGTATTTCCTAAATGGCCAATAATATTGTTTCAATCTTTTAAAGGTTTCCAAACTATCTCCCTCCTCCTGTTGTTTTTTTACCGTATTAATAAATATATCGGGTTCCGAAATAAATTTCCACCCATTTGCTTATATTTTTTTAATTTTTGTAACAATTTAAATTATATAAAAGGAGTAGGAAAGATATTCGAATATATTTATAAATTCAAACTCTCTATAGTACTTCTTTAGTTATTCTAATAAACAAATGATTTTTCAAAAGATAACATAAAAAAGCCCTGAAATTAATCAGGGCTTTATCCATTACTCATTTTTCTCTTTTTCTAAAACTCTATTCACACGTTTGCGCAGCATTTTCATACCGCCTCCACCTGCTTGAAAATGCCTAAGGTTACCTTCAGCATCAAACACATAATAGGCAGGTACGTATTGATTATCAAATGCATCTGTTAATTTATGTTGATTATCAACATATATCGGTTGAGATATCTCATGCTCTGCAGCAACTTGTTTAATCTGATCCATATCTAAATCTTTTTCAGATCTTGGCATATGAACTGCAATTACATTTAATTCATCTTTATATTCATCGCGGAATTCGTTTACGTTTGGCATAGCCTCTTTACATAGTCCGCAACTCACTGACCAAAAGTGAAACAAAGTAGGCTTACCCCCAACGAGGTCCTCCCGTTTAGCTTCACCATTAAGCCACTCTGTAGCCCCTTCCAGTGAAGGCATAGGTTCTCTTAACTTCATCGTTTATTACCTCCTGAATTAATTAAATAATATTTAGTTAGTAAGTATACTCTGTATTTTTCACACTGTAAAAAAGGTCTAACACTATAAAGTTAGACCTTTTTACACTTAAATAATTATAGTGTTTCTTGTCCAGGCTTCCAGTTTGCTGGACACAGACCACCAGTTTGAAGTGCCTGAAGTACGCGAAGTGTTTCGTCTACATCACGACCAATATTATTATGATTAACTACTTGATATTGTAGTTCTCCCTCTGGGCTTATAATAAATAAACCTCTCAGTGCAACACCTTCATCCTCAATAAGTACACCATAATCTTTTGCAACTTGATGATTTGTATCTGCTGCTAAAGAATACTCTAAATCTCCAAGACCATTTTCATCTCGAGAAGTATTAATCCAAGCTAAGTGTGTGTGGATTGTATCTGTAGAAACACCTACAACCTCAGCATCTAAATCATCAAACTCATCAAAACGATCCGAAAGTGAAGTAATTTCTGTTGGACAAACAAATGTAAAATCCATTGGATAAAAGAATAGAACTGTCCACTTGTCTTTTTTCATATTTTCTTCAAGTGAAACTTTTCCAAATTCCTTATTAGGAAGAACTGCATCCATCTCAAATCGGGGAGCTTGTTTACCTACCATACGTTCTGCCATTATATTTCCCTCCATTTAATTGTTATGTAATTCACACATCTAAATTATAAATAGTTTGTTACTAGTAGTCAAATAATGTCTACTTTGTAGAAATATTCTATATATTTCTATTATATCCAACACTTTCTTACAAAAACCTTTTAAGTTAAAATATAATATAATTTGTATCAATCATTTGATAAGACATTTAGTTTCTATTATCCTATATAGAGGATAGAAAGGAGACATCTTATGAATTTTTTAGAAGATGGGTTTAACAACATAATTGGATTAATAATTACTTATGGTCTAAGGATTGCTTTACTTGTAATTGCTTTTTTAGTGGTAGCTCCAATTGGAAAAAAAGTAATTTCTTCAAGTTTAGCAAAAGCGAGCAAAAGAGAAAGTGTATCAGAAGCGCGTATAAATACGTTAGAAAAGTTAGTTTTAAACGTATTTTCCTATACATTAATCTTCATTTTTGTTGTAATGTTTTTTGGAATTATTGGGTTACCACTAGGACCTCTACTAGCGGGGGCTGGTGTGCTTGGACTAGCAATTGGTTTTGGAGCGCAAGGCCTTGTTAGTGATGTAGTTACAGGGTTTTTCCTTTTACTAGAAAGACAAATAGAAATAGGTGAATATGTTACTACTGCTGGATATAATGGAATAGTTGAGGAAGTTGGATTACGTACTACTAAAATTAGAAGCTTTGATGGTACACTAAACTTCATACCTAATCGGGATCTTACAGGAGTTAGTAATCATTCGAGAGGTACGATGCGTGCACTTGTTGATATTGGCATCAGTTATGATGATAATATAGATCATGCAATGGCAGTTCTACAAAAGGTCTGTGATGAATTCAAAGAAGATGAACGTTTTACAGAAGGACCTGATGTACTAGGTGTACAAGGGTTTGGTTCATCAGATGTTGTTCTCCGACTTTTAGGAAGAACTGAGAACATGTTGCAGTGGTCCGCAGAGCGTGATATTAGAAAACGGATTAAAGAAATGTTCGATCAAGAAGGAATTGAAATACCTTATCCACACCAAGTTAATGTTACAAAACAGACCAATTAATCTAAAATAACCCTCAAATTTGAGGGTTATTTTTTTATGACCATGTTTATAATCTTACTTAATTTTTTGCTCAACTTGTTCGCATACCTCATCTGCAGTAAGGCCCTGTGCATTAATAACAGACCCATCAAAACTAGCTGTCTGCATTCCCATAACATTTTTATCTTGTCCAGAAATCACACAACAGTCACAACCATTAACATCTTCTTCTTGACGCAAATCTACAACATCATACCCTTTTTCTTGAAGGGCTCCTTTTACATCTGACAAAGTTCCTTCAATACCAATACGTGTCATTACACATACCTCCTCAAACTTATAGTTTAGAAATATCCCTCTGTTATGATTCCCAAAAGTAAATTTAGTATGCAATAACATGCAAAGCGGTGCTCGTTTTATAAATTCCGTAACGTGGACTCTACAGCTTTCACAGCCACTACTAAGGCATCTTCATTTGGCTTTAACTTGCTATGATGTAAACCATAAGCTGAGTCAACACCCAACCAAAACATAAAACCAGGTATTTCTTTTAAGAAGTAGCCAAAGTCTTCACCTGTCATAGCAGCTTTTGCTTCATGCCAGTCTAAGCCTTCTAGGTGTATAATATTTTTAAATTTATTAACGTATTTTTCGGTGTTGAATACTTGATAATAATTGGATCCATAATCTATTCCAATCGAACAATCAAAATTCATTTCGAACCCCTTTGCAAAGGACTCGATGTTTTTTTTCACAATATCAATACTAGCTGGATTCAATGTTCTTATTGTTCCTTCTAATCTTGCATGCTCAGCTATTACATTTTGTACAAAACCACCCTCAATTTTGCCAATCGTAATTACCGCACTTTCTAAAGGATCAATTTTCCTTGAGACAACCTGTTGCAATTGCGATACAAAATTGCTTGCAGCAACAACCATGTCTTTTGTTAGGTGAGGATATGCAGCATGCCCTCCTTTTCCTTTAAAGTCAATAAACAATTCACTTGTATTTGCGAACAGAAGACCTGCTTTTGTTGATACAGTTCCTACTGGTAATTCTGGAGCTATATGAAGAGCGAAAATCATGTCAGGTTGCCACTGTTTAAACTCCTTAGATTCCATTAATGGCAATGCACCACCAGGACCTTCTTCCGCTGGTTGGAAAACGAATAGTACATGATCATCTATTGGATTCTTTGCCAAATTAGCCAAAGCTCCTAATCCTATTGTCATGTGAAAATCATGACCACATGCATGCATATTCCCTTCATGTAAAGATTGAAAATTGTATTCTGTATCCTCCTTTATAGGTAATCCATCCATATCAGCTCGAAATCCAATCGTTCGTTTTGGATTTTCACCTTGAACTCTCACTAATATTCCCGTTTTCCAAGTTTTAACTTCTAAATGTGTTTGTGCAAATGAACTAATTACATCTAGTAAATATTTTTGTGTTTTGTACTCTTGGAAACCAATTTCTGGAATCTGATGAAGGTCTCTTCTAACTTTTGTTAACATTTCTTTTTCCATATATAACTCCACCTACCATTTATTATGTAAATTATATTATCTTTTAAAATTCATGAAAATAGCTATTATCTATTTGTAAGAAACTTGTACACTGTTATTTTGTTTAAAAAAAACAGGAGAAAATTATCCCCTGTTTTTTATTATTCTATATTTTTGTCGGTTCTTCTTACTCTTCGTCCAATTTTCTTAAAGCTTGCATAATCTCAGTTTTTGATTTTGTTTTATCATCGATTTCTTTAATTACTTTTGCAGGTGTTCCGGCAACAACTGTATTTGCTGGTACATTTTTGGTAACTATAGCTCCAGCTGCCACTACTGCACCCTCTCCTACTCTAACTCCTTCAAGGATAACAGCATTCGCTCCAATTAATACGCCATCTTCAATAACCACTGGATCTGCGGATGGAGGCTCAATTACGCCTGCTAGTACTGCTCCTGCACCAACATGGCAATTCTTTCCTACAGTTGCTCGTCCACCTAAAGTAGCATTCATATCAATCATTGTACCTTCACCAATAACGGATCCAATATTAATTAATGCACCCATCATGATAACTGCTCCATCTCCAATTTCTACTTGGTCACGGATTACAGCACCTGGTTCGATACGAGCATTTATACCTTTAAGTTCTAACAATGGAATCGCTGAATTTCTTCGGTCATTTTCAACTACATAATCATCGATTTGATCTTTATATGTATTCAAAACTTCGGAAATCTCTTTCCATTCTCCAAATATAACTCCTGTTTCAGATTCCACAAAATTTTTAATTGATTCATTAAACTTAATTTCATTTAACTGTTTTCCTTTAATATAAACTTTAACCGGTGTTGACTTTTTACTATTCGAGATAAAAGAAATAATCTCATTTGCATCCATCATTTTCACTTTATTTTCCTCCAATATAAATCATTATTTTCATTTCCTATACTTTATCAAATAACTCCCTTTAGTGACAAGCAATAAACACACTTCAAAAAAAGTAGTGCTAATATAAACATTCTCTAAAAAAAAAGCCATGACATTTTTTGTCATAAGCTCTTTTAACATCGTCTATTACTTTGTAATTTTTGCATTATGCTTATTCACGTGAAGATATTTATTCAACTGCTTTAGTATAGCTCTCCTAGTCAAAATACCATCGAAAAACCCTTCATTATCTACTACACAGACAAATGGATGATCAATAACTGTTTTTAAACAAGTTAAAAAATCGTCTTTTCTGTTTAGACATGGTATTTCTGTATTCATAACTTCGTCAACCTTTTTAACAGAAAGGTTTTCCATTTCAAATCGCTCAAGACCCAAAACACTGTTTAAAATCTTTGTTTTCCCAATAATTCCTTTGAACTTATAAGAACTATCAAGAACTGGAACAGAAGAATAACCGGACTTCACTAAAACTAAAAGAGCATGTTCTAGTGGATTTCCCATTTGCACATGAGCTACTTTCTCAGATGATATCATTAATTCTTCAACAAGGATCTCTGTTATGTCATAACTTTCAACACTATTCATAATAACACTCCTTTTCAGGCAGTTGAAGGAGTAATTCACGTTATCTAAGTACATATCATATTTTATCACATATGGGTGCTCTAGACCATTAGCTATTGGCTATATTAAACAAATTGTAATATTTAGAATATAAAATGAATGAGGTTTCAGTAATACTTAAATTATAAAATTTCACTTCCAAGGTAAAAATAACAGAAAAATTAAATTCTGAGGTGAGTAATTTATCAAATGACAACCTATACATTTACAAAAAAAGAAGAAATTGCACATACTATTACTCATGCTATCGGTGTCTTATTTAGTATTGTAGCAATGGTATCGCTCATTACTTTTGCAAACTCAGGTAACTTTTGGCAAGTAACATCTGTGATTATTTTTGGTTCCACCATGCTATTTATGTACCTATCTTCAACAATTTGTCATGGTTTGCCCCCCGGTAAATGGAAAGACTTATTTCAAATTTTCGACCACTCTTCTATCTACTTGTTTATTGCGGGGACATATACACCAATCCTTGTAGGACCGCTTCGAACAGAAATAGGATGGACATTCTTTATAATTGTGTGGACAATTGCTATAGTTGGGATCATCTTTAAAATTTTTTTCGTAAAAAAATTTCTCGTTATTTCTACTCTATTTTATATACTAATGGGTTGGTTAATCGTATTCATCTGGGAACCTTTAACAAAGGTTTTCCCTACTGAGGGTGTACATTACCTTGTAGTAGGTGGGATTTTTTATACTGTAGGCACGATTTTCTATATATGGCGCAGATTTTGTTATCATCATGCAATATGGCATTTGTTTGTTATTGTAGGATCAGTTTTCCACTTCTTAAGTATTTTGGTTTATATCTCTTATTAAACTCTTTTAAAAGTGTCCCTGTTAATAAATAAAACAGGGGCTCTTTTTTATAATGTTCTTTCATCCTTTCATTATTTGCTTTACATGCTATAATTTTGTTACAGGAATATTGTTGAAAGGTATGGGCATATGAATCGACGTACATTTTTAAAAAGATTGTTTGCAAGCTCTATTGCGTTAATTGGAACTGGCGGTGGGACATATTACTATGCCAAGGAGATTGAACCTAGCTTGCTTACAATTCAAGAAGAAGTTATTTCCTCAAAAAAAATACCTCTTACATTTAATAATTTTAAAATTGCACAATTTAGTGACACACATATAGGTTTTCACTATACAAATGATCAATTTAATCAACTGGTTAAAACAATTAACAAACAAAAACCTGACTGCGTCGTTTTTACAGGTGATTTAGTAGATATGCCTAATAAGTTTGATTGGAATGAGGAAATAGTTCAATCTCTCATAAACATCCAAGCCCCCTATGGAAAATTTTGGATTTATGGAAATCATGACCACGGTGGTTATGGCACTGATATAGTTAAAGATGTTATGGAAAAAGGTGGTTTTACCTTGTTACAAAATAACCATTCCATTGTAAAAAAGAATAACAGTAAATTTATACTAGTTGGGTTAGATGATGTTATGTTAGGAAAACCTGATATTAAAGAGGCTTTAACTGGAGTAAATCCACATTATTATACAATTCTTTTAGTTCATGAACCTGACTTTGCAGATACTACTAAAAACTATCCAGTTGATGTTCAAATATCAGGACACAGTCACGGTGGCCAGATACAGATTCCTTTTTTTGGTTATATATATACCCCACATTTAGCCGAGAAATACGTAGAAGGAAAATATTCTGTAGGTGGGCACCCTCTCCAATTATTTGTTAGTAGAGGAATTGGAACAACTAGGTTACCCTATCGATTTCTGTGTAGACCAGAAATTACTATATTCACACTAAACTCTAGTGAGAAAGAATAATTTATAGTTTTTCGCTCAGTAAAATGCTAAACTAGTCTTCAGTATGAATAAAGATTTATTTTATGGGGTGAACTTAAATGAAAAAAATATTTTTATTTCTTGGTATTCTATTAACTTTAAGTGCGTGTGGTAATAACTATGAAGGTGACTTCTCTTATGAGGTAGAGTCTTTCGAATTTACAAATCAGAATGGAGAAGTATTTAATAGTGAACAATTACAAGATAAGTTTTGGGTCGCTGACATGATTTTCACAAATTGTGAGACTGTATGTCCTCCAATGACTGCAAACATGGCTAAATTACAAGAAAAAATAAAGGAAGAAGGATTGGATGTTGAATTAGTATCATTTTCAGTTGATCCAGATAATGATTCACCTGAAATTTTAAAGGAGTATGCCGAAGTACGCGGTGGTGAATTCGATAATTGGAATCTTCTTACTGGCTATGAATTTCAAGAAATAAAAGAATTCGCAGTAAAATCATTTAAAGCACCAGTTGAAAAAACAGCTGATTCTGACCAAATGATTCATGTAGTCAGTTTTTATCTCGTATCACCTGAAGGGAATGCAATATTGCGTTATGATGGTAGTGACAGTGATCAAATGGATCAAATAATAGCAGATATTAAGAAAATGATGTAATCTATACAACATAAGCACTTATATTATCTTTTAGCCTAAATCGTTAGTGAAGGAGGACTAGCCCCCCTTTACTAACAATTATATATTTAAAAACTTGAAAGGAGGATAATCATGGTACGTAATGAAAGCTATACGATTGATTCCATTGCACAAGCCTTATTCATTGTTAATCGACATGCTAAAACAGCTCCTAATCCACGTCAGTTATATAACATGAAAAAACAAGCAATTACGAAGTTACTTAATGAAAATCGTGCTACTAAAGTTGGGCTTCACTTTTCTGACCACCCCAAGTTAAGCCATCAACATTCCACTCTTTTAATAAAAGTAAGTGATTACTATTTTCATATTCCTCCTACTAAAGACGATTTCAAGCAAATGAAACACTTAGGAAATCTTGATAAAGATTATCGTAATCCAAAGCCACAAATGTCATTGACTCAAGCAAAGAAGATACTAAGTAAGTTGTTAGGTTGGAAATACCCAGATACTAACAAAAGTGATGATCAGAAACAGAGATACTCATCTTATTTTACGCCTTCTTCATTAGGTCAGCTTAATAGCTCAACCCATAAAAATAAATATTGGAAATATTAATAAACAATAGCAAATCGTCATATAAACCGATTTGCTATTGTTTATTTTAATCATTTCTTATTACTAAATATACAATTAAACCGATTATCGGGAAAAATAGAGTTCCAATTAATACAATGATGGCGTATTCCTTGCTATTTCCATTTCTTAAGGCATCTCTATACGACCAGACACTAGTCATGATATTTAGCACAAACAAACCAAAAACAAAAAATATAGGTATGAAAAATAAAGATTCCAATGTTATACCCCCTCTATAAATGTTTACGATTGTAAGGGAGTTTCAGTTTCACTTATCTTATAAAGTAAAACTTAATTGAGAAAACTACACAGATTTTGATTTATGTTGTTTATAGTAATTAATAATATTCATACACAAATGAATAACAAATAATGCTCCACCAAAAAAAGTAATTCCTAAAGCAACATTTGCTAGCTTAGATAAATTAATATCTCCTAGGCGATTGACATGTTGCATGATTGAATATAAACCTGTAATTATCAAAAATATTAAACTCCCAAAGATATAAGTAAGTAAACTACTCCATTGTAGCATTACTAACAACTTTATTAATGGGTGAAGAAGATAATAACAGATAATAATCCCTAATAAACCCAATATAAAAAATAAATGATCTTCCGTTACACCAAACGGCACTAATTGTGAAGCACTAAACAAACCAATGTTACTTAAGTGAAAACTATTAATTGCTAATAAATACACCACTAACCACTCCCTAACTATAAAATAATGTAATTAGGATTGCCTGAATTGGAATCTATTATACTTCCGGAATTTTCAAGGGAATGATACAGGAGTAAAATCACACTGAAACTGTGATTTTACTCACCAACTCATCTAAATAAATGTTTTACACTTGTATTAAATGAAGGAGGTTTTTTATATGGTAACATTTAATAGCAATCATACAGCTGCAGATATCGTTAAGCAATTTCCGAAAGCTAGTGATTTATTCAAAAAAAATCGAATTGACTTTTGTTGTGGAGGAGATAAACCTCTCGGTGAAGTATTTGAAACGAAAAGCCTTAGTGGAGAAGAAATTCTTCATGAATTAAATGAATCTTATGGTCAATGGTTAGAAAATGGAAATGTTGAGATTAATTGGGATGCTATTTCTGACGCAGAATTAATAGATTATATCCTTGAAAAACATCACCATTATTTAAATGAGGAATTACCTGCTTTAGGACAGTTTGTAACGAAGATATATCGGGTGCATGGTCAACAGCATCCACATTTAAAAGAACTTCACGAAGTTTATCATCAGCTTAAAACCGATCTTGAATCGCATTTAATTGAAGAAGAAAAGTTTTTATTTCCATTAATTAAAAACTATCAAGAAAAACCTGATCTAGAACTTTTAGAAAGTATAAAAAAACTAAACCAAGATATGGAACAGGAACATATTGCTGCTGGAGATTTCCTTCAAAAGATTCATCAATTAACGAATGGATTTGAACCCCCAGAGGGAGCGTGTAATTCTTACCGAATAACTTATGCTCGGTTAGCTGAACTTGAATCTAATACATTTCAACATATCCATCTAGAAAACAATATATTATTTAAAAAATTTGTTTCCTAAACTTTTAAATAAACTTCCTCACTCTTTTTTAGTGTAGGTGAGGAAGTTTTGATTTTTCATTTAGAAAATCATAAAGTTTTTCGCGTAAATTCTTTGCATCTTGATAACCTTGCGTGTATAGATTATGTAATTTATCTTTATTCCTTTCAATTCTACTAACATTTATCGTTTTTTTAGGCCTAATAATTAGCACTTCATTACGTTGTTCCATTTTTTTCAGCTGTTCGATTGTATCATTATATTTTAAATGACGATTTTGCATGGCACGAATTAATTCTGGATTACGTTTGTATCCACGATTAACAAGCCAACTGAATTTCATTGGTTTTTTCAAATATCCTTCATTTCGAGTTAACACAACTACATGCTTTTCATTCCCAGCTTTGATTGAAGCTTCTATAGGTATAGGGTCCGAAATTCCACCGTCCATTAAGTTTCTACCCTTATATCGAACACTTCGAGAAATAAACGGGAGCGAACTAGATGCCCGGACTACACTTAATAACTCTTCTTTGCTCTCAAATGAACTATAGTAAACAGGTTCACCTGTATCTATATCAGTTGTACTAACAACAAAGCGGCTATTATTTTTCAAATAGGAATCAAAGTCAAATGGAACTAACTTATTTGGTAAAGTATCAAAAATGAAATCCATTCCAAATAACTCTTTATGACGGAATACACGTTTATAAGAAATATATTCTGGATGGTCGCCGTATTCAACTATAACTTCGTAGTTCCTTCCTCTTTGATTTGAAACATATGAACTTCCATTACAGGCCCCAGCAGATGCACCAACAATATAGGGGAACACGAGTTGCTCATCATGAAAGAAATCTAACACACCCGCTGTATATGCTCCTCTCATTCCCCCACCTTCTAAAATCAATCCTATATTATCCAATACATTTCACTTCCTTGATTTTATTCAGTTTAAAGTATAACAATTTCACTAAGTTATTCACAAAAACAAAGCTTCTTAACATATACATAATCGGTATCTTTAGTTAGCTTTCTTATCTACTTGACCGATAAAGATTATTGTTTGTGATTATAAAGAACAAAAGCGCAAGCGCCTTGCTCACCCCCGACAAGCTTAAGACAAACATCTATGTGGTGCTCTTTACCACAAAGATGTTTGACTTAAGACCTCGAGGGGTTAGGCGCTGTAGCTGGACGTGGCACATGCAATAGTCAGTTAACCACAGGACACTAAATCTATAATTTCCTATACTACTAAAAAAGCCTTACCAATAGATAAGGACCTTCCATCTTTAATTTTTGATTAAGCATGTGGTATTATCAATTTACACCCTGTTTATTTTCGTATAAACTGTATTTTGTTTGCCTATTTTCAAGTTGCTCTTCTAATTTTTTCATTGCTTGTTTATCATTTATTAATTCTTGTTTATTTCTTAATACTAGTTCTTCAAAAGAGGGTTTGCGTTGTCTCATATCTATCACTCCTTTTATTAATCGCTTTCATTATATCCTATATTTAATTCTAATAAATCAAAATAGTGTAAAATTTACACTAATTTAAATGGAGGTTAAATCTTTTGGAAAATCTTATAAATTCTAGTGTGAAAGACATTGAGATATCTGGTATTCGAAAATTTTTCAATTTAGTATCAGATAAGGAAGATATCCTTTCACTTACAATTGGACAACCTGATTTTCATACACCAATGCATATTAAAGAGGCTGCTAAAATAGCTATAGATAACAATAAAACTACATATACACACAATGCTGGTATTCCAGAACTAAGAAGTTCCATATCAAGATTTGTTTATGATCAATACAACTTATCCTACGATCCTAGTTCAGAAGTGATTGTTACCGTAGGTGCTTCTCAAGCAATTGACATAACGCTAAGGACCATTCTTAATCCTGGTGATGAAGTAATTCTCCCTGGACCAGTCTATCCAGGTTATGAACCATTAATAAAACTTGCTGGTGGTACGCCTGTTTTTGTTGATACGAGGGGTAATAATTTTAAACTTACAAGTGATTTAATAAAAAAACACATTACAAAAAGAACCAAATGTGTTATTTTACCTTACCCATCAAATCCAACTGGTGTAACGCTTACTAAGCCTGAATTACAAGCCATTGCTGAGGAGCTTGAAACAAAGCAAGTTTTTATTCTTGCAGACGAAATATATAGTGAACTTGTTTATGAACAAGACCATGTTTCAATTGGAACATTTTCAGAAATACGTGACAAAACAATAATAATTAATGGATTATCAAAGTCTCATTCTATGACGGGATGGAGAATTGGATTTCTTTTAAGCCCTTCATGGTTATCAAAGCACATATTAAAAGTACACCAATACAACGTTTCATGCGCATCTTCCATTAGTCAGTATGCAGCACTAGAGGCTTTAACTAACGGAAGAGATGACCCAAGTAAAATGAGAAAAGATTATTTGGCAAGAAGGGATTATGTCTATAAAAGACTAAAAGATATGGAGGTAGATGTCATCAAGCCAGATGGTGCATTTTATCTTTTCCCTAAATTCACTACTGAATTAACTTCTTTTGATCTGGCAATTGATATTGTCAATGTTGTTAATTTAGCTCTTGTACCAGGAGATTCCTTTTCTCAATTTGGACAGGGCTATTTAAGGATTTCATATGCCTATAGTATGGATACCTTAAGAAAAGGGATGGACAGGCTTGAGCAATATGTTAAATATCGTTCACAATAAAAAGTTAGAGGATTGACTTAAAGTCAGTCCTCTAACTTTTTAACAGAAATCATAATCATGTAGTACTATTTATCATTTATTTTATCCTTCATTTTATATTCTTCATAGAGATTAAGGAGTTTATCTAATTCTTGGCTTAACAAAACCGACTCTGTACTCGTAAAGCCCTTATCCAAAGCAACATGAGTCATTCTATTCCTCAACAGTTCTATTTTTTTTAAAAGATTAGCTGAATTATGTAACATCTTTTGGGTTCCCCCTAAAATCACTTTAAGTTAAGTCTAGCATTAGAATAATTTATATTACACTACTAACACAAACACTTCTTATATAAAAAGCTAAAATTCAACATTTTTTTGTATAAATATATAGAAAAATTACGTGTAGTTTATTAAAATTAAATATATCACTACAATTGAAAAATTTATTTAACGAAATTACCATCTTCACTTGTTAATAAGAAATCTAATCACCAAGATAAAGGAGATAATATGTATTATAAAAGGAATGAAGCATTTCGATATGTTTTTAATCAACCGTTTCCTGCGAAGGTCAAAAGTCTGTCCAATGAACCTTCTCACGATGTGTTTATTCACGATATTAGTTTAAATGGAGTGAAAATGGAATCTCACACCGAATTTCAGAAAGAGAAAGCTTTATATTTAGAGTTCACTTTATTAGACCAAGATATAATTAAAACTGGTGTTATAATGTGGAAAAAAAGTTTTGGAAAAAGATTTCAATATGGTCTGAAACTAGATGTTGATCAATCATATCATGAACAAATCATTCATTTACTAAAACAATTAGTGAAAAATAACAGTTAACACCTTGCTATTGTTTATTGCTAAAAGGTACTAAAATACAGTGTAGATTAAAGTAATCATAATTGCGATTTATAAAACCCCAACATTCTATGATAAACAATTATTCACACAAAATTTTGACCGAATAGAAATTGTTGTAATGGGGTAACCAATCCATAAGCAAAGACAACAGAAATGGGTTAGGAATTCATACTAACTGAGGAAATAATTGAGCAATCAGAGGTCTCTTCTCCTTGTTCAAAATGACTGAAATATTTATCTCCATAAAATAATAAAAAGACAGTTGATAACTGTCTTTTTATCCTCTATCGAAAACACAAAATCCAATATAAACTACCAATATAAACAAACTTACAATACCAAAGACTGTTTCAAGCATAAACCATAACCCCCTACTTATAAACTCAATCATCACCATTCTTATTATCTTCATATAAATTACATTTATAATCTTACAACTTTTTAAAGAATAACAAAAGCTTCTACATTATTTTAACAAAAACAAGCACTATTTACACATCTTTTTTCATTCATTTCAATAAAAATATGATAGACTTATCCTAATATTGTTTTTTTAACTCTTACATCAAAGAGAATTTTTTGTCTTGTCGACTTGAAAGAAGGTGTTCCTTTTGCTTTATTGCCCCTACTGTGGAGGAAGAATTAAAGATAATGAATTATTTTGCACACAATGTGGTGAAAAATTACCAGAAGATATGTATGAACGTAATCCCGAAAAAAATAAAACTAATTACCGATTTTGGTATATACCAATAACAATTTTAATAGTCGTGTTAATATCGATTGGAAGCTACTACTTACATTTGGAAAAACGAGAAACCTTAGCAAAAAAAGCTTTTGCCAACGGTGAAGAGCTTGCTTTTGATGGACAATATTTTAAAGCGTTGAATGCTTTTGAAAAGGCTCTAGAACATAAATCCAACTTTCCATCTGCAGAAGTAACTAAAGATTTTATGCAGACAGCTCTTCAGATTAATTCTAAATTAACACAAGCTAATAGTTATCTAGAAGAAGAAAATTACCAAGAAGCATTAACCCTTATGACTGAAGCAGAAAATAAGATAAAAAATTACAATGGTGAAATTGTCTCCCTATTAGTAGATGATATCGTAGCACAAAGAAAAACAATTCAGCTGAAACAATTAAGAGCTAAATTAGAAAATAATCCTAGTATTGAAGAATTAAAAACACTGATATGGGAAGCTGAAGAAATCCAACATGAAGAAGCAACTAAGATTGTATCAAGTCTAAGAGAAAAAATTGTAGCTCATACCTTTTCTAAGGCTAATGAACAACTGAAAGATAATCAATTTTCAGATGCTAGAGAAATTGTGGAAGATGGATTACAATATGCACCAGAATCTGAACAACTTCAAAGTTTAAAAACAACGATACAAAAAGAAAAGACTGCTTTCGAGACTGCTCTTGAGCAAAGAATCGAACAAGCAATGAATACTGCTGAAGAAGAGCGCGAAATGAATAAAAATGATGCAGTTGAATTAATTGATATTAATGTATCAAATGAAGAGCCAGAAAACCTTGTTGTTTCAGGAAAAATAAAAAGCGTTGCAACAGTACCAATTAACTCTGTCTCTGTAGAATATATCTTGTTAGATGCAGATGATACAGAGATCCTTTCGAATGAAGTTTATGTTTATCCAGATACATTGTATCCTGATGAAGAAGGGAAATTCGACTTTACCCATTATGATTTAAACACGAAAGAAAAAAACATAAAAGTTAAGATTGAGAAAATTAAATGGTTTCTTGATTAAAAATCTTGGAGTGAGACAATGAATAAAAGACATATATATATCCCTATCCTTTTAAGTTTTTTGCTATTAGCACTAGGAGTTATATCTATTGTAATGATAAACAAACAATGGACTGGGGAGCCAATTGAGTTAAAAAACACATTAGCAAATCAAGTGACTGAAAACAAAAACAGTAAAGATTTAAAGTCAATTATTCATGAAGCTCAAAAAAATGTTGTACAGATTGAGACATCTAAAAAGGAAAGCACAAAAATTGGATCTGGCTTCTTATACAATGGTAAAGGAGATATAATAACGAATGCTCACGTTGTAAAGGATGCAGATTCAATAACAGTAAAAATGGCAAACGCACAAACTTATACTGCGGCAGTAATTGGGGTTGGAGAATCAATAGATGTTGCATTAATAAGAGTCCCACAACTAGCAAATCAAAGTCCTGCTATTTTAGATGATTCATATAATGTCGAAATTGGTGATGATATTATAGCAGTTGGTAGTCCACTAGGATTTCAAAACTCTGTTACCCTAGGTATTATTTCAGGAACAAACAGAACTTTTTCTATCGATGGATATGATTATGATGACGTTTACCAGATTTCTGCTAATATTACTAACGGTAACAGTGGCGGTCCTCTTATCAATCGTCAGACTGGTAAAGTAATAGCAATTAATTCAGCTGGCACTGACGAAGGTGGAATTGGTTTTAGTATTCCAATTGGAAGTGTTCTAAACAAAGTAAACGAATGGGCTGAAGAAGCTGATGGAATGGATTTAGTTTTCTCCGAATCCAGCCTGAATAAAAACACTGAACCTGAACAGTTTAAAAAAGATTCGCAATATATAATTGATTATTATTTTGATAGCTTGGCTATAAGAGATTATATAAATGCGTACGCGCTATTGGGAAGCGAACTCCAAACTAAGACAGATTATCAGTCTTTCAGAGAGAATTATATTCATGTTGTTGAAACGGAAATCAATAATATACAAAGTGAATTTATAGAGGAAAGTGCATTAGTTAATATTACACTCCAAGCCAATACCGTAGTAAGGAAATCTGACCAAACTACTAAAAATGAAACATGGAATTACTCTTTTTTTATCGGATATGAAAATGATCAATTGAAGATTATCAAGATGAATAAAAGTATAAATGGAGAATAGAATAACATGTTTAAAAACAAGAACAAAAGCTCGGGGGCGCCTTACTCAATCTCAACAAGCTATAGACCTGAGGCGGGTTAGGCACTGGAGCTAGACATCTTTGAATTTTTTTAGAAAAAGCCTAAATAGGCTTTTTCTTTTCCCTTTCACCTTCAAGATAAAATTGTTTTGTGAAAAATATGCTTACTTCTCTGGATTGTGCCTTTTTATTTTTTCTTAATGACAACTACCCGCCCATTCTTGAATCATTATTCTGCAAATTAGGTAATTCGTCTATACACATTTGTACATAATTCCATATAGTATTAATGTAATCTTTCAGGAGGTGAGTATGTAAATGTCACACTTTGGATATGGATACCCTTATGCAGGCTATGATGTAGCTCCGGGTTATGCAGGTGCGTGCGGAGGATATACTGGTGGAGGATATGGTAGCTCCTTCGCATTAATCGTAGTACTCTTCATCTTACTCATAATTGTCGGTACTGCTTTTTATGCTTAAGTCAATATAAAGAAAAAGAATCAAACACAAACCCTCATGGCTAGAGGGTTTGTGTTTTCAACATAAATAAATACGAGCTACTTAGTCAATAAATGAACAAGCTGAGGGGATGGCAAAGGTTTACTGAAATAAAAACCTTGTACTTCATCACATTTCTCTTTTTTCAAAAAGAGTAATTGTTCATTTGTTTCTACACCTTCTGCTATTACTTTCATTTTTAAAGCATGCGACAGATGAATAATTGATTTAACAATTGCTCGATTTTGGTTTTGTTTCCCATTAATAAACAGCTTATCAATTTTTAATTTACTAATTGGAAAAAGACTTAAATACTTTAATGATGAATAACCAGTTCCAAAATCATCTATAGAGACTTTGACCCCTATTTGTCGTAATTTTTGCAATTTCTTTATAATTGACTCTTCATGTGCCATAGCTATACTTTCAGTAATTTCTAACTCTAAATACTTTGGTTCTAAACCTGTTTCTGCAAGAGTTTTTTCAACCTTATCTACTAAATCATGTTGATGAAATTGTTTAGCTGACAAATTCACCCCAACAATAATTGGATGATACCCCTGAACTTGCCATTCTTTATTCTGTCTACAAGCTTCCTTAAGTACCCAATCACCTATTTCAAATATTAAACCGGTCTTTTCTGCAAGAGGGATAAATTTAGTCGGAGTTATATCTCCTACCTCTGGATGTTTCCACCTAATAAGAGCTTCCATACCAACGATTTTATTCGATTCAACATTTTTTTGTGGTTGATAGTACAACCTAAATTGGTTTTCTTTTAGTGCCCTCCTTAACTCCGTTTCAATGATAAGTTTTTGTTTCAGATCTTCGGTAATCGATTTATCAAATAATTGATAATTGTTTCTATATTTATCATTAATAGTAGACATAGCTGCACCTGCTTGAATAATTAAATCAGATGCATTATTACCGTTATTTGGAAACAAACTGATACCAACGCTAACTGTAATATACATCTCATGCTCATTAATTATGAAAGGCTTTTCAAAAAAGTCCGTGACCTTTTTAGCAAACTCACATGCATCTACATTACTTTTCACGTTCGTATTAAGTATTAAAAATTCATCGCTGTCCATTCTGGCAATGAATGTGTCAGCATCCAGCAATGCCTTTAATCGAAGGGAAAAAGCTTTTAACAACTGATCGCCAAATGAAAAACCAAGTGTATCATTAATCTTTTTAAAGTAATTTAAATCCAATACATAAACGGCTAAGGTTTTCTTAGAATTCTTTCTACAATCAATTGCATCAATCAATACTTTGTTAAAAAAATTTTTATTTGGTAAATCTGTTAATTCATCATAGTAAGCCATAAATTCAATAGTTTTTTCATTTTTAACTCTGTCTGTAATATCTCGAACAATTGCAGCTTGAATTAATGTTCCTTGAATAGGATATTTATTAGTGACCACTTCAAGATAGAATTTAGTTCCATCTGGTTTAAAAGATATTAACTGTTTAGATTGATTATTTTTTAATATAGATTGATTCACCTTAATTAAATCATAAAATGAAAGACGCTTCAGTGTTAATATATCAAGATTAAATAGACGGGCAAATGAACGATCACAATCGATTATTTTATTTTCGTCAAATAAAACAAATCCTTCTTTGCTCTTCATTTTTAATTGCTCTATATGTTCCAAATTTTGATTGCTCTTACTATGTATTGAAATACCTCTAAATATTAATACATATATTGGTGCTATTTTTCCCTCTTGTAACATTAAGCTTTTGACGTGAAGTGAGTGTTCTTCTACTTGTATTGTTAAATCAGCTTCATGCTTACCCTTGATTAGTGTAAAGTCTAAAATTTCGTTGATTGTTTTTACATCATTGGGAATGCCTAATAATTGAAAAGAGTTTTTATTACCTTCAATTATCTTGCCATCATCATGGAGAAATAAAACAGCATCATGAACATGCTCTAATATTCTTCGATGTATTGGTAACTGTTCACCCTTATTTAATTTTGACATTTCTCCATCCTCCTGAAAATTCTGCAAAATAAAGTGATAGTATGAAATATTATTTTGAATTTTATAATTTTTGTAAACCTAAATTTTCCACTATTAATTATTTATTCGAGCAAATTCAGCAAAAACCCTTTTATTTTTTAAAAAACATCCCTCAACAACAAAAAAAGGCAATGAGCCACTTAAAAATAAATTTGTTAAACTCTTTTTTTGAACTTGTTGAGTAATTCATCTCCTTCATACCCTTCTTCTATAAGATCTTTTAAGGCGGTTTCAACCATACCTTTATTTTTGTTGAATAACTCACTTAATAGAAGCACATTAATGTGCTTTCCCATATCATTTATTTCAATAAAGGTAGATAAGAATGTAGCAGGACTATTACTTTCCTTTGTGATTTTCACTCGTAATAAAATAGATTCATTTTTATTTTTCAACTCTAAAAAATAATCAAGTTCTGAATAATTCAGCAAAAATTCAATCACCCACTGATTCTTTTCATCTTCACGATCTATAATCAATCCATCTAATAATGGTACACTATGCGCAACTACTTTATTATTCTCCTTTTCTAACACATCCAATGAAATTAGCTTGAAGGTCTTCATAAATATTTAGTATCTCTCCTTTTTAGTTACTGGTAGGAATAATTACCGAACAAATTTTTCTTAATAAAATTATTTTACCATACGAATTCTATCATCAGAAAACGCACGCCTGTCTATTAGTAATTATAACTTATTTGAAACCCCTTTATGTTAGTCTGAATTCTATAAGTTCGTTGTTTATAACAGATAACCTATTGTTTCAATACACAAGTTGATTTAATCCGAAGATTAGTTGATTTTTTGATAATGCAGTTCAATTTTCTTAGACGGTGCAGGCTCAGAAATTTAATTCTAAGTCCTGATATAAAAGTAAAAGGAGTTCGATGAGGTAAGTAATCGCAGTCCCAACAGCTAAAAATCTCGTAGAAATTGAAATATCGTTTTGAAAACATTTACATATTTATTTGAATAATTGCGCAAATCCTATATAATTAAAATGAAACTTCAAACAACGTATTATGCTTAGAGAATAAAGTAGAAAATTTTAATACTAAATACTATGTGCTTTCAATATATAACTAACCATAATACTTCTCTTCATTCCCTCTATTGCAAAATTATGGTTAATTTGATTACGATAAATAAAAATTGGAGTTGGAATTAATGAAGTGGATTGGGTCTTTTGTCTTAATTATTTTTTTTCTAGTTGCTTGTTCAGAGGAATCACCTACTATCACTAAAATTGATTCTTCAGAAAATAATATCAACCAAAAACCAGCGCTTATTGAAAATGAACTGGAAGAAAACAATGATGAGGAAAAAGAATTATTACTAGAATTTAAATTACCAAATGAAATAGTTACAATAAATCTTGAGCGCGTAGGTATATTGAAAAACTATTTAGATGGTGTTGAAAATTCACAAATAGAAATAAATAATATGAATCTATTACCACTTGAAATACCTAACGAGACACTATACTTATTAGAATTCTCTTGCCAGAACAACACTTGCTCCTATTTATTGCTTGATCAAGGTAATGACGATGGTCGTTCTCTTCTAATAGCCGATTTAGCAAAATATCAACAATTAATACCTTCACCAGATAATGATAAACTTTTATTTGTATTTAGCAGGAATTCAGACCTCGCTGATTATGAGAAAAATAGAACAATCATTATAGATATGAACGAATTCATTTCTATACATATTACTAACCCAAATGATAAGAGATTTTTTGAATACCAATGGCCTTTCGAACACATAACTTGGAAAGATAATACAACTGTTACTATAACAATACCAGAGGTTTTGGAACCGGATTCTAGTCTTTTAAATGCGTGGTTACAATCAGAAAGAGAAACAAAGACACATACTATTAAGTTAGATTAATAAAAATAAAAATACCAGTATTTATTTCCACTTTTTTCATTTACAAACACACTACTCACATAAAAAGTAGTGTGTTTTTTAACCGAGAGATTACATTTAGATTAAATGTTTCGGAGTACGACCTTTTGATTTTCATTCGAATTTGTGAATGAAAATCAAACACCCATGATAGTTTTAAATAGTTAATTTGTGGTATTAATACATAAAAAGAATTATGTACATTAGAAAGGATGGTCTAATGGACTCAAAAAGATATAGAGATTACTTAGAAATTAGATTCGGGAAATATGATTTATTTTTTAAAAAACCTTATCAAATCTTATATAATATTAATGATTTTTTAATATCATTATGGTTTCTTATTGGAAGCATATTTTTCTTTTACGAATCATGGAAAACAATTGGCATCTGGTTCTTCGTTATTGGTAGTGCACAACTTAGTGTCCGACCGATGATAAGAATCATACATTCTATTCACTTGAATAAGTATATAAAGCAACATTTTGAAGATCGATCAGATAAAGATTCAAAGTAGAATAAAAAACCACTTTACACAATTATTATGTAAAGTGGTTTTTTTATTCAAAAGTTAATTCTTTTTCAGATTTTATATTAATCGCTTCACCGTCTATAAAAAACTGTGTATGTACATACATCGTGGATTTTCCTTTATCAAGTGTTCCATCGGGGATAGCTATTGCTTCTTGCGGTCGATAAATGTCACCCGGATCTAAAGTCTTGGTTACTGGACTTCCAGTGAAATCATTATTTTGCTTATTTATATTTACTGAAGTTAAAGGAGTTCTATGATCAATCACTACTATTTCTTGTCCAATATACTCAAGAGACCTAAAAATTTTGATTCCTTCATCTGAATTTTCTACTCTAATATGTACAATAAAATTATCTTGTTGTTCACTTACTTTTACAGTTCCTACAAGTTCTGCATTTGTACTCCCTTTCATCCAATATACTCCAACTATACTTAACACAGTAACAACAATAACCATAATTAATAATCGTTTAATCAAGTAAACTCCCCTCCACTTCTATTTATTCTTATACTATAAAGACGTTTGAAAGTATGAATAAGTTTCATTTTTTTAAAAAAATGGAAATTTATTGGTTTTCGTCTGAAATTTTTATTAACTTAGGACTTTTCAAGCTATTGGGTTTTTTTTGGTAGGAATAAATTAGCTAATAAATCCTCATTATATACTTGAACGTTATTTTAGAGGAGGAATTCATCATGACAGTTGCCAGCCAAGTGAAGCAAACACTAGCAGGACTTAAAAGTGCTCAAGCAAGTTTTGAAACTTTTTCGTTTCAAACACAAAATCAACAAGCAAAGAAAATGTATCAAAATGCTGCTCAGCAAACACAATCTATTCTAAATAATCTTGAACCAAGAGTTCAGGAAATTGAATCAGAAGAACCACAGTACAAACAAGAATAAAGAATATTAATAAGGTTGGTCTATGTACCAACCTTTTCCCTACTTTCTTTAAAAATAACAGTAATTTAACTTACTTTAAATAATAGGTGATGTATCTATGTATAAAAAAACAATAGTTTTAAGTATTTTATTAGTAATAATTGTGCTCTCAGGGTGTAATTCAGAAGATGATAATCGAATAGTAAGGAAAGATTCAGATGAAAATATAACGAAAATTAATAAGCAAACACATATCGAACAAGCAATAACTAATAAGGCGAAAGAAATTATACAATCTAAAAGTGAAGTAACCGGAGTACGAGGAGTAAATACAAATAAAGATTTGCTATTAGCAATTGAAGTGACTCAAATAGAACAATTTAATGAACAAAATTTGGAAGATGAGGTAGCGAAATCCTTAGAAAAGAATTATCCTGACCTTACTATTGAAGTGTCTTCAGATAAAAAGATTTTCATTGAACTAAATGAACTTGAGTTAAAAATTCAAGAAGACAAAGTTAACAAAAAAGAATTAGAAGATCAATTTAATAAAATTAAGAAACTTATGAATGAACAAGCGTGATAAGAGAGGTACTTAATCTATGTCAAACAAGAAGAAAAAAAACCTAACACCAACACAACAACAATACCAAGATTTTGCAAATAAACGTGAAGTGAAACGGCCTGTCTTTAAAAACTGTATAAAAGCATTTTTAGTTGGAGGTACCATTTGTGCAATTGGACAAGGAATATCCACCTTTTACATGTACTTTTTTGATTTCACAGAACAAACTGTGGGGAATCCTACGGTAGCTACCCTTATATTTATTACGATGTTGTTAACTGGATTCGGAGTGTATGATCGCATGGCACAGTTTGCAGGAGCTGGTACAGCAGTGCCCGTAACGGGATTTGGTAACGCAGTAATTTCGGCTGCTATCGAACACCGAACAGAAGGATTTGTATTAGGTGTAGGTGGTAACATGTTTAAGCTAGCTGGTTCAGTCATACTGTTCGGTGTATTCTCTGCATTTATTATTGCTTTAGTGAAAACAATCTTAATCGAGTGGGGTGGATTATAATGCTAGCCGGACATCGCACGTGGATATTTGAACAAAAACCAGTGATTATATCAACAGGCACAGTTGGTGGTCCATTTGAGGCAAATGGTAACATAGCGAATGATTTTGACATACTTCATTCCGATCTTTGGATGCAACAAGATTCTTTTGAAAAAGCCCATAAGTTACTGATGGATGAAGCATGTCAGAAGGCAATTGAAAAGGCAGGAATTCAAAAAGAACAAGTACAATTTTTCTTGGCTGGGGATTTAATTAATCAAATTACACCAACTAGCTTCGCCGCGAAAACATTAGGCACTCCATATTTCGGTCTATTTGGTGCATGCTCTACCTCCATGGAAGGTCTAGCATTAAGCGCATTTCTAGTTAATGGTAACGGTGCTAACTATGTTTTGACAGGAGCATCTAGCCATAACGCAGCTGTGGAAAAACAATTTAGATACCCAACCGAATATGGTGGTCAAAAACCCCCTACCTCCCAATGGACCGTCACAGGTGGTGGAGCTGCTTTATTAAGTAATAAAGGAAATGGTCCGCGTGTAACTTCTGCAACGATTGGAAAAGTTATTGATATGGGTATGAGTGATCCTTTTAACATGGGTGGTGCAATGGCCCCCGCTGCTGTTGATACAATTGAAGCACATTTAAAAGAACGTGGTGTTGATGCTTCTTATTATGATTTAATTATAACAGGGGATTTAGCACATATAGGTCGGGAAGTTTCACTAGACCTTTTTAAAAAACACGAGATAAATATTGATGAAGATAAGTTTGTTGACTGTGGTTTAACGATTTATCGTGAAGGACAACCAGTGCTTGCCGGAGCTAGTGGTGCTGGATGTTCAGCTGTTGTAACATATGGCCACTTTTTAAATCGCATGAAAAAAGGTGAACTCAATCGTATATTAGTAGTAGCGACTGGAGCACTCCTTTCTCCTTTAACTTCTCAACAAAATCAAAGTATACCTTGTATAGCACATGCTGTATCAATTGAAAATGGAGGTGTATAATGTGGTATTTCTATGGGCTTTTATCGTAGGGGGACTTATTTGTGTTATCGGTCAAATCATGTTTGATGTATTTAAGCTTACCCCTGGTCATACTTTGAGCACTCTTGTAGTTGCTGGTGCAGTATTAGATGGTTTTGGTTTATATGAACCGCTAATTGATTTTGCTGGTGCAGGAGCAACTGTCCCAATCACTAGTTTTGGTAACTCATTAGTTCATGGAGCAATGGCAGAAGCAGAAAAACATGGGGTTATTGGTGTGGTTACAGGGATGTTTGAGGTTACTAGCTCTGGTATTTCTGCTGCCATAATTTTCGGTATGATTGGCGCTATATTTTTCAAACCAAAAGGATAAGGAGGCGCAATCTAAATGACAGTTGCATCACAAGTGAAACAAAGTTTAGCAAGCATTAAAAGTATCGAGGCGAATTTATCTAGCCTTGCTATTCGATCACAAAGCAAAGAAGCACAACAATCATTTCATGAAACAATGGAAATAATGCATGATATACAAAAGGACTTACACACTCGTGTTGGTGAAATGGAAAGACAAGAAGAGCAATATAAAGGATTTTGATCAATAAAATTATTACTAAGGAGGTAGTATCACATGCCGGAGTGGGTCAATGTTGTCATTCGATCAACAAGTCTAATCGTCGTAATCTTTATTATTGCCAAGTTATTTGGTAAGAGACATTTATCTCAATTAAGTGTTTTTGAATATTTAATAGGCTTAGTTATATCTGTCATAGCAGCTACCGTCTCCATAGGGTTAATAACTCCTTTTTGGCATGGAATTATTGGTCTAGGTATTTGGTTTATCATTCCATTTTTATTGGTGTTACTTGCAATTAAAAGTAAACCAGTTCGAGATTTGGTTAGAGGAAAAGGAACAGTTTTTATTAAAGATGGGAAAGTAATGGAAGACAATCTAAAGAAAGAAAAATATAGTTCAGATGATTTATTGCAACAATTACGAAACAAAAACGTCTTCCAAGTAGCAGATGTTGAATTTGCAGTTCTAGAAGCTGATGGTGACATAAGTGTTTTACCCAAAAAAGAAAAACAACCATTAACACCTAAAGATTTAGGTATAACAGTTGCACCGATAAAAGAACCACAAACGGTTGTAATGGATGGTGAAATCCTTTACGAACCATTAGCGACGGGTGGTTTTAGCGTCAAATGGCTTGAAACAGAGTTTGAAAAACTTGGTGTTTCTGTAGAAAATGTGTACTTAGCTCAAGTTGATTCTTTCGGACAATTAACTGTTGATTTATTTGATGACAAATTACAAGTACCTGCCCCCCAAGAAAAGCCATTACTGCTTGCAACCACGAAAAAGATGCAGGCAGATATGGAAATCTTTGCATTATCTACACAAAATAAACAAGCAAAACAAATGTACACAAAAAATAGTCAAAAGCTACAAAAGGCAATTGATCGTTTAACACCCTTTCTTAGCGATTAATGCTTATAGCTACCTTTCCAAATTGTTTACCTGCACGTAGGTAATCAAACGCTGCTTGTGTATTGTTTAATGGAAAGACATGATCGACAACGGGTTTGATTTGATGCTTACTAATAAAATCAAGCATCTCTTTAAATTCTTCTGTACTTCCCATTGTAGAACCGAAAAGCTGATATTGCCCGTAGAAAAATTGACGAATATTAATCGTAATTTCATCGTCTGTAGTGGAACCAAACGTAATCATTTTTCCTCCTTTTTTCAATACAGAAAGTGATCGATTAAACGTTGCTCTTCCAACACTATCAATTACAATATCAATTGTTTCATTTCTAAGTAAGCTTTCCCAATCTTCGTGTGTATCAATTGCTAAATCAGCACCAATTTCTTTCGCCTTTCCTAATTTTTCTTTACTTCTGGAAGTAACAATTACTTTAGCACCGGCAGCTTTAGCGAATTGAATCAAGTAAGTTGCAACTCCACTACCTGCTCCAGGAATAAAAATAGTATCGCCCTTTTTCACTTGTGCTTTCGTAAACAATGTTCGATAGCCTGTCAACGCAGGTAATGCTAATACACCTGCTTCGTCCCAATTTAAATGGTCCGGTTTTTTTTCAACCTGTTTTGCATCAATTACTATTTTCTCCGCAAATGTACCATTATCAGGCATACCAAGTATTTCAAAACCTTTAGGAGGGGCGTCGCTATTTTTCTCCCAACCTAACCCTGGGTTAATAATGACTTCATCACCAATAGTAAGCTCTTTTACTCCTTCCCCTACCTGTTCAATTACACCTGCCCCGTCAGATCCTAACACAAGTGGAATTGAATTTTCACCACGTCTACTAGGTATATTTAAATCTCTATGATTGAGGCCAGCTGCTCTTAGAGCAATAATAACTTTTCCTTTTTCTATAACGGGGTCGTTTAAATTTTTATAGATTAATTCGTTTCCTTCGTGTACAAATGCATGCAATGATACTCATCCCTCTCCAAAATTAATTTTTCACCATATGTACTATATTACAGAATATCGTATCACACTATTTATTTAAGCTGAAATATACAGCATATTCAAGTGGAATTAATTAAAATAACAAAAGCTCGGAGCACCTTTTGTTCAGCTAGGCCCACTTAGAAAAGTTTCGACGTGACGTTCTTTTACCGCTAGGTCTAGAGAGGACGTGGCTGTTTCTAGATGTGCGCCACAACTAAAAACTGAGCCGATTTTACTTGGCTCAGTTTCCATTTTTTAAAAAGGCTTTCCTAAGTTTATTGTTTATGACAGATAATCTATAAGTCTGCACTAACATCTATGTTGATTTCCTACATAGTTCGTTATATTAGTGATTCATCCATCAGCCTTCGGAAATACACTACGCTTTCCGTGTGCTCGCGCTGAGCCTCATCGATAGCAAATGTTTTAGGGTGGCCCGAGTAACCGCAGTCCCAAAGAACGCTATCTGTGGGGTCTCAGCGTCATCGCTTTCCCACAGGATAAGGAAAGCTTCTTAGAACAACATCGCACGCAGAAAATCAGTTTGTATTTTCAAGGAGTCTCCATGTATTTCCTGCGTTAGGATAGAGTTGTTCATAGAATTCAATCATACTTCATAAATGTTAATAATCTAGAATTAAAAGAAAAAACTATAAGAATATTTAAATCACTAATGATTAATTTATATCACAATTAGCGGAGACAGAATATGTAGACTCCTACGGGAACAGCGCGAGCTGAAGATCCACTCAGAAGTGGTCTCCTTCCGAGTTAGCTGAAGCCGTGCCCGTGGAAAGCGGAGGATTCTGTCGGAACATAGTATTACCACTCAAGGCTCATCACAATGAAAAAGTAGTTCATAAAAGTTAAGATTACTTAGTGCACACTTTCTATTAAGTTCGACGGATGTAAAGCAATAATCTTCGAAAACCTAAAAAATAAATAATGCTATTAAGGTAGATAGGAGCAACCCTATTATCACAGGGACAAAGTTTTTACGAACCAAATCCATGACTGGAACGCCACAGAAACCTGCAACAGCTACTAATGATGACCATGCAATAATTGTACCTCCACCGGTCCAAATCGATCCCATTTGGCCTATCGCTGCAAGTGTAACTGGATCAACTGTTCCATTGGCTAATGCACCAGATAGAGCACCAGTTAGTGGTAGTCCTGAAAAACCTGATCCATCTAATCCAGTAAGAATCCCGATTACTAAAATACTTATGGCTGCCAAAAATGCATTTTGTGGTAAATACTCTTGTGATGACTGGACAAGATCAAATAATAAAGCAGGTGGTGCACTCTCTCCTATAGCTAATATACTTCCTGCAAAGTCAGAGCTACCTAAGAAGAAGAAACCAGCGATTGGAATAACCGGTCCCATCGCTTTAAAAGCAAAAACAAATCCATCAATAATATGATCGCTAATATAATCTAATGCCTTGTGCTGTCCAAATGCAAAAGTGGATAATAGAAGCAATACTACAGCTACTCCACCAATAAAAGCTGCACCATCCCCCCCCTCAAATCCACCCATACGCCCTTCTGTTAACTTTGTAGAGATCATATAAACCATTACAATTAGAAGTGACACAGGTACCAACACAGCAAAAATCTTACTCCATAAAGGGAGATTGTTGCTCTTAGGTTTATTTTTACTTTCTTCTTCCATCCCCTGCATGATAGCAAGTTCCTGTTCAATTTTAGGATCATTTTTAAAACGGATACTCTTGCGATTAAACATATATGCTAGTGCTATTGCAATTCCTCCAGTAATCAACGAAAGTACGAGTGCTTGATCTAATAGTACAGAAGTTTCTACACCCGCTGCTTTCGCTGATAGTCCAGGTGCAACTTGAATAACATAATCAGAGGATAATGCCATCCCTTGACCTGCTAGTGCCACCGCCATAGCAGCAACCATTGCTGGTAATCCAGCTCTTATTGCAGCTGGAACAAGTAATGCACAAATTAATGGTACTGCCGGTGTTGGCCAGAAAAACAGGGAAATAATATAGGTGACAGCAATTAATACGAAAAATGCAATGTGCCCATTTACCATTATTTTTTGAATCGGTCGAATCATTCTTCTGTCTGCACCTAGGTCTTTTAATGAATGTAATAACGCAACCATAAATGTAATGATTAAAAATATGTTAAAAAGTTCTTTTGCGGCGACAAGATTTGCATTAAATATTGCCGTAAAACCATCAACGATATTACCTTGATATACCCATGCTACAACAAAGGTACCGAGTAATGTTGGAAATACGACACCTTTACGAAAAATCATAGTGACAATGATTGCTAGTGTAAAAATACCATATAACCAATGAGAAATTGTTAATTCCACGTTGCATTGCCTCCTCTTCAACTATAACCAGTTAACTGTGCTATAGCCTATGCAACGTGAAGTTGTTCGGTGACGACAAAGTAATAAGCATATTTTTTATTTGAGTTACGTGTACATACTTCCGATTCTTATGTCGAATATAAAATTAAGACTTAATACAAAAAGGTCTTGTCAGCATTATGACAAGACCTTAACAATAAAAAACTAATTTGTAACTTGAATTAAGCGAGGGCGCTTATTAAATAAGAACGCAACAATAATAGTATTTAAAATAAATGACGGTATTAAATACGATCCATTATACACCAATGAATACATCCATATGTTCATTCCATCAATTAGAGATTCAAAGAAAACGATCCCAGCAATAAAGTGAGCAATAAAGCGTAATACACACGCTAACAATACCCCAAATGTGATATTGATAATGAAAGCAGAACGATCTTCTGATTTTAAATTTTGTTGCACTTTTGCAGCAAATAGACCAGCGAAACCTATTACTGTAAATGCTAATGCATAATCAATAAAGCCCTGAACAGGATGCATAATCCATGCTGTTCCGGTAGCTATTTGTAAAAGACCAAATAACAACCCTGATAAAAGACCACCTTTTAATCCCCAGCGAAACGCAACGATGAAAATAGGTACCATTGCGAATGAAATCGAACCACCCTGTGCCCATACCTTAAATGATAAAAATGGTAGAAGATCTAACACTAATGCAAATGCGGTGAAAATTGCGACCTCGATAAGAAATAACGTACGTTTTGAACTCAATTTGAATTCCTCCCCATAAATTTTGGCAACAAAAAAAGCAGGTGCCAAAGGGGGATGGTTCCTGATGGAGGGCCCGCTCACATTGCATACTACGCCATCAAAAAAGCCACCATCCCTACGCTAGAATTAACTAACAGGTTCAAAGGGTCTGAACAAAATGTTCACTCTCAGCCAAAACTTGGCTCCCCCTGAAGGCTTTACTTCTATGCTTTTTTCGCTAATTTGTATTATAACTAAATCTATTTAGATAAGCAATAAATTCGGATGTCTTTCAGGATACAAGCATAACAGGACATGGCGCGTTACGTATAACACTGTAACAGGTACTTCCTAATAACCTCCCTTTTACTTTCCCCATATTTTTCACACCCATGATGATACCGATAGCTTCAACTTTATCTGCTTCATCACATATTTCACGTGATGTAATTCCTAATCGCCATTTGACACGCATGTTAATACCCTTATCTACACGTTTTCTTCCCATGTCCAGAATTTTAATTGCTTCTTCTTTTTTGTATTCTAGTAGCTGTTTTTTACCTATTTTTTTATTTGCATAATGTGTATTTATTTTCGATTGAACATGTAACAATTCAATTGTAAACCCTGATGTGTGTGCCAATTTCACTGCATAATCGATCGCTTTTAACGATTGCGGTGAACCATCAACCGTAACTAATAATATATCACTCACACAAATCACCTCTACTATAATCTATTCATATGTGAGTAAAATGCGCCTATTTTAGAATTTAGTAACAGAAATTTTGAGTAATCGTCAGAGTTAACAACAATTGCAACTTATTAAATAAGGAATCAAGTGATTGTTGAGTGAAGCGGTTAAATCCTGCATAAATAAATAGTTTTAAATCATTCTATAAGGAGGAATTAGATATTTGTTTATTAAAGCTCCGTCTGACATAATGAAACAAATAAATGTGTAAGGAGGCTCATTTTGGAAATAGTGCACTCACACCCCTATGTTAAAGTAAATCGGGAAATTGTTAATAACTATCAAAACTTCGTTGAAACTGTTCACTATATTAACCTTTATACGGATAAAATCATTATACCAACACATGAGTTTAACCTTTTTGAAGTACTTGATATCTCTTATAAGCCTCTAGCTCAAAATTATTTACTTTATTTGCATACAAACCAAGGAGTTTTCACTTTTAATACTGCTACTGCTCCTGACATATTAATCACTGAATTCAAAAGACAAAAAAACAACTAACTATATATTTATATAAATAAAGCAAGGATTTTCAGATGAGAAATCCTTGCTTTATTTTTCTTTAGTGCTATTAAATGTAATTTTCAGTTAATCTTAAAAACTCTTCCACATCAGCTATGCAAAGTTGTATTCCCTTTTCCCAGAAATCTAATTCATCTAATTTTACATTTAAATGTTTTTCAGCTAATTCTTCCACATTCATTCGTCCCGTGTCTTTTAATAACTCATTATATACTGTTTCAAAATCATCTTTAGAGTTAATTGCATTTGCATAAATACCAAGACTGAATAAATAACCAAATGTATACGGAAAATTATAAAATGGTACATCTGTAATATGAAAGTGAAGTTTAGAAGCCCAGAATGTTGGATTGTACGTATCTAATTCACCACAAAAAGCTTCTTGTTGAGCTTGTTCCATTAAATTGTTTAATTTTTCTGTCGATACAATCCCTTTTTTCCGTTCTTCATAAAATGAAGTTTCGAACAAGAAACGTGCATGGATATTCATAAAAAACGCTACACTACGTTGTATTTTATCCTCAAGAAGAGCAATTTTTTCTTGAGGATTCACAGCGTTTTTAACTGCTGCATCTGCTATAATCATTTCAGCAAACGTTGAAGCAGTTTCAGCAACATTCATTGCATAGTTTTGGTTAAGTATATCTAATTCATCCATTACATGCTGATGATAACCATGACCCAGTTCATGAGCTAATGTTGCTACACTAGAGGCACTACCCGAATAAGTCATAAATATTCGTGTTTGTTTACTATCAGGAAAGCTAGTGCAAAACCCACCAGGTCTCTTACCAGGTCGGTCTTCCGCTTCGATCCATTGTTTATCAAAAGCTGTCTGTGCAAATGAAGCCATTTTAGTACTAAAGCGATTGAATTGTTCTACGATTGTCCTTGCTGCATCATCATAGTCCACTGTTGTTTCTGTTTGTGATAACGGTGCTTCTAAATCATACCAGCTAAGTTTTTTTAAGCCTAAAATATTCGCTTTTCTTTTAAGATAAGAAACAAAAGCGGTTTTATTGTTTGTAATTGCTTCCCACATCGCATAAAGTGTCTTCTCACTCATTCGATTATATGTTAACGGCTCCTTCAAAATACTATCCCAACCACGGTGCTTATACGTTTGTAGACGAAAACCACCCAAATGGTTCAATGTTTCACTAAATAAATCTGACTCTTTAGTCCAAGCTAATCCTAATGCTTCAAACATCTCTTTTCGAACTTGACGATTAGGGTCACTTAATTTATTTTCAGCTTGTCCAACCGAAAGGCTTTCTTCTGTATCACCTTTTTTAAATGAAATAGACATTCTACCTACGATAGTGTCGTACAATTCTTCCCATGCATGGTAACCATCAATCGCAAGATCATTTATTAACACTTCTTGTTCCGCAGGTAACTTATCTTTTGATAGGTTTCTGCGTTCATTTAATACAAAAGTTAATTCCGCAAGCTTAGGCTGGCTTAATAATTGCTGCCATACATCATCTGAGATTAAAACTAATTTGTTATCAAACATTGTTAATGTGGTAGCATATTTAGCTGACAATTCGTTTCTTTTCCCAATGAGAATCCGCGCTTCTTTATCATTTACATCTTGAGCGCTTAAACAGCTAATATACGCAGACATTTCAGATAGTTGTTTTGTTGCAACACCTAGTAAATCAACAATTTTCTCTAAAGCAACCGATTCATTAATTTGTACAGGAATTTTCATTTTTCTTACTTCTACATCCAGCTTGTTTAGATTTTCAATAAGTGCTTCTATGTATCGTTGAAAAGATTCCGATTCACTACCACCCTTAAAAATGGTATTCAAATTCCATGATTGATTATAATGACTTTGCATCATATCACTCCTTTTACTTTAATTTACCTAGACTACAATTAATAATACTAAATTAAAATTGTATTAGGTATTAATTCACCTTTAACACATTCTAGTCTAGATAATTGGCAGTCCAAAACTATGCTAAAATAAAAGAAGTTAATATATGAGAAAAGGGAGAAACGAAACAAACTATGTATATAAAACCATTAATAAAGGAAGAAGCAAAACTAATTAGTACGTGGAAATATGAAGATATCTATAGTCTTTATAACCTAAGCGATAGTAAAGAAGGGATTGATGAGTTGTTAAATGGTACTTTCTACGGTTGTAAGAATAGCAAAAGTCAATTAATAGGATATTATTGTTTTGGAAATAGTGCTTTAGTTCCTGGTGGGATTAGTGCAGGATTATATCAAGAAACTGCTTTAGACATTGGCCTAGCTATGAATCCATCCTATACTGGTAAGGGTTTTGGACAAAAATTTGTTGAAGCTGGGGTTGGTTTTGCAATAACAACTTTCCAACCAATTAAATTACGTCTAAGTGTCGCAATGTTCAATCAGCGTGCGATAACTGTCTATAAAAGGGTTGGTTTTATTTGTGGCAAGCAATTTATTAATAATGGTAATACGTTTTTAATTATGGAGTATCCAGTTCAATGAGCTATTCTTTCTACCAAAAAAAGCTATCATATTTGATAGCTTTTTTGAAAATCCACTTAATATTGATCAATTAAATTTACAGAGACTTTTACATCTAATGTATGGCCTCCACCGCGATAAACACTCTGAAGAGGACTCACGTCAGCATAATCTCTACCCGTTCCAACGCGAATATGATTCTCTAATGCTTCTACATTATTAGTAGGATCGAGACCTACCCAACCAATTCCTGGCACCATAACTTCAACCCATGCGTGAGTGGCTGAATCACCTACTAAAGCGGAATTTTCGCCAACATATAAATAACCACTAACATAACGTGACGGTATATTTTTGCTCGTAAAATACCTAACATGACATGCGTGATATCCTGGCAAACGCCATTCTTAAGTTCAAAAGATTCGTGTGCTTTAGTGTTTACATGGATTGCATCACCATTATAAGTAAATTTTTCATGTAAATATTGCATTATAGCAATAGAAAATTGAACTGGATTTTCTATTCCCCCAACTTCATTGACAACTTCTTCTATTTGTTCTGGTTTTAAATACGTATACTCTGTTTCATTTATAAATGATAAATAATGATTATGAAAAAGTTCAGAATGAAAAATAGCTTTCATTTCAGGTGAATACTCCACTCGATGAATAAACGGACTTTTTTGGATACTGACAATAGATGTTGTCGTCACTTCTAAATCATGATGTTGTTCAGGGATAAAAAAAGTCTCAACATGGTTTCCCCATAAATCTATATGCAACATCATAAAGATAAAATTGGTCAAGATTTTTCGATGTAGTTCAAGTGCGACTTCTTGTCGTTATATCGGGCAGTAGATACGTTGCATTTTGATAGCAACAAACTTTACGAAGGTAGTTTTTCGAAAAAAAACGAGCGTCCAATGAGTAACTACCCCATTAGATACTCGCTTTACCTTAAATAAAAGTTCTTTTTCATAACAAGATCTTAGATTATTTTGTATCTGGATCTGGATGTACATCTGAAGTACGTAACACATTTAACGGCGTATCATGAACCCACTTTGGTGCAGGCTTCAACTTCGGCTTCTTTCCAAATGGTACTGGGTTTTCAACGTAGTTAAATACACCACAACCATCCATACTTGGACCATATGCCCAACGACCTTTAGCACTTTCATTTCCTGCTGAGTAATTAAATAAAGTGTAGGAAACTTCTTGTTTTTCTAGCTCTCTAGGAAATGTACTAGGTACTACCACATTTTCTTTTGCTTCCAATTCAGCAATTGCTGCTAACCATTGATTTTGGTGCATCGTATCGCGAGCAATTAACCACGACAACATATCTTTCACACCACGATCCTCCGCTATTTCATAAAGACGCACCGCTTGTAATCTCCCCTGTGATTCATAGGTTAAATTCATACGCATATCTGCTAATAAATTACCACTTGCATTAATATAACTTGCCGTCCATGGATTTCCGACACTATCCACTGGCATAGAACCAAGACCGGAAACAATCGCATGTTGAGGATTCATACCACCCATTACCGCTCCAATTACCGGATCTTTTGCTGCCTGTTCCTGTGCATTAACTGGTGCATCATTTAATAATCTAGCAATCATTGTAGCTAGCATTTCTACGTGTGCAATTTCTTCTGCACCTGTATCCATTAATAAATCCCGATATTTTCCGTCTCCCCTTGTATTCCAACCTTGGAATAAGTATTGTAATGCGACAGAAATTTCTCCAAACTGACCACCTAATATTTCTTGTAACTTTTTAGCATATATCGGATCAGGTCTCTCTGGTTTTGCTCTGTACTGTAATTCTTTAACATGATAAAACAAAATTCATCCACCTCTCCCTGTTAAATTTAAAATGAATTCTTCACTCTTCTTGTTTATTCAATCAAAGGAAAAACGTGAGAAAAACCTATATATAAATAATTTCTTTACAAGTTTATAAGATTCGGGTTACTATATATGTGTTGAACAACTAAATAAGATTAGTTGCACTAGGGGGGCTGCGAATAGCGGCTGAGAGGATCCATTGGTTCTGACCCTTAGTACCCGAACTAGATAATACTAGCGTGGGGAAGTGCAGTCGAAACGATGTATGATTCATTGAAGTCTTATTACATATTTCTGGCTGTATTTCCTTTTATGGGAATGCAGCTTTTTTGTATTTACTAAAGGAGGAAATATTATGAGTAATTTTGTATGTGAAAGTAATCGAATTGCTGGTGTAAGTTTCTCAGTCCATCCAATGAGTGATAGATTTGTAGAAATTATAACTACCGCGATTGAGCATGTAGATACATCAAAGGTATGGATTAACACCGATGATGTTACTACGCTAGTTAGAGGAAGAATCACCCATGTTTTTGATGTGACAAAAGCTATCTTTCTGCAAGCAGCAAAGTCAGGAGTGCATGTAGTATTTAATGCTACATATTCTGTTGGTTGTCCAGGAGATACAGCTGGAGATGTTTATATGGCTGAAGATGACTCTACTTTAAACAATCAAGAATCTACACAAATTAAACAAGAAGTTGCAACAAAGTTTGCCTTATACCCTCTAGGTGGAGGCGATTATATGAACACAATCTATTCGCAAATTGAAGCTATGAAACAATATGTACATGTTAGTGGTACACATTACGCAACTAGACTAGATGGCGATGCTAATGATGTGTTTAACGGCTTAGAAAAAGTATTTATCGAATTAGAAGAGGGCGGTTCTACGCACACAGTAATGACGATAACAATGTCAGCAAATAGTCCGTCAGTGAAAGGTGGAAATGAATAGTGGGTAATTGGAGATTAAAAGAAATTGTGGTCATGGCAGCATTAGCAGTAGTCTTTGGAGTCATCTATTTAGCTTTTTTACCAGTAGGTAATATATTAGTAGGATTTATGGGACCAATCGGATATGAGCCTATATTTGGCGTTTGGTTTATTGTATCAATTATTGCTGCCTATATTATACGTAAGCCTGGAGCAGCATTTATTTCTGAAACAATTGCTGCAACAATAGAGTTTATGCTCGGGAATTCATTAGGACCAATCTTAATCCTTGTAGGAATGATACAGGGGATCGGGGCTGAAGCAGTGTTTGCTGCTACGCGTTGGAAAATTTATTCCCTTTGGGTATTAATGTTAGCTGGTATGGGCTCAGCTGTAACAAGCTTTATATGGGGAATGTTTATGAATGGCTATATTGCATTTGCACCTAGCTATATACTTACGATGTTCGCAATTCGTTTAGTTAGCGGCGCCCTCATAGCGGGTGTATTAGGAAAAATGTTGAGTGATGCATTAGCTAAAACAGGTGTTCTCTCAAGCTTTGCATTGGGTAAAGAACAAAAAAGGAAAAAAGCCGCATGAATGGTTCACCTATTATCGAAGTCAACCAATTAAAGTTGTTTTTTGAAGAGGATCATGAAAGAGCTATTTTAGATGGCATTAGCTTTGATGTTCATAAGAATGAAAACTTACTTATTTTAGGGCCAAGTGGTTGTGGGAAAAGCACATTAACCCATTGTCTGAACGGATTATTTCCCAGAGAATTAGACGGTACCTTAAATGGAGAAGTCAAAATCAACGGTAAAGATACAAAAAGTTTTGTGAATGGTGGTGTAGCACATCACATTGGTGTTGTCTTTCAAGATCCTGAAAGTCAATTTTGCATGCTCACGGTCGAAGATGAAATAGCTTTTGGACTAGAAAATATCGGAATCAATCGATCAGAAATGAAGAAAAGAGTAGATTTCACGCTCAAACTTGTCGAAATGGAAGCTTACAAAGACCGGGTGATTTCCACACTTTCTGGTGGAGAAAAGCAGAAAATAGCATTGGCTTGTATTCTTGCGATGGAACCTGAAGTGATTATATTAGATGAACCCACAGCCAACTTAGATCCCAAAGCATCAGGTGATTTTATAAAGACATTACGCGATTTACAAAAAGAAAAGGATTTTTCTCTTATCGTTATTGAACATAAGCTTGAGAACTGGGTAACATTTATTGACCGGTGTATTTTTATGAATGAAAAAGGTCAAATTTTCTTTGATGGTTTATTAAGAAAAGGACTAAATCAGCACCGTTCTGCTCTAGAAATGATAGGTATTTCTATTCCGCAAGTAACAGAAATAGCAATACAAGCAGAAAAGCAAAGCGGTAAGGCTATTGCCAACTTGCCAATAAAGATTGAGGAACTTACACAACACCCCATTCCAAGTAGTCTACTAGCTAGTAGCAAAGTCTATAAAACAATAACTACACCTTTGCTACGTTTAGAAGATATATCATGGACTAAAAGCAAAACAGATATAATAAAACCTATCAATATAACTTTTTACAAAGAGCAATTTGTCGCTATTGTAGGTGCAAATGGTAGTGGTAAAAGCTCGTTCTCTAAATTAATTGCAGGACTACAAAAACCAACAAGTGGAAAAGTAACGCTTGAAAAAAAGCCGCTTACAAATTGGAAGGAGAAGCAACTTCGTAAAAGAATTGGTTATGTATTCCAAAACCCTGAACATCAGTTTATTACTGACAGTGTTTTCGATGAAGTTGCTTTTAGTCTTCGTATGCAACAATTACCTACAGATCAAATCAATCAGCTTGTAAAACGAACCTTAGATCATTGTCAGTTATCAGATTTAGAAGACCACCATCCCTACACATTAAGTCAAGGTCAAAAAAGACGACTAAGTGTTGCTACAATGATTGTTGACGATCAGTCACTTTTGATTTTAGATGAACCTACTTTCGGTCAGGATGCGTATTCAACTAAACAACTCTTGAAACTTTTAAAGGAACGGTACCAAAAAGGAACATCAATTATAGCTATCACTCACGATATGGATATAGTCAATGACTATGCTGATCGGGTTATCGTAATAGAAAAGGGGAATATTGCCTTAGACGTAACTCCAGAACAATTATGGAATTGTTCAACAGAGAAGCTCGATAAGTGGCATTTACAATTACCACTTAAAATAAAGTTGAAAAAGATACATGAAAAGAGACTTGCCTATGTTTCTTCATAGTCTTAACCCAAGTATTAAAGCAATCACAGTGATACTTTCTGTTATACTACTTACACTTGTATTCGATCCAATTACTCCACTGCTATTTATTGTCTGGATATGGATACTAACCATAGGTGTTGGAAAAGTTCCCTGGAAAAGATATGCGCTTTTCTTTTCTCCGTTTCTTATTTTTAGTGTTGGTATGTTTTGGACTACCATTGTATTTGCAAACGAACCGAATAATCCAAAAAACGTTATTTCTTTACTAGGTTTTTTGGTGCCCGAAGAAGACTTCACTACAGCACTTGCTTTGTCTTTAAGAATGATGAGTTTTACATCTTTAACCCTTATGTTTATTCTTACAACAAATGTTGTTCATTTAATTTTAAGTCTTATGCAACAATGCAAGATGCCACCTAAATTGGCGTATGGGATTTTAGCAGGTTATCGATTTTTACCTTCTATGCGGGAGGAATTAGGATTAGTTCGCTCAGCCCATCGTGTGCGGGGTGTAAATCGTGCTAGCTCAATTAAGGAGTCAATTCAGCAGTCAAAACGGTTTGCAGTACCTCTATTAGCTAGCGCTATTAGAAAAGCAGAACGGACAGCAACTGCAATGGAATCAAAAGGATTTACAGATAGTAGAAATCGAACATTTTATCGTACGTTTACAGTTTCTAAAAAGGATTGGTTATTTATGGGCCTTATGCTCATGATGCTCATACTCTTTGCTAGCATTTCTTGGTATTTAGGTTACTTCAAGTGGTATAGTAGCGAATTTTAGCTTGGCGGGGAGCATAAAATTGTGCCCCCTTTTTATTTTACTGTGACTATTATTTCGCTCTAATCGATTATACCTTTGAATCTAGTTTTTAAAGCTTTTTGATATCCATCTGTTAAATGAACGCAACCATCCATTATAATATCTGCATATGATTTTGATGGATCCATTTCTTTTTTCTTATTTACAACCTCATAGGTTGATAAAACAATTGGTTTCGATTGATTAAAAGGATATACTTCCACGGATATTCTTCGATACATATGTGGATGTCCTTCTCGCAAATCCAAACCTTTAAAATTAGGAACATCAAAAATTTTACCCTCTACTTCTGACCCTATTTCCGAAACAATATCTGCAACACCACCTTGACGATGTTTAGACCAAAGTGTAAATCCTAATCGGTAATCTTTAAGTATTGCTGACTCCACATAAATCGCTTCAGGTACATGACGCTTCAAATCTATTAAGCTCATACAACTTCCGTACGCAAAGTATAATGGCATAATTATCTCCTCCACCTAGTAACTTGAACCAATCACTTCCTTATTATATTATCACAATTTAATAATCACCCATATACAATGTTATATTTTCTAACATCATTTATGTATCGGTGTTTTATTGACAACTGCATATTTTAGGCGTTGTTGCATATGACCGATTCCCTTAGATCCCTCTAATGGAAACTGAATAGATGAGATATCTTTAAAACTAGACTCCACAATAGGCTTATACTTTTTGCCAGTTAGCACAATGATATCTTGATAATGATCAAGCCTTTTATTAATAATTTGTTCTTTTAATTTAGAAATAGTTATAATTTGATTACTTTTCATATTAAATGTAAGATCATAATTTTCTTCAACTATATCTGAAGGGAGTAAAAGTCCGTGCTTTGCAGATAGTATCACCCAGTTTTCTTTAAAGAAAGTATTGGCATATCGCTCACAAATAGAATGAAATATTCCAATGTATGCCTCCTTTGCCGTAACAGGACCTATGTTTTTATTTTTATCCCATATCTTTTTTTTACCACAGGGAATAATACAAAGTTGTTTCATCTCTCTTTCCCCCCAATCAAATTTAAAATATCATAACACAATGATAAGCCTCTATTCTAGTATCTAACAGATGAATAAATTTAAAATCAGTATAGCATTCATTATTCTAGGTAATAATATCTCACATCAAAAGTTAGTAATTATCTCTTATTTTCCTTATTATCCCACTTTTGTGCAAGCGCTGCAAAAATGTTCACAAATTAATATTTCTTTTGCCGCTTCAGTAATGATAGCGCTTACTGTATAGACGGTTATAACAAATGTCAGAAAATTTTTACTAAACCTGTTGACCTCTGCTTTAAATGGTTGTATTATTGTCGTCAATCACCAATAAAAATAATTACTAAAAAGTATAAATGTTTTTGAAATTGTTCAATATGTAAATTTATAAATTTTAAAAGTGATTAGGCATTAGTATGAAACTACTTTTATGTTATAGTTAGTATTAACTTTAACAATTAAATAGTATAAAATAGTGATAAGTAAATAAAATAAAGTAAATCAATGACGGGAATAAAAGAATAAGAAATTGTATTCTCAGAGAGCCGGGGTTGCTGGAAGCCCGGAAATACACCTTATTCTGACATCGTCCCCGAGTGTTAAACTGAACGAATATTTCTA
Organism: Aquibacillus rhizosphaerae; assembly: GCF_030282825.1. Lineage (GTDB taxonomy): Bacteria > Bacillota > Bacilli > Bacillales > Amphibacillaceae > Aquibacillus_C > Aquibacillus_C rhizosphaerae. The sequence continues at coordinate 45,325 of NZ_JASTZU010000058.1, forward strand.
GTAGGTTTAACCAGGTGTATTTGAGCACCTGTTATCAAAAGAAGCTACTATCTCATTTGATGATAGCTTCACGAGACAACGTTTGTAAAAACGTTGTGAATCAGGGTGGTACCGTGAAAAGATAAGGCCTTTTCTCCCTTGTTAATCTGCAGTTTGCAGTTTATTCAGGGAAGAAATTGGCCTTTTTTCTATACTCATTTTATTTTTTATCCGAAATTTTCAAAATTATTATTCTTTTTAGGAGGGATTACAATGGTAAGAGTAGAGGCAAAGCCGGGAATCGTGACCGGCACACAATCAAAAACAGGTGCTGATCTTTTTGTTGAATCTTTGATTAACGAAGGTGTAGATACATTATTTGGATATCCTGGAGGTGCTGTCTTACCAATATTTGATGCTTTATATAAAGCAAAAGACTCTTTTAATCAAGTGCTTGCTAGACACGAACAAGGATCCATTCATGCAGCAGAAGGATATGCTCGCGTTTCTGGAAAACCAGGTGTTGTCATTGCAACATCTGGTCCAGGTGCAACGAACCTAATAACAGGAATTGCAGACGCTATGATGGACTCATTACCTCTAGTAGTATTCACTGGGCAAGTAAACCAAAGCGTAATTGGAACTGATGCTTTCCAAGAAGCCGATGTGATGGGTATTACCACACCGATTACAAAGCACAACTATCAAGTTCAATCAATTAGTGACCTGCCACGTATCATTAAAGAAGCATTTCATATTGCTTCTACCGGTCGCCCAGGTCCTGTTGTTGTTGATATTCCAAAAAATATCGCTGCTGGCCCCGGCGACGGTAAGTATGAGACAGATTTCCACTTACCAGGTTATCAACCGACATTGAAACCAAATCCTTTGCAAATCAAAAAACTTGCAGAGGCGCTAGCAAAGGCTAAGAAGCCAGTTGTTCTTGCAGGTGCAGGTGTTCTTTTTGGAAAAGCTTCTGAAGAATTAAGATTCTTTGCAGAAAAGCATTCTTTACCAGTAACCAACACACTTCTTGGTTTAGGTAGCTTCCCTGGTGACCACGAACTGTCACTCGGAATGGCTGGTATGCACGGAACTTACGCTGCAAATATGGCTATATATGAATGCGACTTGTTGATAAATATAGGAGCAAGATTTGATGATCGGTTGACTGGTAACCTTGAAAAATTTGCTCCAGATGCAATTGTAGCTCATATCGATATCGACCCTGCAGAAATTGGGAAAAATGTTAAAACACACATTCCAATTGTTGGCGATTCTAAGCAAGCATTACAACTGTTACACAAACATGTGAAGGAATCACCTCAACATGATGAATGGATGAGTAAAATTGAAGATAATAAGCGCGCTTATCCACTTTGGTATAACAAACCCGAAAAAGATATGATAGCGCCGTGGCTAATTAAAGAAATTCACAGAGTAACAAATGGTGAAGCCATTGTCACGACTGATGTTGGTCAACACCAGATGTGGGCCGCTCAGCATTATACGCTTAACAAACCAAATCGATGGGTAACTTCCGGTGGACTTGGAACAATGGGATTTGGCTTCCCAGCTGCAATCGGTGCTCAACTAGCCGCTCCGGATGAGACAGTCGTTGCAATTGTTGGTGATGGCGGTTTTCAGATGACCCTCCAAGAGTTATCTATATTACAAGAACGAAACCTTCCAGTTAAGGTAATTATCGTTAATAACGGTGCACTAGGAATGGTTCGTCAATGGCAAGAATCATTTTATGAAAAACGCTACTCAGAGTCTATATTTAGTATTCAACCAGACTTTGTAAAATTAGCTGAAGCATATAACATTAAGGGAATGAAAATAACTGATCAAGAAGATTTAATTAAGTCCCTACCAGAACTATTTGCCCATGAAGGTCCAGTTGTTGTTGATTGTCGAGTGCTTCAACAAGACAATGTTTATCCAATGATTGCTCCTGGTAGTGGAATAAACGAGATGATTGGGGTGAAACCATCATGAGACGTATCATAACAGCAACCGTACAAAATCGAAGCGGAGTTTTAAACCGAGTTACAGGTTTATTGCAAAAAAGACAATTTAATATTGAAAGCATCTCCGTCGGTAGAACAGAAGTTGATGGTGTATCAAAAATGACATTTGTTGTAGAGGTTGAAGACGAGCAAAAACTCGAGCAAGTAACCAAACAACTTAATAAACAAATTGATGTATTAAAAGTTTCTGATATTACAGATAAAGCTATTGTTGCCAGAGAGCTGGCACTAATAAAAATAGTTAGTAGCAGCGCACTTAGAAGTGAAATTCAAGGTATCATTGAACCATTTCGCGCATCAGTAATCGATGTTAGTAAGGATAGTCTTTCTATTCAGGTTACTGGAAAGCCAGATAAAATAGAAGCATTGATTGATTTATTACGTCCCTACGGTATCAAAGAGCTAGCCCGTACTGGATTAACAGCCTTTTTACGTGGCCAACAACCACAAGTGGCTGAACTACCATCATACTCTTTATTAAAGTAGAAAAGAGTAGTTTTAGAAACATTGAACCTATGTACTACTAAATTTATATATAACAAACAAAGTGGAGAGGATGTATTAATTATGACAAAAGTACTTTATCACAACGATATTAACGAAGAGGTTTTAAAATCTAAAAAAATCGCAATTATTGGATATGGATCACAGGGTCATGCGCACGCATTAAACCTTAAAGAAAGTGGATTTGATGTAGTTGTTGGCCTAAGAAAAGGAAAGTCATGGGATAAAGCAGTTGAAGATGGTGTAGAAGTTCAAACCGTAGCAGATGCAACAAAAAAAGCGGATGTTGTTATGGTACTGCTTCCTGATGAGTATCAACCAAAAATTTATGAAGAAAGCATTAAACCAAACCTACAAGCCGGAAATGCGTTAGTATTTGCTCACGGCTTTAACATTCATTTTAATCAAGTCGTACCTCCAGAAGACGTAGATGTTTTCCTTATTGCACCTAAGGGACCAGGTCACCTAGTACGTAGAACTTTTGAAGAAGGCGCTGGTGTACCTGCACTTTATGGTATTTATCAAGACTTTACCGGAACCGCTACTGATGTTGCATTAGCTTATGCAAAAGGAATTGGTGCAGGTCGTGCTGGAATCCTAGAAACTTCTTTCCAAGAAGAAACAGAAACTGACCTTTTCGGTGAGCAAGCTGTACTTTGTGGTGGAGTAACTAGCCTAGTAAAAGCTGGGTTTGAAACTCTTACAGAAGCTGGATATCAGCCAGAAGTTGCCTACTTCGAATGTATGCATGAACTTAAACTAATCGTTGACTTAATGTATGAAGGCGGACTAGAAGGAATGCGTTACTCTATTTCTGACACAGCACAATGGGGTGACTTCGTATCCGGACCACGCGTAGTAAACGAAGATACAAAAGCACGTATGAAAGATGTGTTAACTGATATTCAAACTGGTGTATTTGCTAAAGGTTGGATTTTAGAAAACCAAGCAAATCGTCCTCAGTTTAATGCAATAAGCGCTAAAGAAAATAACCATCCAATTGAAAAGGTAGGTAGAGAACTTCGTGAGTTAATGCCATTTGTTAAGCAAAAGGCAAACGCTAAGAAGGAAGTGGTCTCGAATGGTTCAAATTAAGATTTTCGATACAACGCTAAGAGACGGAGAACAGTCTCCTGGCGTTAATCTTAATCAACTTGAGAAACTAGAAATCGCAAAACAATTGGAACGCTTGGGTGTTGATATTATGGAGGCAGGATTTCCTGCTTCCTCCCAAGGTGATTTTGAAGCAGTAAGAAAAATTGCACAAACCATAAAGAACTCCTCTGTGACTGCTCTTGCTCGTGCAAAAAAATCAGATATTGATATCGCTTGGGAAGCATTGAAAGATGCAAAGGAACCAAGGTTGCATGTTTTTCTAGCTACCTCCCCTATCCATATGGAGTACAAATTAAAGAAAACACCAGAAGAAGTTATTGATATCGCAGTTGAAATGGTTTCTTATGCGAAACAAAGATTCACACATGTGGAATGGTCTGCAGAAGATGCTTCTAGATCTGATTTGAAATTTTTAGCTACTATTATTGAAAAGGTAATTGATGCTGGCGCTACCGTTATCAACCTACCTGATACAGTAGGATATACAACACCAAAAGAATATGGTGAAATGTTCCTCTATATAAAAGAAAACGTTCCAAATATTAATAAAGCTTCCCTATCATGTCATTGTCATGATGATTTAGGAATGGCTGTAGCAAATTCAATTGCAGCTATAGAAAATGGCGCAACACAAATTGAAGGTACAATTAATGGTATTGGCGAACGTGCTGGCAACGCAGCGCTAGAAGAAATTGCAGTTGCACTAACTATTCGTAATGATTTTTATCCTTATACTACTAACCTTGTATTAAAAGAAATTAAGCGTTCAAGCGATCTTATAAGTAAATTCACAGGAATGGCCGTGCCTGGCAACAAAGCCGTTGTTGGTAGAAATGCATTTGCCCACGAATCCGGGATTCACCAAGATGGCGTTTTAAAAAATGCATCCACTTATGAAATTATTACACCTGAGCTTGTTGGGATACAATCTAACAACTTAGTATTAGGAAAACATTCCGGGCGCCACGCCTTTAAAGATAGAATTGTTCAATTAGGATATCAATTACCAGAAGAAAAATTAGCGGAAGCTTTTAAAGCATTTAAATTGCTTACTGATCGAAAAAAAGAAGTTACAGACGATGATTTATTTACTATTCTAACAGATATTCAAACAGATGTATCTAACGTTAAACGATACACGTTAGAATCTTTTCAAGTTCAGTATGGCTCATTTAACCTACCTACTGCTACAGTTGCTCTTACAACACCAGAGGGTGAACGTGCAGAGACAGCTTGTACAGGACAAGGAAGCGTTGAAGCACTTTACAATACGATTGAAAAACTCGTTAAAGAGGAAATTCATTTAAGTGACTTCAATCTAAGTTCAATTGGTAAAGGGCGAGATGCCTTAGCCGAAGTTCATGTCAGTATGACTGTTAATGGAACAGCTGTTAGCGGACGCGGATCTGCACAAGATGTTTTAGAAGCGGCAGCACAAGCATTTTTAAACGCAGTTAATCGTGTATTTTTAAACAAAAAGTTAGAATCAAAACAAGCAAATATTTAACGGTTATTAGGAGGTCAAAACATGCAAAAAAAAATTATACTACTGCCCGGTGACGGTATTGGTCCCGAGGTAATGGATGCAGCAAAAAAAGTACTAGACGCTATCGCTAGTCAATTTAATCATACGTTTACCTTTCTTTCACATGACATTGGTGGCGTAGCCGTTGATAATCATGGAACACCTCTTCCTGAAGAAACTGTCATCGCTTGTAAGCAAGCTGATGCGGTGTTACTTGGTGCGGTTGGTGGACCAAAATGGGACCAACTTCCCTCCCACCTCCGTCCTGAAAAGGGATTATTAGGTATTCGTAAAGCATTAGATTTATTTGCAAATCTAAGACCTGTTAAAGGATTTGAAAAATTACTGCATGCGTCACCATTAAAAGAGGAAGTAATTAATGGAAGTGATCTCCTAATTGTCCGTGAACTTACTGGCGGCTTATATTTTGGCACCCCTAGCGAGCGCAGAGATAACGGTAATGCTGTAGTCGACACATTAACCTATACAAAATCAGAAATTGAGCGCATTGTTGATAAAGCTTTTCAAAGCGCTCAACTTAGAAGTAAACACCTTACCTCTGTTGATAAGGCTAATGTTTTAGAATCTAGTAAACTATGGCGAGAGATTGTTGAAGCGAAAAAGGTAGATTATCCTGATGTAACTGTTGAACACGTCTTAGTTGACGCTGCCGCAATGAAATTAATCACTAATCCAAGTCAATTTGATGTAATTGTTACAGAAAATATGTTTGGAGATATTTTAAGTGACGAAGCTTCTGTGTTAACAGGTTCACTTGGGATGTTACCGTCTGCTAGCTTAGCAGCAGACGGTGTCGGATTGTATGAACCCGCTCACGGCTCTGCTCCAGATATAGCCGGTCTTGGAATTGCCAATCCATTAGCAATGGTCTTATCAGCAGCACTTATGCTAAGACATTCACTTCAATTAGAAGATGAAGCTAAGTTAATAGAAAAAGCAGTTGTAGCGATTATTGATCAAGGTTATCACACCGCTGATCTACAAGTTTTGGATGGGCAAAAAGTTAACACCACTGAAATGACTAATCTTATTGTAGATTATATTAAAGCTCAAAAAGGTTAATAAACTTTAATTATAAGTCTTAAATAGAATAAGGAGTGATTTAAAATGGGGAAACCTAAAACAATAGTTGAAAAAATTTGGGATCAACATGTTGTTCATCAAGAAGAGGGAAAGCCTGATCTCCTTTATATCGATTTACATCTTGTTCATGAGGTGACCTCCCCTCAAGCGTTTGAAGGATTAAGAATGAATGGTCGCAAAGTTCGTCGTCCTGACCGCACGTTTGCTACAATGGATCATAACGTTCCTACTATTCATCGCAACGTCATTAAAGATCAGATTTCAAAAACACAAATGGATACACTACAAGAGAACTGCAAAGAATTTGATATATCACTTGCTGATATCCATCATCCTGACCAAGGAATTGTTCACGTTATCGGGCCTCAGCTTGGTTTAACACAACCCGGAAAAACTATTGTTTGTGGTGATAGTCATACTTCCACACATGGCGCTTTTGGTGCCTTAGCATTTGGTATCGGGACTAGTGAAGTAGAACATGTGCTTGCCACCCAATCGCTATGGCAAGCGAAACCAAAAACTTTAAATGTTAAAGTTAACGGCAAACTTGGTCAAGGAATCACAGCAAAAGATTTAATTCTTGCAATTATCGGAAAATACGGGGTGCGTTTCGGTACAGGATATGTTATTGAATATACTGGAGAAGCGATTGAATCACTTTCTATGGAAGGTCGCATGACCATTTGTAATATGTCAATCGAGGCTGGTGCTAGAGCTGGATTAATTAGCCCGGACCAGACAACCGTGGAATACTTGAGAGGGAAACGTCATGCTCCAAAGGGAGAACAGTTCGAAAAAGCTGCTTTGGCGTGGAAAAACCTTGCAAGCGATCCTGGTGCTAGCTATGACGCAACAGTAGAAATCGAAGCTGCTGAAGTCGAGCCCCAAGTTACATGGGGAACGAATCCTAGCATGTGTATTCCTATCAGCGCTTCTACCCCTAGCCCAGATAGTGCAACAACGGCTAATGGCAAAGATGAAATTAAACGCGCACTTGAATATATGGGGCTTGAAGCAGAGCAACCTATCTCTTCTGTTAAAATTGAACATGTGTTTATTGGCTCTTGTACGAACTCAAGAATTACTGACTTACGAAGAGCATCAGAAATTGTAAAAGGTAGAAAAGTAAACCCTTCCGTTCGGGCTATGGTAGTACCTGGCTCATTCAGTGTAAAAGCTGAGGCTGAAAAAGAAGGTTTAGATCTTATATTTAAAGAAGCTGGATTTGAATGGCGCGAAGCGGGTTGCAGTATGTGCCTTGCAATGAATGATGACATTGTCCCTCCTGGGGAAAGATGCGCTTCCACTTCAAATCGTAATTTTGAAGGTCGCCAAGGTAACGGAGCTCGAACACACCTTGTAAGCCCAGAAATGGCTGCAGCTGCGGCTATTGAAGGTCACTTTGTTGACGTAAGAAAATTAGGTGTTCCAACAGCTTAAATTAAAGATTCAAAGAAGTAGATGTGCCATATATCTACTTCTTTCCATTCTCATAAAACTATTGTTTAATAAGATTTATTTACTATAAGGAGGGTTTATAATTATGGAACCAATACGTAAACATACTGGTCTTGTTTATCCATTAAACCGAGATAATATTGATACAGATCAAATTATCCCAAAACAATTTCTGAAAAGAATCTCTCGACAAGGATTCGGGCAATTCTTATTTTATAATTGGCGCTTTGATAACGACGGAGCTCCACGCGATGACTTTAGCTTAAATTATAAACAGTATGAAAATGCTTCCATTCTTGTTGCCGGCGAAAACTTTGGTTGCGGCTCATCTCGTGAACATGCACCATGGGCACTCCAAGATTATGGTTTTCGAGTGATTATCGCCTCTAGTTTCGCAGATATTTTTTATAACAATTGTACCAAAAATGGCATACTTCCTATTCAGTTAACAGGAGAGCAAACACAAAAGCTCATTGACCGTTCTGAGTCAGAAGCCTATACTATTACTGTAGACTTAGAAAATAAGCGCGTCTATGGTTCGGATGATTTTAGCGCAACATTTGATCTTCCTGCGTACCAGCAGGAAATGTTACTTAACGGTTGGGACGAGATTGCCGTTACGTTAACGCATGAAAATAAAATCGAACAGTTTGAAGCGCAAGAGACAAAATACTAGAGGAGTGTGAAATCATTGGGGATTGCTTAACAGGGGCAAAAATCAAAGACGCGATGAAACTTTTAGAGAAAGTAGTTCATCGAACACCCCTAACAACATCGTCGTCTATAAATTATATGACAGGTAAAAATGTGTATTTTAAAATGGAGAACCAGCAAAAAACTGGGGCTTTCAAAGTGCGCGGTGCAAGCTATAAAGTTGCTCAATTAACTAAACAAGAAGCAGAACGTGGAGTGATTGCTGCATCTGCCGGCAATCATGCACAAGGGGTAGCTCTTGCTGCTGCAAAAAGAGGCATTGAAGCAAAAATCTTTATGCCTGAACACACCCCAGAAGCTAAAATTGAAGCTACTCAAAATTACGGAGCAACGATTGTACTAACCGGAGATTCTTTCCAAGAAGCATTTGAAGCAGCCGTAAAAGAACAAGAAAAAAGTAAAAGTGTTTTTGTTCACCCATTTGATGATCCAGATGTCATGGCAGGTCAAGGTACAATTGCTTTAGAAATGTTAGAGCAAGAAGATCAACTAGATACAATTATTGTACCTGTCGGTGGCGGAGGTCTAATTTCAGGGATTGCTGTTGCAGCAAAGCACATGAATCCAAACATTAATATTATTGGTGTACAAGCGGCAGGTGCGAGCGCTACCTTTAACCTCTATCACAAACAAGGATCCGATGTACTTTCAACTGTTACCACTATTGCAGATGGTATTGCTGTCAAAAAAGTCGGTATTCAAACATTTCCAATAATTGAACAATATGTGGATGATATGGTCACAGTCACGGATGAAGATATAGCTACAGCTATGGTATATATGCTTGAACGAAAAAAATCACTGATCGAAGGTGCTGGCGCATCTGCTTTTGCAGCACTACTCGCACATGGGGATAAAATAAATTCTAATCATTGTGGAATCATTGTTAGCGGTGGTAACATGGATCTATCTAGAATGCCACAAATTCAAAAGTTAGCTAGTAATAATCATATTTCATCTCTTGTATAACATTGATGTATGGAAATTGTACGCTTGTAGTTTATATTACACACACAAAGCAGGTACCCTTCTTGGTGCCTGCTTTTTCATCTCCTCTCCTACTGCTTTTAATGTTTATGACTATGAATCGTTTCCTCTAAAGATACTTCAGATTTTGTATGGTTATGTAAATCACAATACCATATTTCTGTTTTTATTTTATGAGTAATATCACAAGTAACAGATTTTTTTATAAAGTTATGCCAAACATCATATTGATGTGAGTCATCATGTACCATTTTCAATTCAGAGCTTGTTTTGGCCCAATTATGCGATAGTTTATCTTCGCTTACAGAAGTTACATCTTCTCTTTCCCCTTTAAGATCAAGACTAATTCCAATCATCGTCTTATCCGGAATTAATACTAAAAATAGAATTAATATTAATTGTATTAAATATTTATTCATAGAACCACTCCATTTATTTATATTTCCTATAGAATTATTTATATTTTGTACAATTGATTGACCAAATATGTACCTTTGATAGAAAATCTTACTATTTTTTTCAAAAACGCTCTTACCAAACTCCACAATTCTATTCATTCCTTCCCCTTCCCTATTTTTCACATAATTTTATTTAAAAATAAAAAATACATTAAATACTTTTCACCTTCAAATTATCAACATTTTGCCTGTTATCATGATACTATTCATTAATGATAGATTTGCTTAGTGATGGATTACAATCGATTCCAAAGGGTCAATTTGAAGCAGCAAAAGCCATCGGATTACATCCAATTCATACAATGACATTCATTATCATGCCACAAGCATTACGCGCCGTGATACCAGATATCGTAGGTCAAAGTATATCGATGTTTAAAGATACTTCTTTAGTTGCGATTGTTGGATTAATGGATATACTTGGTATTGCACAAACGGTGAAATCAAACCCCGAATTCTTAGGTAGCATTATGGAAACTTATCTATTTATTGCTTTTTGCTATTGGATTATTGCTTATTCAATATCCTATGCTAGTCGGCGATTAGAAAAAACATTAGGTGTCGGCGAACGTTAGTGAATACTATGAAGGAGGAATGTAGTAATGGAACAAACAGATACAAATTCAAATATAAATGAAGGTGAAGAAATTATCTCTTGTGTTACTATTAATAAATGGTTCGGGCATGTTCACGTTTTAAAGGATGTGTCATTAAACGTAAAAAAAGGTGAAGTACTAGTTATCTTAAGTCCCTCGGGGGCTGGTAAGTCAACATTTATTCGTACAATCAATGGGTTAGAAGAGATTCAAAAAGGCCACATTACTATTGACGGAATTAGCCTATCTCATGATGTGAAAGATATCGATTTAATCCGGAAAGAAACTGGTATGGTGTTTCAGCAATTCAACCTGTTCCCACATATGACGATATTAAAAAACATTACTTTAGCACCGATATGGGTTCGAAAAAAACCTAAAGCAGAAGCAGAAAAATTAGCTTTAGAGCTTTTAGAACGCGTGGGGATACCGGAACAAGCAGATAAGTATCCTGGTCAAGTTATCCGGGGGACAACAACAACGTGTTGCCATTGCCCGAGCACTCGCGATGCAACCAGAAATCATGCTATTTGACGAACCTACCTCTGCTCTGGATCCAGAAATGATAAAAGAAGTATTGGACGTTATGAAAGAGCTCGCCCATTCAGGAATAACCATGTTAGTCGTGACACACGAAATGGGATTTGCTCGTGAGGTAGCAGATAGGATTGTCTTATTCGATGAAGGGGAAATAATTGAAATGGGGACTCCTGCTGAATTATTTGATAATCCACAACATGAACGAACAAAATTATTTTTATCACAAATTTTATAATGAAGAGCCACCAATTTTCAATTATTGGTGGCTTTTCTTTGATTTTATAATCTCACTTGTTTTTTTTCGTAATTTAGTTTATAATTAAATCGAACAAACGTTCTTTGCTGATGTATAAAATAAATAACGAGTGGGGATTTATTTGACAAGCACTAGCGCTTTAGAAATTAAAATTGAAAAATTAAGGATCGAACTCTATCAATTGTCACAAAGAAAAATAGAACAAGAACAACTTTTAAAAGTTTCACAACAACTTGACGAGGCTCTTAATGAATTTGAACGAATTAAAAAAAATAAATAGATATAAATACTTCATATGAAGAAGGAACTGCCTCTATGCAGTTCCTTCTTTTTCTTTTTTAATTTTATTCCTATCTTATCGCTCATCTACAATATTCCCTTTATAAATCTTCTTTTTCGCGATTTCCAAACCTAAAACTCTGCTTATTTTTTGTAAATTACGTTCTTCAGCAACAGTTATAATTGAGATTACAGTACCACCAACCGAACCCAATCTTCCCGTTCGTCCTGAACGGTGTTGATATTGTGTAGCATCCGATGAAATATCCATATGCACGACATGTGTTAAATCTGGAATGTCTAGACCGCGAGCAGCCACATCTGTCCCCAAAAGCAATTGAGACTTTCCAGATTTGAAATCTCTAATCGCTTTTTCTCTTTCTTGTTTTTTAGTGTTTCCATGTAGCTGACCAACTGAAACCCCCATATATTCCAATTTTTCAGCCATAACAGATAGATTCCCAATATCTCTAACAAAAACTAAAGCTTTTTTTTCATCTGCCTTTAAAACCTTTCTAAGTAACTCTATCTTATCTCTTGCATCACAAACAAAATACATATGTTCAACATTTGGCCTATCTAATTCCTGTTCATTTATTCTAATTACTTGTGGTTCTTTCATAAAGGTTGCGGCTTTTTGTTCAATACTATTTGAAAGTGTTGCAGAGAATAATAACACTTGTCTTTCCCTTAGTGTACTCTTAATAATATTTTCAACCTCATTAATATGTTCTGGTACGAGCAACTGATCAGCTTCATCAAGTACAATCTTTTTAACTTCATGAACTTTTAATTTTTTTGATTTTAATAATTCTTGTATTCTTCCTGGTGTACCTAGAATGATTTGAGGTCGTTTTTTTAATTTTTCTAGCTGTCTTTTTACATTTGCTCCACCAATAAGTGTGGCACTACCTATTCCACTATCTATGGTCCATTTTTGTAACTCTTGATGTATTTGCATAACTAATTCGTGTGATGAAGCTAAAATCATTACTTGAATGTTTTTTTGATTAGAATCTATTTCCTGGAGTAAAGGCAAAAGATATGCTAAAGTTTTACCACTGCCTGTTGGTGATTCAGCAATAACATCTTCCCCTCCCATTATTACAGGTCCAGCTTTTTCTTGTATTGGTGTTAGTTCAGTGAAACCTGATACCTCCCAAGCTTTTTGTAAAAATGGTTTGATTTGATCCGTAGATAATAAAGTTCTTAAAGCCATTGTACAATCTCCTTTTTATAACAACTCATTCATTACATTATTTCCTTTACTGGCAAATAATAAAATAAGTTAAACTAAAATAATCACTCGCATTCCTGTTTTTTAACATCTTATTATTTTTATTACTATTCCAAAGTATGTAATTAGTTTGTTTCTAAAGATTTTAACAAACCTAAATGGTAGTTTTATTATCAACGTTTTGGTAGTCTTTTGCAAACGAAGCTGTTATATGAATAACTATTTTAAAGTAACAGCTCCATTATTATGCAAATCGAACTGTTTTAAGGATCTTGCGTAAGTTTTTGCATCTAACTCTAAGATTTAAACCTTCATGAATTAGCTGATAATGAATTTTTAGAACAAAAAGTCTCATATGGAAGGAAATACACGAAAATAAAGCGAATTTCTTCTGAATCGATGGATTAAGCTAACCTAATGAAGATGTGAAAAATATTATCTCAACGATAGACTTCTAGTCAAAAACTCTCATCTAATAAAAAAATTCTTTCTGAAACTATAGATAAATAGAAAATGCGGTACTAAATTCCCACCTTTTCTAGTCATTATATGCTATTATAAATTATGATATAAATTCAATTGGTTTTACAAGGAGATATCTAATGAAAAGATTTATTTATTTTGCTGTAATTATTATAGGTATTTTAGTTATTGCCTATGGTTTAGTTGGTAACTATTTTTATAACTTCGCATTAAATCCCAGTAAAGAAAAAGATTTCTTAGAAGGTAATCCACATCTAGCTGAATCTGAAGCAGTTTCTGCAGCAGTAGTTGAAGCTAGTAATTTATTAGACGAAGAATTTATAGAGAAGCATCCTGGAAATAAAGTTAGTATTACATCTTCTGATAATTTAGCTCTAAAAGCAAATATGTATAAAAATGAAAATAACAATCATAAATGGGCCATTGTTGTTCACGGCTATACTGGTAATAGTACTCAGATGACCCGATGGATCCGTAATTTTCACGAAAAAGGTTACAGTGTACTAGCACCTGACCTTCGTGGGCACGGTGAAAGTGAAGGAGATTACATTGGAATGGGTTGGCATGATCGATTAGATATGCTTCAATGGATAGAGACAATTACCAATGATGAACCTGAGGCTGAAATAGCACTCCTAGGTGTTTCAATGGGAGGTGCCACAGTAATGATGGCATCTGGAGAAAAGTTACCTGCTAATGTCAAAGTGATTATCGAGGATTGTGGCTATTCCTCCGTTATGGATGTATTCACTTACCAACTTGATGATTTATTTGGGTTACCAAGGTTCCCTATTATGAACGCAGCTAACACATTAACAAATATTCGTGCAGGATATGACTTGAATGAGGCATCAGCTATAAAGCAGGTTGCTAAAAGTACTACACCAATGCTTTTTATTCACGGTGAAGATGATAGTTTCGTCCCATTTCAAATGTTAGATGAAGTATACAATGCTGCCGATGTGGAAAAAGATAGATTAATTATACCAGGTGCTGGGCATGGTGAAGCTGAAAAAGTTGATCCAGAGAGATACTGGAATAAAGTATGGGGATTTGTAAATAAATATATTAGTTAACAAAAAGTAGCTGTCTAGCGTCAATTTCAACTAGATAGCTACTTCTTTTTTGATAAAAAGGTTGTTTTTAAAGTTGATTAAAAATCTACAAAATGGGAAGTGACTTTCATTCCGAAAAGTCGTAGTCAACAATTACTGAAAAGAGCCTCCTCGATAATCCCACTTCAAATTTTTCACTTTTACCTATAACAACCCAACCATCTTCAAACCATGTAAAATTCCATTATCTTCTACTGACTTAGTTACATACTTTGCAACCGATTTAACATCATCTACAGCATTGCCCATAGCAACACTATTTTCAATAACAGATAGCATCTCAAGATCATTTAAACCATCACCAAACGCATACTGTCTATCTTTTGCATACCCTAGTTTTGCAGCTAGTTTTGCTATTCCAATTGCTTTTGAACCACCTCTAGGAACTATATCAAGTGAAAATGGATGCCATCTAACAAAATCAAACGATTTATATTTTTCCTGATAATATTTTTCTTCCCTCTCTTTACAGAACAAAAGTGTTTGATACAGTTCACGTCCTTGATGATAATTTGGATCATGACTCGGAAATTGATTTATTTGTAATGATTGAAAACTCTCATTAATATAAACATGATCAGGAACATTTGCTTTCATATCTTCGTGATCCATAAATACAACTGGATGATCGTTTATAAGCGCTTCTTCTGTTAATTTTTTCAGTTCTAAAACGTTTAATGGATTAGTAAAAATAACTTCATCTTTATAAACAACGTATGATCCATTATAACTAACAAAAGAATCGATTTCTAATTCCTTACGCAAGTCTTCATACATGAATGGAGCACGTCCAGTTGCAATTGCAACATCATGTCCAAGTTGCTTCAACTTAAAAATAGCTTGCTTTGTCTCTTTTGGTAGTTCTTTTTCATGTGTAAGTAATGTTCCATCAATATCGAAAAAAATTATACATTTACTCATAGGTTTCCCCTGCTTTCCTTAATATAAGCTTATGTACATCTAATTTCCTTAATATAAACTTATGTACATCTAATCACTTGATACATTCACTAATAGTATGAGTTACTTTATTATGAATTGAAAGCATTAATTTTACGATTAAGTTTTTTTATGTCTGTATCTCGTTCTGAGAAACAAATTACAATACATCGTTAAACCTAGCATGCTCGAATATTTTTTAAAAAAATTCATAAATAAAAATTACAAAATTATTCAGCAAGCAAAAATCAACATTAGATAGCAGTAACTATTGACATAGCATATAAATATGTGGTATTTAATTTAGTAGTTAGCACTCTAGGAATAAGAGTGCTAACTACTAAATTAATTATATCGAGAGGAGCAATCTCCATGGCGAAGAAACAATTTAAAGCAGAATCCAAAAGACTTCTTGAAATGATGATTAACTCGATTTATTCACAAAAAGAGATTTTTCTAAGAGAGTTAATATCGAATTCAAGTGATGCAATTGATAAGATCTATTACAAGGCATTAACAGATGAGTCTCTTACGTTTGATCAAGATAATTATTACATAAAAGTAGTTGCCGACAAAAAAGCTAGAACATTAAAAATCACGGATACTGGGATTGGTATGACGAAAGAAGAGTTAGAAAATAATCTTGGGGTTATTGCAAAAAGTGGTTCCTTGGCATTCAAGAACGAAAACGAAATGAGAGATGGACAGGATATTATTGGTCAATTTGGGGTTGGTTTTTATTCTTCATTTATGGTAGCTGATGTTGTAACTGTGATTTCGAGGTCATTAGGTAGTGATGAAGCTTATATATGGGAGTCAAAAGGTGTCGATGGATACACAATTAAAACCTGTGAAAAAGATGAAATAGGTACAGATATTATCTTGAAAATTAAAGATAACACGGAAGATGACAATTATGATGATTACCTAGAATCATATCGTTTAAAATCAATTATCAAAAAATACTCTGATTTTATACGCTATCCTATTAAAATGGACGTTACCGAACAAAAACCAAAAGAAGGAACTGAAAATGAATTTGAAGACGTTATTGAAGAACAAACAATAAATAGCATGGTTCCTATTTGGAGAAAAAATAAAAGTGAACTTACTGATGAAGATTACGAAAACTTTTATGCTGAAAAACATTATGGCTTTGACAAACCTTTAAAACATATCCATATTAGTGTTGATGGTGCTGTCAGGTATCAATCTATTCTTTATATTCCAGAACAAATGCCCTATGACTATTATACAAAAGAATTCGAAAAAGGCTTGGAGTTATATTCTAGTGGCGTATTAATTATGGAAAAGTGTTCTGATTTACTTCCGGATTATTTTAGCTTCGTTAAAGGGATGGTTGATTCTGAAGACTTATCATTGAATATTTCAAGAGAAATATTACAGCATGATCGACAGTTAAAATTAATTGCAAAAAATATTAAGAAAAAAATCAAAAGCCAACTCTTAAGTCTGTTAAGAGATGACAGAGAAAATTATGAAAAATTTTATGACTCTTTTGGCCGTCAGTTAAAATTCGGAGTATATAGTGACTTTGGAAATAATAAAGAACTATTACAAGATCTGTTGATGTTCTATTCATCAACTGAGAAAAAACTAGTAACTCTAGAAGAGTATGTCTCTAGAATGCCGGAAAATCAAAAATATATTTATTATGCTTCTGGAGAAAATAATGCACGTATTGAAAAGTTACCTCAAACAGAAGTAATTGCAGAAAAGGGGTATGAAATTTTATATTTCACCGATGAAGTTGATGAATTTGCCATTAAAATGCTACTGAAGTATCAAGAAAAAGAATTTAAATCAATCTCAAGCGGAGACTTAGGAATTGAAGAGGATAACGTTGATAAAACAGACATAGAAGAAAGTGATAATAAAGCACTTTTTGACTATATGAAAGAAACATTATCTGGAAAAGTTAAAGATGTTAAAGTTTCTAAGAGACTTAAATCACATCCTGTTTGCTTATCCAGCGATGGCGAAGTCTCGATAGAAATGGAAAAAATTCTAAAATCAATGCCCGATAACCCAGATGTACAAGCTGACAAAATCCTAGAAATTAATGTTAATCATGAGGTATTTCAGTCTTTAAAAACTGCTTTTGATACAGATAAACAAAAACTAAGCTTATATACTAACTTATTGTACAGTCAAGCATTGTTAATTGAAGGCTTACCAATCCATGATCCAGTAGAATTTACCAATGATATGTGTAAAATAATGATTTAATTTATCTTAGTGAATTTCCTAGTAAATAACTTAACCAAGAACAAAAGCACAGGTCGTCTTGCTCACCCTAGGGCAATTAAGACGAACATCTATGTGGCGCTCTTTACCACAAAGATGTTTGACTTAAGACCTCGAGGGGTTAGGCGCTGTAGCTGGAAGTGGCACATGTAATAATCAGTTATCCACAGGACACTAAATCTATAATTTCCTGGTGTATGCTATAAAAAAAAGGGTGTCCCTATATTCTAATCATAGTGGACATCCTCTTACTTTTTATATTTCATAAAACCTTGACCTGATTTCTTCCTTGCTCCTTCGCCATATATAACACATCATCTACTCTATCAAGCATCGATTCAGTAGTATCCCCTTTTTCTGAAACAGCAACACCAAAACTTGATGTGACCTTCTTAACAAGGAGGAATGAATGATTTTCGATTTCTTTCCTTAATTGCTCTGCGAGTCTCAATGCTTCTATTTTATCTCTGTTACGAGACACTATGATAAATTCTTCTCCTCCCCACCTACCAAAAAAGTCGTCTGAACGAATATATCTTTTGACTAATTCTGAAACTTCGATTAATACCTTATCACCTGCAACATGTCCAAATTCATCATTAATTTTTTTGAAGTAATCTAAATCAAAAAATATAACTGAAAACTGGTTATCTTTATCAAGAGATTCTTCTAGCCACTGGTACACTTTTCTTCTATTAGCAATACCAGTTAGGGCATCATAAAAGGCCATTTTCTCCAAGACTTCGGATTCTGTATAGGCACTAATAATATGACGAGCAAAAAACAGAAATATGATATAGACCAAGTTTGATAAATAATATTGTATAAGCGACTCTGAACCAAAGTAAGGTATATCGTTCCAATAGTAGATTCCTATTGCTAAGGTGAGAGCCCAAAGTACAAGTGAATAGATCCATCCATTTCTTGCTTTAAGCGTTACAAATATAAAAACAAATAGTAATGGCGTCCAATAGGTAGCATTGCCTGTTGTAACTTCTTCTTGTGTAACCATATTTAACGAAACAATTTCAAACACTTTCAATAGATGGAACAAACTAATAAGTAATAAATTCGCAAGTTCAACATATCTGAAACCTTTTCTTGTATAGATGAGAATTAAAGAAACACAAAATCCACTCGCTAATAACGGTAGGATTATTGTATTCAATGATTCACTTTCATCTATGTATAATAAACTAATCAACGAAGAAATAATTAACAAAGGTAAAACAAATAAATATAACTTGCGTTTAAATTCTTCAAATTTATTCAAGCGCTTGTTCAACGATATCCTCTCCTAAACAAAAACTAATCATTTTGGTAACTGGCTGGCATATTCTTGTTTGAACGTAGCCCCTATAGCTTTGCGAACTCACCTTTCAGTGATCTTGCCCTTTACATATTTATTTAGGGTGGAAACTGTCATTAGTTAAATAGAACTATCTACTACTCTTTATTTAGGTCTATTATCCTATTCATTAAATAAAATAACAAGTGAAACGATCAACTATCAAATATTCTTTGGTGCACTGATTTATATTCAAAATCTATTATCCAGTTTCTACTCGATTACATACCAAAAAGAGGCCACATCTGTGACCTCTTTGAACTATTCTTTTCGTTTAGACAACGTAAGAAGTCCCTACTATGATTAATAAGATAAATAACACGACGATTAATGCAAAACTATTGTGCATCTCATCAACACCCCCTTATGTTGTTCACTAGTTATCCTATGGCTTTCCAACCATTATGGGTGGGCATTTACCTAATTATTTAAAAACTAATTTATCTGCCTAATAAAAAAACTATAGTTTAAATGATCCCCTTAAGCAATTGCTTACAGAATACATCTAAACTATAGGATAAAAATGATTTGATATTAGTTATTTAAAAATTTCACACAAACTGCTTCTGGTACTTTTACACCTGATTGTGATACTGTTAATTTCCCAGTAGTCTCATCCCTTTTAAACAATACAAGTGTATTCGACTTCTGATTTGCAGCAACGAGGAATTTCTCTGAAGGATCTAAAACAAAGTCACGAGGCCAGTTTCCTTCTGTAGAAGTCCATTCAACAAACTCCAGTTCTCCTGAAACTTGATCAACTTTGTAAATTGCAATACTGTTATGTCCACGGTTTCCAGCATAAACAAACCGTCCGTCAGAAGTGATATGAATTGCACTACCATCATTTACTTCGTTAAAATCATCCGGAATCGTTGGAACTGCCTGTATTTGTGATAACTTTCCATTTTCAGAATCATATTCAAGGACCAGAACTTCTGATGTAAGCTCAGTCATAACATAAGCTAATTTACCATTTGGATGAAACGTGATATGTCTTGGGCCACTTCCGGGCTTGGCATTAAATGTATTAACTTCTACAAACTCTCCATTATCAATTGTGTACGAAATAACACGGTCACTTCCCAAATCAATAGCAATCACATACTTATCGTCAGGAGTAAATCCAGCATAATGCATATGTGGCTTTTCTTGTCTCTTATGTGGACCCGTTCCTTCATGCTCTACAAAAGTAGCTGGATTTAAAGATCCATCATCATTTGTAAAAAAAGACTCTATTTTCGTTGTATGATAATTAGCTGTGACCACATTAGTATTATCACTATTTACACTAACATGACAAGGAGGGGATCCTGCAGTTGCTTGACTGTTTAACTTCGTTAGTTCTCCTGTTTGATTATTTAATGAAAATGCAGTAACACCGCCTTTATCGCCTTCCTTGGCAACAGCATATAAATTTGTGTTATCTTTACTAACTGTGACGTATGTAGGGTTGTCTAATTCTGCTGCTACATTGACATCATTGATTTCGCCTTTTTCTGTATCTAGAGTAAATGAGTATACACCTTTGCTTTCTTCTTTTGTATATGTACCTACGTATCCAATAAACTTTTTATTCCCCAAATTGTTTAACTCCTTCATAAATATATTTTCGTACATTATAACAAAATGAATTTTATATATCTATGTAAAAGAATAAATAGACCCCCTTTTAGGAAGCCTATATATCCTTTTTTTCTTAAAGCACTTAACTTTGTTGGTTCTGGTTTTGTTTTCCTTGATTTCCCATGCCACCAGCAAATGGAACCATCTGTTGGGCAACATTAGCTACACCTTTTCTTTTCATGCTATAATATGCAGCTGCCCCAATGCCTACAGAAGCAAGAATTGGCATCATATTACCTCTTTGTTTTTGCATCTTCATTCACCCCCTAAAACTTGTGTCAATTGTAATTTCTCCTCAATCCATTTCTTTAATCTAGTCACATATTGGAATTAAAAAAGGAACTCCTTATAATCAAAGATTTTTATCATATGGTAATATTTTTACACAACTCATTTAGAATAAATTGACTACAAAACCATTCTGATTCCTCGATAAATTGTCAAAAAAACAGGTGAACCTATATAAAAAGGTTCACCTGTTTTAAACTAAATCCATTGAAGATCAACTGGTAACAATTTTTCGATTACTTGAAAATCCGCTTTTTTTTGTGATTCGGTCATTAAAATTTGAATACTCCCCTGATCTTCTCTACTTCTTATTAATCGACCAATCCCTTGTCTTAATCTTAGTTGCATGTACGGGTGATCAACCTCTTTTAGTGGATCCGATGCATGATTTCGCTTTGCTTGAAATACAGGATCTTCGGGCGGAAACGGTAAGGAAGCTATCACAACCTGACTTAGTGCTTTTCCTGGCACATCTAAGCCTTCCCATAGATTAAAGGAACATAGCACTGATTCAGGGTTAGTCTGAAAATAGTGAACAGACTCACTTATTTCACGGTCACCTTCATAAATTATTGAGAAATCCCACGCTTGCTTATTTGCCCATTCACGAAACTCGTTCATCTCAAAAAGTGAAGAGAATAAAATTAGTGAATGTCCATGATTCTCATTCAATGCATTTCCTATTTTGTTCCATTTCTCCTGCTCACGGTTGCTCTCCACAGTCTGTCCATAAATTTTCATCTGTTCATCATAATCAAAAGGAGATTCAACCGTAAATGATTCATATTTTTTAATTCCTAGGCTATTAGCTAAGTATGAAAAGTCACCTGCTTGAGCTAATGTAGCTGATGAAAATACAAATGGTATTTTTTGAGAAAATACATCTTCACCTAAAATATCTTCTACCAATCGAGGCATAATAACAAAAGTCGTTTCAGAATCATTTTCCTCAAGCCAGAATATGCCTTGGTTATCCTTTAATAAAATTGCTAATCCATAAGAGTAAAACTCTAAATATTCTTCAATTATTTTTATGTGATATGGGTCAATCGTAAATAATTCAGAGTCAAATACGAGTTGTTCTAATAATTGTCCTACTTTTTGTTCTAACTTTCCGACCAATGATAACATTTCGGTAGAACGTGGAACTTCCTTACGATTCGATCCCTTTACCATTTGAGCAGAGCCACTTAAAATAGTAAACCAATCTTCATGTAAATGTAAGATGTCCTCAATCAAGTAAAGTGATTCTTCACGAACATCCTGGCTCATGTAGCCTGTCAATATCGAATGCAATGTTTCAGAATGAAAACGATAAGTTAACCCTTTTTGGGCAGCGAATTCTAATAAATGTCCTTCATCGAATACAACACAACTAGATTCAGGAAGTAATGGCATTTGTTCTTCTCGCTTGCGAGATTCCTTTGTCCATATATGTTCCATATAAAAGTCGTGAGAACAAATAATTAAATCCGTTGCATGCCTATAATATTCGCGATTTAGCGTTTGACCGCTACGATGACGCCATTCACAGGTTGAGCATTGTTGGATTGGATCCCAAGCTATTTTTTTCCATTTTTCATTAGAAACCCATGGATATTCTTTACGATCACCATATCGTTCAAATGATTGCATAGAAGTTCCTTGTTCAAAAACAAAATCAGGAATTTGTTCATGAACATTTAATATATCTTCATCGTCCGTTTGGTTTGCCAAAGGATCTAACTTCTTCATACAGACATATTGTTCACGTGCTTTGGCTAAACGTACATCCACAGTTAAGCCAAGAGCTTTTTCAAGCTTTTCAATATCTCCATTTTTCTTTACTAGTTGTTCTATTAGTGTTTCATCTGCACATGAAATAATTGCAGGTTTTCTCATGTATCGAGCATAGCAAATCGCATAAAGTAAATAAACAAAAGTTTTCCCTGTACCAACGCCAGCTTCAGCGAACACGGTGCTTTTATTTTTAAAAGCATTTTCTATTTGATAAGCCATATAAATTTGTTCATCACGCAATTCATACCCTTGCTCTGGTAATATATCGTAAAAGATGTCACCAATATACTCGCCTAATCGATCAAAGAAATTTTCTTGTTTTGAAATTGTAAATGGAAGTGATTGTTGTTTCAATTATTTTTTCTCCTTTATAAACACTACATGCTTTATTTTAAACAGTATCCTTTATCATAACAGATAATATACGGAAGTGCTCTACAAAAAACTCATATTACATTCATAACCGATAAAACTCTTTTACCACTATCTTTAACTGTTCGTGGGGTATAATGAAGTGCAAAAGCAGAAGAAGGATGTCAAAAAGAGAGGAATGCAGCAGAATTTAATCCATTGACTCCTAATTGCGAGCGAACGTTTAGATTTGATAGAAAGCTCATGTTAGATTCACAAAAATCTTATTAATCAATGACTTCGCGATATATGTAACGCCTGAATAGTAAGGCCTTATTGAAAACATATTGAAAAAGACACCTGTTAGACAGGTGCCTTTAGGTTTGTGGCGAGAAAACCGTCGACCACATTCGACGTATTGATGTTCCCTCGTCTTACACAAATTAGCTCATCGCTCAATTACTATACCACGCCTAAACATAAAGTACAATGGAAAAATTAGCAAGTGCTTAATTACTATCACACTGGAACTAGAATTTCTTTTTGTTGTTCTTGGCTCTTTCGTAATATTGTTACTTTACAGCCTTCGAACTAGGATACAAGTGTGCATTAACTTTAGTGTTAATTTACTATCTATCGTTCTTTAATGTGCTTAAATCATTGCTTCGTCAAAAAACTTCGCACACCTTAGGGCACGGGCATGACTTCTGCTTCTTCCGGAATCTCCATCATCTTGTAAGAGATTAAAAATGATAAATAAATTAAGTTAGTGCAAACTTTATATATTACTGTCGTAAACAACAAAAATTTTAAAAAGCAGCCTTGTTTTGTAATTAGAATTTTAATATGTAGCAAAATTGATGGGGAATAATTCTATAGGTGAGTTAGTTTTTCGGAAGTCTTTTTGCCATTAATATGACTTTACCACTTGTATAATAGCCATTTTTTTTATAAAAGGATTCGGCATGTCCACCTCTTGAGGTAAGTAGTTCTATTCGATTAATGTCTTTTTTCTTACAGACATCTTCTAATTTAGAAAGTAATAAAGAACCAACACCTTTTCCTTGCATGTCTGTACTTACACACATTTCACTAATATAGAAGTTGGTTAACTCTAACCATTTCTCAGTAAAACCCACAACAAACCCTATTAAATCCTGATTCTCATCAAAAACACCAATTCCAACAAAATTTGGGTTTTCAAAAACAGTAAACAACCTTTCATTAGCTGATGCATAATCCCAAAATTCATTCCAAGGTTTTTTACTAAATACATCCATATACATCTTTGTACAGTCATCGATACATTCATTTGATATTTGCCTAACCTCCATTTTTTAGATCCTCCAATCTAACGTTCTACGAAATCAAACAATACGAAATATTATGTTATCGTTCTTCTTCTATTTTCTAGAAAAAAACTTATTTCTACGATATCTTTCTTTGTAATACTCCTTGTACTCATCCTTAAAGGATGATGGTCATAAGTAGGAACTGGAGCTAGACGTGGCTGTTTCTGCATGTTAATACACTTTTCAAATTTATATATTCATGCCTTGGTAACAAAGAAATTTATTTAAATCTGTTTTCATTTCCTTTCTTTGGGAAATATGTAATTTTTTTAAGAAGTAATATTGCCTAACTCTTATCATTTCTCAAGTTTTCATTTTTTTACCTATCCAGGAGATAAAAAGGATAAAGAGTCCAATCGTAAACGGTAATGCCCCTAACAAGCTAACACCCATTCCCTCAAATCCTCCAATTACTTGTAGTCCAGCTAAATATACTGAAATTCCAATTGCACAAAGCAAAAATCCCCACTCGTAAGACAACTTTCGAATAAAAGAATAGGTTGCACTAAAAACAGAAAAGAATAATAAAATCCATGGCAATATAACGAAAATGAATTCATCCATGTGTGTCACCCTTATTATTTAATTTATTTATTGCTAAATTGATCCATTACGACTATAACATAGGAGGGTTTAAGAATGATTAGTTGTTGGTTGCAGGTAGAAAATGTAGAACTTCTTTTTATTCTAACACATGTTTTTATCTACTTCGGGGAATATTGTCAATAAATCACAAATATCTAAATATTTTAACCTAAAAATTCATTCCATAAAAAAATAGAAGTTTAATAACTTCTATTTTTCCTTATATATTAAAACTACTAAGTTAACTCCATCATTAAAGAGGATACTTCATAACACTTTAATCCATATACATCCGCAATAGCTTGATTTGTTATAAAACCGTCCATTGTATTAATCCCTTTTATAATCACTTCATTTCCTAAAACTAGTTTTTCTACACCTAAATTTGAAATTAATATCGCATAAGGTAGTGTTACATTTGTTAATCCTAGTGTAGCTGTTCTCGGAACCGCTCCTGGCATATTCGCAACAGCATAATGAACAACACCGTGCTTCAAGTAGGTTGGAGAATCATGATTTGTTATTCGATCTATCGTCTCGACAATGCCTCCTTGGTCAATCGCAACATCAACAATGACTGCACCATCTTTCATCGACTTAACCATTTTCTCCGTAATAATAATAGGTGCTCTATAGCCCGGTATTAATACCGCTCCTATAACAAGATCGGCTTGTTTAACTGACTCTTCAATCGTCATTGGATTTGAAATCATTGTTTGAATAGAGTTGCCAAATAAATCATCTAATTCTCTTAACCTTTGCGGACTTACATCTAATATCGTAACATCTGCACCAAGACCGATTGCTATTTGTGCTGCATGTGTACCTACTACTCCACCACCTATAATTGTTACTTTACCTCTGCTAACACCAGGTATTCCCGATAAAAGAATTCCCTGACCACCTTTTGTCTTTTCTAACAATTGTGCACCAATCTGTGTAGCCATTCTTCCTGCTACTTCACTCATCGGCGTAAGCAATGGTAAAGATCCACTTGGTAGTTGGATAGACTCATAGGCTATACTTGTAACTTTATGCTTCAGTAAAGCTTGTGTAAGTTCAGGCTCATTTGCCAGATGTAAATAAGTAAATAAAATTAAGCCTTCTTTGAAAAACTGATATTCTTCCTGCAAAGGTTCTTTAACTTTAATAACCATGTCTTGAGTCCATGCCTCTTGGGCAGTCTTTACAATCGTTGCACCATTTTCCTCATAAGCACTATCTGGAAAACCCGATCCTTCACCCGCTCCAGATTGCACGTAAACATCATGACCATCCTCAGTAAAATGACTCACACCTGATGGAATGACAGCAACTCTATTTTCATTGTTTTTTATTTCTTTTGGTACACCAATTTGCATTAAATTATCCTCCTTAAACATTACTCCTAAGGTTCTTATCCTTCATGGACAATGTCATCATAATTCTTAAAAATGACGGAGATAAAAGTATCTTTTTCTCTATGTGTCTACATTTGCCAAATACACTCTTTCAGTGTGGATACCATGAACTCAAAATCTTGATCAGTCATATTAAGCGGTGGGCTCAGTGTAATAATATTATTATAACCAGCAACTGTATCCCCATTTTTTCCGATAATTAATCCACGTTCTTTACAAGCTGAAATCACTTTTTGTATTTTCTCCGGTTTAACTGGCAGCTTTTTTTGCTTATTGTCCACTAATTCAATTCCCATCAATAAACCTTTAATTCGTACATCTCCTACATTCGGGTGATTTTTCATTTCATCCATTTCTAATATAAGCCGCTTACCTAATAGATTGGATCGCTCAATTAAATTTTCTTTTTCAATAATTTCTAAGTTTTTTAATGCTACTGCACATGCGGCAGGATTACCGCCAAACGTATTAATATGACGAAAGTGGTCATACTCTTCTGTCCCTTTAAAAGCTTCATAAATATCACGTCTTACTGCCGTTGCAGATAAAGGTAAATACGCACTTGTTAACCCTTTAGCCATCGTAATGATATCTGGCTTAATATCATAGTTCATAAATCCAAACGGAGCTCCTGTACGCCCAAATCCATTAATTACTTCATCAATAATAAGTAGTGCTCCATGATTATCACATATTTTCCGAACTTCTTTTAAATAGTTGTCATGTGGAATGAACACACCACCACCTGTGATGATTGGTTCCATAATTACACCAGCTATTGTTTCATCAAACTCCCATGTCATTACGCGATCAATTTCTTTTGCACTTTCTTCACAACATGTTCCGTCTGGGGTGTGAGAACTACGATAACAATCTGGTGGAGATACATGAAGAAACCCCTGGCTAAGTGGTTCATATTTAAATTTTCGTGAAGCTTGACCAGTAGCTGCTAAGGACCCCATCGTGCTGCCATGATACGCACGATAACGAGAGATGAATTTCCAACGATCTGGCTGATTGTTTTGACGATGGTACTGCCGAACAATCTTAAAAGCTGCTTCGTTGGCCTCAGACCCACTATTCGAAAAGAAAAATACATACTCATCATCTAGCCATTCATTTAGTTTTTCTGCTAATTTTATTGCCGGAAGATGACTTTGTGTTAATGGGAAATAAGGTAGTTCTACCATTTGATCATAAGCAGCTTTAGCTAACTCTTCACGGCCATAACCAACATTTACGCACCATAAACCACTCATCGCATCCATGAAACGATTTCCATTTACATCTGTTACCCAAGATCCTTTTGCTTTCTTAATAATCATTGTTGAAGTTGAATCATATTTTTTCATGGAGTGCCAAATATTTTTTGTATCTTTCTGCAAAAAGTCTTCTTTTTGACTGACTACCATTGTCAACCCACTCCATTCCTATTAGAATCTTGAAGTAATCATTTTTTTTCGTGTATAAAAAGCAACTCCATCTTTTCCATTTACGTGTAAATCACCAAAAAATGAGTTCTTCCAACCGGAAAACGGAAAGAAAGCCATTGGTGCAGGAACACCAACATTGACACCCAACATTCCTGGTTCAGCTTCTTCTCTAAATTGTCTGACCGCTTTCGCACTATCCGTGTAGAGAGTAGCTGAATTCCCAAAACGTGAATGGTTTACAATTTCTAGCGCTTCATGTAAATTATCTGCTCGTATGACACTTAGGATTGGAGCAAATATTTCATCTTTGGCAATCGACATGTCTGGTGTTACATGATCAAAAATTGTTGGACCTAAAAAGTTACCTTCAGAAAAGTGTTTCATGTCTTTTCGTCCATCTCGTAGTAAAACCGCACCTTCTGCAATACCTTTATCAATATAAGCAAGTGCTCTTTTTTTATTTTCTTCCCTAATCATCGGAGTAAGGATAACATCATCATTCAGCCCATTTCCCATCTTCACCTTATCCACTTCATGTTTAAAAGCTTCTAAAAAAGCATCAGCACTTTCACCAACTGCAACGACAGCACTACAAGCCATACAACGTTGTCCCGCACTTCCATATGTGGAGCTTATAATATTTTGAATAGCAGTTTTCCTGTCTGCATCAGGCATTACAATATGGTGATTTTTGGCACCTGCAAGAGCCTGGACTCGTTTTCCCTTTGCAGCTGCACTTTTATATACATATTGAGCAACTGGTTCTGAACCAACAAAAGAAATAGCCTTCACTTGATCATGATCAATCAAACCGTTCACAACATCATGTGCACCGTGCACAATATTAAAGACACCATCAGGTAACCCTGCTTCTTTTAACAATTCTGCTAACCGGTTAGCAAGTAGCGGTGTTCTCTCCGATGGCTTTAAAATAAATGTGTTTCCACAAGCAATAGCTATTGGAAACATCCAACACGGTACCATCATTGGAAAATTAAATGGGGAAATCCCAGCAACTAACCCGATTGGATAACGAAAAAACTGAGAGTCTATGTCAGTTGCAATCGTTGATAAATTATCTCCCATCATAAGTGAAGGTGCTCCTGTTGCAAATTCAACGCATTCAATCCCTCGTAATACTTCACCAAAAGCTTCTTTATAACTTTTTCCATTCTCCTTTGTAACTAACTCAGCCAATTGTTCATGATTGTCGGTCAATAATTGATGATATTTAAATAAAATACGTGCTCGTTTAGGAACAGGCACCTTTTTCCAATTATGAAAAGCTGTTTCGGCTACCTCTACTGCTTTATTCACGTCGACAAAAGTTGAAATTGGTACCTTGGCAATACAATTACCTGTAGCAGGATCAAGTACATCTTGATATTCATTAGTAGTTGATTCAATCCAACTTCCACCGACAAAGTTTTTTATTGTTGTTACATTTTGCTGCACTAACGACATATGGTACTTCCTCCTTACAATAACTGATTACGTCTATTATAGTTTTTTTACATAAGCCTTATCATTAGACAAAGAGTTAAACAAGTATAGCGTTAGATTTCACAGTTTTATTGCGGAAAGGATAAAGCATAAGCAGAACAATCTATATGCTTTGCTTGTCTTGTTTAATTCCACTGTGTATAACCGTTTTCATAGAGGTAATAAAAAAACTGTGTCCCAGCACAGTTTTTTCTTATCCCTCTATATAGTTGACTTTCGTTTCAGAAACATTGATTAGTGGATTCATATATCGGTAGGAGTGAAGAGAAAACTCAATGGTAGCACGCTTTGTTGCATCCATAAAATCATCACCTAGTAATTCTTTTAGCTTGTCTAAACGATGATATAGCGTTTGTCGAACGATATAAAGGCGTTTCGCTGCATCATTTTTTGATCCATTCGATTCAAGAAAAACTTGTAAGGTGTACAGAAGTTCACTATTATGTGATTCATCATATTCAATGACTGGTCCTATATATTCATGAATATAGTCAGTTAGATTTATTGATTTACTTAAACTAGAAACTAAACGATAGATATGAAGGTTTTCATAGAAGATTTCATTTTCAATCTTCGCCTGATTTTGGATTTTAATTGCTTCTTTTGCTGTTTCGTAGCTTTGTGGAATGGACTGAAGTTCGCGTGTCATTTTACCAATCCCAAACAAAGCAGAATCATGTGTCTGTTTTTTATAAAGCTCCATCTGGTTTACATGATTTATAGTCTTTTGCAATCTTTCTTTCCAATCAGATAAAGACCGTTGATTAATAAAAATAAACGTAAATTGTTTATGGTCATATAAAGAGATTAAGAAATAACCATATTTCTGTAATACGTTTCTGAAGATCGCTAAAAAATAGGAGTGTTTAGAGTCATCAAGTACTTGATTTAGTCGACAAATGCATACAGTAGCCCCATTGGGTTTTAAAGTGGAATCTAAAGAGGATATATATTGCTCGATTTCTTCTGTTTTGTATTCACCATTTAACCATTCATAGACCCATTGTTGCTCTTTCTGTTTTCGTTGTTCTTCCATGTAAAAAATCCGAACTAAGTCTTGGGAAATCGCGTTAGCACAACGGTCTAAAACAAGTAGTTCATATTCACTGGCATGTTTGTATTTCGGAAAGATGATTAAGTCCGCAAACTTATGATCAAGCGCCTGCACTGGCTGTCCAACATAAGATCCATCAGGAGCAATAAATTGCTTATTTCTATTTATAAGTCGCTTCCCTTTATTTTTTTTTACGCTTTGAACTAATTTATTTTGTTCCATTTCGTGTTGAAGGGGAACAAAAATTGTTTCTTCCTTTGTTTTTGATAAATAAATCACTTGTACATTCAAGTACTGATTAATGAGTTTTAACACACGCTTAAAAGCATTTGGGAGTAACATTGTATGGTTAAGTTTTCTTGAAAACTCTTCCAAGTCCGCTAGTATTTTATATTGGTTATTCATTAGCTGGGTATTCATATTTTGTGTTATATCAATAAATCTCACTTCTTCATAAAACACGATAATGGGTAAATTATGTTTGTTAGCAAGTTCTATAAGTTCCTTCGGTATTTCATTGGCATATTTCACTAACTCAATGCACAGTCCGGAAGCTTTTGCTCGGATCAACTGCTCGAAGTAATCGATGCTGGTCTTTTGAAAGTCTTTCCAACCAATACCTGTTGATAAAATAAGCTCTGAACCGTTCAATAGCTTATCAATATTTGTTACCTCCATAATATGAACCCAACGAACAACATTATCTAATCCCTTTTCACCAGCAACTACTTTTGCATTCTCAAAACACTTATTTTTAAGTACTTCTCTAATCGTTAATTGAAATGATCCCAATAATCTTCCTCCTCACAACGTCATCATTATTTTTCTTGATTTAACTGGAGAATATTAATATTAGTACGGATTATTGTACGTTCCTTGATAACAATGTAGCACTATTTACCATTGATTACTGTTATTCTGTAAGGTAATCTCACCGTGAGAATTTCTTATACGCGTATTATTTTATATTAAAAAACAACAGACCCACTTAGGAACTCCTAAGTGGGTCTATCGTAAAAATTCATGTACCTCGTTCTGGCATAAAAATTAAGTTAGAAATATATTTTCTAGTGTCCGCCATAGAAATGTGCAATATTTCAAGTGCTTTTCCATCCTTGGCAAAGGTTACAATTGCTCCGTCGAGGTTATCTTTTAGATTCTTAATCGCATAACCATCTTTTAAAAGAGCATCGATTGTTTTTCTTTCGTTGTCAAACTGAGCAAACTCAGACAATGTAAATTGCTCCTTTCAACTTAATTGAGGATAAAAGGTTACATTTAAGCTATACTGTAACCTTGTCACTACCATTCGTTAACATTTTCCCATAATGTGCGCGTTTTAAATAATTCCCTGCACCTAATGAACCAACAAATTGTTTATCTTTTATAACGAACGCACCACGAGATAAAACGGTAATTGGCTCACCCGTTATTTCCATCCCCTCAAAAGCATTGTAATCTACAGCCATATGATGTGTATCTACAGAAATCGTGCGCTCAACCGTTGGATCAAATATGACGATATCCGCATCAGCACCAACAGAAATTGTTCCTTTTTTAGGATACAATCCAAACAATTTAGCAATTCGTGTAGACGTTATATCAACAAACTGATTCAATGTAATCCTTCCTTTTTTTACACCCTCAGAAAATAGAATGCTAAAACGGTCTTCAATCATTGGTCCTCCATTAGGAATCTTTGTAAAATCACCCTTTCCTAAATCTTTTTGCCCTTTAAAATCAAACGAACACTGATCTGAACCAATCGTTTGTAAATAACCATTTTTTAGTGCGTTCCATAATTTATCTTGATTCCACTTCTCGCGTAACGGTGGTGACCAAACATATTTAGCACCTTCAAAATTTGGTTTCTCCATATATGTTTGATCTAAGACTAAGTATTGTGGACAGGTTTCTCCCCACACGTCGTAACCTTTTTCTCGTGCTTCTTTAATTTTTTGTGCACTTTCATCACAAGAAACATGTACAACATATAATTGCGATTTTGCTAGACCAGTTAGTAGTGTAGCTCTCCCTGTGGCTTCTCCTTCCGCTTCGGGAGGGCGCGTTAATGCATGATAAATCGGATCTGTATTGCCCGCTTCTAAAGCATCTTTTACTAAATGATCAATTACATCCCCATTTTCTGCGTGAACCATGACGAGAGCACCGAGCTCTTTAGCAGTTTTTAACGTTTGAAATAGCGTACCATCGTCGGCTTGGAATACATTTTTATATGCCATAAAAACTTTAAAAGATGTAATACCTTCTTCTTCTAGAATCAAAGGAAGCTCATTTAAAACATCTTCATTTATTTCACCAATCATTAAATGAAAACCATAATCGATGACGGCTTTATCTTTTGATTTAGCATGCCACTCCCTGATTGGGTTCCTCAACGATTCTCCTTTTCTTGTGATACAGAAGTCAATGACCGAAGTTGTTCCACCAAACGCTGCAGCAATTGTACCTGTCTCAAAATCATCTTTACTAACAGTTCCACCAAACGGCATTTCCAGGTGTGTATGTGGATCAATTCCCCCAGGGAATACATAACATCCAGTAGCATCAACACTTTCTGCTCCGTCAAAGCTCAAATCTTGACAAATCATAGAAATTTGTTCATTTTCAATTAATATATCTGCTTGGAACGTATCAGATGCTGTTACAATTGTACCGTTCTTAATTATCTTCTGAGCCATTGTTAGCCTCCTCTAAATTCGTTTACGAATCACAATCTAGTACGATCGGTTAAACGTATATTATTTTACTAAATCGACATTAGACCCTTTCATACTTATTGCTGCCTGTCTTTCGTTCCATGACATTGGTGGAAACTTGCTATCTACTTCCACCATTTCAATAGCACCATCCACAGGGCAAACAATCGCACACAGGTTACATCCAACACAATCTTCTTCACGTACTTGTAATATGTTCTTTCCGTTATCATCCTTTAACATATCAATGCATTGGTGAGACGTATCTTCACAGGCAATATGGCACTTATTACAGTTGATACACGTGTCATTATCAATTTGTGCGACAACCTTATAGTTAAGATCTAAGTCTCCCCAATTAGAATATTTTGGAACTGTTTTACCTACAAGATCCATCACTGAAGCAATACCCTTATCATCAAGATAATGATTTAATCCATCAATCATGTCTTCTACAATTCTGAAACCATGATGCATAGCAGCCGTACATACTTGAACGCTAGTTGATCCCATTAACATAAATTCAACAGCATCCTGCCAATTTGACACACCACCTATTCCAGAGATAGGAATATTAATATTTTGTCTTCGTGCACATTCACCGACCATGTTTAGTGCTATCGGTTTGACTGCTGGTCCACAATACCCTCCGTGTGCTCCTTTATTACCAACGTGAGGGATTGTATTCCATGTATGAATATCCACACCTGCTAAACTATTAATCGTATTAATCATACTAATTGAATCTGCTCCACCACGAACCGCTGCTTCTGCAGTGACAGTAATATCCGTTATATTGGGAGTTAGCTTAACAATAACTGGTTTAGATGCAGCTTCTTTCGTCCAATAGGTTTGTTTTTCAACCAGTTCTGGAACCTGACCAGAAGCAGCACCCATACCGCGCTCAGCCATGCCATGCGGACATCCAAAGTTTAATTCATACCCATCTACACCAATATCTTCTACTCTTTTTACAATTTCATGCCATTTTTCCCTTTCTGGTTCAACCATCAAGGATGCAATGATGGCATGGTTGGGATACTTTTTCTTCGTTTCATAGATTTCTTTTAAATTTTCTTCTAAAGGTCTATCAGTAATTAGTTCAATATTATTAAATCCCGCAACACGTTGACCATTAAAGCCAATTGCTGCAAAACGAGAGGACGTATTGATTACTGGATCACCTAATGTCTTCCAAACCGCTCCACCCCAACCTGCTTCAAAAGCTCGTTGAACCTGATATCCTGTATTTGTTGGGGGGCCAGATGCTAACCAAAAAGGGTTCGGTGATTTGATACCAGCTATGTTAATACTTAAGTCTGCCATATGATAGGGCCTCCTCTTCCTATATTCATATTTGCTGTTAAGATGCCGTTTCAGTTACATTAAACATTTCCCGGTGCAGTGAGTAGGCTACTTGCTTTCCCTGTTCTGCCGCTGAAACTACCATCGCCTCTCCTTGCCCTTTTCCAAAAATAACATCTCCACAAGCAAATACAGATGGATTTGAAGTCTGGAACGTAGCTTCGTTGATGGTAACGACGCCAGCATCATGCTGTAATCCAAAGCTTTCAATTAACTTCGTATAGCGTGACTGACCAATCGCTCGAATTACATAATCAACCGCTAAGGTAAATGCCGAACCTTTAATAGGGACAGGTTTACGCCTTCCATCTTGATCAGGTTTTCCTAATTCCATTTTGATACATTCTAATCCTTTTACTTTGCCATTTTCGTCACTTACTACTTTCGTCGGTTGTGTTAACCAATTAAATTCTATCCCATCTTGTTTGGCAAACTCATATTCAAAATCATAGGCTGTCATTTCTTCAACAGTTCTTCGGTACAGAATCTTCACATTTTCTGCACCTAGTCGGACGGAACAAGTAGCGCCATCAATAGCTGTGTTACCAGCACCAATAACAGCTACCTTCTTACCTATAAACTCATCAGTTATTGGTTTTGTCTTTGTATTTTTGACAAATTCAATAGCATCAAGAACACCATCTAAGTCTTCTCCTTCCATACCTAATTCAGGAACGTTAGACATACCCACAGCAATAACTAGTCGATCATAATTTTCTAATAACTCGTTAGCTTGAATATCCTTACCAATAACTGTGTTTGTTCTTATTTCTACGTCTAAACTTTCTACTTGCTCGACTTCCCAAAATGAAACAGTTTGAGGTAACCGGAACGAAACAATACCATAGCTATTTAATCCGCCAGCATTCTCTTCCGCTTCAAAAATAGTAACCTGGTAACCTAGTAACGCTAATTCTCTAGCAGCAGATAATCCAGCCGGTCCACCACCAACAATTGCAACAGTTTTTCCGTTTTTCTTGCCTGCTTTAAACAGTACTTTTTCATTTTTCATTGCCCAGTCTGTAGCATAGCGTTGCAAGTCACCAATCATAATAGGTGTTGTAGACTCATTTAGAACGCAGGATCCTTCACAAAGTTCTTCGGTTGGACATACTCTTGCACAACTTGCACCAACTGGATTTGAAGTCATAATTGTTATCGCAGATCCCTTCACATTTCCACTAGCTATCTTTTTAATAAAAGAAGGTATATCAATACCTGTAGGACACGATTGAATACATGGTGCATCATAGCAATACAAACAACGATTTGATTCTTCCATTGCCTCTTGATTTGTCAAAGCTGATTTCACTTCTCGAAAATTACCTAATAAATCCTCTGGAGTTAGATTCATCAATTTTCGTTACCCCCTTTTTCTAAGATATCTAATTGTTTTATGTTTAATTAAAGGTGAGCGGGATAAATACCCGTTCACCTTACCCTCTTATTTGTATGGAATTTCTTGTTTTATCCATAATACATTTTATTCATTGGTGCAATATCTATATATGCTATCCTGTTGGTGCGATTCGTTCATAGAATGATAGACTGTTCTATAATTGCTTTTGCTCCTTGATTTTTATACCCGTTTCACTTTCTTAATCTTAAGGAAGCAGCGCAGTCATATCCTCATATGTTTCCGGTCTACGATCGCGATAAAATTGCCACGTATCTCTTACTTCACGGATTAACTTTTTATCCATCTCACCAATAATCACTTCATCTTTGTCGCGACTAGCAGTAGCTACAAAATTACCTCTTGGATCAACTAAATAACTTTGACCATAAAACTCACCCATATTCCAAGGCCCTTCAAAACCAACACGATTAATTGCTGCTAAATAATACCCATTAGCAACAGCGTGGGCTGGTTGTTCTAATTTCCATAAGTATTCGGATAAACCAGCTACTGTAGCCGAAGGATTAAACACAATTTCGGCACCATTTAGACCTAAAAGTCTGGCCCCTTCAGGGAAATGACGATCATAACAAATATAAACACCCACTTTTCCAAATGCAGTATCGAACACTGGATAGCCTAGATTACCTGGCTTAAAGTAGTATTTTTCCCAGAATCCACAACCTTCTTTTTCTACTCCAACATGTGGAATGTGTTGTTTACGATATTTACCTAGATAACTGCCATCTGCATCGATAACTGCAGCAGTATTATAATAAGTAGCAATACCTTCTCTCTCATAAATAGGTAATACAATAACAATAGCTAACTCTTTTGCTAACTCTTGAAATAATTTAGTTGTTGGACCATTTGGTATTTCTTCTGCAGCATCATACCACTTCGTATTTTGCTCTGTACAAAAGTAAGGGCCATAAAATATTTCTTGTAGACAAACGATTTGAGCACCTTTATCTTTTGCTTCACGTACTAGCTTGATATGTTTTTCGATAGCTGTTTCTTTGTGAACGGCAACAGGTTCATTTCCATTCACATCATTTTTGGCTTGAATTAATCCAATCGTGACTTTATCAGACACATAAATTCCTCCTTTAACAATTAGAAAAAGCTTTATTATCTGAATTATTAGATAATTAGTAATAGAAATTGAACCTAGCCTGATATTCAACAAGCTACCTTTTACTATTTAACTATGTGTTTAATTATACGAAAGAAGGCTGCTTATTTACTTACACAACATGTAAAATGAAATTAATTATTACTGCGCACTATGTAAAAAGAGGTCGTAAGATTATCTTACATATTTCGAATTCTCTGTACTCCCTAAACGTTTAAAACGGAATGTTTGTAAAGAAATCTTCCGAATAAAAGTCAAAAAACACCAAGTCTGGGATGCAAACAGACTTGGTGTTCTGACTTTAAGCTATAACTTCTAACTCTTTAGTTTCTTTAACTTCTTTCCCTTTAAGCTGTTGTTTCATAATCTTTCTGGCACGAAATATTCTTGTTTTCACTGCAGACAACGTGATATTCAATTTCTCTGCAATATCTTCATCTTTTATATCTTCTTGATATTTTAATAATAGTACTTTCTGTAACTTTGGACTTAATAAAACAATTTGCTGTTTAATATCTTCTTTGCTCCAAATAGTTTCCAATTCTTTATCTACTAATAGTAATGGCTTCAGGCTTTCATAATTCGTAAATAAAACCTCATCAATTGGGATAAATGATGCTCGTTTTTCTTTACGTAATACATCAATAGCTGTTCTACTTGCTATGGTTGACAACCAAGCTCCTATTTTACTATCGTCTGTTAATCTATCTATATTGTTATAAGCTTTTATAAATGTTTCTTGAACAACATCTTCAGCTAAATAATTATCCCGCGTGATTTTCCAAGCAGCATGGTATACACGCTGGTAATAGGTTTCATAGATTGTTGAGAATTCATTACATTTTTCTAATACACTACCCTCCATTTCATGCTCCTCCTTTTTAGTTTAAATCAAAATAAGCTTTGACAAAATCCGGTAAATTATTGGCAGGTATCCAATACTCTGTCGTTGGATCTTTGTCGTCTTCACCAACAAAAAACGCTATCGCATAAAAAGGTGGTCTAGCATATCCAACTTCAGATGGTGAATAATTATTTAGTAAAGACTGAATATCTTCTTTGTCTTCAACAAATAGTAGTTCACTATTATTTTCTGTCTCATTAGTAAATAGTTCGTAAAAGTCAATTTCACTATTTGCAATACCAACTTTTGTTATTTCGTCTGCTGTTACTACAGCATCTTCATACAATTGATTATCTTTCAACCAAGCTTCAAAATTAGTATATGATCGGTTAAATTCTAAGAATATGTCCTCATTGTCAGAAGTGAGTATTCTTATTGTCGACATGTAGTAACTGCCGTTTATAATTGATTCAAAGGATTGATTAACAATATCTTTTTTCAAAGCTGCTATTGCTTCCTGAATTTGTTGAGGATCAAAAACAACGGTCTGGTTTTCATCGTCGTTAACTCCTGGACTAATCGTTAATTTTTCAACCTGATTCGTAGCAACATTTAAAATCTGATTATTTAATTGTTTATACTCTGTCGATTCATAGATTGTCTTTAAATAAGGTTGATATGCTGGGATAGTCTTGTCCATTTGGTATTCACGAACAATGGTCTTCCCATTCTTTAATTCATAAGCAATATTTATACGTTCAAACCAATTGTCGTTCACATCAAAACGAGTCGACTGTTCAATGACTTGTTTGTGAAATCCTCTGACCGCTTCGATATTTTCAACTGTTGTTACATATTGAGAATCAAGGTAACGATATTCCTCTATCTCTTGATTGTAGTTATAATAGTGATCTGTACTGAAATATATCTGTTCAATTTCATCAGCCTCTGGGATTTTATTTTCATATCCCGTAATATCTAATGAAATCACAATAAAAATAAACGCCAAGGCAATGATATAGAAAAAGTAGCCTTTCCATTTGTTAAAAACACGCCATGTTTTTGTTAGTAACATTTCAGCAAGGAAATAACCGAGAATCGAACCGATTAAATATCCAATGATGACCCAGTAGTACTGTGTTTGTGTTTCACCAAAGTAAAAGCCGCCTAGCATGGTCATACAAAGCGTTACACCATACTTGAAGATTGGTTTCAACAAAGAAAAAGTAATTGCTTGCGATGCGAACTCTAGATGTCTTCTTCTATAAAGCTGTACGGACACGACGTATAAAGCGACGGATATAATCAAATAAACAATTGATTTAAAAAGGCTAAATTGATCAAAGTTATCTACAAAGTCTGTAATTGGCGAAAGCTCAATAACACTTCTATTTGTATAATACTGTTCCGAAAAACCAATTAATAAATAATCCATATTAAACATCACTAACACAACAATGCCAGCGGGGAATAGCAAAAAGATATAAGTTAATACCCCTTGCACTGTTGAAATTCCAGTAACAGTTGCGATTAAAATTGCTGAAGCAAAGATGACAATATTTACAACAATGGTTACCCCAAGCCAATAACCAATATCTGTAACCACAAAATAATTACTAATATCCATCGTGACACTCATAATCAGTAAGATAATTGCAGTTATAATTACTGGTAGTATGACTAAGCATATCCCTGTAATTGCATGGTGATGGATTAGTTTCTCTCTTTTAATTGGTAAACTGTGAATAAAATCCGTAGAACCTTTTACATGTAGATAACGGAATAAAAACACAGCTAATACTACAGGGACGAGAAGGATAGCAAAATATTGTATTTCTAAATGAAAGTTAAACAAACTTGTTTCATCCATATAATAATTGTTATAGTCTTCATTAGAAATTCGGAGTAAAATTTCCAAAGGGACTGCAAAAATCAATGCACATAAATAAATAATCCCTATCCAACCTACGTTCCGTAAATCATGTTTGATAATTTCTTTTTTAAACCAAGACGTTTTCAATGGCATAACCAACCCCCCCCATTTCATAAATAAA
This sequence comes from Aquibacillus rhizosphaerae, assembly GCF_030282825.1. Classification (GTDB taxonomy): domain Bacteria; phylum Bacillota; class Bacilli; order Bacillales; family Amphibacillaceae; genus Aquibacillus_C; species Aquibacillus_C rhizosphaerae. The sequence goes on from NZ_JASTZU010000058.1 coordinate 85,152, forward strand.
TATTTCTTCTAAAGTCAGAGGTAATAGGTCATAAACAACTGGTTTGTATTGACTAATATGCTTTGCAATATCCTGGTCTTTTCCTCTAATAATACAGAGAAGCACACTACCACGTTGATCCTTATGCAACACATCTAAGTGATTAAACAACTCTGTTGGTAATCCATCTTTAAAAGCTATCTGCACTTTGTGGATATCCGATTTCAAGTCATCTAAGTCTTTTTCAAGAATGAGCGATCCCTGGTGTAAGATACCAATATGATCGCAAATATCCTCCACTTCTCTTAAATTGTGAGAGGAAATAATCACCGTCATTTCTCGATCTGCAACATCTTGGATAATTAAATTTTTAATCTTTTGCCGTATCACTGCATCTAAACCATCAAAGGGTTCATCTAGTACAAGTACATCAGGCATAGCAGATAATGCCAACCAAAATGCAACTTGTCTTTGCATCCCTTTAGAGAAACGCTGTATTTTCTTATTAACATCTAATCCGAATAGCTGTTGAAGTTTTGCAAATCGTTCAGCGTTCCAATTACTATATATATCTTCATAAAATTTGGCCATTTGGATAACTGTATATTGTGAGAAAAAGTAAAGTACATCAGGAATAAATACGACGTTATTTTTTATATGTGGATTCTCAAAGATAACTTGTTCGTTAACGACTACTTCCCCATGATCTTGTTGTAAAATCCCAGTTGCTATTTTTAACAAAGTTGTTTTTCCGGCTCCATTTGATCCAAGTAATCCATAGATTGAACCCTGATTTACGTGAAGTGAAACATCTTTTAAAACAACACTTCGTTCAAAATCTTTGCTGACATTGTTAATATTAATCATTTGTATATCCTCCCCCCACTACATCGTCTACTTCATCAATTAATGAATACAAATCAGAAGTTGACAATCCTAAAAATAATGCTTCAGCAATCAGCTTTTTTAATTCGTCTTTCATTTTTTCTAATTCCTCCACATTCTCGTTTTTTGCCAAAGCATTTACAAAGCTTCCTTTTCCTTTAATCGAGTAAATATATGCTTGAGATTCTAATTCTCGATAAGCTTTTTGAATTGTATTTGGGTTTATCGTTAATTGCTGTGCTAGTGTTCGAACAGAGGGAAGTTTCTCATCGACTCGCAACACATCATTAATAATCAACTCTTTCAATTTATCCACTAGCTGTTCATATATTGGTTTTCTACTACGTAAATCTAACTCAAACATAACTACCCCCCTAACAGTAACTGTACTGACTGTATTATCCATACTAACTGTATTAATATATGTAATACAGTTGTAATTATATATTACCTAGATTATTTTACAAGACCTATTTTTATTATTTTACAAAAATTTCAACATCTAATTTTTATCCATATCGATTATAATGAATAGTAGATCATAGTAATGGGGATGAATGAAAATGGACAACAACTTGGAAGACCTTCATCAAAAGGAACAAGAACAGGACCGTTATCAAACGTTAAAAAAGGGATCATTTTGGTATTGGGGGTTACTTTTATTTCTTTCGGTTGTTATTTATCACCTCGGATTTCCTAAGATAGCTGGAATTATACTTGCGACACTTATCGCACTTAGCTTGTGTAGAAAAACGAGGTATATATTATATTTTTTACTGCCTATCGGAATAACTGGAAGCTTGGTTTATTTTGGTTACACCATAATTGGAATCATAATTGGTATATTAACTGCAGTAATTTGTTTTGCGAATTACCATTATTCACTAAAGAAGTCTGCCATTAATCGACGATTACGACGTGCTTCTTAAGAACAAAAGCTTCTCGCTGGTATGCGGAACAAAAGACCACGCACACACTTGAACAGTTAAGGCAAGCTTTAAAGTGGATTTTTTCCATATAGAGGATTTCACTAAAGACCTCAGGCGGGGGAGTCGCTGTAGCTGAACGTGGCACATGCTAATAGTCAGCTATCCACAGGACGCTAAATCTAAATCCTTATGCTAACAAAAAAGCCGGTTTATCATGAACTGAATTACGTTCAAGATAAACCGGCTTCTTATTAATAAACTACTTCCTAAAGGATTATTATCCAGCACACTATGACGCAAGTTTTTCCACGTGTAAAAACCCTACATTACTTACATTGTTTTTTCATACCAAACTTTGGCAGCATCTACTTCTGTTCTCGTAAGCTGATGTCCATTATTTTCCCAATGAATACCTACATTAGCACCGTTTTTTTCTAAAAGTTCTTTCAAATCGATAGACTCTTGCTCTGTGCAAAGCGGATCATTATGTCCTGCAGTTATAAATACTTCCGCCCCATTTAAATCCGGTAATTCAATTCCTCTTCTAGGAACCATTGGGTGATGCAACACCGCTCCTTTTAAGGCTTTTTCGTAATGAAATAACAAACTACCCGCGATATTAGCTCCATTAGAATAACCAATTGCGATTATGTTATTTCTATCAAAATCATAATCCTTAGCTGCTTTGTCTAAAAAGTCGTTTAACTCAATTGTCCGTTCAATTAAATCCTCCTCATCAAATACACCTTCAGCTAAACGACGAAAGAATCGTGGCATACCATTTTCAGATACATTACCACGAACACTTAGCACAGATGCCTGATCATCAACAATCTTAGCGACTGGTAATAAATCTTGCTCTGTTCCACCTGTTCCGTGCAATAAAAGCAATACTGGCTTTGTTTTATCCCCTTGTTCAAAAATATGTTTCATTATCGTGTCCTCCTTTTATGAATATTAATACTCTCTTTTTCTAGCGGTTCTGATTGCAACCCTTACTGTTGTTTTCTATTATAAGGTTTCTTCTATATTTACATACAATTAAGAAATGATTAATTATCTTGAATTCAAAGTAATTATATAACGGCTACTAGTTCATGTCAAAAAAACCACTTCACAAAGTGAAATAGCTTTTTGAACATATTATCAATGTGATTCTTAGCCTACTTTAATCGATTAACGAGTGATGAGAGCTTCTCTATATTTACATCTGTACCCTTTTTGTTACTATACCTAACTTCTCCATATGCTTGATCAAGTATATCAAGGTCGGATGCAGATAGATCTTTTGTTTGTTTTAATTCTGATAAAACCTCATGTGGTGTACTTCCACGTTTAATATGAAAACCTTTTTTCATTTCATCAAGTAATAACTGTCGATACAGGTACCTTACTTTTTCATTGTCAGAAAGTGCTGACCAACGACTACCTTTTCTTAGCACAGATGAGAAGACTTCTTTCACCCTATCTTTCGTTTTTGTACGTAAGCTCTTCCAATCAATTAAATTCTCAGCTTCATCCGTGTAAGATTCTGTGTAATCTTTCTTACTACCTCTTTGCATGATCTGACTGAGTACTTGCCTTAGCCATTGAAAACCTGCTTTAAGAAAATCACGAGATCTTTTAAACAAAAGTAACAAAAGTACTATCGCGACGATGATGAAACCGATAGCAACAACAATTAACATTATTTTTTCGATCCACTCTGCAAAATGTGACGTTTCTTCAGCTGTTCCTGCTGAGAAATCAAATGCTTGGTCCACAGGATCCGGTTCTTCTTCAACGGGTTCGCTATTAAATAGGGAAGCGAACCAAAACAACGATTGAAATACTCCTGATACACTGTTTAATATGACCGATTGTATTAGTTGAAAGTTTGTAATTAAGATAATTATAAGAAACATCAATGTCATATAAATCCTGTTGGAACGCTTTATTGACTTACTTATTGTTGGTTGTTTATCTTTGGATAGTGTCGCAGCCTTTAAATGCTCATTATTTGAATTAAATAAAGTAATTGCAACCATCACTAATCCCAACCAAGTAATTACATGAAGATATTGATTCAAATAATCAACGTACCGAAAAACAAAAAAGCCTCCAAAATAAACAGGAAATCCCGTCGACCAGAAGAGCGAACTTGGTAATAGCTCGTTCCAATTTTGTTGCGAATGCATGACACCTCGATAAACAACAATGAGACTAACGATACATGTTGATATCGCAGCAATAGTTGTTTCACTAAAAAACATCGTAATTACAAGCGAATAAGCAACTGAAAATAGTACATATACCCAGGTCTTTCTAGCAACTATTATTGATCCAAATACGAGACCAATTAAGAAGGTGAGTATAAAACTGCCAAGCCATAAGCCTAATATCGATTCAGATATAAAGTAAGCTCCAATTAGCAAAAATAGTGGAAAGGTTAATACATATTCTATCATTCCATGCAGCCATTTTTGTAGCACTAATTTGATTGTATCAACCATAATAACCACCTACTTCACTTGGTTCATAACTATTTTCAACTTGGCTTTCATCATCCACCATAATAATCTCGACTGCATTTCCCATTGCCTCTAATTGACGGATATTACTTTTCATTTCATCCGAAACAATCGACGTAATAAGTAGAATATCCTTATTTCTAACTTGATTTTCAATATCTTCTAACAAAAAATAATTAAAGTTTCTACTTCGATCCATTTTCAACTTTGCTATCGTATCCAGGATAAAATAGATTTGATCCATTCCGCTTTCAGGTTCGAGACGTACAGATTCTTTTGTTCTTTCAGTTGGATTAGAGAATGGCTCCTTTAAATAAGCATTACATCCAAAACCTGTGCTTATACCATTTGCGATGGTATAATTCGCAATGGAAGCAGCAAAAGATAATGCTTTTTCTATCAATCTCTCGTTTTCTATCGGCATCCATATATCTTCCGTTTGATCAAAATTAACATATATCATAAGATAGTGATCGGCAGTATAATCCTTTTGACTTACTTGAAGTCGGTTACTTCGAGCAGTTGCTTTCCAATTAATTGTGTTTAGAGAATCTCCATCTGCGTATTCCCTTACTCCAGCTATAACAAATGGGTCCTCAATGATCCATCTTCGAACAGTGATGTCACCCAACCAACTATGTGAAGGTAGTGGGATAGCTTCTACATCTACAAGTGCTGGATAAACAGTAATCGTTGCGGATGAGTCGACGGTTTTAAACTTTTCATTAAAACCTAACACGTCACCAGTTGACATGGATACTGTGTGAAGTGCATAATAACCACGTTTTACACAAGTAATCTTATGTCTTCTCGTGATTTTTTGATATGGTCTTAGACTAAATAGAGTTCGATGAAATTCGGTCTCTTCCAACTCATCATCTTGTTTTTTTTTACTTTCAAATTGCAGGTGACGGTGAATTTTAGACTCTAATCTAATCCATGGAAGAGGCAACCATTTTTTGTTAGATATTTCATCTACCATTTCAATATTTTCACCCTCAAAGACAGAACTTTGACTAAACGTTCGCGAATATAAGATTTTTTTCAGTCCCAATCTATCATATAGAAAACTTTGACAGAAAATAACGATGCACGTAACTATAATTACCCAAGCAATACTCATTTGCTCTCAAGTACTCCTGCCTCAGAGGGGACAACTACAGTTTCAATTATCTCATCCAAAATACTGTCGGCTGGATTTGACTTTAATCCCGCCATTCTCCTAATCTGAATGCGATGACTTAAAACCGGTTTTACCATTTGCTTTACATCGTCAGGTAATACATAATCCCTTCCTTGAATAACAGCATGCGCCTGAACTGCTTTAAATAATGCTTGACTACCACGAGGACTTACCCCAACAGCAATATTAGCATGAACCCTTGTCTTTTCAACAATATCCATTATGTAGGCCAGTAGATCATCACTTACATAAGTACTTGAATAAAAATGTTGAATCTGTAATATGTCCTGTTGGCTCGCTACAGCTTCCAAATTCTCTAATGGATTTGACTTCTTAAATCTTCTTAATATATCGATTCCTTCTTGTCTTGTCGGGTAACCAAGGTTAATCTTTAATAAAAATCTATCTAACTGCGCTTCAGGTAATGGAAATGTCCCTTGACTTTCTAAAGGATTTTGTGTGGCGATCACTATAAATGGAGCTTGTAATGCACGTGTATCTCCATCGATGGTTACTTGCCTTTCCTCCATACTTTCTAGTAAACTAGATTGCGTTCTTGGCGTTGCTCTATTAATCTCATCTGCCAATAATATGTTGGAAAAGAGAGGACCCGGTCTGAATTCAAACTCCCCTTTTTTTTGATTATAAAAGTTAATTCCAGTAACGTCTGTTGGCAACAAATCTGGTGTGAATTGAATCCGTTTAAAGGAGCAAGACAATGATTTAGCCATAGACTTTGCTAATAATGTCTTGCCTGTTCCAGGAACATCCTCCAATAGAACATGCCCTGAAGATATTAATGCTACTAATAATTGATCAATAGTTTCGTCCTTACCTACCATAACTCGTTGGATATTCGTTTTTATCTTTTGCACTAAATGTTGAACTTCTAATACATCCACTAGTATGCCCTCCTTATGATTGCGGTTACAATTATGTGTGAAACTCATTTCTTTTTCATAGATAATTTTACACTATTTGTATGAAATCCTCTATAACTAAGTCTTTTTCAATACAAATAGTATATATTCCTATCATTTTATAGTAACAGGAAGCAGTCATACTTGAAAGCGATCACAACTGTACGGTAATATTAAAGTATATACATCATTGTAAATGATAAGGAGGAGCTTTTCATGTTGGGTGAACAAATTGCAGTTAAATTAGAATTAGTGGCTAGAAGAGCACTGAATATAAAACAAAAAGACGGTATGGCGGGAGTTATTTCTACCGATTATATCCTGAACAAAAATGGTGCATTCACGGTAATATGTGCTGCTTTAGCACCTTATTACCTTAACGCAACAAATGAAGAAAGAGTACCACTTGATGCGTTGATTAATCGGTATAAGAGTTTAGAAGATTGTAATTCAGAAACATACTTTAAGACGATGGATAGAGCTACGGAGGATTTGCGCAGTTTATTACATATGCTTGGTGTACAAGACGCCGAATAAAATGTTTGATTTTTTAATTTAATCTTTTTTCTAAAATTTTTGTTGCTTACGACAGATAAAATATAAAGTACGCCGAAAGACATTCTTTAATTTTTTTGCATTCTTTCCAAGTTGGGTGGTAATCCGGCGCTGCGGGAAAATACTCCCTTTCCATGGGGAACGCCTCAGTCTCCTCGTTCGCAAAAAGCGCTCTCTGTGGGGTCTTCAGACTGTTCCTTTCCCATAGGAGTGTCGCATTTCCCCCTACGCTTCGTATAATTTTCTTTCTAAGTGTGAGGGTAGTTAGGGTTTGATTTCATGCACTATAAAGAAACACATTAAAAACTTAACTACCAGATGAAATATTATTCTAATCTAATAGATGCTGTTTTCAGCGGATCAAGCTAAATTGGCGACACTACTGCAGGAACAGCGCGAGCTGAAGATCCACTCAGAAGTGGTTTTCTTCTGAGTTAGCTGAAGCCGTGCCTGCGGAAAGGGAGTCGATTTTGCTTAAGGAGCGGGGCCAGTGCTCTAGTGCGTACTTTATATCAAATCTGCACTATTGTAAAGCAACAATCGTTGCGAAAAGAGCCACAATTCATTTTTATAAGATTGTCGTTAAATTCCAATTAATAAAGGCAGTGATACAATGACTTCCATACCATTGATGGTTGATTTAAAAGAAAAGAGAGTAATCGTGGTTGGTGGTGGTAAAGTAGCTCAAAGAAGGATCTCTACCATAATAAATACCGGTGCCTCAATCGTTGTAATAAGTCCACATATCACACCTGTCATCAATGAATGGTACCAACAAGACAAAATCGAATGGTTAGAAAAGGAATTTTCTGTTGGTGATCTCGATGATGCATTTCTTACTATCATCGCAACGAACAATTCTACAATTAATAAGATGGCAACCGAGTCTGCTCCAAAACAAACACTAATCAATGCTGTGGAGGATGCTGAACTTGGAAATACAAAGTTTCCAATTCATTTGAAGCGTGGTAGGTTATCTATTGCTATCTCAACTGGTGGTGCAAGTCCAATACTCGCTAAAAAAATAAAACATCAACTGAATCAAACATACGATGAGCGTTATGAATCCTATCTTGACTTTTTGTTTGAAGCTAGAAGCTTAATAAAACAAACCTCCTTACCAATACATAAAAAGAAGGAATTATTACAAAAGTTAGTATCAGATGATTTTCTTACATATGAAGAACAGCAACACGAACTACTAGCTTTGAAAAAGGAAATAAATAATTAAAGCTAGGCGGTAGATGCTTTATACATTCTACCGCCTAGCTTATCACATTGTAGTTTCTGTTGTTAAATGACTATTTTTCCAGTCTGATAATTTTTTTGATCCACTTTGTTTCCTTAATTGTTCAGCTGCAATATCAATTCCATCCGCTATCGTTTTGATACGCCAAATAAATAATATCGGATTCCAGTATTGCATTTATCGTTAACCCAAAAGACTATAAAGTAGATGAAGGGATTGTCGAAGCAAATGAAGTTCTACCATTGTTTGATCCGGCAAAATCAACCATTTTTTCAGGTACAGAAGGGGAACAAGCTAGCTTACCGCTGCTAACTTAACTAAGACTATAAATAAAAGCTAACATTTCTTCAGGTTTTTCCGTTTTCAAACGTTCTGCAACAAGAAAAGCTTCCATTTGAGATGCGAATGCTTAACCATTTATAATAGTGTCGGTCACATGTTTTGCTTGTTGGTAGCTCAAATCTTTTGAGTCACCTTTTACTGTAGCAATTTCTTTAAGCCATTGCTGCAACCTTCTCGCCCTCTCCGATTGCTTCCATTACTCTGTCTTTTAATAGCTCGCATACATTTAAATGACTACCGAGATAATCACAAATAATAATTTCTTGCTCCGGGTTTATTCTAAGTTTATCCACAAACTCCCTTATTTCGGTCATGAGTACACCTGTAAATAATAAATAAGGTAGAATAACAATTCGTTCTGCACCAAAAGCGGCAGTTGACCTTAACATTTCTTCAAATTTAGGAGTAGATGCAGCTAGAAAACATGTATTAACAACTGAAACATCTACCTTCTTTTCTAACATTCCTGCAATTTTTTTCATATCGTTAACCGCTTCTTGGTCGCTACTTCCTCTTCCAACAAGTAAAACATTTATATCAGGTGTCGGTTCACGTTGTTCTTTCATTCTTTCCGCCAAGACATCGATCATTTTTTCTTGCACACCTAAAGGTTTACCATAAGTGAATTCAACTTGATTATACACTTTTTGTGCTCTTTCTAACTCTTCAGGAATATCCTTTTTTGCATGGCCAGCTGTTAGTAATAAAACAGGAATAACTGCAATTTTTGATGCTCCTTGCTTTACACATTGATCAACACCCTCAAGTATAGATGGACTTGCTAGCTCTAAAAAACAGTACTCTTGTATTGGTGTATCAACTAGTTTCATTGTTTTCTCTACAAAATCAATCGCTTCTTGTGCAGCTTCTTTCATCCGACTACCATGGCATATATATAATACAGCTTGAATGATAATCACTCCTCCTTATTTGAGTAAAGAATTAAAACAAAACTACAATATCAGTAATAATAAATCTAATAGGCTTCTTTTAATTCAAGGTCAATCGGTTTTGAGTTCATAAGTTTTAACTGATTTATTTTTTCCCTGTAACGGACAACTTCTCCTACTACAATCATGGCAGGATTTTGAATCGATGCCTTTTCAACAATACTTACTATCGATCCAATTGTTCCGGTTACCGTTTGCTGCTGATCAGTCGTTCCCTGTTGAATAATTGCTACAGGAGTATCCTTGCTTTTTCCGTGCATTAAAAGTTGATCACAAATATAAGGTAAGTTGCCAATCCCCATATATATTGCTAAAGTATCGACTGCTTTGGAAAGACTTTCCCATTTAATTTCAGTAGGTTTTCCCTTTTTACAATGCCCTGTGACAATTGCAAAGGAACTTCCCAACTCACGATGTGTTAGCGGTATATCAGCGTACGCTGGAGCTGCAATTCCTGCTGTCACTCCGGGTACTACTTCATATTCTATCCCTTTTTTTACAAGTGCCTCGATTTCTTCTGCACCACGTCCAAAGACAAAAGGGTCACCACCTTTTAGTCTAGTTACTGTTTTACCTTGTAGTCCATACTTAACTAATAAATAATTAATAGTTTCTTGTTTCATCGTATGAAATTTAGGTGATTTTCCACAATAAATTAAATCTGCACCCGACTTAGCTTCTTTAAGTAAGTCTCTATTTACAAGGCGGTCATATAAAATCACGTCTGCTTTTTGAATACACTTTAATGCCTTTACTGTTATTAATTCCGGGTCGCCAGGACCTGCTCCAACAATATATACTTTGCCCACAATAGCCCTCCTCTCACTTAGCCTCGGTTGTGTAAGTGTTTCTTTCTAAATAAATCCTAATAATAAAACAAAGATTATATTAATCTATTAAACCTATAGATTATTCTTTTATTAGTAAGTACACTTGATCATCCGTAACTTCTGTCTTAAATGTTTGTACACAACCTTCATCTGGTGCTTGCACCTCTCCATCAACAACACTTATTTTCCAATCATGCATTGGGCAAAAGACATGCTCCCCGCTGACCATACCGTCAGCAAGGACTCCGCCTTTATGTGGGCATTTATTTTCTATTGCTTTTACTTTTCCACTGGAAAGTTTAAATACTGCTACCTCAAGATCATCAATAACAACTGTCTTTCCCAATCGCTCAGGTAGATCAGAGTAATTTCCTACTAATACTCTACGAAGTGTCTTTTCCATGTTAAAATCCCCCTGTTTATTTATTTCGAAGCTGTTGGTACATTTACTTTTTCATACAGTTCTTTTAATAATGTTTCATTTTTAATTGCTTCGCCCCATGGTTCTTGAACAGCAGATAATGCTAGATCCATTCTTTCATTTAATTCATCACGTTTCTTTTTATCATCTACAACTACTTCTTTCACATGGTCAATTCCTACACGCTCAACCCAAGCAGAAGTTCTTTCCAAGTAATTAGCAGTTTCTCTGTAATATTGTAAATAAGCTCCTACAATTTCCATTAATTCTTCGCTTGTTTTCACTTTACATAGTAGATCGGCCTTTCTTAAGTGTGTACCTCCATTACCAGCTACATGAATTTCCCACACGCCGTCTAAACCAATTACACCTACGTCTTTCACACCACCTTCAGCACAGTTTCTTGGACATGCAGATACACTCATTTTAATTTTATGTGGTGTATTTAATCCTTCAAACTTTTTCTCAAGATCAATTCCCATTCCAACCGAATCTTGGGTACCAAATCGACAGAAATTTGCACCCACACATGTTTTAACTGTACGTAGACCTTTTGCATAGGCACTACCAGATGGCATATCAAGGTCTGCCCAAATGCTTGGTAAATCTTGTTTTTGAATACCTAGTAAATCAATTCGTTGACCACCAGTTAATTTGATCATCCCAACTTCATATTTATCTGCGACATCAGCAATTTTTCTCAAGTCTTTGGAATTTGTTACTCCGCCATACATTCTTGGTACAACAGAATAAGTACCATCTTTTTGAATGTTAGCGTGCATTCTTTCATTAACGAAACGAGATTCTTTTTCATCCTCGTACTCTATCGGATTAAGCATACCCATGTAGTAATTTAGAGCTGGTTTGCATTTAGAGCAACCTTCCTCTGTTTTCCAACCTAGCACATTCATTACTTCACGTGTATGCGTTAAACCTTTATCTTTTATTTCAGCAATTACTTCATCTTTAGTTAATGTTGTACACCCACAAATAGATTCTTCTTGATTATCTGCATAATCATCACCTAAGGTGTACTCTAGTAAATCAGAGACAAGAGATTTACAAGTTCCACAAGAACGGGATGCGTTTGTACAACCTTTTACCTGCTCTACTGTAGTTAAACTATCATTCTTAATGGCATCAACGATTGTACCTTTAGAGACACCATTACAACCACAAATTATTTCATCATCCGGCATTCCGGCAACTAAATCAACACCAGATTCTTCACTCTGTCCAGCATCTAGATACTCTTCTACATTTGCCCCTTTTTTAATAAAACTTAGTAGACGGTTACCATCCTTTGTATCACCGAATAAAACGGCACCAGCTAATTTTCCTTCATCTACAATTAATTTCTTATACGTTCCACGCCATTCATCAAATACTTTAATTGCTTTCGAACTTTTATCCTCATTAATTTTACCGGTTGAGAATACGTCAACGCCAGATACTTTTAATTGTGTAGAAAGTACAGATCCTTGATAACCCTGTTCAGCATCTACTCCGCATATGCGCTTCGCTAAAGCCTGACCTTGTTCATATAATGGAGCCACTAATCCGTACACCATTTGTCTGTGTTCAGCACATTCACCAACTGCGTAAATGTTCGGTACGTCCGTCTCCATAAAGTCATTAACAACAATCCCACGATTTACTTCAATTCCATTTTCTTTGGCTAACGCTATGTTTGGTTTTATTCCAACCGCCATAACAACTAAGTCTGCGGCAATTTTTCCGCCATCGTTGAACTTTAGCCCCGTTACATGTTTCTTACCAGTTATTTCAGCTGTTTGTTTTTCTAAAAGGAAATTCATACCTTGTGCTTCTAATTCCTTTTGAAGCAGTTCACCTGCAGCTCTATCTAATTGACGTTCCATTAAGAAGTCAGATAAGTGAATAACATCTACATCCATTCCTAAGTTAAGCAAGCCACGAGCAGCTTCAAGTCCTAGTAAACCTCCACCAATTACAGCAGCTCTTTTATGTTTCTTTGAGTAATCAATCATCTTTTCACAATCTTTTATGTCACGAAATGCTGTAACACCCTCTTTATCAGCACCAGGTAAAGGTAACATAAATGGGTTAGACCCTGTTGCAATTATTAACTGATCATAAGCCTCTTCGCGGTCTTTATCTGTATATACAATTTGTTTTTGTTTATCAATCTTCATTACTGTTTCACCAGGATAAAGACGAATATTATTGTCCTCATACCATTGCCACTCATTTAATGTTATATCACTTACATCTGTATCACCCTGTAACACTTTAGAAAGTTGAATTCGATTATAGTTAGGATATGGTTCACTTCCAAACACGGTTATATCAAAATCATTTGGCTTAAGTTTTAATATTTCCTCGATTGCTCTAATTCCTGCCATCCCGTTCCCAATAAGGATTAATTTTTGCTTAGGCATGTAATAACCCCTCCAAATAGCTTAATTTTCTGAAAACTTATTCTATCTACTATATAACCAGATTTAAATGAGGTATTCAATTTACTTGTTAGATAACCTAACAAGACTTATTTTTACGTTTCTTGCCAATTTAATGCCCTAATACGAGTAATTAATTCTTGGATGAGTTTAGTTAAAACAACCATGAAAGCGCATTCTTTAATTCGAGCTTTTTCTTCTCTTTTTTCTCCAAAAAATGATCCAAAAGAACTAGTGGTGTTTTTTTGCCAATCTCACTGCTAAATACAATATAAATCGATTCAATATAACAACAAAAAGGCAACCTACTCATCGTAGCTTGCCTCCCTTGAACCTATATGCTTAATGTATTTTAAGCGCAGAATCCTGTAGAATCTTATTTATTTCATCTACAGGAAGTGGTTTACTAAAATAAAAACCTTGCATAAGATGACAGTTTAATTTATTTAACTTGTTTAACTGTGTTACTGTTTCTACCCCTTCAATGACTATAATATAATTTAACGCATTCCCCAAGGTTACTAAAGAAGATAGTACAGCTTCGTTTGCAGAACCATAACCAATTTTGTCAATAAATTCTTTTGCTATTTTAATGGTATCAATTGGTAATGAGGTTAAGTAAGACAAAGAAGAGTAGCCTGTTCCAAAATCATCTAACGCGATTAACACGCCAAGTTCTTTTAATTCATAAAGCTTATCAATAGCAATATCCATATTATTGATCGCTATCGCTTCTGTAATTTCAATTACCAAATAACTTGGATCTAAATCATATTGATGAAGAACTTCTTTCACTTTTAATACTAAGTCATTTTTGTGATAAAACTGTTGTGGTGAAATATTAACTGCTACTTTCATTTTATACCCTAATTTATGCCAATCTTTTAGTTGTTTACACGCCTGTTCTAAAACCCACTCATTAATAGCAAATATATGGCCAGTAGCTTCGGCAAGTGGTATAAATTCGCCTGGAGAAACTAACCCAAACTCTGGATGATTCCACCGAACTAAAGCCTCTACCCCTAAAATACTACCTGTGTTCGTTTCATACTGTGGTTGATAGTAAACCTCTAACTGGTTATTTTCTAACACGGTATGAATATCTTTTTCTATCGTTAAACGTTTAAATGATTTTTCATCACTTAACGAGTGATATATTCTAAAGTCATTTTTCCCTTGATATTTTGCTCTATACATTGCCATATCTGCATTTTTCAATAAAGATTTAATACTTTTTGCATCCTTTGGATAGGTCGATATGCCAATACTTGGTGTAACAGAAACACGGTGGTTACTAACAAAATAATGCTTATTCAACTTTGTTAGTATTAACTCTGCCCGCTCTCGTATCTCCTGTTCACTTTTAATATCCTGTAATAAAATTATAAATTCATCGCCGCCTTGTCTTGCTACAACATCTCTTGTTGAAATAGATGCGTTTAATCGTTGGGCAACTTCGATTAATATGAGATCACCGATGTCATGTCCTAATGTGTCATTAATACTCTTAAAGTGATCTAGGTCAATAAAAAATACAGATAACATACTATTTTTAGCTTGCGCACAATTAAAAGCCTTTTCTAATAATTGATCAAAATACCGCCGATTAGGTAACTCTGTTAAGGGATCATGATTTGCCAAATAACTTACCTTTTGTTCATTTACTTTTAATGATGTAATGTTTTTTGCAATACCAAACACACCTTTAACTGTTTCAGTTTCAAAAATCGGTATAAATGTTATATGTAAATACATTTCCATTCCACTAAAATCAGTGTACGACACTTCAGTCGTTGATGTCACACCTGTTTTTGCTTTATTAAAACTACCCATCACATCTGATTTTAATCCAGTAGGAAGAATTGCAAAAAGTGTCTCATTTATTAACGTTTCATCATATGTACCAAAATACATTTTACATTTAGGATTAATTGTTTGGAAGTTACCATCTAAATCAAGTGAGAATACAGCATCTGTATGATAGTCAAACAAAGAACGATAGCGTTGTTCATTAATTAAGAGCTGTTTAGTTTGTTGATTATTTTTTTCTAATAATTGTTTATTAACTATAATGGTAGCAAATTGACGTGATATGATTAGTAAGATGGCCACAATAGCACCTAATACAATTGAAAAGTCACGATAAAACAAAAGGAAAATACAAAGAGCCAAAACACATAAGTAAGGAAGAATCAGTTTAAATGTACTTTTAGACTCCTCTAATTCCTCTTTACTAACCTTAATAATAGATTGGACATTAACCTTTGATCTTTGTAAACCAGCAAAACCAATTAATAAATAAGATAATAAGTACAGCGGATCAATCAAACTCCATGAAGAATATCCATCTAATAATTGCAAATATAAGTAAATAGAATCAGTAATAACTAATATAAAAAAACCAGCAAAAATTAAAAATAAACTATTCTTCTTAAGACTATCGGATGAATCTAAGTAGGTGCTAATTGCAAGGATCATTAGGAGTAAATCACCTAACGGATAACCGATAGCTAAAGCTAAAAAACCACCCGTGTAATCAGAGGAATGAATAAACGGATAAATAATATAATGCCAACTGAACGTTGTAACAACAGTCAAAATGATTAATATGTCTATTAAGTAACGAAACAAAGCAGAATTTTGCTTTTCTTTTACCACTTTATATATGAAAGCGCTTAAAAATAAAATATACTGAAAAAGAAAGAAAATATCAGCCACTCCAGGAAATGGAATTGGTACTTCAAAATAAACATCATATATATCCCATACTACTTGGGCAAAGAAACAACTAATATATGCTGCTGATAATAGTAACCAAAATGGCTTTTCAATTTGAACACTCTTTTTATAAGCAAGAAATAGCCCTGTCGCAGCTACAAGTGGCACCATAGAGTAAATAAACTCTCCTAGAAAAATGAAAATTCCTTGTTCATTTTTAAATACAATCAAATATGCATAGGAGATTATTATAAATAATACAATCCACATGACTCGAAGTTTTATTTGCTTCTTTCTAACCACTTTTCCACCGGCCCTCTTACTCCAATAAATATTAGGGATACTAGTATTGGATTCTATGTTTTTCTTTTTACCAAACTTTTAATATGCAAAGAAAGCTACCCTTGCATCAAGGATAGCGAGTAACCATAGATATCTGTAAAATGGCAACTCGGCTGTCATTGCTAACGCTTTAGACCCGAAGCTTTGCGTCTTCACCTTTCGATGAATTTGCCTGTTTCATTTATAAATTATAGTTCTTTATAACCATAATAGCATAATAATAGAAAACAAGCACCTCAGAATAGTGAGGTGCTACCGAACAATCCGGATTTTTAGTTATTGATTAACTTTAAGTACTGAACTTTATCCTCCGTTACAAAATCGCTATTAGGTAAGATTGGATTCTTAGCTAGCAGCCTAGATAACTTAGGAAATAATCGTTCTAATTTTACATTTTCGTTCTCTTCAAATATAAATACTAATTCATATTCATATAGATTATCTACTTCTTGACTCCAAACAATGTAGCCTTTTAAAAATAATTCATCACCTAAAATAGTTGTGGTAAAATGGTAAATAAAATCATCACGCACAGGTAGATTAATTGTCGATAGAAATCTAAGTTGAACAGGAGTAACCTTTTCAACCAAAACTTTAGTTTTACCTAATTGGACGTTTTTACCTTTTATTGAAATCAAAGACATCACAGCACTTAAAGGAAATGTAAATGAAATTGCACTTTTATGTTGTAAAATATTTTCCTCTAAAACGTTGCTACTATTCGGTTGCAAGACTTTAGATTGTAAAACAGTCTGAAATTCATGATCAGGTAACGGCTTACTAAATAAATACCCTTGAATTTCATGACAATGATATCCTTTTAGAATTTCAAGTTGAATAGCTGTTTCTACACCTTCTGCTACAACTCGTTTTTTTAGACCTTTAGCTAACTGAATCACAGCACTAATAATCGTTTGGTCACTAACATCATCTACGATATTATCAATAAATGATTTATCTATTTTAATTGTATCAATCGGATAGTCTTTTAAGTAACTTAATGATGAATAACCAGTTCCAAAATCATCTAAAGCAATCCGAACTCCCAGCGCTTTTAATGTTTGTAATCCCTCGCTAATCGTCTCTTGATAATGAATCAGTGAACTTTCAGTAATTTCCAATTCTATCAATGCTGGATCTACTTTTGATTTATTTAGGATTTTTTTGATAATCGCCAACCAATCATTTCTCAAAAAACTTTGAGCAGAAATATTTATAGAAATCGGAACAGAAGGCAGCCCTTTGTGTTCCCATCTCACAATGTACATACATACTTGTTCCATGACCCAATCACCAATTTCAGAAATAAAACCACTTTCCTCTGCAAGTGGGATGAATTCCTTCGGAGAAATAACGCCCCAATCTGAATGTTCCCAGCGCACTAATGCCTCTGCACTAACTATTTTGCCCGTATTAGCTTCAACTCTCGGCTGAAATACAAGGAATAGTTCTTTAGCTGCAATGGATTTCCTAAGATCTTTCTCCATCGTATACAACTTATAAGCTGCAACATTAAGTGAGGGAGCATAAATCTGATATGTGTTTCTGCCTTTGTCTCGCGCTCGGTGTAAAGCTGCACTTGCATTTCTTCTCAAAGCATTTGCTGTATCGGCATCTTCTGGATATTGAATTATCCCTACACTAGTAGTCACAAATAATTCAAACTCATCTACTGAAAATGCTTCTTTTACAACATCCATGATTGTTTCTGTTAATTGGATTGGGTATCCAGGCTCATAATTCCAAAGTAGGATCGCAAACTCATCCCCACTTATCCGTGAAAACAAAGTGTCATTTGGGAGTATAAGACTTATCCGCTTAGCAAATTCTTTTAATAAGCTATCACCAATCTTGTGGCCAAGTGTGTCATTGATTGCTTTAAAACGATCTACATTTAAATTCAACAAAGCTAACGAGGTATTTCCATTTAAAGATTGTCTTAACAATGATTCTATCGTTTCATCCAGCATACGTTGGTTGGGTAGATCTGTTAAATAATCGTGATATGCTAAATGTTTAATTATTTTTTCTGATTCTTTATACGAAGTAACATTCGTTATTATTCCATCAATCCGGAATAGTTTATTTTCTTTATTTAAAACTGGAATTGTTTGATCTTGAACCCAGATAATTTCACCATTTTCTTGAACAATACGATACTCGTGATATAACGTATTCCCTTGACTTAATTTAGGTTGACGACTAACAAATTCGTTTTGATCGTCTGGATGAATAATAGCTATCCAATCTGCTAATGTCGTAAATGATGAGGAGGGAACTCCAGATAATATTTCGACACCTTGGGAAACGAGTATAAAGGACTTTTTCAATACATCAAAAGACCATATTCCCACTTCTAAGTTATCATAAATATTTTTGAATCGTGCTTCGCTTTCTTTGAGCTCAATCTCAGCTCTTTTTCGTTCCGAAATATCTTGAATCGTTCCAATCACACGAAACGGATTTTGATTACTATCTGTAATTAGTTTTGCCTGATCGTGAACATAAATAACAGTTTCATCTTTAAGAAGAAACCTATATTCCATATCGTATCCTTGCTTGTTATTTATCGCATTTTCAAATTTCAACTTATAATATTCACGATCATCAGGGTGTAAAAAATGAAGAATTTTATTAGCTGATGGAACAAAATCCTTTTCATGCTTTATTCCTAGGAGTTGATAAAGTTGCTCTGACCAATACACCTTATCTTCTAATATGTCATAATCCCAGCTTCCAATTTTCGCTAATCTTTGTGCCATTTCTAAACTATTTCTGATCTTTATTAACTCTTTCTCAGTATCTTTATTGGAAGTTATATCCTTAGCAATTCCATATACACCTATAACCCCTAATTCTTGATTTAGGATTGGAATGTATGTAATATCTACATCTACATGATGTCCTTTTTTATGAACGATTACTGCCTCATAGTTTTGTGCAACACCCCTTAAAGCTTCCCGAAAAAAGTGTTCTCTGCTACTCTGAGATTCTTCACTAAAATTATCACTAAAATTTTTATATACTTCTTTATCGCTGTATCCGAATATGTTTCTGGTAGCCGCGTTAAAGTTAATGACGTTTCCTTGTATATCTAGACGAAACACAGAATCTGGATGGTTATTGTATAAATCATCGAACGTTTGCTTATGAAATAGCTTATTATAATCAATATGGTTGCTATTGGCCTTGTCCATTATTCTATTTTTGTTTTTACGAAAGAAGTTAACCATCTTCAAGCCCCCATCCATAAAATAGCTTGTTTCCCGTTACAAATAATGACAAATTACGACTTCATTATATATTACCACATTTTCATTAAGAAATGCTCGAAGCACCTTCACTAGACAAACCATTGTTCTGAAAGGTGACTTTCTATATATTATTCCTTTGGATAGGCGCCTCCAATTTTTGCTTTCTTAGCTGTCATTAAAAAATCACAGCATATCCTGTGATCTAGGCTAAACTTTTTATTTTCAATCTTACCTTTTAAAGTTACTACTTTTTAAACTCCATTTTCCAACTAAAATAAGCATTATCATCATTTTTCTGATAGCGTAGATAAGCGTTAAATTTATTCCCTTTTTTACTTGTTAGTCCCTTTACAAATACGACATCATCTTTTAACAGATTTTTAACCATTGTTTTTGTTGGTTTCTTTTTCAGTGCAGCTAGAAACTTATCATTCTTCCAAATTACAAATTTACATCCCGATTTCCAATTGCTACACCCAAAACCTTTTGCACCTTCAATAATAGCATTCTGGCACATCGGACATTTCCCTAGTACTTCACGTGTATTTGGTTGTACATTAAGTTGATTGATAATTACAGTTTCTTCCTTTTTAATAGTAGCTACTGACTCCGCAGTAAATGAAAACACAAAATTTAAAAACTCTTGCTTGCTAATATTGCTTTTCTCAATATCAGCTAACGTCTTCTCAAGTCTTCCTGTAAATTCTAAATCAAATAATTGTTTGACAGGGAACGTTTCAACTAACTTTTTACCCACTTCTGTACACAAAAGATTTTTATTTTGACTTTCAATATAGCCAACATCTTTCAATTTCTTTATCGTTTCTGCCCTTGTTGCCGGAGTCCCTATACTAAAGCCTGTTAAAATAGCTCCAAGCATTTCTTCTCCGTCTGAATCTGAATCCTTTACTGTTTTCCCACATGTTTCCATTACTCTTAAAAGTGTTTTTTCTGTATGATATTTCGGTGGCTTTGTCACATGGGAAGTAACCTCAGAATCGGAAACCAATACACCTTCATTCATTTCTACAAAAGGAAGTAACGTATCTTTTGATTGAATTCTTTCTACTTTCTTCCAACCTTCCACCAATTGGACCTTACCTTTTGATATAAATGTTCCCTTTAGGGTTTCTTCATCCAAACTTGTTTCTAATTTTGTTTCTTCATACTCAGCAATCGGCATAAATTGCATAATCAATCGATTTTTAATAGCGTTATAAACTATTTCTTGATCCGAGCTCAATCTACTCGGCTTCATATATGTGGGTGTGATTGCACTATGACTCTCTACTTTAGCATTATTAAACACACGTTTTGTTTTCATAAATTTCAGTTCACTTTTGTAAGGAAAGTTTTCCGTAATTACTTCTAGAACTTTTGCTGTTTTTCCTACGAGACTCTCTTCAAGTGCCATACTAGAAGTTCTTGGATATGTAATCAATTTTTTCTCATACAAGGTTTGAGCAACCTTAAGCACCTTATCTGAAGTCCAACCTTTATACTTGCTAGTCACATGACCTTGTAAATTAGACAAATTAAATAACAATGGTGGAAACTCTTTTTTACTTTCTACTTGCTTGTCAATAACCGTCGCATTATTTTTATTAAGGGTAGCTTTAATAGCTTCTAACTGTTCAATACTCTTAAATTTCTCTTGTCTATTTTCCACATAGCTCCCTTGATATTTCTCTTCTTTCTTTGTTTCAAAGGTTGCTATTAACTTATAATAATTATCTGGAACAAAGGTCGCAATTTCTTTATCTCGATCATAAATAATTTTTAAAGTTGGTAATAAGACACGACCAATATTTAAAGCCTTTCCTTTACCTTTTTGATATTTCAATGTTGCCACAGATGTTAAGTTAATTCCAATTACCCAATCAGCCCATTGCCGACTAATCCCAGCGTCGCTTAGCGGTTTCATCTCATCATTAGCTTTAAGATTTTTTAATCCCTCAAGCACTCCTGTTTGCGTCCATTCATTAAGTAACAAACGGAATACCTTTTTATCTGTTTGAATATAGTCAATGATACTATCTCCAATAATCTGCCCTTCTCGGTCATAGTCACAAGCAGAAATAATTGAACTCACATCTTTCCTACTCGTTAAATACTTAATCATCTTTAGCTGTTTATTTACACCAGCATCTATCTGTTCTCTATTTCTTGGATTACTTTTAACTTTATATTTAAAATCAGATGGAATAAATGGAAAATTTTCCATTTTCCACCGAGCCATTTTGCCATCATAATCTTTTGCATCATACAACTGTAACAAATGTCCAAATGCCCAAGTAATAATATAGTTATTCCCTTCAAAATAACCGTCTCTCTTTTGCTTAATCTTTAAAGCGTCAGCAATATTTTTGGCAACTGACGGTTTCTCTGCAAGTATAACGGTAACACTCATATTGATTCTCTCCTATTTTCTATCTGTCTAGTTTCTTTAACTTCACATAAGGATGATAGCTTATATTATATCATCGACGTTCTTAATACGCTTGTTAGGAAAAATCCAATTAACATTAAAATTCGTAATTAAATAGTATTTCATCGATTTCATTTGTGATTTCACGCAAAAAATACGAATGAAAATTAAATATACGCTCATCGATTATTGTTACTTCCTTCTTCGGAATATTTTAGTCCAATATTTTGATGATTAAAATTTCGGTAGACAGAATTTCAATTTTGCTTTCCAAATTGTTGTTATTGCTATCTCATTTTATAAATATGCACTAAATAAATAATAAAAATAATCTCGAACAATATTTTAAAGCTATTTAGGGATCCTAATCACGAATGGAGGGATAGGCAAATGGATTCAAAGAAAAAACAACCAAAAGCAGACGAAAAAGTAGCACCTGGAGTTGATCCTGATGAATCATTTGGAGAGGATGCAAAACAATCTGAAATAAAAGCGGATGACTATACAACCGTTACAAGACTAACTTATGATGAGTACGATGCTAGTGAAAAGTAAACTTACTATTCATTAAACAAGGAACATTTTTTCGTTGATGTTCCTTGTTTAGTCCTGATTACTCGTATTATTTTATAATCGTTAGCCACCATATGAAAAGACTTAGGAAAACAGCAAATCCTAAGATTACATTTTTAATACCATACGGTATACGATTTGGTATAAATCGTAGAGATAAGCCTACAATTAAACCCGTACTTAACATATACAAAATCGCATAAAGAAGCATACCAAGCAAATTATCTATCGGTAATGTCATAGATTCTATTATAAAGTCCATCATTTCACCTCTTAAAGAAAACGTTTCATAAAGTTATCTATTATATATTTATTAATCACCTAATCTATTTTATAGAATAAACCATAAAAATTCCATTTAATTTTTAAAAAACTTGGTTGTTTTTACAAATAGAAGAAAGAATCATAGGATAACACTATCTTTACAGTTAAAAAGAATCAGAATATGAACCATCACTTAAAATAAGATTAAGTATTTCCTTTATAAATGCACGAGTAATTTTGATTTGGTAAAGGCTATTTACCTGAACATTGTTGTTGCTTTACAACCATCGAACTTGATACAAAGTTTGCACTAAGTATTCTTAACATTTATGCAATTCTAATCTGTCGTAATATTGACTGACTGCAATACTCCGTTCTGGCAGAATACTCCGCTTTCCACGGGAACGGCTTCAGCTAACAGAAGAAAAACACTTCTGAGTGGATCTTCAGCTCACGCTGTTCCAGTAGGAGTCTATGTCTTCTGCCTTCACTAATTGTCATAATAATTTACATTAATAGTTTAAAAGTTCTTATAGTTTTAAGGGTCATTAACCTTCATGAACTGTATAATTGATTCTAAGAAAAACACTATCCTAACGTAGGAAATATACGGAGACTCCTTGAAAATACAAACTGATTTTCTGCGTGCGATGTTGTTCTAAGAAGCTATCCTTATCCTGTAGGAAAGCGATGACGCTGAGACCCCACGGAAAGCGTAGTGTATTTCCGAAGTGATGGAAAGTCACTAATCTAACGAACTATGCAGGAAATCATCATTGCTGTTAGTGTAGACTATATTTCATCTGTCATAAACATACTTTTAGAAATCAGTCCTGCAAAAATAAATGTAGCTCAAATTCCACATTGAGACTTTACTTTAAGAGGTAAGCATTAGAACCTCCTTTTTGAAAAGACAAGTAAACATAGACACTAATTATTTTCTTTGACAACAGTTAGTGGAAAATCTTGAACATCTTCCCCTGAAAATCCAACTGATTCTTTCCTAAGGTATGCAATCCAATATGCGCCTGCAACAAAAATAATACCACCAACGGCATTACCTAGAAAAACCGGAATAAAGTTTGTTAAATAGGCAGTCCAGCTAAAATAACCTGCAAAAATAGCTGCAGGGATCAGAAACATATTAGCTACCACGTGTTGGAATCCAATCGCTACAAATGCCATAGTTGGAAACCAAATACTCAAAACTTTTCCTGCCATATCTTTTGCACCATAACTTAACCATACCGCAGAAGCAACTAACCAATTACATCCAATCCCAGATACAAAGGCTTGAACAAAAGATGCATCAAGCTTATGCTCAGCCACATGGATGGTTTGTGTTAAATAAACACCAGTTTCTGTTAAGCCAACAACATGACCAAAAAAGTAAGCTACAAAAAGTGCTCCGATAAAATTACTTATCGTAATAACAATGAGATTCACACAGACTTGTATTGTACTTATTTTTTTAGCCATTCTCGAAAGTGGTACAGCCATCATATTGCCTGTTAATAACTCACCACCAGCCATTAATGTCAATATTAATCCTAAAGGAAATAAAGAAGCACCTATAAATGTAGAGAAACTCCCCCACTCTGCTGGCATACTTGCGGTCACTCGTATATATAATAAAAATCCTAATGCAATAAAAGCACCCGCTTGAAAACCTAATATGGTCGATTCCAAAATCGATAAATTCGCCTTTTTCTTTCCTGATGCAACAGTATAATTTGCTATTTCTTGCGGACTATAAAAGCCCATATAACCAGATCCCTTCTACAATTGTGAAACACCTCACATTATATTATACTCTTTCTTCATTAATACTTAAGTGAACAATTTGTAAACTTTTCTTAAGGAATAATTCTTGAAATGTCTAATATACTAAATTAATGAAAATACTAGATTTAGAAATTAACTTCGTTAGGTGGTGTTCAGTCATGAGTGAACCAGAGTTTTTATTAACCTATAATGCAAGCAATTATGAGTGGTTTTTTTCTATTGATGAAATGATAGAATTTATCGAGGAACACAACCTCCAATCATACGAAGCCCTCCATATTCCTATTGCAGATGAGTTAGAATTATACTAGGGACTATTGTAATTTTATCTAGTCTTTAATAGAACATACATGTACTATTAAGTAGGGAAAGTTTATCCTTTAGCCTCAATTATTTTTAACTATAATACAGTGAGTCAATTTCATAATTACCTTATTCAGTCATCTGCGACAATATAGTTTGAAAATGGTTATATAGAACTATATATTGTTGTAGGTGACTACAATATTGGTATTATGAAATTGATTAATAATATGTAATAAATGCATTATCTACAAATAGTGATAAAATAACAATTTAACTTCTTAGAAAAATTTGTCATTGGATGTGCAATCTTCATGAAAAAATATAAAGTCATCATTGGACAACTACATGATCGGACTATAAACCTCCTCCTACTATTATTTGAAGAACTACCCGATTTTGAAGTAGTTGCTTGCGTAAGAAAGGGAGAAGAATTTGTCGAGCAAACTTTACTATTGCATCCAGATATTGCAATTGTCGATATAAGTATTCCTGAATTTGATGGAATCACTATTATTAAGGAATGTCACATTTTACTCCCCAAGTTAAAAACTATCTTTCTAACACGTTCTACATCATTTGCAGTTAAAGCCTTCGAAGTTTCGGCAGTTGATTACATCATCATACCATTTAAAAAAAGTAGACTGATTTTAGCGTTGGAAAAAGTTAAAAAAGCTATCTTGCTCGAAAGTACAGCAAGCACTGATAATAACATTAGTGTTCTTACTGTTCGCGAAGGAAGTTTCTATTACTTTATTGATAAAAAAGATATTTTATATTTAGAAAAAGTCGGTCATGTAGTCTTTATTCATACAGTTGAAAAAATTTATAAAACTCAAGAGACGTTAGCCTATTACAATGACTCGATTGGTGATAATTTTATGAAGTCACACCGTTCCTACATTATAAATCTACAAAAGTTAAAATACATTGAACGATCTGGCAAAACCTTTTTAGCTAATTTTTATAATTATGATAAACCAGCATTTGTTTCAAAATACCAGTTAGAAAAAGTAATAAACAGAATAAACCAACCATGATACATTACTATAATTCCAGTCATTTTTTTGAGAATATAGCATTTTTTCTCTAATAGAGCAATTTCATTTCTAGATAGTCTATTTCATTCGCTTAATAGTCAATCTCAACAATCTTACGTATAAAATTCTATTAGACCCTTCTCTATTAAATGAATAAACTAGAGATTAGGGAGGGGTTTTATGGAGAATATGTCGAATCAACAATTAATCGAAGCATATAAATCAGCTATTGCACTTAATTTAGACA
Source organism: Aquibacillus rhizosphaerae (assembly GCF_030282825.1). Taxonomy (GTDB): domain Bacteria; phylum Bacillota; class Bacilli; order Bacillales; family Amphibacillaceae; genus Aquibacillus_C; species Aquibacillus_C rhizosphaerae. Next base: position 111,297 of record NZ_JASTZU010000058.1, read on the forward strand.
TTGAGTTTTTACATATATTAAGACAGGAATTACATGAAAGAAACATATTTATAACAGTTAAATTATAATGTTTTACAAAATAAAGACATGAAGCTATTCTTTTGCCTCATGTCTTTATTTATATCACATTTAATTAATGTACTTACTTCCGTTAAATCAAGTATTGTCTTATACATTACCCAAAAAGCGAAATCCTTCTAATAGTTCTGGTATCTCTTCATTTGAGATAGTTCTAAAATCCAACAGCACTTTCTCATCCTTCACTCGTGTAACAATCGATGGTTTATTATTTCTTAACTTTCTGGCTAAATTTTGAGATGAAAGTTGATGGTGACTTACTCCAACTACGTAGGTTGGTAACTCTACACCTGGCATAGTTCCTCCACCAATTTGCGAACTTTCTTCTAATATATCTAACTTATATTCAGTCGTAAGCTGATGTAGACTCCTTGAGAATTGATTTGCTTGTTTTAGAATCATCTCAAGTGGCTTTGTTATATCTCTTACAGTTGGGATTGTTTTTGCTTCCTCTTCTCCATAGATATAACTACATAATGTTTTTTCTAAACCAGCATAAGACATCTTATCAACACGGAGTACGCGTGCCAATTGGTGTTTTTTTAATTTTTGAATATAGTCTTTTTTTCCAACGATAATTCCAGATTGTGGTCCACCTAGCAGTTTATCTCCACTAAATGAAACAAGATCCACTCCTGTTTGGATTACATCTTTTACTAGCGGTTCATCACCAATGCCAAGTTGCTCAAAATTGAATAAAGATCCACTACCTAAATCCTCATAAAAAATCACATGGGGGTACTTGTTTTTTATTGCAACAAGATCTTTAGTATCTACAGATTCAGTGAACCCGATGGTTTTAAAGTTGCTCGTATGGACTTTTAAAATCATACCGGTAGTTTCAGTAATCGCTTGTTGATAATCATAAAGATGTGTTTTATTTGTCGTCCCTACTTCTACGAGCTTTGCATCGCTTTCCTCCATGATGGAAGAAACACGAAATGAACCACCGATTTCTACTAGTTGCCCTCTTGAGACGATTACTTCTTTATCCTTTGCCAAAGCCCTTAACACTAAATAAACAGCAGCTGCATTATTGTTTACGACCATTGCCGCTTCTGCACCTGTAATTTCAATTAATAAATCTTCTAAAATATCATGTCTTGACCCGCGTTTACCGGTCTCAACATTGTATTCTAAATTTGAGTAATTACTTGCAACGTCTACCATTTGTTTAATCGCAGAATCACTTAAGCGAGCTCTTCCCAAATTTGTGTGTAATACTGTTCCGGTGGCATTAATCACTTTAAATAACCGTTCCTGTTGAAATATATGTAGTTTCTGTTCTGTAACGTCTAATATATATTGAAAAAATGCTTGTTTGGATGGGTTTTCAACTGGCTCTTCACCTTCTATCAATTGCAATCGTAACAGATCAATTTCCGTTTGAATCGTTTTAGTCACTCGTGCTTCTGGTATGCTCAATGTTTTAACAAGCTTTTCGAATTGTTCATCTTTTTGTAATTCATGAACTGGGGGTATGTATCTGAGTAATTCTTTCATACTAAGTCCTCCTACTAAGATGCTTCTATTATAATGTCTTTGACGGTTAAAATAAAATTTTTATAGAAAAAAGTACTAAACGCCTTACATAGCATTTAGTACTTTACATCAATTATTGGAATTAATTACTGAATTCTTGAATTAGCACATCGAATTCTGGATATTCACCAGTTTCAAGCTTCGAATAAATCTTTTTATCATTGACAAAAATTTCAAAAGCCCCACCCGAACTTGGGATTAACTCCAGCGATGATATGTCTGAACGAAAATGTGTAAACAACTGTTCCGCAAAACTTGCGGCTTTAGGTGCGTAGTTTCACTGCATGCAAAATTCAATCTTTACTCTATAACTCATGTTGTAGGTCCTCCTTTTCCCTTTGTATTCTTTCTTTATTGTAATAAAAAGCACAGTAAAAATAAACACATATCCTTTTAGGTCTGCTCTAATAAACTTCTACTTATTTTTGCGCTAGCCAACATCTTTCCGATTCATTTCTTTCTGTAAACTGCAAATGATCAAGTAATTCAAGTAATGGTATTAAATACTTTCTAGAAACGTTCCAAACCGTTTTTACTTGCTTTAAATTAAAACAATCACTTGTGTTTTCCCGTAATTGATCCACAGCTTCATCAAAAGACTGCTTATGAACAAGTAATTCTTCTGTTAACAGATATGCTTGATTGGTTTGTACCAAGTATTTTTTTAAATTTAAACTGTCCTGTTCTGACAGTGGCGTATCCATGGTATAGTCTTCCCACTTTTGAACCGATAGACCGTCCGCCTTCAATTTACTAATTATTTCTTCCATTCGCGTTTTCCACTTTTCAGGCAGATGCGTATGGAAAGCAGTTTTTGCTATGAATTGATCAACCTTTTTTACCACCTTAGCTTCTAATAATTCTTTTAATGCATACTCAATTAACTGCTTTGGAAAATAACTCCTTACTATCTGTATAAGCTCTGCTTTATTTTCACCTAATTGCATTGGATGACTTTCATGATAATCTTCTAGGGCTTGTAATAGTAGATCTTGTAATTCCAAAACATGCTTAACAAGTGCGTATTTACCATTTAATATCTCTATGATTTGTTTGGAAGTCACTAATTCTTTTATAATTCTTTCTACCTCTACCTCTTCTAACGAAGTAGTTTGGATTAGTTTTGTTTTATCAACTAATTGCTCACTCATTAATACCTCGATAATCCGGTCTTCTGGAGTACCTTCGCGTTTTGTTTCTAACATCTTAATTGTGTCTTTACCAAATCGGTATTTACCTGCATTCGGTTCTACAATCCAGCCACCACCTATCGTCTCAACAGGGGTAGGTCTTCGTAAAATAAAGCGATCGCCTCGTCTGACAACAATTTCTTCATCAAGGCGAAGTTGACAAACGATCTCACCCGGTTCATTTAAAACTTCGTTCCGATCAAAAAATACGATTTTCCCCATTACTTCAGACGTTCCCACATGTATTTTAACAGGAGCACGCTGTTTAATGGGAAAACGCAAATCACTAACAAATTGTAAAGACACATCAATTGTTTCCGTAACTAAGAAGTGATTAGAAGCAACCAAAACGTCTCCACGATTGACTTCGTTTTTATCTAGACCACTTATATTAATTGCAGCTCGCTGTCCTGCTCTAGCGTGTTCTACATCCTTATGATGCACTTGGATGTTACGAGCTTTTACTTTATTGTTCTTTGGTAAAATAGTTAACATACTTCCATTTTCTACAATTCCTTCATAAACAGTTCCACGGACGATAGTTCCTTGCCCTTGGGCCGTAAACACTTGATCGATTGGCAACCGAAATGAACCATAAAGGTCTCGATGTTGAACCGATTTTAATTCACTGTAAATTTTCTCTTTTAACTGTTCGATTCCTTTCCCTGATATACTATCAACTTGCACCATCGGAGCTTCATAAAAGACGGTTTTAGATAAAACATCCTGAATATCTAAAGTGACTAACTCCAGTAGTTCCTCATCAACACGATCCATTTTGGTTATCGCAACGATACAACGTTTAATTCCTAAAAACTCAAGAATCTCAATGTGTTCCTGTGTCTGAGGCATAACTCCCTCTTCAGCAGCAACGACCAATATTACCAGGTCAATACCCGCAACCCCTGCAATCATTTGCCTAATAAATCGTTCGTGTCCAGGAACATCAACGATAGAAACATGTACATTATCTTTTGTATGTAATGGAGCATAACCTAGTTCTATCGAAATACTCCGTTCTTTTTCTTCTTTTAATCGATCAGTATCAATATTCGTTAATGCTTTTGTTAACGATGTTTTCCCGTGGTCGATATGTCCTGCCATACCTATAGTAAAAAATGTTTCATCCATTCTGTCACCAGCTCTCTTATTCATTGCTAGTTATTACTTTAATCCTTGCTAAACGTTGATTCAAGCATAATGTAACTATGTTAATCAATTTCATAATACCAAATTTGTCGCTGATGACTGAATAAAGTAATTATGAAATTGACTCCTGTATATAAAATAATTGGTTCATTGTATAAGAACAATGAACCAATTATTTGTTGTTCCTTAATCCTTTCTTTCCTCACGCTCATTCTCTACAACCCCTAATTGAACTTCAGGATTATTAGACATTTCCATATCCACACCAGTCGTTGTTTTTTGATTTTTAGGTGTTTGTGGGAGCTTTGCTTTATTATTTTTACCATGACGATGTTCATCTCTACCCATATTTCTCCACCTCTTTTCTATGGTATACCTGCTTAGTATGAATAATTTTCTGTTAAACATGTGTAAGTGAAGTAAAAGATAGTTACCGTTGTTTCCTTATTATGTTTATACTATTCCAGTAGTTACTTTTTACTACTTTTTGCTTTAAAAAAGTCGCCACCTTTTTGTTTTTCATCATCTGTTCCCCAATGAATCTCTTTATCAATAGGTTGTAATCTTGGAATATGTTTGGAACAATGAATATATGCTTCATCTACCTTTACGACAACCCAACGTTCGGATTTATTTCCTTCTTGTTCTATTATATCGTTGAAGACTTTGTCTGACATGTCTATCGTAGATAGTTCTTTATTCTCAATTAACGAAGCAGTACCATTAACGTGTAAACCTATATTATCTTCAAAAAAGTCAATAAACATTAAGCCAATATGCGGATTTTCCACAATATTACCTAGACTTGCCATTACACCGTTTCCTTTATATTCAGGATAGATTAATGTTTTATTATTTATCACTCTTACAAATCCCGCTGAACCAGCGCGAAATGAAGCATCACAATTACCATCGCGATCGGCAGTAGAAATAAATACCATACCTTGTTTCGCAATAAATACTTTCATTTCTTCATTTAAATACTCTAACATCTGATTATGATAAAAGGCGTTTGCTCTTTTTGTAGTGTTGTATTTTTTCTGAAGTACGTTTTCACCTCTTGAATCAAACATATTTTTTCATCCCCCAATTAATGTTCAAAAGATCAGTAAAAATAGTAGAACACCTATGAATAAAATTTCAAGCTTTACCAACTATGTTAGCTTATCCACCATCAACTTATCAATAATTATATATTATTATCAGAAAATTCAATCTATTATTAAGATCTCAAGATACGTTAGTATTTTCCACTTGGCATTCTCTTATAGTTCAGTTATACTAATTTTCGTGGTTTACAAATCTTTAACCCATTTGGGGTTGGATGGGTGACTGGTGTCCCCCTGGGTCTTCAAAACCCTGAGGAACCTGCGTGCCAGGTTCGGTGGGTTCGATTCCCACACAGTCCCGCCATATTAATATTAAAATAATCTGCCTTAGTTCTAGACATTTAGAGCTAAGGTTTTTTGATTTTGATACCCGACTTTTTTTAACTTTTAAATTGCATTTAAGATGACAGATATAAACAAATCATACATAATCAATATGTTAACTTATCTAAGAATTGTTCCATAAGATTAAGCCCAAACTATAAAGGGTATAAGCACTGTGAAATTATTCAATAAAGGATGTCATAAATGAAGGTCGTACTAGTCACACCAAATTTTCATCAACCTAGAGGCAATACAATTACTGTTCAAAGGATTGCAGACGGCCTCAAATCAATGAATGTCGACACTGAAATTGTTTCCACAACAGAAGATACTGAAATGACTTTTTTACCAGAAGCAGATGTTGTCCATGGTTTTCATGCATATAAGTTTTATTCTTTTATGGAAAAATTAGATGTAAAACCAAAAAGTTATGTTCTAACATTAACAGGAACCGATTTGAATCATAATTTATTTGATAAAAAAACACGCCCAGATGTACTGACATGTCTAAGAAATTCAGTGGCTATTCATGTTTTCAATGAAGAAGCAAAACAAACTTTATTAAGCGAAGTTCCTGAAGTAAAAGAAAAAACTTTTATGGTACCTCAAGGAACTGAAATTTTGCATGATACAAAAGCAGATTACCAAAAACAAGAAAATACATTTTTATTCGTGTTACCCGCTGGAATTAGAAAAATAAAAAATGTACCTGCAGCAATTGAGATGATGGAAAAGCTGCATCAGAAATATAATCATGTTCGATTATGCCTTGTTGGACCAATCCTTGAAAAAGAAGAAGGAAAAATTGTGAGTGAAATGGTGGAAGACAACAATGATTGGATAGATTACTTAGGACAATTACCTCATGAAAAAATGGGAACAATCTATTATCAAGCTGATTGCGTGTTAAATACGTCTCACTCAGAAGGTCAATCATCCGCAATTTTAGAAGCAATGGCGCATGGATTACCGGCATTAGTATCAGATAACCAAGGCAATAGAAGCATCGTATCACATGAAAAAACAGGTTTTATATACCAAAACTCAGACCAATTTCTTGATTATGCTGAGAAAATAATGAATAATAACACATTAAGGTACAAAATTGGGGAAAGTGCTAAGGAATATATTTCCCAAAATCATTCAAGTGAAAGTGAAATAAAACGCTTGTTAAAAATCTACAGGAAAGCATTGTAACTACAAGCATATTATCTTTCATAAAACCGGACACGTAAAAAGGAGTGAGCTTCATGTCAAAAAAAGAAATTATAAAATTAACTTCTTTATCCACAAAAGGTGGCTGAGGATGCAAAATTGGTCCTGAAGACCTGACGCAGGTTCTGCGTCATTTACCTAAATCTGTACCAGATCCAAACTTGTTAGTCGGATTAGAAACTTCTGATGATGCAGGTGTATACAAGATTAATGATGAGACAGCATTGGTTCAAACATTAGATTTTTTCACACCAATTGTTGATGATCCTTATATGTTTGGCCAAATAGCGGCAGCAAACGCACTTAGTGATGTTTATGCAATGGGTGGTAAACCAATCACAGTTATGAATATTGTGGGATTCCCGATAAGTACCCTTGATAAAAGTATTTTAGCAGACATATTAGCTGGTTCTTCTGACAAAGTCGCAGAATCAGGTGCCGCACTTGTTGGTGGACATTCAATTGATGATCAAGAGCCTAAATTTGGATTATCCGTGACTGGAACGATTCATCCAGATCGAATTAGAGCAAATATTGGAGCTAAACCAGGTGATAAGCTAATTTTAACGAAACCTATTGGTGTAGGTATTTTAACAACGGCCATAAAAAATGATCTTCTAGATGAGGAGACGTTAAATGAAGTTATGAACGTGATGGCTATGCTAAACAAAGATGCTGCTGAAACAATGGAAGATTACGAAGTCAATGCATGTACAGATGTAACCGGCTTTGGTCTACTTGGTCATACACGAGAAATTGCTGAGGGCAGTAATGTTGGAATTACCATTGATAGCAAGTCTGTTCCACTTTTATCCAAAGCAAGAGAACTCGCTGAACAGGATGTCATTCCTGGTGGGTCAAAGAAAAACCACAAGTGGCTTGCACCTTGTATTGATTATAGTAATGATATTAGTGAAGTTGACCAACTGATTCTTTGTGATGCTGTTACTTCTGGTGGACTACTTATTTCTATACCTGAAGCCCATGCAGAACATTTACAACAAGCATTGCGTAACAAACAGGTCCCTTCTGCTATTATTGGCGAAGTCACAAGTGAAAAACCAGGACGAATTACTGTAATTTAACTCGTCAACTGACGAGCCTAAAAAGGACTCGAGCAGAGTCCTTTTTAGGCTCTTTATACTTAAATTTATCGATTCATAATTTATAATAACTGTCTAAAAATAATATGAGGTGAGAAAATGAAAAAATTAATTATTAGCATGTTAACACTCAGCGTGTTAATCATAATTAGTGCCTGTGGTCAAGAAGAACAAGGACAAGAAGAAGAACAAGAACAAGAAGCCTTTACAATTGGGGTTATTCCTTCCCAAACAGAAGGCGAAATGAATGAAGCAATGAACAATCTCCAATCGCTTTTAACTGAAAAGCTTGACCGTGAAGTTTCTATTGAGGTCTATCCTGATTATAACGGAGTGGTTGAGGCAATGAACTATGACAAGATTGATATGGCCTATTTTGGTCCACTTACCTACGTAATTGCACACGAAGAAAGTAATGCAAAAGCAATTATTACTCAATTAATTGATGGCGAGCCATTTTATTACTCCTATATTATTGCACCTATAGATAGTCCGCTAATTTCAATTGAAGATCTTGAAGCATCTGCGCAAGAGCTTGACTTTGCTTTTGGTGATCCTAATTCCACATCAGGTTCTTTAATTCCTAGCATTGAATTAAGCGACCGTGGGATTTATCAGTCAGAGGATGACCATCAATTTAACTCTGTTCGTTACACTGGTTCACATGATGCAACAGGGTTGGCAGTACAAAATCAACAAGTTGACGCTGGTGCAATTGATAGTGCAATATATAATCAATTAGTAGAAGCAGGTTCATTAGATGAGGATAAAATCAAAAAGATTTGGCAATCCGATAAATTGTTTCAATATCCATGGGCAGTTCATCAGGATACCGATGAAGAGACAATTGAACGACTACAAGAAGCTTTTTATGCCATTGAAGACGAAAAAATATTGGAAGCTTTTGGTGCATCTGGCTTCACTGAAGCAACTAACGAAGATTATGAAAGTATCAAGCAAGCTGCGATAAAACAAGGAATTATCGAAGAATAGAGTTGATCATCCATGTGGTTTAAACGACGTAACATTCTTACATTAATAATACTTTCTCTGTTTGTCTTTATCAGCATGAGACTGACAGAATTTGATTTATCCAAGTTTAAAGATTTCCGTAATATGATCGACTTTTTATCAAGATGGTTTCCCATGGATTATGAAAAGCTCCCCCTTATGATTCAAGATAGTCTTGAAACATTAGCAATGGCTTTTTTAGGAAGTTTTTTTGGACTATTAATAGCGATTCCAATTAGTTTTATAGCTGCCAAAAACACTTCCCCATCGAAGTACTTGTTTCATTTTACAAGGGTGACGCTTAGTTTTATAAGATCCATTCCCGAAATCGTATTTGGATTAATTTTACTTACAGCACTTGGCTTAGGGCCCTTTCCAGCCGTTTTAGCTATAATGTTTCATAACGTAGGTGTGCTCGGAAAACTGGTATCAGAGTTAATAGAATCTGCTGACCCAGGTCCTCAGGAAGCCATGAAAGCAGTGGGAGCAAAAAAAAGTTTTGCTAATCTTTTCAGTATTCTTCCACAAATCTGGCCGAACGTATTATCACATTATTTTTACCGGTTTGAAGTGGCAATCAGAACATCTTTGATTTTAGGGTTTATTGGTGGTGGAGGAATTGGTCAACGACTTTTCAATGACTTCAAGACCTTCCAATATTCTTCTGTATCACTCGATGTTTTGATTATTATGATCATTGTTATCGTTGTCGATTTGTTTGGCAGCTACGTAAGAAATAAAATCATTTAGGGGGTGATTGAATTTGTTAAAAATTAAGGATCTATCAGTTCGTTATCGTGGAAGCAGAGAAGATGCATTATCTTCCATCAACCTAACATTCCAAACAGGAGAGTTCGTTTGTATCTTAGGGCAAAGCGGTGCCGGAAAATCAACATTGATTCGTTGTATTAACGGACTTCAATTGCCATCGACTGGTACTGTGTCCTGGAATAACCAAGACATCTCCACTATGAAAGAGGAACAAATACGAAATGTTCGTAGAGAAATGGGCATGATTTTTCAACATTTCAATTTAATTCCTCGGTTAAGTGTTCTACAAAATGTATTAACCGGAATGTTTGGTTATCGGAATACATTTAAAAATTTAATTGGTTGGTTTACAGATGAGGAAGTAAAACGAGCAAAACAAGTTATTTCAGATGTAGGGCTAAATGATTTAATGTATCGTAGAGTTGAACATCTTAGTGGAGGACAAAAACAGCGGGTTGGTATCGCCAGAGCGCTCTTGCAGCAACCAAAACTATTACTTGGTGATGAACCAGTTTCGAGTCTTGACCCTGGGACATCAAACCACATTTTCACCCTATTACAGGAAATGCATAATCGCCATCGTTTGTTAACGATAATTAATGTGCATGACTTTGAACTTGCTAGGCGTTTCGCAACACGTCTAGTTGCTTTAAAAGATGGAAAAGTAATTTTTGATGGAATACCCGAGGATTTCAAAGATAAACAATTTAATGATACGTATCATTCTATAAAAGAAAAAGTTACTACGTAATTATTTTAAGAGCTGAGAAAATTTTGGATTTCTAGCTCCAGCGTTTGGTTAGGTCTTAAGTCAAACATCTATGTATAAAGGTTACCAGACCCTTTCGAAACAAGAGTTTTACTTGTTTCGAAGGCGCCCCTAGCTTTTGTAAAAAGATTCAATCCAAATTAATATGCTATGTTAAAAAGGTGTGACTCATATGATAAAAACTCCTTGAGTAGTAAACAATAAAAGGGTCGTGTACGACTCTAATGACACGAATATTTTAACAACAATTCAACCATGCAAAAAGAAGTCCGTCGTATTAACTTTTGATGATGGTCCAAGTAAGATGTTGCCAATAATTCTAGACATACTTCAAAAAGAAGGAGTTCAAGCGGTATTCTTTTGGCAATCTCATCTGATATACGCCAAAAGACCTTGGCAAAGAACCTTAGATGAAGGCCATTTAATTGGAACGCACTCAATGAAACATCGAAATTTGACGACCTTAACCTTTCAACAACAGCTGCATGATATAGAAAGTAGTAAAAAAGTAATTGAACAAACTATTCACTCTGAAGTAACACTGTTTCGACCACCTTTTGGTCAATGCAATCGAAATACAATCAAAGCAGCTCAACAACTACATTTAACTCCTGTCATGTGGCGTGTTGCTTCATTCGACTGGGAATTAAAAGATAATCCAAATCAAATCATCACAAATGTCATTGACCATTTGGAAGACGGTGCGATTATTCTATTACATGAGCTAAAACAAACAGTAGCAATCTTACCTGAGTTAATTTCCAAAATTAGAGAAGAAGGTTATACTTTCTCTCTAATTTAAACATTTAATAAGAGAGTGACACCACCGTTTCTACGTAGTGTCACTTTTTTATTGATTAGCTATAATGGAAACAATTTTATCCTCAATGAACGGTCCATCTTCTTCATCTAATAAATTATTAATTAATATAGAAAAAATCAACGATTCATTACTTTTTGTTTTTACATAGCCTGATAAAGAACTAACAGTAGAGATTGTTCCTGTCTTTGCTCTAACGTTCCCCTGTGTTGCAGTATCTTTTAAACGATGACGCAACGTCCCTCCAACATTACGGTTTTCTTCACCTGCTATCGGTAACGATTCCAAATAGGATTCAAACCATACTTCTTGTTGAACGGAATACAATAGCTTTGAAATTTCATTAGCAGGAACTAGGTTCACATGTGAAATACCAGAACCATCTCGTATTACTAATGAATCTGTATTTACTCCTAACTTTGCAGCTTCCTTCTCTACTACTTCTAATCCTTTTTCCCAACTACCTTCTCCTGTCTCTACTTTTCCCATTTCTTTTACGAGTATTTCTGCATGACCATTATTACTTAGCTTCATAAATGGAATCAATAGCTCAGATAAACGCATCGATTTATCAGAATGGATGATGTTTGCATCTTCAGGTGAAGGATTGAAGTTTATATTACCTGTCCATAAAATACCTTGATCTTCCAAAGCTTGAGTAAATAACTCTAATGCATATCCAGTAGGTTCCCAAACCGCCATCCATTCCCTCACGTTCCCAGATTGAATTGGAATATTCCCTTCAATAACAAATGTGTTTGTCCCATGCTCTCGATTAAATATTAAATTTTCCTCTTCATCCGATGCGACAGTTTTCGTATTATTAATAACTTTTATGTAGGATGTGTTTGGTGAAATATTTATTACTGCCTTCTTCCCTTTCGAACTTCCTGGTAGAACATCAACAATAACAGTACCAGCGTCAAAGTCTTTATTTGGCGAAGCAGTTAAAGCAGAGACTTGTGCTCCATAATAAAAATGCTCATCACTCCATACTAAATCTGGAGATAACCGTTCATCATCATACCAGGTATCATCACCATTAATATTTCCATCAATTACTTTTACTCCCTTTTTTTTAAGCTCTTTAGCGATTTCAACGAAGTCTTCCTGTAATAGAGTTGGATCACCTCTACCTTTTAAATAAAGATTACCTTCTAGTGTATTACCTGTTATTTCCCCATCTGTAGTAAGCTCAGTTGAAAACGTATAAGCTTCACCCAGCTTAGAGAGTGCAGCCGCTGCCGTCAATAGTTTCATATTAGATGCTGTTCTCATCCTAGTAGCACCCATATGATCATAGATAATTTCACCTGTAGAAGCAGAGCGAATACTAATACCTATGATGGCCCCATCTAAAGTCGATTCATTTTGAATAAGACGGTCTAATTGTTCTTTCATTGTACTAGTCCCCTCTAATCCTTTTACTGGTGGACTATCCTTGTCTAATGTTGGTATTATAAAAAATAAAAACACAACAAAGAATACCACACTAAGAAAAATAAAGTGTTTTTTCATGATTACCACCCTTTTAAAATTGCTAAGTGGTCACTATTATTTCCTAGTTTTACTTTAATAGTACCATCTTACCATTTAATCTTTATTTTAGTTTATGTACAAATTCATTTAAAAACCCCTTCTTGAAATCAAAAGGGGGTTAAGTCTAGACTTTTCTTAATTTGCAACTTTACTTTGTTCATTATTTGATTGAATCACTTTTGCATTGGTCTTGTTTATTACATATGTGCTCAAAAGCTCTTTATCTTTCACCTGTTTTCCTGATTCTATATCATAAAAACACTTAACTGCAATTTCGCCGAATAACAGTTGTCTTTGAGACACAACAGCTTCTAACAATCCTTGATTTAAATAGCTAATATTTTCTGGGTTATTATCAAAACCAATAAATTTCAGTCTCATTGTTTTGTTTGATTTAACAAAAATCGAAATAATATTCCCAAAGTCACTATCCACACCTGCAATTAAATCAACATCTTTATTTGTATTTATCAACTTCTCTAAATCCAATAGCCGTTGATTATAATCGTTAAAACCTGCTTGTACACCACATAATTTTATTTTCGGATAATCTTTTAGCACTTGTTGTATACCTTTGATACGAAGCATAAGGTTTTCTTGATATTGATTCGTAGCACTTAAAATCACTTTGCCTTTTCCTTGTAAGGATTTTGCAATGAGATTGCCCATATTAATGCCAGCCTCATAATTATCTGTTCCTATAGAAACTATACGTTTACTGTTTGGTACATCAGAATCTACACAAATTGTCTTTATATTGCATCGATCTAGTTCATCAATAACTGGAGCCAGTTTCTTTAAGTCAGAAGGAATTAGAATTAAAAAATCTATCCCATCTCGTTTCAATTGTTGTATCGTTTTGATTTGCTCTTCTAAGCTGAAATCATTTGCATGTTTATCTACAAACTCATACCCATATTTCCAAGCCATCTTTCTAGCATTTTCAATCATTTGAGAAGTAAAGGAATGGCCTGTTTGAAGGTTACTTACAAATCCAATCCTTTTTATTCGCTTCGCTACTGTTTCTACCTTATACTGTTCAACCGATGTTCCGACCTTCTCCACTACATCTTGTAACGTGGTCGATAAGTCATATAACACTTTGTTTGATTGTTCTTGTTGCATACTTAACGATGCAGCTTCTTCTGTCGATGCCGCTGTTTCTTGTGCAACACCTGTAATATTTGTTATCGAATCCACAATGTCTGCTCTAGCTTTATCAAGTACCGACATATGCTCCCGAATGTTTTTCTGCCTGTTAGCTAGGCTTCCAATGTTATCGTTAATATTATCAAAAGCCGTGTTCACTTCTTGAATCGTATCTTGTTGAATTTCAAACGTTTCATACGTAGTTTGAATGGAATCTACAACTGATGTAAATTCCTGATTAACTACATTGATTACTTCTTCAATTTCCGAAACGGAAATAAAACTCTGATCGGATAACTTTCTTATTTCATTTGAAACAACAGCAAAACCTTTCCCTGAATCCCCGGCTCGAGCAGCTTCAATCGATGCATTAAGTGATAACAAATTTGTCTGAGCAGCTATGTCATTAATTACAGTAGTTGTTCTATTAATTTGATTTACACTTTCTTTTAGTTTCTCTAATTGTTTGATTACATGTACCAATTCTTGTTTGGTCACTTGACCCGATTGAATCGTATTGGATAACTTAACATTTCCTTGATCTTTTAAGTCTTGTAATTTAATTATTCCTTCATCCATGGAATCAATCGCTAAAAGCATATGTCTGAATTGTTCTGATAAATCAACTGTAGAACGATTGCTATGCTCTGCATCGTCAGCTTGTTGTTGTGCGCCTTTTGAGACAGAAAGATTCACTTCTGTCATTGATTTAGCTATATGAGATGATTCATCTGCCGTTTCAATAACGACGTTAGTTAACCGTTTTATTTCATGAACTGATGTTTGAAAGTTCTTTATCGTTGAACTAAACTCATCATAAATATAGGCCATATTTGGATTAGATTGGTTAATTTCATTCCACTCATTTGTATCTCGCAAATCTCTTTGTCTTATTAATTGAATTGCTAAATCCTCTGACTCTGAATGATCTTTACGTCGATACAGCTCAAAAACAATAACACCAATAAACACTAAAATAAAAATGATATTACCTACTAAAGAAAAATACTGTCTAACGATGAATGCTATAAAAAAAATGAATGTAAATAATGCTATGTACAAATTCCTAGACAAAATAATCCCACCTTTTCTTATGTGAAAGCGTATTCATATTTACATTATAAATTACATTCACAAAAAAATCATGAAAATCTTAAAAAATGTTGAATTTTGTAAATTCACCATTCATAAAAGCAAAATCAGGTAAAAATCCCAAAGAGGAATATTCACCTGATTTTATTTAGGGTTATGATGGTATGTGAAGCTTTACTGTTTCATCAAACTGTTTCAAACTTTGTCCGGGTAAATATCTTTTCGGTATGATATAAGCATTAATCGATCCAATATAAATAAAATAATAATCCTTTTCTTCTGCGAAATTCACAACACCCGACCAGTTCACTGAAGTTTGACCATTTGTTGTTTTGTCAATAATACCTGCTTCATCTACCTTCATCTGATGTTTTCCTAGTAAGCTATCATTTTCACTTTCTTTAATCATCTTATATGCGTTTCGTTTTATTGTTCCATAAAAGAGCCTAGGATAAAAAACAACCCACAAAATGCTTATTACTATGAACGGAACCAACGTTACCAATATCGGTATTTCCGTTATGAAGGAAAAAACAGCAGCAAGCCCGAGGTAAAGAATTGGAGCGGTCACCCTTAGATAAAACAAGGTTTTTTGAATGCTCTTTGAGTGTTTCGCATGGTAAAGATTAAAATTAATATAATCATCTTTCGTTAATGTATAGTTTATTTCCATCTAGTTCGCTGCCTTTCTCATTAAAATTCTAGTTAACTATGATATCCTAAAATCGTCGTACATAGTCTGACTAATTTTTATTATTGAATAAAAATCCATCTATAGACTGATGCGCACTAACGGAAAACGGAGTATTCTGATGAAGCTAGTTTAAGCACTAAACCATCATTAAAACAAGAGAATAATCATTACAATTGATTTTCTTTCAAACGTGACAATTAATTAAATGATCATTTAATTAATTGTCACCATTTTGCTCCTGAAGGGTAAGGGCACCTTTTGTATGCAAGCTTTGCTCTGAATTTCACGAAACACCCACAATGACTACATGTTGTATTATATAAAAGTGATGGACACTCTTTACAAAAATCTAGTCTATATTTATATAATTCATCGTCAGCAATGTCTATTTCAAACTGCAATTGCTCTTCTATAAGTTTATCAATTTCTTCTTCTGAAACAACCACAGATGCCGAACATCCCTTACAGGTCATTAGTCACACCTCCACATTATACTGAACTTATCAGCTTTTCGACCAATTACTTACCTACTATGATTTAAGTTCTCATCTTCTTCTGTTTTGTTCGTTTCAATTTGGGTGTTATGTAATTCCTTTCAAACACTCTTCCACATGATATTTGTAGTAATGCAATCAATTCTCTTAAATCAGATACATTATGATCTCGCATTGCTTTTAACAATAAGTGCACAACTACTCTAGAGTCCTCTAAAGCATGATGGTGTTCAAATTGAAACCCGATAAAATCAGCGAGCGAATTAAGCTTGTAATTAGGTAATCCTGGCCAGGCTTGCTTAGATATTTGAACAGAACATAAATACTCTAATTCAGGATAGGTCAACTCGAACCGATCTAATGATGCTCTTAGAACACTCATATCAAAACTCGCATTATGGGCAATAATAATATTATTTTTTAGGTAGGGTTCTATCGTCGGCCATAATTCTTCAAAAGTAGGCGCATCTACTACATCTCTTTCTGTAATTCCATGAACAAAAATATTATGTGATTCAAAATCCGTTAAGGGATTAATTAAGCTATAAAACTCGTCTACAACTCCTTGTTCATTAGCTGTTACAATCCCAATGGCACAAGGGCTAAAACGATATCTATTGGCGGTTTCGAAATCAATGGATACAAGGGTCATAGTTTACCTCCACGTTAGTTGGTCTACTGTTGTTTTCTATATTATATGAGTCAATTTCATAATTACCTTATTCAGTCATCTGCAACAATAAATAGTTTGGAGATGGTTTTATCCAACTATTTATTGTTGTAGTGACGACAAAATTGGTATTATGAAATTGATTAATATACATTACTATTTTAACATTATTTCTATGATTCTTTCATCTATTTCTATTCCGCCTTCACATATTTTTAAGAATTTAAATAAGCAGCTTTCCTTTTGATTATTTGGAAGGGAAAGCTGCTTGTTTTATTTATTAGTCTCTGATGATTAGATATTCTATTTCATCAAAAATTAGTTTGTTTTTTCCAGTGCCAAAAACCTTTTCTATCTGAATCGGTGTTTGATAGCCTTCCGAACCTTCTTGTTCCATTTGTTTATCCCATGATAAATCATCCATATTATTAATGGAATTCACTAAAGCAGAAAATTCAACATTGGAACCGTTATAGTTATTAACATATACCTCGTCTGCAGATTCAACAAACCAGTTAGCATGTAACTCATCCATCTTCATATGCACTTTCTGAACGGTTGTTCTTACTTCTACATTTACATCATTTGGTACCGAGATTAGAAAGTTAAATTGTTGAAAGTGATTACCAATCAACTTTTCACTAGTTCGTGCTTTTAGCAATTTAATATGTAACGTGTCCCCGGTTTCTACAATGTAAGCAATATTTTCAGGTTTAATTGTGGGTGAATTTACCACATTTGCCTCAAACGTTCCAAAAATATTAAGTGTATCTGAAGTATTAGTCTCGATAGAAATTTGCACATCTGCAGGTTCTATCACCACACGCTTAACTTCATCACCTAAGCTATAATCAATCGTTGGTAGGGCACCTTCTACACTTTCCGCATTAACCGTATCTGAAATAGTCGACAATAACCCACTAGATATAGCAACATACATTATAATCGAAATACTACCTATGAAACCGATAAATATAATAGATAACAGATCATACTTGACAATTGGCTGTTCTTGTTTTGATACATACAAATAACAGATAATCTCAATTCCTAGTACGATAAGAATGATAGGAAACCATGCCATCGCTATCTTAAGAACATCCAACCCATTAAAATGAGAAACTAATAAGACAACTCCGAGAATAATTAACACCATTCCCATCGAAATCGTGCCAACTCGACATTGTCTCATTTACTCTCCTCCTTACTTTTTTTTGAACCTATTATCAATTTGAAGCCACCAAATATAAATAAAAGACTGACCAGCGAAATTTGAAAATATTGATTGTAATAATAACGAATATCAAGTTGAAATGTTGATTGAAAATAATAAGATAGTGTCGGTAACATAATTGTATCAAAAAGGTAAAAGCAACCTAATAAAATTAGACCCACTCCTAACCATTTTTGATGATTAATTAAATAACGAATAACGGGTACATCCTCTAACTCTGCTTGATCGACACGATTTACGCGCTGAAGTGCATCGAAAAAACTATAAAACCAAATAATTGGGATTAAAAAGAGAAAGAGTGATAACCTTAGTACATCCAAAATATAAATCGATAACAGAAAACCCGCCATTAACTGCAGCCCTCTTTTTTGCAAACCTAAGTACATATGACCGGCACCAGGAAAAATCGACAATAGGGTAGCCAACATTTTACTTTTCTTTCCTTCTTCTCGAAGATTGTTAAAATCATCCATAATCGTTTTATCCTGTAACGGTTCACCCGCTTGTTTTTTGTTTAACAGTTGTATGACATCAAATAAGCTATAGATCCAAATGATCGGTAAAGCCAATAAAAATATTAAAAATACGCTGCTCGTTAGTACGCTGACAAAGAAAACCATCGTTATGATACCAAAGAAACCTGCTAATAAAGTTAAACCTCGTTGATTTAAACCCATATGAAAGTGACCGACACCTGGGATAAATGACAACAATATCGTATAAAAACGTTCTTGCTGATTATTATCATCCAAATCAGAACTTAAAAATTGCTTATTATCTCCCTCATTAACTTTGTGTTGTGGAACTGTTGACGAGGTGACTTGAGAACGTGCTATTAATGTTATAATTATATCAAGCATATTTATTCCCCAGATTAGTCCTCCTAAAGCTATAAAGATAAACACTGGGTTCCCACCTATAATAAAACCGAATGCTAGGGCCAAGAAAATAGACCCAAAAAACAAAATTGGATAGACTACCCCGCGACCTTTTCTTCCTATATACAAATGGCCACAACCGGGAATAAATGCTAAGATGAACGCTAAAAACGGTGACTTTTTCATTGTTTTTCGTCTCCCTCCATATAATCAAGTATGTCATTTTTGTTATTCATGAACTGTGTTGTAAACGACTGATGTTCTTCTATCTTCGTTGAATTTGTCATATCTAAGAACCCTTGAAATACGCCAGTTAGCATAAGTAATAGTGTTAACCCTGCAGCAATAACATAGTGCGTTAGTGTTTTGTTTATTGGAAGCTTAGAAGAACGTTGAATTTTTTCTTTTCGTTGCTTATGATGATTCATCTTATCCATTGTTACATCTGTAAACGATTCTGATAAACTGACATCTAACGTTTGATTCTCGATTACATCAAGGTATTCGCTTAAACAAACATCACATGAATGAATATGCAGCTCGATAGCTTGTTGCTCTTTTTGATTTAGTAGGTTAGTAATATAATCGCTTAATTTTTCTGGACTTATATGTGACATCACATATCTTCCTCCTTCCATTTCGATTTCAACCATTTTCTTGCTCGGTATAAGCGCATCTCAACCGTCTTTTCTTCTATTTCTAATCGCTCAGCTATTTGCGTATAAGATAGACCTTCTAAATAAAAACATTTCACTGTTAATTGTAATTTCTCCGGCATTTGTTGAACCGACTGCCTAATCAAATCAACTTTTTCTTTTTTCAATAAAACATCTTCAGAACTTTCTCCTATACTTAAATGAAATTCATGTTCTGCTATTGTTAATTCTTCTCGCCTCCGCGCTTTTTTTCGTTTAAAATCAATTGCTTTATGTAATGCAATACGACTTAACCATGTTTTAAAGCCTTGAAATTGATAGGAAGGGAGAGCATCAACCATTTTGATAAACGTGTCTTGAGCAAGGTCTTCTGCTTCCTGTTGATCATGTACGACACTGTAAGTAATCTTAAATACATGGTGTTTATAGCGTTCAATAAGGATACGTAATGCTTGATCATTGCCCGTAATAATTTTTCGAATTAATTGTTCGTCTTCAATGACACTCTCCCCCCATCCTTTTAGCCTCTGTCATATTAGACGTAATCAAAAAGTAAAACACTACATATTTTTAAAAAAACTACAAAAAAATCCCTATAACAGCTAAGTCATAGGAATCCAATACATGTAATTAATTTATCTAGATTCAGAGTGTGTTTGTTTTAACTCTAGACGAATGAAATTTTCCCGTTACTATCATCTTGCTTGCTTAAATAGTAAATTCTTTCTTTGTAAGCGTGTTTGACAAGGGAGAGTCTGATAGTACTATACTCAACATCTTATTAGAAAACTGAATTTCATCTTTGGAATATAAACCTTCCAAAACGAATAAAACTCATTCTCCTTTTTTCCGACAGTTTTTCATGAGCTAATCTTGCAAGCTGAAGCTCTTAACAAATCGTGTATCTGTTGTTATTTTTTTATTTTATAATGAATCACAAATATACATCACTTTCTTAACAACCTATCTCAAAATGATATTTGAATAATCTACTTTTGAGATGTATAATGAAATTAAGCTAAAGAAAGCGATTACAACAATATATATACACTTCTTTAAAGAAGGTATATTAGGAGGATTTATCATGAGCCAAATAGAACGAAACTACAAGACAGATCACTTGGTCGAAAAAAACAAATTTAATGCAGATGACGTACTTTCGATGTCAGATGAGCAAATCGAATATTTCCACTGGCTCTATTTTGAAGAATCAGTATATGATTTAATGTAATTACAAACAGCTCTTACGCTTACGTAAGAGCTGTTTGTAATTACATTAAAGCAATTTCAATACCTTTAGGAATTATAGTGAAACGTAAATGCTTTTCTTAAATATAATAAATATTTTTCAGCTTGCTGTTCAAGATCCGCTTCTGTTTTCATTTCATCTTCAAATGTATTAAATATTGGTAAGGACTTTGTACGAATAAAATTACAAGTGGCATAGAAAGGTGCCATTATTTGCTCAATGGAATGACGATGTAGTCCATCAAACCGATAATCTTCAGTTGTGAACCCGGAACTCAATGCCACACCAAACTCTTTTCCACCAAGCGCATATCCCCCTTTAAAAGCCCAACCTCTCTCTAATACAAGGTCGAACCACTTTTTCAGGAGTGGTGGATAACTATACCAATAATTTGGAAACTGAAAAACAATTCGTTCATGTTCCATTAATAGACGCTGTTCTCTTTTAATATCTATTTTTTCATCTGGGTATCGATGATATAAATTGTTCACCGTAATGTCTGCCGCACCTAGAATAGAACGCTCTAGGTAGGCATTTAAACGAGATTCATCCATTGATGGGTGTGCTACAATAACTAATATACTCATGTCATCCTCCATATAATAATTTCCTTCAGGATTTCTAAGTTCTATGTATTTTTCACAACTATTGATCTTTATTTATGCGTCCTTTCACTTCAGACGTTTTTGAATAAATACTTGTTTCCAAATCAATATCGAAGTAATTCGCAAGTTTAACAATATACGCAATACAATCAGATAGTTCTTTACCGAGGTTCTCTTTATGCTCTTGTTTTGCAACATCAAATGCCTCTTCTACACTACTATATTCATGGCTATATCTTGCTGTAGCATTAAACATAGAACGCATTTCTTCAGCTACTTCAGCAACTTCAGTTGTTAATAACATGTAATTATTTAGTAAAGAACTTCTATCTTCCTCATAATTATCCCCACTAATCTGCCAGTTCATGTCTTTTTGAAATTGAGATAAAAAATTCTGTATATCTTTCATTCATTATTCTCCTTCTTTATGCTCATTAAATATGTAAAATTGCCCTGACAATGTGTCAGGACAACCTGATTAACATAAAAATCTAGCTGAATATTTGATCAATTTCTTCAATTTCCCTCTGAGTCAGAGTAACATCTAATGTCTTTAAATTATTTAATACTTGGTCTGCGTTCTTTGCACCCGGGATAAGCGCATCTATAGCCTCATGTGTTAAATACCAAGCAAGTACCACGTGTGCTACTTCTGCATTTCTTGCATTAGCTATTTTACGTACTTGCTCCACTTTTTCTAAATTTTTGGCAAATGCCTCTCCTTGGAAATGAGGCATGTTTTTCCTAAGGTCATCAAACGTCATATCTTTCGTATATTTACCTGCCAACAAACCCGATGCCAATGGGAAATATGGAATAAAAGATATACCATTTGCCTTCGTATAAGGTAGTAATTCTTGTTCAGCATCACGCTGTAATAAATGATACTCACCTTGATAAACATCTACAAAACCGTCTTGGTTAGCATCTTTTAACTGCTCGATGGAAAAGTTTGAAACACCAATTGATCTAATCTTTCCAGCTTCTTTTAATCTACTTAATGCGCCAACTGCCTCTGCTTTTGGTGTATCAACATCTGGAAAATGAATATAAAACAAATCAATATAATCCGTTTGAAGTCGTTTTAAACTACTTTCAACTGCTTGTACCAAAAATTCAGGAGAATTATCCATGATGACATCATCACCAATTATTTGATGTGAACCTTTGGTTGCAATGATTGCCTCTTTACGCTTACCTTCTTCTCTAACTACTTGACCAACCAATTCCTCTGATCGTTCAGGACCATAGATGTAGGCGGTGTCTAAGAAATTAATGCCATTATTCAAAGCTGTACGAACAAGGTCTTTCCCCACGTTTTCATCCAAATTAGGGTATAGATTATGCCCACCTACTGCGTTAGTACCTAAACCAATTGGATTAATATACAATTCTGATTTACCTAATTGTACTCGTTTTACCATATATAGTTCACTCCATCTTTTAAAATTTGTTCTCCTATCATCATAATCTAACTTTGAGATTAATTCTCCTAAAACGAATCCAAGAAACCTGTAGTCTAATATTCAATTTTTATTTCTCAGAACACTTAACCTAATCAATCCTTTTGAATTTTTGATGGCTTTGTATCTTCAAAATAGCTTTCACATGGTTATAAGCAAATTATAAGCAATTATTTAATCTATTTATTTCAAAATATATATAACTTCACTTAAAACCTATCTCAAAAAGGTATTTGTTTAATCTCATATTGAGATTTATAATAAAGATAAGGAAATTAAGAAAGCGATTACAATAAATATACACTTCTTTTATAGGAGGTATATAAGGAGGATTTATCATGAGCCAAATAGAACGAAATTTTAAGACAGAACATTTACTAGACAAAAACAAATTCAGCAAGGAAGACGTTCTTTCGATGTCAGATGAGCAAATCGAATATTTTCACTGGCTCTATTTTGAAGAATCAGTATATGACTTAATGTAGTATTAACTTATAACCTTACAGCTCTGTACTCTGTACAAGAGCTGTTTTTTTATATTCTGAAACTCTTTATATGTGACGACCAATCTCCACTCTTAATTTCAAGCAATTCACTAATCTGTTCTGCGGTAAAAATATAGGTGAATGCCTGATAAGTTACTCCCTCTGTATAAATTTCTTTTACAACTCGATCATAAAGATTTGATTCTGGATTATTTTCCTCGTAACCTTCTAATTCATTTAATTGATTTAACTCTTTATCATTTACCTCATATAATTCCCCATATACTTTATTATGATTGTCATTGATCATCGCTGGATAACCACAACCTACATCATAGAGTTTTCCATACGTCCAACATTCGCTAGACACCATAGTCGCATCTTTTAAATAATGATGATTATCCTCTTTGTTCCGCAATGTTCCGTAAACAAAAACGAGATGCCTCAACTTTCTCAACCCTTTCACATTATCACAATGAATGAATGAAATTACAGGATCCACCTTTTAAAAATTTCCAAATTACAAATATTACTTTTGATACTATAAAAACTATTTTGGATGAAATGTTAAAAATAAATAACTTGATGAACTTAACCAACCGTCTATTCTTGATTTAAGTTTCATAGAGCACCATAAAAAGCTATCCTATGTACTCCACCTTCCCTTAAATAACACATCTATACCAAGGATCATTAAAAATTGTATTGATCGCGCCAGCAACATCTCCATTGTCCAATAACTCAATCCGAAAACCTGAACCTCAATCAACACTTTATCCTCCCCCGTCCGGTAATGTGCCTGCATTGCACTAAGAATGTAATTAACCAAAAAACTATGTTATATTTCCTTACATACTTTGAGACGAAAACTAATTTATCATGTTACCATTATTAGAGGTCCATTAAGGATATGGTTTATCAACTTGCTAGGGGGATATTAATAGCATGAGAAAACAAAAACTAGTTTTAATTGGAAACGGCATGGCCGGTTTACGATGCATAGAAAATATTTTAAAAGAAGACAATTCACTTTATGAGATAACTATTTTCGGTAGTGAACCTCATGGTAATTACAACCGAATTATGCTTTCTTCCGTACTTCAAGGAAACACCTTACTTAATGACATTACACTAAACCATCCTGAATGGTATGAAAAAAACAACATTCAACTCTTTACTGGTGAGACTGTAATTGAAATTGATAAAAAAAATAAAACAATAAAGTCTGATAAAAATAGAGAGGTAGCCTACGATAAACTAATTCTCGCAACTGGTTCTAACCCATTCATTCTACCACTGCCCGGAGCAAATAAAGAAGGTGTCATCTCTTTTCGTACGATTGAGGACTGTCACAAAATGATGGATACTGCTAAACAATATAAGAAAGCAGTCGTCATTGGTGGCGGATTACTTGGTCTAGAAGCTGCTAGAGGTCTACTAAACCTAGGCATGAAAGTAGATGTTGTCCACCTCTCCGACAGTTTAATGGATAGACAACTTGATAAAACTGCTGCAAAAATGTTGCAACTCGAACTTGAAGAGCAAGGTATGAATTTTTTACTAAAGAAAGAAACTGATGAAATCCTTGGCGCAAATCGTGTGGATTCCATCCGCTTTAAAGACGGATCAATAGTTGAGACTGACTTAGTAGTAATGTCAGTAGGAGTAAAACCAAATGTTTCATTAGCTAAATCATCAGGCATCGAAACGAACCGAGGTATTATAGTCGATGATCACTTAAAAACAAACTCACCTGATATTTACGCGGTTGGAGAATGCGCGGAACATAATGGCATGGTTTATGGTTTAGTTAAACCGTTATATGACCAAGGTGAAATTTTAGCTCAACACTTATGTAAAAAAAGCACTGGAGGATATAAGGGTTCTGTCCTTTCTACTAAACTAAAGATTTCGGGAGTTGATGTTTTTTCCGTCGGTCAATTTACTACGGATGAAAATACAAAATCAATTTGCTTCCATGATGAAGTTACTTCAATTTATAAAAAAATTTGCTTTCGTGATGACAAAGCAGTCGGTGCCGTTTTATTTGGCGACACAAAGGAAAGCACAAAGCTTTTAGATGTAATAGGCAAAAAGAAATTTGTCCCCGATCAAGAAAAAACAAATTTATTAAAATCTACTGACATTAGTGAATCCTTTGTGGCGACGTTGCCTAAGAAGGAGTTCATTTGCACCTGCAATAGCGTATCAAAAGGCACGATCATTGATACCGTTTTGGAAAACAATCTCTCACAATCCGAAGAAGTTAAAGCCCATACAAAAGCATCTAGTTCTTGCGGCGGTTGTAAGCCCGCAGTTTGCGAACTATTAGACTATATAAAAAGCGACCATTTCAATGAAACTAGCGAACGAAAAAGTTTTTGTTCTTGCACTACATTAACCGAAGATGAGGTAGTTTCAGAAATACAGACTCAAAATCTCACAACAATAAACGAAATAACGTATTCACTTAATTGGGGAACAGAACATGGATGTACTACATGTCGCCCTGCACTTAATTACTATTTAGGGATGATTGACCCTGAATATGAGCAAAATCAAGAATCTCTATATGTTAATGAAAGAATGAATGCAATCGAACAAAAAGATGGAAGTTATTCGATTATTCCTCAATTATACGGGGGAATGGTTCAAACAGATCAATTAAGAAAAATAGCCAATGTCGCAGATAAATTCGGGTTATCTTCTCTCGCGTTAACAAGCGATCAGCGAATTCATATAAAAGGCATTAGTAAAGACGATTTATCGTTAGTCTGGTCTGAATTGGATATGCAACTTCACTCAGCAACAGTGAATACAGTTCAAAGTATCAATACGAGTAATGGAAATTACTTATGTGACTGCGATAAACAACCCGCTTCTGATATGGTAACAGGGTTAGAAAAAACAACTGAATTCATCAGAACACCCTATCGTATTCGCATTGCTGTATCTGCTTGTACACATAACGGCGCAAGGTTAACAACCAAAGACATAGCAGCTATCAAGATGAGCCGAGGTTGGGAAATTTATATTGGCGGAAGCATTGGACGAAACGTTCGATCCGGAGAATTATTTTACGTGGCAAAAACAAAGGAAAAGGCTCTTCAGTTAATAATTGGATTTATTCAATATTACCGGGAATCAGCTAATTACTTAGAGCAACCTTGGCAATGGATTGACCGAGTAAGTTTAGTTCACATCAGGGAAGTGCTTTTTGACCGCGAAATACTTCAATACTTGATTAATAGACTTGAAACTGATCAAGCACAAAGAAAACGTCTATTAGTTAAAAACTGAATAATCTAACTTTTGTTACTACTGAGTGTAGAAAAAGTCTATTGAATAGCCTTTTGAAATTTCAGAATTTATATAAAAAGGATGAGCATCTTGACTGAACTAATGTTAAAGTACTTTCGTGATAAACAACAAAAAGTCCAAAAAGAAAAGGTTTATGACACACAGTGTCCCTATTGCAGCATGCAATGCAAAATGCAATTAATCGAACAAACTGTTGTATCTCGAAAAAGTTATAAAACAATCGGAAAAGATAATCCCACCTCCGAGGGACGCCTTTGCATCAAAGGTATGAATGCCCATCAACATGCCTTGCATCAGGATAGAATCAAACAACCTCTTGTTAAAATAAATGATCAATTTGTTCCTGTATCTTGGAGTGAAGCGTTAGAAAAAATTCGTAAGAGTTTCACAGACATACAGAAAACAGATGGCTTAGATGCTGTCTCTGTATATGGTAGTGCATCGATTACGAATGAAGAAGCATACCTATTAGGTAAGTTCGCCCGCGTTGGTTTACAGACAAAACATATTGATTACAACGGTAGATTATGCATGGGGGCGGCAGCAACTGGTGCTAATCAAACATTTGGGATTGATCGTGGCTTCACAAATACAGTACATGAAATTCCACACACACGTTGTATCATTTTGGCTGGAACTAATATTGCAGAGTGCCAACCAACGATAATGCCTTATTTTGAAAAAGCTAAAGAAAATGGCGCCTATATCATTGCCATTGACCCTCGCGAGACAGCAACTACGAAAATAGCAGATTTACATTTGAAAAACAAACCAGGTTCAGATGTTGCTTTAGCAAATGGATTACTAAAAATAATTATTGAAAAAAATCTATTAGATGAAGGATTTATTAACACGAGAACAACAGGTTTTGAAGAGGTTAAAGATCTTGTATCCTCCCTAGAATTAAAAGAAATTGCGGAATTAACTGGAGTATCTGAAGACCAAATTAGTCAAGCTGCCAGTGCATTTGGTCAAGAAGAATCAGGAATGATATTTACCGCTAGAGGAATTGAACAGCAATTGGACGGAACTAACGCTGTTCGTTGTTTCTTAAATATTCTTTTAGCGACCGGAAAAATTGGCAAACCTTATTCCGGGTACGGAGCTGTTACTGGACAAGGGAACGGTCAAGGCGCAAGAGAACATGGTCAAAAATCAGATCAACTTCCAGGATACCGTTCGATTGAAAACCCAGAACACCGTTCTTATATAGCAGACGTTTGGGGTATAGAGGAAAAAGATTTACCCAGAAAGGGAGTTTCTGCATATGAAATGTTTGAGAAGATAGATGAAAATGAGATTACTGGAATGTTCATTATGTGTTCCAATCCCGTCGTCTCAAATCCTAATGCCAATTTTGTAAAAGCAGCATTAAAAAAATTAAAGTCTTTGGTTGTTGTTGACATGTTTATGTCTGAAACCGCCAAGCTTGCCGATATCGTTCTACCCGCCTCCTCTTATTTGGAAGATGAAGGAACGATGACCAACGTAGAAGGTAGAGTTATGTTAAGAGAAGCAAGTTATCCAATGCCTGGAGAAGTCAGAAATGATTGGAAAATCATTTGTGATATTGCAAGCGTATTAGGTAAAGAACAATATTTCACTTATACCTCAGCTGAAGAGATATTTGAAGAGCTTAGACTTGCTAGTCGCGGCGGTAGAGCTGACTATTACGGAATTACTTATGACCGTTTACGTAAAGAACAAGGCATTTTGTGGCCTTGTCCAGACACTACTGATAAAGGTACTGAGCGATTATTTGAAGAATCATTTGCTCATGATGACGGAAAAGCAAAAATGTTCGCAACATCAAACAAGTCTGATATACCAAAACCAATTCAGAGTGAAAAGTTTCCATTGTTACTTACAACTGGTCGTGTCATGTCTCATTATTTAACCGGGGAACAAACAAGAAAAAGCCCTTCCCTTGCGGCGAGAAATATTGAAGCATTTATGGAAATTCATCCGGACACAGGAAAAACATACGGACTAAAAGAAAATGAACTTGTTCAAATTGAATCCCAGCAAGGGGTCATTATCGTTAGATGTGTATGGTCAAATACTATTAGAAAAGATACAGTATTCGTTCCTTTTCATTGGACTGAGACACAAAATGTTAACCGATTAGTTTCAAATGAACTTGATCCACATTGCAAGATGCCTGGATTCAAAGTTAGTGCAGTTAAAGTTAGCGCGGTTACATCTTAACTTTAGTAATACGGTATATGGAACGTTTTGACAATAGATTTCGCAAAATTCGATATTGATACAAAATTAATGTTTAGTTGCTTTACGGGTATTTCAAATTAGATACTAGTATTTTCTCTTTGCAACTATTCGTAAAAAAGCAGATATGAAATATTACAGGGGGATTTGTTCGTGAATCATACAGAAACATATGAAGGAAATAAACAAATACTATTACTTTCTACATTAGGGTTCTTTGTTAGTGTAATGGTATGGTTTAACATGGCACCATTCAATTCAACTATTATGGAACAGTTAGGATTAACGAAAGATGAGATTGGTGTGTTAATGGTTGTTAACCTCGCTCTAGCTATACCCGGTAGAATTTTTATGGGAAGGCTCGTAGATCAATACGGTCCTAGAAAAGTCTTTTCGGTTTTACTGATTGTCATGAGCATACCTTGTTTTGTTTTTGCTATCGGAACTACCTATTGGCAGTTGCTGATTTCACGTTTAATTCTCGGTACGATAGGAGCTAGCTTTGTAGTCGGAATTAGGATGATCTCCGAATGGTTTCCTCAAAAGCACACGGGGTTTGCTCAAGGTATATATGCAGGATGGGGAAACTTCGGCTCAGCATTAGCAGCTTTCACATTGCCAACTGTCGCCTTAGCCTTTGGTGGAGAAAACGGTTGGAGATATGCGATTGCACTTACTGGCCTCATTGCACTCGTTTATGGATTTATCTACTATAAAAAAGCACAAGATACTCCGTCATGGAAGAAGTTTGAGAGATCTAAATCTTCAAACGGAATGGAAGCAACAAGCTTTTCAGATTTAATACTTTTAATGCTAACTTCCCTACCCATATACGGTGGATTAGGCGTGTTGGTTTGGTCTTTACAAAACACTGCAGTTCTTAACGTAAATATCGCAATCGTTATATACGGTATATTAGCTACTCTTTATATCAGAAATATGATGAAACTTTGGAAAAGGAATCGAGAATATTTAAAAACAAACATTCCAAAATCAGAAATATACTCGATGAAACAGGTAAGTATATTGAGTTTTGCTTATTTCTCAACATTTGGAGCAGAATTAGCAGTAATTTCTATGCTTCCTATGTTTTTCCAAGATACATTTACACTAAGCGCTGTTGGTGCTGGGGTTATTGCTAGCAGCTTTGCGTTCACTAATTTAGTAGCACGTCCGGCCGGTGGATGGTTAAGTGATAAATTCGGACGAAGAAAAACACTGATGACTTTACTTTTCCTTTTGTCCATTCTCTATTTCGCTATGTCTACCCTATCTGGGAGTTGGCCGATAGCACTTGCAGTAGTATTAACTATGGGATGTTCTATGATTGGTCAAGCTGCCTCAGGCTCTGTTTTTTCGATGGTCTCTTTTATTAAAAGAAGTAGAACAGGTCAAATTGCTGGTATGGTAGGCGCGTACGGAAATATAGGATCTGTCTGTTTCTTAGCTACTTTAAACCTATTTTATCCATCCGTTTTCTTTGTGGTAATAGGATTATGTGCGTTAGTCTGTTTTATCTCGTCTTTTTTCATTATTGAACCTAAGATGGATGGCGATACGCAAGTAAGCACAAAAAAGTTAGCTCGTAAAGCGAAACTACAATACCCCACTGGATTAAATCAAAAAGTCTAACGCCGAATGTAAAACAGCCTATATCCAAATTTGGACATAGGCTGTTTTTTATCATTCTTAGGTTTGTTTACCGAAAGTCTCTGTTATTTTCCATATTTCGTGAAAATATAACATAGACGACTGTTAATACTAATGTTAGTAATGTGAAAAGAAGTGTATTCTTCATTACCAATAATCCCTCCTCTAATGGTAGCATGCGGATTTACTATATTTTTGACCTCAATTAAAATGGCCGGAATTTACCTTTCCTTAACACTAATTTTGGCCCACCAAGTAAAAATAGATAACGGTTATCAATAACATTCTTCATTGCTTTTGCAGATACACCAAAGAGTTTCTTACCATCAAAAACCGTTCCCATTGCATGTTTACCGCCAAGAGACGCAACGGTTCCTTTATTATCAAATCTAAAGCGCTCTAACTTGCTACCCCGAAGTAACGCTGTAATATTATTTGCACAAGTATCTGCTTCTTGCATTGCGATTTGAGCTGTTGGTGGATAAGGGCGACCAGATTCTTCATCCATAACCCAGGCACAATCACCAAGAATAAACACATCATGATAACCAGGTGCACGAAGATCGCTATCAACATTAACTTTTCCTTTGGTAAGTTCAAAGCCTGATTTACCAATAATAGAGTTAGCTTGAACACCACCAGTCCACACGATTGTTCCCGCCTTTATTTCTTCTCCTTCTCCAACTATCACGCCATCTTCTTTGCATTCTTTAATCATTGTACCCACTTTAAATTCGACACCTCTTGACTCAAGTGAGTGGACCGCATAGTCAATTAGCTCCTTATTAAATCCAGGTAAAATAGTTGGTGCAGCTTCTATATTAATAATTCTCACCTTATTTTTATCAATATCAAATCTTTTACAAAGCTCTGGTAAACGTTCAGCCAATTCACCGATAAACTCAATTCCGGTAAATCCACCTCCACCTACAATGAAGGTTAATAAATGATCTTTGTCAGCATTTTCATTATTATAGCGTGCGAACTGGTACTCCATATGCTCACGAATAATTCGACTCTTATCTACACTTTGAATTGAAAAAGCGTTTTCTTCCATACCAGGAATGCCGAAAGTTGCTTTTTCAAATCCAAGCCCAATCACTAAATAATCATACTCTATTTCACCATTCTCCAATACAACTCGCTTGTCACCCTTTTTAATCTCTACAACAGTGTCTTGAACCAAGTTGACTCTTTTGCGATTAATAACATCACTAATCATAATTCTTGAACGATTTTGGTCAATAGTTCCAGCAGCAACTTCATGGAGCCATGTTGTCTGATAATGGTAGTTATGTTTATTAACTAAGACAATATCCGCTTCCTCAGGTTTAAGCTTTTGTGTCAATCGCTTAGTAGTCATCATCCCTGCATACCCCGCACCAAGCACAACTATTTTGGGTTTATTCATATTCAAGTCCATCCATCCTTCCTCTTAAATCTCTACTTTTAAAAAAACATTCAACTTTACTGTCTATTTTAAAATCAGAAAGAATATACTATCACAGTTTAAGTATAATTTTTATCTTATTGTCATCAACTATTCTTTCTATACCTATTATGTATGTTTATTATTTCACAATACTATTGTTAGTAACATACTTTCTAATGTTAACAAACCACATTCTTTTCGTCTAATAATTGTGTAATTCAGAAAAATACGACATCTACCAAAGTTGTATAGCTTAGGTAGCCAAGTTTAAATAAAAGAGATCCTCATCTTCATTGTTTCTATGCACCAAACAACATATACAAAATTACTTCGAAAAAAAACGTTACTCTTGAGTAAGATTAACGTTTTTCCATTTATTTTTACAAGCGAGAATTAACTATAAACACGCTCTATCTTACTTAAACCAAGCGTCTGCGCTGTCGAAGTATGAATTTCACTCAAGAGTTCAGGGTTTTCCACTAATGACACACCATAAGAAGGAATCATCTCTTTAATTTTTGGTTCCCATTCGTTCATATGTTCCGGGAAGCACTTTTCGATTACCTCAAGCATTACGCGAACTGCAGTAGAAGCGCCTGGAGAAGCGCCTAATAATGCTGCAATGGAACCATCCTCGGCAGTAATTACTTCTGTACCGAGCTGAAGTGTTCCTTTACCGCCATCTTCTGTATCTTTGATCACTTGTACACGTTGACCCGCTACTACTAAATCCCAATCCTCATCCTTGGCATTCGGGACAAACTCACGTAACTCATCCATGCGCTGTTTTTTTGATAACATAACTTGTTGAATCAAGTATTTAGTTAAAGGAATGTTTTTCACACCAGCCGCCAACATAGTTACTAGATTATTCGGTTTTACAGAAGTTATTAAGTCAAACATCGAACCAGTTTTTAAAAATTTTGGCGAAAACCCAGCAAACGGTCCAAATAACATCGATTTTTCATTATTAATAAATCTCGTATCCAGATGAGGCACGGACATTGGCGGAGCACCAACCTTAGCTTTTCCGTACACTTTCGCATGATGTTGCGCGATAACATCCGGATTATTACAAGCCATAAATATTCCACTTACCGGAAAGCCACCAATTCGTTTGCCTTCTGGTATTCCAGATTTTTGAAGTAAATGCAGACTTCCGCCCCCACCTCCAACAAAGACAAATTTCGCAATATGGCGTTCGACAGTACCGCTATCCATGTTATTAACTTTCACTTCCCAAAACCCATCGCTAGTACGTTTAATCCCCTGCACACTATGATTATAGTTTATATCTACTTCTTCACTTTCCAAGTGGTCAAATAACTTCCGTGTTAATGCACCAAAGTTAACGTCCGTACCAGAATCAATTTTCGTTGCCGCTATAGGTTCATTTGGTTCACGGTCTTGCATAATTAGCGGAATCCATTCTTTCAGTTTTTCCGGATTATCAGAAAAACTCATCCCGTGAAAAAGAGGATTATTTGACAACGCTTGAAAACGTTTTTTCAAGAAATTCACATTTTGTTCTCCTTGTACTAAACTCATGTGCGGCAATGGCATAATAAAGTCCTGTGGATTATCTACCAGCTTACGGTTTACAAGATAAGACCAAAACTGCATCGAATCCTGAAACTGTTCATTAATTTTTATTGCTTTACTAATATCTATCGATCCATCAGGTTTTTCGACTGTATAGTTAAGCTCACACAACGCTGCATGCCCCGTTCCAGCATTATTCCATTCGTTAGAACTTTCCTCGCCCGCTTTCGGGAGCTTCTCAAAAACTGTAATTTTTAATTCCGATGATAATTCTTTCAAGAGCGTCCCCAAAGTCGCACTCATAATTCCAGCGCCAATTAAAATGACGTCTGTTTTAGTTTCTTTCTCGCTCATTTCAAACAACCTTTCCCCCTAAAATTTGCAGAAAAGAAATAGGCGGTTATACACCTTTTCTGTCTTAATTATAACGCTATCATAGTATTGTTTATAGAATTACATATCTATCATTATATGATAATTAATAGATATTTAAAAGCTGACAAAAAGTTAGAAAAAATATATGTTTCTTAAAAGCGTCATTTAAATTATATAGTTTAGATGTACTACACAGGAAAATAGCAATACAGAACCACCCATTACATACACTACATTTATTTTAACATAAAATTATAACTATCCTTTATATGCAACATAATTAACATAGAAAATAGCATACTTTTAACATATTACTTCTCAAAATGATACTAATTACTACTCCTATGTTGTCACCGATCTTCCTTGCAAATATAATATTTTAATCTTACTATACAACAACAAAACCCATTCAATATCAGGCTACAGTAAATCTCCACGGGGTCTTTCCGTCCTGTCGCGGGTAATGCGCATCTTCAAGCATCGTATAATTTCACCAGGTCTCTTATAGAAGGTTTTCGTCAAGAATATGAATCTACACTATTATAAAAGGTTAATAAATCCTAAATTCTTAGTTGTCGTTCACTCTTATAACGTAACTAAGAGCTAAGTTAATTTTTCATTTGAGCTTCCTTATTAAAAAATGTTTTATACCCAAAATATAAAAATAGAATGACAGTTAACGAGACACTTCCTGTTACTCCTAACATTATCGCAATTTGATATTTAATCGCATCAAGCGGACTTGCACCAGATAAAATAACACCCGTCATCATTCCAGGCAAAAATACAATTCCCATTCCTACCATACTATTAATCGTAGGTAAAATCGCAGAATCAAATGCATGATTAACTATTTTTTTTGATGCTACATTTGGTGTTGCCCCCAGCATAAGCGCCGACTCTACTAGATGTTTGTTTGATTTAAATCCTTCTACTAGCGAACTTACTCCCAACGTAATCCCTGTCATCGAATTACCTATAATCATGCCAGCAATCGGTATTAAATATCTCGGGTCATACCAAGGTGAAAAGTGGATAACAATAAAGTCGAAATAGATAATTGTTACAAGAGTCCCCGTAACCATTGATAAAGCAATCACTTTTTTCAATTCACGACTTAAGGCTAATTTACTGCGACTAAAAATATTGTGTACTGCAAATACTTCCATTACTACTAAAATGGCAATTGAATAAACCACATGAACATTTTCAAATACATACGTTAGTAAATAACCGACCAAAACTAACTGTAATGTCATTCGGATGGATGCAATTAGAATTTCTTTTTCACGAGGAATCTTTCTCCACCGAACAATGACAAGTAAAATAACAATAAAGACATATGCTGATAATAGCTGCCAAAAAGTAATATCCAACATGTCATTCATACACTTAGACTCCGCTTTTGATTAATGTTTTTCATATCTAAAATCTGATCAGAATAGCGCTGCGCAATTTCTCTAGAGTGTGTAACCATGACAATCGTTTTACTTTTTGCTTTGGAGTGTTCGATAAAGTAATCCATCACTCTTTTTTCAGTGTCTTCATCTAGTGCAGAAGTTGGTTCATCGATAAGATAGGCTTTTGCCTCCATTAGCAGGACTCTAGCTAAAGCAATTCGTTGCTTTTCCCCACCAGACAACTTATCTGCCTCATCATCTAAACCTTTCTTTAATTTCATTTCTTTTAGTATCTTCAACAACTTATTATCAGTTACAGATTCTTTTTCAGAGAACTTTAACCCAATTAATAAATTATCACGAACAGATCCCTCAAAAATTGCCGGAGCTTGAGATAGCATGACAACTTCTCTCCTTAGTAAAACAGGATCAAATTCTCCTATTGGCTTATTTTCATATAAAAGAGTGCCTTGATCAGGGCTAATTAGTCGGTTAAGTAATTTTAATAGCGTTGATTTTCCACTGCCACTTTCTCCAAAAAGTGTTGTCACTTTACCCGTATGTATTTCGACATTTCTTATTTGTAAAATATCCTTATAATTAAGACTTTTTATAATAAACAATTCCATTTCCCCTTTAAGTTCTTATATTTTCTTGGCTTTAATGCGAAAATTGATTCCACCCACATATTGTCCAATTGGTAATTCCTTTTGCCTGATAGATAATAATACTTCTTTTTGTTTATAGATAATTTCAAAATTCCAGTCGCCATTTCCTGCTTGATTGGACCTTTTTAAAATTTTGTTAGCTACTAAAGAGTATGGCAAACAAACAAATGTTCCTGATTCCTTTAAGATTAGAATTAACGCTCTTATTTTTTGTTCTTTAAATAGTCGTGCAACCTTTTGTGAAATTTCAAAACAAAATGCATCATTTTGATTACCGTTTGATTTCATTAGATAAACTAGTTGATTATTATTAAGCTTAAATACAAAGTCACAAACTTGATTATATGTGTCAATTATATTTTTTTGTCTTAAATTAGTTAAAAACAAATCGAAAGGTGATGTTTCCAAAAGCATACTTAAATCCAGTTGTGCATTTTTTAGCTGATTTTGAACTGAATTATATTTCTCTTTCACCCTTAAAATATCTACTTCCAATGTTTTGTAGCTAGAAAACTCTTTAACCTCAGAGTGGTTCCAGTATTCTTTATATATTGTTTCAACATCATCTTTTTCAACATCTTGGCTGATTATCATGTTTTTAGGATAATCACTACCAATATCCATTAAACCACCAGAACCTATATAAAGCTTTTTATTATCAAACAGACACACATTTGTATGCAAAGAATCAATCATTCTAACCTGAACACCCGATTCATGTAATTGTGTTAATGCTTCAAAATCACTAGCACCCGTAATAAAATCAATACTTGGTGTCCGTGTAACTAGCTTTGAATCAAGTTTTTTGGCTTTTAATATCTTTAATAATCGGTCAACAGCATGTACTTTTATGTAAGGAGAAATAATAAATATAGATGTGTTTATATTTTCAAGTTCTGTTTCTAAACGTTGATATAGATTATCTGTTATAATTTCCATAGATTTATCTCCCTTAGACTTTTAGCTATATCTTTTACTTTACCCATTCTTTTTATTTGCTTTATTTCACAAAAAGTTTAACCCTTTCAAGTATCGTATATATGGTATAATTTATTTATAAAAAAAGATCACAGGTTTAACCTGTGATCTTTAGATAAGCGGTTCCTCTAGATGGATTGGCTAACCTTTTACGAATAGATCTCTCCTAGTCACTTTGCGGGTAAACAGGGAGGTCTATTTTTTGTTGATCTTTGATATAATTGAAACGATCAACGTGAGCAAAGCAATCAGAAAGGTGCCAAAACCAATAAACACCATAAAACCTTCAAACATGCTCACAAGGCATCACCCCCTTTCAACGGGGTATAGCCAAACTTTCCCTAAAAGAACATTATCTTATTTAATTATAGCATGGCATTATATGGCTAGATAGAGGAATATGACTAGCCCTAAACCTTCGATAGTGCATGTTCATTTGTGAGTAAAAATAGAGTCCACTGGCGAATTAATTTTACACCTGCTTAGTTGACGTGTTTAAAAAAACTTCGATTATCACTAGCTAGGTATTTTTCAAACTCCACTGGATTAGCCGGCTTTGAAAATAAATATCCTTGTCCATATCCACACTTGTATCCCACCAATGCGTGAGCTTGGTATTGATATTCTATACCCTCTGCGACAACGTTTAGATTTAAATTTAATCCTAGGTCAACAATCGTTTTCACCATTGCTGAATGTGCATGTTCATCAATATCATCTATAAACGTTTTGTCTATTTTAATCGTATCAATTGGAAGCTCTTTTAAAATATGCAAAGATGAATAACCAGTACCGAAATCATCGATGGATGTTTTTACACCTAAGTCTCTTAATTTGTGCAAAACTACCTTTGATTCATTAACATTTTGCATAATACTTTCCGTAATCTCTAATTCTAGAAACTCTGGACTAAGTCCAGTTGTTTCCAGGACAGTTTTAACCTTATCAACAAAATCATGCTGACGGAATTGCAATACAGACACATTCACTGACACACATAGATAAGGAAAACCAGAATCATGCCAAATCTTTGTTTGTTTACAAGCTGTTTCAAGGACCCACTTTCCAATATTTACAATTTGAGCTGTCTCTTCCGCCACAGGAATAAATTCAACTGGTGAAATAAAACCTAACTGTGGATGATTCCAGCGCAGTAAAGCTTCCATACCTATCGTTTTACCTGTACACAATTCAACTTTAGGTTGGTAAACAAGCGTTAATTGATTTCTTTTAATAGCTCTTCTTAATTCTGTATCTAACTTCATCTTACGAGCTGTTATTTCATTTAGTTCTGAATCAAAAAACTGATAATTATTCTTCCCGTTTTCTTTCGCAACGTACATGGCTGCATCTGCATTTTTCAGTAATGTATCACCGTTATCTCCATTGTTAGGATAAATGCTAATGCCCATACTCGGAGTAATAGAGACTTCATGATTATGAATAATATATGGATTATGAAACACTGCTAAAATAAGTTCAGCTGTACGAACGCAACCTTGTTCACTAGCATTTGGAACAACAACGACAAACTCATCTCCACTTATTCGATAAATTCTTTCATCAACATGCAGAGATTCACTCAATCTTTTTGATGTTTCCTTTAAGATATAGTCCCCAACAAAATGCCCGAGTGTGTCATTTATATTTTTAAAACGATCCAAATCTATTATTATCAACGCTAAACTTCCATGTTCCACTTTAGTTCGTCCCATAATCTCACTTAACTCTTCTTTAAAACTATTTCTGTTTTTTAATCCCGTTAGCGAATCATGAAAAGCTAAATATTTATATTGGTTTGCTAGATTTTTATTTTTCTCCATTATGAAGAGTTGCCTGCCAATTATCATAAAAAAAGTAATACTTAAACCAATACTTAGGGGATTTAGTGCCCATTGATAGCTTTGTATAACTAAAATCAACAAAATAATTACTGATAGATAGGGAAAATATGTCTCTCTACCCTGGAAATAGTCTTTAATCTGCCATTTTGGTTCAACCACGTTTTCTTGAGCAAGTAAACCTGCAAAACCAATTAACATTAAACCAACAATGTAGATAAAGTCAATTAAATTACCAGGTTGATAGCCATCCGTAATAGCCAAATAAGCATACCAAGAATCTGCTACAACATGTGTAACAAAACCTACAATAATAAATAACATTATTTTTTTCTCTTTACTATGTTTTGAAAGATAATAAAGGATTGTAATGGTAAACAAAATCGTTAAATCAAATATTGGGTAAGCAATGGTTGTTATTGTAGTAAATAAAGAATAGTCTGCATAAGCCAAAGCTGGATTAATTAGAAAGTGAATACTTACCGAAGCGGCAAATGCCATAAATACAAATATATTAAATATGTAGGTACTTGTTGAGATTGTCGTATGTATGATTTTTATTTTATAAATTAAAGCAATAATAAACACTATGTAGGATATTAACCACAATACATAAGAAACTGCTGAATATTCAATTTGACCTTGTGTAAGCTGCAAGTATAGCCAATGACTATTACTTATAATATAAAATAGTAATCCAATAGTTAATAATAGCCAAAAATATCTTTGATTATTAGTTGTGGTACGATAAGCTTTAAACAACCAAGATAAGCTAAGCGTCCCTATAAGAATTGGTGCTCCAGTAGCAGCTAATGACCTCATCCAATTATTATCATAGAATATAATAACCCAACCAAAGTAAATAATCGAAATGATGATAAAAAATAATAGTGCTGAACCTTTAGTAGATATCATATTAATCCCTCACATCGAGAATTTAGGTGTAGTAAAATAAAAGGTTATTCCCCTTTTGGAAATAACCTTTTAAGATTAGTTATCCCTTGGTAACCCAGCCACCGTAGGTAAAAACCATAGGTCTGTAGCTTTGCGTCCCCACCTTTCGATGAGTTTGCCGTTTCAGTGAATTGTATTATTAATTAACATTATAGTCTTATTTTATCATATAATGTCGAATAAGTAATACTAAATTACTATTTTTAGCATTTTTTTGTAAAATAAGTGTAATATTACTGTTTTGATTATCGATATGGTAAGGGTTGTATGTAAACGTTTTATTTCAAGTGAGGTTCTTACGTTAAATTGGTTAGCTACCATTTTATATAGATTCTAAGATTGAATCTTTAAAAGTGACGTATGTTTTCGGAGTCGGTCTATATATAGGAGGGATGCGCCTAGTAGTTTAGATACAGAATACTATTGTCATCATAGCGAAACACCCTGCAGAAGAAACACTGGTCAGAAAAGGAAAAATCCTCCTTTAGCTAACCAAATGGATTTATAACACCCCAACCATTTCCTTCCAATAACTTTCTCAACATCCAAAGGTGATCACTTCCGACAATTAATAGGGTACGTTCCTCTTCTAATTCAGAAATCTCCTCAATGTGTTTAAAAATCATCATTTCCCTTTCTATCCACTTAGTCAGAAAGTAAGCTCCTATAGGCTCATAATTGTCTTCCACCACAACAAATGATAAATACATCGCTTCTAAGTCTTTCAAAATCTTGGTATTATTCAGTTGTTGGTAACTTTCTAGCAATCTAACATCGTGACTTATTCCGACATCTTTTTCTGTGAAATCGCTTATTTTTTTCTGTATGTCTGGATAATTACTCTGAATAACTTGATGTAAGTCCAACATATTATTTTCAGTAAGGCTACCTTCCCAGTTTATTGGGTATATATAAGGATGCTTCAATTGTTTCGCTAACCGAAATCCAATTTGCTCCACTTCGTCGTTTTTAAAAATGATATCTTCCTTTCTAAATCTTTCATTCAATGACTTCGCCTCAGATTTATTTACTTCTACCGCAATTTTTGTTGGCCTACATCGATCTAAATAATTTACTACCTCTAAAATTTCTAATACTTTTTCTTTAATTAAATTCCCCTGTTGTGCAAAGTGCATTGTCCCAACAAGGAGGATTTCTTTTTTAATGGTCATATTCCATTCCTCCTGTCATTAAAAATCTATTTCGCCATTTACTATAACTTTTAACTTGCTACTGATTCCTGACTTTGAGTACTTCCTTTTTGAATTCTCGCATAATAATATGTCGCTATAAACCCTATCACAATTAAAAGCGTTGCAAGCAAGCCGCCTTCTAAACCAAACGCACCCCCAGTTAACAGTAAATGGCCTTCAGATACATCCACATTATAAATACCATGCGGTGTTGTACCACTTACAGCAAAACCAAATACATTTCCTTGGAAATAATTCCAAGTAATATGATAACCAATCGGCATCCATAGACTGTTGGTAACATCAAACATATACGCAAATAAAATACCTACTAATAAAATGTTTAATAGCCCAAAAATACTAACATTTGGATTTGTTCCGTGCACAACACTGAATAGCAAAGCTGATCCTATGTAGATAAGCCATTTTTTGTTTCCTGTATTTGACATTGTTGACATTATATATCCTCTAAAAAAAACTTCCTCGAAGAAACCTACAAGGATAAACAGGATAAGAAACGAAAATGTAAACATTGAAAATTCAGGGTTAGAAAAAGTATTGATCAATGTAACATTCCCAGTTATTAACAACACAAAGAATATCGATGTAATCGAGGCAGCACCAAGAAACAAACCATAACTTAAATCTTTAAGTGACCCTCTAAACCCAAGCTCTCGAAGTGACATCTTATTCATATAACGCCATAACAAAATGGTGATTAACAATCCTCCAGCAGTTCCTCCACCTTGAGCTAATAACGCAATCCACGGTTGAGAATTTAGCGAGACCATCAAGTCTGCTGTTGAATTAAGCGATTCCGAACTATTCGCCATTTCATTAACAATAAACAGGATAAAACCCGGAAGCATAAAAACACCTTGCGCAATCATCATCGCTATAAACGCTATGGCAATAAACCAACCTGCACGTATTTGACCAACATTATTTTTAAACATAAAAATACTCCTCACATAATTTTCTCATTTTAACCTTATCATATATGTAATATTTTCCCACAATGAATAACAGAACAGAATCTTATTTATAAAATAAAAAAGACATAAATTAAGTAAATCAATCATGAAATAAAAGAAACAAACTGATTAAAAAAGGGGAATTAAAAATGAACTATGGTCCAGTTCACAAACCATATACTATCCAAAAAAGGAAGATGACCTTATCTGGTAAGGCTTTATTGTCAGTTGAACCAAATATAGCAGAAATTCATATAGGCGTTGTTTCAGAAAACAAAGAACTTACAAGTGCCCAACAAGAAAGTGCACAAATAATCAATCAAGTAATCGACTCTCTTTTAAAAATAGGCACATCACAAGAACATATTCAAACGATTGATTATACGATTTTCCCACGCTACGATTACGCTGAAAACAATCAAATATTTAAAGGCTATCAAGTTACCCATTTTCTCTCTGTTATCACCGAAAACTTTAGTCAAATAGGTACAATTTTGGATACCGCTGTTCGCAATGGTGCAAATAGAGTAATGAATATTAAGTTTTCTGTTAAAAATAAAGACCATTATTATCGTCAAGCATTAAAAATGGCTATGGAAGACACGCTAGCCAAAGCACAAACAATTTCTAATTTCTTGAATGTCTATCTTGATCCAATTCCCGCTTCCATTTCCGAACAAATAAATGAAACTCCAACATTCTCTTATCAGACAGTTAGCAATTCCGAAGTAGGAGGAATATCCACTACAATTGAGCCCGGTCGTTTGGATATAGAAGCTAAACTAGAAACGGAGTTTTTCTATTTTGCATGATGTAACAACAAAAAGGAAAGGATATGGCTCGTTAATCAAGCTATATCCCTTCCAAGTTAATTGTCCATAATTGATTGAATCCACCTCGTCGCAGCAAATAGAAACGTAATTAACAAATCTATGATAATCATTAATGTTTTTTAGCAAGTCCTTTTTCTGTTAGTAGCAATGTTCCACTACTCGACAACAAAAATAAGGACGATATAATAACTGTTTGTAAGTCAAAAACTTGCTCTAGACTAGGAGAAGCCTGATTTCGCAACTATTCAACAACAATAAGGCAAGGATAAAGCATGAGCATTCTTCATATAAACACAATCCTTCTTCGTTATTAATCATTCAATTATCTCTATAAATCTTTCTATTTCTTTCCTTAACCCTAACCCTATATTTTCAAACATTCCCACAAAAATTTATTCCACTTAAAAAGACACCAACCTTCTATTAGGCTAGCGTCTAAGGTATAGGTCTATTATCTAATTATTACAAATTACTCTTTTATTCTTCCGTTATTTTTTCCTCCAACTTTTGAATTCTAAATTCCAATTCTCTCAATTCTGCTTTTGATACCAATCCTAAATCATCGATTACTTTATTCCACTCTTTTTCCTGCTTTTGACTCCACTCAGACGCCTTAATTTCTCCTTGTGCAGCAAATTCGCTGAACATGTCTTTAGCCTGTTGTTTCGTTAATTGGTCGTTCTCAACTAAGTAGTTAAGCTTGTCCTTCAACTTTTTTTTACCGCTAATTGCAGCACCTAGTCCCATTAAAAAACCCTTTTGCAATAAGTCACTCATTACCAAAACCTCCTGTTGAATTTTAACGAGCGAATCATCTTTACATGTTTAAGAATTAATACTAAAAATAAAATAAGGAAAAACAAACTACTAACCGAACCAATGTTGAATAAGAGATCTAAGTCAAGTAACAATCCAACTGTAAAAACGGTGAATCCCATAATAGTCAGGATAAAACTTATTGATGCATAGAATATAAAAAAGTGATGCATGAACTTGTACCTTTGTTTATTTTTTTCCCATTCCCTATCTTTCTCCCCATCATTTAACCAGCCCACCAGTTCCTGTGGCAGAGAAAGTAGTGGTTGTGCAGATTCTTTTAGTATCTCTGTGTAGATTGAACCCTTTCCACCTTCTCCTGAAGCCCATTTTTTCACGATAGGTCGTCCCCATTCATCAACATCTATTTCCGGATAAATGGTGGTCAACACACCAAAGATTATTGAAACTGCCCGACCAAGAAAAGCATAATTAGCTGGGAGTTGAATTGGCTGTTCTTTTACAAATAACTGAATATCTTCCATGATTTGATTCATCATTTCAATATGCATGCGACTTGTATCTTCTTTGTAAATCCGAAAAGTCTTCCTCAGCACCGTTGCAATTTTTTCTGTGTCCGCATGCTTGAGAATAAACTCCATTTCTATTAATGACTTAATTACACGATCATAATCATCTAAAATAAATCCCTGAACAATATTCCTTAAATGGTTGCTATCTTCTTTTTTAATCTCTCCGACCATCCCAAAATCAATGATTGAAAGCGAACCGTCCTTACCTAAAATAATATTTCCAACATGAGGATCAGCGTGAAACAAGCCCGGATTTATAAATTGATCAATGTATAAATCAAATAATGTTTTTGCTACATTCTTTCTATCTATTTGATAGTTGCGCATAAAAGCAAAGTCATCCACTTTTGTTCCATCAATCCATTCCATCACCAACACTCTAGAAGATGATAAATCTTCATAATAGATAGGCACATGTACATTATCAAATGCTGCAAATCT
This sequence comes from Aquibacillus rhizosphaerae, assembly GCF_030282825.1. Lineage (GTDB taxonomy): Bacteria > Bacillota > Bacilli > Bacillales > Amphibacillaceae > Aquibacillus_C > Aquibacillus_C rhizosphaerae. The sequence goes on from NZ_JASTZU010000058.1 coordinate 155,763, forward strand.
CTTTTTGAAATACTTTGCCCGCTTGTGTTCTTCTACAAAATCAAGTTCCTTGCCCATGACAAATACGATTTCTTGATAAAGCGCTCTGAGGTTAGCCCTTTTTCCATAGACTGTGAAATTAGAAATCAACCAAAACACGAGACGAAGAGCTCGAAAGTCCATTTTAAAAACTTCTTCAACTCGATATCGCTGTACCTTAACCGCAACCTTTTTACCATTTGGTAAAATTGCCCTGTACACCTCACCAATGGAAGCAGAGGCTATCGGGTTTTCATCTAGTTCACTTACATGATCCCCTAGACTTCCTCCCCATTCTTCTTCAAGAATACGCTTTGAATAATGAAAAGGAATAGGCTTTACACTATCTGTCAATCCCTGCAACTGTTTTATAAATACTTCTGGCAACAAATCCCCGCGGACACTTAAAAATTGACCGAACTTTATTAATAATCCACCTAATTCAACTGCTTTCATTCGATATTGTTTCGCTTGCTTTTCTAAAAGATTCTCCCATTTCTTTTTTGTTTTCCAATCCCAAACTCTATGAAAAAAATGAAAGAAATAAATTTGCAAGAGGAATTTAACCGTCATCATTACAATTGCAGACATTCGATAAATACCATTGTATTTCATGGTTTCACCACCCAATCCCTTACACCCAGAAAATCTAATAATTTGTATATAACTTACAGAAGATTGATGATAAACCCAATTACAACAATTGCTCCTATAATCATTAAAATAGTACGTATCATTGATTACACCTTCTTTCTTATTTCTCACTGTTAATAAGCAATACCCACTCATTTACATCCCTTAAACATAAACTAGAAAAATAGTAACGAGACCTTACTAGTGATAGTGAACAACAATTAAATGAAAATTTAGACAGTTTATACATACGATAATTTTAAATAAAGTGATATGATACAGTAACAGTAACATTGCATGTTATATAACTTTACAAGCGCTATTATTTTAAGATTTCCAATAACCAACATGAGCATATTTTAATCATTTTTTAAGCCTTATAAAATTATTAAACTAGTAAACATTTAAAACTTCCATCATAAAGAGAACTTTGAAAGGAATGAAAGTCATGAGTTTACAAACGTTAAATGAACAAGTAAAAACAGATCTTTCTTATCTCGATTTTGGAGGTGTGGATTGGGTCCGTCCAACTACACATACCGAGGGGCATGTCTATGATGCAGTTATTGTTGGCGGCGGCCAAAGTGGATTAGCTACAGCATTTGGACTTTTACGCGAACGAGTTTCAAACATTCTCGTCATTGATGAAAATCCAGAAGGCTTTGAAGGACCGTGGGAAACGTATGCCCGTATGGTAACGTTACGGACACCAAAACAATTAACCTCCATTGACCTTGGAATCCCTTCACTTACCTTCCGCTCTTGGTGGGAAACACAATTTGGCCAAGAGAGTTGGAAAGCGATCGATAAAATCCCTCGAGGTGATTGGATGAATTACCTACGTTGGTATCGCGAAGTTCTTGATTTGCCTATCATTAATGAAGTGAAATTGAAGCTTATTGACCCTATCAATAAAGGCATTCACCGATTACATATTGACGGACCTGGGGCTCCATCAGATACAATACTAGCGCGTAAAGTAATACTAGCAACTGGGATTCAAGGTGGTGGCGAATGGCATGTACCTCCAATGATTTCTAAAAAGTTACCAAAAAGCCTTTATGCCCACACTTCTAATCCTATTAATTTTGATGCACTTAAAGGCAAAAAAATTGCTATCTTGGGCGGGGGAGCATCTGCTTTTGATAATGCTAATTTCGCACTTTCAGGTGGCGTAGCTGAAGCACATGTCTTTGTTCGTCGTAAAGAAATGCCGCGAATCAATCCAATTCGCCAAATGGAAGGTTCCGGCATCATTGATCGCTTTCACACACTGTCGGATTCCGATAAATATGCAGCAATCGCTCATTTCTTCAAACACAATCAGCCACCGACTAATGACACATTTGAACGAGCATCCTCCTGGCCTGGTTTTCAACTTCATTTAGGTACACCATGGCATGATGTGGAACCTACAGGTCAAGGAGCATTAGTTACTACACCAAAGGGAAAATTCACTTTTGATTTCCTAATCGTCAGTACTGGTCTACTCACTGATCCTGCATTACGACCAGAATTAAAGCTTGTTAATAATGATATTGCACGTTGGGGTGATGTCTATAAAGCACCCGAAGAGATTGCAAATTCTGTACTCGATGCGCATCCTTATCTTAGCCCTGGATTTGCTTTCCTGAGCCGTACTGAAAAAGGTAAGCAAAACCTTCATGGATTATTTGCATTTAATTATTCGGCGTTAATCAGCTGTGGTATTTCAGCTTCTGCCTTATCTGGTATGAGATTTGGTGTGCCAAAACTTGTATCAGCAATCGCTGATCAACTTTTTCTAGATGACCGAGAAGAAATTCTTAAAAACTTCTTTGAATATAATGATATTGAATTTGTTGGTGAATGGCCAAAAAAAGAACAAAATTCTTCAGTAATTTAATGTAAAATAATAAGAGCACTGTTCCTTGTAACAGCGCTCTTATTAGGTTTTTAATCACGAATGTTTAGTCACATAACAGTTAACTACATCCATATCTTTCACAATGAGATTAACGATTATATTTTCAAAAAAATGAAAACGTTAACAAAATAGTCATTTTATTTACTTTATAATCGTGATATACTCTAGATATAAGGAAGGAACATTAAACTTCCTTAGTGATTTAACATCACAGGAGACTCAACCATCCTAGTTAGTTTCGTTAAATAAAATAACGGCGCGCAAGAAAAACTAGGTAGAATATCGGGACTATCTGAAATAATAAAGGAAAGTAGATGTTAAGCTTTCTGAATTGCTCAGAGTCTTCTTGAAGGAATTGAGTCCACCATAGATTTGCACTATTAACTGAAGTCATATGAAAAACATTAATCTTTAAATACCTAATACGAATATACATTCACTTCCGAACTAAGTGTGTCAGTTATCCAGAAACTTCAGTCCAAAGGGAGGACCAAGAAGAAAACTAGATGAAAGACAAATTTGGGTAAAAAAGAATATGAGTGTAATAAATAATCCTTTTTAGGTGTTTTAAATATTGATGCAGATTCATAAAACTCAGTTAGTATAAATTAAGGTGGATAGATCAAGACGATTATTTCGTATTTGAGTATTTTAAAAAGAATCTTATTCAGGAGAATCAGTATCGAATCACGAAACTGACACATATCCTGCAAGGTAACACTTCACCTAGGCAGTCAGAAGCACTGCAATCAATGATAAGTTAAAATTTGGAGTGTTTTAACCATATTATGGATTTACTGTTTACTTATTTAAACAAGTGACCATGAGGATATGGAATGGTTGGGTCCCCTGTGATGTTAAAAAAGAAGTCCGTTTATTTTCAAAATAAACGGACTTCTTTTATTGATTTAATCAGCTTTGAATAGAAAATCCTAAGAATTAACTTTATTTAGGTGTATCCAGTGCCTGATATGCTGACTGATACTTTCCACCATCAGCAACTTCTGAATGATACAAAGCTTTAAGTGCAAAGCTTTGCTCAAGTTCATGCTCTTTCTGTACCTCTTTTAATCGTTTTTGCAATTCACTATTCTCTTCCACTAACTTCTTCATTTGAGATTTGAAATATTTCATTACTCTTACCTCCTCTAGGATTCTGAATTTGCACTAAGTATAACATTTATCATTTAATTTACTGACGTTACTCCATTACTACACGTTTACTCACAAACAATTATCTCTCTCACAAAAGTCCCTTTTTTTGCAATACCACGATCAACAATTGAAAAACCTGTGTTTTGGATAAGTGTATCAATTTGCTCAACTGTCACAATTATTACTTTTTTTGCAAAGTTGCGTGTGCTTTCAAGCATTTCTAGTTGCTCTTCAACGGTGAGTACGGAACAAAGATTGTATGGCATATCAATAATTGCCACATCATAATTTCCAGTGATATCTCGAATATCCCTAACACTTACATCACCAGCAAGCCCAAAATGAGCTATATTTTCTTTTACATTAGGTATAATCAACCGATTGATATCACTTCCAACAATATCGATTCCCATCGACAATCCCTCAACTAGTACTGTTCCAATACCACAACACGGATCAATCGCCTTTATTCCATCAGGGTTCGGAACAGCGATGTTAGCTACTGCTCTAGCTACACGGGTACTTAATGCTGTTGAATATCCATTTGGTTTTTGTTGATGATGCAACCATATAGCTTCGTTATCATTGTGTTTTCCAAATATCCATCGTTCACCAACATGCATAATTGCAAACAATAAATCAGGGTTGATTAAGTCAGGTTCACCAGGAATATATAAGCCAATGTCGCGTTCAATCTCACGACGCTCAGTAAATCTTACTTTTTCTATTTCATGAACATTCGGATTATTAACAAACACCACTTTAAACGTCATATTCAATAATTGAAGACCCTCAACATATCTTTTTATTTCTTCTAAGGTATTACCATCGAATATAACATCGATTCTTTCTCGTATAAAAGGACTTCTGCTCGGATCAATTTTCAAGTCACTTTCTATCATATCAGATTCTGAATCATACCCAAAGAACGCACGCATCTCTAATGCACATAATGACGTTTCGTCTTTCGGATATGAGTAATTGTAAATATAGCTTATAGTCTCTTGATTATGATCAATCATCTATTTATCCCCTGCTAACTATTAAAAGTCGATTTTAGTATTAATTGAGTTAATTTCATAAGTACCTTATTCAATCTAGGTGACGACAGAATTAAAATAATAAATTTCTGACTTACTTTTCAAGATTAACATACATTATAGCTTTCACAATCACTATTCTTGCAAAAGAAGAATTAAATACTCAACAAAACAAATATGAGGTTACGATTCCAAAAATATTAGACTTCTATTGAATCATTTGAATAACAATCATTGTATTGGATAGATTAAGTACTTGCACAGAAAAGAATTATTTACTTGAGAAAGCTAATTTATGAAAGTGTTATTTCGAAACGGTATCATAACACTTAAACTTCATTAAATATTCGATACTACGGACTTTATAGAAAGCACATCAAACTTCAACAAACTAGTAACAGCCTTTCAGAAAGCATGGTTCTTATGGTTAATGATGAAGGAAGTTAAAAGAATCTAACTAAAACTGGGGGATCTTAATGTCGTTTCGTGGAGATGCTCATAAATTTTATTTAAAACTAAATAGAAATCGAAAAAAAGAGAACTCAATTAAACATATAAGAGAATTGAAAGAAGTTCAAGACATTCGAACCTTCTACAACTCCATTGATACTTATACATTGAAATTAATTTATTATCGTATGATTAAGGAAAAAAGTGGATCTGGTATCATACCCTTGTTTGTTACCGCAGTACCTTGGTTCCTCTTTCTCTTCTCAAAACAAATACAAGAGTTTCTTTTTCAAGAAGGAAGTTTACTTTGGATCCTTTTTAGCTTTATTTATATGTTCACACTTGCTATAAGTGTCATTGTTCATTTTCGAGAAAAAGCCTGGGCGGTTTTGCATATCGAAATCCTATTAGATCTTATTGGTGATAGAAATGAATGATATATATTTTCAGCAAAGCTTTAAGTCTAGAACAAAAGACTGTGGCTGATTTTCAAACAAGGTTGCTACAGTCAATTTATTCTTTCTTTTCCGATTGATTCACGTTTTAATTTAAACTTACTATAACTGTAATACACTAAAAGGATTATTGCTATAACGGTAAAGCCAAAAATATATGCACCACCCCAACCATAAGAACTACCTGTTATCCTCCATACTTGATACGGAATAAATAAAATTAGAAAAATGAGCCCAATTCCCCATAAAAGTAAATAAAAATTTTGAAATACTTCGTCTGTCATTGAAACAATTTTTCTTTTTTCAACCGAAGTGACCTTGCTAATTATAAAAAGCAAAAGTATAATGCTAATTATTAATACAATAAAGCGCATGGAACTTCCCCTCTCTCCACAAAACCCCTTTATTCTTCTATAACTTTCTATAACTTTCTATAACTTTCTATATATTTCTTCCTGAAATAATACTGAATTGTTTTTCTTCATTATCTTCAAAAAGTTTAATGTATTCATATTCATTGTTTAACTGAACTTCATACAAGACTTGATTATTTAGTTCGTTATTAACATAAACGTCTGTTAAATCTTGTTCAAAATAAATAATAAGTGTGTCTTCTTCTGATTTCACATCAAAACTTGTAAAATAACTTGCTTCGTTTCCTTGTTCTACTATTTTGCTATTTAAAAATACATATAATCGCTTTCCTGAATCCTGATATAGGTATATGCCATTTTCATCTGTACTCTCACCTAAAAATTCCTTAACTTCTTTATCGGGGGTATCCATATTTATCTTTGAATAGGATATTTTCTTGTGTTCATTTTCCACATTACAACCAACTAGTAATAGCAACAAAGACAATAAGTATAATAGCTTTTTCACGCCTAACCTCCATATTCAATTAAATAATTAAAGGATTCGTACCACTCTCTACCTGTAGACCAATATTGCTCATCATCCTTTTCTCCTGCTATTTCAACGCATACTAACTAGTGCCATAATATATTCTCTAAGACCGTCCAATTTTGATTTTTGAAACTCCTTAATAAAATAATTGAAAGATCTCCTTGTCCGACTAGAAATTTAAATTTTTCTTGATTTACTTTCATATGAAAGTAAGATCTATAAAATCCGACTTTATATGTATATTGTTCCTTCATTCTTTTTTAAAGATGATTGGAAAGCCAGCTCCATGGAACTAGACTTACGAATAGAGTAACTAAACCAAACGCACTTCTTTATATCTACTATTATTTTAACATTAAATTCCATTTGTGGAATAGTTACCTTCACTTTTCAGAAAAATAAAAAAGGAATGCATTGCTGCATCCCTTTTTTACTATAAAACTTTTAAATACTAGCCTTATTTTGACAACTTAGGTAGAAGACGAATGCAATAAATGGCTGCTAGTCCTACTAAAATATATACAATCTTCGCTAGTACACTATCCATGCCACCAAATAATCCACCAACAAGATCCCATTCAAATAAGCCTACGAGCAACCAGTTTAATCCACCAATAATTAGAAGAATTAATGCCACTAAATCTAGTTTTTTCATAAATGAACACTCCTTGTATAGTTTTTGTATAACTTACGCATCGAATTATACATTCGTAAAACTACACATACAAGCAATACGATTTTTAAAATAGTAGTTTGCTAGAAAAACTGCAAGATATAATAATGAATTTTAATTATTTAACTAATTTTGAAACACCTATCTGAAGATTTTTTATTTCTATGGAGACAAGTTTAGCAATTTCGTTTGCTCCTTGTTCTGTGAAATGTGTACAGTCCTCACCATTTATAGAAATCATAAACAAGTTTGATGCTTGTTTATAACCAATTGAAGAATAATAGTCAATACTGCTTTTCATTAAATCGATAAGCAATACACTCTCCTCTTCAGCAACTTCCTTCATTGCATTACAATAATCGCCAAAGTCCCGAAGAAATTCGCCATTAACATAATGAAGCCTTCCAACTGGTGTAATCAGAATTGGAATGGCCCTATTTTTACGTGCTCCCTCTATATACTGTTTCAGGTACTTCTTGTAATCATCATAAGGGTCTGTATATCGTTCTGGTCGAATTTTCGTAGAATCATTATGTCCCATTTGAACGAAAAGATAATCCCCTTCTCCAATTTCGTCGAGGATTTTTTGAAGGTGTCCTTCTGAAATAAATGTCTTTGTACTTCTACCACCAATTGCATGATTACATACCTCAATAGTGTCATCTAGATAATTTGCAATAAATTGGCCCCATCCTGCTTGTGGGGCCTCACTTTTCTGGTAGGTTTGTACAGTTGAATCGGAAGCTAAATAAAATTTAATGGTGTCATTCATTTCTAATCCTCCTTAACAAATTGTTAAACTAACATCTTCAAGCATGAGAAAAACACCCTATCAGGGGGAGACAGGGTGAACACCCTTATTGAAAAAAAGATAATTCACAACCCTTCTACTTATATTTGTTCTGCTTTCAGTTTTTCTTGTGTGTACTCAATCCTTAGAAAGGTTCGATAGGAAATCCACATCAATACAAAGCTTGTTAAACTTGCCCCTAGTAAGAAAATCAGTACTGGAAATATATAAAACAAGTAGCTTATCGTAAAACAGGCTGCTATTGCATAAATAGTACGAATTGGTTGGTAAATTGCTATAAAAATTGCATTTCTAAAATGTATAAAAAATTTATTCTCATAATGAACATACACTGGAAATATAAAAATGAGCATAATCCCATAGATGATTGTCGCCACAAACAGGAAATAACGACTAATAAAAGATAGCCATTCACCCTGAAACTCTAAATAATTAAAGTTAATATATAGCATATAAGCTATAGCTATTATTAATATTCCTAATCCGTTAGCTTTGAAAAACTCTTTTCGAAAGGTATTCCAAAATGTAGTGAATACTGGAACATCACTTTTCCCCATTGACCACTCTCGAAATACGGTAAACATAGCTACCGTACTTGGACCAAAACCGAATAAAACTAATCCCATAGCTGTAAAACCGACCCACAACGCGTTTACATATAATAATAAAAGCACGATTTCCCCGAATCGGTAGAACCCACCAAATACTCCTGTAGTAGTAAACATCTTCTAGTCTCCCCCTTCTTACTAAAATCCGGTTAAAATCATTTTTTCAACAGTGCTTTCCGTACAATTAAATTTCTATAGGCTGCTTTCATTGGTGCCATTTGCCTAAAACCAATCTTGCCACCTCGTAAAATAGGCCCATAAGTAAGACCATCATCTATCCATTCCAGAATTGGCAGTTGATTAATTGTAAATTGAACAATTCCTTCATATTTAATTAGTTTCATATGATATGGAGGCCTTGCATCCTCGACTGGAGGTAGAGGCTCCGCTGCCTGTGAAACCAAATGAAAGCCACAGCTTTTTCGTAAGTTACATGTTCGAAATGCGCGCTCATCGATATGTTTATGTCTAAAATAGGATAAATGTAGGGCATCGATCGAACCGGAATGATATTCTGGATATTTTCCGGTTCGATTAGGTAAGCTTTCATCAAATAGGTCTTTACCGCCCTGACCAGATGCAGCCATGAAAATCATACATAAACCAGGCTCCTCCATTGGATAGAAGTCCCATTCGATGATAATTCGGTCCGGAAATTCTTCCGGACACCCAAATACCCAATGGGCATCGTCTCCAAACAAATCTGGGTCCAATTTATTTTGTAAAATTATCCTATCATCCATACAATCTATTTTTGCGCTTCCTTCTAATCTCCAATGTTCGATATCTTCCATACACCCCATGGGATTTTCATAAAGGGTCTCCACCGCTTCAAACAGTTTGTAATCGATAGTTTCCTCACTCCTCTATATACCGCTCAATTTCAAGTGTTACCGGACCTATTAAACCTGATTTCATCTTAACTTCATCCATTTTGTTGGCTATACTGTTCGTTACATCAATCCGCAATTGATTGATTCCAGTCTGTATAAACGAAGCACCTATTTCGCTTTGGTATGGTGCCCACATGTTTACCGCTACGTGTTTTCCGTTGATAAACACGTTAGCGATTTCATAAACATCACCAAGATCAAGGTGCAACTTTTTTATAGATTTTACTCTTTCTATGTTGAAATTATTTTCATACACAACTGTACCTGTATAATCCTCCAGTCCTCTCCAATTCAACCATGATTGTAAAACAGGGTTTTCCATAGTAGTTGATTGTGCTTTTACATGCCAGTTTTCAGTTAAGTTCAGCTCTTCTTTATGAATCTTGATGGGAAAATTATTATTTATCATCGCTTCTCCGCTTGTGTCCACACAGAAGACAATTGATGACCTCCTATCCATTTTCAAAGGGACAATAAAATTACCTGATTGCTTTTGCAAAGAAATTTCTTTAATTGTTCCACTCCAAGCATCCCAACGTTCTATTTTTCCTTTTTCCTGACATGAAAAGGTTCCTTCATACTGTTCTTCTCCTTCATTGACGAAAAGATAAAACGTATAATCACTTTTGATTACCTTACTAACTCTGATGGAAGTATTTTTTGGAAATAGATTAATCTCTTGGCTAAGATGTTTTGGCAAACCTTCTACCACTTCATCCTCATGATTTATCGTTTTTGCTCCCTTGACCGGTGACGCTGAATTTGAGGCTAAATTTATGATTACTTCTCCTCCACCATCGATAAAAGTCTGTAATTTCTCAATTAAATTAGTATCTAACTGTTTGCAATCCTCGATAACAACAACTGAATATCTTTGATTAACTATCGAAATCTCATCATCTTGCACGCTACAAGCTCTTTTTAGTAGTGATGTTTCTAAATAATTAAATTCAATTTGATTCTCGTATAAAGGTTTAACTATTTTCCATGGCAGATGATCCTCGTCGCATAGTACTGCAACTGAAGCTTGGTTTGTGCTATCTGTCATTAACCAGCTTAAACGTTTCATGTACTGAGCAAAGAATTTATAGTAAGGCCACCAATGGTTGTTCGGACCAACATCTGGTGGTCGCTCGTGGCTTCTGCGAGAGCCATCAATTGAATAATAAAAAGCGTGTGGGCTTAATAAATTCACCCCTCGTACAAGGAGCCAATCCATATACCATTTCATATCTCCCGGACTTAAGGCCCATGCACTTTCCTTTCCACATACTCCAAGAAATTCATTTAAATTTCTACGTCTTCCTCTATGTCTGGCTGCGTCACTCGAGCATTTCCCAGCAGTGGAATGCTCACCTTCTAAAGCTTTACCTTCCTCTGGTGCCACCCAGCGCCAAACGACATCTTGACCAGGAATCTGGAAATGTTCTAGTAATCCAATATCATCACTTTTTGCAGGATGTCCTGTCAGTGCTATGTGGTGATTCGCACACCAAGAACTAATTTGTTTATAGTAGGATTCTGTTAGCTTTTGATTCACTGTCTTTCGGTATTTTTTCCGGATGTGAACAGTTTGCTCTCCTGCCTCTAGCCACAAAGCAGGTAAATCTCTTTCATCATTTCCATTCTGCTTGTAAAAGGTTAGAAAATCACCTGTCCATGGTTTTAAACCTGGGGTGGCACCTCTTCCTAATATATCGGGTTCATCCGTGAACATCGCAACAACTGTATCTCCAAAGTAATCCTTCAGCTTTATATAATAAGTATCGTGTGTTAATTGGATAAACTTCTTAACCGCTTCCGGGTTTAATAAATCTGTTGAAGTCGGTGCATGATCTTCGCCATCATCTTCTCCAAAATGAATGCCACGAATCGTTCCACCTGAAAAGGTTTCAATGAATACTACTATCGACCAATCTTCATTATCGGGAGCAACAAACTCAATATTTTCTCCGTGATACTCTAGTAATTTACTTTTATTTAAATCGATTTCTGATGTAGACTTTTTCTTTACAGCTTGCACGGATACAAGTTTCTCTTCTCGAGGCAGTTTCAAGCTGATTTTTTTTGTATTTTTACAAGCGTATTCAACCATTTTCAATCCACGACTAGCATATTCAGGATTACCTTTAACAACTAATCCATTGGCAGATCCTGATGGATACATCGCCTCATCGTATAAAATAACTGTCATCCCTAACCGCTTAGCTTCTTTGACGGCCAAATGAACAAGTTCCATATAGTCATCTGACAAATAGACTAATTCTTTTGGAATCCCTATTCTTGGGTGCAAGACAAACCCGGTGACACCTTTTTCATAAAAGTCCCCTATTTGTCTAATTATCTCTTGTTTAGTGAGATGATCATTCCAAAACCAGAAAGGAATAGGTGTAAATTCTTCTGAGGGTTCAAGAAACTGTTGATGTAATGAATGAGTCATTTTATTCACAACCTTTGATCGGTATTGTTAAAATACTTATTTACTAACACTATTTTTACAACTTCACTAAATCATCAACTTTGATTGCCTGACCCGTTTGAATGGAAAGGTTTCCTGCTATACCGGTAAGAATAGACATCGCTCCATCTACGTGTGTTGCTGCTCGATTAAATTCATCCTTGGTCGGTGTGCCAAATAAATCTTGTAATAAGACAGGATCTCCACCACCGTGACCACCTTCTCCTTCCAAAACCTTAACCTCATAAGCCTTACCGAACATTGGTAATACCGTTATTGATTTTTCCATAACTTTACCTTCATCCTCTTTATTTCCACCTGAATTGACATATGATTGTTCTCGGATACGGACTTCGATTCTTCCTTTTGTTCCATTAAAAGCAATAATGTATCCTTCCCATGGTAAATAGGCATTTAACGAATAGTTTAAAATAGCCTTGTTTTTATAAGTAACCATAACGCCCAATGTGTCTTCAATACTTATTCCATCTCCAAATACACTTTGGTCACGCTGGTAGCCATCTTCTTTCTCAGCATCTAAATACATCGACTTTAAATGCTCGTTCTCATCCAAATGTATCGCAAAAGGATCATTTTTAGCATGGTCACTTCCATGTGCCCGTTGATAAAATTTAGTTACCCCTCTTGACTCCGCGTTTTCTCTACCATAGAATCTTAGACCACCTGTAGCATAAACAGTTTCAGGGGTTGTTCCTAACCAAAAATTCACTAAATCAAAATGATGCGTTGATTTATGAACCAATAACCCTCCACTATTTCGTTTGTCTCTATGCCAGCGCCGGAAATAATCTGCTCCATGCTGTGTATCTAATGCCCATTCAAAATGGACAGAATTGACTGTTCCGATTACATCATTTTTTATTAACTCTCTTATTTTCGTATTATGTGGCGCGTATCGATAATTAAAAGCAACCCGAACTTCTCGACCTGTTTTATTAATTGTATCAATGATAGATTGGCATTTTTCTGCATCTATCGTCATCGGCTTTTCTGTAACAACATCACATCCTAATTCCAATGCCCTTATAATGTAGGTGTGATGAGTACGATCAACTGATGTAACGATAACTGTGTCCGGTTTCTCAGTAGCAATCATTTCATCAAAATCTGCGTACGCATACGTAGCTATTTTTGAATGTTGATATTTTTCTTCTAATAAATGATTCGCATAATTCATCCTTGTTTGATTTAAATCACAAAATGCAACTAGCTCACATGTCTCTTTAAAGTCTCGAACGATGGCACCATAGAAAAATTCAGCTCTTCCGCCTGTCCCAACTAACACATATTTTTTTGTCATTATCAACAACTCCTCTATTCTATTTTATGATGTTTTTTTCATCCGGATGATTCCATTTTCCGATACTGACTTGGTGGAACACCAACCTGTTTTTTGAATATGCGATTAAAATAACTGTGCCGGTATCCAACACTTTCAGAAATATCAGCAATTTTCATGTTCGTATTTAATAGCAATTCCTTCGCTTTATCAATTCGTACATTTGTTAAATAATCAATAAAATTAATGTTTAATACTTTTTTAAATGATTTACTTAATGTGTATGGATTTGTATTGACCATTTCAGCACATTCTTCTAAAGAGGTATCTAACATATAATGTTGGTCAATGTAAGCAACGACATGTTCAACCAGACGTTTCATCTCTACATCCATTCTTCCTTCTAATAACTCCACGTATGGTGTTACTACTTTTTCAACCATCCACTTAACAATCCATTCTAATTCTCTTATATCCGAGAGCTCTTCTATCATATTCTTTCCTTCAAACAATTCATTCGGATGGATACCAGAATGAATTATCTCATGTTGAATCATGCTAAACAGTTGAATAATTCCAGGTTGTATATTAATTTCATGGATATCTGTTTCCTTCAATTCATTTATAAATTGACGAATTAACTGTTCTGATTCTAATACCTTCCCTCTTCTTATCGCTTGGATAATCTCCTTTTCTGTCTCAAAGGGATAGAAAAATTTATGATCGTTATCCTCACCATTCCATTCGGTTAAATTAATAATTTGGTTTTTATTTTCAAACGTACGATACCTTTTTCCATAACTCACTTTTTCAAATAAATGAGGAATCTGTTTGACCTTGTCAATAGACTCACTTATCGTGACCGTTACCTTCAATTCTAAGATTCTATTAATTATGGAAGTAGCGCCCTCAGCAAAGTGATTTAATCTCATTTTCAATTTTGATTCTTGCGGGGTTACAATAAGTAATCCTACGGATAGGTCATGGTAATTAACGACAGTGAATTGCTCAAAATAATCTTTTGCATATTCCTCTAATATATTTTCAAGCGTAAAGGTAACAAGACTCTCATCATTGTCCTTGAGTACTTTTTCAGATTCAAAAACACCCGTTAACTGAACATCAACCAATAAGAACTGCTGATGATTAAGTTGCCATCCATAACTTTGCATCCTCGAGCGCAACTCTAGTTCTGAGTAATTGTACAAATAGCCTTTTCTTAGCTGTAATAGAAAACTTTGTTTTAATTGTGGAATTTGAGCAGATAATTGTTTTTGAAGCTTCTGACTTTCATTTGTCACCTTGGTCCAATTTTCTTTAATAATTTCAAATTCATCTTTATTATTTTGAAAAGGTAAACTTTGTTCATCTTCAACAAATACATGTAATAACTTTCTTATCGGAGTATAAATTCTTGTTGATGCAAACCATGACATGATAAAACCTAGAATAAGACCGGAAAAACTTATCACCAAAATTAATTTTGAAATAAACACAATTGGAGAAGTAATCGATGAAATTGGTGCAACGGAAACATATGTCCAATTGTCTCTAATTCGATGCATCGTCCCATAAGATACTGAGTATGTTTCTTGTTCCCAGTCAAATGAAAAAGAGCCAGTAGCTTCCTCTTGGTTGATTGTCATTTCTTTCACTTGGGAAATAAATGCATCATTTTTATTCGTCGTCGATGAAATTAATACTTCTTCATTTTCATTCAACAAGAAAGTAGCACCTTCATTATATGGAATTAACGTCTCCATCAATTGAATTAATTTTGTGTTATCTATCGTAATAATAATACTCCCAAACGGTGGTCGACTAACACCTGGTATATTGTGTGATAATGCTAATTTTTCGGAATTATCTTCATTGCCTTGATTCGTAAATTTATTCCAACTAACCGTTTTGTTATTTGTAAGAATGGATTGATAAAACGCTTGTTTCATCTGATCTTCTATAAGACTATAATTAGGATTTAATAGAATAGGTTTATCTGTATTTAGGTAAAGTTCCACTTTTTCAATTAAAGGATTACTACCCTGAATAATCATTAGTTTTTTACTAATATCCCGGGTTTCTTGGAATTCCTTAATAAAATCTAATTCTACTAAAGAATAATTAAATCGAGGATCAAATGCCCAATAAGATAAGGAAACCTCTAGGTATTCCAGTTGATCATCAATATTTTCAGCTTTATCTTTAATTTGTTTTTCATGAGATTCTGTCAACTCCTCTTCTACTTGACCTACCCCAAACCAATACAGACCTATTCCTGATACAATCCCAGGTATCGAAACAACTAGTAATATGAGAATAAAGTTACTCCGAAAATATTGACTTTTCCAACCATTCTTCATACTCTTATTCGGTAATTTTATTTTTTCAAACAAAATCTCACCAACCTTGTCTCCTCAATTATGATCGAAAGGCTTTTCGATTTTCTTTATTATTTATATAATGATTTTTAAAGCTTTCACCCTTAGAAAGCGGTTACATATATCATAACAAAGCGCAGCTCTTTTTGGTGTATGGAAGACAAGTTTATTTATTTTTCTGTTTTAATAATAGGAGCGTGAATATAGAACAATCCTACCATCTACAGCTTTCTTTCCACTAAATTTATGAAAGTTAACCCTTTACAGACCCTAGCAAAACTCCTTTAGCAAAGTGTTTTTGTAAAAATGGGTAGAAAACTAGAATTGGAATCGTAGCAACTACGATAACAGCCATTTTTAGAGATTCTTCTGGTGGTTCAGAAAGTAGCGTATCCATGTTTCCAAAGTCAACATTCGCTATCATGACTAATTGTTGTAGTAATAATTGGACAGGCCATTTGGAACTATCACTAATATATAGCAGCGCATTGAAGAAATCATTCCAATAAAATACCGCGTAAAACAAGGTGAATGTAGCAATAACCGGTTTAGATAAAGGTAAGATAATTCTCCAAAATATCCCGATTTCAGAACATCCATCAATTTTTGCTGCTTCTTCTAACTCATCCGGCATATTTTGGAAAAAGCTTTTAATAATGATTAAATAAAAGGGGTTAATCGCTACAGGCAATATTAATGCCCACAGGGAATCGAGTAGTCCCAAACTTTTAACAATCATATAAGTCGGTATCATCCCACCATTAAAAACCATCGTAAAGATTACTAAATTTAATAGAAGTGTCCTCCCAGTCAGACCTTTTCTGGAAAGAGGATAAGCCATTGTTAAAGATAGTGCTAAGCTAACAATCGTTCCTGCTATCGTGACAAATATTGATACACCAATACTTCTAATAAATGTATTCGTGGAGAAAATATATTTATACGCATCTAACGTAATATTTTCAGGTATTAGAAAGAATGCCCTACGAGCAAGCTCTGCTTCGGTGGCAAACGAGCCAGCAATCACATACACAAACGGTATAAAAGTTCCAATTGCTATCAACAATAGAAATAAATGATTAAATACGTCAAAAACTCTTCCAGCAGGAGTATTATGCATTTTATGCAACGTACTTCGACCTCCTCGTCATTGTTATTTGTTTTTGTTTACTGTGGATGTAAAATATGTTTCTTACAAAATGAATATCACAAAAAGATCAAAACTTTAAAATAAACCTTCTTCGCCAATTTTCTTTGCAAAGTAGTTCGTTCCATAAATCAAAATAATACCTACAACTGCCTTAAATAAGCCAACAGCTGCGCTATAACTAAATGCGCCTTGCGTAATACCCATAAAGTACACATACGTATCAAAGACATCAGCTACTTCACGGTTTAATGAGTTTGTCATTAGATATATCTGTTGGAACCCTTGATCGAGAAAGTTCCCTAGTCTTAGTATAAGTAGAATAATAATCGTACTCTTTAAAGCTGGTAAAGTAACATGCCACATCCTTCTGAACCTTCCTGCACCATCAACAATTGCAGCTTCATACTGCTCAGGACTGACACTAGCAAGAGCAGCTAAGAAAATAACCGTTCCCCAGCCTGTTTCTTTCCAAATAACTTGACCTATAATAACTGGCCTGAACCATTCCGGACTAGACAGGAAAGAAATCTCTTTTCCAGTAAAAAACGAAACAACTTCATTTATTACTCCACCACTGGTTGTTAAGAACACGTAAGAGATAGATGCAATAATTACCCATGACATGAAATGCGGTACATATACAAAAGTCTGAATCGACCGTTTGTATATTGTTATTCTAATTTCATTTATTAATAGTGATAGAATGATTGGTGCAGGAAAAAAGAATACAATGTCATACAATGCTAAAATTAATGTGTTCCGTAATAGTCTAAAGAAATCAGGATTGGAAAAAAAGTTTTTAAAGTGTTCTAGGCCAACCCAGTCACTTGCCCAAAATCCTAAAAACGGAGAATAATCCTTAAAGGCCATGAGTGTTCCCCACATTGGTAAATATTTAAATAATGCAAAATATATAATACCAGGCAGTAATAGCACATATAGAAACCTATCTTTTTTTAATCTTTCCCATAAAGTCATTTTGTTGATTGGTAAGGTGTGAACTTTGACGGACTGTTCTGTTTTGAGATTAGCCAATTACTTTCCCCCCTCGATTCTGCTTGACTCTTTCATAGATAGGATATAAGACAAATAGATTACAACCATTTGTCTTATATCCATTTTTAATATTATTGTATTTCCTCATATAGCTTATTGATTTCTTCGATATACTCGTCTCCACCAGATGTTTTCCAAAGCGTTTCTGCCTCATCCAGACCTTGTTCGTCGATTTGACCGACAATGTACTTAATTCGAGCATCTTTAATAATATTATCAAGCTGTTGACCACGCTGAGAGTAAACTTCAGAAATCAGCGGTTCTGCTGGATTAGCTACAGCGATATCTTCATTTGCAGCAATAACTTCTTTTTCTTTCATATCAAGTTCGGTTTGTTTTTCAACCAAAAATCTATCTTCAGGAATAAACATTAGTAATTGATTTAAATCTTGAAATTCATATAGTTTTTCCTGATCTGTTGTCATCACATATTCTCCGTCTTCGATTTCATAATGCAAACCTTCCACACCATTTGTTGCAAGTGTTTGACCTTCTTCTGTATTTAACTTATCTAAGAATTCAAGTACTTTTTTCAATTCTTCTTCTGTTTTAACCGCTGTTTTTGAAATAGCGAACAAGCCAGAATAACCTGTTGTTGGAAGGTTAAATAAACCATTTGGTCCTTCAACTGCTCCAAATACGTCTACCGCATCTTCCATAGATGGATCTGATTCAACCATTTTGTTTCTGTTCCGCGCTGCAGCATCTGCCACGTCAACAATTACTCCAGCTTTTCCATCTATAAATGCATCATGCCATTTTCCAGAATCCATTACAGCAAAGTCTTCATTCACCAATTCCTCATCATATAACTTTTTAAAGAAATCTAATGCTTCCCGATATTCGTCTGTCATAAAATGTGGTTGTAGATTACCCTCTTCATCTTCCCCCCATTTATTAGGAACACCAAACCACGTTTGCATAATATCCCATGGCCCATCGTATTCAGAAACAATCATACCTGTTGTATCATCTTGACCGTTACCGTCTGGATCATCTTCTGAAAATGCTTTTAATACGTTGTAGAAATCATCGATTGTTTCCGGAGTTTCTAGATTTAAGTTATTCAACCAATCCTGTCGGATCGTAACAGCCATTCTACCAAGTGGTCTTGCTCGGTAGATACCGTATATTTTACCGTCGATTGACGAATTATTTACTACAATATCATTCATTTGACTTAAGTTTTCATACTCACCGACATAATCTGTTAAATCCCAGAAAGCGCCATCTTCAACCGCCCCGATAAAGCTTGGAGATTTATCGGCAGCTAATAATATATGAGGCAATTCCCCAGAGGCCAAAGTGATGTTAAAACGTTCTTCATAGTTACTATTTGGTACAAACGTTATGTCTAGGTCAGTATTTGTATATTCCTCTAATGCTTGTAGTGCTGGACTATCATCTGTTGGTGGCTCTGGTGTATGCGCAGTAGTCATAATAGATATGTTATATGGATTGTCTCCACTTGTGTTACCATCATCTGACCCTGTTTCTTCATCACTACAACCAATCAATAAAACAACAAATAATAATGGCATACCCCATAACTTCATCAAAGACTTTCTATTCACAAAAAATTCCTCCCCTGTCTATTATTGACCTATTTACAAAACTTCTCTTCTAAAAAAGAACCCTTTGCACCACCCTCCTAGAATACTGTGTGATATTTGTTTTATTCGTAGGTGATACTCCAAATATAAAGCGCTTACATTTTTCATACAATATTCATTTTTTGTAATGTGTTTGAAACATTGTTAAACCCTTGTCACAATAGCTTTTTTTATTTTTCAATTAGCACTTTTTTGACTAATAACACTTTCTTGCATCTCCTCATCTGGAAGCATATCACCAATTAAATCTAAACAAAGAATCGTATTCAGACACTATTGTGAAATAGTATTTGTTGTTATCCATGGAATCTCAGTCAAATTAGACCAACTTTTCACTTCTCTTTCCTCAATAGGAAGTGGAGTATGACTTAATTCAGTTTTCAATAGTAAATTCCATGCAACTGTTGCTAATTCCTTGTTTTTTTTCCTTTTTGCACTGTATGCAACCATACCAGCTGCAAACATTGGCCATGAGAATAGTTTATTACTTAGAACATGATTACTTTGTTCTTTTTTCTCCTGATTACTTAAACAATAAAATTCACCATACTCAGCAATCATATCTTTCCATTGTTCATCTTCTAGAAGGTCTGCCATTTCCATCCATACTTGTGGCGCTCCAAAGGCAATCATCATATGATACCCACCATGTAATCCATCTCCCATATGGTATAAATGAGAAGTTTTAGGATCGTAACCAAAAGTTGGACCAGATAACAAACGGAATGGTAATTTTTTAAGTCTTCCATCCCTGTAATTATTTTATCTCTATATGCCTTATTTTCTGTTCGCTCCCACTCGTTCAGCCAATTCGAACAAAATGCTGCCCAATCAGGACCCACCCGTGTATGCGTAGGATATTGATCCTTAGGATAAAACTCTCTCATTGGGTCTAGATGAACGGTTGCTTTATCAGCATCTCGTACATCTGTTAGAACATCTCGTGTTCGCTCATCGGCCGTTAGAAAGTAATAGTATTTATGTAATCCAGCCATACTTATCCGAGCTTCTTTACACCCACAACCCCAATGCACAACATTGTGCCGTGAACCTAATCCAGCATATTCACCCGTATGGTAACAGTCTACTTCACTTGTATGGCGTGTCATTGCCTCCGCCATCGTAAATACATCTGAGTTGCCTGTTCTGAAAAAAGTATTCCATAACCAGATATTAGGGACTAATTCAGTATTTTGCCAAGCAAAACCGCCTAAATCATAACGCCATTGATGACGAACAGAATCATACGTATGCATGACATCCCCATAATTCCAGTACCCGTACCAGCTTCGTTGTTCTATTTCCTGTTTATAAAACTGAAATGCACGATCTAATTGTGGTTCTATAAATTTTGTAAACTTATTTTCATTGTTTGGTAAACTCCATATTCCGGTTGCTTTACTTTTGTAATAATAAGTGGGTTCGCACACAAGTAATGGCCTCTGTTGCCAATTATGTGATTTGTTTTTAATTTCAAGAGAAGTTGGTGGTTTAGCAAACGCAGTAATAAACACTTCACTAGTATTAGCAATCCCTTTTGCAATTGACCGCATTTCATCAAATCCCTCATATGCACTCAACACATGCGTATCATTGCTATAGTGTCGCAAAATGGAAGCGTTAGTAAAACATTACAATTAAATTTCTTATCCAGCAATTATACTTTTTTGCATTCCTAGGCAAAAAAAAAGAGTATTTCCAGTCACAATAGGAAAGCAATAAAATTTCACACCTCACATGAGACAATAGCATGAAGTTAAGTTATTCTAAAAGTAATCATAAATTCTCATATTCTAATGAAGTGATGAAAGGAGATGAATCAAGTGGGAGAACCATTAAAAGATATCTATCATGAACAGTTTTTTAAAACATTTGCCCAAAAGGTACATCAAGTCTATCCGGCTTTTAGTACAAATTCTTTTGTAGAGGATATTATGAATGAAGATTGGGAAAAGCTAGAGCTAAAAAAACGTATCCGTCATATTTCTATTACTCTCGGAAAGCATCTTCCAGCTAATTTTGAGGAAGCAATTGCGGTATTGTATCAAATTGATGAGACTTGTGTCGGATTCCCATATTTATTTTTCCCTGATTTTATTGAAGTATATGGCCAGAAGGAGGAACACTGGGAACTGTCCATGGCTGCATTGCAACGCTTCACTTCTAAATCCTCTTCTGAATTTGCGATTAGACCTTTTATACTTCTAGATCCTGAAAGAGCAATGAACCAGATGAAATCATGGGCCACACATTCCAATGAACATGTAAGAAGGTTAGCGAGTGAAGGGTGTCGCCCAAGTTTACCATGGGGACAAGCACTACCAATCTTTAAAAAAGATCCTACACCCCCGCTTTCTATTCTTGAAATATTGAAAAATGACCCTTCTCTATATGTGCGTAAAAGTGTTGCGAATAATCTAAACGATATCGCCAAGGACAATCCTTCAGTTGTGCTTGAAACAGCACGTCGATGGAAAGGTGTAACCCCCGGTACAGACTGGATAATTCGCCATGGTTGTCGGACATTAATTCGCCAGGCAAATCCAGAAGTACTAACGCTATTTGGCTATACCAAAATCAACAATCCTGAAGACTTATTTTCGGTTACATCTCTGTCTCTCAGTCCATCTCACGTCACTATTGGAGAGGCAAATGAACTAGAATACGAGCTTCATATTCGAGAGGGAGCCCACGTACATATTCGAATTGAGTATGGTATAGATTTTATAAAGTCTCGAGGAACAACTTCAAGAAAACTATTCCTACTATCTGACAGGGAAGTTCCTGGTGGAAGTACGATTAAAAAACAACGTAAACTAAACTGGAATGACTTATCGACACGAAAACATTACCCTGGCGAGCACAAAATAGTACTGCTCGTCAACGGTGTTGAGGTTGCTGAGGATATAGTTGAATTAAAAGCAAAAGATAATTGAAGAGAATAGAACGAAGAGAATTTAAAAACAGACCATAGCTAGTAGCTATGGTCTGTTAGTGTCAAAAGAAACCCCTATATTAAACCATATAATTACACTAATTCACTTTCAAGCTTTAAACTTTTTAAAAATCCCTACTTTTCCTTTACCCTCACAACTCTGACATGAAAGAACACCGTCACCACCGCAATTTTCACATTGATGAATTCCGTAATCAATTCCTTCTCCGGCACATTTTTTACACTTCATTAATCCTTCTCCGCTACAGCTCTTACACTTCATCTTTAAATTACCTCCTTTTCCTATTTTGGAGCAAAAAGATAAAACTAGAAGTGTTGATGGAAAAAGTCTGAGTAAAGACACTTTTATCTCAAAAAGCTCCTCCGCTTTAAATATATATTAGTAAAAGTCTACTTAATGCCTGAATCAAATTACATTTAGATTAAATATATATAACAATAGTACTAGGTAGCTTCTAGAAATTTTTATATATCCACCTTACAAAAGAAAACGTTTTCAAAAATACCTTAACGTTTGACTATTTTCTTAACAATTACTCTCTACCATTATTTAGCTAAATTTCAGTGATTCAATTATAACATGCATTTATATAGCTTCACACATAAGAAAACAGTTATTTTTTGTCCAGTATCACTTTTCCTTTATAATCCACCTCATGAGCTACCCTCCCTTGAATTTGAGCTTTCATCAAATAAAGTATTCTAATTCGTGTTAAAATAAAAAGATCTACGTCTACAGTTTGTTACAAGGAGTTAAAGAAATGAATAAATATTGGTTTTACGTTTTGTTAGCTGCTACTTTTGAAGTGTTTTGGGTAGCTGGTCTTAAACATTCAGAAAGTACTATAGAATGGGCGATGACGATTATAGCAATCATTGCTACTTTTTTCCTTTTACCAATTACGGCAAAATATTTACCGATTGGAACTGTTTATGCAGTATTTGCAGGTCTCGGAACTGTTGGAACTGTTTTAGTTGAAATGATTATTTATGGAGAAGCCTTCCATCTAGTGAAAATAATTTTGATTGGTACACTTTTAATTGGAGTAATTGGATTAAAGGTAGTATCTTCTGAGCCCCAGGAAAGTAAAGGTGTAGTTTAATGGCTTGGACAGCAGTAATTTTAGCAGGATGTTTTGAAGTCATCGGAGTAATTAATATTAAACGCTTAGCCATGAAAAAATGGGATGCGTTAATTTATTTAATTGTAACCTTTGGATTAAGTCTTTCTCTTTTAGCGTATGCTATGCAAACATTGCCAATGGGTACTGTTTACGGAGTTTGGACAGGAATTGGTACTGTTGGGTCCACCTTAATGGGAATGGTTTTGTACGGGGAACCAAAAGAATGGAAAAGAATTTTATTTATTGTCATGATACTAACATCTGCAGTTGGGTTAAAACTTTACTCTTAAGTTTGTTAAAATAAAACCACGCTAACCAAGAAGACCACCTCAATCGGTGGTCTTTTTGGACTTTGAATCTGTTATTTAACCTGTAAATTGTTTTTCTTACACAGTTCCATCGCGATATCTTTATAACATTGTTTTTGATAGGCATACCACGCGTCTTCTATTTCCATTTGAATCACACTATCTTTAAATTTTCGAAAAGCACCTTTCCCTTTGATTGCCTGAAATAACGTTTCTTGTTGCTCACTATTCGAAAGGCTATAACAAAAATTTTCCATCATATCATATTCATTAATATCCGATTTAGGAAGTAATTTTATATAGTTATCTTCATGTTCTATTACATCATAGGCTTGTTTTATCCCCTTTTGTTGCCAAACAGGTAAATGATCCAATGGCTTCTCATCTTCAGCCATTCTTAATGCTCGATCAGGTACCGATAATACTTCCCCAGATGAACAATTGATATATGTGTTCTCTTCTTCTAATTGGAATTGTAATCCATCTATAATATCTTCAAGTTTCACTTTTACAACCATGTTTTCCTCCTTTGAAAATAAACAAAATCGGCTAGTTATCTCATTAATTAAATAAGCCATAGTCAAACAACTTATTACGTTTATCTAACTAATCTAGTTTCTTTATATATCAAAAAAAGGCATAGTGCAAACCATGGCCTTTGGAAAATTACCGATTAATTCATTTATCATATCGTTCTAATTGATGATGAGCCAGTTAAACTTAGAAATTTCTAATGAAGTATTTTTAATATTTAGAAGTTTTTTTCTAGTTGGATGCATGTAATTTATTTATTTCTAAATCACTCTTGGAATCTTCATTACGCAGATCATCAATCTCCACATTGGTATTTCTTAGTTCTTTTAATATTACTAATTATTGTTATTACTTCAACTTGTCAACATTAATCATTTACACTTAGTAATATTGTTAATTTATTATCTACGATACATTATTAAGGAATAAGCTGCTTTTCCTAAAGTAAATAAAAGACAATTTAATTATTCAACTATATTTTTCTCATACCCAACAAAGCTACGAGCCCATTAAAAATAAGTACACATGAAAATAATAGAATAGCTAGGACTCCTACTAAAAAAGCTAA
Source organism: Aquibacillus rhizosphaerae (assembly GCF_030282825.1). Taxonomy (GTDB): domain Bacteria; phylum Bacillota; class Bacilli; order Bacillales; family Amphibacillaceae; genus Aquibacillus_C; species Aquibacillus_C rhizosphaerae. The sequence continues at coordinate 180,756 of NZ_JASTZU010000058.1, forward strand.
AGGTTCAAGCGGAGCTAACATGCCTTGCAATGGAACTTTGATAAGTGCAAAACCAGCAAGAATACAGCCTAAATATAAGATAGAAAAACCGTTCACATCCATCACCTCCTTGTGTTAATGTCTATTCTTAAAATTAGTTTTTATATCCAATAACTTTAATTAACTGGACTGGCCTCTCAGAAAAGTCAATGAATTAGCTGAAACGAATGCCGATTTTTTAACGAATTTTTAGAACGTACGAACAAACAGGAGGATAACCTATTAATTATAAGAAGACTCGATGTATTTATTATCCTTTAACAATAATAAGCGTATACGTTTGTTATGCACGTTGTACGTGGTTTTAGTTAAAGTGTTTCTTGTGTTAGAATTTCTAACAGTAAGATTGAAATCAATAATTAAAAAACTATCAGGAGGAGATTACGATCTCATTTGAAATGGCACCAAAAGGGAAAACTTGTAGACTAGTAGCAACCACAAAAGTAGAAGAGGATATTCACATTTCTGTTCTTCATAATGAAAAAGGGTTTGTTTACTTTAAACTAACTGAAACTAACGAACAATTGAATGACATTCAAGAATATATAAAAGAACTGCAGCCGAAGATTCTTTCAGGGGCGTATCATACGCAGTTAGTAGATATGGCAAAAGAAGAAGTATGTTGTTAACTAAAAAAACCCTCATAGGGGTTTTTTTAGTTAACAACAATTCAAGATATTTCATGATAAATTAACAGTCCACCCTTACTAAGCGGAACTGTTTTCACTTCCAGTAAACGCATACATCTATTTGGAATCAACATACTCTTCTCTTATCACTGACCTTTGCCAATCTAATTGGTCTTGTTCTTCTTTTTTTGAATCTGGTTTTTCGTTCTTAAGTGAATTAGTATCCTTCATTGCCATAAATATCCCTCCTACTAAAATTTATTCATCTTTCCATGCTGATTCAACTTTAGATCTAGAAATTGACTAATCTCGATTACTAATGGATCGTTCATACTACCAGTTCGAATTTTTGCTTTGTACATTAAATCTCGCAAGATAGAAATATCCTCATCAACTATTTTTAAGCAATTCTCATTACAAAAATCCAAATTACAGCCCTCCTTTTTCTATTTACGGAAGAATTATTCGATAACTGGCTGGCTTATTATACTTAAACTTAGCCCCTATAGCTTTGCGTCGCCATCTTTCAATGGCTTTGCCCTTTCGTCCAAATTGCAATTTGGAGTTAACCAGAGTGAATCTAAATAAATTATAACTAATTATCAGAATTTTTTCAATATTCAAGTTGCAAAATTCGACATTTTTTAAAAAATTTATTGAAATACTATGACTTATCTTTTTTGGGAGAGGTTTTATAGTGTATTTTGATAGAAGGATTAGAAATACAAGGGGTTAACCGGAGCATTAGTTTATTTCGCACTAATATTCTCCTATCTATACTTATGCATAGTTGGAATTTTTCCAACTGACTGTTAAATGTCCGATTGCCAATATGACTACAGCTCCACCTAACCAATAAGATTGGATCCAAATAGCAGTAAATCCAAATGTAGCAATCGGAAATACAGCTAAAGGAATTGGAATAAATAAAAATGGTTTCCACAACCAACTATAATCATGCCCATTGTTTATATACCTGATCCACAAGCAATAATAAACGATTAAACTCAATACAAGGAGGAGTACCCAAATGTTTACTTGTACATCTTGAAAACTTTCTTTTGATGATACAAGTACTGTTAAACAAAGGATTTGTCCAATTTTTTCTAAACTTATATAGAAAAACCCCACACTTGGTGCATCTACTGGAACATTTCTAGGTGGATACTTTATAAAAAACAAAATGCTTGGCATTAGCACAAGAATTCCAATTAACGTCCCTATTAATGAAAACCCCATTTTTTCCCTCCTAATACATCACTATATGTATTGCTCATAAAGAGATAAATCATCAATCATGATAGATTTATTTTATATGTATCTAGCTTTTACTTTCTATTTCTTGTTTTCATAATGAAGTGATTGGCCATCAATAGTCCTAATAAAGCACTCGCCAATGAAAGGATAACAAGATAGTTAGTTGGAATGGTGAAAATAAAATAAAATGGAAAAGTACTAATAGTTACTGTTAAAAAATAAACACTTTCCTAATCAAAAACTCCTTAAATATTTATTATATTAAAGAATCCTCGAATAACGTAAAGATACCTGCTTCTCGCCTGTTTCAGTTAATGTTATTTTACTTTTTTGAAATAGAAATCCTCTAGCTTCATAAAAGGGAATACCTCGTTGATTCCCTTCTTGTACTGACACCCACTGCTCCACTGCATTTTTATGTTTTTGGTCTTTAGTAAGTGCTTCGAATAACCGTCTCCCAATTCCTTTATATAGATACGCTTCATTAACATACAAGACAAACACTTCCCCAACACTCGGTTTAGTGATTACACCTCCAATGACTCCAACAACGTCTGAATTAAGCAGCGCGATATGGGGAATATAGACCCACATTATTGTCATTATAAACCCGTTCATATCGATACCACGTGTTAACATTTTTTTCTTGGTAATCTTTACTTAATTTCCCTTCTACTGTTTGTTTCCAACCTGTAGCACAAATGGTACTAATGGCTTCTGTATATTTTATATGCGGTTTAACGATAGATACATGCATAGCTCTACACCTCTTTTTTTATATTTTTAGCAAAATAATTTGAAATAGCGCCTAGTAAAAACCAAAAAATAATGGTAAAATTATCAAAATTAAAAAGGGGGATTATGATGGAAGTAAATGAAATAACTTATAAAGTAAATCTAGAAATAACAGCTAAAGACTTTTCTAATGTCTTTAAATCATCAGGCATTAAAAGACCTGTTGATGATTTGGAACGGTTGCAAAAAATGATAGATAATGCTGATATTCTAATTACAGCTTGGGATGCTGATAAACTGGTTGGAGTAGCTCGTGCGATTACCGATTATAGTTATTGCTGTTATCTATCCGATTTGGCAGTGAACAGTAATTATCAAAGCAAAGGTATCGGGAGACAGCTTGTCCAATGGGTACAAAAAGAAATTGGTGATACGGTTACTTTATTACTTTTATCTGCGCCATCTGCAATGGACTATTACCCGAAAATTGGTTTTGAATCTATTGATAATGGATTTAAGATTTTAAGAAAATCTTAAAAAATATTTATACACTAGTGAATGGAACAAATGATGATGCAGTAGAACATCACCAATATTGGCAAGTGACTGTCTCATCAATAATAAAGAAAAGTGACGATAAAATTGGTATTATGAAATTGACTAAATTATGATATAATTTGATTAGAATTGAATATAACTATCGGAATAGACCACAGCTGGTAACTGTGGCCTGTTGATAAACGGTTCCCCCAGAGGGATCGGCTATCCACTGTTAGGATAGACCTCACCTAGTTAACTTGTTGGGTTTATAGGGAGGTCTATTTTTTATTGATTAGTGTTACAATCAATGCGAGTAATGCAATCATAAAGGTGCCAAAGCCAAACAGCACCATGAACATTTCATACATACCCATAGGCATCACCGCCTTTCACTTGGGGCTAGCCGACCTCTCCCTACAGAACGTTATCTTACTAGATTATATCATAGATTCAACCAAAGTAGAACATGTGTTCGTTTTTTGTTCTGCTTTTTTTTCAATCTATTAAATGAGATTCAGTGGACTTAGAGACAAGGTGATTGTCTCACAGTAAATCCATACAATATATCAAACTGTAACAATGATTTGTTATATACTTCACTTCGCATAAGTGCATAGATGTATTATTAGTAGGGCAAAATGTGTCCATATACATATTATTACCTTAGGAGTGTATAAATGGACAAGCAACTCATAAAGAAATTAAGTATTCCAATTATCGTACTATTAATTGGACTTGGGATAATAAGTTTATTCACCTATATTTTCGTTGAATTAGGAGAAGATTTACTCGCTCATGAAATTCAACTATTTGATTCGTCTATTATAGAATTCTTAAAAACACTCGAAACAGATACACTGGACCAAATCATGATTTTCATAACAGAACTGGGTTCTGTTTGGTTTCTGACCACTATGTCTATTTTTGTTGTTTTAGCTCTCTGGTTTAAAGCAAAAGATAAATGGGGCATTACTGCATTTATTGTAGCAATCGCAGGTGGTGGAACAATTACCAAAGTATTAAAACATCATTATGATAGAGGCAGACCATCCATAAATCCTGAAATTGATGCAGTTGGATACAGCTTTCCAAGTGGGCATTCCATGGGTTCTCTTATTTTTTATGGTTTTGCTATTTATTTAGTTGCAAAGAGTAAACGATCAAAACCTGTGAAGTGGTGTTTTGCAATCCTAGCCAGTTTTCTAATATTTCTTATCGGAACTAGTCGAGCTTATTTAGGAGCACACTTTCCGAGTGATGTGTTTGCTGGTTTTTTAGCTGGTTTCGTATGGATGACTCTTTGCATATTGGCATTAGAATGGGCGGAATGGCGTACCAAATATCATATACGTCCATTTAGAGCAATCCGCAATCTCTTTGTTCAGCGATTTCACGATAATCCTGAGAAATAACACCTATATTATGGAATTTTACCATGCTGCGTTGATTAACGTATAAGGTGTAAGGGCAAAAAAGTTCTTGATTACTTATAGAGCGGAAAATTAATGTGAATTTTTTATATGAGTTCTTTTGTATAATTCAAAAGGAATTAGCAATTTATTGAATCTACTGTATTAGCTCCAATAAGCCTTTTGGAACAAGTTTTAATTTACCATTTTGAAATTCAGTTATAGGTTTCCACCACAATGTGAATATTGTTCCATCATCTTCTTTGCCTTCTAAGGAATCCGCTTTATAGATCAAATTGTCAACGAATTTAGCATCATAGACGATAACAATCTCATGGCCTACATCATCGTTGTATGTAAAAATATTTTCAATTGTTCCTAAATATTTAAGATCAACAATTTCTTCCTCTATTTCTTCATGAATCTCTCTAATTAAGGCATCAGAACTTAACTCCCCATATTCGATACCTCCACCAATTGGACGATAGTAGTATTCATTCTTTACGGTATCATAACCTTCAGCAACAAGGATAGAATTATTATTACTAAAAATACAAATAACCAAAGGTCTTATTATCCCTTTTTTCATAAAAGCCTCCCAAATACTATCTGAATTTAGATAAAGAATATTTTTTATGCACCATCCCCTTTTAGAAAAGGCTTCAATTCCATGATGCACGTACTAACAGTTCAAAGTTATTAACTTTTGATGTTAAATTTTTGACTTTTTAATAGTTGTACAAATTTGTTTTTTGTTTCAGGATGATATGTAATAATTTCACCATCCAATATGACAGTAAATACTCCAAATGGTGTCGGAGATATTTTCTGGGCCCGTTCATAATTATCTAATTCAATCACATTCACTTCCATGTCACATTCATCAGCAGCCAGCTTTAAGTTTATTAAGGCATCTTGTGTAAATGGACATTGATCAGATTTAAATACAGTAATTCCTTTACAATATTCCTTTGCAGTTTCTTGCCAATCATAAAAACTTGGCAATGACTCATCCTTAAAGTTCAAAGCCATTAACTCAAATACTCCAATTTTATCTACAAGGTTAAATTCCTTTTTTTCGAAAAACATCCTACTTGGCAACCAGCCCTTATCACTGGTTACGATAACAACTCCAGATAGATTTAACTTCTTAGCCTCTTGGATGCATTCTTGCAAAAGCTTACTACCGAATCCTTTTTCCTTATTTTTTCCGACTACCCAAAAACAATGAATAACCATATATTCTTTTGCATTTATTGCTCTCCAAGTAGATTTACCGGGGATATATTCAATAAATCCTTTCTGACGTCCATCCTCTTCAATAATTTTTACTCTTAAACCTTCTTGAAATCTTTTCTTTAGCCACTTAAGTTTATTTTGATAACCATTTGACTTGGGTTTACTTCTCATACAAAAAAATCCATACTTATCTACATTGTCAACATTTACATCAATTATTTTCAACATCAATCCCCCTACCTTCTGAGAAATTTTATTCGTTTAGATGAAATTATTTTAACATAAAATTCCATATGTTTTTCTTATATTTATATATAATTTGTGACTAATTCTATTCAATTACTTAACTAGGATTGTAGTAGCTTCTCTTCGTTGGTTGAATATTAAATCCGAATAGTATTAGTGTTAATAACAGCATTAAAATTGCACCAGAGACAACAACAAACTGAATTGATAATAATTGAGCTGTGATTGCAAAGATACAGGTTACAACTATAACCATGAGAGCTTCCAAAAAACCGTAAATACTTCCAATCCGTCCCATTACTTCTACCGGGATATTGTTTTGATAAAAAGTATAAAAACCAGTATTTGCGAAAGCAAGGGAAAAAGCTAATGTGAATACACCTAAAGAAGCAATAAAAAAATTATTAGAAAGCGAGAAAATAATATATCCTACTGATACCATTACGGATCCGATTCCAATAAGTAAGGAAACTACCAACTTTTTTGTAAATAATACATTCATTAAAGATCCTAGGAGAATCCCTGCCCCTGCAATACTAACAAGAAAACCATATTCTCCATCTGAAAGAGAAATAACTTCTTTCGAGAATGCAACTTCAAGTGAGTCAATAGCGGTTTGCATGACGATGAAGCCAATAAACAGCAAATAAACTGTCATGATATACATAAACTGACGGCTAAACTGTAGTACTATTTTTAGGTCTCGCATGATTAGCTTTAACGATATTTTTTGAGCTGGTGAATCGATACGCTTCTTTTCAACATTTGGCATGAATAATGTAACTAGCGCAGAAAGATAAAAAGCTATTGCATTAACGAAAATGGCATAAATGGGTGTACCGATTATAAATAGTACACCTGTAATCGCTGGTCCAAGTAAAAAAGCACCAGAATCAAGTAAACTTCTCAATGAGTTGAACTTTTGTCTTTGTTCAATTGGTATTAATCGTGTGATATAGCTAACTGAAGTTGGATCATATAGGGATGAAGCAATATTGATTAAAAATACATACGAATAAATAACCCACAACACATTCGTGGAATATGCTAAGCAAGTAATGAGAATACCCTGTACAATATCTAATCCAACCATAAGGTACTTTTTATTGATGCGATCGATTACACTTCCACCCCATAAATTTGTAAATAATGTTGCAAGTGGCTTAATAATATATAGAATCGCCACTGCAATTGGAGAATCAGTCATATTAAAAACAATTAGATTTAATGCAAGAAAATAAATCCACGTTCCAATTGTAGAAATTCCTATACCGAATAATAAAATAGATGGATACTTCCAAGTAGCAACTATCGTTTTCAAATTCATTTTAAACCCTCCATTAGTTTGAATGTTTTAATCACATCATCATATTTGAACAAACAAAAAAATCTCACCCCCAAGACTTTACGTCTTGAGGACGAGATTATTAATCATCGTGTTGCCACCTCAGTTTATTAATATGTCACCATATTAACCTTGTCAGGTACGGCAATAAATGCTTATACCTTAGCTCTATAACAGGAGCTCCTGTTACATCATCCCTTTTTAAAGTTCCGATGTAATGCTCAGAGGTTTGTTTCAATAAACTTATTCTTACTCCTTTTCAGCCAACGGAGCTCTCTTGTTAAGAATGTATTTATCTACTCTTCTCTTCATTGCCTTTAAATATTGTTAATTATAATATCATCAGTAACATTAGATGTAAACAATATTTTTCGATATACTTGTTATCCTTCATTACACTAGTTCATTTATTTGGTTTGTAAGTTCTTTAAATTTTTTATCGAGTGCTGCGTACCCTTTATCATTTGGTGTCAAAAAGCTAAGCTTTCCTAATACTTCTTGTCTTTCAGTTTCAAGCCTTAAACGTAACTCATCCTGATTATTATTTCTAGTTGGAGATACTTCTTGCAAATGCTTCTGTATCCCTTCATTTGAAATAACTAATTTGCTGCTTGTAGTTTTATCGAGAAAATACCGATCATGTGAAACAACGAGCAACGTTCCATTGTATACTGCTAATGTATTTTCCAGTTGTTCACGTGAAGGTAAATCTAGATGATTCGTCGGCTCATCTAATAGGAGCACATCTTTCTCTTCAAGTATATAAACCATTAATTTACATTTGATTCGCTCACCCATGCTCATATTCCTGATAGGCTGTGACCATTGCAAGACATCAAAACCTAAATGCTTCATTAAATTTTGAACCTTACCTCTTGCTTCAAATGTTTCTTTAAAAAATAATTGCTCAGGTGATTTTTCTAGTGGTAGATCAAACACTTCTTGTGTTAAATAGCCAATATTAGCAGATGGTGACATCCATACTTCACCTTCAGCTGTTTCTTCACCTACGATAATATTTACTAATGTTGTTTTCCCACTACCATTTGGCCCGATAATCGCAATCTTCTCTCCATGCTGAATTGTGAAATTAGCGTCTTTAAATAAGGTTCGTTTGTCAAAAGCTTTTGTTAGATTCTTCACTTCTAAAAATCGTCTACCAACTTTTTTGTTTGCTTGCATCGAAAAGTTTACCGTATATTCAGGCTCTACAGGCTTAGCCTTTGTCTTTTCCAGCTCTTTTTCTAGACGCTTCTGTTTTGATTTCACTTGTGCATCTGTACGTTTAGCTTTTACACGGTAGTATTCTTTATATCCTTCCTTCTTCGTTGATTGGGAATGCGCTTTGTTCGACCATGACGTAAGTTCTTTCATTTGACCCTCAATTTGACCAATCATTTTTTGTTGTTTGTCATATTCTCGTTGTTGACTGCGTCTTTTCTGTTTGCGATCCTCCATATAACTCGAATAATTCCCTTTGTGTTCTATCAGCTTACTACCTTCCATCGACCATATTTTTGTCGCAACAATATCTAACAAATACCGATCATGTGAAACCAAAATAACTGTACCAGTAAGTTGTTTCAATTGTTCAATAAGAAGGTCTTTACTTTCCTCATCTAGATGGTTAGTCGGTTCGTCTAATAGTAAAAGTTGTGCTTCCTTTGCAAACCCATTTGCAAGGCGTGCTTTCAATCTTTCTCCACCACTAAACTTAGAAAAGTCGTAGCTTGGTACATCCCATTTTTTTAATAAAGTCGATTCTAAGGCAGATGTTTCTACAGAAGAAAAAGCTTCTGTTTCTTGTTCAACTAAAACAATCTTAACATCTTCTTCTATCCATTCTATTTTACCTTTTGACGGCACTAACTCTTTGTTAATTAATTGAAGCAATGTGGATTTACCAGCACCATTTTTCCCAATAACTCCAATAATATCTCTTTCTTGCACACTAGCATTTACGTCTTCGAAAATATCTATATCGTTTATATTAAAGCTAATATTTCTCAATTTAAATAGTTCTCTCATATAATCATTCCCTCTCTTAAAAGGGAGAATCCAATCCTCCGACATACCAGTAGTATTTCTTGAAACAACATGCCTGAGGTTTTAGACAATAAAAAATCCTCCCAGTTGCTTTTGGAAGGATTAGTCGTGTGTTTACATTCTCAAATAAGCTATTTTTAATAGCTCTACAAGTTATAGAAAATGGGCAGACTAATCCTATTTCGCTGATTTGAAATATGCAATTCCAAATGTTAAAAATAAGATTAGTTAATCATTGTCCACCCATCATCCCTTCTTTGTTTATTGAAGTTAGTATAGCATAAGTCTGTGTTAGAGGAAAAGAAAATACTGAAATCTTAACACGCAATCGCAAAAACTTGCTAAGGTGAATTATACGATTACCTATTCTGTTTCAGTGAATCTACCCATTAAAATAGTATTATAATAGTTCCCATCTGATAGAATCTTGTCCTTTTTTAGGATACCTTCTACTTCAAAACCATACTTCTTATATAATTTTATCGCCTTATCGTTGGTTTCCAGCACACGTAACGTCATTTTTTTCATTGCATTTGAATCTGCCCAGATTATAAATTCCTTTAATAAAGCTTTTCCGATACCATAACCCCAGTAATCTTTTAACACACATACTCCAAATTCAACTTTATGAGAAGTTCTTTGTAACTTGCTGCCTTCACACCTTGAAAAACCTACAATTTTATCATGAACTACAGCAACTAAGAACAAGTTACTTCTACTTTGGGTATCATCTTGTATTAATCGTTTAAAACCCTCTTCATCTATATAACCTTCACCTTTTTCCCTATCTAAATTTTCAGTTTCTCCGTCTATTTGTAATCTAATATGGCTAAGTTGTTCTGCGTCTGATTCTAATGCAGATCTTATAATAAAATCTAGTTTATTACTATCAAGTATTTTTTGATTAATCAACATCACAATCAGCTCCAGTTCCTAAATAAGACAAGTTGACCTTTAATCAAACAATTCGATATGCGGCTTTTCTTGTTTGTAGTAATTCAAACGCTCTTTTAAATTACCTGTGTGAAATTCAAACTTGTGTCCATCTGGGTCAATAAAGTAAATAGACTTTTTATCTTTTTCATCTCTTGGGCGGCCTGGCAGGATGTGGACATTCAATTTAATTAGCTTCTCATACATTTCGTCAAAGTCAGCTTCTTCAATTGAAAAAGCTATGTGTGTATAGGATTGATTCATCTCATTACGGGGTATATCCTTCTCTTCATTAAGTGCAAGCCACATACCATTCAAATCAAAGTATGCAGTTGTTTTCCCTTTTGCTAATAATTTCGCATCAAATACATTTGTATAAAATAGTATTGAATTTTCTAAATTGGAAACAGAAAACAAAAAATGATTAAGGCCTTTTATCGACACATCACTCACCTCACTCATAAATCATTCTATTATTAATTCGACTTAACTACAGTTCCTTGGTGAAAAAATAGTTGCCATCTATCATCTTTAAACTTCCAAATCGAGCTTCGAAGAGTCTCCTGTTCACGTGTTACATCTATAACTTTGTATGTAGTTAATATAATGTCAGAGGATAACCCACAGGTCTCAAAATCATGGATTGACATGTCTCTTACTTCTACTCCGTGGTCACTAACACAATCCTTTTTATAATAAATATTTCCTGAACTTCCTATTTCAAAAAAGTCATCTGCCAATAGCTTTTCAAGTTCTTGACTAGATGTACGAATTTCTGGTTTTAAGTGACTTTCTTCTAATTCTTTCAACCGTAGTTTTAGTTCTTCATCAATTATCATTGTCTTTATCAACTACCTTTCTATAAGATGTCTAACTTCAACAAATTTCACTTATCCATGAATAAAAAAATTACTCACGCTTGAGCGATTAAAGGATGTCTACTTTGAAATGGAAATTCATTTTTACTAATTGTTTTTAGGAATAACGTATCACTCCCGTTTATCAAACTACTTTTCGTATTTATCCCCTTATAATCCGGAGTATAATGAAAAACGATGTTATTTGTTTCGTGATCTGTTATTTTTGAAAGAATTTTATCAAAATTAACTTCTTGTTTAGAAATAATATCAAAAATATCAATTTGGCTATCGTTTTTCTTATAGATTACAATAACATCCATGTCATCTAAATAATAAAGGTCATTATGATATACATGCATACAATAGAATAACAGAATACCATGCGTATTTTTTGTACCAAAAAGTTTTGAAACAGGGCTTCTTTCAGATGCGAATTTATAAATAAGATCTAAATCTTTTTTATTGTTGCTATCAAGCTTGCGGACATTCGGGGATTCTGATTGACTTGGTAAAAAATCCATTGAACATTGATACTGATCTACGGATTCAAATCCGAATTTCGGATAAAAATCTAAAACGGTTTGATTTGCAAATAAGTAAATAAATTCATACTCATCCCCATAATCATTTAAAACTTTCTTCAATAAAAGGGAAGACAAGCCTTTCTTTCGGTAATCAGGGTGTGTCATAACTGTTCCAATCTGTATTGCTTTTTTAATTTCACCATTAATAACTAAATCGAGAATATTAACTGAAACATTTGCAACCACTTTGCTTCTTTCAATAAATGAATATGGAATATAAAGGTTATTCCAAAAACCGTTTTGAAACCAACCTTCAAAATCGATTTCAAAAACCAGATTTGATAGCTCATTAAAACTAGTTCTTAGGATTTCATCATTTCTGTAATCTTTTATAAAGATAAATTCGTTCATATTTTGCTCCTTTTATATTATTCATTCTTCATTCATAGCTTAAGTACTTCATCATTTCCTGGGGAATATGAAGGTATTTAATAGGAGGTGAAGTCTCTCTATTGCTTATTCTTTAAACTAATAAGGTAACTGCTATAATTCCTGCAAGACACCAAAAAAATGAATCAATAAAGAAATGAAGATACATCTTGTTGTCTTTATTGCAAATATATTTCTCTATACCAAACAAAATATTTACTAGCGAAAGAAAGAATGGAAATAAAAAGAAGAAACTTTCCTGATAGATTAAAACACTTAATAGATAGATAATCACTACAATATAGAATAAAATTGCAAAGTCTTTTCTTTCATGCTTATACCAACAGTTCCTTTTTGGTGTAGCAAATTTATCCTTCACCAATTTGTGTAATAAGTAGAAAACTGGAGCAAGAATGATTAACGAAATATATCCGACAAAAATGGGATATCTTTAGCACAAACATTATGTTATTACCTATACTAGAAAACGATTTCAATTCCATTCCAAACTAAAATTCCCACTCCTAATATTAACAAAATAAAGTTATATAGAGCACCTTTCTTGTTACTGTTTCGCAAATCTTGGATCATCAATTCAACATTTCGAAACATCGTTAATAATAAAGTGAAAATCAACCCATAATGATCGTTTTTATAGTTTTCATCAAAGATAAATTGTATAGCTCCTATTCCCAATACTATGTAAATGACTATAAACCCTATTCTTATACCCTTTCTTTTCAAGTTGTCGTTATTTTCACGATCCATTGTATCTCCCCTAGAATGTAAATAATGAGTGTTAGCCCCTAGATAACTAAATAATCCCAATAATAAAAGAATGTTACTATTGCAGCCAATATCGTGTAAATAACTGCTGTATAAAATACAACTGTTGGGTTAAATTCCTTTTTTTCCTCATCAATTTTAATTCCTGTTTGTGCTTGTGTATTCATCCGAACAGTACTAGAACCTATGCCACCCGATGAATTAAAAAATCTAATTACAGTCGCTATTATTAGACCAGTAAAAAAAGCATACTCAATAAACGCTGCTTCTAACAAGAAAGTTAATCCCCAATTTACACACAAAATGCTTACAACTGTTACAAGCGACCAAATTACATTTTTCAATTTCTTCACTCCCTCTAAAGGGCGTTTAGAATGTTTCATGACAGATAGTGTCGGTTTTTCAACCGATTCTATATCGCTTCAATTCACAAGCCCTTAGCCTTATTACGTTTCTTAGAAAAAGATTAACATTAAAAGTTTAAGATTTTTCTTTTTCTTTTTTTTCGAAATGAAGAACTACAAAAAGAATAACAAGAGTTAACACGAACAAAACAAATGAGTAAGTAGGATAATCATAGACTGTATTTAATAAAGTTGCTATTACAATCATCATGGTAAGAATAATTCTCCAGAGATATCTTTTTTTCATTTCTCTAACCCTCCATAAAGAAACGTCCTTTATTAAATTTTAACATAAATATCCAATCCAAAAGTGAAAATAGATAGATTCTACTTGTCTAAAATACGATTTTTTCCAGGCGCTTTCGAGAAGATTTTTCAATAAAAATAGACCTCCCTATGGACACAAGGTCGTTAGGGTAGGTCTATTTTTAATTTTACAAAATCATCTAAACAGATGGCTGTGCTTTAGGTTCATCCTTCTTTTGTTTCGTTCTGATTTGGATAACTACGAGAACAATGAAAATAGCAAATCCAAATATGTCTGTGTTTCCTTCAGGATAAACTAGCATTAAACCAGTAACAATCGTAATAATTCTTTCTATCCAATGGAGTTTTCTGTACCAAAAACCAATCATACCCGCTCCAATGGAAATCATACCCAGCAATGCTGTTGCTAAGGACAGAAGTATCTCACCTGCTGTGGCATCAATCATTAGAAGCTGTGGACTCAATACAAACATATACGGAATAATGTAGGCAGCAATCGCTAATCTTGATGCATTAAACCCTGTCCGAATCGGTTCTCCACCTGAAATCCCTGTTGCAGCAAAAGCTGCCAGAGCAACTGGAGGTGTGATATCTGCCAAAATCCCAAAATAAAATACGAACATGTGAGCCGCAAGTACTGGAATTGCAAATTGGAACTGATCATTTAAAGCAATAATAGCTGGTAACGCTATGGTTGATGTAATGATATAGTTTGCAGTTGTGGGTGAGCCCATTCCAATAATAATTGAAGTAATCATTGTAAAAAACAAGGTTAATAACAATAGCGCTTGTGGTGAGCTAGTAATCGAGCTTGCTATATCAACAAGGCTATTTCCTAGTTTTAACCCTAAACCGGTTTTTGTTACAACACCAACAATTATACCCGCACAAGCTGTTGCAGCTGCTACCCCCAATGCTGTCCGCGCACCAGTTGTCAATCCATCAATCAGTTTACCAAATGTAAATTTATTGTCATCATCTAAAAACATATTCGTTTCTTTTCTAAATAGGCTGACAGCAATCGTTATTACAATTCCATAAATTGCAGTTCTTTCGATACTGTACCCTTCAAATAATAAATAGATAATAGCTAATATCGGCAATAATAGATATATCTTCTTAAATGTTTCTTTTTTATTCGGTATCTCATCCTTTGGCAATCCTGTAAGTCCCAAACGCTTTGCTTCAAAGTGAGTCATAATCCATATTCCAGCGAAGTATAGGATTGCAGGAATAACTGCTGCTTTGGCAATGTCCCAATAACCAACACCAGCAAATTCAATCATCAAAAATGCTGCAGCACCCATAATCGGTGGCATTATTTGTCCACCAGTTGATGATGCAGCCTCTACACCACCAGCAAAGTTACGTGTGTAACCTAACTTTTTCATCATTGGAATCGTATAGGAACCAGTTGTAACCGTATTTGCAACAGAGCTTCCGGAGATTGTTCCATTCAGCGCACTAGAGAAAATAGCAACTTTTGCAGGTCCCCCGACACGACGACCGGCAATCACTAATGCTAAATCATTAAAGTATGTGCCTATTCCAGTTTGAATCAAGAATGCTCCAAACAATAAGAATAAAAAGATATAGGTAGAAGAAACTTGTAATGGTGTTCCTAGGATACCTTGGGTTGTAAAAAACATCGAATCAATTAATTGCTCAAGGCTAAGCCCTCGGTGAGCGAGCATACCAGGCATTTGCTGCCCAAATACTGCATAGATAAGGAAAAATAGTGCTATTATTGTTATTGGGAGACCAACCGCACGTCTTGCCGCCTCTAAAACTAGCAAAATTGCAATTCCACCAATAATCATTTGTGCTTGGTCAATACCACCAATTTGTTGGACTAACGTCTCATAAAATACTGGCCAATAACCCGAAACTCCAATGGACAATAAGACAAGGACCCAATCATACCAGGCAACCTTTCCTTTATCCCCTTTCCTTCTAGCTGGAAATAATAGAAAAATAAGTGATAAGGCAAATCCTAAGTGGACAGTTCGCTGTATGTAAGCTGTATAAACGCCAAATACACCTGTGTACAGTTGGAATAATGAGAAACTAATCAAGCCTAGAATAACTACCCATCCAGCAAAACCTACTAACTTCCGTGAGCTAGCTTCAATATCGTATTTTTCAATCAATTCCTGTTGCTTTTCTTCTACCAATTTATCATTTTCGTTGTTTTCACTCACTTATTTTCACTCCTTTCAAATATTCCCATAAAGAAATTCTTTCAATTATAATAGTAAACCATGCTCCAGGCTCGAAATAATCATTGAACCAAACCATGTTCCTATTTTCATTGTTTTCTGATTCCCATACTAAACGATTTTCTGATACCGTTTTCCCGTTCCTTATTTTCATAGATGGAAAAATATTATTTAGATTACTAATGTGATATTTCCCGTCTTTATATTCAAAGTCTTCTCCTTCTTCAGCATTAGAAGGCATGCCGATTCCAAACTCTTCATAAATGATTTCATACTGCTCAATTTCTAAATCGTCTGTTACTCTATATTTTTCTACAACATCAGTTAAATGAATGGAATGCGTGAAGATTACTTGGAAGGTGTCTCCTTGTTGAAGAGGTAGAAATGCTTCCATGTTATCTGTATTTCTTTCATAAAAGACCAACACGGTGCGGGATGGAACCAGCAAAACAGTGAGTAGAATGAGTAGAACGAATAAGGAAAGTATTCGTTTTCTTCGTTTCATTAAAAACTCCACCAATTCTTGTACATGATAAATAATTATGTAAAAAAAAGCAACTATTATAAGAAAATAGCCGGTAGCAAATACCTAAACACTAGGTTTACAACCGGCCTTTCCTTTTAATAGTTAAGGGTAAGTAGCAAAAGCTATTACTCGATTATTCCTGCTTCTGTAAAGTATTTTTCTGCACCAGGATGTAAATCAATACCGATACCATCCAAAGCAGATTCACTAGTAATAAATTCACCCTTAGCGTGTGTAATTGTTCCTGTATTTTCAAAAATAGATTTTGTAATGTTATAAACAACATCTTCAGATAGACTATCTGTCACAGCAAGCATTGCAAGAACAGCAACTGTAGTCACATCTTCTTCAAGTCCATATGTGCCAGCAGTAATCTTATCTGTTGCATAATATGGATATTGTTCAACAAGCTCATCAATCTTATCTTGTGCGATTGGAACAATACCTACCTCTGTAGTTGCACTTAAACCTTCAACAGCACCGGTTGGTGTACCAGATGTAATGAATGCAGCATCGATATTACCATCCTGAATTCCACCAGTAGATTCACCAAAATCAAGGTTTTGCGCATCAATATCATCCATTGATAAACCATGAACACTAAGGATTTGCTCTGCGTTCACATACGTACCTGAACCAGGCGCTCCGACTGAAACCGTTTTTCCTTCTAAATCTTCAACAGAAGTAATACCTGAATTTGCAGTTGTAACGATTTGAATTGTTTCAGGATAAAGTGAACCAATTGCTAATACATTATCAACTGGATTCCCGTCAAATGAATTAATACCTTCAATAGCATTTGCTACTACGTCTGTTTGAACAAACGCCAATTCAGCTTCGCCCTCTTGCAAAGAGATTACGTTATCTGCCGAAGCATTAGATGAAATCGCATCTGTTTGAATACCAGTTTCATCAGAAATGATGCTAGCCATTTCTCCGCCTAACGGATAATATGTACCACTTGTTCCACCAGTCAACATACTCAAGAACTTAGGAGCATCTTCACCTTCACTAGCTCCTTCGTTTTCTGACTCTGTATTACCTGTATCGGAACTTGTATCACCTTCACTATCATCCCCACCACAAGCTGCTAAAAACATGGTTAAAGATAGAAGTAGAACAGTTAAAAATAGAAATTTTTTCATTGAAACTCCCCCTTTTTTTAATGGACCCAAACAATATATTACACTTATATTACAGTAATTGTCAATATATTCAAACTTTGCAAAGTGGACCTAGGTACAGGTTCCTTGTCTCATTATGAAAGCCTTTATTTACTTTTAAAAGTTCTTAACCCATCTTTTATCTACTCACACGACAGGTTAATAGTTTCAAAATGTTCAACCACAGGAAATGGATCATAAAAATGATGTAATTGCTTTTTCCACTCCTGATATTCTATTGACTGTCTAAAACCAATCGTGTGGTCTTCTAGCTTTTCCCACTTCACTAATAAAAGATATTTCCCCTCTACTTCCATGCAACGTTGAAGTTCATGTGAAATATAGCCTTTCATTGAAGAAATGATTTTTGATGCCGTATGAAATGCTTCTTCATATTCCTTTTCTTTACCTTGTTTGACCTGAAGCATCGCCGCTTCTAATATCATAAATGCCACTTCCTTATCTATATGTAATTTAAAGAACTGGTCTCTTATCATTTCCAATTATTTTTCACTTAAGATAATCAAGTACCATTTTCACTCGTTCTTCAAGTGAATAATCCCACTCAATCCTTAATACTGGACAGGTTAATTCGGACATCCAATGTTCGTGAAGTATCTTACTTCTAACTTCCATGCCTGCCTTATCATATAAAGAAGCCCACTCTAGAAAAGTCTTTGATTGCTCATACTTACTACCACCAGGCAATATTTCATTTCCATAACGTTGAAATTCCCGTTTTTGTAATCTTTCAAGTCTTATGTGTGGAGGTATCCACAAAAATATAGTAAGGTCGAAATAAGCTCTAAAGTCATCTCCCCAACCACAAACTGCCCCAGATAAGATCCAGTTTTCATATTGTGTTAGATCTTTTCTAAGCATTGTTCTTCTTTCCATAACTTGTCTTTGTTCTGTGTATTTCGTTATCCAAAAATAATCATCTGTATCAAGTTGTGTATGTGGAAGATATTCCGATAATGTTGATCCTAGTGTAGATGTTCCTGAACCAGCTGCACCAAAAATATGAATTCTTTTCACACAATTTCCCCTTTCCTAGTAGAGGTTTGGTTCAAGGTTGCATTGACACAATTGTTAGCCCGATGTCTATATAATTTAAGAGATTTCATCTAAGGAAATATTATCTTTGCATCACGGGTAAAATACAAACATTAACTAGTGAATTGAATTTAATGTGCCTTATATAACTCCTCTAAAAATCTTTAAGTCTTTGATTATATTCCAATAATTATTACCTATGATTTTTACTCTTCGTTATTCTTTTCTTTTTTGTTTTTCCCCCTCATCGCGAAAGCAATAGAGCTGCATATGTCAGCAATAACAGAAAATATTGCAGCCATTTTTATCACTCCTTTTCAATTAAAGTGTTCATAACACCACTTAATGTATAGTCTTACCTATGAAGTAAATTAAAACCTTGTGATTTAACAAAAACATACCATTATAAAGATGGCGGATAATCAGGCATTGTGTTTGCAAGAATTATATATATAAGAAAATTAGCAGGTAATAAAATAAATATTAGTCTCACTGCAAAAGAAGATATGCCAGTAAATTCAGCTATACCACCACAAACTCCAGATATTGACTTATCAGTGGACGATTTTCTTAATTTATTTTTCAATAGGATTCCAACTTTCACCTTGTCTAAGTTCATTTATTTTCACTTTCCAGAATTCTTATACTTTTTCTTGATAAAAGAACTCATACCTGTATCAATCCCTACATCCATCAGTGCTGAAATCGAATAAAAAAGTTGCCAATATTTATAGATAACTATATTTCGATTTTAACATATTTACCCAATTGTATCGTCACAATGTCACAAAAATAAAAGAATCGCCAATAAATCTAAATAGTTTCGATACCCTGGAGAAAATCTAAAATAACGGTTAAGTTGAATTATCATATTAAATCGTATGCACTTTAAAAATAACAGCACAAAAGCATGCGAAGAACGCTTAGTATACTATTGAGACCCCAAAAAGTTAGACAGATTTATTTTATGCAGCACGTTGGCAAGAGTTCAGTATTGTATCGTCTTGTACCACTAAGTCCATTTAAGTGATATAGTTTATAATGATTCCCCATTTATAAATCTAATCCCTTAATGTGTAGGACATCTCAAAAAGACGCCTTCTTATTCAAAAAAGCGCCTGATTGCGGAATTTCATCTGCCCTTCAAAACTCGCAATTCTTTTATCTTGTAGCATTCATTACTTTATAAATAACACTGCCAAAAGTAAACTTAACAGGGTATAATGAAAGAACCACAGCAATAATCACGCTCAGTGTCTTTATCCCCCCAGTTAAGTGAAATATATCGTTTATCAGGTAATTAGCTAATTTGATAAGACCAAATACAATACCAATCGACACAATAAATGCAATCATTATTAGAATTACTTGTAGGAAGGACATCTGTTTTATCCTTCCAATTTTTTTAATGCTGCCATCGTTAATCGAAAAAGACAAGTACGCCATTGGGGTTAATAGTAAGTACCAACTTGAATAGCCAAACCCTATCCACGAAGCACCCATTCCCAAAAGCAGAATCCACCCAATTATTTTAAAGGTTTTTCTACTCACTTAAACACTCCCATAAAAAAATGATATATAGTTAATTTGCCTAATTGTCCTGAGTGGCGCTAATTCCTATTCTAGAATTACTATCTATAGTTGAAAAGTTTATCTTAAACAAACTTGACAATTATCCAGTTGGAGTACTCGTTTGGGACATCATTAAACCGAAAGCGAAAAACGCCCCGCTTCCAAATGAGATGATTATTGCTAAAATCGCAAGGGAATTTCTTTCCGTATCTTTAAAAAATAGCCATAAAACCAAAAATCAAAGATAGAATGATTGACAACGAAACAAGAGTAGCTTAACCAAGAGAACCTTTTCAATTGAACACTCCTCAAGTGTATCAATCCTTCGTCGTATGTTATTTTAAGAAAACCCTTCACAAACTCTATACTTTTTCAACATAAAATTACAATCATCTAATTGGTCTATAAATATCAACATAGCAAATAGGCATACCCAATAAACATTGAAATATAAGTAAAAAACGTATTCGATTTGGTCTGTTAATTAGTATGGTATTTCTTATGTTTCTAAACCGAAACGGGACTTACTTACAATAAATCCTACTCCTTATTACCTTGTGCTTACTATTTAACTTCTTATTCACCTATCTTAGGTAATAATTCCTTTAATTCTAACAGATCATCAATTACTAAGTCCGCTTGAGAGAGTTCATCATCTCTTGCAAAGTCAAAGTTACATCCAATTGCCACTAAATCATTTTCTTTCGCTGCATTTATATCAGATAAGCGGTCCCCAATGACTGCTCCATTTTTAATACTATACTTTTTTTTAATAGATTTTACTAAATCTGATTTATCAAGCGTTTCAATATGTTGGATACTAAATGTTTCAATTACCCAGGTATCCAAGTTATAATAAGTTACTATTGCTTTTAAATATTCCGTTAAGCCATTACTAGCTATGTAAATGGAACAATTATTCTCCTTTAAATAACTAAAAACTTCCTTCACATCAGGATATAAAGCACCTTTCCCACTCTTTATATTTTCAACTAACCTTTGTAGAAAATAAGCATCTGTTTTTTCTCTTATTTCATTAGAATGATTCGGTAACAAAGCTTCCCACACTTTGGGTAAAGGTACACCCATAATTTCACGATATGTATCAATAGGTGTCACCGTATTCCATTCATTTAGAGAACGTAAATAATCAAACGTATCGTTCAGTGATAATTCCAAAATTTTATCTGTTTGAAACAGTGTTCCATCCATATCAAAGATAAATGATTGCGACAATTTTTCCCACTCCTATTAATGCATCTAAACTTTCTCTTATCTAACTCTAGCTTTTAGTCAATAATAGTTTTAGTTTAAAACTACCTGCAATTGCACCGATAAGTCCAGTAATAGCGAATATGTAGGCGACAAAGAGAGGAGTCGATGAAAGTGATTCCGTAACCAATCTAAATACCCCCACAGCAAGCAATAGAATACTACCAGTGAGACCTAAGACCGTTCGTGTTAAATTATTCAAATCTTTCACTCCCAAAAAAAGTACTTTTTTCTATTTAAATCGTAATCAATTATTAATTGAAATAGTCATTGTCCATGATGTTCCAGATGAATCATATTTTTTAAATCCTAGCTTTTTATAAAGATTTAATGCTTGCCTATTATTAGGATCAACACTAAGAGAAAGAGAAAGAGAATTATAACCATCCCTAAAGCCAGATTCAAATAACCTTTCCATTAGTATCGTGCCAATCCCCATACCTCTAGCTTCATTACATAATGCTATACCTAGTTCAGGCGTTTTATCATCTATATAGCCATAACCTTTTTGATTTTCAGAAAAAAGACGATACCAAGCTGCACCAACAGGATCATTATCATCATTAAAAGCAATTAACGCTCTATCACCTGTTCTTCCCCACCCATCATAATATATTTTAATATGTGGCGAATTTAATAACTCTTGTTTTGATGGCTTATTTTCTGGAATATAAATGGCTTCATATATCATATCTGTTAAAAATTCTAACTCTCTTTTATTTTGGTGCATTGTTCTTACATGTACCAAGTTTGATCACCTTATTTCTCCGGAGACTAGGTGTGAATCTCCTTATTCAGCAAAAATCCGTTAATTTAATCAATTTCATAATACCAATTTTGTCGTTACCTACAGCAATATATAGTTGGATAAAACTATTTCCAAACTATATACTGCCCTTAGATGACTGAATAAGGTAATTATGAAATTGACTCAATTGACTAAATTCTTTATCTCCAAGGCAACTTCTTTCGGCTTAACGTCGATATGCGACAGCCTATTAATCTCGATCCACATTGGCAAATACAATCCTCTTCCCCTATCCTCGTCTGTGAACTCTTTACCATGGCCTGTTCCAAATATCCCATCTATAATCTCTGATAAGAAATAGTATTGTGGACCGTCAAATTCAATTGTTGCAATGCACTCATCAACCTTAATTTTTACTCCTAATTCTTCTAAGGCTTCCCTTTTTGCCGCTTCTTCCGGTGTTTCCCCAGCTTCTATTCCACCACCTGGGAAAACATAATAAACAGAGTCGTTTCTAATTCTTTTAATTAGTCCAACTTTTTTATTTTGAATGAGAACTACTGAGCTTCTACTTCTCAACACTGTACCTCTCCCTATAAGTTAGTTGAACAGGAGATAAAAACCTATTATTCCAATTATAATTAACAAACCAAGAGAAACAATTTTAATGATTCTTTTTCCTTTTGTATCAGCAATAAATTCGGAATCTATATATATTTATAATAACTTCCAATACATAGAAGAGCCAACAACGACAAAAACCGTCCAAAACTATCCTCTGAGCTCAACATGTATCGTAATTGGCTAACAAGTAGTAAAAGCACCCCTATATAGCCAATGCTCATAAAAAAATACTGTTCTTTCTTCTCTTCTGTCATCATTGCCTCCTTTCTAAAACTAAAGCTCATTACAAATACGTGGTCGTTAGTTATTCAATAATGAACTTCATTTTTCTCCCTTCACCATCCTCAAAACTATTATTTCTATAGAACATAAATGATTGATTAAATTGAGGTAAAGGTGGAGTAGCAACCTCTATACGTTTCCATCCAAATTTTTCACCACTTTGTATTGCTTCAACTAGTAATTTTGAACCTATCTTTTTTGAGCGGTGCGCAGGACTTACAAAAAACTCTTGAATAACCCCAAATTCCCCACCTGCATATAAAGAGTAACTCGAACATAGCGATAGAAAACCAACAATTTGATCATCTACTTCTGCTACAAACACGATATACGTTTCACTTTCCAAATAATATTTACATAGTTCTAATGTTTGAGATATAGGTGGTAATTTTGATGGTTTACTAGTCTTTTCACTAATTTCTTTTATTAGCTCTTCAAATAATTCAGTAATAGCCCTGTAATTTTCTACCTTGGCTCTTTTTATAATCAAAAAAATCATCCTCTTTGAAATAATAAAATCAATTAGTGCTTTCTAGAAAAAAATTATGGCTCTATCCATAAGAATAGGTACACAATCTAATTAATACTATATTTTCCGTGAGTATTTTTCATAAAAGAACATTAACCATCATCCAGACTAGCGGTGTTAAAATAAATAACAAAAATAGTCCTGTGAACATATATTTAATATATTGATGTCTATTTACACCTTCTCTTAATTCCCAAAGACCTAACGTTATAAAATATAAACCTATCATAATTGAAATGATTGGCAACAAAATCAGTATATCTACCATTCTATCCCCATCCTTTTTACGTTTCCGTGTTCAATAAAAATAAACGTTACATATTTTTCACTATGTTTTTCCAGTAGTTCCAGGCTTTAAGATATTCCTCAAAGTCATTCGGATGATGTTTTAAACAAATGATAATCACCTATCTGCAATCTTAGAAAAGAAATCTTTTAACTGATTAATGTGATGTAGGTCGTGGGAGATAAAACCTAACAAATAGTCATAGACCGAAAAAATATTGCCGTCTCCATCTAGATACTCTTTTGTGAAATCTTCTACGGGAATTGAATTTATTTCATTGATAACTTCATTACGATAATATACCGTTCTATCGATTACTTCCTGCTTGCTATTTTCTTTTGCGTAGTCAATTGCCTTTTTGTTGAATTCATCGAAATCAAGATGCTTGGAAGTTAATGGTTGATGATTCGTTATTTTTTGAATGGCTTCTTCTAAAAAATACTTATCCCACAACATAATATGAGCTATTACATCTCCGGTGGTCCACTTACCTTCTTCGATTGGAGAATTCCATATTTTATCATCTAACAGTTGCAATGATTGAACAAAAGGAATTAATCCAGAGAATTTATTTATTAACTGATCTTTATTTTGCATTAAGTTCTCCTCCAATATAAATTATATTACTTCACTTTTTAAATTTTAATTTAGTCCTTAAATTTAGAATTAACTCGTACCCAAAAGCAACTATCAAACCAGACCAAAAAATGAAAGGTATTGAAAAGAGTCTACTATCGTTAAACAAATTATAGGTAAACTCCAAAAACAGTAACAACATATACACATAAAAGCCAAGTATTGCAGCTTTATTCCAGTTGACTAATTCATTTTCATTCATTTTTTTAAAGAACTTCATTGTTTACCTCATCTACAGGATTCTTTGATATTTTGTTAAATATTTTCAATGTAAAATCTAAAGCAAAATATAAAAGCAAAAAATTGACATAAATAGTATTATCTATGGACCAAGAATGATTTCTAGAAAATAGATTCGGAATAAGGAATTTCGCTCCATTTTCACTACGTAAAGTTATGAATTCAAAAGGAAAACCGTACGAATAAACATATATCGTTGAGTGAAAATGTGTAGGGGATAGATCTGGAATTAGCACAGCTAGGAGAACAATAAAAATAATGGAATTCCAGAGAAGTCGTTTTTTTATATGACTTTTCCACCTATTTCTATAAAGAACAATCATTAGTATAAATACACCAATTGCTGTAATCCATATATAACTTTCATTTTCAACGCCAATAAATATAAAAATCAATTGAGTAGTAAAACCTACAAATGTAGCGAGGAGAGATAAAATAACCATAAACCGTAATACCTCAAAAATAATTCTCACTTTTTCTCACCCTTTAGATATGACTTTTTTAGTATCGAGCATTACATAAGACCGATGATTCAAACGCCTTTTTCATTATAAAGTCAACCTAAGAAGTTCTTAATAAATTTCCTTAATCTAAACCTCTAAAAAACAGATGGATAGTGCGTATCTCTTTCTATCTATTTTAACATAATTATCCAAATATTCGTCATGAAATGGGAAAAACTAGATGACTTCTAACATATTAAATTATGAACAGATTAAAAACATCAGGTTCCGCTCTACATGTATATTTAATTTAACTTTAATACAAAATATATATGTATATAGAGGTAATCTTAATCAAGGAGGAATTACGTTGAAAAATAATAATATTTCTAGCATGCAAGACCAAAATCAATTGGCACAGGCACAACAATCGATTTTACACCTACAAAACACGATTGAGCAGGCAAGAAGTCATCCAAACAACCAAGTTATCGAACAAATAGAAAACTCATTAGAACGAGCAGAAAGATCCCTTTCACAAGCTGCAGCTGACACAGAAAATCCCCAAGCTATTGATTTGGCGCGTAGTGAATTAGAACAGCAAAAACAGATTTATAAAGAATTGAATATAGGTACACAAGAGTAATCAACGAAATTATCTATACTTTGCTCAGCATAAAGTTAATAAATGCTGCGAATATTACACAATATCAATGGCATAAAAAATCACTCAAAATAATAAATACTCGGCGATTTAACACGCCGAGTATTTATTATTCTTTCTATTTAGAGTTTGAAAATAGCCTCAAACTTAAATCACCTATTTTAAAATGAGCATTTCCACTACAATTCCTCTCTCATATTCAATCAAGAGTAAAATAGCAATTTTGAACTAGTTGAAAATTAATACAAAATGTTTGTTTTCTATAGTTTATCTTTATTATCTAAACTGTAAGCAAACATTGCCACGATACCTATTGGCACACCGAATAAAACATATAATATGAACAAGGGAATCACACCCTCCACGGTTATCGTGTTATTTAGAATGATAACCGTGAACATAAATAGAGTAAGAAAAATAAAAAATAAACCTAATCCTTTTCTTTTTTGCTTGAATGCAGATAATCCTTCAATAAACATCACTACAATAATGAAGCCTAAGACTCCTTGAATATATGGAAGTAATAGGTATTCTACATTACTTGATATTAAGGCGTAGCTCAACAATAGTGTTGTTATTACTCCCATTAAAATTTGAATTAGTTTATTGTGTATCAATTTCATCCACAACCTTTATATCGGATAAATGTCTATACTAATGTTAACATATAATTCCATTTAAGAGATGTAGTACAGTTTTATGTCCATATTCCTTACCGGGTATGGTTAAGCTATGAAATATATAACTAAATCTTTTGAACTGAAGGACTGGGATTAGAAGATAATATTCGCTTTTTCTTCCATCGATTAAATTATAAAAGCACTACTGGAATTTTATGTTAAAATAATTTGTAAACAATTTACTCTAAAGTAACTGGCAGGTTTGTAAATCAACTGTTACCAGTAAATATAATAGTCAAAATCAGAAAAACAAATGAGGGAGAGATGTTTGTGAAAACGATTGGACTTATAGGTGGAATGAGTTGGGAATCCTCCTTAGAGTATTACCGCATTATTAATGAAGAAGTTAAAGGTAGATTAGGTGGTTTACATTCAGCCAAGTGCCTGTTATATAGTGTTGACTTTGAAGAGATTGAACGTTATCAAGCAAAAGGAGATTGGGAAAGTGCAGGTAAAAAATTGGGGGATATAGCATTATCTTTAGAAAAAGCAGGTGCGGAATTTATAGTTATCTGTACAAATACAATGCATAAAGTAACTGATGAGATTGAAACAAAGATAAATATTCCTGTTTTACATATTGCTGACGCAACTGCGAGCCAAATCCAAAGCTCCAATTTAAAAACAGTTGGCTTACTCGGCACTAAATATACGATGGAGCAAGATTTTTATAAAGCACGATTAGAATCTAACGGAATTAACGTTTTGATTCCAAATAAACAAGAACGAAACAATGTCAATAAAGTCATTTATGAAGAGTTGTGTTTAGGAATAATTAACCAATCATCAAAAGACTATTATAAAAGTGTTATTAAAAGTTTAGTTGATAATGGTGCTGAAGGAATCATTTTGGGCTGCACGGAAATTGGCTTATTAGTTAAGCCTGAGGATTCTGAAGTTCCATTGTTTGATACAACAATTATTCATGCAATAGAAGCAGTAAATAACGCTTTAAATAAATAAAAACTTCGAATTGAATTCTTTATACGAAAGGGTGCAATTACGATATTTGTATAAGACCATCTATACCACCATATAAGTATAACTTATTTAGTATCATAAGATATTCATATTTTATTTATAGTATCTATATCATTTAGGCTATATATGATAAAAGGTTTGCGAATAAGGAGGCGATTTAATTGGGGACAGAAATAAAGTTTAGAATTGCTACTGAAAAAGATTTAGATTATATTGTTACACTACTTGCAGATGATGATTTGGGAAGTAAGCGTGAGAATAATGATTATCCACTTCCTAACAGTTACATAAAAGCATTTGAGGCTATTACATCTGATCCAAATAATGAGTTAGTAGTGGCTTGTGATGGCAATCAAGTCGTTGGGGTACAACAAATAACTTTTACACCCTATATAACATACCAAGGTGGGTGGAGAGCTACTATCGAAGGAGTTAGAACATCCGCTTCTGTAAGAGGTAAGGGTGTTGGTACTAAACTTATAAAATGGGCAATTCAACGCGCAGCAGAACGTGGTTGTCATTTAGTACAGCTGACAACTGATAAAAAAAGATCAGAAGCGTTAAGGTTTTATGAACGATTAGGTTTTATAGCAACACATGAAGGTTTGAAGCTAAAAATTCAATAGAGAGATGAAGTGGCAAACGATATGTTTTATATCTTGATGATACGCTTTATTTAGAAGTTGTTTATTTGATAACTGTAAGCCAAAGAAGGAACACGATTGTTCCTTCCTTTCGTTTTCATCATTTGCAAAATACCTTCCTCTTCTAATGAAAGGATCAGGTTAGCAAATTCGTTATAAGATAGCGAGTTTTCTGGAAGTATTTTTTCTACCTGCTCAACTTCTATCGTTTTTTTAGTGTATGTAAGTAGTTGCTATCTTATCATATCCTTTATAACAAACCCTCCGCATAATCTGACAATCTTTTACTTCTATTTTACAAGATAGAAAGAGATTCGTCAGTAGGGAATATTTTGAAGGATTAGTTTGGTTTTACACTCCATTAGCAAACCATTAAACCTTGCATAATTCTCATTTTGAAACCGTCAATGACAACGAACTACTTACTTATACGTCTTTCTCAATAATCTCTTTTTCTTTTTAACCGTCCAAAGTTATTTAATATCAGATGACTAACAAGTAGTGACAAAAGATATGCAATAACAGGTTCATTGGTCATCCATATCGAGGTTAAAGAAAAGAATAATAGTGTTGCTACAACAAAAAGAAATAAAGAGTATATTAAAACACTTATGAAATAAATCATATATCTTCCCCAATTGTAGAATTTAGTACATACTTCTTCATTTAATCAGTAAAACCACTAGCAAATCCTTCAAGAAAACCTTGAATTAGGTTAGGTGCCTCAAGAATAAACAAAGATATGATAAATCCAATCCCTATACCTTTTAGTTTCGCATTGTTTTTAGCACTTCCGCTAAAGTAAAAGATAAACCCAGTTGCTAAAACAATAACAGGAATGATAGATAAGACTACAGTGAGCATTTTTATCTCCTTTGGAAATTATTTTAACTATTTAAGTGAAAGCACATTGTGGAAAGTAAGAAGTAAATTAGATTACTAAATTTGGTCGAAATAGCTGGAAATGTTGTTTATGTTATTTGAATTTTTTCCGTAATCCACTAAAGTGGTTGGTAAAGTAGGTTTACTTTGAACATATACGTTAGAAACTTCATCATTGATTTTCTGAACACGAAATACTATTTTTTCTCCCCAAGACTTAAGGGTCATACTAGTCTTTACACGAATAATACCATTCGCATAGTCCTCCTGTTTAATTTGTGCACCTTTTACAGATGAAATAGATTCTTTACACAATTCAAGAGCTTCTTTAAAAGAAACATCAATTTTAAATTCTGTTTCTTGTCTTACACTACTATCTAGTTTCCCTCCCATTGATTTATTTAGAATACCTAATGTTATCGTCATTAAAAGACCAAAAAATAATCCTGACATCATCCCTATTATAAAATCACCTAAAACTATAGACATAATAAGTCCAAATGGAAGGAAACAAACAGTAAAAATAAAAAGAATTTTTTTCATAAACATACCGCCTTTACTTTATTTAGTTTAGCATAAAATTCCAAAATAATTTAGTTTTGATAACCATTTTAAAATACGTTTATAAGCAGAAATATTAACTTTATGTATAAATTTTTTTATACAGTTAAAATTACCAATGAGGTGATGAACATGAATCATGAAAAAGACTACGATAGAGATGGTGACCGCGAAGATTATTTAAGCACAGATAAACTAAGAGCTATTTTACAAAACTCTCATGATACGGAAGTTACACTTATGAGAGAGTATTTAGTTGCTTCAGATCGAATCCATCATGACCATGAGTTAAAGGAGCGCTTATATAACTTTGCAGAAGGAAATGCCAAACGAACAGAACAATTATTAGATGAATTAAAAAAGTTACACTAATCTTTACATTGCTAAAACACAAGGTATTATTTTCACACCATCATTATAAATAGCACAAAACAAAACGCTATAATATTTAAGCGTTTTGTTTATTTAATTCATTTTCCCTACAATGAAATCTTAGATAATTTCTCACTGTGCACTTGGCGTTGCATTAGCATCTTAATCCCGAAGCCAATCTTTATTACTCCATCAATTACTGCGAATAATAGGAAAGGAACACTGATTAAGAAAAGTCCTAGAAGAGAATTAAAAATTGTTAATGCAGCTAATAAAAGCATTATTTTCCCTTGAGAAAAGTAAAAGCCGAAGAAATGGATCCCAACAGCAATAAAAATACATAGCCAAAGTAACCTTAAATTGCCGGAACCAATAACTAGCCCACACAATGTACATAAAATAATATTTAAAAAAACAGCAATGTTGTCCATTCGATCTTGAAACTTAGAATTTTTTCCATAAGATAGCTTTTGGTTTACATACGGAAAAACGAATATCACAAAATAGCCAATAAAAAAACCAAAGCCAATTAAAAATGGCTGAATGAGCAACTCTCCACCAATAATAGCTGAAATAATTATGATCAAACCAATGTATACAAGCCATAGCCCACAAGTTCTTTGCGTATTAAATTCAGCGCCCTTAATTTTATCCTTAACCATTTTCGCCCTCCTTGTTTTCTCCCCTATTGAACCTGTTACGTTTTACTTTCAGTTTTTAAAAAAACTAACATAAATTCACGTTGTCAAATATATAATAGTTATCAATTTTGAAGATGCTTTGTTAAATATCCTTCACATCAAAAATACACACTTAAGATTCAGCTGAATATCTTGTAAAATAAGCACCTAACATTAATAGGATAATTGTCATAGACCAACTAACTATACCCATAAAGTCAAACCAATAAGCCAATAGATTCGTAATAGCAATAAGATATAAACAAATTGGAGATAAAGCGCTTTTCATCCCTGTTACACCAGCTGCTTTTCTTTTATTTATTTCAAGACAGATAGAAAAAACTAGGGAAACTAGTAATAGCACAGTTAAAATAATCGGTATAATATTTCATCTCCCCATTAACATCTTTTTTCTAGCTAGTTATACGAATTTAAAGCTAAATGGTTTCATTCTTATTAAATTTTGTGATAAAGGAAAACACTTATTTATTAAAGAACCCGATTTATTCATATCGATAATATAGCTGCAAGAATCTTATTCAAAAAGGAAAGCTTGTACGTTGGTGTTTGTCCATTAAACATTAAAAAAAGTCCACATTTTTGCAGGCTTTTTTCATACAATTCTTTTAGAGGTGATTAAAAGTGACGAGAGTAAAATTTACAGATAGTGACATTGATGTAATGGCAAGGATGATGAGAGCAGAAGCAGAGGGTGAAGGTCGACTTGGGATGCTTATGGTTGGAAATGTAATTGTAAATCGACTAAAAGCTAATTGTTTAGATTTTAAAGATTTACGATCGATAAGAGATGTTATTTTTCAAGTGCAAGGGGGAAATTATTCTTTTGAAGCAGTACAAAAAGGAAATGTTTTTTATAACAGAGCAAGAGGTGTAGAAAAAAAATTAGCCGAACAAACCTTAAAGTATTGGAGAGAACATCCTTCCAAATATGCTCTTTGGTATTTTAATCCATATGCTGAATGTCCTCCTACATGGTACGATCAACCGTTTACAGGACCGTATAAACAACATTGTTATTATGAACCACAACCAAATACATGCGAAGGCGCTTATAGATGGTAACAAAAAAACAGAAACCAAATGGTTTCTGTTTTTTTTATGCAAAGCACTTATTAATCTTCTTTTAAAAAATGGAATTATTTCGTTATCTATAGAATTTTATGGGAATCATCAGGTAATGCTATAATCGATAGCCCTTTTTATACTTAGAAGGAGGAAAAGAACCTGGTGAAATTAAAATCAATTGGTATCACCCTTGGCTTGTCTTTTGCTGTATTATTAACTGGTTGTGGAAATGAAGAAGATGCACAAGACAATGGTAATGCGGATGAAGATACTGCTAATTTAGGTGAAGAATTAAATTATACGATTACAGGTATTGAGCCTGGAGCAGGAACTACGGAGCTTGCAAGAAACACTTTAGAGGAATATGAAAACTTAGAAGGTTGGGAACTTCAAGAAGGTTCCACCGCAGGTATGTTAACTACGCTAGGTGAAGCAATTGATAATGAAGAACCAATTATTGTAACCGGTTGGACCCCACACTGGATGTTTGCTTCTTATGATTTAAAGTATTTAGAAGATCCAAAAGAAACATTTGGTGGAGCTGAGAACATTAATACAATAGCAAGATTAGGTTTAGAAGAAGACATGCCTAGTGCTTATAAAATCCTAGATCGCTTTCAATGGGAGCCGGAAGATATGGAAGAAGTAATGCTTAACGCACAAGATGTTTCGTTTGAGGAAGCAGCACAGAATTGGCTAGAAGATAATCAAGATAAAGTTGATGAATGGACGGAAGGTGTAGAGAAGGTAGATGGAAAACAAATTGAATTAGTTTCTACCCCGTGGGATACAGAACGTTCTTCTGGCACTGTGATGAAGATACTATTAGAACAACAAGGGTTTGATGTGACATTAACACCTGTTGATCCAGCAATTATGTTCCAAGCAGTAGCTAATGCTGAAGCTGATGCATCGCTAGCTCCATGGTTACCAATAACACACGGTTCTTTCTATGAAAAACATAAGGATAACATTATTGATTTAGGTGAAAACTTAACAGGTGCTAAAATTGGTATGGTTGTTCCTGAATATATGGATATTGATTCCATTGAGGATTTACAACCAAAAGAATAACTACTCTCAAGGTCAGATTGCTTGTAAACAGTGATCTGACTCTTTTTATGAACTAATGCAAAATGATGGCTTCTTTTTACTCTATTGGTTAGACATCAGTAATCTAAGTATAATCTTAATAATCACATTTAAATCTAATACCAGCTAGTTCAAATTATCCCTATTTGCTATACTCTATTTTAGTAAGCACTATTTTCCAAGGGAGTTAACAAATAATGAACAACTTAACGTTTATCCTTTATCATTTTGTATTATTTAGCATAGCACTTGTAACTAACGTATTTTTTGATAGATACCTAGGACCGCCACTCGATTTTGATGATTTAATAGCCTCTGTTGTTGCTATTCCAATCTTCATAGTAGTTGCTTTATTAATAGGAAAATTATATAAACAGCATAAATCTATCACACTCAAAAGCAAAGTTTTATTGTCTATACTTTCCTTTATTATGGCAGCCATTTTTCTGATTGTACTAGAGAATATTTGGTTTGAGATAACTGGAAACATGTTATTCTAGCTAGACACAACGTTATCCGGTTATAACTTCCACCATTACTTAGTTTAATGTTTATTGATTTCCGCTATTGAATTAATTCGTTTTTTAAAATAGAAAATGACATAACTATTTCTTGAAGTCAAAACTACTACTATAGTTATAAAAAAGGCTGTGGCTGTATGTAACGACACTGTCCAGATAACTGCAATGATTGCATACAAAGAATAGCATGAAATACATATTATACTTACCATAGAAATGACCTAGAGCTTTAAAAACTACTGATTGTAGCTGAGAAATAATAACGAAAATATTCCTCCTACTATTGCAAAACCGTATAGCTCCTAGTTCCTTACTTAAAAAGGTTACTGAGTTTCACATTATAGTTTTACATAAAATTGATAAACCAAATTTATTCTTAACCACTTCAAACTCCCCTCTTTATAACAAAACTTATATTCTTATAAACGTATTCGTGTACGATGAAATCTGTAATCAATCTAACCTAAACTGCAACTATAAAATACTGCTTGCGTTTATACATAAAAATTTATTTCTCATGTATAAAGGCTTTACCATACATTGCCCATATGTATCCCTAAAAATCATTAACTTTCGAACGATTAACCAAAACAAATTATAAAAAGTTCACAAAAGTGTCACTTATGAAAAAAGTTTCTAAGCTATATAATTACGTTTATGTTTAAAATAGAAAGGGAGTTTGTATTTTGCCAAGTAATAAAAAAGAAGGAATTATTTTCGGTATTTTTATGTGTTTTGGGATGGTTTCAATTATGACTGCCTACAACACAGCTTTGCACGGTTTCTCGTCTTTTACAATAGGGAGTGCAGCAATTCAATTTACTGTGACATTTATCGTCTCGTTTTTCGTAGAATCATTAGTTGAACCAAAAGCACGAAAATTCGCATTATCCCTACCTTATGATAAATCGAAAAAAATCAATATTATTTTAGCCATTTCTTTGTGCATGGTTTCTTTAATGGTTCTTATTATGTCAGGATACGGGCTAATTTTAATGTCGTTAATGATAGGAATTAAAGGTCCAATTTTCACCGCATACCTTAAAACTGTAGGATTAAACTTTATCGTTGCACTTCCAGCACAGTTATTGATTGTAGGACCAATCTCACGTTGGCTATTAACTAAATACGTTAAACCATCAACACAAATGCCAGAATTAAATGTATAAAAACAAGCAAGTTACTCGAAGTAGCTTGCTTGTTTTTGCTTTATTCATCAGGGTAAGGCCTGGTTAACAGTGTTACCAACAGCAGGAAGATCTATTGATAATTTCTTCCCTTGTACCACCTAAGTCATAATTCATTACTTATAGTCATTGTGTTTTCACTTATTGGATTATTTCTCATACCATTAAACGTACTAGAACAATCCTTACGTGTATCTCGCTGGCGAACGATATTTACTCCTCACTTCTCCATATAAATTTGGAAATGTAACTAGATAATTAAATACAAATAACCTATGTCAGAAATTTTGTTAAACGTATTATAGTTAGTACCTTACAGGGATATCATTCTATATTGTTCCATCACCAAGTCAAAATGAACGACAAAGAAAACGTAGTGCATCACTTAATGCTGTCGGCACAATCGACATATGACTTTCATCATTTAATCCACGAAAATCAATGTCGGCTAACATGTCGCCTTCAGCTAGACGCGTATATAAGCTCTGAGCATCATGATACATGTTTTTTTGGCTTGTGTGCTCAATGGCAATATACAGACGCTTATCATTTCTGGTTCTAAGATGTTTTTCTTCATTTAATACAGCACGGTTATTCCACCAAATAGATGGACTAAAGGCCAGATAATTTTGAAACAGATCTTGTCGTGTAAAAAGCGTGTATAAAGCAAACAATCCACCAAGTGAGTGTCCAAAAATTGCTTGTTTTTGTTTATTTACCGGATAATCCTTATGTATAACCGGCATTAATTTTTTCTCAATAAATGCTTGAAAGTCTTTCGCACCACCGTGATCTGGCCAAGGCTGTCCATCTGGTTTTTCTGGTAAATCCACGGTTTGCGCAGGAGGGGTGTAATCATACACGCGGAAAGAAGAGAAAACATCATTCCCTTCATACCCTATACCTACGATAATCAACTCACTCACACCAGTTTTATCAGCCCTACGACTTTGTAAGTTGACAATTTGATCTATCATCGTAAAATAAGCATCTCCATCTAATACATATAGTACAGGAAAACCTTCACTAGGTGGTGTACTTTCTGGGATAGAGATATCCACTCTATAATTATGGTGTGCTCCTTTCAAGTCGAAGCTTTCTGTCTTTCTACTTCTAATCACTAATCCCTCCATTGTGGAAACAAAATGTTCAAGTTATTTTTCTAGCTTTAATTAACAAATAAATAAAGTAAGGAACACCAATAATGGATACCACAATACCCACAGGCAATTCAGCTGGAGCAAAAATCGTCTTTCCGATAAAGTCACCAAATATGACAATAAACATGCCTAGCAGACCACTAATCGGTAAGATGTGTAAATGATTAATGCCTACTAATCGACGTGCAATATGTGGGGCAATTAAACCGACAAAACCAATACTTCCCGAAACGGAAACACAAGCACTTATGAGCGCAACACTACACAAGAGTAAAATCGTACGTTCACGACTTTGATTCACACCTATTCCAACGGTTGTCGTGTCATCAAATTGCAATGCGTTTAATTGGGAAGTTTTCATCATCATAATTGGAACAGCTATTACTATCCAGGGCAATATCGCAATAATCTGGTCCCAAGAGGCACTATAAATACTTCCAGATAACCATACGGTTGCCATCTCAAAATCCTGCGGGTTCATCTTTAAAGAAATATATAGTGTTACTGCACTGAAACCAGAATTACTTGCAATTCCTACAAGAATAAGCTTGGTCGGATCCATCACTCCATACGTTCGGGAAAATAGCAGTAAGAACATTGCGGCCGCCATTCCGCCTACCCAGCCAAAGAAAGACATATTAAATAGTGTAAACCAACCTGCACCTGAAATAGTTCCTTGAATAAAGAACATAAATAATACGATAGACATCCCAGCAGCTGCATGGATACCAAGTATTCCAGGATCAGCTAATTGATTTCGCGTAACTCCTTGCAATACTGCACCAGCGATACCTAATGCAAAACCAACGAGAGCCCCAATAATTATTCTTGGTAAACGAAATTCAAAAATAACCAAATCAAAAGCATCATTTTGATCAAATCCAAAAATAGTCTCATACACTTCTAGTGGTGAAATATCATATGTTCCATTTGTAACACTAATGTACATAACAACGACGGAAATTAGAGTGATTATCACAAAGGCAAGAACAAACCTAATCCATTTTTTATGTTGACTCAAAAGCTCCTTCCCCCTTTCTTATGGATTAAATAAAGGAAGAAAGGAACACCAAATATGGCAGTAACAACGCCAATTGGCGTCTCAAATGGATGATTAATATATCGACTAATGATATCGGACCAAGCCAAAAATAAACCTCCGAAAATACATGAAAAAGGAATAATTCTTTTATAGTTTTGACCAACTAGAAACCTTGCAATATGTGGAATAATTAACCCAATAAAAGCAATTTTCCCCGCTATCGCTACAGAGATACCTGTTAAAATAACTACACTCAACATTGCTAGTGATTTTATTAGTATAACGTTAATGCCTAAACCCTGTGCGGTGTCATCTCCTAAGGATACAATATTAATATATCTCGCGATTGTAAACGCTAAGATGAGACCAAAAATGGCAAATGGAATGGCCAATTTAATTAATGTTGGGTCCATTTGATGAAGTCTAGCATTATACCAAAAGCTTATATTTTGTGAGACTTGAAAATAGGTGGCTAATGCCTGCGATAGTCCATTCAAAAACGTCCCTAATATCGTCCCTAATATAGCTAGAGTTAATGGTGTCATACCACCAGGTAATAATCGAGCAATAGAAAAGACGAGGATAGCTCCGAATGCTGAACCAATCAATGAATAAATAATCATCATTGTTGGTGCAACATTCGGTAAAAAGATTAGACATAGTGTTATGACAAATACAGAACCATCAGAGACACCCATAATGCTGGGTGAAGCCAAAAAGTTTCTTGTTATTCCTTGCATCAGCGCACCAGAGACCGCTAGGAAGGCACCGATTAATAGCGCACCTAGAACACGTGGCAAACGAGATGTGCGTACAATAAGATGGTCCATATTTTCTGTGTCAAAATGGATGAAAGTGTCTAATACAGTTGTTAGGCTTATCGACTTGGAACCATATATTAATGAGACACTAACTGTTATTAATAAAAACAGGATGAGAAAAACGACTTGAATGGTACGTTTTTTTAATATAGAAATCATCAATTGTTACTCCCAATGCTAATAATGGTTACTTTGATAACTTTGCTTGGACTTGCTCTAGGAAAAGCATTCTGCTATAGAGCGGACCACCTTCTAGTAATGGATTTACTACATTCTCATATACTTGGTCCTCTTGAAAAGCAGTTATGTTTTGAACTATGGGATTATTTTTTAAATCTTCAAAAGCTTTACTACTCTCATCTGTACCGCTATCTTGAATTTGCATAAAAATATAATCCGGATTCATATCAGCCAGCTGTTCAACCGATATTGCTTCTTGTACTTCGGCTTTACTTATTAAGTCTGCCACTTCTAAGCCTAATTGATCATACAATAGTGGATTAAAAAACAGTTCTGGAGCATACATGAATACTTGTCCACCACGAATACGTAATGCAACTACCTTTTTACCTTCTAAATCTTCCAATATTGTATCTTTGGCTATTTCAATATTTTCATTAAATTCAGCTAAAAGATCTTCCGCAGTATCATCTTTACCACCTAATTGAGCCATTAAGTGAAGATTATCCTCCCAATTAGATGAAACGTGTGAGACAAGAATAGTAGTAGCTATTTTTTCTAAATTTTTAACGACTTCCTCTGGGAACTTTGTTGTTCCTAAAATAACATCTGGCTCTAATTCTAGTATTTTCTCAAAATTTGGCTGTTGTTTCTCTCCAATTGACTCAGCATTACCCATTGCAGATTGATAGATTTCTGGAAACTCTCCTGCCACGGTCACCGCACCAACAGGTTCAACCTCGAGCACAACTGCATCTTCCATTGCTTCCATTGCACCTGTAATCACAATTCGTTCCACATTCGCAGGTACAGTATAACTCTCACCAAGGTAGTCAATCGTTCTTTCCGTTGCTGAATCATCTGTTGATTCCTCTTCACTTGTTTCTTCTGCTTCTTTTGTGCCTGCTTGTTCTTCATTTTCATTGGTCGTTGTTTCACCCTGTGTGACGTCACTATCTTGACCGCATCCTGCTAGTATAATTAGCAAAGCTAACATGAACATAATAATTTTTTTCATTTTCATTTCTCCTCTTCGTGTAATTATTCTTATTTTCTAATTGTTTAAATGCTCTCGTAAAATTTTTCCTGTGTAGTTTCGTCTAAATAAATCCTTTTCCACTAATAATGGAATAACCTTTTCAAAAAACAAATCCATAGATTGAGGTGTACCTCCTGGTAATGCAATAAAACCATCCATCGCTCCATAATTAAACCATTCGATAATCTCGTCAACTACTTGCTCAGGTGGGCCGATTACGACCCAATGTTCTGAGTGGATGACTTCTGGTCGTTTCAGCAATTGTTCTATTTTAGGTTCATGTTGTGAAATATATTTCATTAATAAGTCCGCATGTGTCTTACTTCTTACGGATTGATTCTGATCTGGAAGTATCTCCGAGGTTAATTTTTTATGTAATTCATATTCTCTTAGATCTAATCCAATAATCCTTTCAATCGAGCTGTATCGTTGTTCCTTGGTGATATGCTTATGCGCATCTTGATACATTTGAAGTGCTTCTTCAAATGTATTACTAATAAAGAAATATAAACCTGGTAACACACGAACATCTTCTTCTGAGCGGCCATGTTCTGTTGCCTTTTGTTGTAAGCACCGACGCAATTCCATAGCAGCCTCAATACTTGGAGTAGCAGCAAAGGTAGCCTCTGCAACAGAAGCTGCAAAAATACGACCTGGTTCTGAAGCACCAGCTTGAAATAATAAGGGCTCACGAGAAGGATGGGCAGGCAAATTGAGTGGACCTTTTACCGAAAAATATTCTCCTTTATAATCGATTGGTTGTACAGTTCTTCTGCTGCTTCTGTATTTATATTCTTTTGTTGAAGTGCTTCGTTTGGAAAGCTATTCCACAACTTACGAACCACTTCGGTAGCCTATGTAGCTTTTGCATAGCGCTCTTCAGAGGATGGACGTTCCATTTGACCAAAGTTTTCACCACCATCAATGGAAGTAACAATGTTCCACCCAGCTCGTCCATTACTAATCCAATGTAAGGATTGCAGTTGTCGTGCAATAATATACGGTGGGTATGATGCTGTGGACATTGTTGTAACTAACCCAATATGTGTCGTTTGCTCGGCAATAGTTGTTAAGGTCAATGTTGGATCAATCCCTGTAGTTCCACCTGCATGAAAGATGATTTTTGGATGTGCAAATAATGAATCAGGCTTAAATACGAAATCTAATTTAACCACTTCGGCTCGTTTAGCTAATTGAATTTGTTCATCCATTGTGTCATATTAATCATGACTTGAACTCCTTTGTAACCGGTTATTAAGTGATAAACCAATAACAAGCTTTCTTTTATATTTCACACACGGATCAACCTTTCTAAGCTGATACATCTAATAAAATATCAGCTATCAAGAAATTAATAGTTAGATTGATAGAAATGTCACCTGCTAACCTCCTTTATAACCATCCATATACTTCATGTCACCAAGCTCCAAACATGTAACACGGAATGACTTTTATCATATTCTATTTCACATTATAACGATAATGATAATCATTATCAATAGAAAATCAACTTTTCTCCATAAATTTTGTAGTCAATCAGCCACCAACTTCATCACAAAGCCTACATAATTTTTCAATCGATGTATTAGAAATTCAGGGATTTCTTACTACTATTTTTAATAGATACACTAATTCTTAAAAATTCCAAGCCTAGTCATCCCTCTGTTTAAGACCATGTTGATAAACGAGTGCCAAGCAGTTTGACAATCAAGAATAAACTGTATCAGTGCCATTATTTACTTCCAATGAACTGAGGGACAGGTCCCTTGTCCCAGAAGTATACATAAAAAGCCCAGCCATACCGTTGTTGTATGGCTGAGCTTTTTAAATTTCTAGTCTTAATGGTGCTTAAATTGTTAAGAGTATTCTCCTATTGCATAGTATCATTGTACTCGGCAATAATTGAACGAAAAAAGTAAACTAAGCAATAGGTTTATGTTCTACAGGTGATGAAAGGTTAATTAATGAAGATGGCACTGTGTTGATACAACAACTCGTATGGCTGGAAATCTTGGCTTTAATCCTTTTTTAGTTTCAGATGCGACAGCAACTTTTGATAGACGTAATATTAATGGGGAAACATTAAGTGCTGATTGACTTTATTAAATTTGCATGAAGAATTTGCAACTATAAAAAGAACAGAAGAAATATTAGCAATGTTATAAAAAACATCTTTTCTTTTAGAAATTTTAAAAAGGCACATAACAAAGGAGAGTATTATAAATGGCATTAGAAATGAGAAAATTTTGTGAAGCTTGTGAACAGGATCGTGCCCACCATTTCTTCAAAATATAGCCTAGTATATTCTAACTAATTAATCGTTATCTTTTACAAATGAACACAAAATTGAAAGAGTTTGACTGCACAGATTTCATTAACAGAATAAAATTATCCTGTAAGTAAAATAGTTCCTACCTGTTCAACTCGGTTGGGGCTATTTATATATTTTTTTATTCAAAAAATATAATGCTAACATAAAACCCTCGCACCCACTTACACTCAAAACCAAATACCCTGTTTTTTTAAAAGTGAAGATTCTTCACCCAGTATTTAGTCTACTACGAAATAAAAGATTTACTCCATAGTCTGTGTAATGTAGGTGAAACTGATCTTATTGAAAATCATCAAAGGGGTAGATTTTATTGGCTGTAATCAAAAACCGACTAAAACTTAAATGTTAAGTAGATTAGTCATTATCTTAGTTAAAATATAATACTTTTTAAACTAGTTTTCATTTAAAGATTATCCTCAACAAAAAGTAACATCTAAACGGAAACTATCGCCGCATGATTGTAAAAAATATTTTTATCGCATAGTATCATTGTATGCGGAGCAAATCAGTTGATTTTGTTAGACGGTCTTATTCAATAGAAGACTACCATTATTGTTTGATTTAATAGTACTTATAGTATAGAACGGTTGAGTGAAGTTCTCCATTGGCCGATTTAGCATAATAAGGTATTTTACCAGCTTGACTGTAACCAATTGATGAATAAAGAAAATTTGAAGGGTCTCCTTCTCTTGTATCTAGAACTATTAATGACTTCCCTTCCTGCTTAGCTCGCTCTTCAGCCTTATTCATCAAATAGCGACCAATACCTTTACGTCGATAGTTAGGGTGCGTTAAAAGCTTTGCAATTTCAGCTCTATGATTACCATTTTGCTTCGTACATAGGTGCAGTTGTACACTTCCAACTATTTGATTGTTTATTTTTGCAACAAATAGAAGAATTTCTGTACTTAATAAATTTTTCCAATAATTATTAGCATCCGTTAGTTTTAGTGGAGGTAAAAAACCAATTGATGCTCCATCATCTACTACGTGTATCAAAAGTTCAGACAACTCATCAATGTATTTTTCAATTGAATCTATTTGTACAATTTTCACATCACTAATCATAAAATCACCTCAAGAATATAATTTACTTTCTAAATATAATAATAATTGATAATAGTAAATTTAAATACTTTTATTATTTATTAATCCTACCACTCAGGTTAAAAAGAAGAAATTACAAACTTTTAGGCTTTCTGTTATACGATTCTTTTCCAACTACTTTTACCACAATCTTACCCTATTGTCGGAAGACTTACCTCTTTGATACTGAATAGATTATTACAATATGTGTCATTGGCAGGAATCACAAGAATAATTCAATAATTTAAAATTTCTCATAATAAACTTAAAACACTTGTTAGGCTTTTAATAATTACGAAATATTGTTATAATTTAATTAGATAAGCAAAACCTAAAAAGACCACAGCGGTAACTGTGGCCTTTAGATAAGCGGTTCCCCCAGAGGGATCGGCTGTCCATCATACAGATAGACCTCACCTGATCACTTAACGGGTAAATAGGGAGGTCTATTTTTTATTGATGTTCGAAATAATCGACACAATCAAAGCGAGCAATGCGATTAAAAAGGTACCAAAACCAAACAGTACCATCATAATCTCATATAAACTCATGGGCATCACCCCCTTTCTGGGGTTAGCCGACCTCTCCTGAAAAGAACATTATCTTACTAGATTATAGCATACATACAAGGATTCAATAGAGCGAACGTTCTCTTCCTTTAGACGAAATTCCATTTCCTTTTAAACTGAGAAAAACTCATATAACGTACTTTATTCTTTAAATTTTGTTATCTATCTCAGAAGTGTCTACAACCTTACCAAACCATTTTGTGAGCTTGTCCTTCGCTTTTAATTTAATCTCATCATCAATAAACATCGCTACTTGAAATAAAGCAGCAGTGATTACTGCTAAATCATCAACAAAACCTACTCCTAGTGCTACGTCAGGGATTAGATCTAACGGTAGAATGAAATAACCTAATGCACCTGCGATCGTTATTTTTACTTTTAAAGGTATTTCCGGCTTCTGTAATGTGTAGTAAAGGATTAACACCGCATATACGACAGTTGAGCCAGCCTTCTTAGAAAACTTTTGAATCTTATTCCAATATCGATCATCGGAATAGTGCTTTTCATGTTTCTGTATCGTTTCTTCTTCCAGATTTTCTGCTTCTTCTTTTAACTCTTCTACATCTGTTCCTTCTATTTTCATATCTTCTTGTATCTCTTCATTATTCGGCTTCTTTTTTCTAAATTTGTCTAGTAAATTCATGTTTCTCCCTCCTGCGAAATTTCATAGTCTTCTTCCTATCATATTACCCTAATTCTTCACTTCTTTATCATATTTGTATTGTTGAAACTTTAAATAGTTTTTACTAGCCATTACCT
Organism: Aquibacillus rhizosphaerae; assembly: GCF_030282825.1. Classification (GTDB taxonomy): domain Bacteria; phylum Bacillota; class Bacilli; order Bacillales; family Amphibacillaceae; genus Aquibacillus_C; species Aquibacillus_C rhizosphaerae. The sequence continues at coordinate 224,378 of NZ_JASTZU010000058.1, forward strand.
GTGCTAGTGTCACGCAACAGTAACAAAGCATAAGCTAAAATATAAAATTATATTAATCAATTTCACAATACCAATATTGTCACATATGACTGAATAAGGTAATTATGAAATTGACTCAAATGTAAGGAGTGGAACCATTGATACAAAATATTCCGTACATGCATCAACAAACTCCATTACCACCTGGGAAATACGTTTATTCCAATAACTTTCCAGCCGTAATGGAACAAATAGCTCCAATCTACACGATTCCTACAAAACCAGTGTTTTTCGATCACTTAATGATGCATCTAGATAAGACAATTCGTGTCATAACGTTAAATGGACCGTTAGAAGGTACACTAACTGGTGTTGCTATTGATCACCTACAACTAACAATCGGAGATTATAACTATCATGTTCATTATCCAAATATTACTTATTTTGTTACTCCAAAATAATAAATCTACATGAAGTGTTATACTTCAAAAAATTGAACTTGTTCTTAAAAAATTCACTCCAATATAAGGTAGTTCATACCATTGGAGTGAATTTCAAACAACACGTATTCGTGTATTCATAATTACAGGCAACATTATTGATAACTCGCATTTTAGTTTTTTTAACTTCGTCACCCTCATCAGGATATCTATACGTAAATGGAAAAATCACACATACTCTAATACTATTTTTAGATAAAAAATAACCCCTGCCCCAATAAGGGTAAGAGGTTATTAAGAATATACCATTATGTACAACCTTCACATTCATAATAATTATCTGTTGCATCAATGGTTTTAATAAGATTTTTTATCGTAATATCACTTTCTTCAGTAAATTCAATATCAGCAACACGTTCTTTTATTTGTGCTTTAGCTTCACTCTCGCTAGCCGACACAATGCTAAACTGACTAATAAGACCAGAAGATATTACTTCATATTCAAATAGATATCGCTTCATAAAAAGTTCCCCTCTCTTTATAAGGTGAATTCTATTTTACTTTAAACAAGGAAGATATTTCAATTTTAATGATTCAAACAAAATTAAAGAGCAAGTCTCATTCAATAAACGGGTAGAAATGTTGAATGAAATAAAATGAATTATATAAACATCTGTGAGGAATTATGGTGAGTTTGTATTTTCGCAATTATTCAAATGTACTTAAAAAGAATTTTACGTAAGTCATAGTGGCATCAGTTTTATTAGAGTTAACCCTCTTTATATGGGCCGATATTCCTTTATTTTTAATCGGAAATGCAGTATCAGATTCAACATCCAATTTACCTATTATTCATCTATCTATCTCACTCTCAGGAGGACTTTTGTTCTCCTTGTTTTTTGTGCCAATCAATCTACAAGTTGCTAAAAATATAGCAAACATAAAACATCGTGGTGTGGTAAGTTCATTCATGTATATCCAGAGCATATGGATATTAGTGTGTTCATTATTTTTTGAAATAGTTATGTACTTTCATTTAACAAGCTGTGACGAAGGGATGTTAAACAGAATGAAAAAAATTGAATGGATGATTCAACTTCCATCCTTGATTCTATTATTGATATCTTTATTATTAAATTACAAAACTGGATCATTTATATCAATAGCCGGTGTCTTCTTGTCACTTATTATTAGACAAATTCGATTACATAAATATTCTTATATATTAGGTCATCCGGAGAGACACTTTTATAGGAGGGATCGGGTTAGTGGTAGTGAGGCTTGGGACGATGTAGATCAAGCAGAAACGTATGAAAGAGACTTTGAAGAAGATAAAAAAATAACTTATTGAAGTAGCGGGTTGTGATTGTTACAGATCAGGGAAGTTGTTGCCGCAGCTTCCTTCTTTTCAAATCAGCAAAAATTGCTTCATTTCAAGTGATGTCACGCCATTCTTCAAGTAACCTTCTTGTATTTTAATACAATACTACATCCTATACTTTAACATAAATATCCATTTCCTAATTGAATGATTGAACTATTAACAACACTAATCCAGTCTATCTCCACTTATAAAACCTTGTAAATCCAACAAAAAACAGTCCAATTTTTACATTAATTGGACCTTTTGCTATGTAATATCTTGTTTTCTCGAATCGTTCTCGTCCTTCTCAGTCTTTATCCATCGCCTTCCAGACCTGCTCATATACTTTCTTTAATGGAATGTTATGTTTTTTTGCAATTGCCTTACAATCTTCATATTCTGGTGAACTTTGAAAAACTTCCTCATTATTGATTCCTTGTTTAACTGTAACCGGACCCCATTCAGTTTCTACCTTTATAAACGCTCGTTCCATACGATGTACGGTTAAAGGATAGTACCGAATGCCAAGAGTCGTCGTTTCTTTTAGTAAAATAGATTTCATTTGTTCCATAGATTGTTTGGAACAAAGTAACTGAAGCAATACGCCTGGACGATTTTTTTTCATATAGATAGGTGTATAAAATACGTCATTTGCACCGGCTTCAAATAAAATATCCATGACATATCCGAGCCACTCCCCGGACATATCATCGAGATTCACTTCCATTTTAATCATTTGATCATCAACATGTTCATGATCAGGAGGTTTTCGGTTCATTTAGTATGTACCTCGCTTTCCAAAGTAGCTATCGGTTATTGCTGTTTATTTGCGAGTCGATGAACAAGTGCAGCGTTATACGCACCGCCAAAGCCATTATCGATATTCACTACACTTATTCCAGAAGCGCAAGAATTTAACATTGTTAATAATGCTGACAATCCATTAAAACTAGCTCCATAGCCAATGCTTGTCGGCACCGCTATAACTGGATGAGAAACCAGACCACCTACCACACTTGGTAACGCACCTTCCATTCCAGCAACAACAACCGAAACCGTCGCTTGTTGGATTTCTTCAATGTTATCAAAGAGCCGATGAATACCGGCCACACCAACATCATAGAACCGCTTCACCGGACAGCCTAATGCTTCTGCTGTAATTGCAGCTTCTTCTGCCACGCGTAAATCTGAGGTCCCTGCACAAACAATCGCAATATAGCTATTAACTCGATCTTTCTCTGGAATTTCCTTCTTCCACAGTAAAATTTCAGCCGTCTCATGGTAGTTGAATTCAGGAAATTGGACTTGTACAGATTCCGCCTTTTCTTTGGTAATGCGCGTTACTAACACAGCATTATTTTTCGCTTTTAATGCTTGGATGATCGCAATAATTTGTTCTGGAGTTTTACCTTCCCCGAAAACAACTTCCGGAAATCCCTGCCGTTTTTTGCGGTGGTGATCGACTTTAGCAAAGCCTAAGTTTTCATACGTTGCCAGTTTATCTTTTGCTTCTGTGATGCTCAGACTCCCGTCTTGTACTTGTTTTAATATATCTTCCATTATTTTCGCCTCGCTTTACAACAGAATTTCAGAGTGCATTTAATTGAAATTTGGTACGATAGATGTTACTAATTTTTCATATTTCTCATAAATACTTCTATATTTTTCATGATTGGACTGGTTTGGTTGAATCACCTTACCAACCGGTAAGTTTTGTTTAATGGCCTCAAACGAATCAACTTTACCAATCGCAACAAGTGCTGTCCATGCAGCTCCCCATCCAGCATTATGGTGTGTATCAGACAGATGAATTTCTTGTCCAAACACATCAGCCATAATCTGTACCCAAACATCCGATTTAGATAATCCACCGTTGACGCTTATCTTTACTGGCTTACCAGCTACTTCTTCTAGTGATTTTCCAATCTTGTATAAATTTAACGTAACACCCTCAAGCACGGCACGAGTTAAGTGTTCTTTTCTGTGTCCTATACTGAGCCCGAAAAAGTTTCCTTTTGCCTTTTGATTCCATAGCGGTGCACGTTCTCCGTTAACATATGGTAAAAAGAGAATTCCTTCTGATCCAACTTCCACATCCTCAACACCGGAAAGAAAGGCATCATGACTTCCCTCAAATGCAAATAAATCTTTTAACCACTGCAAGGCAATCCCACCATTGTTTGTAGCTCCACCAATAATCGAAGTATCTTTTGTAAATGCGTAGGTAAACGTTTCTTGTCTATTATTGATTGGCGCACCTTTTGTGAATTGTCTGATTGCTCCGCTTGTTCCAACCGATACAGCCACTTCCCCTGGCGTAATTGCTCCACTACCTAGATTTGCAAGTTGACCATCTGCCGCTCCAATAATGAAAGGTAATTGCGGGGAAATACCAAGTTCTGTTGCAAGGCTTTCGTTCAAGCCTGTTAACACTTCAGTCGGAGGAACAATACGAGACAACTGACTCTCCTTTACTCCCACCAGGTCTAATACATCTTTATCCCAAGATAGCATATCGACATTCATCAGTCCCGAAGCAGAGGCAATCGAATAATCAACTACTCTTTGTCCAAACCATTTTTGTAGCAAAAACTCTTTCAGAGACATAAAGTAACTTGCTTGGTGATAAGGTTCATAATCGTTTTCCTTCATCCACAATAGCTTTAAAAAAGGTGACATAGGATGAATCGGTGTACCCGTTTTTTGATAAACCTTTTTGCCAATATTGACATCCAGATTTTCCGCTTGCTCACTACTTCTACCATCCGACCAAATAAGCATGTCTGAAATAGCTTCGTTTTTTTCATCAACACAAATCAGTGAATGCATCGCTGACGAGAACCCAATTCCTAATAGATTCGCTTCTTGAAGCTTTGCTTTTGTGATAACATCCTTCAATGCTACAATCGTTTTTGTTTCAATTTCATACGGATTTTGCTCGACCCAGTCTTCCTTTGGATAAAGAGAAGTGATCAACTCTTCCGCTTCTTCCACCACATTTCCATTTAAGTCAAACATAACCGCTTTAACACTCGTTGTACCGATATCAAGACCGATAACAAACTCTTTCCCCATCATTCCCACATCCTTTTCTTTTTTCACTAATCCTTCTGTTATACCAAGGCTGTATATATAATAAATCTGCACCCTGCTGAATCACTGAATCGGTGCTTCCATTATTTATTGATAAATTACTGTTCTCCAATAATAACGCGTAGCACATTTGGATGGTTCGGAAAGGTTTTTGTACCCGCACCGTACCCAATTGTCTCAATTTTCATCGTCGGAATCGTTCCAAATTCTTCTGCTATGACAGCGACAATCGCTGCACCTGTTGGCGTCGTTAACTCTGCCTTTAAATTACTTTGCTGAACTGGAATACCCTTCATGATTTCAAGTGTCGCTGGGGCTGGTACAGGATAGACACCGTGATCGATATGTATATGACCAGTTCCCATTGGTACAGAAGCGGAAACAAATCTATCTATGTTTAATTGGTCTAATAATATCGCTGCACCTACAATATCAATAATAGAATCCACAGCACCAACCTCGTGAAAATGTACTTTATCTAAAGATACGCCATGAATCTTCCCCTCTGCTTCCCCTATTTTTTTGAAAATATCTAAGGCCATTTTTTCTACAGCTTCATTAAATCCTGCAGTTTCTATCATTTCAACGATATCTTTGTAGGAACGATGGTGATGACTATGTGTATGACCATGACTATGCTCATGTGTATGGCCGTCACTGTGACTGTGCGTATGGGTGTGACTATGCGTGTGCTCATGCGTATGGCTCGTATGACTATGATGATGCCCGTCTGTATGTACATGGTCGTGCTGAAGGCTTTCCTTTGTATCATTTAATATCACATCGAATTTAGTACTTGTGATTCCGTTCTTTATTACCTTTTTCCATTTCAATTCATATTCTTCATCGATGTTCAACTTCTTTAATTCTTCTTGTAAACGGTTAAAATCTGCACCTGCATCTAGCAAGGCAGCGATAATCATATCTCCACTAAGTCCTGAGAAACAATCAAAATAAAGCAATTTCATATTTACGACTCCTTTTTCTATTAATTATTGGAATACCATTAATCTTAGCTTACCACTTATTTTGTTTGTTGTTTATTTAACCCTCTTGATTTAAACTAGAGTTTATATGAATAAAAGGATTTCTAAGCGTACGTTTTCATAAAGTTCTCATTTTTTTAAGTGAACTTGAAAATTATCGTTACGTCCTTTATCGTTCATTCCACTTTTAAGCAAATGGAAAAGAGGGAATTACTATGGTTACCGGTGATGGAGCATACATTAAAAAATTAAATAGAAGTTTTATCCTTGAAAAAATTATCGAACATGGCATGATATCTAGAGCTAACTTATCTAAAATAACTGGATTAAATAAAGCAACTATCTCGGTTCAGGTAGCCAATTTATTAGATCAAGATTTGATTTATGAAACACACCAAGAACATAATACGGTTGGAAGACGTCCTATTTTGCTTGGTATAAATCGTGAAGCAGCATGCGTCCTCGGTATTAATATCGATTACAAGTATATAACTTATACGTTGTCTGATCTATTAGGGTTTCCTTTACTATCGAACACCTATGATCTAGAAACATCCGATTATAATGAAATCCTTGATCTCGTAGCTACACATATCACAGAATTTCAAAACAAATGTTCTGAATACCGATATGGCATGGTTAGTGCTGTCATTGCTATACACGGTACAGTAGGAAAAGATGAAAGCATCTTCTTTATTCCTCAACACCAATGGCGTAACAAAAATCTAAAAGATGACCTTGAGAAAAAGACTGGAATAACCGTACATATCGAAAATAACGCTAACTTAACCGCTTTTGCCGAAATCGTATTTAAACACCATCATATTGATAACTTGTTATGTATCAGTATGTATACCGGCATTGGTCTCGGAATCATTATGGATGGTGAAGTGATCAAAGGTTACCATGGCTATGCAGGAGAAATGGGACACATGATTATCTTCCCTGACGGAAAAGTTTGTAAATGTGGCAACAAAGGATGCTGGGAACTTTACGCCTCAGAGGCAAGTCTGTTCGAGCATCTTTCCAAAAAGTTAGACAAAACAGACATTAGTTACCGAGATATTAGCAAGTGGTTAGCTAAGAAAGACCCTATTGTTACGAAGGAGATAGAACAATTTATCAAACATATTTCCATCGGCCTAAATAATATTATTAACTTATATAATCCAGAAACGATTGTGCTTAACAGTGAAGTATTACATCACATTCCAAATATTATCGATGAGCTCCAAAGTAACCTTGTGTCCACGGTGAGTCAATATCGAGAATTAGTCATCTCAGATTTAGGCAAGCAGTCAACTGTAATGGGAGCTTGTGCTCTTGGAATTAAGAATTTTCTAGAGATATCCTCTCTTAGCTTAGATATCTCTTCATAACTGAAGCTAGTCTGATTTTTGGCCTCTCCCCTCGCCTAGATGCGAGGGGTTTTTTGTTGGTTATAAACACCTCGGGACCCTTTCGAATTCCGCCACAACACACAAAAAATTTAATGACTTCATAGTTGATCCATATTGCTTCAATCACACCAAAAAAACAATTAGTTTACTCGATAAACAAATTAACTCTTATATACATCATATAGCTATTTATTTTAATTTTCAAGGTGATTTTTATGAATGGATATGGATGTTGTGAATTGTATAAACAACAAGATTAATTATTGATTGTTAGTGAGTAACTTAAAACGGGTTCTACTATTAATAGCTAATACACAACAATTTGCATTTTTTAAAGTGTGGTGCAACTTTTTCATAAATTAGTATATGCATTATTATACGCAAATTTATTAGTTACCTTAGCCACTGATGTTGATTCATCTACTACAATTTTTATGTGCATATTGACTTACTTTGAATTGCAAATATATCGGTATATCTTTACTTAAGATAAGCCAAATGTTTATGTTAAAATATATACAGATAATGTAAAAACAGACAAAGTTGACTACTGTAATAAGAGTGATAAGAAATTGTTAGGTTGGTCTATTGGGGGTTATGGGAAATGGCTTCATTTTTTTTACTGATGTCTATTATAGGGATTATTGTTCTTCTCGGAATTATTTCGACTTTTATTTATAGCGTATTAAAAAACAAAAAACACTATTATTCTTGGTTTATCCTCGCTATGCTGTTATTTTTTTTGTACATAACCGTCCATTTGGTTATTGATCAACTCAGATAACTATCAACAAATGCACTTAAATTAATGATACGACATGGTTATGGTTAGGATTACACTGGAAATATGCTACCTTAGAGGCGAAGGAGATAAATGTTATGAAAATAATCATGGAGAGAATAATTTATTTTGTTTTAACAATTTTAATTTTCATGGTGCTATGGAAAATAACCGGAGAGGTTTGGGAAAAATTCGTTCCTTTGAATGATAAAACAAATGTAATAGGACTAATATTTGTCTCCCCCATCATAGTCATCTTGTCGTTTGTCCTAGCCGGCTTAACCTTTCATTTTATAAGGAAACCTGATTAAGCATTCTACCTGGAAGAAGCCTTCCAATTTTATGTATAAAACTATTTTGCTAGTAACTTGACAGTACTATTCAAGAAATATTTTCTGATTTCGACGGGAGGAAAAATTATGACTATGAGATTAGAGATCCCCTTATTTATGTTTATCTTATTTTTGGTTACTGGACTCCAATATTCTGAATTTTTTGAACCACTAGGGTGGTGGCAGTACCTAATAGCTCCCTTACCTATGATGTTGTTAGTTTGGCTATTGTTTGACAAGTTAAATCTTAAGGAAAAGAGAGTTGACAATGGCGTCGGTGTATTGATTATACTGTCAGGAGCAACCATATGGATAATTTTAGAGGTTTTTATCTAAACAAATAACCTTTCATTAAGATGGTTAATGCATCTTAAAACTATAAAAGCAGAATAATAGAGATGAAGTATGAAGATTTCATGTTGAAATTATCTATGCATAGGGGGATATGAATTGGATAAAAAAAGGAAGGTATTATTCAGGATTTCAATAGGTTTTAATATACTTCTTATTCTAATGATAGCTTGGGGATTTATAAAAATGAACTTCGTTAAGGAGCAAGTGCTTGTTACAGAAGTTCAAGCTAATTTAGTAGAATTAGAAGGCTTGATTGCAAACCAAATTGATGCAAATTGGTCTGAGCCTAACTTGGTTACAACTGAATTAGGAGATGTATTGAACGGAATTTCACTTGGTGTGACTACTGGGGAACAATTAGGAACTCTTTCTAAGTCTGAAAAAGAGATCCTTAGAAATTTATATTCAAAATTAAATCAGTATCCTAATGACGAATTATATAATTTCGTTGATTTAACTGAAGAAGATAAAGAGAATTTTGAAAAACTACGAGAAACACTCCGTGACGTAGGGTTAGGATTAAGGATTTCAATAAGTGGAAACATGGACTCCTTTATGAAGAAAGCAGAGGAATTAGAAGGAGAAATCAGATCTCCAATAAATTAGAAAACTACCATGTGCAAAGTTGTGTTCGTAGCTTAAGTGATGGACAAAAGATGAATATAGCAGGGAGAAAAGGAATATGTATAGTTTGCTAAAATTTATAATCATATTTTTATTATTTTTCGCCTTGGTTTTTCCTATTGCAACTTTAATTCATGAACTTGGGCACGCATTAACGGCAGTGATTCTGACAAATAAAAAGCAGAAATTAAATTTGGAATAAATTTAAGGATAAGGTGTAAGTATTGGTAGATTAACGATAAAAAAGTCCAGCTTTTTTTGTAATTTGGTTAGCAAACTTTCTTGTCTCCACTTAAATGTCCTCCTCAAGTTGTCTTTCTAGACGTCTTAGCCTTACTATATTAAAATATAACGATTTTCCCATAATATTTGTATTCAGGAATAATCGGAGATTCTTTTAAGCCCTCCTGCTGGTGTTCCCCTATCAAAATTATACTAGAAATAAACACCATAAAACTGACAAACAATCAAATAACGAAACCTATATAATGTTAAATTCGTCTTATCACATAATGGGAAGGAGTGTATCTAATGAAAAGAAAAGTATTCATTACTTTTACTGTTATATTGTTAAGTCTTTCAATCGCAGGATGTAGCAGTTCTGAAATGGAAGGTATTATTTTAGAAGTAACAGAAAATGAGCTATTACTTTCAAAGAATCTTTCTCTGGACAAGTATGAAGATATAAAAAACAAATCAATTTCAGAGATACAGGAAGAAGAAAAAGGTATTTCCTTAATTTCTTTAGCATATGACAATACAGAGGAATGGTCAAAAGGTGATGAAGTAAAAGTATGGATTGCTGGAGATATACTTGCATCCTATCCTGAGCAAGCTAAGGCTAAGAAAATTCAATTAAAAAAATAAGTTTCTCAACAATCCAGGGCAATTGTGAAACAAAATAAATTTTAAAACTCTGGATTCAAATCTAATAGAATTGTTTATATTTCAACTAAGATACTAGTAGAAGACTGGACTAATGTAACCGATTAATAGGATGAAACACAGCAACTACTATTGTTTTAATAGCTGAGGAGTCCAGATTGATCTTGTTTGCAACAACGCCATTATCTAAAAATACAAAGTAGGTTAAAGAATACGTCATTACGAATCTGAAATAATCAAATTATTTAATTGAGAATAGTTATCACTTAGTGTATATTAGATAGTAAGATACATATAATTGATTAAGGAGAGTTGTATAATGCAAATTTATTGGACTAAAATAAATAAGATTATTGAGGAAACGTCTGAGGTTAAAACCTACCTGCTCGACTGTCCGGAAAATTTTACATGGGAAGAAGGTTCCCACACCCACTTCGCACTGGAAGGTTTCAATGCCGAAGAGAAACCAAACCGTAGCCTGATTCGCCATATGTCAATCTCCACTTTACCGCACGAAAATTCAATCGGTATCACCACACGCATCAGAGAGCAGTGCTCTGAGTTTAAGACGATTTTAAGAAACCTTGAAGTCGGCAATGAAGTTGCCATATTTAAAACGCATTCGAATGTCCCCCTTAAGAGAGAAAACAAAAATGTTTATCTGCTATCATCAGGGGTTGGTCTAGCAACTTTCAGACCGCTTGTACTTGATTATTTCGAACGTGCTGACAACGTCAATCAAATTCATTCCCTGAACATCGATTCATCAAGAGATTTCTTATTTACCAATGTTTTCGAATCCACACCTGACAAGAAGTTCACATCACAGTTCGTCGATAACCGTAAAGACTACTATGAAGAAGTGAAAAACCTTGCTGAAGATAAGGATGGACTCTTCTATATTGTCGGTAGTGACGAGTTCCTTGTTCAGAACATTGAATTACTGCGTGAACAAGGGATTAAGCCAGAACAGATTATGCTCGACAAGCATGAAATAGTAATGCCTGAATTTTTGTCAACAAATTAAGCGAAACAAATTATTATCTTATTAAGCAATAGTTTAACAAAGGATCATCGATTACGACGATCCTTTGTTTTAAAGAAATTAATTATTGGAGAAGAAAGCAAAAATCATCGAAAACGGCAGGTAAGAATATTTACCGATTGGGGATATTCGTTTTTTTAGTATTCTACTGTTATTTTCGCTTCAGATTTGTCAAATAATAATTCTATGAATTGTTTTTGGTCAATCTTTATAACTCTTATACTTAAAAAGTGTATGATTCACCGTCATCTGGGACTAGAACACTAGAAGAGATTGCTTTTTCATTCGTAAAACTTTTTAATTCTTCTCTTGATAATGTCCAATGATTAACTGCTTCCATGTGGCTAGCAATAATTTTTGCATCAGGGGCAGCTTTATGGACATTGTAGACATCTTCTTTTCCCATAACAAGAGAACCGCCTTCTAAGAATTGGTTATCTCCAGCATTTACGACAATTACTTCTGGATTATGTGTTTCAATCTCTTCTTGCACTCCATCATACCAAACTGTATCTCCAGCAACATATAATGTTTTCTCTGATGAGTGTTTGAAGACAACACCACTTACTGAACCAACAATTTTTAAGATTTCGCCTCTTCCATGTTCGCCTTTTGTTTTAATTAACTGGATACCTTCGAAGACTGTATCCTCTTGTAAAACCTCTACATTTTGAAAACCATCGTTTTGTATTTTTGTTGCATCTTCTTCATGTTGGGCAAATAATTTAGTTTCTTTTGGCAATACTTCTTTAGCCGCATCGTCCCAGTGATCAGGATGAATATGAGTTACGATAACTGCATCAATACTTTGAATGATAGTTTTAATGGAGGTTGGTAAGTTTACCAAAGGATTGTTTTGATCTTGTCTTATTGAATTTGGAATAGGAGGATAAGCGCCTTTCCCTCCTAAATATGGATCAATTAAAAACTTTTTCCCTGCATATTCAATGACTAGTGTTGCATTTCGAATTTGCTGTATATTCATATTTAAGACTCCTTTTTGTTTAAAATTATCTTCGAACAATTTATATTGTAAACTATACCTATGGATGGTTACATAGATTAAATAAAGTCTTTTGTCCTTTTGACTTTATTATGGAAAGGAATTGAATAGATGTTAGATAATACGGACGCGCATATCTTAGATGAACTCTCGAAAAATAGCAGACTCACGATGAAAGAATTAAGTAAGAAAGTCCATTTAACTGCACCCGCTGTTTCAACTAGAGTGGCGAAATTAGAGGATCAAGGAGTGATTGAGGGGTATTCCATTAAAGTTAATCAAGTTAAATTGGGGTTCTATATACATGCTTTTATTACAATTTTCACCCAGAGCACTTCTCATCAGCCTTATTTATCGTATATAAAAACACAAGACCATCACATCATCAATAACTATAAAATTAGTGGAGAAGGCTGTTACCTTCTAGAATGCAAATTTCCTTCTAATGAAATATTAAATGTTTTTTTAGAAGATCTAAACGAACATGCAAACTATAAATTATCGATTATCATTGGCAAATAGTAGATAAAAAAACTTTGCGACGGGTATCATTTATCAAATTGAGAATGCTAGCTAAATCAACTTTCTCATAACAATATGTTTTACTTACTTAACTTGTTAAGTATTCGAGAAACAATTGCTACAATCAATGATAGAATAGCGACTGCGATACCCGCGTAGCGAAAATCGATAGCTGTAATTTGCTCGAACGGAGAAAATATGTCAACGAAGATACTTAATACTAGTAAAAGGCTAACTACAACTAAACATAATATATATAGTTGCTCTAAATATTTTATTGTTATTTTCAATACAATCAACCTACCTCTTCACTTCAAAATCGATTGTTCCTATTATTGAATAAAACCTATAATTAATACAATTGATAGTCCTATTATTGCTCCTATATCTGGTGCAAAACGTTTACTTTCTTTTCTCTTTTCAACTACAGTTATCGATTTACCAAGTATGACTAATATAATTGCTAGACTAATTACTAGATTACTAAAAATGGAACGAAATGGATCATCGGTCATGAGAACTATCGAAATTGGAATTACTATTAAAAATAGGGCACTTATATACAAGAAAGCTCGCCATTTACCCATACTTCATTAAACCTCCCTTCTCATTTACATCTGAGATGTGTATTAATATTCTTACAACGATGCCTTATTAAACCACCGTATCCTATAATTGTAAAGCTTTTTTACTGTTTATTCTTTATTGTTATAACGATTATAACGCATGAAAATGAGTTATAAAAATGACTATTTTTTGTGAAGTTTACACTTAAGAAACAGCGTTTAACAAGATATTTTAGTTTTTCGGTCTCAAAAACTCCATAAAAAAGAAAAAGGCGTGTCAAAACTATTGTCAGTTTGCACGCCATTTCCATTATCATTACAGCATATGCACCTCTAAACAGAATGGTTTAATTTTGTTAAAGAGGTCGGTGAAATTAATTTAATTATTCTTTGAGATTCCTGGTACCAGTTGAGTCAGTGCCTCTTTGATTGGTGTCGCTGGTCTTCCTAGAAGCTTTTCAAAATCATCGCTTTCTACTGCTAGTGAACCTGCTCGTATACTTTTCTGGATATCAACAAGAAAAGGAATAAGAACATCCGGTAGGCCCGCACCCTTCATGATCTCAGCAAATTCTTTATCATCCACTTTTTGTATTGGTACTTCCTTCTCCAATACAGTACCGAGTATAGATGCAAACTCTTCTTGAGTTAATAACTTACCAGACAGCTCGTAGGTTTTGTTTTCATGCCCGTTTCCAGATAAAACGGCTGCTGCCGCTTCTGCATACTCTTGTTGTAATGCCCAACCTACTTTTCCATCTCCTGCAGATGTAATCCATGGAGCTCCTGCTAGTACACCTTGAATACTGGAACTTTCATTCTCCAAGTACCAATTATTGCGTAAGAATGCATAAGGAATGCCAGTTTTTAGTATTGCTTCTTCTGTCTCCCTATGCGTAGGAGCGAGAAAATTCACACTTTCTCTTGCGTTCACTATGCTTGTGTAAGCAATAAATTTAACTCCCGCACGCTCTGCAGCAGCAACAGCAGTATCATGTTGCTTAATTCTTGTATCATTATCTCCATCTGCAGAAACAATTAACAGTCTATCAATACCAGCAAAAGCAGTATCTAATGTGTCTGGATAATCAAAGTCTCCTTGGCGAACGTCTATTCCGCGGTTTTTTAAGCTTTCCGCTTTCTCTGGATTCCGAACACTAACAGCTAATTGGTCTACTGGTACAGTTTCCAGAAGCGTTTCAACGACTTTCGCTCCTAATTTCCCTGTTGCACCTGTTACTAACATTTTCATTTTGTTTATTCCTCCAAGTAAAGTTTTTACGTATGATGTGATATCTTTATCTAATTCAATAAGAACTAATATGTAAACACTAACTGAAAAAAGTCTGATGAACAAATCTTTTAACTAAGAGAGCGGGAGATATTGGTGTATAAACTAGCTGAAAAATATTATGGATTAAATCAAGACTTTTTATTAACACTGGTACAAAGATAGTTAATCAACACCAATTGGAGTCTATTAAAGCATAAGCTAGTAAAAATACCAACCCAATTACTTCCAGTCTTGTCTTTCAGCTGTTAATCTATTAAACTTTAAAAGGAAAATACTACATACTAGGATTAAAATATTGTTAAAAACAAGGAAGGAGTACACAAAATGTTTGATTATATTAATTCTTTATCGCTAATCCAGACGATACTCATTTTTCTTGCAATTCTAATCATTAATGTAGCCTATATGTATCTGGTCCGTAGACATGTCGAAAGGTTGTTTTCTAGAACAAACTCAATTGAGCAGGCCATGAATCGATTACGTGTACTAAGTCAATATACATATATAGTGTTAATCGCTATCTCCAGCTTTTTTATAACCTTTCTATTCATGATAAATTTAGAAGAATATCTAGGTGAGTCTACTAGCAATGTGATTGTCAGTATGATATGCTCGTTTGCTTTTCTCGGTCTTATGATCACCGTAAATCAGCTAGTGATTTCGAAAACAACGAATAAGATTCGAGATACAGAAGCTACGATGAAGGAAGAAACGGGAGAAACCGTACGAGGCATTCTTTTTATATTCATTCCAATCGTTGTTGTCTTAACTCTTATGGAAATTATCCCTGAAGATTTTCTAGGCGATGTGGGTGACTTTCTTTTGCCAATATTAATCGTTATGTTAATCCCAATGGCTACCGCACCATTCATCGGAAAAATGTTAAAAGCATCTGCTATGCCTGAATCTGACTCAAAAGATGAACTGCTACAGTTTTTAGCAAAATTAAAGATTGAAAATGTACAACTATATACTTGGCCGACAAAAAAGAAAAAAATAGCCAACGCACTCGTCACTGGTTTTACGAAAAAGAAACAAATCTATATTTCAGATTATATGCTTGAAAATATGACGATTGAACAAGTGAAAGCCATTCTTGCACACGAAATCGGACACATTAAGAAAAAGCATTTGTGGAAAAGACTTGGGTGTATCGCACTTGTGATGTCCATGATTACTGGACTAGGATTTGGTATGGAATGGTATGAGAACCATGTTGCAACAATCCCTATCTGGATCGGTATAACGCTGATTATTGGTGCGCTTGTTATTGGTTTTGGGATTATCTTTAGATATGTCTCAAGAGTTCATGAAAAAGAAGCTGATGCCTATGTGCTAAAGCTTAACATCGATTATCGAAATTTTGCGTCAGCACTATTGAAGCTCGCTGAACTGAACCACATGACAACAAAAATGGGTAAACTTGACGAGTCATTCCAAACACACCCATCAATCGCCCGCCGTGTCCATTGGATCATAGAACAAGCGAATGGGTCTATTGAAGAGGTAACTGAGTACACCGATGCAGTGCGTACTAATTAATTTTATTAAATGAGTAATATATGCGTTGTACTTCGAGTGTTTACTGCCTTCTGTTTAAAAGTAACTACTATCCAATTGAGGTCAATGCTTACCCGTTTAAACATCGGCCCCGATTTCGGTTAGTTTTTAGAATTCTAGTACCCTTGTGCAGACTCGGTTAATGAGATGTTGATCATGACTAATAACAAGCACTCCCATATTCCGTTCTTTAGCAATGTCTAGTACTGCATGCCAAATTTGCGCCTGCGTTACAGCGTCTAGCATGGTAGTCATTTCATCGGCAATTAAGAATTTTGTTTTTGGTCCTAATGCCCTTGCTACACAAAACCGTTGCAGCTCACCACCTGATAGTTCGTTTGGCCAACGATTAAGCCATTCCTGTTTGATTCCTAGTTTATCAAGAAAGTCATCGTTAGGTTGCCAGCCTTCGTTCAATGTTCTACGTAGCTTCCACCTTGGGTTCACAGCTTTTTCCGGGTGCTGAAAAACAAGCTGTACAGGGTGATAGGAGCTAGTCATGATTGGTTTTCCATCCATCGTAACCGTTCCTTCATTCGGAAGTTCATAGTCCGCTAAAATCCGACTAAACGTTGTCTTCCCTACACCACTCGGCCCGGTAATTCCGACAACCTCTAAAGCCTCTACTTGTAAATCAACGTGACGAAACAACCAGTCACCGGCTCCGTATTTGAACCCAATATTTTTCGCCTCAAGTAGCATCGATACACCTCACATTTCCATTTCTAACAGATCTCAAGCAACCGCTCATTTCATTCTCATCTAAGTTAAGCATTAGTCTTATATGCTTCCCTCAATCCATGTAAAATCATTTTGGGGAAGTGCTCGCCACAACGCTTGCGTATATGGGTGACGTAACCGATCTCCTTTTCCTTCAAAATCTTCTACAGGAGCGACCTCAAGAACTGTACCTTCATAAAACACCGCAACTTTATCCGCAATCTTTAGAGCCGATTCAATATCATGACTGATTAACATAACTGCACACCCTTGATCAGCAAACTCTCTAAAATTATTTAATGCTTCTTCTATAACAACCTTGTCAAGACCTGGTGTTGGTTCATCCGCAATAATCACGCTGGCACCACTTACCATTGCCGTAGATACAAGGACTCGTCTTGCCATTCCTCCAGACAACTGAAAAGGATACATGTTGCCCACTTCTTTTTTTAAATGGTAACGTTGAAAAACTTCTTCCTGTGCCTGTTTGGCATTTCTTTTTCGAACGGAAGAACGAACCTGTGAACCTACACGCATCAAGGGATTGAGATAACTCACCGATTGCGGAACAAGCGCAATCTCTTTTCCCCTGAGTTGCTCTTGCCTCTTAGACGTTAACACTTCTCCATCATATGTAATCTGTCCACTAGTCTCAGCATTAAGAGGGAGAATTCCCAAAATAGCATGTGCGAGCAAGCTTTTCCCTGATCCACTTGCACCAACTACTGCCAGTATTTCTCCAGAAACAAGCTCGATATTTAAATTGGATATCACCTG
Source organism: Aquibacillus rhizosphaerae (assembly GCF_030282825.1). Classification (GTDB taxonomy): domain Bacteria; phylum Bacillota; class Bacilli; order Bacillales; family Amphibacillaceae; genus Aquibacillus_C; species Aquibacillus_C rhizosphaerae. The sequence goes on from NZ_JASTZU010000058.1 coordinate 242,102, forward strand.
GTGTGTAGTTTGACGCAGACCACTCGTATATTGTTTAAAAGAAACAGAGAGATTGTTTACTTTAAGGATTGACATTGAAAAAACTCCTTTAAGATTTATCTAGCACAACCAATTTCATTTTAACGGTGCGCATGATGTGGGTCGATTAACATTCGAAGATTATCCCCAATTTTATCAAACATTCGGACAATAAAAAGCAAACAAATGCCTGGAAAGAAAGCAAGCCACCACATTCCGACAGATAGATAACGCATCGATTCTGATAATATGATACCAATGGCTGGTTCTTGTGGGGACAAGCCTAGCCCTAAAAAAGTAACGGCAGCCTCATGCAATATCGCATGTGGAAATAAAAGCAATACGCCCACTAACATTTGTGGAATAATATGGGGCAACATATGCTCCTTCGTGATCCACCAACGCGATTTCCCCATTTTTTTAGAAACTTGAACAAAATCTAATGATCGAACTTGCATGACCTCGGAACGAATCACACGTGCAAGACTAGGCCAGTGCGTAAGTGCAATACCGAGAACAATTCCCTTGAATCCCCCTCCAAAGGCAAAAGCAATTAAAATTAACGAAACTAAATGCGGAACACTAAGAAATAGATCAATAAGCCATGTCACAATGCTATCTGCCACTTTCCCCATTGTAGCCGCAACAAGACCAAGAATGACAGAGATCGTAGCACTCCCAATAGCACCAGTCAACCCTACTCCAATACTTAATGAAAGTCCCATCAAAGTACGAGAAAACATGTCCCTTCCAAGCCAGTCCGTACCAAATAAATGATCCAAGGATGGCGGGGAATTCCGCACTTCTAAATTAGTCGCTATTCGATTTTCATCTAATAAAATTCCTGTTAGAACAACGACACAAACAACAATGGACAAACCAATACAAACTAGGAGAGTACGTTGCCTTTTATTTAACGGTTGCTTCAACAACTGTTTATTGCTTAACTGCATAGGATTTCCCCTCCCTTGTCCTTGGGTCAACAACACGATATATTAAATCGGCGATTACATTTCCAACAAAGACAAAGATTGCACTAAAAAGCACTAACCCTAACAATAAAGGAATGTCACCTCTAAGTCCTGCTTCGACGGTCGCCTGTCCTAATCCAGGATAGGAAAATACCTGTTCTGCCAATACAGCTCCGCCAAACAATTCACTAAAAGCTGCAAACTGCAGGGTGATAGCTGGCAATGCTATGTTTCGTAACCCATGTCTCCAAAATAATGTAAACCCCTTTTCTCCTCTAGCTCTTGCAAAAACAACATAATCACTAGACAATACTTCGATTAACTTCTGACGAGTGTGTAAGGCAACATTGGCTACCCCTATAATACTGAGCGTTAGTGCAGGTAGAATTAGGTGCTTGATTCGATCCATTATTGTTACATCTTCAGCAAGTACACCTGCAGGAACTCCCATGCCTACTGGGAACCAATTCAACCAAACTGCAAACACAATTAATAGAAGCAGCCCCATCCAAAAGGTAGGGGTCGAAGCAAGTGTATAGCAATACCACTTAATCATCCGGTCGATCCAAGTACCTGTATTCATGGCAGCTAGAATTCCTATAGAAAAGCCAATAACACCAGATAGTACCCACGCTACACTCATAAGCGCAATAGAATTCAAGAAACGCTCCCCTATCACTTCGGAGACAGGTAACCGAAAAATCATCGATGTCCCTAAGTCCCCAGACAGAACCGCCGAACTCCAGCTCATGAATTGCTCCATGACAGGCTGATTTAGTCCCCAATATTCCTCAATTTTTTCCCGTTGCTCTTGACTTACATTCAACATATCCGCCCCGACATAGGCTTGGATTGGGTCGATGGGAGAATTTTTTACTAACAAGAAAGATATGAAGGAAATTGCAACGAGAAGGGACGCCATTTTAATAGCCTTCCAGAAAAGAAAGGTTACAATATTCCATGTTAATTGCCATCTCATTGGACTATTTCCACTTCCATTCAACTAAATTATCGGTTACAGGCCAACCGTGACCATGCGGATGAATTCGTTGATCACCAATGTCTAATTGGTCATCTACTAAATACAAGTGATTAACGTTCACTAACCAAGCCCATGGTGCATCGCCTTTTGCACTCAAACCAGTACTACCATCCCATTGCGCTTTTTTCCAATATTCATTTGCCTCACTCTGGTCGGTTGCAGTTAGCGCCAAATCCATATACGCATCCACTTTACTATTTTGATAAAACCCTGTGTTAAAGTACTCCACACCAGCATTTTTGCTACTATAAAGGTTATACATCTCGAGCGGATCCTGACTTCCCCAACCAAATAACACAGCGTTGGAGTACATCATTTTCTCAATTTCATCCCAGCTTTTTCCATCCACTAAAATAGATATGCCTAGCGGCTTCATCATATCTGCAAATGCAATGGCAAGAGACTGCCTTGTCACATCACTTGCTGAATAAAGGAGCGTGAATTCCGCTTTCAAACCATCTTTTTGCAAGATGCCATTATCACCTTTTATCCATCCCGCTTTTTCTAAAAGTTCACTAGCAGCTTCCATATTTCCATCTTCTATCACCGTTTCTGGATTCCACCACGGTAGTCCATCTACTGATGTGTAGGCAGGAGTTCCATGACCTTCTAAAACACCCTCCACAAGTGCATCACGATCAACGGCTATATTAATCGCTTTTCTAATCGCTGGATCTGCTGTGACATCATTTCCAATTGGGTACCCTTCTTCGGTTGTCTGCCCTGATTTAACATATGGAAATTGCACACCACGGTTATCTACCGTTTGAACCGATTCTAAGCGCATACCTGGTACCTGTTGATTACTAAACGCAGCGGGAATATAAGCCATATCTACCTCTCCAGCTTGAGCTCTGGCAAATGCTGCATCTTCCCCTAAGAATAGAAATGTTATTTTTTCAAAATAAGGCTGTTCCTCATAGTAGTTTTGATTTTTTTCGATAATAAGCTGTTGTCCCTTGTCCCATTGTACGAATTGAAAAGGACCTGATCCAATTGGATTCTCTGCATACCCATCTCCATGAGCATGTTTAGGTACGATACCAGTTGTAATTAAAGATTGAATAAACGTAGAACGCGGCTCTTTCAATGTAAACGTAACCGTAAAGTCGCCTTCTACTTCTACCTTCTCTACTACACTCAGGTCTAACACAGACCCTCCATCTCGAGCCGTTTCAAATGTGTATTTTACATCCTCTGACGTTAGAGGTTCGCCATCGGTAAAGACGACATCCTTTCGTAATTCGACTTTCCAAGTTAGACCATTATCACTTATTTCATAGTCTGTTGCGACATCATTAACAATGTTTAAATCATTATCCCGTTTTAACAGGGTACTTTGAAAAAGAGGTGAGCCATATCTCCCCCATCCCGTTGTTGGATCAAATCCCGTATCGGGTTCAGAGCCTACTGCTAGGATTAAATCTGTTTTCTCACCTTGAGTTTCTTTAGCTACTTCATTTTTCTCATTATTATTGGGTTGCATACATCCCGTTACTATTATTAGCAAGATAACCATACCACTGATTAACCCAATCTTCTTCATTATGTAATCCCCCATTAATTCACCTTTTCTATCATCGACTTAATAAAATATATTGAAGTATTTATTTCTGCTATATTGTAACACAAGCACCTTCGTTTTTGGCACGCCATTCCACCTCGTCAAGTGAAAACCTTTTTACATTTGAATAGTTATGTACTAAAGATTTCATGGTCAACGTTTAATCTATTTATTTGATGGGTCATTGTGAACTAATTTCCTGTTACACCTTCATAAAAAGTTTTAAAGATTTTTATGCCCTTTTTTTGGCTGGTTAATATCCTAGAGTCACTATATAATTTTAATGATAGTCTAAATATTTGAAAAAATTATAATAAATACCATTTACAGATTTTAGGCTTTATTAACTACTAATCACCACTTCGAATTATAACATGGTGAATTTTACCTGAAATAATATCCCCCCTCGCTTCTAAAGTCAGGTTTGATGTCGAATTATGTATTCATCTTTTTTTGAACAACCTTATTCATAGAGGAAAGCCATTTTCACTAAAAATATTTAGAATTACATACGCAGTTCCGTATGTTTTCGCAGATTGTTAATTAACCCAAAAGACCTACTCCTTGTTTCTTTTTGTCGAAAAATCAAAGTTGCACTAACCATTTTCTTTAGTACTTATGCTATATTCCATTATGAAACTACTTATTCTATACTCCCATATGTGACCATTTTTCCATAATTTACTATTCAATGCTTACCAACCTCTAAGCTATAGGTTTATGGTGATTAATAAACACATCCATGAAACTAATTCCTACCTAAAACATCATAATACTTGCATTAGTAATTACGAAAAAATTTTCACAATAAAAGAATAGGAGAGTGATCGAATGCCAAAGAAAATTTCACTGCTCGTGCTAGTTTTTCTGATTGCGCTGTATCCAACCATGATATCAGCAGCAGCAAGTCAAACGAGTGACAATCAACAAAACGGGCAGGAAGAAGCCAAAATTAGTGCCACTGATACAAGTGTAGAAACTACCCTTGTAGATAATGGGGAAACTGATGCGGCTAAAGTAGAGACGGAATCAACAAACCAAGAAAGTGAAACAGTGGAAGAAGCGATTGAACCATCAGGTGAAGAAGCTGAAACTGTGGAAGAAGTGACCGAAACAACTGATGAAGAAGTCAAATCTGTGGAAGAAACAACTGTATCTACAGACGAGGAAGCTACATATGAAGAAATAACAGACAACAACACAGATAGTAATGCAGGAACTGAAAGTGTAATGAACGACACACCTGTCTCCGATGAGAATGTAGACGAAACGAAGGAACTAGAAGAAGAGGAATTAGCTGAAGTAACAAATGAAGAAAATTCAGAGAACGAAGAGCTTAACTTCTTTCTAATGTCTGGAACAGCTGATGGAAATATTTATTACGATTTTAACAAAGGGTACTATGTATTACAGCTGGATGCTTCCATTTTCAATCTAGCAGGCAAACAAAATTTAATTGATAAGTGGCTCGTCTTTTCATTACCAACTGGTGTAGACATTCCAGATGTAGATGGAGTTCCAGACGGTATTACTCCAGTAACATTACATGATGGCACCACTGGTATTGCTGTAAATATTCCAGATATTGAGGGCGCTGGTAAGGAAGGAGTTCAGCTTGATATTCCTTTGATTGGTACTGCAGATGTATCCAATGAAAATACTGATATATACGTAGCCAATGTAGAAGCTGAAAGTAATACGTACGAAATACTTGGGCAAGTAAGAGATGAACGTAATATTGATTTTTCCGTCATGGATGGTGAACCGAATTTTGACGTAAGTGGAGATGTTGAAGGTTCTACAGCATACAATGTTGAAAATCATTATTACACGTTAGACCTTCATGCTGAGCTAACGAATAATTTAGATCAAGAATTAAATGACCAATATGTTGGATTTGTATTACCCGATGGTGTTACTGTCGTTGATAAAATTGACGTAGAATATGAATTATTTGAGCTAGAGAATGGCCAACAAGCATTAGCATTACCTTTTTCTACAATTAAAAAAGGTTATAATGAGCAAAATTTTACTATTCCTTTGATTGGTCAAACAGATGATAGTGTATCTGATGCACCTTTAACATTGTACCGTGTCGATACAAATCCAATTACTGGCGGTTACTATGTTACTGGAGAAATAAATGGTACAGCCAATATCGATTTCTCTGCGATGAATGAAAGCTGGTATTTAGATGGTATGTCTTCCCTAGAAATTAATTATCTTGACTCACCTGAAAACCTAATTGGATTAGTTTTTGCGTTTCACATCCGAAATCTCACCTTGGACGATGTTGATAAAGTTAGTATTTCCTTTAATATTCCAGAGGATATAACTTTACATAATCCTGATGAATATCAACGTAGTGCGGATATTCCAGATTTACTTGCTGATTTCTTAGATCACTGGTCCGGCGATTCTCAAGGCTTGAATGTTGAATTGGTAGGTAATACAGCTACTATTAAATTTAATGAATTTCAAGGAACTGAATCGGCGACTGGACTTTTCACAGCGCTTGGTGAAAGTGAGCATTCTCTTCAAGAACTAAAAGGTGTAGAAATTACATTAAGTTTGTATAGAAATGGCAGTGAACTTGTAAAAGAATTATCCATTCCATTCGAAGTTTATGATGAAGATTCGTTAGATCCAGGAAATGGTGACGACGATAATGATGGGGACAATGAAGAAGAACCTGACACTGGAAACACTGGTGGAAGTGATAATGAATCTGATAATAATGGTGGAAATGAAGGTTCAGGAAATAATAGTCAAGATGACGCTAATGAAAATTCAGATGGCGATCATGAGAACGTAGATGATAGCTCTAATGAAAATTCAGATGGCGGTCATGAGATCGCAGATAATATCTCTAATGAGAATTCAGATGACGATCATGATGATAATAAAAATGCAAACCAAGAAAATGATGACAAGACAAAGAATCAATCATCTAACAATGATAATGAACTACCTAACACTGGTTCGTTCTTCGGAGTTGGATTTTGGGCAATCTTTGGTGCATTCATGATTGCAGTTGGTGGAATTTTAATGTTTGCTCGCTCTCGTTTTGCTAGAGTGTAAGTAAATCAACTCCCATTCATACTAGTGTATGGATGGGAGTTTTTCTGATTTTTATGTTGAAAGGCAAAATTCAGCTGACATTACCTGACTATTTTTTCATATAAAAAAGCACCACAAAATGCTAACGGTTTCCGTCGCCAAACTTGAAATTACACTGTCAAATGCACCTAAGATTGCATAACGTATTGAGCCGTATTTTGTAGTAACAATTGCTTATTCAACTCTTGCTCCCGTTAATTTAAGTATATTTCTTCACAAAATCTGTCAACCTTTTTTCAAAATTAAGTGCCATAAAAATAATCATTAGGTTTAGATTACCGTTGCGGAGAATAGTTTTATTAAACGTTACTATTAATAATTAATTCATTATTATCATTTATGATAATTCGATTATTAGTCGACAATGTAATATCAAGAGGATAAATAGCGGAAATCTTATCCGAAAATATCCACCTTCGACCTGGCTGAATTAACAACATAAAGACTCCTGTCGTGCTATCTCCCATAAAATTAAGCGATGTAGCACTTAGCTGATAGTTACCACGTTCTTTTATTCCTATATCAATCAACTGTTGACCCGCAATGATGGAATCATCTACTGTTAGACTAATTTCACTGATATTTAAGATGTTTCTCGGAGAAAACGGTCCATTTCCCGCTTCAGATATAGAATGCCTAGAGATGAACTCTACAATATTACCAGCTGGGTCATAAAAATAAAGGGAATGTGCGTCTGAATGAGAAAACTCAGCTTCATCTTCCCCGTCCTCTACATTTAAATTAACTCTTTCTTTAATCCAAGACTTAGCCTCATAGAATTTGTTACCTTGAATGTTAAAAGCAAAATGATAGTAAGGTTCTCCTTCTACATCTTTCTCCGTAAACTCTAGTTGACTAGAACCGACAACAACCTGAAAGCTATATTCATTTTCCTTTGTTAAAGGTAACCCTAGAGTATTAGTGTAAAAATTCTTCATTTCTTTTATATCTCTAGTTTTTAAGGTAACTTGTTTTATTTCCATTTTTCATTCCCCCTTTATCAAATTTTAAAATTCTCCTCTTCAACTAAACTGTTCTTTAGCAAAAGAGCGACAGCCTTGTATTTCCACATTCGCAACCGTTTGTTTAATTAAAATAATTAGTTACCTCTCTTTTATTTGTTTTAATAAATCAATTATCTCTTCGTTCTGTTTATTTGCTTTTCTAAGTTGCACATCTATACCGATTAAGGTGATTACTATTATTATAAAGCCAATTTCTAACAAACAAATCATCTCCTCAATAGAAGTTTCTTTATATATCCTGCGTCTTTATTTCGATAATCTCTTTCTTGAAGATAATCACCCGTTTGTTGAAAAAGAAATAACTAATTCTAAACTTATTCAGTAGCACTAGATATATAATTTTTCCTAACCAAAACAAAGACTAAAGATAATACTAAAGATATAATTGGGAAAATGATATTCCAAGATGTGATAATAAGTTCTAAATCAGGATAATAATACATGGAATACCATACTTCATATAACAAATTAAGAACCAATGTGACCAAAGGACCAACCCAAATCTTCTTCGTAATAGTAGCCAATAAAACCCCTAAACCAATAACTATAATTGGAATTATAATCAATTGCATAACAAATGGGTCTACTGAATTGATAAAGCTCACAACATCACCTCAGCTATATAATAAATTCGATGTCTTTCTCCACTATCCTGCTGCGTTAATTTAAGTACATCTGTTCATCACATATTAATTTTAACATAAAATTCCAATAATTATTCAAATACAAAAGGATCATCGCAATCGATAATCCTTTGTTAAACTCTTTCACCCTATAGTTTTTCACAAACTTGACTACTACTTTCAACCAACTTTAATTCCAAAAGCTATCCACCTTCTATCAATGTCTTCAACTACAAATTCCTTATTATTGTAATCAGTATTATCTAAAGAACGGACTATATTCACATTAGAATTGAGTAATTCTTCTTGAAGTTCCTTTTGATTCTTCGTAATAAAGTAAGCGTCGTATCCGTAGCCGTATAAGTCTCTATTAGGAATTACCTTTTGTCCATTAGTTTTGGTTATGATAATTTCTGTTGTATCACGATACAAGCAAATATGAGGTTCATTCGCATTCAAATAATGAACAGCCGTAAATCCCATTTTATGTTCATAAAAATTTGCAGTTTTTATTATGTCCTGTGTTGGAAAAATACAGTGTGATTCTATTAAAAGGTTCTTCATTTACTTTCTCCTTATATATAAGTTTCCCAATTTATTTTCTATAAACCTTAGTGAAATCCCTTCTTTCACTGAACTGCCCTTTAATGCAATAGGATCTGTCACATCTACAACTTATTGTTCAATATTTGCACCCGTTAGGTGAATAATCTCTGGTTATAATCACAATTCTATTTCAATTATAAAAACAAATCTTTTCTAATTTAAAATATTATTTGAAATTATCTGGATTGATATATAACTTTAATATACTTGGGTTTACGAACCTTATTGAACCTACCTCCCCACAATCCAAACAGACAGTTAGTTCTTTTTCAAACTCTGGTACTTTTACAAATGAATTTCCACCACAGTTTTTGCATTTTTTCATTTCATATCTCCCCCTCGCTAAAAGTTAATTGTTTTTCATTATTAAATAAATTACACATAAATGAGCATTAATCCTTCTTGATACAGATAGGTAAGGGTTTGAAGTTATCGCTCCCTTTTCCCCCTGTTCACACCAGTACGTGCGACTTTCACCGCATACGGCGTTCCAACTAATCCAATTCATTCAATTTTATGTATTTTAGGTTTGACTTGCTTTCTTCGAAATCAAACAGCTTGATTATGATATTGTAATCGAAGTTCGTTAAGTTTTTCTATTTGCTTTTTGGTTAGATTTAAGATTTGTAATAGTGCTTTTATCTTATCATTGTCTTTCATGTGTACTAGTCTGTGGACTGATTCATGAAGTATTACTAGATTTGAGAATGAATCATCTTTTGAAAGATGATAAGGATTCTTATGGTGGCAATGCCAATCATTTAGACCTAGTTCTACACCAGAAATGGCACACTTACCATACTGAGCGATAAATTTACTTATTCGATTGTCGTTATATTCAATTGTCCGATTTGGAATAAAGCTTTTCATGATGTAAGATAAGACATCTTTATTTATGGCTTTTAACCCTTTGTGTATCTTTTCTCTACCTTCGGTCGTGTAATTGCAAGTATCCTGGGGAAAGCATAAATTCGTTTTATATTTTTGGGCATGAATGGGTACAAACACCATGTTTCTTATCTTATATAGTTTGCATTTGTATCCTCTATACCTCTTTTGTAATGTCTTGGTCATGTCATGAAATTCTGCGTCAGTTCTTAGAATCCTTAGGCGATTATACATCGTTTTTCGTAGATAAGAGTTTAACTCATTAAGATTTATCGTAATTCCAGTGGCTGCGGAATAGTAATTTTGTATCCCCATAACGATAGTGTTGAAATTCCAAACGGTTTGATTACTAGGATGTTTCTGAACAACTTTGATTGCTTCTTTTATTTTGTTAGAAGCACTTAGTTGTGCTTTTTTAGACATATTTGACTTGGCGACATAGCCGTACTTTGTCTTGCCTTTTCTTACTGCTTTAATAGAAAAACCGAGAAATTCGGAAGAATTTTTCTTTAGATTAATTACCTTAGATTTTTCTTCGCTTGTTTCAAGGTGTAACCTAGTCATCAAGAAGTCTTTAATGGCATAGTTCATTCTTATTGCTTGTGAACGAGTACGGCATAAAACCTTAAAGTCGTCCGCATAGCGGACGATAAAGCATTCTTTTAGTCTCGTTCTCTTAAGTGCTTGGTGTTTAATTCCTTTAGTTTTATAGTTGAAATTAGTATCGAATGATTCCCACTGATTACTAATCCACCAGTCAAGTTCATTTAACACAATGTTTGAGAGTAATGGAGATAAAATGCCACCTTGCGGTGTTCCCTTAGTTGGTATCCCTTCACCATCAATCTCTGCTTTTAAGAGTTTTGTAATAATGGATAGAAGTGGTTTATCTTTTATTCCTACAGACCAAATTTGTTTTAAAAGTTTACTATGATTTACGTTATCAAAGAACCCCTTTATATCAACATCAATACAATGATGGAGTCCAGATAGGTTTATAAGGAATTCAAACCTAGCCTTTGCATGATGTGTATTTCGGTTAGGTCTAAATCCATAACTATGCTTATAAAACTTTGCTTCACAAATAGGTTCTAATACTTGCAGTATGCACTGTTGAAAAATCCTATCCCAAATAGTTGGAATTCCTAAAGGTCTAGACTTACCATTAGGTTTTGGAATCAAAACACGTCTGACTTTCTGAGGTTCATATGATTGAAACATGTTTTGAACCCTTGTTACTACTTCTTCCACTGATAAATGACTAATATCTTTAATTGTTAATTTATCTGTTCCTGCCGTTTTACTTCCAGTGTTTCTTTTAATATTTCGATAGGCAAGACGTATATTTTCATTAGAACTCATCAATTCTATTAATCCATAAAACTTATCACCATTGGTACTACGAGCATAAAGGGTGTCGAAACACTCTTGTAGATTGTAATACTCGTTATGCCTCAGTTTCTTCCGTTTCAATAAGTCGGCTACCCCTTTCGGAGTTAAACCTCTTTTAGTCTTACGAGAACCTTATTAACCGATAAAGATCTGCCTTACATGGTTGAATGATTCTTCATTAGTCTAGTGGCTATCCCTCTGTGTTGATTAAACACTTCATTGGTACCGTGCCACCACTTTCACTGATACAAAAATAAGTTATACCATAACTATTGTCATTATGGTTTTCCCTATTACCATTTCATCGGAAGCAAGCCCTTCACGTTATCAGCTTACAACGTTGAATTATATCTATTATAGAAAGAACTTAGGTGCTTCCTTTAAGCCTGTTAACGTTCATACGCCTATAACGCATCATGGATTTTCATATAAGTTAGTCTTACTCACCCACAGTTAACATCACAATTTAGTGATATACACATTTCTATGTATCGTGCGTTTAGACCCGTACCTTCAGAAGTTTGTCAGCTTAACCTTTTTCTTGTAGATTTATTCGCATACTCACCATATTCATTCAACTCAAGCATCATGATTTACACCACCCCATCGGGTAGGATTTCGTCAGCTAAACTACACTGTTACGGTAAGTTCTTACGCCTTTTCACCGAGCTCTTAACACTATCATTCTTACTAAATCTAGTGCTAATCGACTAAGAGAGAACCCTTCCGAGCGTTACCTCTTCATTTGATTCTTCGATATAATCCTTCAATTCCACAAGGAATTGCCTAGCCTTTACCAGAGAGATGTAACCATCCTCCATTTAAACTAGGAACATTTCGCACAACTAATGCACCCATTCGTTTAAGTGTACTATTTCACAATAAAACTTTAAGATATGTAATAAGTGATCTTAACTTAGGGATAGATCCTTTGGTTTTTATCTCCTCAATAATGTTTCAATATGTTCTTTTACATCATTCCAATTTTCATCAATAATACTATAAACAACATAATCTAACCCATTATACTTTTTTCTTAGAACCCCTTCTTTTTTTGCTCCCAACCGTTCAATAGCCTTTTGTGAACGATGGTGAGTTGAAATAGTGATAATTTCTACTCGTACAGCATTCCAAACCTCAAAGGCATATTTTAATAATAAATATTTACTTTCTGTGTTTACCTGAGTCCTCCAAACATCAGGTGAATACCAAGTCCAACCAACGTTGAGGTTCTTATGTAGTTTAGAAATTCTCAAATATCGAGTCATTCCAACCATTTTATTTAGCTTGTTATCAAAAACAGCGTATGGAAATTCTTCGCCCCGTTCTCTTCCTGAAATCGCAGTTCTCACAAAATTGTCCATCTCTTTTTCAGTATGTATTTTTATAGGTAGGTTTGCCCATATTTCAGGAGAACGTGAGCATTGAAATAATAAGTCGGTTTGTTCAACTTCTAAAGGGATTAATGATACTCTTTCGCCTTGTAAATGAACAAAATTCATAGAAACAAGTTCCCTCCATTCAGTGTTAAAAAATCTATATTCTCGAACCAAATCAAATAAGGTTAGTTAGATAAATATTACCATAAAAGTACATTTCGTTATTCAACTATTCTGGCCTATTAACACAATAAACACATACTCTTATTGAAGAAATGCATCCTTTAGTGAAATACTACAAAGGAATCACATAACTGACTGTGAAAAGTTTATCCTCTACAATTCAGTGGGACCACTCATTTGGGACATAAGTAAAGCAAAAACGAAAAATGCTCCACTTCCAAATGCGATGATTATCGCTAAAACCGCAAGGGAATTTTTTTCTGTATCTTTAAAAACAGCTATAACGCCAAAAATCAAAGATACAATGATGGACAACGAGACAAGAAAAAAACCGAAATAAGGATGGATTCTTATTAGCCCATACATCAATGCAAATAAAAATGGCATTGAAAATATACTTAAAAATAAAGACCAGTAGCTTCTCCAAGAGAAATTTTTCAATTTAGTCACTCCTCAAATATTTAACTATTCTGCAAACTCTATCAAGTAGTTTCACAGACTATGACAAATTAATTTGAAAATGAACGACTTTGTAGATAAATTACTTATTTTTCTTGTACATTAACTATTACATTACCAAACAATTTATCATCAAAATACACTTCTAACCTCCATTTCCCTGGACTAGGTAACATCATTGATGAAGGAATATGTTGGTCTGCTCCCAAATGTGGAGAATGTAAATTATTATGACCTTCAAAAACAGTAATTTTTTTATTGGTTTTATTACTTATACCGAGCACTTTAAACGGTTGAGTAAAAGTATCTTCCTTCCCCCAAAAAAACCACATATATTTCTGTTTTTCACCTTCTATAAAAGGTCCGTACTCTGAAAAACCAAATTTTCCATTATCCCCAATTCTAAATACAAAGTTTTCTTTCTTACCGTCATCTGTTACTACAACTTCTCGAACAAGCGTTGGACTTTCTTCCCAACTTTGTTCGGCTTCACTTGTATTCTCCTCTTTTGAGCACCCCATAAGCAATAATCCACTTATAAAAATGAGAGCAATTTTTTTAATGAATAACGCCTCCTAACCTTTTTTTCAATACTGCCCGTTAATTTAAGTACAACTGTTCACACACTTAGTTTAACATAATATTCCAATTATTCTTTAAATAAAAAAATAACACCGTAATCGATAATCCCTTGTAAAATTATCCCCCCCCTTTAGAGTAACAAGCATAATTACTTTTGTGACAAGATAGTTTTATCTATAGGTACGGTTGTTTCTATAAAATCTTGATCAATATTAAAAAATACTTCATTCAATTTTTCTCGTCCACCAATTTTTTGAAACCGTTTTTGGACACGCTTTACGTGTTCTTCATCACTTTTAACTTTATTTTCAATGATTTCATAATCATCATAGCTATCATATTCCCATATTGCAAAGATATCTATAGCACCTTCGTTCTCTTTAGTCATCCATCTACCAACTAACCTTGCACCATATTTAAGTTGGCTTGGTAAAAGCGTTTCATTAAAATGCTTGTTAAACTCATCTAAGATATTTGGAGCGACTTTGTACATTTTTCTACGATAAATCATGTTTTCACTCTCTCCTTTATAATTTTTGTTGATAATGATTGAAACTCCTCTCGAATAAACCTGCCCATAATTACAACATCTTAACTTTAACATAATATTCCATTTAACTTTTTAAATATCACAAAAAAAAGACCGCCGTATTACGACACTCTTGTTAAACTCTTGCTCCCGTTACTTTAAGTGTATTTATTCACATTCTAATTCCTACTTTAATGCCTTCCAAATTGTCCATCTATCTTTCTCAACTATATTTGAATTGTTTTCTAATGATTTATCAATATGATTTATTAGTAACTTTAATTCTTTGTCATCTAATTCATGTAAAATACTTCTTCCAGTTCTTTGACTTAGATCATTTAGTAATTGTTCTTTATTATCATAGACATTTCTTGTTTCCCACAACTTTATTTCTTCTATATTCTTAAATCCAACTTGCTCCAACATTTCGACTACAAGTTGGCTCTTATGTCTCCGACTGGTCTCTTTTTCAATCAACTTTGGAAAGAGTTCAAAGAAATAGCCTCTAATATGACTATTATCTCCTTTTAATAAACAATCCTCTGGAGTTCGGTCTTGAATAATATAAAAGCCACCTTCATTTAACAGTCTAAAACCCTCTTTAACACAAGAGTTTAAACCCTTTATATGATGTATCAAAGCTCTTTCAAGTAGTAAATCATAATTGTTACTATCTAAACCTGTTTCAAATGCATTACCATGCTCAAAAGAAATATTTTTATATGCCTTACAGTTTTCTTTCGCTCCATCAAGTATAGCTTCAGAGAAATCAACTCCAGTTACATGGTCTACTCCCAAGTCCGCCAGAGCTTTAGAATAAATCCCACCGCCACAACCAATATCTAAAGCATTAGAAACGTTCTCAATAGGAATTAAATTTTTTATTGCTTCCATCCATGTTTTGTCAGCGTTTCGAGTTGTATATGTAATGCTATTCTTCTTACTATGAAAATCAATACCCACTATACATCCCTCATCTCTCAATTTGAATTTATACAGTAAAATTTCACCACATTATGTGTAGTTTTCACTTATTACAGTATTCTACGGCGTTAGCTTAACAACCTCTTCAATATTACTTTAACATTAAATTCCATTTTACATCTGATAATTTCTCCAAAACTATGAATATTGATTCTTTTATCTGTTCTATATGGGAATCCTTTATACAAAAGTATTTAGGAGTGATCTATTTGTTATTATCAGAAGCAGCTACGTCCTATGAAGCAGATAAGAGAATTGAAGGATTCTCCCCACAAACTCTAAAGGCTTACCACCTTCAAGCAAATTTATTAATCAAGTATTTTAGTAATATCTCGATTAAAGATATTTCTACTTATGAGCTGAAACAATATTTAGCAGAATCAAGTAAGGATTTAAAACCATCTAGCCTAGCTCATCGAATAAGATTTATTAAATCTTTATTTCGTTGGTCACACGAGGAAGGAATTATTAATAGCAATCCAGCGAGTAAAATAAAAGAGCCGAAAGTCGGAAAACGAATTCCAAAATTTCTAACGGAAAGAGAAATTGAACATTTACGAGATGCTTGTTATTCTGCTTTGGAGAAAGCCTTGTTTGAATTTATGTTTTCAACTGGATGTCGCATTGGAGAAATTGTTTCTCTTGATCGCAACAACATTAACTGGAGTAGTAACTCTGCAATTGTCCGAGGTAAGGGTGATAAGGAGAGAGAAGTTTATTTTAATGTTCGTTGTGATATATGGCTTGAGAAATATCTAAATGAGAGGAACGATAGTGATCCATCTATTTTCGTTTCAGAGCGTTCAGCACATAGGATGAGCATTGCACAGATGAGATAGATAATAAAGCGAATCTCTAATCGTGCTGGAATAAACAAGACAATCCACCCCCATCAATTAAGACATAGCTATGCTACACATCTCTTAAATAACAGTGCTCCTATTGAGGTAATACAAAGTTTACTTGGACACGAAAAAAGTGAGACAACTCGGATTTATGCTCAAATAAGTGGAAGGCTTAGGCAAGAATTTTATAACAAATACTTTTAATGAAAGAGCAACTCATATTGACGTTGCTCTTCAACTCTTGCACCCCGTTAGCACAATAAGGCTAACCTTTATTTATTTTCAAACCATTCATTTTCTAAAATACTCATTTCCCATAAATTCCAATATTCATCACCTACTTTTCTTGCGTCTCTAAGTAATCCCTCTTTTACAAATCCTGACTTTTCATAACAAGCAATTGCAGAGGAATTGAAGTCAAACACTCCGAGACTAACTCTATGTAAGCGAAGTTCATCAAATGCAACTTTAAGAATTTCTGTCATCATTCGTTGACCGGCACCTTTTCCTCTTACATTCTTATCACCAACTAATACTTTTCCAATTCTTGCTGATTTGTTTTTTCTATCAACATTTCCTAACGAAATATGTCCTATGATATTTCCAGTTTCCTTCTCTAAAACGCTATAAACCAAAGTATTAGAATTGTCACAATTTGCATTGTTGAGGTAGTTTTCTAATTGCTGTTCATCTAATGGAAAACTAAAATTAGGACCTCCCCATTGCAGTAGAAACTCTGGTGTTTCAATCCAATCTATTAGTTGTTGAAAATCCGAACGTTCAAAAGACTTTAATTCAATCATAAAAGTTCTCCTCGTTTCTTTTGTTCAATACAGAGTATCGTAACAATTTTAAACGTAGTTCTTTGTTCAATTAACCTGCTTCTTTAACGCAATAGGATCTGTCACATCACAACTCCTTGTTCAATTATTGCACCCTTTAGTTCAATAGTATACTATGCTTTATTTTCTTTCTCTTAGTTTGCCTACCTCAATAATTAGACAAATTATTAACCCAGCTATAATCCCAAGATAAATACCTAAATAAGTGCCTAAAGCCGTTTGAACATCTGTGTGGTTATAAAAAACATTTAGGAATTTACTGCTAATAAATCCTCCTAAAGCACCTAATATAACTCCCAACAAAATCCTACCAATCATTTACAATCCCCACCTTTTTCAAATTTCCAATCATAAAAACTCATAAATCCTTGTTCAAGTAAAGCACCGGGTCACTATTTTCTTGAGTGACCCTTTAACCTTTTTTATAGATTATTCATTTCATACAGACTTCCAAGCATCATAGAAATCATTTACCGTTGAATACCTTTTACTACGCTCATCTTCAACTGCTCTTAGTGCTACTTGGTAAAGACCTTGATTAGCAGCCCACATTGAGAAGGAACGATCCATTTCACCACCGAGTAATCCAAATGCAATAGCTCCAAAATTAAAGACATTTGTAATAGAATCAATTGGAGACCCAATTTTATATTCTTCTGGGGATTTTGAGCGATTTGCACCCCAAAAATTCTCGCCTATATCATTAATTGAAGGTGACTTTCTATAAAAATCTATATCGCATATTGTTGTTTCATCATTATTGAAATCATATAGGATACTTCCATCATAGAAATCTACCGCAACATAATTTTTCGATTCTATATAAGTATGAAAAGAAAAGATTGCATCTAAGGCTTTTAAACGTTTTTCCAATTCTAATTTCTTAAACCGATAAAAAGGAGATTTAGGATTTGTATATTTTGCTGGACCACCAAATGTCCAATGAGAGTGTAAGCATTCGCCTTCAGCCCACTGAAAAAATAAGGCATACCCATTTTCAGTGGGAAAGTGATTTAGTAACCTTATCAAGTTTGGGTGTTCTAACATTTGATAAACAGGTACCGCTTCTTTCAATCGTTTAATAGCTTCCTTTGGATTTCCATTAAATTCAATTGGTTTTGCACCAGCATATTTAACAAAATACCTTTGATTATCTTTTTCAACACCGAAACTTATATTTCCTGAATCTTGTTGGTCAAATACACAAAAAACAGAACCCAACTGTTTTAACCAATCGAAATTATGCTCTTCTTGTAATTGAAAATCTACCTTATTAATTGTCATTGTAATCAAACTCGTTTGTTGAATGTTTTTCAAATTATGATCCTCCCATTTTATAAGTAAGGGATACGTAGTTTATAGGGGCTTGATACGATTCCCTTAAATTAATTTAACCCCACTTGTAGTTTTTGTCATTTCCATTAAACAACGCCTCCTTTCAATTCCTCAAGGAAAATTATACCATTTTATTACGGGTAATACGTTCAATATTAAATCTCTTTATTAAACTAATAGTCAGTTGAACAAGGCTCAGAGAATGTCTAATAGATCTTTTAAGTGACTAAATTCAGTTAATCCCTTATGTTCCCTTGCTTTAATATTTGTAGGATTGTACAAGTAGAAATGTATGTCTGCTCCATTAGCAGCAGGGTAATCATTTTTTAGGGAATCCCCTATATAAATCGTTTCATCTTTGTTTAACGCTAATTTTTCTAGACAGACTTCCAATGCTTTTGGATTTGGCTTAGCAACACCTAATTCTTCAGATATGAAAACTCCTTCAAAATAGTGCTCTAGATTGGCTGCCTTCAACCGACCTCTTTGAGATTCACTGTAACCATTCGTCATACAAAATAAACGATGCTTCTTTGATAAAACATCTAATACTTCTATTGCACCAGGTTCCAAATATGCTGAACTACAAAATAATTCCCAATAGCTTTTAGTTATAAGGGGTTCATCGAAGGATACACCATAATCTTTTAATGAATCAGTTATGGAAAGTTGCATTACTTCCAAAGCGGATTTCCTCCCTCGTTATCCCCAATGATACCTACTTATTTGTTCGTAGGTATTTAAAAGCTGTTGTAACCTTTCGTCTTCTTGATTATTAAGAATTTTATGTTCTATGAATGCATGTATTAAAGATTCTATTTCACATTTTTTAAAATTTAAAAGGGTTTGATCCAAATCGAATCCAATGTTCATTCTATGCTCCTCAATCTTAGAATTTATAAAATAAAATTCTATATTTATTAAGTTTTTTTCTGCGAAGATTATAAACTATTAGTGGAATTAAACTACTATACTTCAATAAGAAAAAGGGCAATCCCTTCTTCTTTAAGGATTGCTACCGTTTGTTCATTACAAAATTTCTCTTTTGAAATAAAAAACTGTTCCATTAACACCTGACAACTCCCAACCTTCTTCACCAAATAAATTCAATCTTTCAGTCATCAATGTATTGAAATCAATATCGTTCTTCAATTGAATCTGAATGTTCTCCACTTTGTATTCAAATTGCTTCACTTAAAAACCTCCTAAAATTTATTTACTTAGAACCTTATATGTAATACGATCCATATTAAAATTGGTATCTTTGATTATCCTGCCCTTTACTTTAAGATCATGAATTCACATTTTTTTAACATAAAATTCCAATAACTCTTGAAACTATTCAAAAAGAAAAGGATGTCAATAATATATGACGATCCACTTGTTGCTATTGCACCCGTTAGGTTAAGTACATACTTTCACAATGTTTCAACGTTAGCTAATTATTAAGCCTAAGATAATAGGTAAAGTCAGCATAAAGATTGAACAACACAGTAAAAGTAATGTTATTGGTTTAGATAGTTTTTCTCGTCCTTTTCCTTTATACCAACCTGAAAATTGGAATCTATTCCTATACAATACAAACAGTGAAACGTAAATTCCAATTGCTGCAATCCACTGATACTTCTCTGTAACTTCGTTTATTGTATAGATATTTCCTATTACTGACCAGGCAAGTCCACCTAATAGCATAAATATAAAAAAAATACGTAATAGTTCCAAAATCACTCTCATTGTCTCCCATTTAACCTCCTCAATGGTTTCACAACAGCATCAAATGGCCTATTGGAATAACGAAACCCGTTAATTTAAGATGATTTTTCTCCCTCTTTTTTCTGCTTCCTTCTGTAAAAATAACGCCATATATAAAAAAATGTAAAAAACGCTAAAAAAGGAATATAAAAATAATTTAGAATGCTTGTTTTAAAACTTAATTCATATCCCTCACTCATATACTTCACCCCGTTTATATTTCTCTTCAAGAAACCTGATCCGTTAATTTAAGTAAAATTCTTCACAAAATCTTTATTTATTTTACCATAAATAACCAGAATACCTTGTGAAGTCAAGTGAAAAAATAGTTAATTGTTAATTTTTACCTACCAAATGTACAGAAAATTATTTACTAATTCGCGACTAAAAATCCAGGGCTACAATAGCCGTTGTACCCTTACATTTCAGCATGCAATTTTAATGCAGTTTCCATAAGAAATCCTTTTAAACCAACAAAAAATGACCACCAAATCAGCCTACAATTTGGTAGTCATTTTATATTACATTTTTAATGTTTGCGATAGGTAACGGAACCTGTTAGCAAAATGGAGTGCAATTTTATAACCATTGTTGCTTATCATTATTTTTTCACCACTATAATTCGTAACTCTTATGCTCTAATTCCCCTCTGACCTCATTCTCAAATGCCCCTAAGATTGCATAACGTATTGAGCCGTATTTTGAAGTAACAATTGCTTCTTCAACTAAATCCCGTTACTTTAAGCACAAGACTTCACAATCTTTTTTTACACCTCATTAAACTCAATCCCCTAAATGCGTTGTCTATGCAAAAAGACGTCTTCTTATTAAAGAAAAGCGCCCGTTTGTTGAAGATGTCCTCATTAATCAGAAATAATGAGGCCATCTTCTGCAACTTGCCTCTAATCAATAGAATTTGGGGTTTCAACCAATACAAAAGATATTTTTTGGCCATGTTTTACAAATCTGAATCAATCAGAAAACCCTTTCCGTATCAAGTAAAATAGAACTGAAACTAAGAAAAGAATCGCTGATTGGTGAGTCTATTATACCAGTGAAAGCAACAACTATTTTAAAGTGCTTTTCGGCTTCTTGATTGATAATTTTTTTAATATATTCCTTCCAGCTAACAACGCAAAATATAAAGAAATTGTGACTAATAGTATTGCATAAAAGTCCCGTCTAGCAAGGTAAGTTGTAGAGTTAAGACCTTTTATAAGTAAGTGAGCAAACAGGTAGGAGATAGGCAATAGAATAATTTTTTCTAGCCCATTTCTTATTTTTTCATTCTTACGGAATATGGTCAATCCAATTCCACAAATAAGTAAAAATCCTATAGCAAATATCACATAGTAGCTTAAAACTAGCCGAGGTAACGTAATGACAGAACCATCCGTTATTGGATCTCCATAAATTAAAATATTTTCACTTCCATCGGTATTGTAATAATAGATTGAAGCGACCGTTTCTCCATTCGGGTTTAAGACCGTATTTTCTAGGTTGTTTTTGCTTATTTTCTGGTGCCAAATCGTTTCCCATGTAGTTATATCATAGACATAACCTGAATTGTCTGATGCTGGATATTGTTCCACATGGAATCCTGATACTTCTTCACTAAAATTCAAAAGTACAGTTCCATCACCCTTTTCAATGATTGAAACCGCATTTTCATTATAAGAAATGTATGCTGGCGCTGTCAGATAAGCCATTGTAACCACTGCAAAAACCAATGTTACCATGACTGAAAGAATAATCGTTTGCAGCTTTTCCCTTCGCAATGTATTTTGTATGTTTCTTAAGGGAGCTATATCGGTATCTATTGGCAGTTCTTCAAGCGTCCTCATTTCTTCAAGTCGTTTTTTGCAGTTTTCACAAGAAGCTATATGTTCTTCAACGATATCTTTAGTATCTTGACTTGCCATATTCTCGACATATAACGGCAGTAAATCCCTAATCATATTACAGCTAATTTTCATCGATAATCCCCCAATTGCGCTTTAATCTTTTCTCTAGCACGGTGATAAGTAACACAAGCCCAGTTATCACTTTTTGCAAACAAATTGCCAATTTGCTTAAATGACAGTTCTCCAAATACACGGAGCGTAAAGACTTTTTTATAGGGCTCTTTTAATTTCTGTATAATTTCATGTACCTTCATAGACGCTTCTGAAGTGGTTATTTCTTGCTCTACATTGTCTTCACTAGCTGGTTCTGGAAGTGACTCTAAATCTACAAAGCTTTTTTTCTTACGCAAATAAGAGTAATAACTGTTTTTGGCAATTTGGCATAACCAAACACGGATATCACTATCCCCTCTGAAACTGTCTAGCGATGTTAATGCCTTCATAAAAGTTTCCGATGTGATATCTTCAGCGATATGCTTATCGCCAGATAAACTATACACATATAAAAATACATCTTTAAAGTATGTATTATAAATATCCTCAAGCTGTGTCACCATCTCACCTCCTTACATATAAGACGCGATAAACTCAAATATCTTACAAAAGTAAAAGAAAAACCGTATAAAGTACATCCGGTCCTTTTTTCTTCTACCATAATTATTAGAAATCCTGTAATCGATACTCCTGCCCATGTATCCCTTTATAATATTCAGGAACCATTTCTTCTCCACATTGTTCACACTGAAATCGGTTAAGTTTAAGTGAAATTATTCACAAAACCTGTATTTATTTTAACATAAATATCCAGAATACCTTGTGAAATCAAGTTAAAAAATAGTTAATTTTCACCGACCAAATGTACAGAAAATTACTTACTAATTCGCAACTAAAAATGCAAGGTTACAAGCCGTTGCACCCTTACATTTTAACCTTTAATTTTAATGCAGTTTCCATAAGAAATCCTTTTAAACCAACAAAAAATGACCACCAAATCAGCCTACAATTTGGTGGTCATTTTATAATACATTTTTAATGTTTGCGATAGGTAACGGAACCCGTTAGCAAAATGCAGTGCAATTTTGTAACCATTGTTGCTTATCATAAATGTTCACCACTATGACTCATAACTCTTATGCTCTACTTCCCCTCTGACCTCATTCTGATAAGATGAAACAACCAAGTTCTTCAGGTCATTCCCCGAAGGACTCTGGAATAATTGAATACCAAACTCTGGAGCAATCGCAAAAAGGTGATCAAAGATGTCGGATTGAATCGCTTCGTATTGTGCCCATCTTATATCATTGGTAAAGGCATAAACCTCTATTGGCAAGCCATGTTCCGTTGGTGCTAGCTGTCTTACCATCAAGGTCAAGTCTTGCCTAATTTGCGGATGATGCTGTAGGTAATGTTTAACGTATTCTCTAAATACACCGATATTTGTCAACGAGCGTCTATTTACTGTATGACTCTCATCTAATTCATACTTCGTATTATAGTCAGCTATTTCTTTTTCCTTACCAGTAAGGTATTCGGTTAAGTAGTGTAT
Organism: Aquibacillus rhizosphaerae; assembly: GCF_030282825.1. Classification (GTDB taxonomy): domain Bacteria; phylum Bacillota; class Bacilli; order Bacillales; family Amphibacillaceae; genus Aquibacillus_C; species Aquibacillus_C rhizosphaerae. The sequence goes on from NZ_JASTZU010000058.1 coordinate 265,691, forward strand.
TTTTTTTAGATTTTCGTTCATTTCCTCTGATAAAAAAGTGATACTACTCTTATCAACGAATAAAGACCGCATGATTCGTCTGCCACCTGCATCTTGCATCCCTCGCCAATTAATAAAATAATCAGATACCAGTGCATAACTCGGTATCGTCGTAATTGTTTTATCCCAGTTTTGAACCTTTACAGTAACAAGCGAAATATCAATAATGTCTCCATCCGCACCATAGTTAGGCATTTCAATCCAATCTCCGACCCGAACCATATCATTTGCTGCCAATTGAACACCTGCAACAAGTCCTAATATCGAATCTCTAAATACAAGTAACAGAACTGCAGAAAGCGCACCAATCCCACTTAGCAGAATGAGCGGGCTCTCCCCCACCAGATAAGAGATGACCAGGATAACTCCTACAATGACTACAACGATATTAGCTACCTGAACATAGCCTTTAATCGGTCGTTGCTTAGAGATTTCAAACGTTTGATAAATATCATTAATAGCATTGAGCAAGCTAAGAATTACCATCAACGCCACAAAAATGATATAGATAATAGCCCCCTTTTGAATCACTGCATCATAATTCGGAAAGGTGAAAGCAGCTATGTAGATAATAATAGCAGGAACAATATGAGATAACTTGTGAAATACTTTCCTTTCCAGCAACATATCGTCCCATTTAAATCTGTTATTTTTAACGTAATGACTGATAATCCTCATTACTACTCTTTTTGTAATAAAATTAGCTATGATACAGATGATTGCTATTAATAAAATCATAATCGTATAAGATAAATACCCAGCAATAGTAGGAGATAAATCGTAGTCTACCAGCCACTCCTTAATGTATTTCATCGGAATCCCCCTGTTATGTAATTCAAGTTTTAGTCCATTCTACTTGCTATTCTTTTTTAAAATTGAACAATCAACCCTGTCCAATATATGAAACTCAATCATTATAAGTAATGATCGGTACATATAAAAAATTATAGCATATGTAAACTGATAGAGCCTTAGATCGCCTCTGGTGATGTGCGCAATACCCACTTATTGGTGGATGTCCACTAAAATAAGAAGTCACAATTGACAACTCCTGTTATTAACTAACTCTTTCTGTAGGAAACTCCGTATAGCATAAAAAGCAAATTAACATGTAACAACGATAGTACACTCAGCGGTTAAAATACTTCACCTATTAAAAATACTTTTATCAACACTGATAATAATATTATATCGTTAACCATGTCTTAGTATGTAGCTACAAACGTTTCACAACCATGGCACCTAATCCAATTAATAGATACAATCCTGCAAGACAAACGATGATCATGCCTAATTCTACCGTTTCGACCCCGATTGCGTATAAAAAAATACAAGCTGCACCAACACCTATCAGGACAATATAAAGAACACCAATTAAATAACGCTTTAAAAGCACGATACTACGTTCGTCCACTTGTGGTACATTGCCATTTTTCCGCTTGTTCCATTTATATAACAAAAAGGAAACCAAACTACCAAGTGTCACTCCTACAAGCACCGAAGGAACAATCGTATCAAAATTGAATTCACCTGTTTCTCTGCCAACAATATAAAAGCCTAACAAACCACCAATTACGATACAACAAATCAAAAACACCCAAATAAAGAAAAATTGTTTTTGTTTGACCATTGTTTTATTCCTCCTTTTACCTTTTTTCCAAGTAAAACAGTTCCTCGATTGGTACATCAAAATAGTCGATTAATTTCAAGGCTAACTCTAAGCTTGGATTATATTTATTCTTTTCAATTGCATTAATCGTTTGGCGAGTGATTTGGAGGTCCTCTGCCATCTTTACTTGAGATATGTCTTTTTGTAATCGAATTTCGCGAATGTGATTAATTACCCTCACCATGATTTCCCCTCCGCACCTATGTAAAGATATCTTTACACAAATTATACTAAAATGGCAGTTACATGTAAAGATACCTTTACATGTAACTGCCATTTTTTTTTAAAAGATATACATAAAAAACTTAATACGCATAGGTTAAGCAATCATTTTTCACGGATCGCAACAAACACATCGATTTCATTATCTGCTTGATCTGGTTTGTAACGGTCATCCCATATTTCAAAATCATACCCTGCGTGATCGTAAGGGTTTTCTTTTAACCACTTCCCACACAAAAAATCATAGGTACGATCAAGTTCCGATTCTAAACCTTTATGTGTAGCAGTCACATAACTGCTATCTGGAACATGATGGGTGTGCATACCCTTTGGAATTTCATCTACGTCTGACACTTGATAACCGATTACTTGTGTGAACTTGTCCACATTTGGATCAAATCCTCTTTTTAATGGATAGATTTGTACTAGGTAAAGATGGTCAGTAACCTTATTATGTATAAGGTTGCCATCTTCTTTTAAACTATCTAATGCTCTTTTTCCTAACTGCTGTTCTGCAATTTCCTTTAAATTCGCCTGAATTTGATAACCAACGATTGTAAAGGCATCTCTTTTCACAACTGTAGCTTCCACTATACGAACTCCTCCCCGAATGAATAAAATTCTATAATTATATTCCATAACCCTTATTAAAAACCTTCTATAATTTTTAAAAAATTCAATATATTGGATAAACAGGAATGATGACCTATATAATAGCTAAGCCTTTGTAGTTGTTGGAGTTAGACACCTTTAAATGTTATTACTTCATGGTCAGCAACAATTCAACTGAAGAATATAATATAAAATATTTAGATTCGAGTGAATAATAATTTTTTAAGATACCCTCATTCTTTAGTTATTGATACCTTCTCTTTTCGAACAAATACTGTACTACATACAATATATAGGCTTTATAGTGTATATAGATAAAGAATTGAAAATAGTTTAGCCGATTTAAACGAACGATTTTAATCTTTTTAATAAAAGGCATGAAGAGAAACGCAAAAGTTCCGTTAGCAATAGCGTTAAGAAACACAAACTTTTTAAAGTTTCCGAACGAAAATTTTAGTATCCACATAGAAAGGGGTATGTAAGGACCGATATCAAACGGAAGTTCATCTCTTATAAATGATTTTGGCTTATCATAAAACTTCCACCACTTCTGTTTATGTCCATAAATATGATTTATAATTTCAAAAACCCCTATAATAACACTCGCTAAAGAATATCGTTTTATATTTCGTTTTCCCATAAATACTAACGATAACCACGGAATGATAATTATAATAAGATTAAATAATACGTGCCGTAATGATGCCATAAATAAAAACTCCTCGCTTTGATCTTTATTTTTTAAAGTGCCCAGATACAATAAAAAAATCCAAATTTAAGCGATCAAAGGACATTTCCTAACAACCTAAAATACAATTTTTCTCAAGTCATTTAAAAAATGAAGACTATTTGTTACACAGTTATAGGTCTACTGCGCAATATAAGAGCTCCACAATCTGGCACAAACAGAAAGAAGACCACAACTTTATAGTTGTCCTCTTAAAAAGTATTTACTAAATGTATGTCTTAGTTTCCGACTTTGCAAAAAACTATCAAGTATTCCATTTTGGAGAGCGATGGCGAGCTTGGCAAAATCATAAAAAATTCAGCTTATTAATTGCTTAATTAATCTTTCCACACGAACTTTTTATGTTTTCCGTTATTTTGTGCTTTCAGTCATATTCACATCAATTTTAATCACCATACTTTTCGTTTACTCTTATTGCCCTTGAAAAGCATCGATCTAATCAGATATTCTTTTTGCAAATTCATAAGAATTATCCATTTTTTTATGTTAATTTTGGAAGATTATGATAATATTAAATTCGTAATGACAATTTTTTCTAAAAGTTTCATAAATTGGTCTACATGGTCTTATTCTATTTTAATTTAAAGGGGGAAACACAGTGTCTGAAAATAATGAGTTTGTATTTGAAAAAGAGGAGTTTGACAGTCCAAAACCGGAGATAACGAAAGTGGAAGGTGAGCCAACCGCTGCTTTTAAAGGAGCATCTTGGGCTGCTTTGTTAGTCGGTGTTGCAGCTTATCTAATCGGTTTGTTTAATGCAACCATGCAATTAAATGAAAAAGGGTATTATTTTGCAGTTCTAATGTTTGGGTTGTATGCTTCAATTTCATTGCAAAAAGCCGTAAGAGATAAAGAAGAAGGCGTTCCAGTTACTGGAATTTATTATGGAGTTAGTTGGTTTGCTTTAGTTATTGCTATTTCCTTAATAGGTATTGGTCTATATAACGCTGGTAGTATTTCACTAAGCGAAAAAGGCTTCTATGCGATGGCTTTTGTACTTAGTATATTTGCTGCAATCACTGTTCAGAAAAACATTAGAGATACACAAAAAGCAAGGGAAAGAGCATAATTATGGCTGGTTAGTTTTATTATTTATAAAAAGCTTAGAGTTAGAGAGCAACAATAAACTCTAAGCTTTCTTCTGTTTGTAAGCTTAACTGCTATTAGAAATGCGAACGCGAAAAAGTAAGGTGACAGTTCTTTTAGAATATAATCAGAAGTTGTTAAAAGATGGGAGTGCGTTAGTACAATACAATAATTTCTTCAGCTGTTACTTCTCTGCTGCTTTTATCTTTACTAAAAAAGTATCTTTTTGACAAAACTACGAATACAGAACTACCTAATTCTATGTCAGCTAAAGATAAATTTTCTCCGCTATTATTATTGATAACGGTGTTTTTCGGTGTATGTACCTTGCAAGCATATCCTATATCATCAACATTACTACTTAACTTCGGAACTGGGCAATCAACTATAAGTTGACCATCATCAATTTCAGATACTTTACCTTCAAAGGACTTGGTGCTTAACCCAAAATAAAATAACACAGACACAATTATGGCAACCACTAAAACAAAAGATATTATGATTTTCTTCATATTCACCCCAATTTCTTTTTATCTGCTATTTTCTTCAAAAGGAGGTATCACTTCGACAACTTCTTGTTCGACTTTTGCTTTACTTGAATAAGAAACAATTAAAGGTTTAATATATTTTTCAACTCCAGAGTTTGTTGCTTAGTCAAGGTAGAGTAATTTGATCCTCCATCAAATAAAACTGCACTGCCATCATCCTGAAACCATATATATCTTCGAATTTCTATAACACTATCATCAGGTCTATTAAGTTGGAAAAATGCATCTGGCTCATGTTTATTATTTGGTTTATCAATTTGGTTTGAATTATCTATGATAGTCCTTAATGATGTTATTGCCTCATCATCTGTAATTTCATCATTAAATTTAACTCCCTCTGTATCGTCATCTTCGAAAGGAGTTCCTACCCTAATGACTTCATTTGCTGAGCACCCTGAAAGTATTACTGTCAATAAAATAATTGTAAAAATCCAAGTAATTTTTTTAATTTGAACCCTCTCCTCTCTGTTTTAATTATGCAGAATTTAAAAAAATAAAAGACTATTCTTCTTATTCAAGATATGCCCTGTTTTTTAAGTACTAAGTTTATTCATTTGACTTATTAAAAGAGCCTGCACTTTACTTCAATCTGAAAAAAGGGACAGTTCTTCGTTTCCTTTTAATCAAGAAAAGTGAAGCGCTTACACATTATTGAAGAGACGCCAACGATAAAATAAGAGTTGTAAGCAATCAAAAGGTATAGTTAATCCCTTGACTTTTATCCCATAGACCGAGACTTTTGCGAATATATATAATTTGTCCTATATGATAAGCATTGTGTAAATTGATATAAGTAAGACTTTCAATAAATTTTTCTATATATTTTTCATCACAACTCCCAATCTCATTTTCCCACTCTCCCATGGTATTTAAAAGTTCTTCCACAAGAACATCCCAACTAGTTTCTTGTGAGTGATTAAATGTATCATTATTGTCTAAAACACTAACATTATCGGGTAAACTTTTAAATCGAGTTAATTCAAGTTGGTTATAAAAATTAAGATGTTCAACAATCTCACGTATTGAGTTTGTAGAATTTTCACATTTGTTAGAAGCTTGTTTAGAACTAAGTCCTCCTAATGCAGTTTTCAAAGATACAAACCATGTATTTTTACTATGACAGGCTCTAAATTGTTCCAATATAAGTTCATTTGTATTCACATTCTTCATCCTTTATCCACATTGAATTATATAGAGAAATTCACTTAGGTCTTCTTCAACGTCCTTTACTTTAAATAAACTTGTTCCCATTTAATGTTAACATAAAATTCCAATAAATCTTTTATAATACCAGAAGAAAAGGATCGCCAAATGAGGATTCTTTTGCTCTGGTTTAGCCTCGAATCAAAATATCTGTTATTCATAGTTCTTATACGGAAAAAGTGAATAATAAAGAGCCAGAAATATACATTATTTTATTCATCAAAATGTTTATTTTGGGTTTTATAACTTTTTTGTTTTTGCAATAACCTGGCTGTTAGTACAACAAGTGACTACCTCCTGAAAAGAAGGAGTTATTTTCTTTAATCATGAATTTCACTATCAATTAGATTTGCTAAGACTATTAATAAAGGAATCCAGTACACTAATATATAAGCTTGGTTGTTGATGATGAACCATATGTCCAGCGAAAGGAAGAATTGCAATTTTAACATTTTCATGTGCTTCTTTATAAGCAATGGCACTTTTCACTTCATCCATAGCTTCTTCTCCAACCAACACAAGTATTGTTGAGTCTATTCCCTTCAGATTTTCTGTATATTCAAAAGGATACCATTCTGGGTCAAAGGATGATTCGAGCAACTCTTTCCAATGATTATGAGGATGCAGACTATCAAAATATGATACGTTTTGGGGGTCATTTAAGATATTTTCGGCATTCGTTTTTTCTTCTTCAGAAATTTTTTCCCAATTTAAAGGTTTTGCTTGTCTCACTCCAGATATCGTTAAAGTTTTTACCATTTCAGGGTACCTCTTGGAAAAAACTATTGAAGCTAATCCACCTAAGGAACATCCTACTAGGTGAACATTTTTTTTATCAATTTTTATTAGAGTTTCATATAAATCACTTGCACACTCTTCTATGTAGTTATCGAATTGATTAGATATTGATTTCCCTTGTCCTCTTAAATCTGGAGAAATAACCGTATACTTTTCCTTGAAATAGTTTGCCTGTTCATCGAAATCATTGATTCCTGATTGTAATAAAGTGTGTAAGAAAACAATTGTTTCCTCTCCGTTTCCGATACTCTGTATATTTAATATCATATTGTCCTCCTGTTTCTTAAGTAAATTAATTCAATATCTAGCCTATTTTCTTTACTCATCTCCATTTCTCCTCATTTGACTAACCTGCCACGTTTGTTGATTAAGATTTTCCACCTCGCTATGCATAAAAATAATGCCATATACACTATATATTCTACTTTAATACATACTAATGTGATGCTTGCATAAATACTTTCTACTCTATTCACTATATGAAAGAGAGATTTTTAACCGGAAAGTATGTATGTCATTATATCAAGATAAAACTGTTTCTTCCTGTTAAGCATACCATTTGTACAATATTGCTATTTTAGTGAAAAAGCGACTGTTCTTAATGAACAATCGCCTTACCTGTTGAAAAGATTTACTCGATAGAATTTTTATAATAAATTAAATTATCTGTCCATCCTCCGAATTCAAAAATAAATCCTTTTCTTGTACACTCATATGTCATCCCTACACTCTCTGCTAGATTGAATGAAGCAGAATTATCTACATTGATATGGGCTTCTATTCGATGGAATTTCAAATGATTAAAAGCAATATGAAGTGCTTCTTTAACGGCTTCTTTACCGTATCCTTTTCTCCAATATTGATTATGGATGAAGTATCCTATCCTTCCCCATTGGAAGTCATCTCTTGCTAAGGTTGAAAAATCAACCATACCTAGATGAGTACCGTCTTCTTTTCTAAATACGCCAAACACGTGAGCAATATCTGTAATTGCTAGATCTTGATGTTTATCTACTAGATTATGAAACCATTCTTGTGTACAATCACTCATATCTATTTTCCCTTGATCGTGTCGATGTTGAGATGAATAACGGCTTTCAAATTCGCTTAGCCAATTCTCATAGTCGGATTTCTTTAAAGGTCTTATTTCTAACCTTTCTGTTTCTGAAACAACCTCAAATGATTCTTCTTTCAATGGCAATGTGACATCTCCTCTGTATAGTTTTTTTCCAAAAGACAAAACCAGCTTTGTTATCCTGATTTAATTTATATGCCATAAGACATCACACCTTTCTATATGTAATATAAATAGCCTACCATTATTAGTTACATTTTTTAAGCCATTCTACTATTTTATAAAATTTCTTTAACTACAATGCAAGATTTCATTATAAAATAAAAATATGAAAGCCAAAAAGGAGAAATATATTGGAGATACAAACGAAAAGACTTAAAATCATTTCCTGCACAGAAGAGGCATTATCAAATAATTCAAAATCAGAAGAATATGAGATTGGTCCTCATATAAATATGTATTTAGAGGAACTACAAGAAGATTCCTCTCTTTTAGGTTGGGGTGTATGGTTGGTTATAGAGAAAGAAAACAATCGTATTATTGGTGATATTGGGTTTAAAGGAAAGCCAAATGCAGAAAACATCGTTGAAGTAGGATATGGGATTGTACATTCATCACAAAACAAAGGCTATGCAACTGAATCAGTTAGAGAAATTATACAATTGGCGTTTTCATTTAGAAACGTAAATAAAATAGTTGCTGAATGTCAGGATGATAATATTTCCTCCATTAGAGTGTTAGAAAAGTTGCATATGAATAGAATAAAACCAGAAAATAATATGTTGAAATGGCAATTGGATAAGTGACTTTTCACTCACTAAAAACAAAGACGTGTATCTTATAGCACGTCTTTGTTGAAGCAGGGGACGGTTCTCCGCTTCCTAAATTCGGAAGCAAGGAACAGTCCCCTGCTTCATCTTGTTTGTAAAATGAAGAATTGCAAGGTTCACTTTCACTGAATTATCCCTAAATAACTTAACACTTTTTTAATAGAGAATAGTACATACAAAGAAAATTGTTTAGGCTATAATTATTTTACTTAAAAGAAATATATCTGGAGGGAAATAATGAAAAAAATGATTGATCAACTTAAGCCTTTCTTGCCTGTAGCAGCTTACGATAGAGCTTCAGAATTTGAAGATGATAGTTTTGAAATAGTCGATCTACATACAGATGAAGAGATTGGTACCTATGTTGTAAATGCAGATGGTGAATTGATAAGCTTCACTATTTTTGATGAAACACAAGCAGGATCGGTCACAAAAGAAGAAATTGCGTCTATTGCTGAAAAATTCATCAACATCTTCCATCCAAATAAAAAAGAATATGAACTTTCGGCAATTTTAGATTTAGATAACCCTTATATGGTTGTTTATGAAAAAAGAGATGAAAAACTCGGTTTGTATTTACATGGAATAGGATTTACTGTTTCGATTGCTACAAACGGCCAAATTACACACTTTCATTATGTGGAAGGAGAGTATGAAGTCGAATACGCGGATGTTGTTGTTACAAAAGAAGAAGCATTGAAGCAATACATAAGTCAACTAGACTTTGAACTTATCATTCAACAATTTGATCATGAAGTATATAAAAATGGAGATAATCACTATCACTTAGCCTATAATGTGATTGACGATGCGACAGATATACCGATTGACGGATCTGAACCATTTAGCATTAGGGAAGAACACCCTTTTGGACCTGCCATACCGTCACAGGATGTTCCAGACAAAACTATATATGAAATTCTGGGCATCACTTCCTCATATAAAAAGTTGGATGAGAAAAAAGACCAAGGAAAGCGTACTGAAATTTGGTCAAAGCAAACCAATGTTGATTCATTTTCATTTGATATGGATGATCCAGAAGAACATGTCATAAAGCTCTGTTTTGACGAAAAAACGGGTTTACTCCTGCAGGTTAAAAACGGCGAAGAATATGATGAATCAAACGATGAACTAAGTAAAGATAATGCTCAAAAACATGCTTTAAATCTTATGTTTAAACTGTTTCCTGACACGAATGAAAGGTTTCAGCTAGAAGATTTTGAAGAAGAATTTTATTCTTACCTAGATGAAGGTGAAGATGATGACTTCATGGAAGAAGAAGATTTTGATGTTTCGTTGGATTTAGGCGATGAAGACATGTTTGATGATTATATAGAATATGAACCAACGTATACCTTCTACTTCCATTTACACCATAAAGGCATAAGAATGGACCAGCATGCATCTTTCATAGAAGTTGGTAAATTCACAGGAAAAATTACGAATGTTGAATTGGATATACCTGAAGATGAACTATATATGCAACTACCAACAAGCCCAGTAATATCTTCTGATGAAGCAAAAGAGATCTATAAGAAGTATCTTCAAATGGAACTTAAGTTTATCCAAGAGTACGAAGACGAAAGTGAAAAAATGATTTATAAACTAAGCTACGTTCCAGAATTTCCTGAAACAGTTGGCCACGTTCGTGCCATTGAAGCCATCACAGGAGAAGCCATGTATGTGGATGTAGGTGACGCGACATTTTTATAAGCAAAAGCAACAGACTCTGCTTCTTTCCTTTTCTAGCTTAACAGACTTTAAGCTTTTTATAATTATAAAATATGTTATAATTAAACCATAGAAGTATAAACTAAATAGACCACAGAAGTAACTGTGGTCTATAGATAAGCGGTTCCCCCAGAGGGATCGGCTATCCGTTTTTGCGATAGACCTCACCTAAAGACTTGTGGGTAAATAGGGAGGTCTATTTTTTATTGATCAAAGAAACGACCAAAGCAAGTAATGCAATCAAGAAAGTTCCAAAGCTAAACATGGAAACAAAACTCTCATACATACTCATAGGCATCACCCCCTTTTCTGTGGGGTTAGCCGACCTCTCCATAAAGAACATTATCTTACTAGATTATAACATAGATTCATTAAAACGAGAACAAACATTCCCATAGTATATGAAAAGATCGAGGTAGTATGCTGGTGAATTCTAATTCCTTTATGGTGGATGAAAGTAGTACTTTTGTTCATATTCTAGTTGCTTTAATTAGGAGTATCTTTTCTCTATACACTTCCATCGAAAGAAGCAAGGTACGGTTCTCCGCTTCCTAAATTCGGAAGCAACGAAACGTTCTCGTTCGATAAAGCAACACCCAGAAATCCAACAAACATCATTGTAATAACTACCGCGTATAATATCATATCTAACAAAACGTAGATCAAGGACATTTTCATAAGACAACCCTTCCTAAAGAGTATTAAGGGGAGGGTTTCTGATATTACCCCCTTAATACTATGGACAAGAGACCTGTCCTGTGTCCCATTGTGTCCCCAAACTGAGTTACTATTCTACATGAATACCAATTTTATCTCCGTCAATTTCTATGAACTTCATACCTTCTTTTTTGTTATACTCCAAACTTTTTATAAGAAGCGTACTTTGTAGTAGTACTTTATACTTTTCGATTACTTCTTTCATTGATACATCAACATCAAAGACAAGGTTCACGCGTTGTTCGACTGGGAGGTTCAATTCTTTTCTATATTGTTGAACGGCACGGATAAGTTCTCGTACTTTCCCTTCTTTTCGTAAATCGTCTGTTATCGTTGTATTTAAAAATACACTAAAAGTTGAATTTGACGCCATTTCCATCCCTTGATACGTTTTTTGATTAACGATTAAATCATCAAGTTCTACTTGAACCTTTTCACCAGTCGGAGAATCCGTTTCAAAATAACCTTGTTCAACAACCTTTTTTGCATCCTCAGGTGTTACAGATTGCAATGATTTTTGCACAACCCCCACCAGCTTACCGAGTTTTGGACCTGCAGTTGGAAAGTTCAACTTTAGTTCATATTGTACAGAATCTCCCGCACTATCTTGTAACTGCACACGCTTGACATTGATTTCTTCTTTAATGATATAAGCGTATTTCTGAAGCAATTCCGTATCATTTTTCGAACCCACTACTGTGAGCAAAGATAGAGGTTGCTTTGTTTTAATACTTGTCATATTTCGAGCGGAACGAGCTAGCTCTACGACTTGTAACACGCTATCCATTTCCATTTCTAACACTGGATTAATCTCTTCCCTATTTGCTTTAGGGAAATCGGAAAGGTGTACACTCTCACTCGTTAAATTCATATAAATATCTTCTGCGATAAAGGGTGTAAAGGGAGCAAGTAAACGGCTTACTCTTACTAATACCTTATATAATGTATGGTAAGCCGCTAATTTATCATCATTTAATCCTTCGCTCCAGAACCGTTCGCGTGACCTGCGGATATACCAATTACTAACTTGTTCAACTAATATGGCTAATTCTCTTGCTCCTGCAGTAAAATCGTAATTATCTAGATGTCCCATAACGTTTTGTGTTACCGTATTTAATCGAGATAACACCCACATATCTAGAAGGGATGGTTTTCCTTGGTGATGGTTAGCAGGATCAAAACCATCTATCTCCCCGTAAAGCGTATAAAAGGAATGCACATTGTTCAGCGTATCGACTAGCTTTGATTTTGCCTGACTGACAATGTTTTCTGAAAAGCGTTTATTATTCCAAGGTGCACTATCTGCAAGTAACGCCCAACGCAGGGCGTCAGCACCATAGTTTTCAACTAAATCCATTGGGTCAATGACATTCCCTTTACTCTTAGACATTTTCCGTCCGTTTTCATCTAGGATGTGCCCTAGTGATAAGACCCGTTTATAAGGTGCTTTCCCTGTGAAAAGAGATGAAACTGTTAGCAAGCTATAGAACCAACCTCTCGTCTGATCTACCCCTTCCGCAATCACATCTGCTGGGAATTGCTTATCAAACAGCTCTTTATTTTCAAATGGATAATGGTACTGTGCAAACGGCATAGACCCGCTATCAAACCAAACATCAATAACTTCTTTCGTTCTCTTCATGTCATTAGCGCAAGTTGGACATGTCACTATTACGTTATCGACATAGGGCTTATGGAGCTCAAGACCATCCTCCATTCCACTTTTTGTATGTTCCTTTAAATCTTGAATACTACCAGGAACATACTGATGATTACATTCGTCGCAAACCCACACATTAAGTGGTGTCCCCCAGTACCGATTCCTTCCTAGATTCCAGTCGACCATATTTTCAAGAAATTTACCAAACCGACCATCCTTCATATGATCCGGATGCCATTGTACTGTTTGATTATTTTTTAAAATAGTCTCCTTCATTTCCGTTGTTTTGATAAACCACCCTTCCATCGCATAATAGATAAGTGGTGAATCACAACGCCAGCAATGAGGATAGCTATGTTCAAATTTCTCTTTTGAAAATAGTAGGCCTAGATCTGCTAATAACTTTATGATTTTAACGTCACTATTTTTTGTGAATTCGCCCGCTAGTGGCTCGAATACATCCGTATAACACCCTTTTTCATCAACAATGTTAACAAAATCCAGACCACTTTCCTTAATCACATTGTAATCGTCTTCCCCGTGTGCTGGGGCTAGATGAACAATACCAGTTCCACTATCATCGGTTACGAAGTTTGCAGAAATGACTTCATGGCCACGTTCAAGCGTGAGATAGTTAAAAGGGGCCTGATACGTAAGCCCGACAAATTCATGCCCTTTATGCTCACTTAAAACCGTACAATTATCTCCCAAAATATCTTTCACGAGGTTTTTAGCAACGATATAAATCTCATCATTTTGCTGGACTTTCACATAATCTAAATCCTCATGGACAGCAAGCGCAACATTTGATGGAAGCGTCCACGGTGTTGTCGTCCACCCTAAGAAATATTCACGATCTTTCCCATCAACCTTGAATTTTGCTGTAACAGATAAATCCTTTACATCCTTATATCCCTGAGCTACCTCATGAGAACTGAGAGAGGTTTGACAGCTAGGGCAATAAGGAGTGACTCGGTGACCACGATAAAGCAATCCTTCTTGATGAATTTTGGAAAGAATGTGCCAAACGCTTTCAATATAGTCATTATTGAGCGTCACATAAGGATCATCCATGTCGACCCAATAGCCGATTGCCTCGGTAAATGTACGCCACTGCTTCTCATAATCGAATACGCTTTTTTTACATTCATCAATAAATTTTTCAACACCGTATTCCTCAATTTCTTGTTTACCAGAAATCCCGATTTTCTTTTCAACACCTAATTCTACAGGAAGACCATGGGTATCCCATCCTGCTTTTCGGATCACTTGATAGCCACGCATCGTTTGATATCTAGCAACAAAATCTTTGATTACACGACCTAAAACATGCCCAGCATGTGGAAGCCCATTAGCAGTTGGTGGCCCTTCGTAAAATACGAACGATTTTTTCCCCTCACGATTTGCAATTGATTTCCGGAAAATATGATTTGCATCCCAAAAATCTTGAATTCGCTTTTCCCGTTCTACCGGTTTTTCATTTACACTAACCTTTCGCATCTCATCACACCTTTATTTATTTTTTTGTAAAGAACAAAAGCGTAGGCGCCTTGCTCACCACCGACAAGCTTAAGACAAGCCTCGGCGTGGCGTTCTTTGCCACATAGAGGATTGTCTTAAGACCTCGAGGGGGTAGGCGCCGAAGCTAGACGTGGCTGATCCTGCATGTTATCCACACCTAGCATGTTTTATAATTTCCTGGTAGACAACAAAAAAACCCGCCCCTAACTAATGTTAGGGACGAGTTTTAACCCGCGATACCACCCTGATTCTATGAATAAACCATTCACTGGTTTCATTCATAGCACTCATACAACGTACAATCATACGTGTTCCTTTTAACGGTGGAAACCCGTCAAAGCTTAAAAAATCTTCAGCTTTGCTTTTCGGAGAGGATTTTCACTATGGTCTGATCATTGACTTTCACCAACCGTCAACTCTCTGGAGAACAGATTACATACCTACTCGATCTCGTCATCAAATTAATATTTACAACTTTTGTTAAAAATAAGGTTATACTATTGACGTTAAAAATGTCAAGAGCTTTTGAAAAAAACTTATGGTCTAACCTCAAAATCCGATATTTAACGAAGAAAGTATTGATAAATATAGATTCTTTGCCACTGGGTTTAAGTACAAAATGTAGACATACACTGGCTATTGTTATCTAACAAATTGGGGTTCAAATTACACTACAATTTTAATGATTATTGAACCAATAACACTATTACACCAACAAAAAATGACCATCAAATTAGTATACAAATTGATAGTCATTTTACATTACATTTTTAATGATTGTGATAGGAAACGGAAGCCGTTACAAAATGTTTAGCTTTTTATTAAGTAAAACCATTCAGCTACCATTTATTAAACACGATAAAATTGATCTGGATATGTTATAAGCTCTTCTTGGTCAGCCTTAGAGATCAGATGACTAATCGGTTTATAGCTAGTATAAATGATTCGCTCATTGTCTTTAGTTGAGTATGGTGTGAAAATTCCAGTTATATCTCCGCTTAACTGATTATCAATTGGAAGCGATAGAGCATGATCTAATTTGTCAAAATCAAATTGTTGTAACGAGAGTTGTCGAATGTTTTTATTTTTATGATCCTTAAAATAAATAATAAAGTTATTTACATCAAAAACAATACTCCAATAAGTAAATGTGGGTGGAATTTTCTTTCCAATCCAATTCCACATACTTTGCAGCGATGGCTTAATAGATACTTCCTTTAGTATCAAAAAAGCTTGGTCGATTGCATTAGAGCTAGGTTGTTGACTAACTTGCTCAATCAAACGATATGCCAATGTAAATCGGTCGAGAGAAGTTGTTTTTCTTGATAATTGTTGAATAGACTTGCTCTCGAACTGCTTTGCATATTCAAGTGACAGTTCATAACTAGTATTCGTGATCATGTAATGTGTGGCCTTGTCAATAACTTTTGCCTTGCCATTAATAAATTCAATTAACACGGTTTCCCCGGTAATATCACAAACCGTATAATGCAATGCATAAATTGACTTTTCAATCCGAACATCCTCTAGATGCTTAAGAACTTCTTCAACGCTTCCGAAATTATCAAGTTGATATTGAATCCATTGCAATTCATTTAAACTCGGTCGATTATCTATTACTGGTAATTCTCCATCTTCATGAAACATCATCGCAATTGCCAACCCATTTTCATTCATACCACTCATCGGTAATTCACGACCAAATTGAGTAAACGTTACATTACCATATTTAGATACCCATTCCACCCTTTTCTGTTCTTCTTCGGATAACGAAAATTTATTTAGCCCTCGAGGACTTACAACAATTAATCCATGCCCATAATAAAAATCATAGTTTTGCCCCAGTAAGAAATGTTCATTTATATTTTTTGTAAATGTTGTACACATTTCGCAACCTCCTATGTCTTCTTAAAACAAAGATAGCATAGAATGATAGCACTATTTTGACTATCGTTGCTATTTTAGTCGCCTATGTGATTGAAAAGGAAATATCCATTTTTGAATTATCATCATTTGGTCCTAAAAATTCAGTTCCATATCGTTCTATAACAAGCTCATTCGTTAGCTTTCCATCTAATACTGGGATGCGATGATAACATATGAAATGATAGGTATTTAAAACTCTTCCCTCTTCATCTTGAAAAAGACGACCTTTATGTGTGAAAGTTACGACCTTAGCACTGTCAATTTCTTTTGTTATCATCCCCTCTGGCACTACCGTGAAATCTGCTACCTCTACTGCTACAAGTTCTTGGTACGTGTGAATTTCGTTTGTTTGATCCACATCATAGCAAACACGATACAAAACATCATTTCTTCTGTTAGCTATTCGATCAACTTGCTGTAAAAAGCTATTAATAAAAGGAGTAATAGTCGAAACATTTTCATCATGGGAATAACGAGAAATTCCAATTAATTTTATTGATAGTGTTTCGATTCTTTCTTCGATGCGAACTTTCCCGTTCAAAGCTTTTACCTCTAGAAAAATTGAATTGGCATTGATTGGTTTCAATGGATTGGAGATTTTAAAGTGTGGTTCTTTTCGCAGTCTACCTGGAGTTATTCCAAACATTTTTTTGAAATTTCTCGTGAAAACTTCTTGAGATGAGAAACCATATTTTATTGCAATTGTTAACATATCATCTTGTGATTGTTTTATGTGTTCAGCTGCCCTCGTTAGCCTTCGTTTCTTTATATAATCATAGACTGACAACCCAACAACTTCTTTAAATAGGCGATAAAAATGGAACTTAGAAATGTGTATCTCTGCAATTGCTTCATCAATATCAATATCTTCTTCTATATGCTTCTCAAAATTATCTACAAACCTTTGGATACCATCTATATAATTAACTGTATACACCTCCTTCAAAACCGCAACACTAGTAGGCTCATTCCTATAATTATCTTGAATAAACTATAAATCGTATTTTCACGCCTTCGCATTTTTTGTCATCAACAGATAGTATTAGTCGTTTGTGTAATGAGGTCTTAAACAAAATGTAATCCAAAAGTTTCTATCGGTCGGATATAATAATAGTAAGTATAATATTCTTCCTATTATTTAAATTAAGGAGCTGACCCTAATGTTCATCATTTCAAGGGAAACAAAAGGGAGAAATGAAACTCTAAAAGACTCAAACAGTAATTATTATAAAACCTTTTCTACTCTCTATAGCGCAGAAAATTTCACTAAAAAACTTAACCTTCATACCAGATCAGATAAACAGTGGTGTGTGAAAAAAATGAATGAATAAATTCTTGATATGTTTTTACCTATAATCACTTTTAAAATTTGGACAGGTTTAAAACCACAATACTTACTAAGGATAGCTCCTTCATAATGTAGCTCTGATTTATCAATCTACGATGTTATGAATAAGGAGCTATTTTTTGCGTGAAATGAATATGGTATACTATACATAACAAAAACAGGTCACAGCTACGAACTGTACCTGTTATTAAGCGGTTCCCCAGAGGAATCGGCTATCCGTTTTTGTGGATAGACCTCACCTAAAGACTTGTGGGTAAATTTTTTATTGATCAAAGAAACGACCAAAGCAAGCAATGCAATCAAGAAAGTTCCAAAGCTAAACATGGAAACAAAACTCTCATAATACTCATAGGCATCATCACCTTTTCAATGGGCTTAGCCGACCTCTCCGTA
Source organism: Aquibacillus rhizosphaerae (assembly GCF_030282825.1). Taxonomy (GTDB): domain Bacteria; phylum Bacillota; class Bacilli; order Bacillales; family Amphibacillaceae; genus Aquibacillus_C; species Aquibacillus_C rhizosphaerae. The sequence goes on from NZ_JASTZU010000058.1 coordinate 283,817, forward strand.
AAGAACATTATCTTGCTAGATTATAACATAGATTCATTTAAATACGAACAAACATTCGCGTAAGGGTATGGGAGAAACAAGGTTAGACCCGTCCCTTTGTCCCATGTTTCTTTATTTATCATTATAAACAACTGGAGTTTTACCTTTCCAATTCTCCCATACTTGATTATCTGTCGCTAATTCAGCCATAAAATTACTTACATTAATTCTGCTAGTTTTACCAGCATTAAATATTGGGCTTCTTACCGGAGATTCACATACTTGATATGAACTTACTTCATCATGGTTGACTAATGTATCCGGTCGCACAGCAACCCAACCCACAAATTCATTCTCTATACCAATATTGCTAATCAAATAATTTGCTGCCTTGATATTATCACGATGAGGAGGCAGCATAAGCTTTAGCAAAAAATGGATGATTTTTTCTCCAATAGAATTTTTCTCTCCCGCTAAATTATTCGTATAACCTGTTGTACTCATAAGGATGAGTTTTATCCCTTTGTCTTCCCTCTTTTTGACTGTCTCACTGATTCTTTTTATTGTATTAAATACCAAATAATAAGGTTTACCAAACATACCCTTCAGCGTAGGATTGTGACCTAGACAGGAGATAATCACATGACATCCATGTAAAAGATTATTCATTTCAGACTCATTTAGTTCGTTGATATTCCCTTTCACGATTTCCACTAATGCATTGTCTGTTATGTCTTTGGAAAGAACTGCACTTTTTCTGATAAGAATCCGAGTATTGATTTGTCTTTTTATTAACTGTCTGACGACTTGTTTACCGGTAGCTCCGCTCGCCCCTAAAACTAATATTCTCATATTCTATCTCCATTTTCTCTGGAATTTATTTCAATAGGATTGAAACCCCTTACTATCAGATATATCGCTAAAATCATTTCGCATAAAGCAATTGGAGCATTTAAGATAAAGTAGATTGGATTCATTAATGTTATGACATTCAACATCAATAGTAACGTAGCCACAAGAGTCAGTGTATATCCAATAATACCCCATAAGCATAACCATCTAGGTACAAGTTTAATTTTATATAGGCAAAAATAGAGGATTAAGCCGCCAATACTCCATGGCAATATCATGGCTATATGATTGAGAATATCTCTGCCTTGTCTAAGCAATTCAGCGATTAATTCAAAATACGATGCGCCAGCTTCGCCGATAACATAGCTCTGACTCACCCATAATAAAAGAAGAAGAGGTGCTATAGCAGCAAATAGAAACCCTGAAGCGATAACCCTTAAACCGAAGTACCCCATCGCTAGACTTTTGCTGTATTTTTTAATGAATGGATATAATATCACTGCTATACTTACATATATCACTGCCATTGCTGCTTGAAAAAAAGTTGCAATCAAAACATGCGCTTCTAACTCTGACAAGTTCACAAGGTAATCTGATTTTTCTAACGCTGGAACAGAACTTAGCAATCCAGAGACAAAACTAAATATCAACAATAGCCCTAGAACAGTAGCAGTTCTTCTACTTGATTCCATGTTTATTCACTCCTTTTTTAGATAACTGAGAGCCTTACTGTATAATCATTAGTACTTTCTGGAATGGATAGTACAAAATTACGATTTAACAACCAAACAATTAATGGAGAGACATCTTTTTCCGTCGGGCATTATATTTTAATACAAGCTTGTATTCACTTCTTCCCATAAATTAATGTCCAATTATATTATATAAACGAAAATAAATGATTATGTTGAAATAGGCTATAAACGGGCAAAGGAACTTTAGTCCATCTGCACGCCTGCACATTAATCCTTTATTTTATTTATATGTACAGAAAAGTGGCACCCACCATGAGTTGAATGAGCGCCGTTTATTTTGCATTATTCACCTATCCTTTTTATTTTGTACTGTGGACTTATTTTAACAAGTTTAGCTTTCAACGAACTCGCCTAATTGTTGAAGATTATTCTTCTATTGCACAGTATATTTGTACTGCGTAGCAACTAGATCTTGTTTTTCCTTTTTTCTTGTTCAACATTAGCTCCCGTTAGCATAAGTGAAACACTTCACATATTATGACCTACTCTCTTTTAGATTGCTGTAGAGGATACAATTAAATAAAAAATTGCAAAAAGCATCGCAACGAGCATAATTAAAATACTTTTTGTAATGAAAAGGACTTTTAACATATTTTTTTGTTTACTAGTTGCGTATTCTTTCGCAAAAGATAGATGAAATGGGATGAAAAATAAAGAAAAGCAAAAACCAACGCCCAAACAAATAGAAATAAACGATATAAATCTTGGTATATCGGTTTCAAAAAAATACTCAGATAATCCGTATAACGGCAATCCATACCAAAATCCGAATGTAAGAATCAATAGCACAAATGTAATTAAAATTAAAAATACATTTTTCTTCATTGATTGAAAATATATCTGCATTGTTTTCACCTCTAAACTACTAACATTACTATCCAACTTTAGGTTATTATAAGTTCTTACTTTATTATATAAAGCTGCCTAAATAGTGAACCGGTTCTAAAGATAAGCACCCGTTCGTAATATAAGGTTAGCCAGATTTTTCTGGTTGACCTTTTTTCATATGGTCTTATGATTACGTTAGTCGGGGTAGAACGGAGCACCCGTGGGACATAGATCCCGTTAGCTAAACTGTTCACCCCCTACTTGTATAAACGTGTTTCAGGCTGGTTGGGACAATGATCCCGTTTAACAAGCGAACCTACGACATTACAAGAAGCCTTAGGGGATACCGACATTACATGTAATTTAAGGAGGAGAAATGTATGAATCCAGTCATTGGTCTGGATGTTGCTAAAGGGGAAAGTCAAGTTCAAGCCTTTTTAGATAAGGGAAAGCCATATCGCAAAAGCTTTAGTATCCGTCATAATGTTGAAGAATTGAATGAATTTCTCGAATTCTTACAGGAAATTAAGTCCCTAGCTGAGGGGAAACCTACAGTCGTGTTGGAGTCAACTGGACACTACCATACTCCCATTATTCAATTTTTAGAGGAACATCAATATGTATATATATTAGTTAATCCATTGATTTCTTATAGGGCAAAGAGTTCAAGTTTACGGAAGGTTAAAACGGATGTTATTGACGCAAAACATCTCTGCGAGCTGTACTATAAAGAAGAGTTGGAGCCGCAAAAGAAACGCGGTATACACCTCTTAAATTTGCGTAATCTTACAAGACAACATGACAATATCACAAGTATATATGTTCAAACTAAATTACAATTTCATTCGGTGTTGGATCAGGTATTTCCTGAATATCATGGGGTTTTTGGGGACTTATATTCTAGTGTTTCTTTACTTACTCTTTTAGAATATCCAACATCCAAAGATGTTTTAGAAATAGATAAAGAGACTTTAGGCAAAAAGGTTCATGAATTTTGTCCAAGACGGTCACTGAAATGGGCTGAATCAAAAGCTGATAAACTAATAACTGCAGCACACCGTAATCCATTTCAAGAAACACTTTATCAAAGTCACATCTTGAGTATAGAAATGTATATCAAAATGCTTTTAGAGTACCAGAAACACCTATCTAAACTGAAGAATCAAATAGATGCTTTGGCAAAAGAAATTGAAGAATATAAGATTATCAGATCCATCCCTGGGATTGGTGAAAAAATCGCGGCAACGATTATTTCTGAAATTGGGGAGATAGATCTTTTTGATAATCCTAAAAAACTAGTAGCTTTTGCCGGTATAGATCCAAGTATCTTTGAATCTGGACGATTCAAAGGAACTGTAAACCGAATTACCAAAAGGGGATCTAGCCGCCTGAGACATGCTTTATTTATGGCGGTTCGCTCTGCAATCCGTGATTCTCGAAAACAGAAAACAACTGATGACATCATTCCACGTAATAAGAAATTACGAGCATTTTATGATAAAAAACGAGAAGAAGGAAAGCCTTATAAAGTAGCCGTAATTGCATGTGCAAACAAGTTATTACATTGGATTTACGCATTATTAAAGAGCAATACTACCTTCCAAGATATTGCTTAAATAAACAACTTATCCAATTTATCCAAAACCTTCCAATTAATGAAAAATGGAGGGTCATTTGGCATATGCAAATTCAGTATATCATAATTAATTTTAGTTTTTTAGAGAAATTTATTGACAACTATTAGCTGATTTATTTTAATACCCTAATTTTAATTTCTAGGTCTAACTATGTTAAGGACAAAATAGTAACTGTTTTCGAATATTAGTAAACGTACTTTAACTATGATTATTAAAGTTAGGTACTTTTAAAAGAAACAAATAACTAAAAACTAATAAGGTAATAGGTAAAGCCATTTCCCATTTTATCGAATCAGCCATCATCGTACTGTAAAAAATAAGTCCTACTATACTTAAAAAGAAAATTATATTCGATATTGTATTTAATAATTTAAATGTTTTGTTGGAAATCTTTTTCATCTATAACACCTCCACTTAACCCTTTGAATTTTCATAAGTCATTCTAATAATAAGTCGTTTAATACTTTACTTAATCTTTTTTGAAGAAACGCACTCTTTACTTTAAGTATGTTATTTCACAACCCGAGCCATAATCTTCTATAAATCCATATTTCTAACCTTTTTTGGATTATAAAATTGCAACCACTTTTCAGACTCATTTACCATCCAATTTCCTATTTCATCTAAAAAGTCAATAATTTCATTTGGATTTTCTACTGGGTTAATAGCATATTTAAGGGCTTGTTTCATTACAGATTCTTTTTCTGGATAATGTTCAGAGAATATACTATATGCTGGGAATAAATCTCTTGTATATTTGTTTTCTTCCTCTATTACAAGTGCAAGTCCTGCCCTAAGTATGATTTTCATAATCCATCCACAACAATCCAAAATATCTTCAATATCTTCATTACCATCAAGGTCTTCTTTTGCTTGTTGGATTTGATTCTTTAGGTTCATTAGATGTTCGTTACCAAGTGTTTTATCCGCTTTATAATTTGGCAAATGGACGCTTAAATCTTCTCCAGATACACAAATACTATGAGTTTTAATCATAAAAGGTATCATAGAAAAGTTATTAGTTTCTAGGACATCTTCTTTGTAGTAGAAACTAAGTTCCACTCCATTTACAATGTTGTATTTTTTGTTTAATTCTGTTCAACCTCGTCTACCCATTTCAAGTCTATATCATTGGTTTCTTTATTCGTAATTGCTATTGTATCTAAATCTGAAACACTCTCTATACCTAATCCACGAGGAATGGACCCTCTAATATATACTATGTAGGTCTTCTCCTAAGTGGGTTTTGTATTTTTCTACCGCTTTTTCAATCACCTTATAAAATTCAGGTTTAATTTTGTTTAGACTCGAATCATTTATTATAAATCCTTTAATATCCGTTGGACAAAAACGCCCAATATTTTTAATTTGTGTCAATGTATCTCTCCTTTGATTTGTTCCAGTTAACCTGCCCTGTAATTGAACAAGGGCGCAAATCCTTATTGAAGATAAGCACCCGTTACCACAACAAAGTTCATAGAAATACTAATTCAACTCTATCGAAAACATTTTCTTTTCATGTTCATTCAATATTTTAGATTCAAAATTATTTATTAAATCTACCATCATTACTTTTGATATTTCATCTTTTTTTACGTTACCGATTTGACGACTAAATTCATCTCTAAACTTTTCCTCTACCACCTCAGTGAAGTAGCTGAAACTCGAAAAGTAATATACAAGAGAATTATCATAAGACTCTACTACCTCGCTGAACACTTGATACGACTTCCTAATTGTTTCGAAATCTGTTTGAGGAAAAGTGATAAGTATTTTTACATCATGTGTTTGACCATCTTTTGTATCAAATGAATATGACATGATATCACGAAATGGAATACCGTCACCAACATATATAAATAAGTCTTTATCGGTAGTAATTAAATGTGTATTTTTAGCATGTTCCACTATTTCACCATTCCCTTTTATTACGATATCATTTTCAACAGGATATAGTACTCGAAAATGATTTTGGAGAATGAATTGAGTGCCAATTAACGCCAAGAAAACTACTATACCTATTAACCATTGCTTTGCGTTTATCTTAAATATTTCAAATGCCTTTGTAACAATATAAATATAAAAGATTATTAGCATAAACAACCACAATATCCGAAGAAAAGGGTCTAACCAAATGGGAATCAAAAATGTCAGAAATCACCTCCAAATAAAATGGCTCACATCAATAATTGATTAAATTCATAGTAGGTTCTTATGCTAAACTGATTCTTTACTTTAAGATTATTGATTCACCTTATATTTTAACATAAAATTCCAATAATTCTTGAAACTATTCAACTAGAAAAGGACCGCCAATAATATATGACGATCCACTTGTTGCACTAATACATCCAGTTAGTTGAAGAAGGCAATGTCCAATTTTATGGTTATCGCCCTTCTTTCCTACTGCACAGTTTCGTTATACTGCGAAGCATCCCACCTAATTTTCCGAATAAAAGTGAAATAAATTTTATTTTTATTATGTTAAATTGCCATGAGACTCTAATTTATCATCCATCCAACATAAATTCTCACTTACAAGTTTATCAATAAATGGCATCATAATTGTCCATTCATTTTACTTTGCAATGAAACTACTGCTGTATTAGCTGTATAAGGTTGCCGCATGTATCATTGAATACAGCTATTGTAATTCCGCCCATTTCTGTAGGATCCATCGTAAACTGCACGCCCTTTTCAACTAAGTGTTTATACTCTTTGTGAATATCTGCAACCCAAACATTGTTACTGGAATGCCATCATCAAATAACCTCTGTTGATAATCTTTTGCGGCTGGGTGTTCATTCGGTTCGAGTAAAAGCTCCGTTCCATCTTGTTCATCTCGAGATACAACTGTGATCCATCTATGTTCCCCTGTAGGAACGTCGTGCTTTTTTACAAACCCTAACGTTTCTGAATAGAATTCTAATGCTTTGTCTTGGTCTTCTACGAAAATACTGGTAACAATAATCTTCAATGTGTTTTTACTCCCTTAATATTTGATTGATGCTCTACTATGAATAGAGCCTTGAAGCAGAAACCCTCAAAAACTGTTTTTATAGAAATTACTTTTCTATCCATCCTTCTAGCAAATTTCTAAGTGGTTCATTGTTGAAAACAAGTACTCTATATTTCCCCTTTCTTATCGATTTTACGAGCTCAGCATCTTCCAATGCAGTAAGATGCTTTGCTATCGCTTGCCGTGAAATGGTAAGGTCGTGCTTCATAACGAGACGTGCTGTAAGTTCATACAGCGTTAACTCATTGCGTTCGGTTAGCTCGTCTAATATAAGCCGTCGAGTGGAGTCACTTAGTGCTTTAAAAATAGCGTCTTTGTCATAATTCATGTATTGATTACATGCAACCAAAAGGTTACATGTCAAGCATAAGCAACTTATAAGTTGCTTAACAAGCAAAAAAATAATCATTCTTTTTGTAACTAAAAATGGTAGATAAAGGGTCAGGTACTACTCATGGACATTTTGTCCATGAGTAGTACCTGACCGCTTATGCATTCTTAAAACAATACGGGGTTACAAACCTGTCCCTAAACTCTCCGCTTTTGAAATACTTCCTTTCCATTCTTGAAAAGGGTAATGATCAGCGATAGTAGAGGTGAGAAACTAGGTTTAGTAGATTTACCTCGACCTATCCTCTCTAGTTGTTGGCTATACCAGGTTATTTCCATTAATCCTTTGTTATCGATAAAGGATAATCCTGTTTTAATTGGCTTTACAGAAAGATCGTCAACTTTCTCTTTCAGTAATTGATTGGGATAATCAGGGTAAAGAGCCATTGGTCGTGCAATTCCGATGAAGTCTGTTGCACCAGTTTTTAATGCTTCATTCATTGCAGTTGGAGTTCGAAAACCTCCTGTTAATACTAGAGGAACGCCTGTTTTCTCTTTTAGCTTTTCAGCATAGTCTAAAAAATAGGCTTCCCGTTTTACTGTTGAAGGTTTAGCGTTTTTCCCAAACAATGCTGCCTTTTCATAAGTACCGCCAGAAATTTCAATTAGATCGATTCCCAGCCGCTCTAACTCTGAGATCACAAAGTGAGAGTCGTCTTCAGAGAAACCAGCTTTCATAAAGTCCGAACTATTTATCTTCACTCCTATAGGGAAGTCATCGCCAACTCTTGCACGGATTGCATGATAGATTTCTGATAAGAATCGAAAACGGTTTTCAATTGGTCCTCCCCATTTGTCTTCTCTTTGGTTATGTCTAGGAGAAAGAAATTGACTAATTAAGTACCCATGTGCAGCATGAATCTGTACTCCGGTAAATCCAGCAGTTTTTGCAAGCTTCGCCGTATTAGCAAAGCGTTGAATGATCTCCTCAATTTCTTCAGGAGAAAGTGCACGACATTTAGGGAAAAAGCGTTGCAGATCCGGTTCAAATGGAATTGCTGACGGGGCCACCGCTTCATCGACAACACCTTTTAGCACTTGTTTTCCAGGATGATTGATTTGCATCCAGAAATGGGTGTTATTCTTTATTCCTGCTTCTGCCCATTGTTTAAATAAATCTATATGATCATCGTTCTCTAATACTACGTTTCTCGGCTCTCCCAAAGCCTTCGTATCAACCATCACATTTCCTGAAATGATTAATCCTGCACCACCTTCTGCCCATGCTTGATAGAGTCGAACAAGATTGTTTGTTGGTAAGTACTTTTCCGAAGCCATTCCTTCACTCATTGCCGATTTTACGATTCTATTTTTGAAAGTAACGCTCTTATTTTTTAATGAATAGGGCTCTGATATTAATGATTTATTCATGATTGAGTCTCCTTCAATGATAGCGACATAAATCCATTGTCTCAGATTTCCATATCAATAGACAATATACAGACACGATCAACCAAAAATAAAGGTACTAGGTACTACAAAAGGAACACCCCGTTTATTTACTAAAGATCCAATCTTTATCCCCCCTCATTCGTTTCAATCTCCCAATAATTCAATTGCATCTATAATGCCTTAATAATGAAATATTTTTACATTTCAGATATTGACTCTTTTTACCAATATAGGTACTCTATAGACAGCTTAACGATAAGCAAGTTCCTACACGAAGGGAGATGTTTTTTAATGGCAGCTATTTATATGGTGATTTTGTCTTAAAACTGAATAACAGGCATACGTAAAAAAAGCGGGTACATGTCCGTATTATTTGGTATGCCATCAGAAGTAACCTTTCGTGAATATTGCTGTTTGCAGGATACGATGAAGGTCGTATCTTTTTTGCGTCCTAAATGCCGCGTGACAGCAGCTTCTTTAGAGGCTGCTTGTCCGTGGTTTTTTTGCGTCCAAAAAACAACATTAAAAGGAGCTAACAAAAAACATGATGGATTTAAAAAATTATGGTTACAAAGAAAGAGAAGAATGTCCAGTTGATTTAGTTCTCGGTAGGGTAACTGAGCTTCGGCGAGAGCGCTATACAGTCATGACCGAGCGCGGCGAAGTGTCTGCAGTACTCAAAGGCGTATTTTATCACAAAGCTGAAACGCGTGAAGACTTTCCTTGTGTCGGTGATTTTGTTTTGCTGCAGTACAACGAGGAAGAAAATTCTCTCATTGTTAAGGTACTGCCCCGCAGCTCCAAGTTCTCACGTGCGGATTACTCAGGTCATGCTGTGGGCTATGTCAAAACACTGCTGGAACAGGTAGTCGCGAGCAACTTTGACTATGTATTTATCCTTTCTTCTCTGAATTGGGATTTTAACATTACCCGCATCTTAAGGTACCTAACACAAGCAAGACAAAGCGGAGGTCAGCCAGTCGTCATTCTGACCAAGACAGACCTAGTTGAAGATTATATTCTCCCGCTCACTGAAGTCACACAAAGCATCCCTGATGTGCGAGTTCACGCGATCTGCAGTCATACAGGTCAGGGATTGAACGAACTTGGAGCCTATTTGATGCCTGGTAAAACAGTAGTCTTTCTCGGCATGTCCGGCGTCGGTAAATCATCTCTGCTCAATGCTTTGATGGAAAAGGATGTAATGAAGGTCCAATCGATTCGGGAGGGCGACAGCCGAGGGCGACATACGACAACACACCGTCAACTGTTCATGCTCCCCTCCGGCGCAATGGTCATTGATACATCTGGCATGCGTGAACTTGGGCTATTTGATGCCGAAGAAGGCATCCGTGTAAGCTTTGCCGATGTGGAAGAATTATTCGCACAATGCCGATTTTCGGATTACTGTCATCAAACCGAGCCGGGCTGTGCTGTTCTTACAGCCCTTACAGACGGTTCGTTATTGCGTGAAAGGTGGGAGCATTATCTTGCCCAGCAGCATGAAAACAAGTTTGTCTACGATAAAACGAGCTACCTTATCGACAAGAGGGCTCGAAACAAAACGAAAGCCATATGGAGCAAGCAAACGAGGAAAAAAGGAGGATGGAAAAACTGAATATTAAACCTGAAACACTAATTTGTGCCTTAAGCCATCAATTCAAGACGGCTGTCATCTCCGCAAACTACCAAAGCAAGTCGTTACAGGGCGGAACAGTGGGAAATGTCTACCTGATAACAGGTAGCGCAGAAACTATAGATAGCAAAAAAATACCGTATCGTATCGTGCTAAAAATCCAGAAGAAATGGGAACGTTATGGAGATCCAAACTCATGGCGTCGGGAATACGATCTCTATTCGTCTGACCTAGGATCAACCTTCTCGGATAACTTCCGTTGGCCAAAATGTTATCACGCTGAGATCAATGCTGAAGAAGATGAATTTCAGCTATGGCTAGAGTATATTGATGGTGTTACCGGTTTAGACTTAACCGGAGACATGTATGAACTGGCCGCGTTTGAGTTAGGACGCTTTCAAGGCAGGCTGTATGCTGAGCAGCCCTCTGTACTTCAAAGCCTAACCAACTTGAGCCATGCTGATCTCATGAAAAATACGTATCTGCATTACCGTTCATGGCCAGTCGTATATGATTATATACGCTCGGACGATTGCGAATTACCGCAACAGGTGCGACAAATGCTCATCGACATAGATAAGCACGCAGATGAGATACTAGAACGTATTGAAACATTCCCGCTCGTACTTTGCCACCGGGACTTTTGGGTAACCAATCTGATTTATACCGATGGCAAAATCGTGCTCATTGATTGGGATACCTGTGGCTGGGGCTACCTAGGAGAAGATATAGCAAGCCTGATTGCAGATGAAGCGGATATTGATCATATGGTCGAATACTACCAGAGATGTGTCCCCGCGTATTACAAAGGTTTTTCAGAATATGCGGATTTAAGCCCTATCGCCGACCATTGCGTCTACGAGCTGATCCTTCTAATGTTTGGGTATAGACTAGTGGAGTGGTACCTCCACACAGAAGATGATAGCGAAAAGACAATGCATGTCCATACTCTCCAAAAAATCTATGAAATGAAGACCAGCCCTGTTCAGAGTTGATTCTAAAAATGAACATCCGAAACCCGATACATTCAAGGGATTTCGGATGTTCTTTTGTATGGCTAGCTTATGATCTTGTAACAGAAAATTGCATAAAAAAATGGTAGCATAAAGGGGCATAGCGTTCCTGCAATTAGACAGGGAAGCCTTTTCTATGTCAACCCTAAAGCAAAGGGTTGCTTATCTTTAACTATCATAAGATAAAGAACCCAACCATTGATGGGGTGTTGAATTGAAAAGAGAAAATGAGTGGATATAAACTGAAGAAAACTTATCTGATTTCAGTGAAGAATTGATTAATGAGTCTATAAAATGTTATAGGGCAGAGTTATATAGATCATCCTTTATAACAGCTAGGTCATTCAATAATCTTTTATTCGATATAACCATCATTCAATCTTATAAGCTGACCTATAAACATTTTATTTGTAAAGCTTCATTGCGTCCTCTAGAAAGTTCAAATATTTAGAAACAAAATCTTTTGGCTTCATAATTTTAACTTTATTACCGAATCCGGCTATAAATTGGTAGGCGAATTTATTCTCAGGCAATTCAATTGTCGCAAGGTAACTTCTTGTATTTACTTTTGTAACGGCATTTTTCCCGTATCTCTCGATAAATTGATCTCTCACAGCAACATCTATCGATAGTTGTACACTAACCAATTTTGGTTGTACATTGTATTTTTTTTCATCCTTAAATTCCTTTTCAGACCTTGGGTCAAAAAAACCGTCTTTTTGGATATTTATTATCCTCGTCAATTTAAACGTTCGATAGTCTTCCCTTTCTAAACTATAACCAATAAGATACCAATGCATTTCACTTAAATGTAACTTATAGGGTTCTACGACTCTATTAGTAATCTTTCCATTTTGGTCTACATACTCAAACTTTAATAACCAATTATTCTCAATCGCCTTCTTGATAAATAAAATTTCGTCCTTAATTTGACTTCTTCCAACCCAATCATAAAAAGATAAATCAAGTTTTGGGAAAATATCTTTGCTGGCCATTCCTTTGATCTTTTGAATAGTCGTTTGAATCTCTTGATTCGTAATCAGTCCATCAAAACCACCTAAGGCTACGAGTATATTTTCAATATCCATGTGATTTAGTAATCGTTTGTCGAATTTATAACCTTCCATTAGCGCATATCCCCCTTCAGCACCATATTTCGCATAAATAGGGATGTTTGCATAACTTAATGCTTCCATATCACGTTGAATCGTTCGTTTCGTTACATTAAAAAGTCGACTAAATTCTGATGCCGAAACAACTTCTTTTTGTAACAAGATCATCACTATCGAGATAAGTCGTTCAATTTTTTTCATATTTCCCTCCCATATACGACATAATGTTGTCACCTATGTCCTATTATACTTCAAATATGAAAAGGAGGAATTAAATTATGAAAGCAATATCTTATCTACAATTTGATGGAAGAGCAGAAGAAGCATTAGCCTTTTATGAAAAGGCGTTACAAGCAACAAATGTAAAAATGGTGAGATTTGGTGCTTTTGGTCAAGATCCAAATGCTCCATTAACGGCAGAAGAACAAAATATGATTATGGAATCTCGTATTGAGTTTTCAGGGAATATTTTAATGATCTCTGATGTTCCACCATTTATGCAAGCAGCGGCAGGCGAAATCACAACAGGGAACACCGTCTTAATCAGTATTATTGATGCTGATCCAGAAATAAATAAACAATGTTTCGAAAAGCTTTCGGAAGGTGGTACTGTGATTATGCCGATATCTTCTTCACCGTGGTCAGAAAGTTTTGGAATGTTAGTCGACAAATTTGGTGTAATGTGGAAATTCAATAGTGATGCGAGTAAATTTCTAGATGGTTTCGTAGATTAGATTTTTTATCAGAGTGGGTGTTTCATTAATAGTTTTTACCATACATCCACACTAATACATTATCAACAGACCCTGAATTCCCCCTTATGATGGGTGATTTCAGGGTCTGTTTTATTTCTATTTTAGTTTGAAATTTCATTTAGAAGTAGGGATGTAAATGGGTAAGGAATATTAATCTGAAGGAATACTAAACACAGTAGTATAACATGAAGGTATTCAACAGTTGAATTACTTTGTTGCTCTAAAACATGCAATGCTTTATATGCAAAAACAATTAATTAATGATTGAAAAATGTAACCGTTGTTGATTCCACAAACAGGCCAGATTGCAGACAAGTTTAACATTATTTGTTCCACTTTACCTGCTCCTTTACTTTAAGATCATTGATTCACATTTTATTTTAACATAAATTCCAATAACTCATTAAACCATTCAAGAGAAAAGGATCGCCAATAATATATAACGATCCTCTTGTTGAACATTCAAAGTGTAATCCATCACACTTAAAGAAAAAAATCCTGATTCAATAAAATTATTTCCAAACCAAAATGTAGTTAGTTTCGTCTAAGATTAAGGAAGAGGTGATACCTAGATGAATGAACTGGAGCAATTGTCGGTGGAAGAAACATGGATTAATGATAAGGAACAAATAATTGATCAAGTAATGCAGGAATATAGCGATGGTATCCTATATCTTGTATTTACCTATGTCAAAAATCGAGCGACCGCAGAGGATTTAACACAAGAGATATTTATAAAGTGCTATGAAAAATTAGATCAATTTAATAAGCAAGCATCAATTAAAACCTGGGTTTACAGAATTGCAAGTAATCATTGTAAAGACTACTTGGGAAGTTGGCATTATCGCAAAATAAAACTCAACGAAAAAGTGTGGGACTATATCCCTTCCAAATCAAAACAAGTGGAAGAGGAAGTTATTTCAAAAAATCAAGAAAACAGTTTATCTCGTGCAATTATGGCATTACCTATAAAGTATAGAGAAGTAGTTTTTCTCCATTACTATGAAGAGTTATCATTAGAAGAGATAAGCAAAGTTACTACCATAAATATTAATACAATAAAAACTAGATTGAAACGTGCCAAGGAATTATTAAGAGATAAGATGATGAAGGAGGTTTAATAAGCGATGAGTGATCCATTTGTTAGTTTGAAAAGTGCAATGAAAGAAACAATCTTTAAAGACTTTTCCTTTTCGGATGAGCGAAAAGATGCAGTAAAAGAAACAATAAGGGGAAAACATTCTCAACAACAGCTACATTCTTGGAAAGAACAAACGATTTTAGCCGTATTAGAATCGATTCAGCATGAACCCAAAAATGGTTACGATATCTCAACTCACCTCTTTCATAAAAAGGATTTTAGCTTTCAAAATAATGAAGGTCAGCTTTATACACTTTTACATCTACTTGAAAACAAGGAAATTGTCATATCGAAATGGATAAAGGAAAAGAAGTATTATTTCTTAACGATGAAAGGGATAAAATATTTAGCTACTTCCAAACAAGCTAGCTCTAAGAAACAGGAATCTTTAAAACATTTACTCGAGGAGGCATCTTTATGAGTACCAACAAATTTGAAGAATTTCTAGGTAAAGTAACCTCTAAAGTGAAGTCAAAGGAAGCCCATAGTTTGATTAGAAAAGAACTGCGTAATCATTTACAAGAGTTGCGTCAGTCTTATCAACAAAGAGAATCTTCTAAAGAGGAAGCAGAAGAGAAAGCAATAGAAGAAATGGGAAATCCATTTACGTTAGGTGAGAGTTTAAATCAACTTCATAAACCAAAAATGGATTGGGTTCTTATTGTGTTATTCGGAATTATTGCCGTTATCAGCTTTCTACCACTAATAAATGGCGTTTACGGGTTACCAAATTCTGTAACCAAACAAGCAATATGGTACACACTGGCTGCCCTTACAATTATTACTCTTCTGTTCTTTGACTACCGGAAACTAAAGAACTTGTGGATGTTTTTTTATGGGATTGGCTTAATCATGCACGTATATACTTATTTTTTTGGCATAATGGTGAGTGGTGCTAAAAATTGGATTGCCTTCCCAGGAGTAACCTTGCATGTACCTATGATAACCTTATTTTTATTTATCCTTGCTTGGGCAGGCATCTTTACTAGGATTAATGAGTTTGCTAGTAGAATCAAACAAGTCGTACTATTTTTTCTTTTTTGGATTCCGATATTGATCTATCTAATGCTTCCGGACTTAATGGTGGGTTTCATTTATCTAATTTGTATAGTAACTATGTTTGCTTTTTCCCCTGTTCAAAAAAAATTAGCTATAAAGTTAATTATAGTTAATGTGGTACTTGGAGTATGTGTTATTGGTGCAATTATGATTAGCACTCTTGGGAATTATATCCATGATAGATTATCTTTTTTTCTAAATCCAAATACGTATCCTGATGGAGAAGGATATATATCTAACCAAATTAGGGAAGTACTTTCCCAAGCAGGTTGGTTTGGTAATGGGATTAATAGTGAGCTACATTCGCTCCCAAACGTACATACAGATTTTGTTTTTCCTTATCTAGTCTATTCTCTTGGTTGGGCATTTGGAATTACCCTTTGTCTGATTCTTTCAGTATTTATATTACGTATCTCATTAAATGCCTTTAAAACAAAGGATTTATACGGAAGATTGATAGTAATTGGTGGTGCGGTATTCTTTACAGTACCTACGATTTTGAACATCTTCATGGGATTAGGGTTAGTGCCTGTTATTGGAGTCTCCTTACCGTTTGTAAGCTATGGTGGAAGTATGCTGGTCGTTTCAGCTGCTATGCTTGGACTCATTTTAAGCATATACCGTAGAAAGGATATGGTAGAGGCAACGGTGTTAACTAAGTATAAGAAGACAATAGATTAAGACAAGATAGTTAATTTGATAAATAATTAGCCTGTATCTTTTGTTAAAACGAATTGCTGATACAGGCTTCAACAATTTAATTACACATAGTTATTCACTTTAATACATTGCTCCTGTTGAGCTTATTAAGGGCTTATGTTGACTTTATCTTTTGTTCAGATAACCTCCCGTTACTTTAATAAGCCTTAATGCATAGAAATTCTTTCTAAAAGCATTATTTTTTTAGAGCAATGTTTACTGCTTCAATTGCATGAATAACTGTTGTATCAAATAATGGAACTTCTGAATCCTCAGTTTTAACTAAAAATCCTATTTCTGTACATCCCAAGATGATTCCTTCAGCTCCTTCAGCCACTAAATGTTGAATAACAGATTTATAATAATCTTTTGATGATTGCTTAACTTGTCCTAAACACAGCTCTTCATATATAACCTTATTAATATTGTTTCGTTCTTCTTTATCAGGAACTAATACGTTAATTCCATTAGATTCGATTCGAGATTTATAAAAATCTTGCTCCATTGTATATTTAGTCCCAAGTAAACCAACTGTTTTTATATTGGAACTTTGGATTTGATTCGCTGTTGCATCAGCAATATGTAATACAGGAATGTTTATCATCGCCTCTATATAATCAATTACTTTATGCATTGTATTTGTACAAATTACTATGAATTCTGCACCTGCTTTTTCTAAAGATGATGCAACTTCTCCTAATGCTTTACCCGCATTATCCCAATCACCTTCAGCTTGATAGCGTTCGATCTCGTCAAAGTTAACACTATACAAAAGACACTTCGCAGAATGTAATCCACCTAAATTTTCTTTTACCTTTTCGTTAATTATTCGGTAATACTCTACTGAAGACTCCCAACTCATTCCACCTATAAGTCCAATCGTTTTCATCACTTTTCTCCCTTTTTCGATTAGCTATTATCAAATTTTACTCATTTTTATATTTAATACTGTTAATCATAAACCCAAAAAATAAATATTTTAAAATTTCATTCATTATTTGTACGTATCTGCTTGTTCCAAATATGCTCCTTATACTAAACAGGCAGCCAAATAATCTACGCACCTATTTTTTTGTATTTAGCATCTTGTAAAAAGCAAAAACAACAGTAGAAAGACCAATTCCAAAAAGAATACTACCAGTTACTAGAAAGATATTTGTATTTGTTTTAACTTTAGATTCGTAATCCGATGGAGCGTAATCATACTTTGCAAGCCAACCTTCCGCTAAGCTCGCGCCAAGATTATTACTAAAAAAGATAAATATTAGTCCGATAATCCCTAGTAATGAACCTAACATCATCAACCATTTTAAATTATCTTTTCTCACATTCTCACCCCTCGTTAATATACTTCTTCTTAAACATTACTGTTCCTTTAGTTTAAGATCAACACTTCACAATATCATAAATCTCTATACCAAAATCATACCAGAAGTGAGCGAGTATTTGGTCACTTTTTCCAAATATTTGGATATCATTGTTGCGTAGTATAAGTCTACTACGCACTACAAGAGTTACTCCACAATCTGGCTCGATACTGAAGTCAGTTCCTGCTTTACTGGTACAATTTTTGTCATTCAGTGATAAAAATTATTTAAACGTAGATATATTTCCTTAGATTGAAATCAAACTTTATTATGCAATAGATTATTTAAATTAAAAGATGGTGCATGTCACCACCCGTAATTTGTTATGTTCGTCGTATAATGAGACAAGATTAACAAATGGTACCTGTCATTTACTTGTAAGATTTCAGATCCGATTTTTTTACGGGTAGTGGCACTAAAGTTTATTTAGCAAAAGAAATGATTGTTCTTGTTCAGAAATTGCATTATTAATTTCCCCACTAGAACTAAATATAATAGTAAATTGAGCTCTTTCTACTTCCTTTTAATCAGTTGGTTCCTACTATTAGTAAGATTCCTTCACGGCGCATCTGCTTAACACATTTTAAAAAGATGTTAGAGAATAAAAAAAAGTGGGTAAGGTTAATTATAGCCAATAAAAAGGAGCCGGCTTAATTCATTAATTAGTGTACGAAACTTAAAACGAAGAAATAATTCAGGAAGAAAGGAGTTTTTTTATGAGAAATTATACAGTAGCTCCAAATAAAGATGCTACCGCTTGGTATGTTAAAGTCGAGGATGTTGCTCCTACTCAAAAATATGATAAAAAAGATAAAGCAATTGAAGCCGGCGAACAATTGGCTGTTGAAAACAAACCTGCTATATTGACCATTTTAACCAATGAGCACGAAGTAGCAGATGAAAGAACATTTAGCTAACGCAAACTATAAGCGGTGACACATATCATTCCCCCTAAGATAGTTAGATTGATACATCTTAGGGGGGATTTTATGTCTCTGACTAAATGTATACGTTAACCTCGGTATATCAACAAAAAATAAGGTCATAAGTCCATTTAAATAGTGCTTGCCACCACCCGTAAAATGGCAAATTAAACAATTCACGGGCACTGACAATATGGGAACTTCCTTAAGTTTTACCACCAATTCTATAATGCTGCCATTCATAAGGTATGAACGCCTGATACTTCTTCTGTAAAAATCGCTCATCTATAAGTGCGATCACACCAGTATCAGAATCAGATCGAATAAGACGTCCACCGGCTTGCAGTACTTTATTCATTCCTGGATATACATAAGCCTAATCAAAGCCATTCTTTCCAATCGATTGGAAATAGTCCTTTATTATATCCCTTTCAAAGCCAATTTGTGGCATGCCAACCCGAACTACGACAACACCTTCTAATCGCTCCCCTTTTAAATCTACTCCTTCAGAAAAAATCCCCCCGAGTACCGCGAAACCTACCAATCTCTCGGCACGACCTGACTTAAACTGTTTCAGAAAATCTTCTCTTGCTGCTTCTGTCATTCCTACAGCTCCTATACTGACAAGTTTTATGAAGGTGTAGGTCTGGCTCTCGATTCACCAATTCTATCAAATTGTTATCATACCTCTTCAAACACTTCCACCAATTGTTTTTCCACCTCTAAAAGTTGGTCCGGCCCATCAATCGAAACTAAGTCTTCACACCAAAATAGTGTAGTTATCCCATATTCCTGATCAATGTCTGTGTGCATTTCACCATCGTTCTTTATACTATCTTTCCATGTCGTGTCTTCAAATGCTGTGTATTTCAACCACCAATTCTCGACATATCCTTTTAATTGCTCCGGGCTTTCTGGTAAAGTTATCACACTTCCAACAAACGTTGGAATAAACGTATCATATTCCCAATGATAAAATTGAATGTTCACAAAAATAATCTTACTAATGCTTTTTGCTTCAATATCCGTTTGCAGCGCATAATATCTGGCGATGTATTGCGGAAAAAATGTATTCGGTTGTCCCATTGACTGATGAATGCTTTTACTCGTTTCCGTTCCGAGAGCATTACCATTCATGGGTTTGATACCCGACTAATGGCTTCATTACAATTGTTCCAGTGAAATTTTCTTCTATTTGTACAGTTTTAGTGTATTAATAAACTTAGAAGACGCACCGGTTATCTGCCTTTTGCTATTCCCTATATGTTTTATTTATTCCTTTTCTTTATTTGCCAAATTTTCAACATGTCTACAGTTGTAGGTGTCCCAAAAACGAAAGTAGCGCAATGGATTTCTCCTTATCCTTAGATTTTAAATATTTTATAATAATAACTCATCCTATGGTAATAATAAGTACTACTAAATTATATTTGTCTTCCATTGCTTACAGCTGTAGCCAATTTTAAATTTAAAGTGAGGTACACCATTTGAAGAAAAAATTATTAACATTTGTTCTAACTTTTGTTCTATGGTTTGTTTTGGCAGGACGCTTTAATATCCAGGTATTTTTGTTGGGTACTATTATTTGTTCCATTATATCGCTTATGATGGCAGAGAATTTGTTTAGATTAATACAAATGAAAGATGGAACGAAAGATTTCCCCAAAAAATTGTATTACATATTTATGGTGATTATTGCATTTATCTATGATGTATTTTTATCTGCTTTCAAAGTATCCAGACATGCATTTGAAATGAAACCATCATTTTCTCCCCGGCTCGTTAGCGTACAAACATCTCTTGAAAATTCAAACAGTATGGCAACTTTAGTCCACTTTTTCACACTCCCTCAAGGGGCTCTGGCGATGGATTTCGATGATATATATAAAGAATATGTTATTCACTGGATCGATGTTGACAGTGACGACGAAGTCGAAGGAAAGAAAACGCTTATCCTTAAACATGAGAATTTGATAGCGAAAATCTTTGATTAATTAAGCTTCTTGAACATCTCTGTTAAGCACCTAATTATTTTGTGGAGTGTGATGTAGTGCTCTATGTAATACTGGCAATTATCTTATCTGCTATTTTAGCATTTTATCGAGTCTTTAAGGGTCCCAGTCTGCCTGATCGACTCGTTGCTATGAATAGTATAGGTGTCATGTTTTTATTAGTTTTAGTTTTATTAAGTTATTATTTCGAAAGAAAAATCTTTTTGGATGTTGCTTTAGTTTATGGGATTTCCTTATTTATCAATGTGTTAATTATGGCTAAATATTTAAAAATACCATGGAAAGGTTGAGTTGGTGATTGATTTCCTTCCTAGTATAAGACAACTATTTGCTTTTGTATTTTTTATAACAGGTATTTATTTTTTGTTAAGTACTGCTGTGGGATTGATTCGTTTTCCTAATCTGTATACACGATTACATGCTGGATCTAAATGCCTAATGGCCGGAGGTATTTCAGTTTTCATGGGATGTATCGCACTTGAGGGCATTAGTTTTGTTTCTTTAAAACTAATTATAATCTTGGCTTTTTTACTCATCACGAATCCGATAGCCATTCATGTCATCGCCAAATTTGATAATAATTATAATCTTATACCCAAAGTATATACAAAAGAAGATTTCGAAAAATAATTGGAGGTTAGGTCGTGATTAATATCGTATTTTATCTGTTATTACTATTTTTAATCATTACGGCATTTTTTATGGTATTTACTAAAGATCTATCCAATTCCGTTATCACGCTTCCCCTATTCGGGGCCATTCTAGTCATTATTTTTGTCATACTCCAGGCTCCGGGAGTTGCGCTCGCTGGAGCAATAATGACTGCTGGCTTAACGACTGCTTTTTTTGTAATTACAATAAATAAAACGGAGTATTGACGAAATGAGTAGACTTAATGAAGTGTTTAAAAAGCTTTATAAAATAGGTCTTGTTGTAACGTTCGCTTATTTCTTACTATTCTTATTTTATGACATACATAATCTTGATAACAATCGTAAAAGATATTTATCTGCACACTATATTTCTGAAGGGGTACAGGAAACCGGGGCGATAAATTTAGTTGCATCTGTCCTATATGATTACCGAGCTTTTGATACGTTGGGTGAAGCAACGATGATTTTAACTGCTGCAACTGTTTTAGCTTTTCTGGTCCCTATAAGTAAAGCAACAACTTTTGGTACAACATTTAAAAGTATTGTTAAGCAAACGGTGAAATTGATTCTCCCATATTTAGCCGTTTTAGGAACGTACTTAATATTATTTGGTCATGTTAGTCCTGGCGGTGGTTTTGTTGGAGGAGTTGTTCTGTCTATCATTGCCATTCTGCTGACAATAACCTATAGTGTTGAATTCTCTGAATATATAGTCAAACCTGACCAAAAAAAGTTAGTAGAAGACATAGGAGCTATTGGTTTTGTTTTACTGGGATTGCTAGGCGTATTCACTGGAAGTAATTTTCTTGCCAACGGACAAGCCTATTTCGGAACGGGAAATGCCGGAGAAGTGTTTAGTGCCGGGTTAATACCTTTCATCAATGTAATGATTGGATTAAAAGTAGGAGCTGGTCTGGCTATCATTTTTAATAGTTTGATTAAGGAGAAATAATAGTGGAAATAGCCTATGTTGCCGTAATCATTTTGTTCTGTCTAGGAATATACACGATCATTACCAAAAAAAATTTAATAAAGATTGTTTTTGGAGTAACTATTGTAGAATCTTCTTTGATTTTGTTACTAATGCTCGTAGGTTACAAACCAGATGGAACTGCTCCTATTTTAGACAAAGAATATGAAATCGTAGTCGATCCTATCCCTCAGGCACTGGCCCTAACTACCGTTGTTATCGGCGGAAGTGTTACAGCTGTCATGCTAGTGATGGTGATTAAGATACATAGAAGATATAGAACATTAAACATTGATGAGATTCGAAAATTAAGAGGATAATTTCTATTTTTGCACGTTAGGTAAGATAGCATAAAATTCAAAGATGTCTAGCTCCAGCGCCTACCCCCTCGAGGTCTTAAGTCAATCCTATATGTGGCACTCTTAAGCTTGTCGGGGGTGAGCAAGGCGCTTACGCTTTTCTTTAAGGAGGTTAATAATGGAAGCTGCTGTCTGGGTTATCATTTTACCTTTATTAACCGCATTTTTTCTTGGTATTTCAAAGTTATATTTTAAAAGAATTTTTTTCTATCTGGTAACCGGTAGTGCGATCATTTATCTTTATATATTAATTATAGTGATTACTCATAGTTATCCCCCAAAAGTTTACAGTATTGGTGATTGGGGGCTTTTGGGAATAAATGTAATGGTGGATCCTTTTTCTGGCCTATTTTTGTTAATGATCGCAATATTATTTTTGCCTTTTATTATTTTTTCCATGAAATATAATAAATTTCTTAAACATGACTATTTTATTTTTGCATATTTAATGGTAGCCGGTATTTCAGGAATGGTTCTTACTACTGATTTATTCAATCTATATGTATTTATG
This sequence comes from Aquibacillus rhizosphaerae, assembly GCF_030282825.1. GTDB lineage: Bacteria > Bacillota > Bacilli > Bacillales > Amphibacillaceae > Aquibacillus_C > Aquibacillus_C rhizosphaerae. The sequence continues at coordinate 306,879 of NZ_JASTZU010000058.1, forward strand.
GAAGTGAGTACTCTGAGTTCTTGCGCTCTGTCATTGTATAAAAAGACCGATAGAGGGATAGAAGGTACTTTTAAGTATTTGATCATGTCTACGTTGGGGAGCTTTTTTATTTTACTGGCTACCATTTTAACTTATTACTTAACTGGAACGCTAAATATGGCTGAAATCCCCCTAGCATTTGAGGATATCCCCTTTAAGATTAAAAGTACAATGATGACCTTGTTTGTTTTTGGCTATGCAATAAAGATTGGGTTAATTCCTCTGCATGCTTGGCTACCTGATGCTTATGAAGATTCCCCAATCCCTTACAATGTTTTGTCTTCGGGTTTAGTGTTGAAATCTGCTGTATATGCATTAATAAGAGTATTATATATCATGTTTGGCATTGATTTTCTGGACGAAAGTGGCATGTTAACTATTGGAGTTTTCTGGGGAGTCATTACTTTTTTGATTGCTCATTGTTTAGCCTTTCAGCAATCCAATTTAAACCGGTTGCTTGCCTATTCCAGTATTGCCCAAATAGCGTATATCATGATTGGATTATTTGTTGGAACGGAAGCAGGCTTAATTGCTGGAAGTTTTCATATTTTAAATCATGCGATAATGAAAGGGACCTTATTTTTAGTTGTAGGAATTTTTAGTTATAGTTTAAACGCTGTTGAAAAAAAAGATATTAAAGGGCTAGGTTATAAATTTCCCATACTCTCATTTACTTTTGTGGTTGCTTCCCTTGCTATAGTGGGCCTGCCTCCCTTCAATGGATTTATGAGTAAATGGCTTATTGTTGAAGCAGCTCTAGAAGCTGGATTTGTTTATGCTGCCTTTTTTATTCTGGTGGGAACGTTTTTATCTTTAACGTATTATTTAAAAGTAATTGTTACATTATATACAAAAAACGAAGAAGAACTATTAATAGAAGAACCAAGTTTATCTTTAAAATTACCTACTTTCTTTCTAGGTAGTTTATGTATTGTATTTGGTATGGTACCATCATTACCTTTAAATCTTATTACTAAAATCCCAACATTTTTGCTGGATAATGGGGATTACATAAGAATATTACTAGGAGGTTGAAGATGATTACTCCAGGTTTCTTATATTTAACAGGTGCTTTACTATTATTTTTACCCCTTCATGAAAGAATCAAATACATCATATCTTTCCTCATTACTACAGGAGCCCTTATCGTTACTTTTTATTTAATACCTGGCTATAGTTTACAACTTGATTTTTTAAATTACACTCTAGTTCCTTTTAAAGTAGATAGTATCAGTAAATTAACAGGGTTAATTTTTGCTGTCGCTGGCCTGGCTGCTGTCAGTTATTCTGTTAATATATGTTCCCTACCTAATTTAAGGCTAATATTTGTGTTTATTGGTAGTGCTCTGACCGTGGTTTTTTCCGGTGATTTGTTTACTCTATATATTTTCTGGGAGTTAATGACGATCAGTTCCTCTTTTCTAATTATAATGGCAAGTGATTTCACTAAAAAAACGGGGTATTATTATTTTCTAATGCACGTGGCTGGTAGTTTGAGTTTATTATGGGGGATATTTTTACAGTATTCGGCTACAGGTAGTTTATCTTTGAATGCTATGGAGGCTGGAATCCCCTTTGTTTTAATAGCAATAGCAGTTAAGCTCGCCTTTGTCGGTTTCCATACATGGATGCCACTTACTTACAGCAAAGCTCCTTTTTATGTTGCAGTAGTTTTGTCGATATATACGACAAAAGTGGGCGTATATGTAATGGCTCGTCTCGCATCTGGGATAAATATTTTGGCATATGCCGGTCTAATTTCGGCTTTGTTTGGAATTGTAATGGCCTTAAGGCAAAACCAGGTTCGTAAATTATTAAGCTATTCCATCATAACCCAGGTTGGCTATATGATTATTGGTATTAGCATTGGTACTTTCGAGGGAACATCAGGAGCTATGTTTCATCTAGTTAATCATATATTATATAAAACCGTATTATTTATGGCAGTGGGAGTTGTCATTTATACAACAGGGAAGGATGAGTTTGACAATTTAGGGATCATGCGCAAAAAACTTCCCCTAACCTCAATCGCAACATTAGTAGCTATTATGGGGATATCTGGAGTTCCCTTTTTCAATGGCTATATGAGTAAAACAATTATTAAGGATGCTTTGCACGAACCACTATTAAAATTGGGGTTGGACCTGATGAGTTTTGGGACTTCTTTAATGTTTTTAAAATTGATCTATTATGCATTTATCAAAAATAGTAGTATGAACTTAGTTAAAAAGCCAACCATCAGCATGCAATTGGGAATGGGACTTTTAACTGTTATGATGCTATTGATTGGTATTCATCCTTATTTGTTAGAGAATTTAACGAATATTCATGTAGATATTAATTATTTTGATAAAAAACATATGATAAGTGGAATTAAGCCTTTTCTCTGGTCAATTGCTATATTTATTTTATTCAATAAATATGTAGTGAAGAACTATGAAAGACTTCTATATTTTGATATTTATCGCAAAATGGGTAAACTATTTGTAACTACGGGCTATGTGTTAAGTAACTACCATGACGGAAAATTAAATAAATATTTGTTATGGGCAACTACCACTTTAATCACTCTGTTGTTATTGTTAATGTTTTAATATTCATCTACTGTTACGATGAATTATACCAATTGACCTATAACCTAATAAGTTGACTAGTTAAAGATCATCAAATCCCGCAGTAAGAGTCTACTATTTCACAATCCGTCCCTAGACAAAGGAAAAGCGCCTTTGCTATTTTGGAAAAGCACCTAATTCAGTGATTACTATAAATAAATCATAATACGGGTTCCTGTATTTTTCACAATAACTATAAAACCCATGCCTATTGATATACATCATTTTTTTGATATTTTCATGGGTATCAAATTCAATCAATTCCAAAATTAAATTAGTAAATTCAATTGGAGCCGTACCATTTGCAGTAACCAAATTTTCATCTTTTACTGCTTATTTCTCGAGGAAATTGCTATTAGGGTTATACTTGTCATAATCGTTCCAACTATAAACTGAATTACCAGTGTGATTATGATTATTTAGAAAATCGTTTTTCGCCAAAAAGTCTATCGCACCACATATAGCTCCTATGGGAATATTCCTTTGAAATGTAGTTTTGATTTTTTGCTTCAATATCCGTTTGCAGCGCATAATGTCTGGCGATGTATTGCGGATAAAATGTATTCGGTTGTCCCATTGACTGATGAATGCTTTTACTCGTTTCCGTTCCGAGAGCGTTACCATTTACAGGTTGAAATCCTCGTTTCGAAAGTGCTGTGTCTAAGTCTTTTAGCATCAGAATTGAATTGTTAATTAAGTGCCTAACTACTGAGTTACCAATGATTGATTATTATCCATCTATATCCCCCTGTACTTCCATTCTACTTCAGACACCTTCTCTATCACATTCCATGAAAGTAGCTCTTGTTCACTCTCGTATCGATTACCTAATGCTGTAACAGGTTTAATAAACTCTTGAAAACCACCAAAGCTTTGTAGACCTTTCTTTTCTAATAGTTTTGTTAAAGCTTTTAGAAGCCGCTCATCCTGTGGTGTACAGTATTTCACGTTACTTATAACGTGATAGAATTCTCTACATGATAGCCAATACAAATGTTCTATAGAGAAATCAACATGACGGGTATGCCGATAACTTTCATTTAATGCTTCCGTTGGAAATGCAGTGTGATTCGTTAAATAAATAACTACAGTCTGACAACTATTGGTTTCTTTCAAACCAAATTGAGCAAAGCTGCTCTCTTTATGTATATCTTAATTTCTCTAGCAAGTTGATCCCGCTCACGATTAGACCTGTCTTGTAAATCTACTTCCTCATCCTCATAGCTCGATTTATCAGACAAGTACTTTGCTTCGATACAAATAAGGTACTCATTCTGTCGTTCATCTTTAAAGTGAATAACCACGTCTGGCTCACTGTTTTCAAGATTAGGCCAAAAATAAAAACTTGCTTCCGACATCGAATGTGTTAAGTTTAATAGTCTGCCAGATATATTAGATGATTTCGATAGGACATCTCGGATGTAGTTGGGTGAAGATAAGTACTCGAAAGTCCCCATAACTGTAGATGTTAAAACATCTTCTGCATTCTAAGATGATTGTATCTAATGAAAATAATTGATGTGGATATTCCTTGCTACCATTAAATTCTCTGGTCCCTTTCCAATTCATTTGAAAGGTTATTAAGGACTCCATATCTGATCAAACCCATTCTTAATAGAATAATCATAAAGGAGAATAATTTTCTTATTCTTGTAATTGGTCATTAAATTCAAGACATTTTCATCTTCTTTAACAATCAATTCATTATTTCGTTCGATAATATCTTCAAGAAAATCTCTTTTCGGTAGTTTATCACTTTTGGAGCTATTACACGTATTGCATGATAAAACAAGGTTCCATACATGATCAGACTGGACAAAAGACCAAGGAATAAAATGATCTACATGTGTTTGCCTATTTCCATTAGATAATGTTTTTCCACAATAAAAACATTTCTGTTCAAAGTGATCGAGTAAAACCTTTTCAAACGGACGTAACGATGAGCGCCTTGCGATTGTTTCTACCTTTCCAAGCAGATAATTAATGCTTGGTACCTCGTTTAATTGTTCGATCATTGCTGCCATATGGTAGTTTGTTAGATTAACAATTAATCTCTGGTAATTAAGCATAAAACTATGTACTGCAGGATTTAGTTTAAAGTACTCACTTTTATGGTCAAACGCATAGAACTTCCCTCTTGTATCTCCATATAAAGCTCCAAAAACATTCTGTTTCATCGTACTCTTAATTTCAGAAACAGCTTTAATTTGAATTTGATTGTCTATCTTATCAAAACTAAACTCTGCAGGAATCTGGTATGTAGACTGTATGTCTTTAATAATCGTTACAACTCTAGCATTCTTTCCTCTGTTTTGTTTAACCAAATTATGTTGAACAATTAAGTTCCAATAAACTTTCGTAAAAGAATAAGCAAGTTGATCGTAAGTTAATTCAAAGTTGTCATTAATCTGATACAAGTTTTCAACAAGAGCCTTAATGAGTGCATACTTATAGGTAGTTTAATTTTATTTACATATCCGCATCTTTTAGATTACCACTACCTCCGCCATACGCTTAGTACCATTTGTGATATGAGTCAAAAAAATTAGGAGAAAGTTCCCAATGCTTTTTGTACATAAAGGTTTGCTTATAAATCTTTTGCATTCTTTATTCTTACATGAATGGCAGACTCTTGTTTCTTACTTGAATGCAAAATGGAATGTCGAACTACAAACCTGCATAATGAGTTGTGATTGGCAACTTCGGCTTAGCTTTTGTTTTTTTCATAAGCAGAATTAATTTGTTCACGAATAGAGTCATTATTATTCTTGGTGGTAAAATGCATATCATATTGTTCCATCGCTTTTACTAGGTTATATACATAGGTTTCATAACATACCTTTCTCCCTTTAATAAACATATACTGTTCTACCTTCTCCATTGAATTAATATTAGAAATCATAAGGGGATGATCAGGAGATAAAAAAGAAATAAGTTCTTCTTGTTTAAACTCTTCACTTTGCCACACACGCCACGTCGCCGCATCCGAATATATATGTCCGTTATTAATAATCATATCAAGTTCTCGGACATATCGTATTGGATGACCGCTAACATCATATCCATTAAAGAGTCTATTTCCAAAAACTATACATGTATGTATTCTGCGAGCCTTATCCGGAATGCTCAAATTCTTTAGGTACTTCTTTCTGAAAGCTTTATCCATAAACGCAGCTTTGCAATGCTCAAGTTGTTTTGCAGCCTTGTTGATATGTTCAACACTTGCACGCATTTCAAAATTACTTGTTGGATTTAATGGAGATTTACATTCGATAATAATAATATCTTGATCAGATATTACTAAAACATCGATTTCACCGTTCTGACCACAGAAAGAGAATTTTTTGTTAGAGAATACACCATAGTCCTGATTCCTTTCAGAAAAAATCTGTACACACTCTTGAACTAACGTCTCACGATCATCTTGGTTAACAAGTTGGTTTTTTGCTGAATAGGAATACGCTATACAATTTCTGAGTAAATTTGATTTAGATACAAGGGAATTCGAAAAAAGTAATCCACTAGAAGCTTCGATAAAAGGAGTATATTGTAAATCTAGTTTTATATCTTTTTTATAGGTAAAGAGTTGAAGAAGCTCCTCTGCCTTGACTCGATCTCCCATGAAAACTGTTAATATATTAATTAATCCCTCGTATTGAAAATGCGGTACCAGCGACCTGATTATCTTTTTCCTATCTTTTTGCTCAAATAGGATTTGACTGGTTATAAGGTTCATAAGTGAAAAAAACCTCTGGAAAAGCACCACATCAATTAAAGTACAGTTATTTGTTATCTTTTTTTCTAAACTCTCTCCATTATTCATAATCATCTCTCTGGCATTGTGAGCAATAGATAGCATTTCTTCTTTAAATAATTTGCCTTGAAACTCATCCGGATTCTGAAAGGGATTAAATAGAGGTTCGGGAAATTCAAAACGGTATCTTGATAATGCCCCCGTTCCTACTTCCTTTACCAACTGTTCTCCTAGTTTGTCCTTTATATAACCTCCTACTTCGGATAATGAAACATATTTCTCTTCTGAATGTTTTATATTTTCATGAAAAAAAAGTTGCTCTTGCATATCACGCCTAACATAGCCTAATCTAATACTTTTTTCAAACAGCTCCATGTCATCAGAAATTAGAATATTTCTTCCAATTGACTTAACGTTATAGTTAAAATAATCAATACATATTTCCCACTCTTGCAGTTGATTAACTTTGCAAGCCATTAAAATTTTTTTTTCAATTTCATCAGATAAAACATACTGAGCCGAAACAGTATAATTGCTATCGCTTTTAATACCAATAGTTGCGTTATACAAATAAATGATATATGAAATACCATCACTAATTTCTTCATGTCCATATCCTTCTAATTTATGCTTATTAATATACTCATAGGAGCGATTATTTAAATAAAACATTGCATCTGCATAGGCAAGAAGTTCTTTAAACAATGCTTCTTCAACGAGTACATTGCCATTACGTGTTCTTCTTCGATTTCGATGATGTTCTTTAATATATTTGATTAAATCCTCTTCGCATTTTTTATAAAAATCAAACATCCACGATAACATAAGCTTTTTATCTATAAATTGTTTTGTATTATCCGAATAGGATATTAGTGTGTAAACTTCTTTTATTTTTTTCAAGAGAAGTTCAGCGCAGTTGATTTTAAAACCCCATGCTTTGTATCTAAAGACACCTTTTTTCCTTGCCTCAATAACGGCTTCATCTGGATACCAAATTGAATAAGTTAAGATGACACAAAATATGAAATGAACATCAAATTTGCGAAACTCACTTAATTTTTTTAATAGGAAACGCTTATCCCTCTTGGATAGATCCTGCTTTTTCTGTTTTATTGACTTAATAATTTGGTCATTAAACAATTGCTCAAAAGGAAGATCGTTTAAGTAACTAAGTACTTCTTTTATATTCATATTCACAACACCTTTGATATCTTATTGGTAATATTCGCTAGTATATCATACGAATTTTATCCCCTAGTAGTTGTGCTCATTCGTTAAGGAAAGGTTTTTCTCCATCGTTATCTTAATTTGCGCACATTAAATATCAGTATATATACACGACCCTAGTTTAAACGAAACCCTTCAGAAAGTCCTCTAAAACTGAATTCTTTGCTGCGCAGTAATTGTCTACTATGCAACAAACAGTTACATGTATTTGTCACTTATGATCAACATAAGTTTTCCGTTAGTTGAGTACCCTAATAATCCACTTTAATATATTTCACATTCAATTAGTATTTTACCCATTCATTGTGGCTATTTAGTTTCGTCAAAGCCTGCTGCAACTAATAAATCTATCCAATCTATAATTGCGAATTCAACTGCAGAATGTTACGTTTCAAGTTGCTCCGGCGTAAAATTGTCGCAGAACTGTATATTATTTTCGCATTTATTTATCAAGATATTAGTAACTATTCTTTTCTCATCTTCTGGAAAGAAAGAGATATTCAGTATTTTCGAAGTCTTATCGGTCAGATCCACTTCAAATCTGTCCTTTATTTATATCTTCATCATACTACTTATCCTATTTTCTATTGTTCATATTTGAATTCTTTTAAAAACGTCATAATACCTTAGTAATTTGGATGTTTAAACAAATATTCATCTGTTATGTTGTACATTCCAAACTGGATCAAGATACTTTATCATAGCGATTTCAAGTGATTCTACTAATTTTACATCTTCTGATTTACTTCCAACTATTAGAATAGAAACTTGGAGATTACCTGTATTCTCATGTATTTTTCTTCCTGAACCATGAGTTCTTCCGCTATTACTGGATCTTCGATAATCTCTAATGCGTTTTCTAAAACCACCGTTAGAAAATTCGATAGCTTTACCAACATATACAACATTCCCATTTATCACCATTTTGTAAAGACCTATCACTTTATTATAATGTTTTAAAGTGTCGATGCTTAAAGCATCTAATGGTCCTAACCAGATCCATTTTCTATTCCATTGAGTAACTGTAAGCCCCTTATAAGTTATTTCCCCACTAGAATTCGGAGAGACATTTGTGTTAGAGGTTGGAGAGTAATATCTATTTAAAATTTCCCTTTCCTCCTTGACTTTTCTTGCAAAGTTAGGATCACTCATCCGATCAGAATTTTCAGCCTTTGAAACCTTTTTTTCATGCTCTCTTACCCTTCTTTCTGCTTCTTGGTGCATAGACGCTTGTTTTTTCGTAGCTTCCTGTTGTAATGTTCCCATTACTACTGGTGCAACTTCAATCGCAGTTTCTACAAGTTTTCCAACTCTATTCCAAAATCCCATATAACAATCCCCTTAATACAAAATTACTATTCAATGAATCTTAACCAAATTACTATGTTCTATATCTTTTAAAGTGCTTTACATCCTCTGATTATTACTTAATTTAAGAGAGTTTTGTTTAAAATTAATACCTCAATACGTTTATAACATTTTGTAATCCGTATTGCTCTACTTAGCCCTCTCTAAACATCTCCATAGTAATCTTGATTTTCACTCCTCTAGATACAGTTTTTCAAATAAGGCTGTTAGTATTTTTCTAGACTAATATGCAAGTTATATAAAACCTACTAAAACTAGTATCATTATGTAATTATTCGACAAATAACGTTAAAAACCTCCCATAAAGTCATGTGCTATATTTAGCCACAAGACACTTTGGTGCGATCCTTGAATGATTTTAGTCAAATATCTTAGTAAAATGTGAAGGAACCTTACTTTTTTGCTGTACATTCACTTAAAATTATTCCCCCGGTATTTATACTGGTGAAAATGTATTAAGCTATGTACTTTGACTTTATGTCATCAATAGTTCGTTTTCTTTCCATATTTTTTTCTCCTTATATTTTTTATTAACAATATACTAAACTCATGTAATCGTTCTAAGTTCCTCCATTAAATGGAGACCGCTATATATAACACCATAGTACCCATCAACATAGTTCATTTTATTCTAATTCAAGAATGTTTTTTTCCAGTCAAAATAACTTTTCTTTACTTTATTTGTTGGAATGAAAATTCAGGTTTTAATAGAGAAAGATAGCATAGTTAGATTAGATTTTATAGCTACCTAAAGGCGAATGTTAATGTTTAAAGCTAAACATAAGGAAAGTTCACATTGTGAAAATCCTCCAATTAAAAAAGCATCCATAAGTTCTTTCGGACACCTCTCTTAAAAATAATCTCTTATGTTATTTAATTCTTCCTCGAACGTGCCTAATTGTTGAATATTCTTTTTCTGCTGAATAGTATCGTTGTACTGTGCGTCAAAGAATCAGGATATACTTGGAGAGGGCTTGTTGAATTAAAGCTTTGATGGTAATTTATAATAAACTTGAATAGAACAATAAAATTTTCTTTTAGGGAGATCGCTATGGATAGAGAATATAAAACAATTCGAGAAATAAAAGAACGTGGTGAAGCTGCTGTTGGTAAAATGATAAAGGAGCTTGTAACACAGGAAAATGTCGATAAGTGGTACGCTAGCCCAAGAAATAAAGGTTGGCTTGGGAATGCAGTTGAAAAAGACTGGTTCGGGCTAGCTAATAACAGTCGACCAGAGGCTGATTTCAATAACCTAGGTGTAGAACTCAAATGTGCTGGGCTTAAATTTTTCAAAAAAGAAAATTCTTGGGGTGCAAAAGAAAGACTAGTTCTTAACATTTTTGATTTTAATGAAGAATATGAGAGGGATTTTCAGAATTCTTCATTTTTAAAAAAATCAAAGCTTGTAGAACTCATGTTGTATAAATATAATCCAGTTGATTATTTTCAATTCGAAGGAAAGGAATACCCAACCTATCCAGATTTCTTAATGACCCACTCTATTCTTTTTAATTTGAACGACTTATTAGATGATGATTGGGCAATCATTGAAAATGATTGGAACATCATAATGGATATGATTCGTCAGGGGAGGGCTGAGGACATTTCTGAAGGTATGACACAATACCTTGGAGCAGTTACAAAAGGAAGTAAAACTGCAGAGAACCAAACAACACAACCGTTTAGTGATAAGAAAGCACATAGACGAGCTTTTTCTTTAAGACCAACCTACATGAAGGAAATTACGAAGCGAATTGTACAGTTCGAATTAAAGAGTTCAATTACTTATGCTTCTTATCAAAATGACTATCCTGAATTACATAAAAAAATCGATGCTAAGCAAATTGGTACTCAAGAACATGTTATAAAAGATTTATCCGAGTTAAAACACAAAACGTTTGAACAAATCATTCTCGATCAGTTTAAACCGTTCTACAATATGGATAAAGAAATCTTAGCAGCAAAGTTTAGTGTTAGAATCAAAAAAAAGAATGACAAAGCAAGTTCACGGCTAATTGCACAGAAGATGTTTAATCTAAAAGGTGATTTAGAGGAAACGGATGAGTTTAAGAAGGCTGGAATTGCTGTAAAAACAATAACCGTAGAATCTAATCAGACAAAGAAAGCATCCGAAAACAGACTCACAACTGAAGGATTTAAACTTGAATCGGATGTTAGCTTCATTAATGATATTAGTAACCTTGATTGGGAAGATACTCGAGTGTATGACTATCTTTCCACAACAAAATTCTTATTAGTCGTTTACGAGGAAACACCAGAAGGAGAGATTTTAAAGGGTGCAAAATTTTGGTATATGCCAGAAGACGAACTAATGAATACAGTCAAAAAAACCTGGGAAGTAATTAGAGAAACTCTCATTAATGGTGTCGAGTTAACGTTTAAACGTGTTAAGAAAAGTGCCTCCAATAAGAAAGGTTTCAAAATAGAGAACAATCTTCCGAGCCAAGTGAGCGGTCCTCAAATTCTTCACATTAGACCTTCAGCTAACGAGTCGGATTACTTTGAAAGTAAAAATTCAGATCGACTACCTTCTCCTGCAATTTGGAAGAATAGACCTGAGGATATGAAGGGTATTTTGACAGATAATTATATGGTTAAGCAAGCCCTCTGGTTAAATAAAAATTATATGTACCAACAAGTAAAAGAATTTTTCGAATGAGAATACTTGATTTGTACTAATACACTGATTTCAGAAACCAATAAAGAATCCGAAGGGTGTTTTGGAACAAACTAGGCGTTGTAGTGCCAAAATAAATAGAAGAGAAATGTTGTGGTGATGAATACATTAAGTGGTTGTTATCTATATTTGACAACTTAAACTTATGAAACTTGCAAATTTTTTTAAAAGACGTAATACTTATAAATGGTTGATATACCAAATTTCTTATAAAATAAGCTGGACTCGCAACCCAGCTTATTTTTTTTTATATATCACTAGCACTTAATTATAATTATTATTAAATAAATTAATTCACGAGTAGACTACCTCATTAGTATTTTGTTTGTAAATTCTGTCGCTTTACTTGTTTTACTTGTCAGATTTAAATTATGCTTATTTAAAGTGCTATCTAATGTATCCATGTTAACTCCCCCTTTGTTTTATAATAATTTTAATATAAAAATTAAAAAGGTTATGTTATATATAGTACTTTTAGATACCCCGCTAACAAATAATGTCACCGCCCACAAATGTTGAATTCCATAATTTATGAATGGTGGCAAGAGTGTAATATAATCGATGCCCATTATACAATGATTTTATCCCACATTTTTAATTCATTTTATTACTAATGGCTAACTGTGTCGCTAGTTTACTCATTTGCAATATCTTCTCCTGCCTGTCTACATTGCAAAACAAATGGACAGTACTTGCATTTACTTGAATTCGTTACAAATGAAGTTGGCTTCTTGTTGTAATCTCTATTATTTAATCCTATTAGCGCTATTGGTTTTGGTGATGTCCAAATTGTGAGACCCTCTATTCGCTCAGGTTTACATCCCTTTAAGGTAAAACCTCGTGCTTGTTTTAACAACATGCTTTTCTTCGTATCTGTCCACTGTGGAAACATGGAATCTACAAAACTAACAATTTCGTTTTCAGAAGTATCCTGATTTCTATATTTTCTCAGTTTACTATAATAACTATATAGAGATGAGTAAATAAACTGATGATGAAAATCACTTTCAAAATCCGGACGCTTTTGTAGTAAATAACTCAATACAAATCGTCTTTGACATGCATATGCTGTTTTATTTAAAATAAAACTCTTTTCTCTCTCCATTACCTCGATATGCTTAATAGCCGATTTTTCATATTGTTCCCCTACTCCACTACTTGTAAGTGGATTGTAGTTATATGGTTCTAAGTCTAATAGTTGCATGTAGAAGGAAGGATATAAGTTATTTTCATCTTCAAAGTTAGTTGCATAAGAGAGCGTTATCTTTGTGGCTTTTTGCATGATTAAATAAATTAAATATGCAGTAATAGAACCAGTCATCTCTTTACGAAGTTGCAACTGCCTTAGCTTTGTTCTCCTAGTTGAAATAATAGTATTTATCGTTTCTTCCTTCATTGGCCATAATGATAAATGTTGACCTAGCGGAAGCACCAAATTGTCCATAAATGCTAAATGAATATTTCGGTTATTCTCAAAAGCAATACCATCACCGTCCACTAATTGACGAACTCTAGTATTTGTAGATGACTCATCCGTTTGTTCCATAACTAAAGATTCCTCATCATTAGCTTTACTTAAGAAAAAGCTTAAACCTTTAATAATATCTTTCCGGTTTATGCCATCAAAATCTTCGTCTTCTTTTAATTCATTTAACTCACTTAGTAGTTTTTTAGTCAACTTTTTTTCATCTGCATCTTTCATAAAACGAGTTACTTTTTCACCCATATAGTTCTGAAGATTGTCTACATATTGACTAATTGACAATGTTTCACCTTCATAGGATAGGGTATAGAACTCTTTAAGAAGATCAATACCCTTTAGTATCATTTTAAGATTGCTGACTGAAACGTTAAGATAAGCTAATGATTGATTTTCAAAAACATATAAATCCTTATCATCTGTGGGTTCGTAATTTTCTGGTTTTAAACACGCCTCTATCGAATTCTTATTAGCAATAAATTCAGTTAAAGTCTCTTCCCACTGTTCAAAGGTTACACAATTCTTTACTATCGGCTCCAGTTTTATTAGACTTTCGACTAAATGTGTTCCATTTCTATACTTATTATTTTTTTTAGGAATATACAGATACCCTGAATTAAATAGTCTAATAAGCACGTCACTGTTTAACTTTTCCGCATCGTTAAACTCACCAGCGTCAATACTATAATCAGATTGATTAAAACGATGCAAATCCAGTAAAAACTGCCCAATTGGATAATCTTTTAGCTTTGCATCACTAGCACGATCTAAACCAGACACATACTTGTCTGCTTCTTTCGCTCGAGGAGAAAAGATAACCTCTCTACCTTGCTCATCATCTTGCTCCAAGTAATTTTTAAATTGATATATGTGATCGAAAGCATAGTAATGTGATGTTCTTGTATTAATTGTTGTTTGGTCTCCAGCTAACCGGTTCGCAAAATTGTTTGCCAGTGTATTAATTGGAAAAGGGCTATCACTAACTTGTTGAGCATGCCTTAGATCTAAGAAACGTTCTACCGTTTCAAAAATCTGTGGATAATCTTTATCGTAATGAATGACATGCACTATTTCAACATTTGAGAAACGTTCTAAGCCTTTGAAAAAAAGTTCCTGTACAGGAGTAATAAAGTAAAATCCATGAAAGACTAGTACTCTCTTTTTCTTAAATGTATGCTCTAGTTCATACTGCGCTTTTCTAATCGCTTTCTCTTTGTTGATCTTTCGTTGTTGTGTTTTCTCGTCCTGCTCATTCTCAAAAGCACGTCTAATCCCTGCAGACTCTTTCTTATTGAATACTTTTGGTATCAAATTCGATTCCCTACGAGAGTCTTTCTTTTCATATATTTCAGTGAGCGTTTGAACCAATGCATCAAGGAGTAATTCTTCTTTTCCTTTGTAAAAGTCATTAAACCAACGATGAAAGTTGCCAACTGATTTATGTTTTTCAAATCTAGAATACAAATCGAAAAATAATTTTTCTTCTTCTGAAAGTCTTATTTGAGTAAGATCAATTTTTGAAGTGTACGCGGATTCAATTAATGCTCGCATCGTTGCATATACATCTTTTTGATTACGATCAAACGCTTTAAAAATTTCCCTATTTACATGTTTTTGTTTTCCAAATTCATCGTATATTTTTGTTAATTCTATCATCTGTTTTAACATCGTCTTACTTCTAAACCAACCATATCCAATATTTTTCACTAATTGGCCGAACGAAATAATTGGTGCATCGATCCATCGCCGTTGCGCGTTATTTTCTACTAATGCTCGACGCAAAGAATTGGTAGCGGTAATATGGATGGCATCATTGTATTGCTTCATAAAAATAGAATCTGGAGCATACAGTTGTTCTATATTTGAATAGGTTAGAACTCTTTGCCTCATTTACCTTTCACCTCAATCTTTAACAAATCTGCCCAACAACTTGGTTGATCGCCTGAATTGCGATTATTACCTTTTGTCCCATATATAAATAATCTCTCTTCAGCACGAGTCATCGCAACATACAGAATCCGCGTTTCCTCGCGTAACGTCTCATTCTTTTCTTTTGCGTCTACTTTTTCATAATTTTTCGTAAAATGATTAAACTGATATTCTCTGTTGTACCTAACAAACAGCCAATCAATGTACGGCCTATTGTTATTGAAATGTACAATAATGTTTTTAAATGGTCTATAAATCTCTTTTTTTATATAATAGTCAAATTGGCTATAATCAAAAGGTTGATCCGTTGACGAAGGAAGGTTTACTTCCTTGCCTAGAAAATTATTACTCGTGTACGGTATTAATACAGTATTAAATTCAAGACCTTTTGATTTATGCACTGTCATTACTTTGATCATTTTCTTCGATACATCTGCAGTTGTTAGATTTACTTCATCTTCATCTCGATTTGTTGCTACTTGGATTTTTATCCAGTTGTATAGAGTTAATAAATCTACATAATCATCTCCAACAGATGCATACATTTGCATCAAAATTTTATATAAATTCAATTGATACTTTTTTAGAGAGAAATGATCTACTGATACATTTTTCATTATAGCTAAATTAGACAGATAAGGAACTTGCATTAGGAATTCATTAACTACTGGTAAAATTGGGTTGTACTTCATCTTCTCTATCGCTTGATGCCAAGCAACTGGTAAATGAATTGGAAGTTTAGCAACGTTTAATTTGTACGTTACTTTATCGATTAAGTTAATCTGTTCTTCATTTTTACAATATGGTGTTTCGCTTAAAGCAAATAAAGTAACTTTATTTTTTGGTTTCAACCACGACTCAAGCAAAATCAACAAATCTTTAGCTGCTTTTGATTCATACAACGTCCCTTCTAATTGGACATCATAAATAAAGTCTTCATCATTTTTTGTTTCATTTATTCCTTGCAATAGTTCTCCAATCTCTTTTGCATCAGCATTTCGTCGAACTAGAATTGCCATTACATTAGGTTCTTCAGATTTACGGGTAGAATAATTTGGCATTTCCTTAAATCTTTGATGAATTTCTTCACCTTCTATTTCCTTTTTATACACCTGATAGTATTGTTTAAAGGGTGATTGTCTTTTTACTTTTGCAAGCATAGATTCTTCATTTTTTGGTAGCCAATCATACGTACGCCACACATTAAATTTTTCTTCCATTTGATAAAGTAATGAAGACCCAGTTCGATAATTATGTGCTAAGCTTGTCCATTCAACTGTTCTCTTACCCTCTTCTAACTTGGTCTTTAACAAATCAAAAGCAGTGGCTGTCGCCCCGCGGAAACGATATATACTTTGCTTTATGTCGCCAACTACTAATAAGGGGATTTGAGATTGTAGTGCAATTTCTGAAATAAAGTCAATTTGCGCATTGTCTGTATCCTGGAATTCATCGATAAATAGATATTTATAATAACTATTTAATTGATTCAGAGGTGCTTTTTTTTCAATTAATTTTTTTAACAGGCGAGTCAAATCGGATAGCGTAATTTTATTTGTTTCAAGCTTCACTTTATAAATTTCTTCTTCTGTTTTTTGCAATGTTTGGATGATAATTTGATACAGTTTATCTTCTTCTTGATTTGAAATTTTGATTTCCCTAGGTTCAATACCTTTTTGCTCAATCTTTTCCCAGACGCTTTCAATGAGACCCATTAGATCATACTGTCGCATATTTTGAAAGGAATCCAGATTCGAATCCAATTTTTTAACAAGGACATCTAGTTCATTCTCAATAATTTCTCTTTTTTCCATTGTGAGGTAAGAAATATCAATTTTGCTTCCTAACCCCATATGATGAGCAAAGTTTTGTAGGATATGCTTGGCAAAAGCAGGAATAGTATCTATTTGCATACCCTGTAACTCCTCTAGGTAATGGCGATACTTCTCATCATTTGTTTCCTTGAATAACTGAATAAATCTATTCGCTAGCGCCTTACGCATATTGTCAGCTGCCTCTTTAGTAAAGGTGATCATAGCAATTTCTTTTAAGCTTTGCACATAGCCTTTATTTAATAAAAACAACGTTCTCGAAATAAGCGTATGGGTTTTACCGCTACCAGCTCCTGCAGATACAATTAAATCATTTTTAGGAGAGAAATGTTCCACCTCATATTGAAAAATATTACAATTAGCATTTCTTCCTAGGCGTTTTAACTTCTCAAGTGAAGCCCCATCTATCTTTCCATCAATAACCCTTGGTAGTTTTTGAAGATTATCAGGTAATTGTTTATTAGGAACATCTAATAAATGAAGATTAATACCACAACATTCTGCTTTCTGTTTGAATTCTTTTGTTAGACTAGTAACGTTACCTTTTCCCATGATTAGCAATGAATGCTTTACTTTATTAAAAATACCCTGACAAGAATTGTTGTCATCTGCTTGTTTTTTCGGGCTACGCTTATAATCAAACAAGTCAACATCAGCGTTCAATGCTTCTTTCTCCATTTTCTCTATAACTGCTTTATTTTGACTTGATTTAAGGTCTTTCTCCATGATGGTATAAAGCATTTCCGCGTCTTTTTCCCCGTACAATAATATCTCATCGTTACTCTTCGTTCTGAACTTCTTACGTTGAGATTTGTTCTCCTCTAGTGCTAATAGATAGATAGGATAAGAGCTATTCAGATTATTGTGCAAATACTGTAATCGCCTATTTTTCAGTTCTATATCCATACCTGCATATAATTGTACGCCTAATACATTATGATCCAAGCTTAACAAAATATCTGTTTGTGCATATAAATCATAAATATACTTAACTTCAACAGTCGTAAATAAATCCGCTTTCAATAAAACAAAATAAAAATATATATCTGTAACTAAAGAACGATATGCTAAGTTTGCCAAGAATTCTTCATGAGGTAAATCCATAAAATGAGCATTCTTACTTAGATAAGATTGCGTAAATTCATCGACTGACGGTAACCTTTTTTCTTTCTCAATCAAGTCATACAATTCTTTATTTGCTAAAGAACGCCTTTCTTCAATTCCAACTTGTTTCTTTCGTGTTACATACTTTGGTGAAGTATATGTTTCAAACAATAATTTCTCGATATTTCTGATTCCTGACCTAGCCTGTTCAACTCCCTTTTCAGGATTATTACTTATATAACTAAAAATTCTTTCCATATTAATTATCTTATCTCTCATACCAATACCACCTAGATTATAGTAATTAATTATAATGAGTAATAAATTTGTCGAAATATGTGCTTAATTAAAATTATAGAATAATTGATTGTAAATTGATACCCCATTGCTATTTCTAATACATGTTATATATAAAAGAATTCATTATCAGATAATGCCTGTGACCACCAGAAATGTCAAATTGGACTTTGCGGGTGGTCTCAGGCACAGAACCTTAATTATTCACCATAAACAGAGTAATATTTTCATTCATACCTCGCTTTCTATTAATTTTGAGTAATGAATAAATATATTACTTCTTCACGTATACAATGTCCTTACTCTCACTAAGGTCTTTATCGATTGAATACTGAATATGCAAATTAGATAACTTCTTTTTAAATTTTATGTATTCGCAATTCTCCTTTAGATTGATCGTTTTGTGTCGAAAAAGTAATGCTGTTAGCTTGTAGTAGTTATATACTCCCAACTTGATAATTGTTTATAAAAAAGGAAGTATATAATTGGATAATAAAGAAGCGATTATGGTAGTTTTGGGAAAACGTTTGCGAATTGTAAGAAATGCAAAACGCATTTCTCAAGAGAAGCTAGCAGAATATGCGCAAACGGATAAGAATTACATAAGTGAAGTGGAGCGTGGATTAAAACAACCAACCATTGAAAAGCTATATACAATTACACAAGCACTTGATATTAATATTGAAGACCTATTTAAAGGGATTGAAGAAGAAATACAATCAGATTTCAATATTTAGTAATCTCATTCAGCAGAATAAATATAGTTTTTTTGTCTACAGTACTTCATTGATATTCCAGTAACTTTATCCTTCTTCCTTTATAAAGGAGCATCACTACTTATGAAAGAAATATTCAACGACTATGCAATCACTGAACACACAATGATACTATCACCAGCAGCTCATGTAGATTATCAAACAATTGTTTTGGAGCATAATAGAAAACTCTTTGTAAAAAAAACACCAATACAACTTATAAAAAAAGCTTGTCTCGAGGGAGGTTCCAGTTATGACGGGAGGAGGTCAGCGATGATCTACCTTACCTCTTGCAGACGAAAGGTGCCTATCCCTATTGATCCAAATAAAGATATTTTCGCATTTCCAACCCACTCACCATCCCAATACTCCTGTGAATGGATCTTCTATAACCACATACGATTAATTAGATCGTCGATTAACTCAATGTCAAATAACCCAGTTTGTATGATTACTTTTAAAAATGGACAACAACTTACTACAGAGTCTTCCTATTATACTATTGAGAAACAAATGTATAGAACTGCTATGTGCATGTTAAGACTATCAATCCATTCTTATAACGTATATGCTTAGATTAATCTTCCTTTTTCTCTCTTAAAGGTTCTCCTTTAATGCTTAGACGTTTATCTGAGAAGTTATCTTTCAGATATTGAAGAAATACATGATTAACTTTATGGAGATTGTACTCATTAAGTAGTGAAGTAATGAATTATATGATATCAGCCTGCTTATTCAATTTAATGAGACTTAGGAGTGAAAACAGATACTTCTTCCTTGGATAGATAATTTTTTTATCAAAGCAATCCTTCGCTTTCAACTCATTTCCCACTCTTTTCACACCAGTAAATTAGAAAATCACTTTATCTTATGGCTAATATCTTTTTTTCTTGTTAAAATATAATCTTAAGTTGAACTTAGAATAGATATTTTAAATATTTTCAAACAAAGATCTTGATCTTTTTCTCAAAATAAGTTATACTGATATAAAGAAAGGCGAAAGGATGTTCGCAAAATGGAAGAAAATAGCACTATTCGTGTAATTGAATTATTCGCCGGTGTTGGCGGTTTTCGGGTAGGATTAGAAAAAGCAAATAAAGAACTTTTTGAAGTTGCATGGGCCAATCAATGGGAACCTTCTCGAAAAGCTCAAGACGCTTTTGATTGCTACGCAAGGAATTTTACAGAAGGCATGCATGTGAATGAAGATATTGGTGAAATCCCTGACGAAGTATTTCAAGATATAGAACCTTCCCTTGTAGTGGGCGGATTCCCTTGTCAGGACTATTCTGTAGCCCGTTCACTTTCAGGTGAAAAAGGGATTCAAGGAAAAAAAGGTGTTTTATTCTGGCAGATTGAAAGAGTAATAGAAAAAACTCACCCTAAATACGTCCTCCTTGAAAATGTTGATAGATTACTTAAATCACCTTCATCTCAAAGAGGAAGAGATTTTGCTGTCATGCTAGCGACATTTAGAAATTTAAACTACACGGTAGAATGGCGAGTTATAAATGCAGCTGAGTATGGATTTGCTCAAAGAAGAAGAAGAGTCTTCATTTTTGCATATAAAAATGGTATTACCTTTGATCAAGAGCAACAACAAATAGATGCAAAAGATATAGTTTTCAAAGAAGGTTTCTTTGCAAAACCACTTCCAGTGCAAGAAGAACCTTATAAAAATAGAGAAGACTATGAAACTATCCCAATTGATCGGGTTGAAATTTCAGACAACTTCTCCTTTAATTTTCACAATGCCGGTGTCATGCGCAATGGAAAAATATATACGGCTCATGTACAACCAGTAGACATGAACCCTACTCCACTAAGTGATATCTTGCTTGATGAGGAACTAATTGATGACAAATTCTACTTATCAGAGCAGATGGAAGAAAAATTCAAATACTTAAGAGGACCAAAGAAAATTGAACGCACTTCCCAAGATGGTCACAAATATTATTTCTCAGAGGGTGGTATGTCTCCTACTGATGACTTGGACAAGCCCGGCAGAACGATGCTCACAAGTGAAGGTTCAATTAACCGAAGCACTCATATTATTGAAGTGAATGGCAGAAAAAGGTTTCTTACTCCTATTGAATGTGAAAGATTAAATGGATTTGATGATAACTGGACGGCAGGAATGACTGATCGTATGAGATATTTCTGTATGGGAAATGCACTCGTTGTTAATTTAATTGAAATCATGGGAAATAGAATTATAGAGATAAACACAATCAAAACGAATAATGAAGAAGAGATTCAATTAGGACTATCTTTATAAGCTGATACTTAGGTATCAGCTTTTTTATTTATGGTAAAATATAACTAAACTATCTTTTTGAAAGGAGCTAGTTATGATTTATAAAACTGAACAAGAACTGTTAGATAAAGCCAAACAAGCTGAAGGAAGAACATTTGAAGAAATTGATAAAAGTGGCAGAATCGAAAATGGTAAGGCAAAAGGACAGCTCGGTCAAATAATCGAAGAAAGCTTCTTTGGATATGAAATTAACTCAAAAAGTGAAGCTGACTTTACCAATTTAGGAATTGAATTAAAGGTAACACCTATTAAAAAAAATAAAAATGGAACTCTATCTTCTAAGGAAAGACTAGTTTTAAACATCATTAACTATCACAAGGAAGTTCTTGAAAGCTTTGAAACATCAAGCTTTTGGCGCAAAAATAAAACAACGTTAATTCTCTTTTATGAATGGATTCCTGAATTGGTTAGAGGAGATTATAAAGTAATTAAATCCTACCTACATAAGTATCCTGAAGAAGATTTGGAAATTATCAGGCAAGATTGGGAGGTTATTGTTAGAAAGATAAAATCTGGTTTAGCTCATGAAATTTCAGAAGCTGATACCAATTATTTAGCTGCCTGCACAAAGGGAGCAAATAGAAACTCACTAAGAACACAGCCTTACAGTGATCAAATGGCAATGCAAAGAGCTTATTCCCTTAAACAAAGTTATATGACTGCAATCGTTCGTAAAGAAATAAAACAAGAAGATTTAATCCGGTTTACTTCATCTAAAGAACTAAAGAAAAAATCATTATTTCAATTATTACTAGATAAGTTTGACCCCTATAAAGGATTCACGCTTGAACAAATAGCTTCAAGAACCGGATTGGAGGTCAATACTAAATCCAAACATTTCCTTCAAGAGTTGGTAAGTGGATTATTAGGTATAAGGGGAACTAAATTAGATCAAATTGAGGAATTTGCAAAAGCAAACATAGAAATCAAGACAGTTCGTCTCGAACCAGACAGCTTTCCCAAAGAGCATATGTCCTTTAAAAATATAGACTTTACCGAGTGGTTAAAAGAAGAGTGGAATGAAAGTTGGCTTAAAAACCACTTTGAAGAAACAAAGTTCTTGTTTGTAGTATTTCATTACAAAGAAAGCAAAAATGAAAACCCTGACAGACAACTTTATTTTAGTGGCATAACACTATGGAACATGCCTATGTATCAAATAGAAGGGAAATTAAAAGAATTTTGGTTCCATGTTCAAAATCTGATAAACAATGGAATTGAGTTAGAATCTATTCCACAAAAGAATCGAACGATTGTAAAAAATAACCTCCCTAAACCCGGTTCCAATGGACTATGCCATATCAGACCCAAAGCAAGAGATGGAAAAGATAAAATTATGTTACCAGATGGACGCTACATTACCAAGCAAGCTTTTTGGTTAGATAGAACCTATATAGCGGAAATTATTCATAAAAATTTGTAGAAATAATTATATATATATTTATAAAAAAACCTTAGGAAAAACAAATCCTAAGGTTCAACTATTTATGTCATATCTATTTTAATTCTATGTTTTAATTTACCATTTTCTCGTTGTCCTCTTCATCTGGTTCAACTTCATCTGTTGTAGTTGATGTTTCCTGATTAGACTGGTCGGAATCTTCTTCTACTTTAGAGACTGTGACGTCACTCATAGACTGATTGAAGTAATCTTCTGGGTTGACAGGTTCTCCGTTTTTTCTTAATTGAAAGTGAACATGTGTACCACTAACTTGACCAAATAAGTTACGACCTGCTGATGCAATCGCATCTCCTTGCTTCACTTCCGCACCACTTTCTACTAGTACGTTTTCTAAACTAGCATAATAAGTGGAAATATCATTACCGTGATCAATTTTGATTAGGTTCCCAAGTAATGGATCCTCTTTTACTTCTGTCACTGTTCCACTTAGCGATGCAGTAACATCAAAATTTTCACCATCAGCTGATGCAAAGTCTACTCCATCACTTTGGTAGTATTTATTGTCATATAGAACAAGTGCCTTTTCTTGATCTTCACTACCAGCTTCATAATCGTAAAACTTTGTTACAATTTCTGTTTGGTTTTCCTCTGCAACAGGCATTTTCACTATTTCTTGTTGACTAACAACAGGGTCAGAATCCTTATCAAACTCTGATGGGTTACCAAAAGATTCATCATTTTCCAACTGTGATTGAGGCTCTTCATTCGCCTCCGGAATTTGATTATCTAGATTTTGGTACCATAGTACTGCTGATAACAACAACGCTGCCAGTGTTAAATATAATGCTGGAAAAAACCACTTTCTATTAACTATTTTTTTCTCATTTTTTTTGCTTTCTTCTTCTTTCATCGTCATCACCTCTTGCTATCATAATGGACAGAATACAAGAGATTTATACATGAATGAAAAATTTATTTTTCCACAGTTCTGTAATATTATGCATTTTCTTTTATAATACCCTAACACGGAAAATATTACCATTTGGGTAGAAGTAACAGCTTTCAATCTCTCCACCCCATTTGTCTTCTCTTTAATTAATCCTGTGAGAAAGAAATTGGCTTATTAAGTAACCATGGGCGGCATGAATTTGCACACCGGTAAAACTCGCTTTTTTCAAAGTTCGCCGTATTTGTGAAAACATTGAATTATCTCTTTAATTTCTACAGAAAAGAGTGCACGATATTGAATAAAAACTTTGCAGATTCGCACAAATGGAATTTCTGATGGGACCACCACTTCATCAACAACACCTTTGAACACTACTTGATTACCATGATGATTAATTTACAGCCAAAACTGAGTATTATTTTTTATCCCAGCTTCGTCCCACTGTTAATATAAACCTATATGATTGTCGTTCTCTAAAACTACGTTTCTCGGTTCTTCTAAGCCTCTGCCATCAACCAGCACTTTTCCTGGAATAATTAATCCTACACCACCACTATTGACCATATAGAGTTGGATAAAATTATTTGTTAGTAAATACTTGTTGGTATCCATGCCCTGACTGATTGATGATTTTAGGATTCTATTTTTAATAGTAACGTTCTAATTTTTTAATGCATAAGATTCAGATAACTAACTGTTGTCTAAGGCCTTGCTTGGGTCATCTTTCAAAATTATCTTGTAGTGAACTGTATCAGCAGGTGAATGTGGTGATTTAAATCCAGTACACTTTCACCATCCATGCTTTGTCTAATTCAACAATTTACGAGTGGATGGGCACTCACAACTAATTAACAAAATTGACAGTTAATGAATTTTTTGTAAAATAGACAGGTTAGATAATTTTTAAAAAGCGCGGTCTTATAATGTCAATTTCACGGTTTAGTGGATTATCAGCAGTAGTAAATTATATTAAAAATCAT
The DNA here is from genome assembly GCF_030282825.1 of Aquibacillus rhizosphaerae. Classification (GTDB taxonomy): domain Bacteria; phylum Bacillota; class Bacilli; order Bacillales; family Amphibacillaceae; genus Aquibacillus_C; species Aquibacillus_C rhizosphaerae. The sequence goes on from NZ_JASTZU010000058.1 coordinate 331,625, forward strand.
CAACTTAGTGATGCAGTGGTAAAAAGCGGTGAGTTAGATGAAATTAAACATTTTCTTGCAGAATTACTAGAACTAGCAATGAAACTAGATAATCTAAATATAGAACTAGATCTTAAAGCTAAAGTTGATGTCTCAGAATGGGTCCAATACGATAAAGATTTAGAAACATTAGTTAAACAGATAAACGTTAAGTTGAAAAACAACCATAATTTCGCAACGTCTGCAATTTGCTAAAAAAAGTTTTTCTCAACAAATTGCTGATTGTCTTAAGAATCAACAGTATACACAAGCAAGCGGCCTAAGATACCAACAAATCAAATTAAGAGATGAAATTGTTTTAACTTGGGTAGATTATTATTTAACAGGATCCACCAAACTTGGTATTCTAGATCAAAAAATCGGACCGAATCCCACGGATACGGTTAAACGTTATCTTGAGGGGTTAAAGCAGGAAATACAATATAACGAGTAAAAATAGAGGACCCGACCTATGTGGTCCTTTTTTGTTTATAAAATATTTATTTATCTAAAAAACAGCCCGATTACTCAGGCTGTTCGAAATCCACTAATGTATATTTCTCAAAATGATTCTCTTCGACATAATCATTTACAAATTCAATTTGTATAGTGGCTTTAATTTTACTCGGGACCTTGAATTGAAGATTGTTATTCTTTTTAAGGTCTTTAAACATTTTTGTAGACATTCTTCCCCCTATTTCCCCTATAGAAGTGGTGGTAATTCTAAATCTGTTATTAGTGGTATTTATTGAAGTTAATACTCCTTCAACTTCCACTTCCTTAGAATACTTTTCACTCTTGTCTTTTAGGATCTTTTCTAAAATTTCCAGTTTTCCGTAGGAATCTTTATCGAATTTAACTTCCCTTAATGCCATTTTAGTTTTTGTTTGAGCTTCAAAAGCTAATGAAAAGTCATTTTCTACAATATCTTTCAATAATTTTTTTACACTTTTTATTGTTTCAACAGAATATTCTTCATCAATGTCTACCTGTTCTTCAATTTCCACTGGACTTTTATGCTGAATATCATCTATTAATTCAAAAAGGTTGTTCAAAGATTTTTCAGGTAATTCAAATAAATCTTCTTCTAAACTATCTGTCATTAAATAAACACCAAATGAAGATGGTTGAAAAGAGTCAACTCTCAAATTAATTTCATGGTCAGGTCGCTGTCCAAGCAATTTTGAACCAATATCATAAGCCATATCATTGATAGATTTTTTCAGGTTCCCTAAAACATCTAGTAGTAGATTTAAACTTATATCATGGCTGTTACTAGTATCTCTTAATACCATTTTAAACCTTGAACTATCAATGAGATCTTCTTCCACAGGTATAAATTTCTGTTTCGTAACATAATCATATTCCACAAAGAAATCTTCTTCTGGAAAGCTTTCTTCATCAAAGTTATATTCTTCAACTAGCTCAAATTCAGCTTTTTTACTTGTTGGGATAGAACTTAAAAAAAGATGAAATAAACGTTTTTTGCTATATAAATGATTTAACAACGATAAAACTGATAATCTTTGATCAATTAGGCCTTTTAATTCTTTACCTGTTATTCTTGCAAAGAGCCACTTATCAAGATTAACATCAATATCTTCTATATAATAATTTAAAAACAGCTCATTAGAGGGAGATTGGGAAATGAAGAATAAAGGAAAATCATAATATTCGAATATATGAAAAGCCTTATATTGCTTCAAGTCCGAATGTTTTATTTTTTTCACCTCAATCTCCCTCTCCTAAAAAAGCTGGCAACATATTTACCCCTTCAAATACCCATAAATTTATATGTTTGTTTTCTATATTATGTATTCCACACTTTGCTGTGATTTTCCCTTGTGAGATTACCATCTTTCTAAATTTCTTATGTCTTCTAAGACTTTTGGCGGCTTCTGTCGTTGTGAAAAATGAAAGTGCTATTGCCCCACACTTATTCTCTTCCTTAAATGGAATGTTTGCTTCTATATGATTTTCGAAGTCGTTTTCTTGAACAACTTCTTTCTTGGTATATCTGTAAACCGGTTCTAAATCCTCAGCCCCTGCATCTGACGGTGGGCAGCATTTGGGCATATCCGCCTGATTTTTAAAAACCATTATTATATCCTTTCCCTTCTTATTTATTCATATACTCAAAGATTATGTATAAAAAAGTAAAAGTTATAAGTCAAATATACCAATGATTTTCAGAAATTTGCGGTTTTCGACGAAAGAAGACAAAATAATACACATTGCTATAAACAAAAAATAGCCCTCCCCCCCCGTTTAATTAAAGAGTGACTACATAGATAAAAGTTTAACTTTGCAAAATTTATTTTTATTAGTCGTTTAGGATTAGATCACTCCATCCCTCATAGGAATACTAAACCTTGAGGACATGATAATTGTCATAGAACGCAATTGCTAGGTCGTTTTCTAGTTCTATTTTAATTTAGCAGTTTCAAAGATTGGACAAGTCAAAATGTCCCCTCTGACAATTAGTTATTTTACCACATTTTTTATAGACTTGTGACATATGTACAAAGCTAAACTCCGCAAACAAAAAAAGACACAACTCGAATTGATATTCTGCCAATAAAATATAGATTCGTGTCAAAAAACACACGCTCGTAGCTTGTGGTCTTCCTTTCTTCCCAAATTGATAATTATCAATAAAAAGGAAGAATACTATTGGATACTAAGAAAGCACTGATGAAACTTCTAGGAGATCGACTACGTGAAGCACGTAAGGCAAAACATCTTACTCATGAAGAATTAGCAAAAAAAGCAAATTCAAATTATAATTACATAAGTGAAATTGAGCGTGGGCTAAAACTTCCAACCTTAGAAAAACTGATTAACCTCACTACCGCTTTAGAAATAAGTCTTTCTGAATTGTTTGTTGGATTTGAAGAAATACTAGAGGATAGTTCTGATAGACCTAACGAATAATGAGAAGAAAACCTTCTAAAAATATACAGCATCATATGTTTCTCAAAAAGAGTATAACTTGTAAATTTTCAAGCTTGCAGTTTCATGCGAATGCCATCACAATAATGGTACAACCAAAAAAATCAATTACAACAAAATAGCTTAAGATTTCATCATCAACTCTTTACTAATCAAATTATTAAAACTGCAGAAGAAGGTGGAAGAAAATGGACAACAATAATTGCAATATACGCTGTCCTGTGTGTGGAAATCACATCGCAATGTGTCTAAGGAAATAGAAGCACATAAAAACACTATTGACTCCCAACACGCTTTAATAAGAGTCTTAGCTGAAAAAGTAAATAATATCTAGTAATTCAAATAAACCTCAACTTTTTTTTAAGATACTCATTCTTTCAGACAACCTGGGTCTGATTATATGAATATTTATTTTCAAAACTTATCTAAAATCATTTTATTTTAATTTTTAACCTATCTTTTATTACCTCTAGTTTTATTATAGCCTTTATTAAATGAGTCATAGGTTTCAATTGCAGACTTTTCCAATTCATTTAAAGTACTGAAACCGCTATTTTTAAGAGCTATCATTTTGATTGTCCAAAAATCTCCGTATTTGTAATCAGCATATACATCTCCGTTTCCTCTTCCAGTGAAATGACTGTTAACTCGATTTAATACTTGCTTTCCTTGTCCTACATAATATAAATCTTTAGATTGATTATATAATATGTACACTCCTGAAAAGTTATAGTTATTGGAATACAGTGCTTTCCCTTTTCCACCGAAACTTTTATTTCTCATTTCTAAAAAATCTTCAGGTGTTAACTCCAAAGTATTATTAGCTAGTTCAAAAATTTGTTTTCTAATTTTACTTTGCTCACGAGCTTGAAATAAAAAGACTAATAAAATAAATATTATAAGGCCAAATGATAGAAAGAATAAAAAATCCACGTAACCACCTCAATTATCGTGATATGTTTGTGTGTCGAACCAGATACAAAAACGATCCACCTTGCAGTATCTTCCCCCAGGTTGTTTTTCTTATAATAGCCCGATTTTTTCTAGATCCTCCCGTAATTCTTCACAAAAATCTACTTTTACTGAGCCATTTTGTTGTACCCAAAGTCGTATGAATCTCATACTATCTATTGATTTAATAATTTTTTGTACTCTTTCTCTTATTCTAGGGATATCTGGGTTTGCCATAGCTAACAAAGTATTTCTTTGGTTTAAACTATCATACTCCATCAGCTTACAAACCTGCATGTACGTGTGTGTTTTAATTTGGTTTGTGTCAAACACGATATCCTTGTTATGTTTATTTGCATGTGAACCTTTTGATTCAACATAAATCTTCCAAGTATCTTTGTACCCTTTCACATCAATTCCTGTTGCATTTCCATGTAGATAACTTACATTTTCAAAACCTAAAGCTTGTAGATGGTTAGCTACTGCTATATTTACTTCATCTTCATTCATCAAAAAGGGATCAGAAACAAGTAATTTAGAATTCAGTTTTGGCACTATTTTAAATTCCCCTTCACAACGGATGTTGGTTGAAATAGACTTAATAAAGGTTTAATGGAATCTCCTTTTGGGTATTATTCTTTGTTTTCTCCAGGATCAAACATTAATTTGAGGGTGGCAAGATTTGTCATAGCTGAGTTTAAACTGTAATTAGCACTTTCTAACCACTGTTTTCCTTCATCTGCTTTTTCTAAGCTATCCGTGTCAAGGTACTCCATCATATGTTCATAAGCAAATTTTCTGTATTGAAAGGCTTCAGACAGACCTGAATCAACCGTATTAAACATTTCTGTTTCTGACTCATTGAAACCCTCGGGACTGGAAATTGGCATACTTTGTCCCTGCTCCATGAGGTCTCTTAATTTTTGGAAATTTTGGTACGATTCAAGTATTGATGGATCACTATTTGACAAAGTTTTAACAGCCTCATCAACTTTTTCAAAACTGTCAAAGAGCTGTATGACCTTTTCATAATAAGCCATAAACCTCTTCTGCTTTTCCTCTAAAGAAAGTTCCCCGACACTATCCATTTCATTAGATTTGCTATTGGACACATTAGAAACAGTTAATTGTTCGGTTTGATTACCGTTATTGTTCAAATTTAGTCCAACATACACCCCTAAGCCAATAACTACAATCAATGGAATGATATTCTTTTTCATTTCTCGACCTCTCTCTACTTCATTCATTTCAAAATATTACATTTATTTTAGCATAAATATCCAATTTGTTTCTGTTTTATATCTTCTGTACGAAAATTCGACAATTTGATAGAAATTACAATTAATTACAATTTTACTAATATACGATGTAATAACATTTATCGACAAGCACCTTTGTCGGATCCTTCCCGCACAGTAAACTTACAAAGTTTATACTTTGATCACAAAAAAAAGAGACACCCCATTCTAGAGTGTCCTACCGTGCAAGATTGCTTCATGTTCATTGAACTCTATCTTCCCTAAAGTTCTTGTTTATTTAAATGATTAGCAAGTTGCACTTTCATTTTAATTTGGACTCAAAAGACCTAGCGGTTTACTCACCTACCATACCGTCGTTATCACGATCGTCCATATATGGGTATAACCAATGATCACTCGTTATTGGCATACTAAAACCTGCTGCTTTTGCTTCTTTAATCGTCACTTGTCCATTACCATTTGTATCAACACTAGAAACATCACCGTTTGTGTCTGAGCTAGTTGAATCGGAAGGCTCACTGTCTATTAAACCAAGTGATGCATTAACTTCATCAGGGTTCACATTGTCAAATGTATCAATGGTCTCATTACCCATTAAAGTATAGGTATAATGATAACTTGAAGGAATCTGCGTTTCCGTATTCGGATACGTGATAATTGCTTCAAAATTAGTGGCTCCACCTGCGCTACGGATCGCGTCTTCCATATAAGCTTGATCACCATGTCGGTTGAGCGTACTATCTTGTGGAGTAATATTATAAGCATTCGCTACCCCTCCGAGAGAATCAGCAATGATATGTCCTTCATCTAAAACGTCACTTTCGACACCCGGGACCTTTGCCTCATCATGGTAGTATCTTCCAGACGATAATACAGGTTCGTTACTGTCATCTTGTACAATGATTTCGTCAGCAATAACACGTACTAATTGCCCATATTCATTAGTAAAAGCCCAATATTCACGAATCCCATAACCCATGTCAACGACAACGTTAGGTTCACGATATCCAGACAAATCACCACCATCAACCTCAATAAGTTTGTATCCTGAGAATAGGCCATCATTTGTTTCGGTTGGTGCTTCCTCTACTACTGGTTCATCAGCAACCGTAGTGGTAGTTTCTTCTTTTTCATTATTGTTATTTGTTTCAACTGTGGTTACTTCATGTGGAGCAGTTTCTCCATCTGTAATAGATGCATCTTCTACGTTGGTACAACCAACCATAAAGATGATTGTTAAAAGTATGACTAAATAGTTCATTTTCTTTTTCATTTGGATTCTCCTATAATAGTTTCATTTTGTTCAAAAAATTACTTGTTTTCACCCAGTTAAATGGTTCTAGGTTGTTGTAATTTATATGGTAAGAAAGGATCAAACTCTAAATTTTTCATTCTAACTCTATAAGATTTCCTGAATTGTTTATAAGGCATTAACTTACTGATATCTGAGATATCATCTATTTCAGCAATAATGGAGTGATCACTAGAAATTGATAAACCATCAAAAACAATTCTAAATTCATTTTGATAAGAATATTCAAGAGGCTTTTTAAATACACCATATTTCCCATGGAAGGTTTTAGTATCAACGTATTCAACAACTCCAGGAACAGCACTTAATTTACGATTTGAATACTTCTTGCAAAGTTTGTCTATTCTCTCAATAAACTCATTATAATCAGTGATAATTAAAACATAATTTCCAAATTCTTTTACCCGCTGGCCAATCAAAGTTTCTATTAATCCCTTTTCATAGGCCCTCAAGAGTTCGGAATGAATTGAAAACATACAAAAAACAGGGGTATTAGTTAAATATCCCGAACTCATTTTCATCGGTCCAAGTATAGAAGATGTAATATCACCAAGTACGTTACCTTCAGGATTCGTAACAAAAACACTTTCTCCCTTTTCCATCATAACCTTAGGCTGATATAATTCATCAGTTCCTTCATATTGATCATGACGCATAGCTTTGTCTAACTCTTTGCGTTCTATGTCTTGAAAATAACCTAATGGGCGAGCAAAAATTTTGCCTTCTTGAAGAGCCTTCATGTGTTCGTACTTACCGAATTTTATAACCTCGTGAATATATATAGTCTCCATACTATAACCCCCACCCCGCCTCAATCTAATTAACAATATATTCCTATTTATCATAGATACTTAGTACCTAATTTTGATTAGCTGAAAGTTTACCAAACATTTATATCATCTAGCTAATAGGTGGTTTTAACTGAAATGGTTTCTTTTATGAGGGTAAGAAAAGTGCATATCTCAGAACTGAGCCTTCCACATTCCTGCCTCTGTAGTTTAATTGTATCAATTCACAACCTCTATGTTTATTTTAACATAAATATCCATCTAGCTTCTGAGTTATACCTTTTTATTTCTGTAATCGAAAATTCAAACTAAAACTTAAAGCAAGTTTGCTAATATATATTGTGAACAGGGGCGCAACTGCGAAAAGTACCTTTAAGTGGACTACCCCCGGGTCTATTCTAGGACATTTTATACACTCTACTATAGTGATCAATTAAAACTATATCATCACCAAACTGAACATACTTAGAAATAAAACTAACTATCCTATTGTGAATATCTGTTATGGTCTCTAAATATTCCTTACTATACTCCTTATAATTTTCATCACTTATGTCTTTAATTGCATAAATCCATTTCCTGCCTAAATCTACAACATTTATATTTACTAAATCAAGGGAAACCAGTTTTTGTAACCTAAGTTCATCATGATACTCTATTTGAAAAACTACTTTGTTTGGAGAACTTTTTAAGATATGATGATTGAATTTTACACTTACCCCATTAATTTCTTTTCTCATAACAACGGCTTCTTTCGGTTTATATTTTTGTTAACTCTTTATTATAATTCTCTCATACTATCTATTTACCTACCGCAAATAATGTCAGATTTTCAAACATAGAAAAATACAACATAATGATAAAGTAGCTATAGGACTTTAACTTCTTTTGCAGTCTTATCCTTATACGTTGCCTCCTATATGTTTTCTGTTTGTCAGACCAGAGGTTTGCATCAAGCTTCCTTCAGATTCCACGTCACCATGGACACTCTTACTTTCAGCTATGTACTTACCGCTACTAGGTCGTACTCGGGACTTTCATCCGTTAGAGTTCGCCCATGCTGGGCGAACAAAAAAATGAACTTAGCGTTCAACTAAGTTCATCAGACTCGAAAATTATACCACTAGACATGGTTAGGCATTTATTAGAAAAGTATGTTCAAGCATTTCAACAGTCTCCCAGAGAAAAGAAAAACAACTACTTCAGCTTTATGTCAGTCCAAAATAAATGTAACCTTTGGTTTCCACCTCAACTCCTTCTCTGGTGAATATGTTTATTCGCATTAGCCTTTAGGTGAGTAGAATCCCTGAACAGGACCCTACAACCAACCATTCTATGATTGATCGCTTGGTGGAGGAGATTTCATCAAATATCTCCTGGAATTTGTCCGGATCGTTAAATCTCTTGCGGCGGTACCAACTAGTGTCGGTGTATGGTCTTGGATCTGATAATCTCAATCCCAGAAACCACCGGTAATCTACATTCAACGTATCTCCTTCTCCAGTTGGCATTCGGAACGAATGTTATAAAAATATCCGATAAGACAGCCTGATTCATCTATAGAAGCCTTTTTAGTTTAAATCAAACCTTACAGTCTTCCTGATGTCAAGAAGAGACCATATACATTTTCCCTATGATATTCAATACTTTCAGTTGAAGGCTTCAAAAAATCATTTTCAGGAATGAAAATTTGTTGGCCATTATAGCTCTTTAAAAAATCACTTTCTACATCTGGATGTACAAGCAGTGTATAATCATCGTTTAATGTGAAGAAACCTTTATCAAAAGACCAATGAATATCTCTGCTTAAAGCCAATCCATTATTAGGTAAAAAAAGCCCACCATGGCTCTTAGGGTGAATATGTGCAGCCTCTAAATTCATGAACTTACCATATTTAATAACCATTCCAGTTACAGCACAACGTTCTTTATAAGCCGTCATTGTGAAATCTCTAAAGCTAGTGGGTGAAAATAAATCAGCAATATCTGTATCAGAAGTTTCTATTTTTTTAGTAACACTTGTATCTATAGCAGCTCTTAGAGAGATAGTACTTATAGAATCAATCTTATTATCAATTTCTTCAAGGGATCCTTCATAGATACCATGATTACTTCTTACATCGCTATCATCGATGATTCCCTCACATTTTTTATAAAAATCATAGTTCTCTCTTACTGTTACCCTTTCTAAAAAGTAAACAGTTTGTTTCTCTTCCGCTTCTAGGATTTCTTGTTTCTTCATCACAATAATATCATCCGGTTCAAATAGGAATTGATCCATCTCCAAAGCATTATTAGAATAAATCCTAAATTCATTTCTCGGACTCGCAGCTAAGCTACCATTATATTTATCATTATGATATATATAATTACAATAAACCTTTTCAGGTGTTGGAAGGTATAATGGAATTATAGGCAATAATGATGAATCATTTTTCACTTGTTTAGATAATGGTGGAAAAAATGATAAAACCCTATCATCTTTAGAAATATAAATATATCTACCCCGAGATGGTTTACTTCCAGGAGTTGATATACTTCCTAGTTCTTGATGTCCAAGTTTCTTCAAGTAATAAGTCATAAATATATCCCCCTAGTAGTGAAAAAATAATGTACTTTACCATTTTACAACAAAATCTTTATTGCATCAGCTAATTTTTCCGAAAATTTAGGGGGAACAGCATTACCTATCATTTTATAATTATCTCCCGTACTAGATATAAATTCATAATCATCATCAAAAGTCTGGAATCTAGCAGCCTCACGTACAGTAATAGTACGTCCTTGTGTAGAATCCGGATGGATATGCCTTAACCCGTCCTTATAAAGATGAGCTGGAATAGTATTACTTGGTTTGTCCCATCTTAATACATGGTATTTATGGACATTCGATGTTTTGTTCGTGATTTTTGTATATAACTGCCTTAATGCATCACTAGATACGTATTCATTTCGGCCACTTTGAATATCCTCAGCTAGCATTTTAAAAATTTTAATATCTCGCTTACTATGAAGCCTTGATAAGTGATTTGGAATTTCATAATTTAAGGAGTGAGAATATCTTTTACCATTCACTTTACTTTCTTCCTCTAAAGGGTATAACTTTGGTAAGTCCGCGATTGCATCTCGTACAGTTTTAACAGATTCTTTATATTTCGGTAAATCCTCTGTATAGAAGGCTTTTAAAACATTTTGTATATCAAAGTATGCATCTTTTCTTAAACCAATAATAATTATCCTTTTTCTTTTCTGTGGTACTCCATATTCCGACATATCTATTTGTGCATATTTCTTTAAGTCATCAATTATTTCATAACCAGATTTTTCTATATCTTTTTTTATGAGATCTATAACAGGAATACCGCCAGGTTTAGAACTCAACATACCTGGTACATTTTCAAATACAAATAGTTTTGGTCGATATTTCCTTACAATTTTTAAATAACCTTCAAATAAATAATTTCTATAATCATCGCGCATGCCATTTCCATCACGGATTCTCCCTGCAACTGAGTATGCTTGGCAAGGAGGGCCACCAATTATTAAATCTAATGACTTTTCCTCTAGCAATGTATCTAGCCCTTCATGTGTTCCAAAATTTGGATCATCAGACCAACCATTAAGTAATTCTTCAGTTCGTTGAATATCAAATCTTAACACTCTATTCTCGGCATCATTTACATTCCATTTAGTAGATAACCGATGTATTAGATTTTTTACAGGAGCTTTTTCCCACTCTACAGCAGCCAACATATTAAACTCTTGATTTTTTTCAAATCCTTCTGAAAGTCCGCCACACCCCGCAAAAATATCTATTAGATTAAATCTTTCCATTTTCATTCTCCATCTTCATCTATATATTTTTTTAATTCCATTCCTAAATGATAGCCAAGTAATGGGGGCACAGCATTGCCAACTTGCTTGTATTGTTCTGTTTTATTACCATAAAATCTAAAATCATCCGTGAATGATTGCAACCGGGCATTTTCTCTTACTGTAGGAACCCTATTATACTCATAGTGAAAGTGATTTCTATGCCCAGTATCAATTGTCTTAGAAGGCCTTTTGCTATGGTACCGAGTCCAAGCTTCATTAAATTTCCTACTCTCACCAACGCCAGGTGGTAAATCTTTGTAGTTTCCTCCCTCAGGAACTTGTGAAATTACATTTATCACTTCTATGGTATGTTTTGTCCCCACATGATTATATAGTTTTGTAGTGTTTTTTCTCATTTTCCTTTGATACTCTGTCCTTGGAGGATTTAAATATTCACTTATACTTTTACCAATATCATCTTTAAAATCATGTAAATCTCCAATCGCATCTTCAGACCTTACATAATTTTCTGGTATATTTACTGGCTCAGGAAATTCAAAATTCATCCCCTCTTTTAAGCCAACAAAAAACAACCGTTTTCTTATTTGAGGGATTCCATAATCAGGTGCATATAAAACTTTATCATTTATCGTATATCCTAAATTTGAGAACTCTTTTAGAATGGATTCCTTAGCTTTTCCTTTGTATAACGTAGCTAACCCAGGAACATTTTCCAGCACAAATGCTTTTGGCTGAAAAAATTCAACAGCCTTAACCATTGCTCCAAATAATGTATTTCGTTCATCATTCTCATTTCGTTTCCCTGTTAATGAGAAACCTTGACATGGTGGACCGCCAATGATTAAATCCACATTTTCATTATCAATAAGGTGTGCCATTTCTAATATAGTAGATTCTTGAAAAAGATCTCCATTCATAGCAATTGCGCCATTATGATTTTCCTTGAAGCTTTGTAAAGCAGGATCGTTGTTATCAATACCTAATAAGATATCATATCCTGCATCCATAAAACCTCTAGATAAACCTCCACATCCACAAAACATATCTATAACTGTAGGCTTTTTTTTACTCAATGTCTTCAACTCCAACTCCATCTATCAATAACTCAGATTTATATTTTTATATACTGTTGTTGATTTGCACTGCTTTTTACTTCAATTTTTATTTTATCCTTTAAGTCCCTATTTTTTACTTCATGTAAAAACAGCGACCCTAACAATCGTCTGTCCCCAATAGCTAAACGATTCCATTCATAACCTTTGAACAGGTCTTTTACCAAAAACTTCTCACCAGGATCTAAGTTTTGCACCTCTTGAATAGCTAGCTTTAGACACTCCATATCTATTTAAACGCTCCTTTAAAATAGATTATTCCCAAAAATATAAGCTTATGTATATGTTCATAGTAGAACAAACGTTTATATAAGTAAAGAATTTAATAGCTTTTAAGGTTTTTAAAATCGTTTAATTTTTTTGCTGCTTAAAATAGCAGCTGTTTATTTTTACTAAAAAATAGCTATTTACCACATTTTTTTATTATGCTGCAAAAAAAAAATGGACTTTTTACGATAATTAAATTAAACTATTTACAATAGCAGCAAAAATAAAAATGGAGGTTTTAAAATGACTATTAAGATTAATAAAGTATTACAAGCAAACGCATTTAATGACCCTACAAAGGAGACTATCCAGAAATCCATCAGTCAGTTATGCAGTGAGGTAGATTCAAAAGGAATTATAATGCCTATTTTTCAACGTGATTTAGCGTGGACCACTCAGAAAAAAGTAGAATTATTTAATTTCCAATTAAACGGATTTGCACCAGTATCCCCGATTTCTATGAATAGAACCGGTCCCAAAAGTTTAGATATGGCACATGTAGCTTTGATAGATCGGTCCGAAATAGAAAGTGTTCAAGAAGGAAAATTTAGTGTAATAGATGGACAACAGAGGATTTCAACCAACTACCAAGCTTATACAGATGATGAATCAGTTAGAGAAGTTGTATTGGATGTAACTAAAGGCCGGTTTGTAGATTTAAAAGGAAAAGACATTAAGAAGAGTCAGATTCCGGTAGGTGTTTTATACAATAAAGGTCCAAAAGTCTATACGGAGTATATTAGAACCCATCCAACGCTAACTGAATTTGATGTTTCTTCTCTACTGGGCCAAATACGTACTAAATTCTCTAATTATTTTTACACGGTGAATTTTGCACAAGATTTGTCTGGTGAAGAACAAATTGAATGGTTTGATGTACTAAACTTAGCTGGAAGTCGAGTACCTGAGATACAAATGAAACTTACTCGCTTGCAAATTAAAGGATTGGATTTTTACAAGGAATACGCGAATATCTTCCGCGATAAATTAGAACTTGTTGGATTCGATCATTTATTTGTACAAAAGAACACAGAAGTGTCCATCCCTATAGCCGCATTAAATCCAGCTTTTGAAATCATTTTGGGTAGGAAACACCATTCACTAAATTACAGCCCGATTCCGTCTGATACAAAAGAAGCAACTATTAGTGATATGAATATTAATGATTTAAGAAAATGCTTTGAAATGACTTTGGATGGTTTAGATCGTGCTTTGGATTTCATTAACGATAACAGTTTATCAGAGCCATCAAGGATTGATTACATCACGTATCTTACTGGATATTTTGTCTACAAAAAAGACACAGACTTGTCCGATAAAAGCGAACAAGAGCTTATCGATTGGTATAATAAGACGATTTTTGTCAACAAATCAAACAGTGAAAGACGCGAAATGTTTGATTATGTATTAAGCATATAGTTTTTATTAAAAGTTCTACCATGAATAGTACAACTAGAATATCTACGTCTAAAACTAGAACGTGCTGTAGCAAGTAAGCTCCCCAGCACTTCTAAAAATGTTTTATTAAAAAGCTACAGTCTCCCTTTTATAAGGTAGATTGTAGCTTTTTCAATGTATGAAAAAAGTATACAAGTTCCAGTTTATTATTTTTTAGATGATAGAATAATAATACCTTTTTAATACTAATATTCATCAGTTAATAAAATCGTGGTGCAACTACGATTACCTTCTATAACAATATAAAAAGAAATTCCCTTTTCTCTTGAGTATTTTCTCAATTACTTAACACATCCTGTGGTGACATCTTACTCCAATAGCATTTTTCATGTCGATCTAAAACAGCAACTATGTTTTGTCTATCTAACTCTCTCATCGCTCCCTTAGCAGCTACTACTTTTCCCAATTCTTATTTTAATTCCATTCTAAACCGTCTTTTATTTATCATTTATAACTATTGTATCGCATCTCAATCTAAGATAAGAGATCATAGATAACTTAAATGTAAGATTTTACATAACTTCTTACATTCAAATCGTTGTATTAATTGAGTTTACCCCTGATTCGGACCCATAGCTACATTAGTGTCTGGTCACCACCCGTAATTTGTTAAGATTTATCGATTCAATTTATTCGTTAAGTATAGACTTTAAGTACCATAATACGGTAGTTTTAATAACAGAAGACCCTAATCTTAATCGACATAAACTTTCATTTTACGGCTGGTGTCGGAAGCAGGGGACGGTTCTCTGCTTCTAGCCCATGACATAACTCAAATCAGTTAAAATACATTTTATAATAACATTCAAATTTCCTTTTCAACAGTTCGCCACCAGATCCTTCTGCTTAATCTCCCTAACAACTTTCCTCAATTCCCTCCCCATCTTAAACACACCTTCCAACAATCCCACAGTCTCATAACAAGCATCCACATCCAAAACCTCTCTTTCTGTATGCTCATTCTGATAACCAACGGAAAGATTCACACTTTGTATCCCATACTCTGCCCAAATTCTTGTATCACTACTACCACCATGAGTTGTCGCCCATCCTTGTAATCCTTCAGTTGTAGCAACCTCTTCGAAAAAAGCTCCATAACTTGCATCACAAAATGGCATATACCCACCACATGAGGTAACAATATCACCCTTTCCACGGCGATCAACTACGATCGCTGCATCTATTCCCCAAAGAAAATATTCATGGACACTATTGGCACCAATTAATCCGCACTCTTCTTCGACGGTGAAGATAAATTTCACTTTTCCATTAAAAGTAGATGTTTGATTGAGGTATTCTGCTAATTGAAGTACTACTGCAACACCGGCTCTATCGTCAGCACCAAGTATTCCTCTACTGCTAGTCCATAGACTTCGATCCTTCATGATTTGACGGTTTACCGCAAAGTCGGCT
This sequence comes from Aquibacillus rhizosphaerae, assembly GCF_030282825.1. Taxonomy (GTDB): domain Bacteria; phylum Bacillota; class Bacilli; order Bacillales; family Amphibacillaceae; genus Aquibacillus_C; species Aquibacillus_C rhizosphaerae. Next base: position 346,992 of record NZ_JASTZU010000058.1, read on the forward strand.
ACTGTATCCAAATGTGCATTTAATAGAATCGTAGGACCATTTCCATTCTTGTATGTTTTTTCAGCAAGGATGTTTCCGGCATGATCTACAGTTAAATAGTCGACATGTGGAGAAAGCTTTTTCTTCACCACGTCTCGGATGATTTCTTCTTCTCCACTGACTCCGGGAATCGAAAGCAACTCTTCCAGTAGATGCTGGAAAAACTTCTCTTTATGATACTCCATACCTTTTCCTAACCCGCTCTTTTCTATGAGACTAAGCTTTTCTGCGAGATCAAGCAGTTCCATTTCTTGCATGTGCAATGTCAGATGATAGCTATTGCTCCGCTCCCTCCAGTGAACACGTTTCATTCCAGCTGCAAGCAATATTTCTACTAGTTCATTTATATCTCTGCCTTTTGTTAACATCACATGTGCAGGTCTTTTACCATGACCATCACAAGATCCTTGTGTGTAAAAGCCAAGTCTATTCAACTGTCGGACAATGCCACTAATATATACATCTAATTCATGAAGCTTTGGCTCGTCAACACCAGGCCGAAACCAGAAACCGCTTCTGCCTCGATTCTCAAAGCTAAATGCAGTAATCCAAGTTTGTTCTGATAATCTCCTTTCCGGTAAAATGAGCACACGATTATCAAACATAAAATCAATGTTTGCTTTATCAAGACTTTCCAATAGAAACTCCATATTTAATTGTGTTTCGTGCGTACAGTCAAAAACATTTTCCTCTACTTGCTTTAGCAACCACCCGTGACGTATCAATAATTGATTCCAACTTTTCATTCCATCATCTCCCTTTTGTTTATGTTGTTATTATCGCAAGAACCGTGTGACACACTTGTCACAGACATCAAATAGGCTGATGAGCTATAAGATCACCATACTCGCCACTTCAATCTGAGTAGAATTGGTTATAATGGAAAAACACATCTCCACGTCACAGTCATAAGCTTTTAATAGCGGCAATTGGTTTCGAATGTTGGATCCTTCAAACACAGACAGGACAAGTTTTCCTTCTTTGACTATTCACGACATCGCTCATACATAACTTGTAGATGCTCAGGAGGTATATCAGAATACAGCTCGACAAACATTACCTATTAATATTGTCATCTCTCATCTGTAATAGTTTTTTGTCTTTGTACACATAAAGTCCAACTATGAGTAATGCATCCTCCAAAACTCAAGCTTGTGATCCATCGATTTGCTTTTCTTCTATTGTTTCAGATTCTTTTAACACCCATGCAGCCTGACCGTTGCTGTGACAGTTTTTTCACAAGCAAAAAAATGCTTATGGACTAGTCCATAAGCATTTCAGAAGTTACATCACGCGTGTGTTTAAACATGCGGTATTCTTTTTTCCAGTTCCACTGGTAGCCACCATTAATTGTTTTGATAAATTCAATATCAGGAAATGAGCGGTTTAAATTTTCTCTTAACCTTCTTATATCTTGTCTCAATTTATCTTTCGGATTCTTTGATGCCTGTTGTCTTCTTTCGATGATGGTTGCAGACTCAACACCATCGGGGTGGCGCATTAAATACTCTAACAAAGGGACATACCTCGGATTAAGCCAATCTTCTTTACCAAATAAAGAAATGAACGTGTCATTCATTGTCCGCTGATTGAGGACGAAGCATTCTGTATTTTTATCAGGATCAGTTAATTTTTCATATTCATTCTCACTTATGTAGTTAACTTCTTCACCATCCACAATCATTTGATATGGTTTTTCCTGTAAGCCTGCTTTCAATTCATTTCGTAAAACCTTGATTTCACCGAACAAATCTAAATCTTCGTCTGGAATCTTATCTACTTTTCCAAGACTGTCATTTAAGATGATTTGTGTGGATTTTAATATGTAATGATGTGCTTTGATTTGTTGTTCCTTATCTAATTGGTTTCGCTTCTTTGTCGTAATGCCATTTAATGCTTGCTGAAAGGAATCAATCGACTTTATCCATTTTTCTTGGTGAAAATACAAGAAGCCTAAGCGATAATAAGCACGTGGGTAATCAGGATCATAATGTAGTAAATGATTAAATCGTTTAATTGCTTCATCATAGGCACGTGTACGCATTTTCAAATCTTCACCTTGTTGAAGTAACAGGTTAGCAACTGACTCTTTATAACGGATCTCTTTTCGATTTTCCTTTGCTAACTGTTTGTAGATTCTAATTCCCTCGTTGATCCATCGTACTTCGGACTCATCTCCTTGTTCTAACCATGCCTCTTCTTTCATTAATAATTCTTCTTCTGTTAGATCAGACATTCTTGTCATTGCTGTTAACTCCTTTGCCCTATGCTATTATATTTTAAGTATGAAAATAGATAACGAATACGTTTAAAGATTACCGATGGACTCCATTTTAATTTCGAACATTTGATGGATTTTATCTTAGATACTCATCCTGGACAAAGTATTTCTATTAGACTATCATATTTAGCACTCAATGGTTAAGGCAAATTTGCTTTCCAATTTTATTGCTAATGCTTTTTTATTCAGCATATCAGACTAACAAAAGTATTTTTCAATCTATTCTATCATATTAAAAGCATTCAAAAAGATCGTAGGACAACTACCTTTTCATTTATTAAGATTTCAAATGATTGATTTGTCAGAGAAGTAGTAGATTATTTTTCGGAACGAGGTTACAGTCTTTTTCTGAATTACAGAGCTGTTAAGATTCCTCTCCGATTTTAGCCAGTATCAAATTGGCTGCTTCTATGGCACCACCAGCTTTACAGAGGGTTCTGACAGTTTCTGCGCTTCATTGTGATATGTCTGATTCAGCATCACTTCAGCTACTGCTGCTCTTAAATATTTTGGCTTCTTTCCTTTAAGTTTTAATCCTGCCCCTAGTTCGGCAACCCGGTCTGCCACTAGTCTTTGTTCGCTATGTTGAGGAAATAAAACCATTGGAACTCCAAAAAACAGGCTTTCATTCACACTATTCATGCCGCAATGGGTGATAAATACATCTGCTTTCAGTAATACCGATATCTGATCCACAGAGTTTTTCACTGTGATATTTCCTGGTACGCTATCAAAAGAAGAAATCTCAGTTTTGTCACCAACTGAAATCACAATATCATAGTCCGTCTTTGCAAATGCTTTGAGACAGTTTTTATAAAAATCCTGATTTTGATTTAGTACAGTTCCAAGGGAAATATAAACTATCTTTTTATCTCTTTTATCTTTCTTTATCCGTGTAGTCTGCCTTATGGATGGTCCGACATAGGCATATCGTTCAGAAAATGTAACCGCCATTGGCTGAAATTCTTTTGACGTGTAAACAATGGTGTCCGTTTCATTATCATTTTGAATAAGCGATACAATATTTTCTACTTTATAACCATGTTCGTTTAAAAGTTTAATTTTTTTGTTAATCATTCGCATGCCTACAATCATTCTCCATGTTTCTATGAAACCCTGCTTCATTAATTTGGCTGTATGTCGATTAAAAGCAAAGGAAGTCGTCGAACAAATATATGGAATTCTTAGTTTCTTAGCAAATAATTTACCCCAAAGGCATAAAGAGTCAGAAACAATGCAATCTGGTTGAAATTCGCTTATTTCTTTACATGCTTTTTTATCCAATTCAATCGTTGTATCGGCAATCATTCCAATCAAAGCCGCAAAATCTTTGCCTGCCTTACGATCCATTTCTTTTTGTGAAGCTTTAGGCAAAAAATCATCACAAGCAATAAATGTAGCACCGGCATCTTCTATTTTCCCCTGAAATTCAAGGAAAGAATAATACCAAACTTGATGGCTTCTATTTACTAACTCATTTACCACTGGAATGGTCGGGTTGGTATGACCATATGCGGGTATCGAAAAAAAGACAATTTTACTCATTCGATCTTACCCGTTGGTTCGGCTTTTCGAATCATCTCTGCAAATTCCAGAAAGTCGTCACTTTTTAAAACAGCAATTCCTTTTGTTGCATCTTCTCCTAGAACAACCAGCTTATCACCAGCATGAATCTGATACATTTCGCGCGCCTCCTTTGGAATCACAATTTGACCTCGTTCTCCTACCTTCACAACACCAAAGAACTGCTTACCTTTGGGACCGAGTTGGTTTATTTCTTCTTCAATCATATTGCAGGTTAATTGATCCAAGGTTACTTGTAAAATATCACTTAGTATCTGGCATTTATAAATATCTGGCAAGGCTTCACCATTTTCCCACTTTGCCACGGTCTGCCGTGATACATTTACCTTCTCTGCTAATTGTTCTTGACTCAGTTTATGATTTTTACGTAGGACACGAATATTCATACCAATCATATTTTTAAATATACAGAAGATATAAGGGGAAATCTATCAACAGTTCGTAACATTTCTTGTTAAAAATTGTAGCAAAAACTCATGCACAAGAAATTTATTTACTCAAACAATGCTTATTTGCAAAAATCTCTGTTTGGATTAATACTTTTGAGAGTTTGTAGGCTCAGAGACTTGGCTCTGAGCCTACAAATTCTAATAGAAAGTGCCTGGTCACCACCCGTAAATTGTCGAATTCGACATTTAACTAATGGAGACAGGCACTTTTATTCCTATATGTTACTATCTAGGCTCGGTCACTCCGATAAGCACTTAAACTTAACAATCCTAATGCTCTAAGTTAGGTGGTACACCATCAGTTTGATCCTTTGATTCCTCCTCTGGATTATCCAAAAGAATGATAAATCCTTCAAAGTAGTTTATTAAATAATGTCGTTGGCTTAAAGAGAGGTGATTTACAAAAATAGTATTTCGAAGGATGTTGCTTATCCTATCAACATATTTTAATAATAGCTTATAGAGAGACTTATGACTTTCAGCATCAAAAGTGGTGTTCAGCTTTTTACTTGATACGATTTCCTCTAGTTTATCTCTGTCTCTATCTTTAATTCCAGATTGAACAACTTCATCAATACTATCTTTTTTAGTGACCTCCTTCATTAATATAAAGCCAGGAATTTTTGTGAAAGTATCAATTGCTTTCACTGTATTTCCAGTGATTTGACCATCCTTGTATAACTCAAATATATATTCTTTTGTTGGATACTTGATGTTTTTCAGATAATGGATATCTGTTATTACGTGTCTCCCCAAATCTTTCTCCTCACCGATCTTTACCCATTCTGGATTAACATTCTTGCCTTTTATATACTTATTTATCGTTTCAACAGTGACACTACAGCGTTCCGACAGTTCTGTCGCATTGTATGGCTTTATTGCTAAAAGATGATTTATCATACGCTCTAGCTCATATGGAGTTCTTTTTTTTGTGTGGAATTCTGTCTTAAGTCTTTTAATTATTCTTTCATCTGGGGAGGTTACCTCCTCTACAATACAGAGTGCCTCATTCTTACCAATATAATCTAACGCATCGTACCTTCTATATCCCTCGACTAACACATAACTTTTTTCAGATACTTGTTCTACTACAAGCGGACTGGTCAAACCATACCTAGATATATCTAATTCGAGCATCTCATCTCTTTTTTCTTCTCGAAAAGATTTTTCCGACTTGTTTATTTGAGCTAGTTTAATTTTACGTATATTCATGGTGTATCTCTCCATTCCTTTTTAGAATGGATATTCTTTTGTGAGATTGTCCTATTACAATTAAAAGTCCAGTACTCCTATTGAACTTTTAATTGTAATAACAACAATGTGACTATCCTCACTGGTAAAATCTTGATTAGATACTTTCTAGCTGATGCAATAAAAATCGGTGCTTGGGACCCCTTACTTTGACAATTGGTTATTTCACGGGTGGTGTGATAGGACTAATTAAATGAGAATAAAACTATTAAATTATTAGAATCTAAAGGCTCTGGGCAACTTGCTCTACCCCTTCTGCTCTTAATTTATTAAAAGACGGTTGTAAAAAATTAACAAAAGTTCCTGTCACCAATCCTGGAATATCTAAGTCTTATCCGACATCCACGGGTGGTCACAGACACTTTTAAATGAATCACGTTATTTAATATTGTTAATAGAGAAAATTACTTTTAGGTGCTGTTTTCGTTTTTTTGAAATGATGCTATCGTTTTCTAATAGCTCATCATAATCAAATGTTTGTCCGTTTTCCATAGTCTCGTTGTATTTCTTATATAAAATTTCTAAGAACAAACCTGCTAGTGTTAATGATTCAGCAAAGAAGAATTTTTGATCTTTTGTTGATTGATAGACAAAAAATTCAGACTCAAAATCATCCCTTGTTATGTAACGTTCCTTTTGGAATTTAAATAAGAAAAAAAACAGCATTCATCGTTTACACTAGCATACAGTTTTTAATAGCTTTATTTAGATGATTGAACTCTCGATCATACGCTGAAGTGGCGACAGGATCTATATTTACAACTTTTTCTCCCTTTCTTTTACAGTCTTTGCATACATGTTGCTTATGACCCATGCCAGAAAAACGCTCATTAGCACGAACGCTTCCACACGCTTTGCAATAGTGGCCACGCTTTTTCTTTTTCCCCATTTACAATAACTCCTTGTGACATGAAGTAAGGGTTCTCACCACTCCAATAAAGCCAAACATACGTTCCTAGTTTATGTATAAATTAGCCAATTCTTATGATAAAATGTTTATACAACTACATAGTATAGTGGGCGGTTGACCATCTTCCTTCAAGAAGGGAGGTGGTCAAGATGACGACATATGAAGCACTCCGTTTAATAGTACAATCTAGCATTCTACTTACTGCAGGATTTACACTCATTGTTACTATTGTCGTCTATCTAAATAAAAAGAAGTAACCGCCCCCGACCAAGGATATGGTTACTTCTTTTTTGTTAATCAAACAATTTGGTCAACCGTTCTTTATACGGTCTGTAGTTGTAGGTACCTAGTAGTTGAACGCTACTTGGTACCTTTTTCTTATTATTAGTATAATTTTTTACTTTTTTATTGTCAACATGAGAAGCGGTGCCTGGTAAAGATTCAGTAAATTCATGTAATGCAACTCGAAATAAACGGTGGGCCTATCCCGTATATTTATTAAAATGACCTATATAGTGTGAGGATACTTTTTCATGAGGTAAAGAAAGAATTCTAAGAGAAGCTTTTGAAACTCGGGTGTCCACCTCGTAGTTTGTAATCGACAGGTGCCTGGTACCTTCAATTATATTTTTTGTGGGACATGGGATAGGGTTTGTTTATCCTTTAAAATAGGGATCAGCGAATTTTACCATTAACCCCACTTGTGATGTTATCATATATATATTCCATTAATTCTTGATATTGTTCAAAAATGAGGATCCTCTTGCTACACTAAAGCACCCTTTACCCGTTACTTTAAGTGGAATTGTTCACAATTATTGAATTTCCACATAACATCCCCTGTGCGCCCTCCCTAGTACGATAATTAACGAACTGCTTCGCTTATGTGATGTTTTGTTATCTTCCAATGTGATGTATTCCATACAATTTGTTGGTTTTCTATGAAGAGAATTTGAGGTGATTTATGAGGGACGTTTGTATCCTTTGCAATCTCATTGGATACTCTTCTGCTTTCTATAACCTTCACCATATAACAATCTATTTTATCTCCTTCTAACTTCTGGAAAGTCTTCACGTGCTTAAAGGCTCTAGCACTAATCATACAAGATGTACTATGTTTATAAACTAATATCGGTGAATCCATCGAACGTTTCCATACATCTCGCCAATCTTCAAGTGTTGTCAGTTCTTTAATAGTCTCCATTTACATCCCCCCAGTAAGTCTAATAAATCCAATATTCCCTACCGATGCCTCCGTTTGTCTAAAAAGGAACCAAAAACTAAGCCTAACACGATACCGAGCGGAATACTAATCGCTACTTGATTAATAGCTACTCCTACGCTAGTACCAATCGCTACACCAAGAACAATTCCTAATCCACGAAACCTTGATATTCTCATATTAATGCTCCTCTCCATTTGTTAAAGTGTAATCATTCATAAACCACTTATATTATATACGGCTTTATCCAGCTTAAGTTTCATAAGTTTTAACCCTTACATTTTTTAAGACTGCCTATTTAAGCAATCCTGTATATAAGGGGGACGATACTTCAACCAGAAAAGGCGATACCCTTGTTGAACATTAGCACCCGTTAACACAATAAGGAATTGCACAACTTTTATTTAATAAAATCGAATATCTTAATATCTACTTCATCTATGTAACCAATCTGTTGCTTTAAGTCCCATAATTTTATTTCAGATGTCTCATTATTTTTCTGAAATGGTTGGATTGCTTCGAGAGTAGTAAAATAAACAGGATTATACTTAATTTCGTGACTGGAAACGTTTTTTACTTTCAACAAACCTTTAAATTCTAAGTCCGAAACGCATTGACCAGTTTCTTCGTATAATTCTCTTATAGCACAAGCCTTTGGTGTTTCATTCTCTTCTCTTTGTCCTGCTGGCAATTCCCATTGTTTTCTCAAAGTGTTGAAACATAAAAGATATTTACCATCACATTTTATTACTGCATAAGAACCAGCTAATCGGTGATAATCATTTATTTTAGTTTCTTTTACTTCAAGAAAATCAAGAAATTCGAAACCATTATTCTTAGTATTTTTCATGTATGCCCCCCTGTAAATTGACCTTGACCTTCTTTATTAATTCTTCTGCCACATAGCATTAGAAGGTAATGACCTTGTTGTACGATAGCTCCCTAATAATTGAAGAAGCACATTAAATTATTGCTCTTATATCTTGCCAACCATAAACAAGCTCATTTAGCTTTTTTCCTAAAACTTCTATCTCTACAATATCAATCTTTTCAGCACCAAGAGACTCGTAAAATAAACGAGAATTGTTTTCTTCTAATACTAAAACAATCATAGAAAATATATTGTTTTGTTTTAAATCTTCAATGATAGGTTCCAGCAATAATTTTCCTAATCCTTTTCTTTGGTGAGCCTCTAATATATAAATTGCATATAATTCACCGTTGTAATTAGGGTATTTACCTGTTCTTTCTTTTCCGCCATTAGAGAAACCAATTATTTCACCATCATCAGTTTCAGCTATAAATATTGTTTGGTCAGAAATGATGTCTTTCCATTTCTGTTCTCTGCTCTCATATGTCATTTTGTTTAGATACTCATCTGGCACAATATTTTTATAAGTGGTTTTCCAACTGTCAACTTGCACTTTTGCAACGCCTTTCGAATCTTCTGGAACCGCTCTCCTTATATTCATATCAAACCTCAATTCTTTAATCTCTTATTCAACATTCCTGTTCGTTAGTTTAAGATCAACACTTCACAATATCGAAAATCTCTATACTTAAATCATACCAGAAGATAGCGAGTATTTGGTCATATTTTCCAACTTATCTTCTTTTTCCAATCATGCCTCTGCTTTCATTAATAATTCTTCTTCTGTTAGATCAGACATTCTTGCCATCGCGGTTAACTCCTCTGCACTTTGCTAATATATTTCAAGTATGAAACAGATAACGAATACGTTTAAAGACTACCGATGGACTCCACAACTCACAAATTTTTATTTATTCTATCATATTAAAAGCATTCAAAAAGATCGTAGGATAACGACCTTTTCATTTATTGAAAATTACAAATGATTGATTTGTCAGAGAAGTAGTAGATTATTTTTCGGAAAGAGGTTACAGATTCTTTTCGATAAAGAAATGAGCGAGAATTACCTGAATGGATGAACTCCAAGTAATCTCACTCTATGTATTAGAATACCATCAGGATTCTCGTTTTTCTAAATAAAAACGTAGATCTGTTTCTTGCTGTGATTGGTTCCTCATATTCCGAACGAATGGAAAGTATAATTGTTACTCCTAATTTAGGTACCGTTGCTTGCAATAATTTGTAGATGAATGTGTGGGGGGCCAAAACGGAGATTAGGAAGCTGAACCTTTCCTATATCACCTTTGTTTTAACACTCCCACTTTCCATATCCACAAATCGCCCAAACTCCTTCACAAATCCCAACTCCACCGTCCCAGTTGGTCCATTCCGCTGTTTCGACAAAATGATTTCGATTATGTTGCTTTTATCCGAATCTTTGTTGTAATAGTCATCCCGATACAAGAAGGCAATAACATCGGCGTCTTGTTCGATATTTCCAGATTCTCTTAAATCGGACATAAACGGACGCTTATCATTTCGTTGTTCCACTCCTCGGGATAATTGTGATAGTAAAATGATCGGTATATCTAACTCCAACGCCAATAACTTTAACTCTCTTGTGATTTCCCCTACTTCTATGTCTCGTCTTTCTCTTCTGTTCATTGGCGTGATCATCTGTAAATAATCGATGATTGCCAAATGCTTTCCTCCTGGGTCGTCTTTGACCCTTTTTCTTAGTTTAGCTTTGATATCACTTACCGTCCGGATTTTTTCATGTAAATGGAGCTTCCAATTCGATATTTGTCCAATTGCATCGATCACATTGTATAGATCCTCCTTGTTAAAAGCCATGGTGCGCCACTTTTGGTTATGTAATAGAGCTTTTGATGAGATCATGCGATGAAGCAGTTGCTTGCTCCCCATCTCTAGACTGAAAATAGAGGTTGAACCATTATTACTGCAATGTCCAGTAGCAACATTTAAAGCAAAAGCTGTTTTTCCTACCGATGGTCTAGCGGCAACGATAATTAAATCGCCTTTTTGAAATCCTCCTGTCATTTCATCAAGTTCCACGTAGGAGCTTAGGCAACTAGGTGTTTCGATTGTTGGATATGTAACATCAGTTGAGATGTCAACTAAATGATTGTAAGTGTCTATCTCGTCGTCTGTTTCCCCTATTTCCAGGCAGACATTTAATTCCGAAATTAACTGTTCTAACCCTTCCTCACTTGCACTCTCCATAAATATTTGTGCTTGCTCTTTTGCTTTTTTCATTCGATATGCAGCCAACATTAACCGTTGATGGTGAGCGATATTTTCTGTTGTAGCAACAGACTCCGCCATTTTTAATAAATACGTTGTTCCACCTACCTCATTGATCGCATCACCTAAGGCTGTGGTTAACGTAACAAAGTCAATCGTTTCCCTTTGCTGATCCACCTTATACATTGCACGATAGATTTTTTTATGTTTTAGATTGTGAAAATGTGTTTCGTTAACTACTAGTTCTGTGAACAAAGCTCCCTCAAGAATGATCGATCCTAGTATCGAAACCTCTGCCTCATAATTAAAATCAATCATTACTAGACACCTTCTTTAACAGACGTTCCATTTCCCGCTTAAAATGTTGCTTTGTTTCTTCTGGAACTTGTGCAGCTTCTAATTGCCACTTTTTTTGTAATCCTAAATGCTTGTTCTCTTCTGGTAAACGTACGGCAATATCTGCTAGGGTTGGAGGAAAAGAATGATCGAGAGCATAATTGGTAAGCTTGTCCATTACTCCATCGTAATTCATTCGGACGAGTGGTTGGATCAATGCTTTCGCTCTATCTGTCGTAAGTTGAAAATTTGGATAGAATGCTGCAATTGTCTGTAAAACGTCAAATGCCTCTTCCTTTGTCATAATGCACCCTCCAATCTTAATTCTGCTCTCAACGTATCAAAAGCGGATTGTTTTTTCTTTTTATGTTGCTGAACCGGCTTAGCTATGCCCGCTTTCTTTTGTGCTTGATACACGTTTACTTCCTCTAGCGTTTTTAATTTAGCTTGGGACCATTCTTTAAAAATTGCGTTCAAATAACTATAGGAACGACCATCCATTTCTGCCGCTAACTTGATTCCATAAATGACAAGCTCATCTCCAAGCTCCTGACACCAATTCATAAAAGGGTCTCGTAATATTGGTTTTAGTACTCCGAAGTTTTGTTCGTAAATCGAAATAAGATGAGAGTCGCTTCTTCCTCTTCTTCTTTCTTCTACTTCTTCTTCTTGTTTAGGTATAGCCAACACATTGTCAACAAATGGGTCAACTGAGTGGGCCTGGTCAACTGAGTGGGCTATCGATTGGTCAAGTACCTGGTCAACTGAATTGACTAAGGATGCGATTTGGTAGGTAGCAGCTTTTCCTATATGTCCTTTTTGATAGATAATTAATCCCTGAGCCACAAGCTCTGCTCTGGCATTTGCAACTCCTTGTTTTGATAGCCCTGTTAACAACTGGAGCATACTATTTTGCGCATTAAACTTTTTTTTCCATCCTGTCGCATTGTTAATCATCATTAACGCATGCCACAAGATGATGGCACTCGTAGGGATTTTATTCCATAGCAACCAATCTTTAAATGCATTTAATTGTTTAATATAATTCATCGACATCTTTCCCTTTCAAAAATAAGTAGTATCATAGCGTCTTTAATTTGATTCTTGTTCGTGAATCCAGCGATCAATCGTATCTCTTGAGAATAGAATTTTTGCTCGGATTTTAAAATGAGGAACTTCATTGTCCCGAACCATTAGATAGATAGAATCTGTATGAACACCAAGGTACTCTGCTACTTCTTTGACTGTCATTGTTTTCCGTTCCATTCGGTTAGCCTCCTTTGTTTTATGTTATTCGTCTTTATAATCGTTAGGAGGGTGGAGGTAGGTGTCCATGTCTTTTATTTTTTTTACAAAAAAAGTGCCAGCCACGAGAAAAAGACAATTGTCCTTTTAGGTGCCTGACACTGAAATCCTCGGAAGCAAAGAACCGTCCCCTGCTTCATTGCACACCGTAAATTAAAATAACTAGGAAACTATACATCAAATAAACCAGCGTGGCTGTTGCAACAAAGAATAAATAATTAGGTATTGAAGTGGTACTACTAACTAGAAATGACGCGATTAACCCTAACAAAATGGGAATCAAAGTATCCGAGATAGATGCCGAATTAATTTTTCTTGATATAATTTTGTTCGCCTCCGTATCCAGAAAAGAAGACCTTCAGATTTCTCCGAAGGTCTTCTTTTCTGGATACGCTTTAAAAAGATAATTTTAAACTTAGATAAAGGTTTTACTTTATAATCTTTCCTTTGCAATTTCTTTAAGTGTCATCTCAGCATTATGACCCTGTATTCCTAAATCTTTATTGCTAGCAAGTTTTCTGAGGATGGCGATTACGTCTTTTCTACGATAATTCATTTCTATTGCAGGAACACTTATCCAGATAAGGATACTTGGATTCGGTTCCTCAAGAAGTCTGTCGACTATCTTAGGACCATTTTCTGGATCACTTTTAATTTGGGAGGATAACTCGAACAAAATGTCAGATGATTTATTTCCTTTCTTATAATCACCAGAATATTGAGTTTCACCATGTATCAGTGCGTGCTCTATAAATTTCGCTATAACATTTTCACAGTTCATAAAAAAACCTCCTACAATGCTCCATATCTCTTCAAAATCTTCAGACCATAATTTTTTTGCTCGTTGAATGACTGGCCAGCAAGCCAATCTCTAACTGTTTTACCTTTAGCAAATGATGGTTTGGAATTATAATGACCAGTAATTTTAGAATGGATACCCTTATCAATATCAATTACATTTTTGGTGTTGTGAATTTTAGAAGCACTAAATCCAGATTTTTTAATTTGAGATTGTTCAACAATATGATGCCAATGTTTATTATTTCCAGCTGGTCCTAAATATTTTTTTAAAGCCGGGAAAGTTTTAAACCCTTTACCCCAAACAACACCTACAACTTTGGGACCGTATTTTTTAATTGCTGCAGTTACACCTTTTCTTATTGCAAAACCCACTATTATAGCTGGAATAACACTCGCTTCACCTACATGAGAATTAAGTTCATAAGTTTCCCCTGTTTCATTATCTAATATTGTAGCATCAAAATCAATGTCATTTTCATGAAGTTCAATTGAGATTAATTCGAAATCATAAGTTTCTACTTCATCATCCGAGTTTGTATAAGTACCTAGTATCTCAACGCCATCTTCCTCAATGATGATATTTGTCTCTACAAATTCATCTTCATTTTCAATATTTGTTATTATAGCTATTGTCTCATCTTCAATTACTTCTGTTATTTCAATCTCTTCAACTTCTAAGTTATCTTCAGTAGGTATGACTGCCGAAGAAAGAGCGTTCTCAGCATTGACGAATCCCGGTAAAATAGCCTGTCCGATAGTAGTCATTAAAAGAGTAAATACTATAATTTTTATCAGTTGTTTCTTCATATTTTTTCTCCAGTCTATTTTAAAATAAAATCTGTAATATTTTCTTTGAGTTCTGCAACATCATCTGTTTTTTTAATTTCATCTCTTAATAATCCCTCTGCTATTAAGCCTGATATAAATCCTACAGAAATAGAGGTTCCGTCATATAATGAATAGCTTCCTAGTTCATCGGTGCTTAAAATATCTTCACCGGGTGCTAAAAAGTCTAGCTTACCTTTAGCACTTTTTTCGGATATGCTTCCATCTTTTTTTAGTGAGCCTACTGATAGTACATCATCATATTTTGCTGGAAAGTCTGTTTCGGTACCAAAGTTATTTCCGGCAGCTGCTACAAGAATTATTTCATTTTGGGTAGCTTCTTTTATGGAGTCCTCAAGGACGATGTTCTCTTCTTTAAAACCAAAGCTCATACTTATAATATCTACTTCTTTTTTCACTGCATAAGCAAGTCCCTTGATAACAGCTTCAACAGAAACCTTTCCTTCATCATTAATAACCTTAATGTCTATAATCTCAACATTTTGTGACATGCCTTTAATTCCAAATTTATTATCATTACTTGCAATGACACCTGCTATAGCTGTTCCATGACCTAAAGAATCAGTTACAGGATATTTTGGACTCTCAGCATTATATTGTTTTATAACAACATCTTTTAAGTCTTCATGCTCTTTATATATGCCACTATCCAAGACTGCAATTTTGATAGTTTTGTCACCAACATAAGGACTTTTCAAAACATCATCAAAAAACTTGATTCCCCATGTTGTAATTTGATTATTAGAATTAGATAATAGTTCCCAGTCTTTATTAGAGTTCTTGTAGTTTCGGCTATCATGATTAGTATCATAAAAGCGAATTGATAGGTAAATAGAAAGCAATACTGCAAAAAATAATATGGCGAGATAGATTTTTTTACTGAAGAAGTATCACCTCGATATAATTTATGTTGTTAAGCAATACAAATACTTCCTTTCTGAAAACACTGTTCTATTTGGTTGTAACAATTTTAATAATAATCTATACATTTGAATATGTATACTAAATTATAACAATAATTTAAATATATTCCATTTATTGAATATATTACATAATTCGGAGTCTTTGGTCCGCAACGGACCTTAGAGACAAAATGGGAGTACCTCCCCAGATGTCAAATTGAGTTAGTTACCACATCATTCAATTATGTAAGACGTCCCCGTACTGGGCATACGTTATCCTGGCTTATTTTTTTTCACGATTCATAAGCAATATTGATATAGTTATATAAATGCTCAGGGGAAATCTATCATTGGGGAAATAACTAAAAAAAATGATGAAAGTGACATAGTAATAGTGTTTTATTTCAAGCAACGAAATTGAAAATTTCAAATGGATAATGGCGGAAGTGGAATATTATATATAGATGGAAAAACCTTTTGTCTGTGTACTATTAGACGATATTCCGGTTCCACCTTTATTAAAGGCGAGAAAGAAAAGTTACACTTTGTGCATAAAGAGAATACAAGTATGAGGGAAAGCCAAAATAGTTAACTACTGAAAATTGATTTAGTTAGCTATGAACTGATTGGATTGTCAACACTAAATCAGATAATTTTTTTGAGAGCTGTGTTTCGATATGCAATGGGACTACATAGCCAAGTGTGCCGTGCATTGGAAAACTATTGTACGATTGAATGTAATCAAAAAGTTCATGACCAAGTTGTTAAAGTGCATCCCATTTATCAATTCGATTTTTAGAATCTTAAATGTGGTTTCGGATACCGCGTTGTCATAAGGGTTCATTAAAAGAACATTCGATGTTTTAGTACATAATAAGTTCATCAATTGCGACATTAATTAATCAGGTTCAGTTTACGAACAGTGCCTAGCACTGTTCGTAAACTATGACATTTATCGCTAGCAAACTACTCTACCTTAACTAAAAATTTGTGAGACAGGTGTGTTAGCAAATTAAACGGATTTAATCAACACCACTCCCACTTAATTCTGATAGTAGTGCTAAAAACTTTTTTTGATATCTGCAAATTAAAAAATACCATAATATATTTCTAATATTTTATAATGCACTGCAAATATTTGTATTTTAATAAAGAAAACTCTTAGTAGCCTAATAGTGGTTTTTTTCTTTATTTCCATAACAAAAAAGACAAAGAGTGAATTCATGAGTATCCACAAGTGCTTTACATTTTTTTCAATACTCTCTGTTAGTTTTGATATAATTGATTAATTGTTCAATTACCAATAGATATCCAATTTTTTCACTATTTCTATATATATTGGTAATCCAATTAAAAGCGAACAAGTTTTATCATATAAATCCAGGAAAGAGATCTTTAATGAAAATAACTAAATTTATAATGAACTGATTCGATATAGCTAACACTTTGTAAATCATCTGTATTGTGCAAAGTCACTAAGCTTTGTTTTAAATCAAAATAAAAAGTCAGAACTTTCGTATGGACAATGTCCACATCCAAAGTTCTGACCCAATTTATAGATATTAAGTATAGAGTAATCTAATTACTCCAAATTAAAAAATACTTGTCCACCTATCATCTCTTCATAGCGAAGTTGTGCTTTTTCTCCAGCTTTTACTAAGCCAGAAATATAACCTTCTTTTTCACTACCTACATACATTTCAAAGCTAAAATCAGGCTCGGTTACTGCATATATATCCCCACTATAAACATCTCCACTTTTACTAATCATCGTGAAATTCATCGTACCATCCATAAATAGTGATATATCCTCTGTTTCAGATTCAACAAATTCCACTTTTGTTTTTGCTAGAACCCATTCATATCCCTCTGGAGCAGCCTCATTAAATTCATTCATTGATTGGAGTTCCTGGTATGCTTCCTCCCCACGGATGACTTCTGTGACAGTTAAATCGAACTTAATCGCAAAAGAATCGCCTTCATCATTGTACAACTCGCTATCTACAGTAGCTGTCTTCTGAAAAGGTACAGGGTTGCTTCTGGAACCTAATTTTGCAGTCGTTTCTTCTTGATCCTCTTCAGCTTCTGCCTCTTCTTCTGACTGTGCTTGAGTTTCTGTTTCTTCTTGTTCGTTTGCATCTTCATTTACAGCATTTTTATTCGACGCACTGAGTTATTAAGCAACATCAGCGTGTGCCATAATAACACTGCACACGCAGGAATGTCATGAAACAGCATCCATTCTTTAAAAGCATTAAGTTCCTTTAAATAATTCACCGATCTACCTCCACCTTACTAACTACTGATTCACTAGTTTGTACATGAATCCATTCATCAATTGCATCTTTTGAAAATAAAAGCTTCCTTCGCGCACCAAATCATAATTGTATCCGTGTGCACGCCTAAATATTTCACTACATCTTTTACAGTAATCGTACAACGTTCCATCTTTTCATCCTCCTTTTTTTGTCTTACACTTCTATAATTGCTAGGAGCTTGGTATTAGGTGTCTATGTTGGGTGGGTTAGGTGGATTTTTTTCCTGGACCAAAAAAGCGAGAATTACCTGAATGGATAAGCTCCATCCAAGTAATCTCGCTCTATGTATCTATAATATTACTTGTTTTTTTATACAAGTGTCGATCTGCTTATTTGGTATGTTTAGTTACTCGTAATTTCTACGAAGGAATGGTGATATGATAATATTGATAGCTAGCAATCTTTCAAAAATTTACGGCAATTTAACATACATCCTAAATGTTGTTGTATGTATCTAACTAATATAAATGTGGGGGGCTTTTTACAAAACAGAGATTAGGAAGCAAAGAACCGTCCCCTGCTTCATTGTAAAATGTTCGGTAATAAGTATAGCAGCTTCGTAATGCGATCTTCATGTGGATTCCGATAGGTGATTCCGCGATCTAGTATGGAAGCATAATCTATTACCAGTATTAATGTACTTCGTAGGAAATGAAATAGTTTTGTTATGTTAATTGCCATTCTCGCATTTGTACTCTTTACTTATAAAGCATAATTTCCCCCTATTGGACAAATAAAATATAATTATTATTACATTATATTAACAACAAACCCAATTTCTCTCGCTATCTTTTTTCAGAAAACCTTTTATTTTTATGGAACATAGAGTATAGTTGATACAAACAGAATAGAAATAACTAGGGGAGTCCAATGAGTTGGGCTGAGAAAGAAACACGTTGAAGTTTCTTGACTCTTTGGACCTGATCTGGATCATACCAGCGTGGGGAAGTTAGAAATCTCATCATTACTTTGAATAAAACTTCTACATTTAAAGCCGGGTCCATCCTTTTATGGATCCGGCTTTTTTATGTCTTCTTATTGTATTACCCACTTGGTATGTTCTTGGTCTTGTTCCTTATTACTTTGAAAAGGGAGAGATTTATCCAATGTCAACATCCTCAGTAAATGAAAAAAACATTTCCATCATGTCTAGCTTTTCAGGGAGTGAAAAAGTATATGTAGAAGGTTCTAGACCAGACATTAAAGTACCGATGCGTGAAATTGAGTTAAGTCCGACAACAGGAACCTTTGGTGAGGAAGAGAATCCACCAGTCCGTGTCTATGATACTAGCGGACCCTATACAGATTCTAATTATTCGGTTGATATAACAAAAGGGCTTCCTACACTTAGAAGCAAATGGATCCAGGAAAGAAATGATGTCGAAGAATATGAAGGTCGAGAAATAAAGCCTGAAGATAATGGATATCAAGATGAGAATGATCCTCGTGCCAATCATAACGTATTTCCTGGTTTAAAAAGAAAACTATTACGTGCAAAAAAAGGGAATAATGTCACACAACTTCATTATGCTAAAAAGGGAATAATTACTCCTGAAATGGAGTTTATCGCAATAAGGGAAAATATGAAACCTGAATTTGTTCGTGATGAAGTAGCAAAAGGACGAGCAATTATCCCTTCTAATATCAACCATCCAGAGACAGAACCTATGATCATAGGGCGAAATTTCCAAGTTAAAATTAATGCAAATATTGGGAATTCTGCTGTTTCATCCTCCATCGAACAAGAGGTTGAAAAAATGACCTGGGCAACACGCTGGGGTGCTGATAATATTATGGATCTTTCAACAGGGAAAAATATTCATACAACACGTGAATGGATAATTCGAAATTCTGCTGTCCCTGTAGGTACAGTTCCTATTTATCAAGCACTTGAAAAAGTAAATGGCGTTGCAGAGGATCTAACGTGGGAAATATACCGTGATACTTTAATAGAACAGGCGGAACAAGGTGTAGATTATTTCACTATTCATGCCGGTGTTCTTTTAAGATATGTACCGTTAACAGCAAAACGTTTAACAGGTATTGTATCCAGAGGTGGATCTATCATGGCACAATGGTGTCTCTATCATCATAAAGAAAGTTTTTTATACACTCATTTTGAAGAAATCTGTGAAATTATGAAAACTTATGATGTATCATTTTCTTTAGGAGATGGATTACGCCCTGGATCAATTGCAGATGCAAATGATGAAGCTCAATTTGCAGAGTTAGAAACTCTTGGAGAACTAACAAAGATTGCTTTGGAACATGATGTTCAGGTTATGGTTGAAGGTCCTGGACACGTTCCAATGCACCTTATAAAAGAAAATATGGATAAACAACTAGAAGTGTGTCAAGAAGCACCTTTCTATACACTTGGACCACTGACCACTGATATTGCCCCTGGATATGATCACATTACATCGGCTATTGGTGCTGCCATGATTGGTTGGTATGGCACGGCTATGCTTTGTTATGTTACGCCAAAAGAACACTTAGGTTTACCAAATAGAGATGATGTACGAGAAGGTGTAATAACATATAAAATCGCTGCACATGCTGCCGATTTAGCAAAGGGGCATCCTGGAGCTCACAAAAGAGACGATGCCTTATCAAAAGCTCGATTTGAATTCCGTTGGAGAGATCAGTTTAATTTATCTTTAGATCCGGAACGTGCATTAGAATTTCACGATGAAACACTACCTGCAGAAGGGGCAAAAACAGCACATTTCTGTTCCATGTGTGGACCGAAATTTTGCAGTATGAGGATCTCTCAGGATATACGTAATTACGCTAAAGAAAACAAGCTGGATACAAAGGAAGCTATTGAGAAAGGAATGAAAGAAAAAGCTAACGAATTTAAAGAAGCTGGAAGTAATTTATATCAGTAATTTCATATGGGAGGTCATAATGTGGATATCCAAGAAATTGAAGAGGAAATAAATCAATTAAAAAATCGCCTTTCTTATTTGGAGAACTGTAAGCAATATATACAGCAGAATTGTGACCATCATTTTAAAGGAAATCCATTCTACGAAATATGTAGTAAGTGTAAAAAAGTAAACGTGCTTTATTATTAGAATATTTCTGAATAAATGATAACATTTAACAGCTAGCTGATTAATAGAATGATTTTTATTGAAGTTTAAGAGAAAAACGGTTAGAAATTGATGATATGTAATCAAATACACAAAAGTAGTTATCCGAGAGATGACGTTGTGAAATTATAAAAATGTTTACCTCGGTACACCTTTTTTATTACGGGAGAGGATATTTATCTTCTCCCTTTTCTCTTTCTTTTAGATAACAACTGCTTGAGCTTCTCTGTATGTTGAAAAATCCTGCTATCACCTTAGTAAAATCATTTCCTTCTCAGTAAGAGTCTAATGACAATCACGCTTATTGAATTAAATATCATTTGTACTGCTCACATTTTCTTTCGTGAGTTATTTTTGCATACCTAAGTATGGCATCTGGCGAACTGTGGCCTAACAATTCTTAAATAGCTACAAGTTCAGCTCCATTATTTAAAGTTAATGTTGTAAACGTATGTCTTAAATCATGGGGACTAACTTTGTCGTGCAAGCTTACCCTCTTAGCGATTATTCCTACTTCCCTTTGTTTATCACCTTTACCTATAACATATTTAATTCTAGGAGACAGTAAGTCTAGAATATTAGAACAGAACTTAATTCTTCAAGTTTTTTGCTGTAATGAACAATTGCATTTTATCCGCTAGATCTGGATGAACCTTCCCTGACTCAACTCTTTGAATATAATTTATTCTTGGCATTTTCCACTTCGATGTTAGGGGACAAATCTTTTAAAAGCTACCACTACATCTAATAACAGTTGCTCTCCGAAATTCAAAAAAATCAACTCCTGTCAGTTTGGATTGGTAAACAAAAGATTACCCATACAAACACCAAAAATACCAACTGAGTATGGGCAGATTCTTTTTTTCTTCTTCAAAAGATCAAACCCACGTAAAAAAAATAATTGTTAACCTAATAAATTAATGGTTGACAATTATTTTTTTAATCACTAAGCTAGTCTATGAAAAGGAGGAAGATTTATGCAAAAAAGAAAGCATTGGTCTCCACTGGACCTTACTATGGGAAGTATGTTTGTAGCATTGATGGCTGTCGGTGCAAATATTACATCCATAGCACCTTTTATGGTAGTTGGGGGAGTACCAATCACATTACAAACATTTTTTTCTATCCTAGCTGGACTGATGTTAGGGAGTCGTGTCGGGGCTCTGTCCATGTTTTCATACATGATTTTGGGATTAGCTGGGGTACCTATTTTCGCTCAATTTAGAGGCGGGGCAGTTATGGCGCTATCTCCTACTTTCGGATTTATTTTATCGTTTATATTGATTGCGTATCTAGCAGGTAAAATGGTTGAAAAAAAGCGTACTTTTCCTATGTACATTTCAGCTGCTCTAGTAGCAATGGCTATTAATTATATTTTCGGTACAAATTGGATGTATGCTTCTTACATGCTTTGGTTTAATGCTCCAGAAGGGATTAACTATCAAATGGTTTGGTATTGGATGATTTTCCCTTTACCTAAAGATGTTGCTCTATCTATCTTTGCTGGGGTTACGGCTCATCGCCTTGAAAAAGGTGTCATTTCCAAAAGTGCATTTCGAAATCAAAAAAAGGTTGCTTAAAGGTGGGATAATATGGGGAATTGGAACTTTTTATCTGAAAAAGTGCTGGTCGGTGAAGAGCTAACGGATCAGGAAGCACACACTGTCTTAACATGTCCTGATGATGAATTATTAGAACTATTACATAGCGCTTATCAAGTACGAAAGCATTATTACGGAAATCAGGTAAAATTAAATATGATTATTAATACAAAGTCAGGATTTTGTCCTGAAAATTGTGGTTATTGTGCCCAATCAAGGGATTCTTCTGCACCTATTCAAAAATACCGGATGATGGATAAAGATACAATTATCGAAGGAGCTAAACAAGCTGATCGCCTACAGTCAGGTACCTATTGTATCGTGGCAAGCGGACGAGGACCAACAAATCGCGAACTCAATATTGTCACCTCAGCCGTTAAAGAGATCAAAAAAAATTACGATATGAAAGTTTGCGCATGTTTAGGATTATTGAAACCTGAACAAGCGAAACAATTAAAAAACGCTGGAGTAGATCGCTATAACCATAATATCAATACCTCTGAACAACATCATGGTAACATTACAACAAGTCATACTTATCAAGACCGAGTTGAAACTATCAATCACGCAAAGCATGCTGGGATTTCTCCATGTTCAGGGGTGATTATAGGGATGAAGGAAAAAAATAAAGATGTCATTAAAATGGCACGTTCACTTAACGCGCTTGATGCAGATTCCATACCAGTTAATTTTTTGCATGCTATCGATGGGACACTATTAGAAGGAACGAACGAGTTAAATCCTACTTTTTGTCTAAAGGTACTATGTCTATTTCGGTTTATTAATCCTACAAAAGAAATTAGAATTTCCGGTGGAAGAGAAGTTAATTTAAGAAGCCTTCAACCGCTCGGTCTGTATCCTGCAAACTCAATTTTTGTAGGAGATTATTTGACTACTGCTGGTCAGGAAGGATCTAGAGATCATCAAATGATTAAAGATCTAGGTTTTGAAATTGACTATGTGACTACGTAGAAAATTCTTTGAACAAAATAATAGGATTTGTATTTTTTTAGAATAGTTTTCTTCTAAATAATAACTACAGAAGTGCTTATGTGTTATTAGCAAAGCACTTCTGTAGTTACTGCTACTGAGGTTCCTCAACCATTGTTGATAAAATGGCTTTGCGACGCATGCTTTACATTCTTATCAGGTTTCGCGTCGCTTCTTTGGCTTTGCGACGCATGCTTTACATTCTTATCAGGTTTCGCGTCGCTTCTTTGGCTTTGCGACGCGTGCTTTACGTTCTTATAAGGTTTCGCGTCGCCTCTTTGGCTTTGCGACGCGTGCTTTACGTTCTTATCAGGTTTCGCGTCGCTTCTTTGGCTTTGCGACGCATGCTTTACATTCTCATCAGGTTTTGCGTCGCTTCTTTGGCTTTGCGACGCATGCTTTACATTCTTATCAGGTTTCGCGTCGCTTCTTTGGCTTTGCGACGCGTGCTTTACGTTCTTATAAGGTTTCGCGTCGCTTCTTTGGCTTTGCGACGCGTGCTTTACGTTCTTATAAGGTTTCGCGTCGCTTCTTTGGCTTTGCGACGCATGCTTTACATTCTTATCAATTAAATTTGAAATATCCAGGGATTCACTCCACATAGTTATTGATATTTGAAACACCTTATTCATTTTTAACTTAAACATTAAGACTCGAGAAGTTCAAATGGGGGATGAGGAAACCCCCACCACTGATTGAAGTTTCACTTTTTGTCTAAGGACGCTACGCCCTTCTACAAAAATTGCCTGCCATAAACACTTTGAAGTATATCCTCTTATTTGCAAATTCATTGTAGATGAAAAAGTTTGTTGTTGTCTCATATATTTTTTTAATTATTAAAATCAAGTTGTTATATTTTCGTCCGATCAATCTTCAATTAAAGAAAAAGCAAAGCGATAGTTCTCCACTTAAAATTTAGAAGCAACGAACCATCTCCCGCTTCTTGTAAAAGGTCTCTGATATATATGTTAAGTTAATTAATGTATTATTTGAATAAATATCATTGAGGTCAGGTAACGGTTAGAATTAGTAAACGCACTGCTACTTTATCCCTCCACAGAACCATATAATCTCTTAAACTCAGACAAAATGAACAGAAACTTTTTTTGCACACCTAGTATATCTTCTTGATTTAGCTTTAGCCAAAAGTCACTGGTATGACTATCTATGAAAACCTTCATTTCCTCAAATAAGAAAGCTTGGTTATCCTTATGGTTATGCACAGGATCTTTTAAAACTAGCGAGACGTAATGTCGGTAGCAATTCACTTGTTGCTTATACAACCCAGGGTCCCATAACTCTTCAAGGGAATATGGTCGGTATAAAGCTCGCGTATTTACGAGTGTCTTCTCCCATTTCTTTAGCTCTCTTTTCCAAGTATTTTTGGTAGGCCCACCTGTACTTTGATTCACTCGCTTTAACATCGTTTGTAATGAGTTAATATTTTCATCCATGAATCCTATCGCAGCTTTTGCTTTATTCTTCTCATAGAACGACACATGATTATAAAACTTTTCTATGTTTCGTTGACAGACACCTATAACACGTTGGGTTTCTTGGGACAACTCTGAATGATCCATTTCAGGTAAGGATACTACCTGTGCACTTTTCATTTTTTTCACTTTTTGACTTTGTTTCTTTTGACTTTTCACAAAATCAATTTGTTGTCTAATTTCTTCCCTTTTCTGATTTGCTTCTTCTATATTTGGAAATTCCAATTCTAAGTAATTTACAAGCAACCCTAGGAATTCTGAATTAGTAGGCTTCGCTCTTGAAATGCTAATTGGATAACCGAACAAATTCGATAAATGCTCCTTGTTTCCTCGGCTCCATGCTACTTCGATAGAATGACGGATCGCGCGCTCGACACGACTCGCTGTTGTATCAAATTTATTAGCTAATAATGGATAGAGCCCTTTAGTAATCTCTCCTAATAATTCATTATCATAGTAGATAATCTTTACGGCTTCTTTCATATACTTAAATCCTTTAATATGCGCCGGGACACCTACGTCATAAATTAGTGCTGTAATTTTCGATTCTAATTGTTTCTCATTTACTATTCCTTTATCTATACTATCTGCTTCTATTTCTTGGTTACTTGTTGTTTGTTTCCCTCGTTCTACACCGTTTTGTTTTAATTCTTCCATCTCTTGTTTCAGGCTTTGTTGTTCCTTTAATAACGTTTGAATCATTTCTTCTAGCTGTTTGTTCTCCACTTCTTACACCTCGATGTCACATATTTATTTATTAAATTGTACCAGAACAACGTCTATGTTTGTTTACTTTGTTTGAAAGCTAGTAATTTCTCCATTTCTCTCAAAGTTAAAAGAAAAAGTCTAATCGATAGGCTCGATTAGACTTTTAAGTTTAGGACTTATTTATTTTGAAAGTCTGATTTTATATCAATACATATTATTTTTCATTAAACTATCGTTAAGATTCGTCATTTTAGGCATAGTTAAATACCATTACAAAAAGATAGTTTTAAATTTTAATATTAATTGATATATATAATTCAGAGTTTCTTAATAGTTTTTAAATCTTATCAAAAGTTTATGATATTCTTCCTAAGTCCGTTACTATAATCTTTCTAAATATTACACCGTACACTTTTGCTGTTTCTTATTTAATAAGGTTGGATATTGTCCGGGCTAGAATCACCTAGCCCGAAATTATTATGCTTCTACTAGAACTAAAAAAGCAAAGCTTCCATACTGTAATCTTCTCCAGCTGTAACCTGATTAACCTGTTCCACTTCCAATCCCTCAACATTCTCTGTTAAAGCCTCAAGTAAAAGATTTTCCTTTTGCATCACTTGAAAATCGCGTCCGAAATGTTTTGTTTGGGAACAATGAGAGAATGATAGCTTCTGGAAAAATCATAATCACCTGTTAAATCTCTCTGTTTCTTCAACGGATTTTCCTCCCTTACAATAACCAGTTCATCCCCTAAATCGTCACACCAATCGAATAATGATTCCTGCACAATTGGTTTTAAAATCCCAATGTTTTGTTCATAAATAGTGAAAGCATGTTGCGCGGTTCCTCCACCTCTCTTTTCTGTTCCTTTTTCTTTCTCTTTTTCTTTATGTATGTCCCGGGCTTCATTACGAGATGGTCCCTGTTTTGCATCCTGTAATTGTTCCGGGAATTCTTCCGGGTTTTGTTCTAGATATTGTCCATTAACTGGTGACAATTCCTCAAAATACGAAACCAATGATTTCATCTGATAGATTGGAGCTTTACCCTTAAACCCTGGTTGATAACTAATCAAGTTATGGTCAACGAGTATTTTTCTAGCCTCGGAAATTCGTTGACTAGATAACCCTGACAATTTTTCCACCGTAGAATTAGGTGCATTAAACATTTTTATTCGACGTGCTGAGTTATTAAGCAACATCAGCGTGTGCCATAATAACACTGCACACGCTGGAATGTCATGAAACAACATCCATTCTTTAAAAGCATTAAGTTCTTTTAAATAATTCACCGATCTACCTCCACCTTACTAACCACTGATTCACTTGCTTGTGCATGAATCCATGCATCAATTGCATCTTTTGAAAACAAAATCTTCCGTCCAAAACGAATATGTGGAAAACTTCCTTCGCGCACCAAGTCATAAATTGTATCCGTGTGCACGCCTAAATATTTCGCTACATCTTTTACAGTAATCGTACAACGTTCCATCTTTTCATCCTCCTTATTTTGTCATTCACATCTATAATTGCTAGGAGCTTGGTATTAGGTGTCGATGTTGGGTGGGTTAGGTGGATTTTTTTCCTGGACCAAAAGAGCGAGATCACCTGAATGGATAAACTCCATCCAAGTAATCTCGCTCTATGGATCTATAATTTTAATTGTTTTTTTATACAAGCGTCGATCTGCTTATTTGGTATGTTTAATTACTCGTATTTCCTACGAAAGTATGGTGATATGATAATATTGATAGCTAGCAATCTTTCAAAAATTTACGACAATTTAAAATACATCCTAAATGTTGTTGTATGTATCTAACTAATATGAATGTGTGGAACTTTTTCCAAAACAGAAATTAGGAAGCACAGAACCGTCCCCTGCTTCATTTAGGAGACACCTCTTCTGCATTGGTAGTGTTTTCTCGTCAATTACACTATACCAAATGTTGAGGTGTTTTTTTATGCCTATTTTATTTTTCAATGACCATATTTGAACTGCGATACACTTTACAGCTAGTCAAACAGAACACTTTGTTCTAGCTGCGAAAGTTGAGTATCTAATATGCAAAAAGAATTATTATTCTTATTTATTTTTTTAGTGAATCCTTAAATGCTTTAGTATCAATATCTTTACTCTCAAGGAAGTCTTCTATTTTTTTCTGTTCTCTTCCGTTCACTACATCACTTTTTTCATTTAATAAACCAATATTTACTGAAGGAATATCTTCTTTACTTATGTCGTTTGTAAGCTGATTGAGCATTGCATCTATTTCATAAAGAATCTCATTTATACCTGTAATATACCTACTAATTCTTTCAGACTCCTCTTGATAACCTTCAGGTAATGTATTTTGTGAAATATAATTGGAGAAGTTTTCATCATTTTCTTTTGTAAGTCTGTTAATTTGGTCTAATTTTTGAATTCATTTTCAGTCAATTCTTTTTCCTCATCTATCATCACTTGAAATGGGTAACTAGCAAGATATAATGCATTATAGGTGTCTAGGTACGTTTTTATGCTTGATTTCATTTCTTTTTCATTAATTACACTATTTTGTTTTTCGGAAGAAAAAATAATACTAGGAATATCTACATCCTTTGTATCAAGTATTTCATCTTCAGTAGTGTCAATATTTTCCTCATATGAACACGCGCTTAATAAAAAGACAATTAGAATACTTAAAAAAATTCTTTTCACAATCCATTCTTCCCCCCTACGATTGACGTATTCCATCTTATATATTTTATAAAAAATCTAACAAATGATTCCCAATATAATACCCTAGGATTGCTAAAAATGAACCCATAATAAGTCCTTTTATGGACTCAAGAATTTCTCCAAATACAATTGTACTAAATCCATTAACAAAGCCCATTACAATTATAATTAATGGCGATAGTATCATTATAGGTACACCAATGATATAAGCTAATATAAAGGGTATAAGTAATAGCATTAAGAATAAACTCACTATTATTTAGCCCTTATTTAAGTTTTTTCTGTTCTTTTGGAAATTCTTAAGAAGAGTGAGAATAAAAAATTTTAAAATAGGAGCTTTACCAAAAATGATTATTTTATGATATCTTTTTTCAAACATTTGAAATCCAACTTCCGTCGAAAATTTCTATTTTTAACATCGAAATAAATTCTTCTGGTAAATCATTTGCAATTGCTTATAAATAAGAATCTATTAAATCCTTGTCACTTAATAACCTAAAACTCTCCATACCTTACACAACCTTTTCTCTAGTAACACAGTCGGTTGCACTAGTAGCTCGCAGTTATTTAAGTGCCCACATACAAATAACCGTTCATCACTTCCTGTTAGATATATTATATAGGGATTCACATTATTTTCAAATTTAATTAGCCAATCCTGATACTATACTGCTTAACGTACAATTGGATACCAAACAGGCAAAAATTCTAAATCAACATGCGGTCTTCTATTAAATGTAAAGATATCAGCAAACATACTTAAACCCAGATAGTAGTTGTCTAGTTGTCCAATTTATTACTAGTATTCTTAACCTGACTCCCACTGGTTTGTATGACATCTCTGCATCTCGATCACCTCATCATCCGTTGGTTGTATTCACTCGAACTTCTTCATAACGAATAGATCCCTCTATTGTTGTTAAGTATTCCCAGATACCCCTTCATTAATGGGATGAAAAGGGTTTTCGGCTCTTTTATATTTTCAATTGAGGTATAAACATATTCCAAGTATCCTCAATCATTAGCATATACGTTCTTTGTACGATTCTATTTGATTAAAGTCATCAATTGATAAAGTGTCATTAGAAACTATAATTATTAAATCCGTTAAATAATTTTAAGTTCTTTCAACCCTTCTTGTTCCATTTAAATTGAGACTATATACGGCAGATGAATGAATTATCTAAAGAACGAACGGGTAATTCCAAAACCTCCGAAGGAATCTTGGTATCTTCATACGTTATCATTGTATGATTGATTGTTTCTATTTCATTATACAAAGCTCTAGTAGCAGTGTACTCCAATTTAGACTTTCTAAGTAGTTCATTATCTCTAACCTCAATGAAATAAAGAGTACCAATAAAAACTATGGTAATTAGTGCTATAACAATGTAAATCTTTTTCTTCAAGCAAACGCTCCTTTTTAGAACTGTTCGTCACGCAAAGAGCTGTCGTATCGACAATTCATTATTCAATATCTGCAACCCGTTTGTTAAAGAACAATCTAATTAACATTTACTAAGACACTGCTATAACGTTCTTATTGCTTTTATCAATAAACTTGCGTAAATTAGCAAATAATACTTTTTAACTTGAGTGATTATTCACTTATCTTGTTTTACAGTAAGTCACTTATTACACTAGACTGCCTCTTATATGTAGTATGATTTTCGACCGTAATTAATGTTAATAAAGCTACAAAAACAGCCTATTTCCTATCTTTTTTTACTAGTTATATATAGTTAATAATTATAGCTTCCAACGTGAACAACGAATAGGACTTTACTTGGAGGGGTGGGTATGATAAGCTGATCCGCCACTGAAACACCTCTTCAGCAATCATGCCGCAGAGGCTCCAAGTCAATTTCTTAAACGTCTTATCTATGGTTACATGTAAATAAAGATAAAGGGTGCACCATATCAATGTTTTTGAACAAAAACTACATGTAAGCTCCCGTTAATGCAACAAGTACTACATCGTTAATATGCATAATTATTAGTATATATACATTTTTTGTGAGTATCGATAATGAAAAGACAAACAGTGGTTGCATGATCCTTAACACCACATACTTCCATAAAATAGGGAAGTCCTTAACTGGAAAAAGTGTTTCATTTTATCAAGCAAAAACTGTATCATCTGTTTCAAGCGGTCACAGGTAACCCATTTCGTCACTGATTACATTTTTTTGAATAAAAAAGGAATTAAACAAACATAATCGAGAAAGGATATAAACAACCTACTTAAAACGAAAGAGGTTTTTTATGGAATTTAATTATATAATACTGATTACTATATGGATTATTGGGGTGGCCCTTTTTATAACTTTTACACCAAAACATAAAAAAAGAAGGTTAATTTTAGCATTTCTGATTTGCCAAGCTTTTACGTGGTTAAGTGACTTACTTCTTTTAAATTTTAATTTGATTGCATTTCCTGTTCGTGAATTTCCCAGTGCAACAGACATGCTTGTTACAACTGATTACTTTTTATACCCATTGCTCTGTGGGTTCTATATAATCTATGAGCCAGAACAAAGACTCTTTGTCCGATTCATTTATTTATCTGCTTGTATTTCAACTTTAGTATTTATTGATATAATGATTAGTAAATTCACAGATTTGATTGAATATCTTAATTATGATTGGTATTGGACATGGTTACTCTTCCTTTGTATATTTGCTATTACAAATATAATTTATCAATGGTTCTTTAGGAGTAAATTATTGTTGGAAGCTGAAAAGAGGATTACACAATGATAGTTGAATGGAAAATTTTAATCTTTGTTTGGACTCTTACTGTTGCTTTACTTTTCATCATACCAAAAGATAAAAAAAGGCTAGCCCTTGTAGCCTTTTTATTCAAGCAAGTAATTACTCTGCTCATAGGCTTAGTTGTAGTTGAATTCAATTTAATTTCTTATCCTGTTCGTTTATTCTCAGAAGTTAATCGAGCAAGTTTTACTTATGAGTTTTTAGTGTATCCTGTTATATGCAGTGTTTTTATTGTATTTTATCCTAACTACCGAAGTTACTTATATAAATTAGGTTACTATTTTGCTTTCTGTACAGCGCTTACAGTTCCAGAGATATTTTTAGAAAAATACACGGATTTGATAAATTATATACATTGGTCTTGGTACTGGACATGGATAACATTGTTCATCACGTTCATGTTATCAAGACAGTTTTGTGTTTGGTTCTTTAGAGATATATCAAAAAATATGGAATAAGAAAGCTTAATTAAGTTTTCTCGTTGGTTT
The DNA here is from genome assembly GCF_030282825.1 of Aquibacillus rhizosphaerae. Taxonomy (GTDB): domain Bacteria; phylum Bacillota; class Bacilli; order Bacillales; family Amphibacillaceae; genus Aquibacillus_C; species Aquibacillus_C rhizosphaerae. The sequence continues at coordinate 378,243 of NZ_JASTZU010000058.1, forward strand.
TAAGTACATTACTTTCCAAATTCACATAAAGCAACTCATTTACTGCGTAGTATTGGTCTACTACGCAGTACGAGAGTCACTTCCAATCTGGACCTATTGTTAACATAATGGTTAACCTCTTAATGCTTGCAATAATTTATCGGCGAATAGCACCTGCTACAAATCAGCATGCAGCATGTATCTTACTAATAGATGAATGCGGGAGAAAGCAGGGGACGGTTCTGTGCTTCCAAAAGAAGGAAGCAAGGAACCGTCCCCTGCTTCCCTCCATTTATAGATTCTAAATATAAATGAGTAAGCATAACGTTTTACTGTACGCTTTATTCAAGATGACTTATAATAAATGTCGAGGTGATTAAATTGGGAAGTTGCTAAGAATAGGTGAATTAGCCGAAATAAGTAATGTATCTAGAAGAACAATAGATTACTATACAAAAATCGGTTTACTTAAATGTAAACGTTCAACATCAAACTATCGATACTATAGTGAAGAATCGGTAGAAGAGTTAAAATTTATTGAACAGTGTAAAATAATGAATCTAACTTTAGATGAAATAAAACAAAAGCAATCCTTAATGGATTCTAATCAAATGGATCGAGACACCTTTCTAACGCAAGTTAATTTAATTTCAAATAAAATAGACTTTTTCCAAAACGAGATAAAAGCAGTTTATGCTAATGCGGAAAATTTAGATGAAAAGGAACGAGCAAAAATCTTAGATAAACTAAATCCTAAGACAGTTGCATTAATTCAATCATTAGTCATGCTTACAACTTAATTCTTGAAATATAAACGTTAACTGAGTGGAGAGATTGGTAAGATCCTAATTTCAATAAAAACTTAGGAGTGTGAAATTTTTTGGATGATATACCACTGAATTCAATTATTTTGTTAGTTATTTTAATTATGCTATCGGCATTTTTCTCTTCAGCTGAAACAGCCTTTTCCAGTGTAAATAAAATACGACTTAAAAACTTCGTTGACGAAGGAAAACGTGGGAGTAAAAAGGCTCTCCATATCGCTGAAAATTTTGATAATACGTTATCTACAATTTTAGTAGGCAATAACATCGTGAATATTGCCGCAGCGAGCATTTCAGCTACAATCGCCACTAACATTATTGACGGGAATTCCGGTATAGTAGTTAGTACAGTAGTCATGACCATCTTAATTCTAATATTTGGCGAAATACTCCCTAAATCACTGGCAAAGGAACATGCGGAATCCTATTCATTAGCCATATCGACGGTATTGTATTTCTTAATCCTATTACTAACACCAATCAATTTCCTCTTCCTAAAATTAAAGCAAGTAGTGTCAAAGCTTTTCGCTAAAAATGAAAGTTTACCTTCCTTAACAGAAGAAGAACTAAAAGTTATGTTGGATATAAGTGAAGAAGAAGGCGTTATTGATAAAGAGGAAAGAGAATTAATTCACCGTTCCATGGACTTCGATAGTACGATTGCTGAGGAAATTATAACACCACGTATAGATGTCGTTGCTGTAGAGGTTAATCAGTCAAGCGAAGAAGTTAAACAGATTTTCTTTGAGGAACGCTTCTCAAGAATACCTGTTTATGAGGAAAATATAGATAATATTATTGGTATATTAACTGAAAAAGAGTTCTTCACTCAGATTATAAAATATAAAGATGTTAATATAAAAGAATTACTAAGAGAACCATTATTTGTGGTAGAGTCTATGAAGATCTCATCTTTATTACCTCAACTTCAAAAAGAAAAAGTACACATGGCTATTGTATTAGATGAATTCGGTGGCACTTCAGGTTTAGTTACTTTGGAAGATGTCATAGAAGAAATCGTAGGTGAAATATGGGATGAACAGGATGAAGAAATTAAATCATTTTCACAGGTAAATGAAAACCTGTATAAATTTGATGCGCAATATCCCTTAGATGATTTTGCTGATACGATGAATATTCCATCGTTAGAGAGTTCTTATCACACATTAGGTGGTTGGGTTATTGAAAATCTTGAATCGATTCCATCCAATGGCGATTCGTTCCATTATCAAAACCTTAGAGTGACTGTAGATGAAGTAATTAATCGACGAATTAAAAAACTCAAAATAGAAATTCAAGAGAACGGAGAAACACAGAATTCATCCCTTTTTAGAACCAATTATTTAGGGGATGCACATTAATCACAAATGCACACGTAAAAAGCCCTGACAGGGCTTTTTTTTATGGAAGCAGGGGACGGTTCTCCGCTTCCAAAAGAAGGAAGCAAGGAACCGTCCCCTGCTTCCATTCTAACGCATGCGACGAATCGAAAATTTAAATACATCATTTCTGAAGTAATCGTACGAGTATAAAATAGGGACATTGTTTTGATCATAGTGGAGCTGTTTCATTAATAAGACCGTTGTTTCTGGATGAATTAATAGCTTTTGACTGTTTGAATCTGTATGAAGAGGCACAACAAGCTCTGAGTCGGCTTTTGAAATAGTTAAAGAACACTCGTTTTCAAGATAATTAAAGAGTGATCCAATTGTATCCTTTTCCAGTATACTTTCATTAACTTGTTCCTTCCTTAAAATGTTTAATGAAAACACTACTGGTTCGCCATTGGCCGTTCGAATGCGTTTATGTACAATAACTGGAGTTCCATGTTCGACTTGTAGTTGCCTTGCCCATTCTTCATTACAATTTTCTACTTGTATGGACTCTCGCTGTTCTCCCTCAGTCAAACCAGCAGATTTTATCATGTTTGTCACACTACCCAACTTCTCAAGACTATTTGGTATTTGTGGAAGTGGATTGACAATGAATGTGCCAACTCCGTGCTTGATGACAACTCTTCCCTCTTGCTGTAAAAGCTTAATCGCAGATCGAAAGGTTTCCCTACTTACACTAAACTGCTTTGCCATTATCTTTTCAGACGGTAGGCGTTCACCCGTTTTTAATTCACCACGCTCGATTAATTTTTCTAAATCTTCTTTAATCTTTACATAACTTGGTTTCAATCTATAACACCTCTAGACATCGTAGAATCGTAATAGAATTATACAACACCTATTTGTAGTTGTATAATGTCACGAACAATAGAAGTACATGTTCGGTTGGTTTCCCACATTACTCGTTATTCAAGTCTCGTTCTAATTGAAATTCACTGTACTTTTATGCACATAATAAGCGAATAGTACTAATATAGCCTGTACGTTACATTGATAGCGTACAGGCTATATTTGAAACTTAAAAGTTTGTCGCAATAATCTTCGAAGCTAAATCACTAGTAATAAAGTCCATAGCAGAAATTCCATATCTCCCCTGTGTGTTGGAAGTAAAGAAGGCATCTACTTTAGGGTTAATGTTGTCTTTCATTGTTCGGATATTGGGAATATCAAACCATCCAGGTTTATACCCACTGGTGTAATTGATATACAACCAAGATGGATTTTGAATAGTTGCTTCCTGATACATGCTTTGTATATCAGACCATTTTTGATTCGAATCTGTCACTTTATAATAGTCCTGAACTTTCAATTTTGCTGTATTATGAATCGTGAAAGTTGTATTTACCTTCCAGTCTGTCGCGTCGATTCCTTTTGGTAATTCGGTGGCTTCAAACCTTCTAATTAATACGATTTTTCCTCTGGCTTCACCTACGGTAGGAATCGTATCCGTTAACAGCCATTTATCAGGATTATTTGCAATGTATGCATCAAAGGTTTCTTCAAAAGATCGAGTGTTGTTATAAGGATTATACTCCTCTTTTATTCCCATCAAAATAGTTTCAGAAGGATTGTCGTCCAAAAACGAATAGACATCATGTAAGACATCATCAAATGTTTGATTTTGAGAAATAGGCCCATGATAAATATCAAAAGAATTTTCATAGTGTCTGTTTCGAATATCAAGATATCTTACACCAATCGATAGTTGCTCAGCAATATTCAAATCCTGACATTTTGCAGTATTATAGATTGGTTCATAGATTGCACCTGAATCATGGGTTCCCGGTATGGAGAGCGATGATAGCGATCTACTATCATCTATAGAATTCATCCAACTCGAACCACTGGATGCAAAAACGGATGGGGCAAACATAAACATCATGCTGATGAAAAGAAATAGAACAAAGAATCTTGTCTTGTTAAGCATGGAAATCTACCACCTTTATCTTTTTTTATTCTATGTTAATCAAGTGGCGCCAACTTGAAACATACATTTCTTTAGACAGTATTTACTTATTGAAGAAAAAGTCATCTTCATCGGTAAAAGCGGGATTTTATATAGCTAGCAGTGAACTTGACTCAGATCACAACAATTTTATTTAGGTCACCCTAGATGTCTATACGAATACAAGAATAGCTTAGCAATTGAATATTTATTTTGTGTTACCTCTACGTAAAGTCTTTGTTCATTTAGGAGAAGCAAGGGACGGCTCTACCCTGCTTCTATTTCATACTAGTTGCTTTCAGCGATGTAACGTTTGGATCGAGTGTAAAACGAACGCCTTTATGAACATGTTCTGTTTGTTTATTTTTTGCTGTATATAAAATGGATGTATGAGGAGATTTGCTGTATATTTGTTGTTCAATATTTTTGCTCGGAAGGTCGTAAGTTCCTTCATCATCTGCAGATATGACAACATAATTCATTTGCACACTTTCAAGAAAGTCAGCACTTATATTCCCGCTATCTCCATGATGTGGAGCTAATAAAATATCTGCTTGTAGGTTTTTGTTAATATAATCCCAATGACTTAAGTTCACCTCTGCTGCATAAAGAAATCGGTGGGATCCTATTTCTACCATGCAGGGAATACTAATCGAATTAAGTGTACGATCAATCCAGTTTACTTCATCAGATTGAATCGACTCTAGACTATCCAACATTTTTTGAACTGGATCAACTTTTTCCTTTGATGGCGGAAAAGCTGTTATTTGAAGTTGACCATAGCTATATACATGTTTCTCAAAAATTGTTTCCATCCGTTTTTCATCTACCTTATGAATCACCTTCGCCAAGGCATCTAAAGCACGATCCATATTCCAATTTTCACTATTTATTCGCATGGGATAGGGTGTTTTTAGATTAAGCCAAAGCTGATGAACGTTGTATTGCTTTACTACCTCAACCAATCCGTTAAGATGGTCTGGGTGAGGATGTGTAATAACTAGTAAATCAATATCTTCTATGGCTTCTTGATGTAAGTATTCCAGTAAAGAAATTCTACCTGGCTTATCATAGATAGAAGCTATATCATCACCACCATCTATGATAATTGTTTTTTCTTTCTCCTCTGTATATCGAATAACAGAGCATGCACCAAAGCCAACATTCAAAAAATCTACTGTAGCATGCCAGTCCATGATCATCAGCCCCCCTTAACTAAGATTTGATGTTTTTAATACTCTTTTCAAATAAAATATTGAAAAGAGGATAATAATTAACACCAATACAATTGAAGCAGCAGTTGCATAGCCGGTTTCGAAATACCTAAAGCCGTGACGATAAATATAAAATGTAATTGTTTCTGTCGCATTCCCAGGTCCTCCACCTGTTAACACATACATTTTTTCAAATACTTGAAATGTGTCAATCGTACGTAACAATAAAACGAGAATGATTGCTGGTTTTAAAAGCGGTAACGTAATATACCTTAAGCACTGGGAAGCATTTGCACCAAATACGCTTGCACTCTCGTAAATATCCTCCGGTATCGCTTGTAAGGATGCAAGAATGATAAGAAAAACAAATGGTGTCCATTGCCAAACATCGGTAATAATAATCGATAATAGCGCTAAATTCGATGAACTTAACCATTCAATTGGAGCAACTCCAATCCATCCTAGTAAGTAATTAATAATACCGAATTCATAGTCATACATCATCTTCCATGTCAGTGCTACTGTAATTGGTGGAAGTAGCATTGGTAAGAGTATAGCTGTACGTATTAATTTTAATCCTTTACCTGAGTTAAAATAAATAGCAAGTGCAGTCCCTAACAAAACTTCCATTAAAACCGCTACAATTACAAAAATAATGGTATTCCGTAGCGAAATCCAAAACACATCATGCTCAAATAGTTTGTTGAAATTGTCCAATCCAATAAAAGAAATATCTCCTTTTAAGAAATCAAGCTCATAAAAGCTTGTTACCACAGCGTATAACAATGGATATACAGTTAAAACAAGAAAAACCACTACTGCTGGCAATAAAAATATATGTGTCATCGTATTACTTTTTCGCATCGTATACTCCTTTGATGTATTGGAGGCTGACTCTCTCCTTCGTTGAAAGAGTCAACCTTTGAACCATGTTATTTAGCTAAAATGCCTTCTAATTCTTCATTTGCTTTATCCAAGCCTTCTTGAATATCAAGCTGACCAGCTAATATTTGTGATAAATACATTCCCCAAGTATCTTCAACTTGACTCCATTTTGACGTGCGTGGACGAGCAACAGAGTTTTGTAATGCTTCAAGCTGTGCTGGGAAATGACGGTATTGTTCAACAAGCTCTGGATCTTCATATACGCTCACTCTTGTTGGTGCTCCTGCGCCAAGAATAGTCATTTCCTTTTGCGTTTCTGCACTTGTCACCCATTCTAAAAACGCTGCCGCTGCATCTGTATTTTGGGAGGTGCGAGGAATGCCCAGTAACCAGTTTCCAATCATTGCAGCCGCATCACTTTCCTGGCTTGGTACTGCTGAGAAATTAACTTTTCCTACAACGTTTGAGTTTTCCTTATTATCTACTTCAGATACCCATGAAGGCCAGGCAATTGTCATCGCAACTTGTCCTTGCGTTAAAGAAGTTGCTATCTGGTCACTATCAAAAGTTTCCACACCTTTTGGTCCAGTTTCTTTTAGCTTCATATACATTTCCATTGCCTTTACGCCAGCTTCTGTGTTCACTTGCGGCTTCATATTTTCATCTAATACTGTCCCACCATAAGCCCAGAATAATGGAAGGTAGTTCGATACGATTGGATTTCCGCGTTGCCCTCTAAGCGCATAACCAAATGTTTCTTGCTCTTCATCCTTAATAGTTTCAGCAAACGCTAACACGTCATCCCAGGTTTGTGGTGCATCTATATCATATTTTTCAACCAAATCATTTCGATAGAAAAACATTTGCACGTTACCGATAAATGGAACTGCATAGGTGGAACCCGTTTCATAAGGAACTTTTCCAAGCGCAGCGGACTTTTGTACAAAATCGGAAGCCAGTCCATCAGGGAAGTAGCTGTCTAAATTGGTTAAAAGCTCTCCTTCCGCAAATTCCGGCATCCAAGGATCATCAATCATTACTAAGTCAAATGCTCCAGAATTATTACGAACATCAAGTACAACTGTTTCTTTCAAATTATCATATGGCATGGCATTTACATTAACCTTGTTTCCTGTTTCCTCTTCGTACTGCTTGACCACTTCGGTTAAAGCATCGGCCATGGAACCTGCTCTAGCAGCAATCGTTAACTCCACGGGTTCTGTTGAAGCTTCTTTTGTATCTTCCTTACTTGTTTCTTCATCACCGCTGCTTGAAGAAGCTTTATTACAAGCAGTTAAAACAATCAAGCTTATGAGTAAAATTAAAAAAATAAAAACTGTACGTTTCGTTTTATACACTAATTCCATCTCCTTTTAAGTCTTACCCTTTTACTGCACCTAAGGTAAGTCCTTTAATAAATGTATCTTGCATCAAGTAAACTAATAGAACAATCGGGATCGCGGACAATATTCCGCCAGCACTCATTGGTCCCCACAACACGAGGTATTCCGTTATTAATCCAGATAATGCAACAGGTACAGTTGAAAGCTCAGGTGATTGAATAAAGATCATCGCGTACAAGAATTCATTCCAAGCGGTAATAAACGTAAAGATTGCTGTTGCTCCGATCCCAGGTATTATTAATGGGAGTACCACCTTTCTAAACGTTTGGAATGGCGATGCACCATCGATCATTGCACTCTCCTCTAATTCAAACGGGACTTCATTAAAAAACCCAATTAAAAGCCAGATTGCAAATGGTAGATTAAAAGCGATGTACGCTAAAATAAGTGCAATTCTAGTATTTAACAAGCCCGCATTTCCCATCATTTCGTATAATGGAATCACGAATGTGACAGGTGGGAATATCCTTGTAAGTAGAATCCATACGAGCAGCCCTTTTCTCCCAATAAAGCGATACCTGGACAAGCTGTATGCCGCTAATGCACCTATAAACACAGCGATGGTAGTAGCAACTGTTGCAATTAATAAGCTATTTAGTAATGCTTTATGGAAGCCTAACTCTAAAAATAGTGTCATGTAATTTTCTAGGGTTACTTGATTTGGATAAAAGGTTGGCGTATCTGAGAATTGCTCTATTCTATTTTTAAAGGAGTTGTTCAACATCCAGTAAACCGGAAAAAGACTCCAAATCAGTAATATAGAAACAACAATATATCGAATCACATGCTTCATTTTGCTTTTTGATTGAATACTTTTTTTCATCCGGTTACATTCCTTTTCGTAATAAATCTAGTAAGCTTTGGTGCACTATCCCGTTAGACGCGATGATCCATTCCAGGTTAATCCCGTTTGAAGCAGCATAAAGATCCGAATAACTCCCACCAGCTTCCTCTACAAGCAGTATTCCTGCAGCAACATCCCATGGTGCTAATCCGTAATGCCAGAAGCTATCTAATTCACCACAAGCAACGGAGGCTAAATCTAATGCTGAAGAACCTGTGATTCTTAAACCTCTTGCTCTACCAATAAAACTAGCAATCGTCGTAGACATATTCGAATTTACTTCCCATTGCTTTGCAGCGAAGCCAAAAGCAATGAGCGAATTTTCTATGCAAGTAGTAGTAGAAACAGAGATTCTTTTTCCATTTCTAAAAGCACCCTGTCCTCTAATAGCGGAATATAACGTGTCAGTCGTTACATCCAATACCAAGCCAATTAGAATTTGTGTTCCTCTACATAACGCAATGGAAATGGAAAAACGAGGAAAACTATGAACAAAATTCATCGTTCCATCTAATGGATCAATGACCCACGTCAGCTTCTTTTCTTCCCGGTACATGTTGTTGTTTGCATTCGTTTCCTCTGATAAAAATAGACACTCACAGTCATAAGCGCTCAGATTTTCTATCAAAAACACTTCAATGCTTTTATCAACTTCTGTCACTAAATCAACAGCGTTTAACTTACAAGTTACCGAATTATCGTTATTTACTTTTTCTCTTATTTTTTCACCTGCCTTTAAGATTAGTGATTTAGCTACATCATGGTAACCTTCCAAACTTTTAACAATTTCATGCAATGATCTCACCTTCATCTCTCTTGATGCCAAACATTCCAAGAACATTTGAAACAGAAACTCATCTAGATATCTACCTCATTTAAACATTAATTTGTTAGTATTTTACTCAATTATATTTAAGAGGTATAGACATCTTAGGTATAATACTAACACGCAATTATTAAGCGAAGATTAAGTAATTATTAGTTTTCTGTAAAAATGGAACTTTCCTTTCTACTATTCTCTAATACTATTTTTCGATAAATTTATAAATTATTATCTAAACTTTCGCACCATAAAATAGACTTATACTCCTTGGTAAACCTTTCTTCAGTCCAAAAGAGTTACGCTGCTTGTGCGAATGCATCATTATTAGGAAATGCTTTCCTTAAGAATGGAGGAAAACTAAAAGCATGAAGCAGGGGACGGTTCCCCGCTTCCTAATTTCGGAAGCGACGAACCGTCCCCTGATACCTACAACAACACTCCTCTATAACCGCAAAACAATTCTCCACCATAATTATTAAGTATAGATTTCACTAATGAAATCAGCTCATTTTTATCATTTGTCTTCATGTATATTTTTGTATAATCAATTATTTTCTCATACATATCTTTATCATAGGCTTTAAGATTTCTAGCAAGCCATTTTCCTTCACCAATCCATTTACCATTCGCCCTTAATATTAATTCAGCCATCAAGTTTATTATCTTATTTAAAATAAATAAACTTTCCCCAAAATCTTCTGAACTTTTAAAGTCTGACAAAAAATCTGTAATTTGATATCTTGTTTCATTAAGCTTACCTTCTTCCCATGGCTGTGGGCCTTGCTCGTATAGTAGTAATGCCTCTTCTTGAAGTTTTTTTCCAGCTCCTAGTTTATCTCTTAAAGGTAGTCCTTCCGCACATAGCTTAATGATGGTTGGTATTCCTCTGTATTTAGCTATCTGAAACTGAAACTCTAGAGATGATGGCGAATAAATAAATGCTTCTATTTTCCATCCAAGAAAGTGATGACACTCAAGTCGTGATGATTTTGTTCCATCAATGATAAGCAAATCTATATCAGATTCTTTTGTTATATTTCCATAAACAGTACTTCCACCTATCCAGACATTATTCGATTCTGGATAATAGGAAACGATAAATTGTTCAACAATTTGCTTAATGAAGTCCCTCATATGAGCCACCTCCCATATCAGGATATTCACCCATATCATTTATGTTCGTGAAATTCTCGGCCTAAGCCTATAACAATTTGATCATAGCCTATAAACGATTACTTCATTCTAACCAAATATTGTTGGACTAGTATCATAACCATGGAACAGATAGACAGTGGTCCAAAACAAAAAAAGCCCAACATACAATAGTTATGTCAGGGCCCTACAAATTTCTATATTTCACACTCTAGCATCCGTTTTTTCTATTTCATTTTTGATAAAGAAGGTTTTTGAATATAATGAGAGGGTGTGGATAACTGTGATGTACAAGTTGATGTGCAGCATTGACTATCGTTTTCCTAAGGTATTGCTCTAAGGAATTTCCTACCATGAAAATGTAGCTCGCTCATTACAATGGTAGAATTTTCTCTACATGTTGCGTTGGTCCATCATTAAACAGTGCGTTTGCTGTTTTCCTAATGTATCGTTCAGTTCAATCGGAAGCAGGGAACCGTCCGGGACCAGTGAAAAAGTCTACGACTTTAACTCAATTATTCAAATTCACTAAACTTTAATAAATTCCACCAAAACTTCGCGATAATTCAACGAGAAAAAACCCCCTGAATGGTATAATTAGTATGACCAAATACCAAACCATTAGGGGGTTTTTTCTATGCTTCGACTAGAGCCAAAACAATTAAGTCTTCATTCTATATTATATAGTAAAATACCAGAAAATCATATACTTAAAACCATTTCAACTGTAGTAGATTTTAGCTTTATCAATAAATTACTAGAGAACAGTTATTGTAAGCAATTTGGACGACCGGCGAAAGAGCCGGAATTGATGTGCAAACTTCTTTTTCTGCAACATCTCTATAATTTATCTGACGAGAAAGTTATCGAAGAAGCCAGCTTGAATTTAGCTTATATGTACTTTATCGGTATTAATCCTGAGGACGATCTTCCTGATAAAAGTCTGCTTTCGAAGTTCAGAACACAGCGTTTAGTAGAAGGATCCCTTGATGAGATGATTACGGAAATTGTTAAGCAATGTGTAGATAAAGGCATCATTGAGGGAAAGAGTGTAAGTATAGATGCCACACATATGGAAGCCAACACCATTAAGAAAACCCCAGAGCGTCTGATGAAACATTTGGGTAAAAACATTATGCAGACCTACGAAGAAGAAACAGGAAAACCGTTAGAAAATGTGCCATCGGCACCTAACTATAAAGAAATTGAGGACCACAACGAAGCGAAAGCTGTGATGAAGGCTTATTTGGAAACAGTGATTGATCAAGCAGAAGAAAAGACTTCTGAGAAAGAATCAAAAACGTCAGAAATCATTCAAAAGGCAAAAGATATTCTTGCTGACCCTAAATTTATGCATCAAAAAGGAGTGCGTTCTCTCATTGATGAAGATGCACGAGTTGGTCGTAAAAGTAAAACCCAAGGTTTTTATGGTTATAAAACGGAGTTTGTCATGACAACAGATGAACGAATTATTACATCTGTTCGAACCGCGAATGGTGCTTATATGGATGGAAGTTATGCCAAAGAAATGTTGGAAGAAACAAAGCGATCTGGTGTGAAGGTGGAAGAAGTCTACGGTGACAAGGCCTATTTCAGAAAGGCAATTCTGAATGTTATAGAAGAAACAATGGCGAAGGCATATATACCAGTAAGTCACTCCGTATACAGAATAGATGAAAGCGAATATACCTATAATAAAGATTCGGATGAATGGTATTGTAGTCAAGGCAATACGACTGTAGACAAA
>NZ_JASTZU010000059.1 GCF_030282825.1 Aquibacillus rhizosphaerae
GAGAAGCTTATGAATTGAAAAATAAATTGGACAAATGGTTTAAATTTAGTGATGAAAAAACGGCTAAAAAGGGGTTGGAGGAATGTTTATTGGTTATGAGTAGTTCTACCATTGAAGCATTTCACAGAGTTGAAAAAACATTTAACCGATGGAAACAAGAGATTCTACAATCTTTTATGTACCCATTTAACAACGGTTATATTGAAGGTGTTAATAACACGATTAAAGTGACCAAACGCATGTCTTATGGAATTAAAGATTTTGATCGATTGAAAAATAAAATATTATGGCGACAAGAGGTTCGAAGGGTATTCGTATAAAAAACTCCCTTCAATTAAGAGAGGGTGGCATGAAAATCACACCACCACATTTGACAGAGAACCTTTTTTCTTAATAATGGTTGCTTGTTATCAATCGAACTTGATAGAAAGTCTGCACTAACTATTCTTATAAAAAATACACTACACTCTTGAACGACTCACCTCTCTCATGAATTTAATACTATACTGAGCGGAGAAAAAATACGAGACTCCTGTGGGAAAGGAACAGTCTGAAGGCCTGCAGGGAGCTTTCTTTGCGAGCGAGAAGACGTTAGCGTTCCCAGGGAAAGTGAGTGTTTTTTCGCAGCGCGGTTAGTGTAGACATATATTATCTGTCATAAAGAACAAACTTGTAGAAACAGTTTATTTAAAAGGTATTGAAAGATTAACTTGAAATAATGTCATGTGAAAATAAGTATTAGACAATTAAGTACGTTGCTTGCGCTTTTGTTTTTATGCAATTAGAATGAAGTTTGTATATAATTTTAAAGGGATTTATTAGACTAACTCTGGTATTTTTCATAATATCCTATGGTCTTTTAATTGTTTAGAATTGAATTTTCATAAAAAGGGAGAACATAGATGATACAGTTTATTGTTTCACTAATATTATTTTTCGTTTTATTTTTTGGTATTGCTTTTATATTGAATATGTTATTAAGACAAACTTGGATCATGTCATTCGTCTATCCAATTGTAGTGTTATTAATTGTTGATGACTTTCCTATGTCTGAATATTTTACTAATCCTGCATGGGCGTTTAGTTCATTCTGGAACAAATTTGTTAGCTTGAATGGTTATGATATTGTTATATTGCTATTTGGTTTCTTGGGTACAATTGTTTCCGGTATCGTAATTCAAAAACTAAGAAAAAACGGATATCAAATGTTTTAGAAGCTTTTAATCTATAAAAGATGTATAAAAGGTTTACATTTTGGAAAACATGACACCCAGAGAGGTGTTATAAATAAAATGATAAATTTACGGTTTCTAAGAAGAGTCGGTATGTCTGTTTTGTTTGTTGGAGCTTTTTATACAACGTTTTCAACAGTTTCTAATGTTTCTGCGTATGATGTAATCGTTGGTGTTCATGATGGTTCCTCTAAGGTAGATGAAATAAATTATAAAAATCATTCTACTCGTGATACTACATTGATGGAAAAGTCACTAAATTATCAGAAGTCGAAAACAACATATGTCTCAAGTGAACAGATAGAGGGACCTAAGACCTTAGAAGATGTGATAAATCTTGAAGAATATCCGAGTACAACAGTTACGGCAACAGGATATACGGCTGGTGTTGAATCTACTGGTAAAACACCAAGTCATCCCGAATATGGAATCACATATTCTGGTGTACAAGTAAAAAGAGACTTGTATTCAACAATTGCTGCAGATTTAACTATGTATCCAATTGGAACTATTTTATATGTTCCGGGATATGGGTATGGTGTGGTAGCTGATAAGGGATCGGCTATTAAAGGAAACAAAATAGATTTGTATTATCCCACTGTTGAAGAAGTATATAATGAGTGGGGGAAAAAAGAAGTGCAAATCTATGTTATTAAAAAAGGTGACGGTAACCTTTCAGAGGAAGTATTAACGAAACTAAATGAGACGGAAGCGCTTCAAGTATTCCGTGAGCAATTTAAAAAGAGTTAGAATAAAAATCCCCGGGTAGCGAAAACTATCCAGGGATTTTTATTCATTCTATTATTTTTCAATTTATCTTCATTAGGTTAACATAGTGATTTACATACTTTCTATAAATTAAAATAAAGGATAAATGACGAATGCTAGTAAAATTCCGGTTAATCCACCAAAAAAAACTTCGATAGGTTGATGGCCTAATAATTCTTTTAATTCTTCTTGTTTTTCATATTCTGCTTTTTTCGACCAAACCTTCGCTTCTTCAATAAAATAATTAAAATCTTTGACAAGCATATTTAATATGATGGCTTGCTCACCAGCTTGTCTTCTAATTCCAGTAGCATCAAACATAATAATAATACTAAATACACAAGAAACTGCAAATAAGCCACTTGTGACACCATGTTCAATTCCGATCCCTGTTGTAACTGCGGCGACTGCTGCTGAATGGCTACTAGGCATACCTCCCGTACTAAAGGCCAAACCAGGTTTAAATTCTTTTGTAGCTATAAATTGAATAGGTATTTTTATAACTTGCGCAAATACAATTGCGAAAAGTGCAGCCCACAAAGGAAAGTTTGCAAAAATATCCAACAGAAAACATCCTCTCTTCCAACATCATTCGTACATTAAGCTTTCCCTTTGCATCATAGGTTAAAACGAAAAACAAAAGAGAAATCAACCATTTGAACTGATTTTTTTTGATTATAACATACGAATGAATTGAAAGTTAGTAGAATGAATCAAGTCGGATTTTCAAGAATCTAATTGTTGCGTTGTGCACGTCATTTATACTTCACAAAATGGGACATCGTGTGGTTACATGGGAAAGTCTGAAATTCCTCGTTTTATTAGCGATGTAATTTATATAGTGGAGTCCGTCCTATTCCAGCTTCAGCATTAGTCACTATTAAAATAGAATTAACATTAATTGAGCCATTGTAGGGAGACGGAAAGTTTACAGCATTCTATATTATCTGAATGATTAACTAATCTAAGGCGAATTCCATCTGGATTGTATTTTATCTCTACATCACGAGTGACACCAAGTTCTTTAATATATTCTTTTATTTTAGCTGTTTCAGATTTTTGAGCAGCGCTCATAACTTTATAGGCGAATGTTTCCTCTGTTGCAAAGGATTCTATTATAATATTTGCGTCTTTCATTAATGGTTGAAATGCTTTGGCAGACTTCTTTAATTGTTGTGTATTGACTTCAGGGTAAGGTGAAGGGCTTCTTGAAGGTGGAGTCCATCCATAAAGTGGACGATACTGATACTGATTAACATAGGTTTGGGTATGTGTTGGGTACCCAGTATAAAAATACATAAACTAACACTCCTTTTTTGTTAGTTTATGTGCTTTGAAAAGAAGCGTGTAAGTCTATCTATAAACAAATTAAAGCTCGCGTGTGTCTTCAAAATTTGTCTTTCTATGTACCATTCCTTTATGCTCACCTAGTTCAATTATGGCTAGCCTCTGAATAGCTTTTTTTACCACATAGAAGGAGGATTTTACTTAAGACAATACGTAGGATTAGACGCTATAGCTGAAAGGGACAGATGCTAATAGTCAGCTATCCAGAGCAAACTAAATTTACATAATTCCTATTCTAACTAAAAAGGCCACGGAATCCCGTGACCTTTAAGCTCGTTATTTAATTGCCGCATCCAGTGCTACTTTAATCATGTCATTAAAGGTAGTTTGCCTTTCTTCAGCACTTGTTTCTTCTCCAGTTAAGATATGATCCGATACGGTTAGAACTGACAACGCTTGTCGGTCGTACTTTGCAGCAAGTGTGTACAATGCAGTGGTTTCCATCTCGACAGCGAGCACATTGTATGTTGCAAGTTTTTCAAATAACTCCAGGCCGTTATCTCTATAGAAACTATCACTAGTAAATACATTTCCTACCCGTAGCTTTAAACCATTTTCAGTACCGATGTCGAATGCATTTTTCAATAAGTTAAAATCTGCTGTTGGTGCATAATCAATGCCACCGAATATCATTCGGTTCATTTGTGAATCAGTCGTAGAAGTTGAAGCTAGTATCACATCTCTAACTTTTACGTCTTTTTGAATTGCACCACAAGTACCAACCCGTATTAACTTCTTTACATCATAACTCTGTATTAATTCATTCACATATATAGAAATGGAAGGAACACCCATTCCTGTACCTTGCACAGAAACTTTCTCACCTTTATATGTACCTGTATATCCATACATACCTCGTACTTCGTTGTAGCACGTTACGTCCTCTAAAAAGTTATCTGCAATATACTTTGCACGGAGCGGATCTCCAGGTAATAGTATTTTGTCAGCTATCTCACCTTTTTTTGCTCCAATATGTACACTCATTATGTTTACCTCCTAAGATTCACAATCAATATAAAATAACGTATCATAATGACAAATAGAACACAAATTGTTAGCTATACCTATAGAATCGTCAATAATATAAAAATAATTCAAAATTTCGTGAAATCGTTTTAAAAAATGAGTTAATATTGTTTCTAAACACTACAATTTCGTATATAATAGCTTTAGGTTAGTATTTTCACACAAATGCTGTGATATAGATAAGCTCAAAAAATTTCCCGCTTTAAATACATGGTGGAGGAACTAAAGCTAACACTGGTGAATCTTTCAACCATCAGTGGGATTAAAAGATACTACAGAAAAAGTTTCACTTTTAAAAGGAGGAATAGTAATGAAAGAACAAAAATTCACAATTACTGATGACACAGGGATTCACGCTAGACCAGCAACTCTATTAGTTAACAAAGCGGGTCAATATGAGTCACACGTGGAGCTACAGTATAATGGTAAAACTGTAAATTTAAAATCGATAATGGGTGTTATGTCTTTAGGAGTACCTAAAGGGGCTGAAGTTCTTGTTACGGTTGATGGAACGGATGAAGATCAAGCGCTAGAAGGAATTTCTGAAACGATTAAAGAGCATTTAGGCGAATAATTGAAATATGCAAAATGAAAAGCTGGAAGGACTATCTTTCTAGCTTTTTTGCACTTTATTGAAAAGCTTACAATAAGTATAAAATGAGCAATCCTAGATAAACTAATATGTAGTCGTTTTTTAAAAAACGTAGAAAAAATAAAAATTCGAAGATGCTAGCCTCCAGTGCCCATCACCTCGTGGTTTGTTTTAAGCGTGTCGTGAGCAAGGCGCTCCGGGCTTTTGTTCTAATATGGTTAATGGTTAGAACTTACTAATCATAATGAAAATATGAGGTGTTATACAAATGGATGTTTCTATTTCACAATTACCCGGAATAGGTCAAAAGATATCATTAAAAACAGCGGAAGACAGTATGCTAGTATTAATTGTCCATCATACCGGGAAACGTGAATTATATTTCTTTGATGATGCGGATAGTGATGAAGCGGATTTTGCAATGGATTTAAGTGCTGATGAAACAAGAGCTCTAGGGGCTCAACTACTTGGTGCTACTTACCAACCTGTGAATGCTGATCAACTAAAAATATTTAAAAAACAAATAGTAATAGACTATATAAAACTATCTGCAAAATCAACCATAGCTAATATGACTTTAGAAGATTCTGAAATAAGAAATAAAACTGGTGCTACTGTTATTGGGATTGTCCAAGGAGAGGATATGATTCCAATACCAGAAGTGGATCGAAAGCTAGAAGTTGGGGACGTATTGATGACTATCGGAAAGAAAGATCAAATTGCCGCACTCGAAGCTTTGTGTAAGGGAGAGGAATGATTATATTTTGCTAAGTGATTTTCCAATTTTACTAGGAGCGGGACTAGTATTACTTGGTATATTTTATTTAGGCTTTTTAAGCTTAAAAATAAATTTTCCAAGTGTTATTTTATATATACTATTCGGTGTCATCCTTGCAGACTGGTTAAGTCACAATGAAATATTACACTTTGCCAGTGAGATAGGGATTGTCCTTCTATTTTTTATATTAGGACTTGAGTTTAGTATTAAAAGACTGGGTTCAATTGCAAAAAAAATTTGGCCATCTGGTTTATTAGACGTCTTTTTATCATTAGGTGTAACGATGATGATTACAGTTGGATTTGGTATGGATTTGTTTACTGCTTTCTTAATAGGAGGTATAGTATATGCCACCAGTTCTTCTATCACAGCAAAACTTTTAGATGATAAAAGTCGTATGGCGAATAGAGAAACAGAGTTTATGTTAGCAATTCTAATCTTTGAAGACCTAGTAGCCCCAATTGTGATTGCGGTTTTAATTGGATTAAGCACTGGTGGAAGTTTTGAACCAACAGATTTATTTTATATTATTGGTAAAGTAATAGGATTAATAGCATTAGCAATCATACTAGGTAAAACTTTATTTAAACATTTTGAAGTGTTTCTTGAGAAAATAGAAGATGAAGATTTCAAGATAGCATTGTTAATTGGTATTGCCGTAGCATTCGGAGGACTAGCTTTATACCTCGGTCTCTCAGAAGTACTTGGCGCTTTTCTAGCTGGAATGATGTTAGCCGAAATTGGCAAGATTGAACGTGTAGAACATACAGTTATACCAATTAGAGATTTAATGCTGCCAACATTCTTTGTCTATTTTGGTACTTCCGTTGAATTAGGTGAAGGCTTTCCAATGCCATTATTATTACTGGTTTTACTTTTATGGTCAGTAATTGCTAAAGTATTAGTAGGTATCATAGGAGGGCGCTGGTATGGTCTTTCGAAAAAAGTGTCATTAAGAGCTGGGTTATCTTTATGTGCACGTGGAGAATTTTCAGTAGTTATAGCTAGTATTGCAACTGGTACCGCTAAAGTATTAGGTGGGGTTTATGTTATTATAGCGGCTTTCATAGGAATGGTATTGTTCGATCAAGCTCCTAAAATTGCAAACAAGGTATATGGGAAGAAAAAAATGAAGAAAAAAGATTTACGAGTTCCGGGTGACTAAACGATGAACTCTGTCCCAAAAACAATTAGTTTTTGAGACAGGTCTTTGTTTGTTACTTAAAGTATTCTCTTTCCAATTGTTCTAAACTAGTCATCGCTGCTTGATTAAAGGAAGAGTCTTTATCTTTGCTTGTCAGTTTTTCCTTTAGTTGATTAACTGAATTCCTTAAGGACTGTAAATAATTTGGTACTTCTTCCCTAAATGGATGGACTGCTGGTTTAGAAACATTCATTTTTTCTAAGTAACTTAATGCTTTTCTTTGATGAAAAAAGACATCTTCCGTTTTGCCGAAATTATGTAGGTCGCCTTGAAGTGGGTGTTTCACTACTGCTAGAACTTTTATTAAATAATTTTCACCACGTTCTTCGATTACTTCTCCTATATATGTTCCAGATTTATAATGAGCCCGAACGAGTTCGCCATTTTTTGCGTTTTCCATCTATATTCCTCCATTGTTAGGATTTGTTTTAACTTCTTTGGTAAATATTAAGCATTGCTAGCTAGACTAAGTAAGACTAGGAATCAATCTTTACTCTAATTTTATGATAGCTAAAAAGAATGCACTGGTACAAGTTTTTTGATTCTAAGTAATGCTATAGTGAATTTTTATAAGGAAGTGATTATTATGATGGAATTTTTATATTTCCCTGAAGATAAAACGAAATATATTCCGGCTGTTATAAGTTTAATTTTATTTTTTATTGGTGCAACGATAACAATGTATATTATTTACAAAGCTTCCAAAAAAGAAGAAAAAGAAACGGATAAATTATTCAACATACAAAGAAGAGATTCACAGGATGGTAACCATAAAAAAGATAAGTAAAAACCTTTACCTAGGCCTAAGTGCACAGGTGAAGGTTTTTTTGTTTGTCAAATAAAGAAAAAGTATCTTGTAACAAAATTAGAGCTTACTTATTTAAATGTCTTAAAGTCAATCATAGAATGTTATTACTTTCATGTAATCTTGTTGGCTTATGGATATTTATTCCTTAGGAAAGGATATATGAATTATTTATTGGCAATACTAGTTCAAGATATGAATGAAAGGGGCAATATGCTGTGAAAATTAAGTCTTTATTATTCGTGAGTCTCCTTTTGCTTGTAGCATGTCAAGGTCAAGATCGCTCACCGATAGAAATAAGTATGTATAATAGTTCAGATGATTCAATTGGAAAAGCTATACTATCAGAGGAATCAGATGGTGTGAAAATAAAAATTTCAGCGGAAGGTTTAGAGCCAGGATTACACGGGATTCATGTTCATGAGAATGCTAAATGTGAAGGACCAGATTTTAAATCAGCAGGTAATCATTATGATCCAAATGGCAATGAGCATGGATTAATGCATCCGGATGGCGCGCATTTAGGTGATTTACCAAATGTGGAGGTAAGCGCAGATGGTACAATTGATGCAGAACTAACGCTTAGTGGAGCAACATTAACAGATGGAAAAACTTCTCTTTTAAAAGAAGACGGTACATCGTTAATCATACATGAAAAACAAGATGATGGTGTTAGTCAACCAGCTGGTGATGCAGGTAAAAGAATGGCTTGTGGTGTTATCTCATTGGACGAAGCAAATCAGGATGATGCTCCGACTGATCCAACGGAAACAAATGAAGAAAAAGAAGAATAGGTACTTAGTGTACCTATTCTATATTTAAAACTACAAGTAATTATCTAGTGCTTGAATGATACGGTTCGTGCCTTCTTCAACAAGTGCGGAGGGACAAGCAATATTCATTCGCATAAATCCATTACCGTCATCACCAAATGATATACCATCATTTAATCCCACTTTTGCTTTTTCTTGCATGAACATTTTTAGATCATTATGGATTAATCCCATATTTCTACAATCCATCCAAATTAAATAAGTGCCTTCAGTTTCTATGATGGATATTTCATTCCTATTTTTAAATGCTTCTGTTACTAAGTCTCTATTATGTTGCAAAACCGTCATTAATTCGTCTAACCATGGTTCACCTTCGCTGTAAGCAGCGTCAAGAGCTGTAATACCTAGAGTGTTTAGCATGGTTAATCCTTGTTTTTGAGAAAACTCACTTAACTTTTCTCTCATGTTTTGATCAGGAACAATCGCATAAGATACTTGTAATCCAGCTAAGTTAAAGGTTTTAGTTGGAGACATGCAAGTGATTGTCATAGCATTTACTTTTTCTGATAATGAACCAATTGGAATATGTTTATTCCCCTGATATATTAAGTCAGCATGTATTTCATCAGAAAGAATCAAAACATTATATTTCATACATAAGTTAGCGATAGTTTCAACTTCACTTTTTGACCATACTCTTCCCACTGGGTTATGAGGATTACAAAAGATGAACGCTTTTACTCCCGTTTTTAATTTTTCCTCAAAATCTACAAAATCAATTTCATAACGGTTATTCTTAAGTACTAAAGAATTGGTTATTAACTGACGATCATGTTTTTTTACTAAGTCATAAAATGGAGGGTACACAGGTGTTTGAATGAGTATCGAGTCATTTGGACTCGTAAAAGTCTGTACCGCCATATGTAAAGTTGTGACTACACCAGGGCTAAATAATAACGAAGAGGCACTGATATCCCAATCATGCCGTTTCTTAATCCAATTTTTAATAGATTTGTGTAGTGGTGGATCAGTAAAAGTGTATCCAAAAACACCATGTTGGACACGTTTTGTAAGAGCATCTATCACTGGCTTTGGAGCAGTGAAGTCCATATCTGCTACCCACATAGGTAAGACATCGTCTGCACCATACAAGCTTTTAACTAAATCCCATTTCACTGAACGTGTACCAAAACGAGCGGGTACATTTTCAAATAATGACATAGTTCCATCCCCCTTGAACGAAAACAAAATTTGTGAATATATAAATTATTATAGTAAAGATAAGCATGAATTGGAAATAATCAAGTCACATGTAAGTTTATTCTTTACAATTGGAAATAATATAATCACATATAACGTGAGGAACTTCTTCAGGTAACAGATGACCAGCAAAGTCAAATGTACATAGATTTACCTGAGGTATATCTTGAGCCATTTGGTAGGCAATCTTTATTGGTAAAATTTGATCTTGTTTCCCCCAGAATAATAAACAGTCAGTAGAGATATTTTTAATGCACTTAACGTCTAAGTCTCCTTCACGGTCACGTAGCATTTTCGTTAAGCATCTATATATTTTTTTATCTAAATAAGGCTTTTTATATGTTGTAAGCATTTCTTCTGTTATTAGTTCATCATTATAGAAGCATTGCCGTAACATTTCATATACACCTTTTCGTTTTAAGAGTTTTCGTAAAAAGGTATGAAAAAACGGTAACCAACTGACAGCATACGTTAAACGATTAGCCTTCATCAAGTAACACGAGGGTGCTAATAATATCAATTTCTTAACCCTCTTAGGATAATAATAAGCACATGTTAGTGCAATTTGTCCTCCCATGGAATGTCCAGCAAGATAAGCTTCTTTTATATTATGTTGGTTCATAAAATAAACGATCAATTTAGCCATATTTTTATAAGAATAATAAAAAGATTTGATACGGTCGCTATCTCCAAATGGTGGTAAGTCTAAAGTAATGATATTAAAATGATTAGAAAGTAAAGGAATCATCTTCCTAAAGCTATATTGTGATGATAAAAAACCATGTATGAAAATTAAATAAGGTTTGTTAAAGTCATTATCATTTTTATATAAATGATAACAAATTTTACTTCCTTGATATGTGAGATATTTTTCTTTTTTACTAATCATGAAAGGCACAACTCCTTCCATCTTTATTAAAAGTAGACCAAAGCGAGTAACAATTTGAAGGGTGGTATTATTGTTGCACAAAATGAAAGAATTATCCTTGTCCTATTTTTGTGCAACAAAAAAGCAAAGCGATTTTATCGCTTTGCTCAACAGGGGGAATACGAGAAAGTCTTACATGATAAGTATTACCAAAAAGGGTAATAAATAAACATTAATTATAAAAAAATCTAAACATAATATAGTATTGTAAAAGTTATTAGAATAAATAATTTTTGCTTAAATTCCTTATAATATGATAAAATAAGTAATTGTGTATAAAGTTATGAAAAAAAGTCGGGAGTGTTCAGCATGGCAGATAATTTTACTGAAGGTCAAGTGTTAGAAGGAAAAGTAACAGGTGTTCAACCATACGGAGCTTTTGTTGCTCTAAATGATCAGATACAAGGTTTGGTTCATATTTCAGAAGTAACTCATGGATATGTAAAAGATATTAATGATTTCCTTACTGTAGGCGATGAAGTAAAAGTTAAAATTTTAAACATCGATGAAGCTAAAAATAAGTATTCTTTATCAATCAGAGCTACGGAAGAAGCGCCACAACAAAAAGAAAATAAAGTGAAAAAGCCGCAAAAACAAAATACTCAACAACAACACCAAAATGAACCAGAATCTGGGTTCAATACACTAAAGGATAAGTTAAACGACTGGATTAAGCAGTCAGAAGAACGTGAAAATACGTTTAAAAACTAATACTTTAATGATTATAATAAGAAACCTTTCGATATGAATTATCGAAAGGTTTTTTTAAAAAACTATCTTTCTGTGCGGGGTTCTCTGCGATCAGCTAATTCTTCTGATGGTTTGAAAAGAAGTGATAGGCAAACCAATCCACTAATACCAACTAAAGTATAAATGATACGAGCAAAAGCACCACTTTGCTCTCCACCACCAAAGACAGATGCAACTAAGTCAAATTGAAACAAACCAACCAATCCCCAGTTTATAGCACCAATAATTACTAACAAAAGTGTAATACGTTGAAGAGTACTCATTTTAGCGTTCCCTCCTTTAATCAATCTTTTTATCCTTAATTTTATTTTAAACAATACATAAAACAATTTAGCAGGTTTCGTATATAGATTGACACTAATTTGTGAATCTATACATGGAATATATATAGAATAGTTCAACTCTTCACTTGATTTAGTACCAACGATTAGGTACATTTATATAGGAGAATCTAATTTCAATAGGAGGACAAAAAATGACACATGTACGTTTCGAATATGATAAAGCGTTATCTTTTTTTGGTGAGCATGAATTGGATTATTTAAAAGAGCCGGTGAAATTAGCTCATCAAGCAATACATAATCAAACAGGAGCAGGAAGCGACTTTCTTGGTTGGGTAAATCTTCCGGAAAATTACGATAAAGAAGAATTTAGCAGAATTAAGAAAGCAGCAGAAAAAATTAAATCTGATTCTGATGTATTATTAGTAGCTGGGATTGGTGGGTCTTATTTAGGAGCTCGTGCTGCAATAGAAATGTTAAATCATTCATTTTATAATGTGATTTCTTCTGAACAAAGAGGGAATCCACAAGTCTTTTTTGTAGGGAACAATATTAGTGCAACATATATGAATGATTTATTTGACGTATTAAAAGATAAAGATGTTTCAGTTAATGTAATTTCAAAAAGTGGAACTACAACAGAGCCAGCAATTGCTTTCCGAATTTACCGTAAATTTCTAGAAGAGAAATACGGTGTGGAGGAAGCGAAAGGCCGTATATATGCAACAACTGATAAAGAAAAAGGTGCCTTAAAAACATTAGCTAACGAAGAAGGATACGAAAGCTTTGTAATTCCTGATGATGTAGGTGGACGTTTCTCTGTATTAACTGCAGTTGGTTTATTACCAATCGCAGCTAGTGGAGTAGATATTGATGAAATTATGAAGGGTGCTCAAAAAGCCCAAGCTGAATTAAGTGACGAAAACTTAGAAAATAACCCAGCGTATCAATACGCTGCAGTTCGAAATGTTCTTTATAACAAAGGCAAGACAATTGAAATGCTTATTAATTATGAGCCAGCATTACAGTACTTTTCTGAGTGGTGGAAACAATTGTTTGGAGAAAGTGAGGGAAAAGATTTCAAAGGTATTTTCCCTTCTTCAGCGAATTTCTCTACAGACCTTCATTCATTAGGTCAATATGTACAAGAAGGCCGTAGAGACTTATTTGAAACAGTACTACACGTAGAAGAACCTAAATCAAATATTACTCTGGAAAAAGCAGATCAAGATCTTGATGGTTTGAATTATTTGGCTGGCAAGACTGTTGATTTTGTTAACGAAAAAGCATACCAAGGTACAATGCTCGCGCATACTGATGGACAAGTTCCTAATTTAATTGTTCACTTACCAAAGCTTGATGCTTATACGTTCGGATATGTCGTTTATTTCTTTGAAAAAGCGTGTGCGTTAAGTGGCTATTTATTAGGAGTAAATCCATTTGATCAACCGGGAGTAGAAGCATACAAGAAAAATATGTTTGCTTTGTTAGGTAAACCTGGTTTTGAAGAAGAAAAAGAGAAGTTAGAAAAAAGACTTTAATAGTAAATGTCCTTTTATCTTAGATAAAAGGACATTTTTTTGTAGGTTATAAAAGTAATCATGTAGGGTAAAGTATTTAAAAAAAGGAGAATTAATTTACATGATTCCACTTACTTCAAAGTTAGAAAACTTAGTTATCCCCCTTTATGAACTCGAAAAACAACTAAAACCCCTAGGTTATACAATTGGAGGGGACTGGGATTATGAAGCAGGATCACTTGATTACCGAATGGCAGATGACGATGGTTACCAATTTATAAGAATCCCTTTTAAAGTAGAACAAGGAATGTTAGATGCTCCTGGTGCACTAGTTCGATTAGGTTCCCCATTTATCCTTACTCATAAATACCAAGATGGAATAGATGAAGGTGCAGAAAATGGCGTATTCCAAGGCTCAGTAAACCAATTTCAAGCACCGGTTGACTCAGATGCAGAAGTTCCAGAAAAGTATGCAGAAAAGGGAAAACGTTTAATAGAGCAAATAGAAAATATTTTATTATAATCGTGACAAAATAATTAAAAGGTCGCCATTTTTTAAGATCGTATCAAAAGGAGGGTTGAGCATGAGCTCATCCTCTCTTATAATACCGATTAATAATTTTTCTATAGCGACATAATGATCGCTACATTCTAGGAAAGTGTAGCCTTCCATTTCTTTCGATAACTTTATTTGATTGAATTGTTGACTTGAAAGAACTTCAAGTAAGAGGTCAAATGGTTTTACAGAAGCATCACGAAATAACTCATTAAAAAATAAAGTGCTCATAAAGTCATTGGACCGGATGATTGTATCCGCGCCAGCTCGCGTTGCATTCGTGAGTTGTTCTTTTGTTAAAATTTCAGCAATAATATAAAGGTTAGGATTGTTTCCTCTCATAGCTACAGTAGTTAAGATGCTAGTCTGATCAGCCTGTCTTTCTTTTTTTGATGGATCAGATGTGATAACAACATATTTAGCTTCCTGGATATTTGCCTTACTTAAAACTTCGTCTTCCGTTGCATCACCGCGGACAAAATGAATGTAATGTTTTTGATAAGGTAATTGATTTAATGTTTTATCAATTAATACAATTTGTTCACCTAAATTTCTTTTAGTAATCATATCTAATAATTGTTTTGTGCGTTCATTCCACCCAACAAAAACAATATGGTTTTTCCCTTTGTAATTTATACTTCCTTTGGAAAGATTTTGTTCATGTTTAATTGTACTAGCTGATATGGTAGCCATATAAAATGTTACAACCCCACCGCCAGCAAGTATTAGAAGGATGGCTATAACCTTACCCCAAGTACTAAGTGGGACGTAATCTCCGTATCCTACCGTTGAGCCCGTTACAAATGCCCACCAAATCCCATCAAAAAGATTAGGGAAGTGTTGTGGTTCGATTAAATGTATCGTAGCACCAAATAACAACATGGTGATACTAACTGTTAATAATAGTCGTAAGAAAACTGGCAAGTGAAAATAAAACTCCCAAAACTTATAAAAATTCATAATTTAATTATTCCCCTATACTTTTTTATTCAGTATGGTCAAAAAAGTAAAAGGTTATAGGTGGAAGAGAAAAAGAGTGAAATAATTTATGATTAAGCAAGAGTTATAATTATAGAAATTTTATTGCTTTTGTTATTATTACTAATAGACACAAGGAGGTAGTACATATGGAAGAAAATAGACAAGGGTTTTTATTCGATTTGTTAAAAACAGCATCACCATCAAGCATGGAGATGAATATTCAGAAAAAGTGGATCAATTACGTAGAGCCTTTTGCAGATGAAATCATTACTGATAATGCTGGTAATGCGATTGGGGTCCTTAACAAAGATGCGGATTTCAAAGTGTTATTAGCAGGTCATTGTGATGAGATTGCATTAGTTATTAATCGGATTGATGAACAGGGCTTCTTACATTTTGATAAAATGGGTGGAATTAATCCTAAAGCTGCTATTGGTATGAAAGTAGAAATAATAGGGTTTAACGGTGTTATTACAGGAGTTATAGGTGTAAACGCTCAGCATCATGGTGGTATAAAAGGTGACTTTGAATTCGATGATTTATTTATAGATTGTGGAGCAGAAACGAAAGAGGAAATGGAAAAGTATGTTCAGATTGGGGATTTAGCCGTCTATAAACGAGAGCCTGAATTGTTAATGGATCGTTATATATCTGGTCGTGGCTTGGACAACCGTACAGGTGCATTTATTGTAGCTGAGGTGTTACGCCGATTATCTGATAAAAAGCTTAATGTTGGCGTATATGCAGCTAGTACTGTGAATGAAGAAACAAACATGGGAGGAGCTTACTTTGCAGCAGCCGGGATTGAACCTACTATGGCAATAGCCTGTGATGTTACGTTTGCAACTGATTATCCTGGTGTTAATAAGAACAAGCATGGAGATATTAGACTTGAAAAAGGTCCAGTACTCGCTAAAGGTGCACCAATCAATATTAAGATGAATAAACTGTTAGAAAAAGCAGCTCGATCACTGAATATGCATGTGCAGTACGAGTTGACTTCAAGATCAACAGGTACAGATGCTGATAGAATGCGTTTAACTGGAAAGGGTGTTCCTGTAAGCCTTGTTTCATTACCATTACGGTACATGCATTCACCTGTTGAGACCGCAAGCATAAAAGACATTGATGAAGAAATTGATTTACTTGTGAAAATGATTGAGGATTTGACAGGTGAGGATAATTTAAATCCATTAAAAGATTAAGTTAAACACTTCACAAACTAAACGTTTTATTGTATAATAAGATTATAATTTAATATCGATTCTATCTTCGGGGCAGGGTGAAATTCCCGACCGACGGTGATGAGTGGAATAAACCACTCTTAGTCCGTGACCCGCATACAATTCGTTTGCGGTGGACCTGGTGCAAATCCGGGACCGACAGTAAAGTCTGGATGGGAGAAGATAAGGAGCATATAAGGTATATTTATCATACCTTTATTTCCTAATTGACTTACGCCCCTAAAGCTTATTAGCTTTAGGGTTTTTATATAGTCAATTTTGGAATTTGCTCTCCCTTCATCATAAAGATTAGAATCGGTAAAAGATGAGGGAGGAAGAGATGAATGAAATCATCTAAACTATTAAAATTAATTATTTTTGCTCTACTAGGTACTATTTCTGTGGTGTTAATGTTTTTGAATTTCCCATTACCATTTTTACCATCTTATTTAAAAATTGATTTTAGTGATGTGCCAGCTTTATTGGCAGGTTTATTGTTTACACCAGTTGCTGGAATTATTGTAGAAGGTGTTAAAAATTCACTTTACCTTGTGCTAACAGGTGCCCACGACCCAGTAGGAGTTGTTGGTAACTTTTTCGCAGGTACATTGTTTGTCTTACCAGTAGCAGTTTTGTATCATAGATTAAAAGGACCAAAAAGTCTTGTATCAGGATTAATAACTGGAACGATTGTTATGGCTTTAGGTATGGGTGTGTTAAATTATTTCGTTCTCTTGCCAGCTTATAGCTTATTTATGGGAATGGAAGAAATGGCTATTCCTACTGTTAAATGGGCAACTGTTATTGCTGGTATTACGCCATTTAACTTAATAAAAGGAACGATTGTTGGGTTGTTATTCATCCCATTGTTTGCAAAACTAAGACCATGGCTTGAGCGCAAACGAGCCTCTCTGGTATAAATTATAGAAAAGGCTATCGATTTAATCGATAGCCTTTTTTTGTCTAGGAATTATAAAATTTACTTAATGGATGGAAGAAAGCTAGTAAAAGTTAAGCCGGGTTTTCTATCTATTATAAAGTTTTAAAAGCAAAATATATTATTTTCTTTTCGATGTAACTCCAATTGTACATCTACAGATAGATATTAAGTCCCCGTCTTCATCGACAACTTTAATCTCCCAGACCATGGTGCTTTTTCCTTTATGGATAGGCATAGCTCTGGCATACACCAATCCATCACGCTTGCTTTTAATGTGATTACTATTAATTTCGAGTCCAAATATGTTGGATACTTCAGGATTAATGTTTAAATATGCCCCTAAGCTCGCTGCTGACTCTGCTAAAGCAACACTTGCTCCACCATGTAAAAAGCCCATGGGTTGGTGTGTTTTCGTATTAACAGGCATTTTAAGCACCACTAATTCTTTTTCCGTTGTTATCGCTTCTATGTTTAATGTTTCCATCAACGTGTTTTTAAAATTCACAATGGTTCCTCCTTTTTTTGTTTAACGTTAAAAAACGACAAGGTAAGTACTTGTCGTTTTGACGTTAGAAAGAGAATGGTATAACTATTTGTAAGATTAATGAAATACCTAATAAAAATCCATAAATTGTATTTGTTTGTGCAGTTGCTACCATTGCAGGTATCATTTCAAAATTTGTTCTTTTCCCTTTAAATCCTTTGATTGCGTCTGTTGCTTTTCGAATACTTAGAAGTGTGATTAGAGACCAAATTGGGAGGATACCAATCGCTATAAATGTAATTGTAATAATATAACAAGCCATAAAGCTTCCAGCTAGTAGTGCTGTTGCATTTTTATGACCAATTAATATAGCGATTGTTTTTCTACCATTTTTTTTATCTCCATCTAGGTCACGAATATTATTTGCTAATAGAATGGTTGCAATAAAAATTGCAATTGGAAGTGAAATCAAAATAACTTCACTAGATATAGTGAGCGTTTGTATAAAATAACTTATCGCAATAATCATTGTTCCCATAAAAAATCCGGCAAATAATTCACCAAATGGAGTGTAGGCAATTGGATAAGGGCCTCCTGTGTATAAATAGCCTAAAAGCATACAAAAAAGTCCTATAGCGCAAATCCACCAACTAGATTCGATACATATATATACACCAAGTAACATAGCGGTCGCAAAAAAGGATATAGCTAAAATCAATACTTTCTTTGGTTTAACTCCATCTCGTACAATTGTTCCGCCTATACCAACTGAATTTTCATTGTCCAGACCACGAATAAAGTCATAATATTCATTAAACATATTTGTAGCGGCTTGAATTAACATAGCAGCTACTAGCATTGCAATAAATAATAGATAATTAATGGAACCATCAAGTATGGCTAACATACTACCAACAAAAACAGGGATAAAAGATGCTGTTAATGTATGTGGACGCAGTAGTCTCCACCAAACATGGAAACCTTGCTGTTCATTTAAGGAGTGTTTCATCGTATTTTTCTCTAATGTCTGCATGTGTTTGTCTCTCCTTCCTCAAAAGTTCCTTAAAGAGAATATTATTAGATGATATTGCTAACTTTCAGCGGATAATAACATATTAAGTTTAGGGAAACAAAACAAAGGTGTCAATAATCTATTTTTATTTATTGCTAGGAAATAGTACCAATTGTTGAGAAACCAAAGAAAAGAGACTAAAATAGATATCGGATAGTAAAAATGAAGTACCTAGAGCATTTTATTAGAGAGATTTATAGGTGCGAATACTGTACGTGTGATTGTATTTTATCGCATATCAAACCAAGAACTTTTAACCCTTAGGAGATATTAGGATATTTATGACAGTAGTAAGCTTTACCTGAGAATTAGATTCAGCAATGTATTGTTGAGTAATATTTATTTAAATCAATTTTTGTTTATAATATAATGTAATACGGTCTTATTCCGCTTGAAAAAAGTTTGCCCTCAAATTTAAAATCATGAGGTAACCGAAAAAAAGGTGAGTAGACCCTTTGTGTGTAAAACGTTTAAACGCGCCTGATTCATATGTCAAAGACACTAGTGGAAAGGCGGCTGTTTGTTTTGGTTAAACCATACTAATTTTCGTAAGCACATAAGGAATTAACTAAGCCTATTATAGAAGCACTGGTAACTCCTCACTTGATGGGAGTATGGCTAAATGCCCCTATGAATATTGGAGGGTTTTTAATGATTCAAACCGAAGTAAAAAGTATAGAAGATGCTCTCAATGAAGCTATTCTATTGGCTAAAAATAAGCAAACACCACAGTTATTAAGCACAACGGACACGATTGATGCGATAAATCCCATTGTATTTTTTAACCAAGCAAAACAAATAAAAGGTGAGAGAGTATTTTGGACAAGCTCTTTTGAGCACTTTTATTTAGTTGGGGCTGGTGAAGCTCGTGCATTAACATCTGCTTCACATCGTTTTGAAGAAACCGAGAAACAGTGGAAAGAAATGCTATCCGACGCGATTATATTTAACCCTTATCGTGTAGCCGGAACTGGACCAATTGCTGTTGGAGGGTTTTCGTTCGACCCACAAAAAGAAAATACAGGTTTATGGAAACACTTTGAAGAGAGTAGGTTCCGTATTCCAGCGTATTTACTAACGATCGAAAAAGGGATATGTTATTTAACGATAAATGTTATTGTCTGTCCGGAAGATCATCCTACACAGTTATTTTATACTATCAAAAAAAATAAACAATTATTATTAGGGAATCATGATATCCTTCCTGAAGGACCCAAAATAGAAAAGAAAAAGGAAATAAAACCATCAGAATGGAAAGAAATAGTAACGAAAGCTACCAATGAGATTAAAAAAGGCCATGCAGATAAAATCGTATTAGCAAGAGAGATGCAAGTTACTTTTGATCGTCCAGCAGATATTTCTGCCATATTGGATAAATTAATACAAACACAAACAAATAGTTTTATATTTGCATTTGAAAATAAGAACGATTGTTTTCTAGGTGCAACACCAGAACGATTGGTTCGAGTATATGATCAACAGTTATTTTCCACATGTTTAGCAGGTACCGCTCCTAGAGGGGAAACAATAGAAGAAGATCAGCAAATAGGCTTAGAATTACTAAGGGATGTTAAAAACCGAGAAGAACATGATTATGTTGTACAAATGATTAGAGAAGCTATATCTGCTTGTTGTGAACAAATCGAAGTTCCTAAAAACCCTGTTTTATATCCGCTTAAAAATTTACAGCATTTGTACACACCAGTGAAAGCAAGCTTAAAAAACGAGTATTCAATCATAGATGTAGTGAAACAATTACATCCTACTCCGGCTCTTGGTGGCTTACCAAGAGAGAAATCATTGGAATTCATTCGTGAAAATGAAATTCTTGATAGAGGATGGTACGGCGCTCCAATTGGTTGGTTTGACGCTCAAAAAAATGGTGAATTTGCTGTTGCGATTCGATCAGCACTACTACAAGGTGGTAAAGCTTCACTATTTGCTGGGTGTGGCGTTGTGAAAAACTCTGAGCCTGAAGCAGAGTATCAAGAAACAAATATTAAATTCACACCAATGCTATCAGTACTAGGGGGATAATTAAGTGGAACACACTGAAACTTTAACAAGATATGTAGCAAACTTTGTTGACGAACTTCACAAAAGTGGATTGCGTGACGTGGTAATTTCCCCTGGTTCAAGATCGACACCTTTAGCAATGACTTTTGCCGAACATGAGTCGATTACGCACTGGGTGAACATGGACGAGCGTTCTGCAGCTTTTTTTGCACTTGGTATGGCGAAACAAACGAATAACCCAGTCGCATTAGTGTGTACATCGGGAACAGCCGCTGCTAACTATTACCCAGCAGTGATAGAGGCATATTATAGTAGGATACCACTACTTATCTTGACTGCTGATCGACCTCATGAACTGCGGGATGTAGGTGCACCCCAAGCGATTGAGCAAATCCAAATGTATGGCGACTATGTTAAATGGTTTCATGAGATGGCCCTACCAGAAAATACAGAAGCAATAATTAACTATGCTAGAGGGAAAGCTTCAAGAGCGATTAATACAGCAAGACAATCTAATGCAGGCCCAATTCATTTGAATTTCCCTTTTCGTGAACCCCTAGTACCAGATTTTACGATCTCAAAGCTGTGGGGAAAAGAGGGTGATGATGCTTATCATCACAACTTCGAGGGCAAGATGGCCTTAGCGGAAGAACAAGTAGATGTACTAGTATCAAAATTAATGCAATTTGAAAAAGGTTTAATCGTTTGTGGTCCTCAAGAGGATGAACATCTTTGCAAAGAAATTATTTCTTTAGCCGAAACGTGGAATATTCCAATTTTAGCGGATCCTTTATCACAACTTCGTACAGGAAATCATAGTAAAAATAATGTAATTGAGAGTTATGATGCAATTTTAAAAAGTAAAAAGGTGAGAGATTGTATTAATCCCGATTTTATTATCAGGTTTGGAGCAATGCCCGTTTCAAAACCTTACCTTTTGCTATTAAAAGAAAAACAAAATATTACTCACTTTGTGGTTGAAGCAAATGAAGGTCACCGTGAACCTACTGGTGAGTCTGTTCATTTTATTTATGCTGATCCATCCCAGTTATGTAGGCAGCTTAATAAGTCCGATATTCCAAAATTTGACTCGAGATGGTTAGAGAAGTGGATTTCTATGAATGGGATAGCCAAAAATATCCTAATGTTAGACAACAATCCAAAGGAAGATGAAATTACAGAGGGGCATATTGTAAAGCATTTGGCGGAAATAATCCCAGATTATAGTACTATTTTCGTGGGAAACAGTATGCCAATTCGTGATATGGATACCTTTTTTATGTCGAATCATAAACATATAAAAGTGTTGGCTAATCGTGGTGCAAATGGAATTGATGGTATAACATCAAGTGCTTTGGGTGCTGCTTCTAAAGGGAATAATGTAACGCTATTAATAGGAGATGTTTCCTTCTTTCATGACTTTAATGGTCTCCAAATGGCGAAACAGTACAATATTAATTTAACCGTTGTTTTAATTAATAATAATGGTGGAGGCATTTTTTCTTTCTTACCTCAATCGAATGAAGCGCCTGATCACTTTGAAGTATTGTTTGGCACGCCATTACATATTGACTTTAAACATGCAATTACGATGTATAATGGTTACTATTATAAGCCTTCTTCATGGGATGACTATAGGCAAGCGCTCGTAACTAGTTATACAAATAATGGACTATCAGTCATTGAAATGATCACCAATCGAAACGAAAATGTAGTGTGGCACAAGGATAAATGGGCTAGTATTGAATACGAGATAATGATAGCAATGACAAAGGAGTGAGTTGGTGTATTATACACTGAATGACAAAGAATATTGGGTACAAGACCAAGGTTCAGGTACACCTGTTGTATTGTTACACGGATTTACTGGGAGTTCACGGGTGTGGGATGAACTAGTAGTGAATTGGAAGTCAAAGTATCGCACTATTTCACTCGATTTACCAGGACATGGTAAATCGAAGGTGAACACTCCTATTAGTATGGAGGGGTTTTGTAAAGACATAACGGAACTTCTTGAGAAACTTTCAATACCAAAAGCAATCTTTGTTGGTTACTCAATGGGAGGAAGAGTTGCGCTTTCTTTTGCCATGTTATATCCAAATAAAGTTCATTCCCTAGTATTAGAAAGTGCTTCACCGGGATTGCATCAATCGCATGAACAAGTGGCACGACAGGCAAAGGATGAATTGTTAGCAAAAATGTTAGAAAATGAAGGACTATCCACTTTTATCGATTATTGGACAACAATCCCACTTTTTGAGAGCCAGAAGCGGCTTCCTAAACAAAAACAGTTAGCAATTAGAAGTGAACGAATCAATCAAACAGAAACCGGACTCGCCTCATCATTAAGGGGAATGGGAACCGGTAATCAGCCGTCGTGGTGGGACCAACTAGCGGGACTAACGATAGACGTTCTTTTAATTGTTGGAGAATTGGATGAAAAGTTTGTTAAAATAGCAAAAGAGATGGATGAAATCTTTAAATATAGCCAGTTACAGCTTGTTGCTGATGCAGGACATGCAGTACATGTGGAACAAACGCAAAAGTTTGTTACAATAGTAAGTGATTTTATCGACAAAAAAGAACAAGATAATGAATGGAGGACTTAACAATGGCAGTAAATTGGGTTAATGAAAGAGAATACGAAGATGTTCTTTACGAAACATATAATGGTATCGCGAAAATAACGATTAATCGACCAGAAGTACGCAATGCATTTCGTCCAAAAACCGTGCATGAATTGATAGATGCTTTTGCCTATGCAAGAGATGATTCATCTATTGGTGTAATAGTTTTGGCTGGAGCTGGAGACGATGCGTTTTGTTCCGGGGGAGACCAAAAAGTTCGTGGACATGGAGGGTATGTTGGGGAAGATCATATTCCACGTTTGAATGTTCTAGACTTGCAGCGTTTAATACGTGTTATTCCAAAACCAGTAGTTGCAATGGTGTCAGGTTATGCTATTGGTGGTGGACATGTATTACATGTTATTTGTGACTTAACTATAGCTGCAGATAATGCTATCTTTGGACAAACAGGTCCAAAAGTAGGAAGTTTTGATGCAGGCTATGGTGCGGGATATTTAGCACGTATCGTTGGTCATAAAAAGGCTCGTGAAATTTGGTTCTTATGCCGTCAATACAATGCTAAAGAAGCAATGGATATGGGATTAGTTAATACGGTTGTTCCACTTGATCAGCTTGAAGCAGAAACGGTTCAATGGTGTGAGGAAATGCTGGATAAATCTCCAACTGCATTGCGATTCCTAAAAGCATCCTTAAATGCAGATACAGATGGAATAGCTGGTCTTCAACAAATGGGTGGAGATGCAACGCTATTATATTACACAACAGATGAAGCCAAAGAAGGTCGTGATGCGTTTAAAGAAAAGCGTGATCCGGACTTCAAACAGTTTCCACGTTTTCCTTAATTTAATCATTCTGCAAAAGACCAATACACAACTCTCGTGTGTTGGTCTTTATCTTATCCAAAGACTCTTTTTGCAAATTGTTGCTTTCGAACTATCGAACTTGATACAAAGTACGCACTAAGTTTTAACTTTTTGCATTTTTTTGTCGCAAATGATTAAGTGGTAATACTAAGTTCCGGCAGAATACTCCGCTTTCCACGGGCACGGCTTCAGCTAACTCAGAAGAAAAATCACTTCTGAGTGGATCTTCAGCTCGTGCTTTTCCCGTAGGAGTCTCCGTATTCTGCCTTCACTTTTAACAGTTCTCCTAATGTATTGATAGATAGCTATTAATATTTATTGTACTATTTTTACTCGAAAGACAAGTTTACCTAGCGAAGGAAAAATGCGACACTCCTTGAAAATACAGACCAATTTTCTGCGTGCGATGCATTGCTTCCTTAGCTTTCCTTGTCCTGGGGGAAGAGCAGCTTCCGAAGACCCCACAGGAAACGTTCTTTGTGACCGAGGAGGCTAAGGTGCTGCCCCCGGAAAGGGAGTATTTTTCCGTAGCGATGAATTAACCACTCATCTTAAATAGAATGCAAGGGTTACGATATAGTTAATGCGCACTTTATATTTTATTTGTCATAAACAACAAGTGTTTTGAAAACAGTCTATCCAAATAACTGCTTTGAGAGGAAATAGGTAGATGAAATTAACCGTATTATCAGAAAAGTTATCCGTTTTAAAATTAAACCCAGCATTATCCCTTCCTACTTGGGTATATGAAAATAAACAATTTTTGTCTATTACTTATACCGAGGAAGAACTATCGATTGTCTGCAAGGAATCGACTATTCCAGAAAATATTGATGCAACTATTGAAAACGGTTGGAGTTGTATAAAGGTTGTTGGTGAGCTGGATTTTTCATTAACGGGTGTGTTGGCTAACTTAGCAAATACGCTAGCAACTGCAAAAGTTAGTATTTTTGCACTATCGACTTATAACACAGATTATTTATTAGTGAAAACAGAAAAGTTACAACATGCAATAAAAGCACTAGAAACAGCTGGCTATGAGATTGTCTAGTATCGTGACTATTCGACAAAGAAAGGAATCAGAATAATGGTTGAAACAATGCAGCACTGGCTAGATAAACAAGCAGATTTATCCCCAAATAGAATAGCGATAGAGCAACCCAATAGGGAGTCTGTTACTTTTAGTCAATTAAGAGATAAAGCAAAAAGTTTTGCTCGAAAACTGGCTTCTCAAGGTGTTAAATCTGGTAATCATATTGCTATCTATGCCACAAATTCAATTGAAATGATCACCGCCATCCATAGTTTGTCTTATATAGGGGCAATTGCTGTATTACTAAATACTAGATTGTCTAATACCGAGGTTGCTTTTCAACTTAAGGATGCGAATGTATCACTAGTGTTATCATCCGAAAACTTACTCGAAAAAGCTTCATTAATTGAAAATAGTGGTACAAGCGTAAAATCATTTGAGCAAATAAATAAGCTTGCAGAATTAGATACAGAGCTTAAACGAGAAATTTGTTTAGAAGACTTATGTACAATTATTTATACATCTGGAACAACAGGGTTGCCAAAAGGAGTACAACATTCCTATGGAAATCATTGGTGGAGTGCGATTTCTTCTGCTTTAAATTTAGGTTTAAGTGACAATGATAGATGGTTAGTTGCTTTACCTTTGTTTCATGTTGGAGGATTATCGATTTTGATGAAAAGTATTATATACGGAATGCCAGTTTATTTATTAGAAAAATTTGATGTGGATCAGGTTCATCATGGAATTGTGGAAAGGAATGTCACAATCGTATCAGTCGTTTCGATTATGTTAGTTCGTCTAATAGAAAAATTAGGTGTACAAACCTATCCTAAAACGTTACGTTGTATGTTACTCGGAGGTGGGCCGGCATCTAAATCATTGCTAGAGCAAGCGAAAAGTCACGGCATTCCTGTTTTTCAAACATACGGCATGACAGAAACTTCGTCTCAAATTGCAACGCTAAGCCCAAAAGATGCATTGACTAGGTTAGGATCTGCTGGTAAAGCATTGTTTCCAGCTCAACTGAAAATCGTTAATAATGCCCAAGTTTCGCCTGTTAATGAAATCGGTGAAATATTTGTTAAAGGATTAATGGTTACGAGTGGTTATTTGAATAATGATAAAGCGGATAAGATGGCTTTTCAAAATGGTTGGCTGGCTACTGGTGATTTAGGTTATTTAGACGATGAGGGGTTTTTATACGTGATGGACCGGAGAAAGGATTTAATTATATCTGGTGGTGAAAATATTTATCCTGCAGAGGTGGAAAGTGTTTTGGATAGTATTCAAGGTGTGGCAGAAGCAGGGGTGATTGGTTCAGAGGATGATAGATGGGGTCAAATTCCAATTGCTTTTATTGTTAAAAATAAAAAGTCATTAGATGAGAAGGAAATTGTGGATTACTGCTTGCAACACTTGGCTAAGTTTAAAGTACCGAAGCGTGTTTATTTTGTAGATGCTTTACCGAGAAATGCCTCAAATAAGCTAGTTAGACACAAACTAATCAATCTTTTGCCAACAGAGTAGCGAGGGGGAAGAATGTGTACACGAATTCGAATGTAACAATTAGACCGATTATGGAACAAGATCTTGATGAGTTATGGAAGCTTTTATATAAGGAAAAATCCCCAGAATGGAAAAAATGGGATGCACCATATTTTGAGCATAGACATATTCCGAGAGAGGAGTTCTTAGCGAATAAACAAGAAATTGTTGGACAGGTTAACCGCTGGGCAATTGTTGTGGACAGTAGGTTAATCGGTACAGTTAGTTATTACTGGGAGCATCGTCCCTCTAATTGGCTTGAAATGGGGATTGGTATATATAATCCTGATTTTTGGAGTGGGGGATATGGTACAAAAGCATTGGAAATGTGGATAAATCACTTATTTGAAGCATTACCACTCGTTAGAGTCGGTTATACCACTTGGTCTGGAAATGAACGAATGATTAAAGTTGGAGAAAAGCTAGGCATGACTATGGAAGCGCGTTTAAGGAAATGTCGTTATTATAATGGCATTTATTATGATTCGATTCGAATGGGTTTATTACGAGAAGAGTGGAATAAAAGTAGCTAAATTAGAATAAATGGCTGGTACTCCAGGGTAGCAGCCATTTGGGTAGTCAGTAACTATGTATTTTACTAACTTTTATACGTTTGGAACAAAATGTTTTAGAACTAGGCCTTATGTCCACCGATTTTTTTACTACGCTCTAAGGTTACACCAGCATCGGTAAAGCTGGTAGCACGTAATAGAGAAGTTGGTCCGTAGCGATCTCTAATTTGATCCATCACATAGCCAATATCTTTGTGCTTCGTTGTATCTTCGAATAGGTCCAGTTGTGTCTCTTCATCATCATATAGGTGATCTAGTGTCACAAATACGCGGCGAATCTTACTTTGTTGATCATAAAATTCATTGAAAAGTTGCATACAGACATTGTATACATCCATCGTTACGTTTGTTGGTAGGTTAACAGAGCGTGACCGGTTAAATCCGCCACCTGTTTCCTGCGAATAACCAACACCTAAATGGATAGTTCGACCTGCCTGTTTAGCTGTTCTAGCACGCCTGCAAACTTCTTCAGCCAAATCAAGCACACAAGCGCACACTTCATCTTGATGATAGTCTCTTAATAGAGTTATTCCGTGTCCAAATCCCTTTTGTGCTTGTTTTTGAAAGTTACCAATTACTGGGCTAAGATCAATCCCCCAGGCATGCCAATACAATTGTTCACCCATTACACCAAATCGTTTCTTTAAACGTTGTAATGGCTGGCTAGCTAATTGTCCCAAAGTCACAATACCCATTCGATTTAAATTACGCATCATTCGACGGCCGATTCCCCAGATTTCTTCAACTGGAATCGGCCATAATTTTGTTTCTACATCTTCATAGGTACATTCAGCGATACCTGCTTTTTTTGCATATAGGTCCATAACAACTTTTGCTAAAAATTTGTTATCACCTATACCGATGGAGCAAGTAA
The DNA here is from genome assembly GCF_030282825.1 of Aquibacillus rhizosphaerae. Taxonomy (GTDB): domain Bacteria; phylum Bacillota; class Bacilli; order Bacillales; family Amphibacillaceae; genus Aquibacillus_C; species Aquibacillus_C rhizosphaerae. The sequence goes on from NZ_JASTZU010000059.1 coordinate 28,015, forward strand.
GACCCATCGTCTCATATAACTCTTGCTTGATCATTTTTGCCACCATCCATCGATTGCCGTGTAAATTTTCCAGTCCATTTGCAGTAACCCATAACTCATCTACAGAATATTGGTGAATTGCTTCTTTCGGTACATATTCATTAACTAATTTTGTTATTTCAACAGACACTTTTAAATAATCGCCCATCTTTGCCTCTACAACATGAATCGCAGGATCATCAGGTAAATCAAAGTAACGACTAACATTCTTAATACCATGTCTTTGCTTTAGTTCAGGTGAAGCCGCTAGAATAATACTTCCTGAACGCTTTTTATCACCAACAACAGCTAACAATGTTTGCATTGGATCCAATCCTCTTTTCACGCATTCTACGCTAGCGTAAAAAGAGCGCATATCAATGCAAAGTACATCATTTCTTGGATAATCAATGTAGTTAATCATAAAGTCACCTTCTCCAAAAGGAACGTTTGTTCGTATATATGGATAAGTATATCTTGATTACTCTATTTTTAAAAGTGTTAATTTGTTCCAAGAAATAATTGGAGGTGTTGATTAGTTAGGAAAAAGTAAAGTAGAAGGATAAAAATTAACTGATAAAGATTCTCAAAACCATTGACGAATGGACATAAACCAAATAAACTAGATAGTATAATAAAATGAGAATAATAATCAGTACTAATGAACGCAACGCTCGTAAGGGAGAGATTGCATATGGAGACAATAGCAGCGAAAGATTTAACTTTAGGATATGGTGAAGACATTATCATTGATGATTTAAATATTGCTATTCCAAAAGGTCAAATAACCGTTTTTGTAGGTGGAAATGGATGTGGAAAATCAACTTTGCTTCGCTCAATGGCTCGTTTATTAAAGCCAAAAGAGGGAAGTGTAGTTTTGCATGGGGAAGATATAGCTAAGAAGCCAACAAAAGATGTTGCTAAACAGCTTGCGATCTTGCCTCAAGGTCCAGTAAGTCCTGAAGGATTAACGGTTCATGACTTAGTAAAGCAGGGAAGGCATCCATATAAAACTTTATTTAAGAAATGGTCAACAGAAGATGAAGAAGCAGTAAACGAAGCATTGCAGTCCACGAATATGATGGATTTAAAAGATCGTTCTGTAGATTCATTATCAGGTGGACAACGACAGCGTGCATGGATTGCAATGACCCTTGCGCAAAAGACAGATACAATTTTACTTGATGAACCCACAACATATTTAGATATGACACATCAAATAGAGGTATTAGATTTATTATTTGAACTAAATGAAAAACATAATAGTACGGTTATAATGGTCTTGCATGATTTAAACCTTGCTTGTAGATATGCGCATAATATTGTCGCTATTAAAGACAAAAAGGTTTATGCACAAGGAAAGCCAGAAGAAATTATTAGTTGCAACATGGTACATGATGTATTTCAAATGAAGTGTGATGTTACTTACGACCCGATGTTTGGAACGCCAATGTGTATTCCGCATGGTAGAGGCCGTTGCTTAATTAAAAGTGCTGTTTCTGGTGAAGAAACATGTAGTGTAGCCACTTCACAATTAAATTAATCACAATGCCCTCATCAATCTTTAATTGATGGGGTTTTTTTTGCAATTTAGAAGCGGTTGATAGGCGGATTCGCTCCCCCGTTTTTTAGATGATTATTGTACGCGCTTGTAATAGTAATCACTGTCTTGTGTTGCTGCATTATCCTCTTTTAGTTTTTCTAGCATAAGACTACTCAAGTAATTCCCTAACATCTCATTTAATTCATTTTTAGGACATGCTTTAAATACTTCTAGTAAATCCTTTTGATCCATTTGTTCTAAAATAGATTGAACGAAAAAATCAAGTGAGTCTGATTCATTATCGTTAAAGTGACGTAAATACCTTTGTAAAAGATCATCAGCAAATCGCATGGTACCTTCCTCCTTATGAGTTCTCTATTTAAAAAGAGCAGTTTATAGAACTTTTTAATTGTCTCTTTGTATCATACCTTATGCAGAAATATGGGAAAGTTGTTCATAAATCTTTTGAATTGGAGAAAATTAAAGGATAGGAGGGTGAATAATGGAAAAGAAAAAATACTTTGTTAACTTAGCTACCCAAGCTATTACGCAGGTTCAAGAAGATGATATTAATCCATATACGATTTATGCAACAGGAGAAGAAATATTTCATTTAAGGGAGATATTAACTGAAATGCATGACTCTGACATGAATTCTTTTTGGAGGGCGCATGTTCCATATGTTCCTTATCATAATGATAAATCTAATGATAGTTATGATGAAGGTATTGTTTCCGCTTTTCAAATGATTCATGACTTAGGAGATGATAAAACGAAGATGCACATAGAAAGCATGGGGATTTTAGATTCAAATTAGTGAAAAGCAGAAAGGACCTCGAAAAGAGGTCCTTTCTTAATCTGTGTGATTCCAAGTAAATAGAATTATTTCTAAAAAAAGAGTCTTCCCTAAAATTAGTGAAACATTTATTCGCGTATATACGTCTTATTTAGTAGAGTAAGTTTCAATTCGTTTAAAAAATGTTTAAGTACATAGGAGAAAGAGGTATAGATATACTAAGAGTAATATAAGGGGGAGCGCAGGATGAACAGATTTAAAACAGTTAAAAAAGTGATATGTTTATTGGCCATTATTCCATTATTATTATTTCCATATGAGAAAAATGAACCAGGTGATGTCTCTGCACAAAATTATAATGTTGATGACACACTTAATCGCTCTTCTTCCCTTAGTAGTATAGATAGCAATTGGTTAGAGGTCACAACAAACGAACGAGAACAACATACCGAAGGAGTAGAACTTAGTCATCAAGAAATCATTTCACTCACAGACAAGTTCATGGAATTACTTGTTCAAGAGGTGGATGACCAATACAAAGTAGTACACTTTAAAACGAAGGCTTCGTTAATCAGTGCGTTTTCTTCGGTTAGTTCTACTGAAGTAGCAAAGGAATATATTGATTTCTTTTACGAAGAAAGAAATGATAATTTATACATTATTCCAACGGAAACCCCACCATGGTTTCAAAAAGATGCAGATTATGAGATGATAAAAGTAGATAATCAAAATATGAAAATCGTTCAAGAGAATATAAGTGATTTACATGGAAGTTACAAAATAGAACTTATAATGACATATGATAATAAGTGGAGGATAACAGAAATAAACCATTATTAATTTTTCTTTAGTATAAAGAAGAAAGTTTGTCCAATTTAAAAACAAATAAAAATTTTAAAGGTAGCTGAATGTGTATGAAGACTTTCCATGATTTTTATAATAATGAAGTTAAGCTATCATTTGAGGATCATCCATTTGAAAAAGAACCTAAGCATGTATGGGTCATATGCAGATGTGATAACCAGTGGCTTTTAACTGATCATAAAGATAGAGGTTTGGAATTTCCAGGTGGGAAAGTAGAAGACGGAGAAACAGCAGAACAAGCTGCTATAAGAGAAGTAAAAGAAGAAACAGGCGGTATAGTTAATACCCTCACTTATGTAGGTCAGTATTATGTAACTGGAAAAGGTGGGAATATAGCTAAAAATATATATTTTGCCTTAGTAGATGAAGTAATAAAACAACCCTCTTACTTTGAAACTAAAGGACCTGTGTTACTATCCAAACTACCAAATCAAATGGATACTAATTCGAAGTTTAGTTTTATGATGAAAGATGCGGTTCTACCAACTAGCTTAAAACAAATCAAAGTGTTAGATGAATTTGATTAAGATAAGGTTTATTTAGATTAAAAGAAAACATTTACTTAATAGAGGCTCTGCCTAGTGTTTAGTGCTACAGGCAGAGCCTTTATTTCTATTTATTTTTGATTAGAATGTTTTCTAATTTCTCAACGATTTGGTACATTATCGCTGCAAAGAATGCAACCAGAAGTAAACTGTATAATACGAGTGTAAAGTCAAATACTTGGAACCCGTAAACAATTAAATAACCTAATCCTTCTGAGGCTACTAGAAATTCTCCAACGATAACACCTACCCAAGATAAGCCTACATTAACTTTAAATGTTGAAATCATGGCAGGTAAGGATGCTGGAAAAATAGCCTCTGTAAAGTACTGCCATTTAGATGCACCAAAACTCTTTAGTACTTTTACATAGTTAACATCGACTTCATTAAAAGCGGAATAAACAACAAGGGTGGTAATTATGACTGATATAATCGCCCCCATTGTGATAATTGAGAAATAACCTGGTCCCATTGCTACAATAATAATTGGCCCAAGTGCAACCTTTGGTAGCGCATTTAACACTACAAGGTAAGGATCAAGCACTTTCGATAATTTATCTGACCACCACAGTATAGCTGCTAAAATAATACCAGCTATTGTCCCAATAAAAAAACCTGCTATTGTTTCAAATAAAGTGATGCGTAAATGATACCATAGTGAACCATCTTGTAATTTTTCAAGAAATAATGTCCATATCTGGGAAGGCGAGCTAAAAATTAAACGGTCTATTAAACCAAATTGACTAGCAAATTCCCAAATGGAAAAGAAAGAGATAAAAATGATGATTTGCCATAATAGTGTATTCCTTCGTTCAGATGTTACTTGTTTTTTATATTGTTCAAAGAGCTGACTATCGGATAGCTGTTTGTGATTCAAGAGCGTTCAACTCCTCCCATACCCGATCAAACAGTTGTTGGTACTTGATATGCTTCCTAGCTTGAAATGGTGATAAATTTCTTATTTCAATCGGTACTTCGAATACCTGATGAATTTTTCCGGGATTTGCTTTCATAAGATAAATTTTATCGCTCATCGCTATTGCTTCGCCAATATCATGTGTTACCAAAACAGATGTTTTGTTGAAATCTTTTAATAAAGACGAGACAAGGTCTTCAAGTTTTAACTTCGTTTGGAAGTCTAATGCCGAAAAAGGTTCATCTAATAATAGTAGCTTAGGATCAGTTATTAGTGTTCTGACTAATGCAGCTCTTTGTCGCATTCCACCAGAAAGGCTTTGTGGATAAGAGTCAATCACCTTAGATAGACCAATATCTTCTAGCATTTGAATAGCTTTTTCTTTTAATGCTCTTGTTTCCGTTTTTTGTACTTTCGGACCTACTGTAACGTTATCCAGTATCGTTTTCCAAGGAAATAAATAATCCTGTTGAAGCATGTAACCAATATCGGATTTTGAAGCAGATAACGGTTTTTCTTGCAGTGTAATCTCACCACGGGTAGATTGCAAAATACCTGCTATTATAGATAGTAATGTTGTTTTTCCACAACCACTAGGACCAAGTAAGGATATAAAAGATCCTTCTGGAACAGAGAAAGATATATCCTCTAATGCTTTTGTATATCCTTGTTTACTGAAATAGTAATGTTCAATATGATTTAAGGATAAAAAAGACAATTGTCAAACCTCCCTTATTCACTAATAACCTCTTCAGCAATTTGTGAATTTACCAAATCATCATATGGTATATCTTCAGGCAGCTCACCAGATTCATCCATAATGTTCTTAAGGTTATTCCATTCTTCTTCATCAAGAATTGGATTTTCAGCAAAAGAGAGTTGTGATTTATAACGATCAACGGAGGACTCTAATAGTTCTAAATCAGTATCCTCAAAATAAGGTTGAACAATTTCCGCAATTTCTTCTGCAGAGTTATTTTTTACAAATTGTTGTGCTTTATAGACGGCTTTGGTGAATTTCTTAGCAGTTTCTTCGTTTTCATCTAAATAACTTTGTTTAGCCATAAAGACTGTGTAAGGAACTTTCCCAGATTCTTCACCAAAAGAAGCTACAATATGACCTGCGCCATCTTTTACAAACTGACTCGCAGTTGGTTCAAATAATTGCACATAGTCACCTGTGCCAGAACTAAACGAACTAGCAATATTAGCGAAATCAATATTTTGTATTAGATTTAAATCATTTTCTGGATCAATTCCTTGTTGTTTTAAAACATATTCACCAACCATTTGTGGCATACCGCCTTTACGCTGGCCTAAAAAGTCACTGTCTTTTAAATCTTCGAAAGTAAAGTCATCCATCGGTTCTCTAGCTATAAGAAAGGTACCATCTGTCTGTGTTAATTGCGCAAAATTAATAACAGGATCCTCAGCGCCACGCGCTTTCACGTATATAGAAGTTTCTGATCCAACGAGACCAATATGAGAGTTATCAGATAGTAGAGATGTCATCACTTTATCTCCACCTGCAATAGTTTGAAGTTCTACATCGAGACCTTCTTCCTCAAAGAAACCTTGCTCAAGAGCAACATATTGAGGAGCATAAAAAATACTACGAGTTACTTCGGCAACTTTTACCTTTGTCATTGAATTATCATCATTTTGTGAACAGGCAGAAAGTAATAAACCTAGACTAATGATGAAAAATGAAAATAAATATAACTTTCTCACTTTTACGCATCCTTTCCATTGTGGGGTGTTATCTGATAAATTCAGATTATGCGTAGGACGAAAATGTGTGAATGCCTATAGAACAAAAAAGATTGGAATATGTTATCTTAAAGGTAAGAGGAAGACTCAGAAAGAGGTGATTTTGTTGGATAAACCGATTATCTTATTTGATGAGCAATGCTATCTTTGCAGACAAAGTAAACGTATAATTAGTAAAATTGATTGGTTTAACCAGTTTAAGTGGTTGTCCTTGCAACAGTATGAAAGAAATCAACAACTAACGAGTGTACAAAAAGATGCCATTAAATCTGAGATGCATTTAATTAAGAAGAATGGTGAAGTATTAGTAGGATTTTTTGCAATTCGCTATATCTTGCTACATTGTCCATTGACAGCGTTAGCAGGGCTTGTATCTTATGTTCCTAAATCTGATGTTATAGGAAATCCAATGTATCGACTTGTAGCTAGAAACAGATATCAATTATTTAAAAATAAATGTGATAACGGTGTATGTAGAATCCCTAGCAAATAGGCTTAAAGGAATTGACATTATTCAGTCAATTCGATACGATAAATTTCAAGCGGATACTGAACCTAATTTATACCACCTTTTTAAAGAATATATTTAAAAAGGTGGTATAAATGTTTTGAATTTCATGCTAGGGCTTTTATCTACTTTTTAATTAAGAGAGAGTGGTTTCTATTTACAAGCAACTAGTAAATGAATACAATACAGGGTAGGTATTAAAATAAGAAGCTACCACGTAAAGAAATTACATATCTTTTGGATGTTATTAATAATTCGAACAATAATAGTAAACACTTTTAAATATATTATTGTATTGAAAACAGTGTTCAACTACATCTAAAATAGGACATGCTTTTTAATATTAAAGTGTATTTATTCCTTGATAAATTGAATGTCTTCATTCAATAAACCGTACACCCTGTAGAGAAGCTTCTTAAACAAACATAATACAGAAAAGCAGTTCCGTATTCTAAGAAACATGAAGGAGGATTTAGCAGAATGGCTGCAAATCGTCGATTATTTACCTCAGAGTCTGTAACGGAAGGACATCCGGATAAAATAAGTGATCAGATCTCTGATGCTATATTAGATGAAATTTTAGAGCATGATCCAAATGCCCGTGTAGCATGTGAAACAACCGTAACTACAGGATTGGTACTTGTAGCAGGGGAGATAACAACATCGACTTATGTTGATATACCAAGCATCGTCCGTAAAACAATTAAAGAAATAGGGTATACTCGTGCAAAGTATGGGTTTGATGCGGAAACTTGTGCTGTGTTAACAGCTATAGATGAGCAATCCCCAGACATTGCTGGTGGGGTAAACCAAGCACTTGAAGCAAGAGAAGGCACAATGTCCGATGATGAGATCGAAGCAATTGGAGCAGGTGACCAAGGATTAATGTTTGGTTATGCTATTAATGAAACACCTGAATTGATGCCATTACCTATTTCTTTAGCTCATAAAATCTCCAAGAGATTATCTGACGTTAGAAAAAATCATACACTAGATTATTTACGTCCAGACGGTAAGACGCAGGTTACGGTGGAATATGATGAGAATAATAAGCCGCTTCGTGTTGATACAATCGTAATTTCAACGCAGCATCATCCTGAAGTTGAATTAAAACAAATTCAATCAGATTTAAAAGAACATGTTATTCGTCCAATTGTTCCTGATCATTTACTTGATGAAAATACGAAATATTTCATTAACCCGACAGGAAGATTTGTAATCGGTGGCCCACAAGGAGATGCTGGTTTAACAGGTCGAAAAATTATCGTTGACACTTATGGTGGTTATGCTCGTCATGGCGGTGGAGCATTTAGTGGAAAAGATGCAACCAAAGTAGATCGATCTGCAGCATACGCAGCCCGCTATGTTGCTAAAAACATTGTAGCTGCTGGTTTAGCTGAAGCATGTGAAGTTCAGTTAGCATACGCTATTGGTGTTGCTGAACCTGTGTCTATTTCGATAAACACATTTGAAAATACACAAGTAAGTGAAGAAAAGCTAGTCGCTGCAGTTCGTTCAATTTTTGATTTAAGACCTGCAGGTATTATTAAGATGCTCGATTTAAGAAGACCTATCTATAGAGATACTGCAGCGTATGGCCACTTTGGGAGAACAGATATTGAGTTCCCGTGGGAAAAAACAGATAAAGTGGAAAATTTACGAGACTACATTAAAAATAACTAATTATTCTAAAAAGAATCAAGTGTAATCCACGCTTGATTCTTTTTCTAATACAATAAGAAAACGTATAAATTACTACGTTGTTTAAAGCAAGTGGGACTACTGGCCTGAGTTTTAATTGCTCTAGGGTGCGTTTTTTGTTAATGAAAAATACGTATAAGCTAACAATAAATTCTAATTTCTGATATGTTGATTGGATTTGTTTTGTGATATACTCATTATCATGTTGAATAGAAAGAGAGGTATGCGCTATGTGTGGTTTTATAGGAATGATTAGAAATCATCCACAAACACTTGAACAAGATAAGCAAGATTTATTTCAACAACGCAACAATGTTATTACGCACAGAGGACCAGATGATGAAGGATATTTCCATGATGAGTTTGTATCATTTGGCTTTAGAAGATTAAGCATTATAGATATTGATAGTGGTCATCAGCCTTTTAGTTATGATGATGAAAACTATTGGATGATATTTAATGGAGAAATATATAACTATGTAGAGTTGAGAGAACAATTAATTGATAAAGGCTACACGTTTGAGACTGAGTCTGATACAGAAGTTATTATTGCTATGTTTAAGGAACATAAAGAAGATACGTTTAAATACTTGCGAGGTATGTTCGCTGTACTTATTTGGGATAAACAAGAGCAAGTGCTATATGGCGTAAGAGATCCATTTGGCATTAAACCTTTGTTCTATAAGGACTCAGAAGAAGGTACGTACTTTGCTTCTGAGAAAAAAAGTCTTACTATCAATGAAGAAGAAAAGGTAAATACAGAGGCATTACAACAATATTTAAGTTTTCAATTTGCTCCTGAACCATTAACTTTGACTGAAGGTATTAAAAAAGTTGAACCAGGTCATTTTTTTGTTAAAAAGCCTGGAGAATCAATTACATTTCACCGTTATTGGCACGCGAAGTTCAACCCAATATTGATGGAAAAACCCGCTTGGATAAAAAGAATTCAGGATGTAATGTATGATTCGGTAAATGTTCATATGCGCAGTGATGTGCCTGTTGGGTCATTTTTATCAGGTGGAATCGATTCAACACTTATTGTAGCAATTGCAAAAGAATTCAACCCGAACCTTAAGACATTTTCCGTTGGTTTTGAACGTGATGGGTATTCTGAAGTGGACGTTGCAAAGGAAACTGCTGATAAGCTTAACGTTGAAAATATTTCCTATATGATTACTGCAGAAGAATATGTGCAAAAGCTTCCTAAAATAATGTGGCATATGGATGATCCATTGGCAGATCCGGCTTGTGTACCATTATATTTTGTGGCTAGAGAGGCAAATAAGCATGTAACAGTAGTTTTATCTGGAGAGGGATCGGATGAATTATTTGGAGGATATAATATATATCGTGAACCCGAATCGTTAAAAGTTTTTCAATCTATCCCTACGCCAGCTAAAGGATTGTTATCACGTGTAGCAGCGGTCCTACCAGAAGGTGTCAGGGGTAAGAGTTTTCTAGAGCGTGGGACAACCCCGTTAAAGGATCGTTATATAGGTAATGCAAAAATGTTTGAAGATATTGAGAAAAAACAATTACTAAAAACATATAATCCAAACTTAACATACCAACAAATTACAGAGCCTTTGTATGCGAATGTCGAGGGAAACCATCCTGTTAACCAGATGCAATACATCGATATTCATACATGGATGCGTGGAGATATTTTACTGAAAGCAGACAAAATGACAATGGCTAACTCTTTGGAATTACGTGTTCCATTTTTAGATAAAGAAGTATTCCGTGTGGCTAGTGAAATTCCGGTAAATCTTAAGATTGCAAATGGAACAACGAAAAGCATACTGCGAGAAGCTTCAAGAGGAATTGTTCCAGACCATGTTCTTGATCGTAAAAAATTAGGGTTTCCGGTTCCAATTAGGCATTGGTTGAAAAATGAGTTAAACGATTGGGCTAAAACATTAATTAAGGAAAGTGAAACAGATCATTTACTTTATAAAGATTATATTTCTCAACTACTAGAAGCTCATTGTCAGGGTAAAGGTGATTATAGTAGAAAGATTTGGACGGTATTAATGTTCATGCTGTGGCATCAAATTTATGTTGAAAAAAAATTCTCATTTGATGAGTTAAGAAATGAAGATAAAACAAAAAGCAAGCTTACGGTGTAACAACCGTAATTGCTTGCTTTCCCATTTGCACCCAAGCTTCTTTGAAGTTTTCTATGGGTGCTTTTCTAGTTTCTGCTTTTATTGGATCATTAAAGTAAATAAATTCATCATCGTAACCAGTTACTAGTACAGAATGCTCCTTCATTGTAATCCGTATCGGACCATCATCCGTTTGCCATGTCTCAAAGAACTTATCCTCTAACTTTTTATAAGTTGAGTTAGTAATCACCCAAACCGGTCTGTCTTGGTTTATGTGATTTAAAATTTCATAAAAAGAACCTCCACTAAAATCCACAACGCGTTCTCCTAGGTATTTTTTTGCAAGGTCAGCTATAGGCTCGTGGTAGACACCTAGTCCTGGTTTAGAAAAAGAATACATATCTCCGACAAAACCTTTAGAAGGATTACCAAAATAAATCCCTGATTCTGTCTTTTTATATGGAGTTGTATCTTTTTTAACCTGTTCAGCTAATTCCATCTTAGATACATCTATATCATAGAATTGCAATAGCATCGCTAGGCTTGTTACTTCACAACCCCTTGGAAGTTCTGGGTGCTGTCCGATAATCGGTGCATCAATCTGAACTTGGTCTCGTAGTTGAATTTGTTCGATTAGAGGAAAAACTGGCTCTAATTCAGGAGCAGGTAAAGTTGTAGCGATTACTTGTGATTCTCTGCTATTTATAAGAAACCATTCATATATTTCTGTTTTAAAAGTATTTAGCAGAATACCAGAAACTATCATTGTACAAACTCCAAATAGTATGGCATATGTTTTAATTGCTTGTTTAACAATATACTTCGTTGGCCTTTTTGCCAAATAGGATAGAAGTAGTGTCATCATCAAACTGAAAAAAAGTAAAAACTGAAACATGATGGCACCTCCTTGATTTTAGGATATCGCATTTCGACAAAAAAATCACAAAAAGTTAAACATCAACCAAGAAATATTGAATCTTTTGAAATTCGAGTCACTATTTACTAATCACTAAATTTTTCAACTTCATGTTTATAATATTGTCCTTTGTCGACATAAGACTGTTTGATTCGTTCCATCTCTTCTATATCTTTATCGGTTAGATTTCGAACTACTTTAGCTGGTCGACCAAAAGCTAATGTTTTTGGAGGTATTTTCTTACCAGGTGGAACTAAGCTTCCTGCACCAATGAACGCCTGTTCACCAATTTCTGCTCCATCCAATATAATTGATCCCATTCCAACCAAAGCTTTTTTTCTAATAATGGAGGAGTGGAGTGTTACTTGATGACCAATCGTTACTTCATCTTCTATTATTAGGGGCATATTTGGACTTTGGTGAAGTAAACAAAGATCTTGTACATTGGCTTTCTTACCAATATGTACAGGTGCTACGTCTCCTCTTATTACAGTTTTAAACCATATACTTGCCAATTCGTCTATAGTTACATCGCCAGTAATTACTACATCTTCAGAAATATATGCCGTATCATGAATGACGGGAATTTTCCCTTTATATTCATAAAGCATTTGAATCCTCCTCTATTTTTGATGATATAATAAATATTAACATAGACTAAAAACGGATAAGAAGTTTTACCTTTTAAGAAACGAGGGAAATGATTTGCAAAATACGATTCCAAAAACAGCCCCATTTTTATTGAGTCTGGTCTACAGGAAGGTTTTTCCACAAGTAAGTAAAGAATTGAATTATTGGAAAAAAAGAGCTAATAGTATTCCTAATGATGAGTTAAGAGAACAGGCTTTAGCAAGTATTCAGTCAAAAAGATTCCACTGTCAAGGTGGGGGTGTATATAGTATCTTAGCGGGTCATCGCTGGCAAGAAGCAATAAAATTTATTGTTGCATATCAGACGATTAGTGATTATCTAGATAACTTATGTGATCGTAGTACCTCTTTAGATCCTAGGGATTTTCGTATGTTGCACCAATCTATGGAAGATGCTCTATTACCTGAAAATGAGTTAAAAAACTATTATACGTATAGAAAAGAGCAAAATGATGGCGAGTATTTGTCTGATCTAGTAAGAACGTGCCAAACGTGTTTACGACAAATAGAAGATTACAACCTTATAAAAAAGTATAATCTACATTTAGAGCAGCTATACAGCGATTTACAAGTACATAAACATGTGAAAGAGGAAGAACGTATTCCGAGGTTAGAAAAATGGCACCTACGATATAAGGATAAATACCCTACACTTGATTGGTATGAATTTTCAGCATCAAGTGGATCAACGCTTGGTATTTTTTGTTTAGTATCCTACGCGCTTGGTCAACAGATGAATGAAGACTTAGCAGAGAAAGTTTGTGTTAGCTATTTTCCTTACATGCAGGGACTTCATATATTACTGGATTATTATATTGATCAACAGGAGGACTTAATTGAAGGAGATTTGAACTTTTGTAGCTATTATAAAGATAAAGATCATTTAAAGAAAAGGTTCTTGTTTTTTATTGATAAAACAAATGAAAATATTCAAATACTGCCACATCGTCATTTTCACGAAATGGTACATAGTGGGTTAGTGGGGCTATATTTAGCTGACCCAAAAGTGAAGAAATTAGAAAATGGCAGAGAAATAACAAAAACATTATTACAAGCAAGTGGAATGCGATCAACATTTTTTTATTTTAATGTGAGACTTTATAACAAACTTAAAAAAAGGTAATAGTAAAAAACTCCTGCGACATGTAGGAGTTTTAGTTTATTTCGGAAATTATTAAATTTAGTTGCAGTATAACTTTATTATCTTGAACAGTCACATTAGGCTTTAGGTGGCTCCTCCCCAAGTTTTAAAAGGGGATAGGGTGCGCACAACCGTAAAAGATTCGTAATTGCCCTAAGGTTTAGCTGCAAAGAAAAATTTACATCTCAGAAACAAGTGAATTGTGCCCACGCACTTTTGTTTATACGTACTTTTTTTCGATTGCGAGTATAAATGGTGGGCTGTTTCTTTGGTTAATAAAACCATATTGTAATACATTAAACTGTTTCTGTTCGTACTTTTTCAAGTGTTCTAATAAAGCATCTCTTTCTACTTCACCACCCGGATGACCATGATACACTACTAAGATAATTAACCCACCTGACTTTATGTACTCGGATAGAGTGTCTATCGCTTTTATTGTACTAGTAGAGGTAGTAATAACCTTTTTATCACTTCCTGGTAAATAGCCGAGGTTGAAAATGGCTCCACCAATCTTCCCATGTAGTTCTTGTTCTACGTATTTAGCAAGATGTTGATGGTCGTCTTGAATGAGTCTGACATTGTTTATGCCTTCAGTTACTAGTAGTGTTCTTGTGTTGTTGATTGCTTGGGATTGAATATCAAAAGCAAGGACGCTTCCACTTTCTCCAACAAGCTTGCTTAAGATTAAAGTATCTTTCCCGTTTCCACAAGTTCCATCTACCACTGTTTCACCTGGTTCAATAGTTGCGGCCATTAATTCGTGTGCATATGATATTATTCGTTTTAACATGTTTTTAAACTTCCCTTTGCATCATAATATTTACCTTGCCAACTATCCCTTTCTTCTAATTCCTTGTCGATAGCATTTAATACATCCCATTTATTCAAACTCCACATAGGTCCTATCAATAAATCAGGCGGACCATCACCGGTAATACGATGAATGATCATCTCTTTTGGAAGTAATTCAAGTTGATCGACCACTAATTTAATATAATCTTCTTTTGATAAGAACTTAAGGATCCCTTTTTCATATTGTTTTACCATGGGTGTTCCTTTTAATAAATGTAACAAGTGTATTTTAATACCTTGGACGTCCATCGCACTTACTGTTTTTGCTGTATGCAACATCATTTCATCATCTTCACCAGGGAGCCCATTAATAATATGAGAACATATACGTATGTTATGTGTTCTTAGTTTTCTCACACCTTCTAAATAACAATCAAGATCATGCGCGCGATTAATTAAATTTGATGTTTCTTGGTGGACAGTTTGTAGTCCTAACTCAATCCATAAATAAGTACGCTCGTTTAACTCAGCTAAATATTCCACTACATCATCAGGTAGGCAATCCGGCCTTGTTGCAATCGATAGACCAACGACGTCGTCCTGAGCTAACACCGTTTCAAATTTTTCGCGTAACTCTTCAGTGGGAGCATGCGTATTTGTATAAGCTTGAAAATAAGCCATATACTTTCCATTCTTCCACTTTTTGTGCATTTTGTTCTTAATTTCGTTGAATTGTGTTTCTAGGTCATCTACCCGATTACCCGCAAAATCACCACTACCAGCTGCAGAACAAAAGGTGCAACCACCGTAAGCAACTGTGCCATCTCGATTTGGACAATCAAATCCTCCATCAAGTGCTACTTTAAAGACTTTATGTCCAAATTCATTTTTTAAGTGGTAGTTCCAAGAATGGTACCTTTTTTGGTCGAAAGAATACGGAAATGGATGCAATAGAAAAATCTCCTTTAAGAACAAATTATAGCTTATATTGTAGCAGAATAATTAAATTTGGAAAAACAACATTTAATGTACAGAAGACAAATTTTCCCACGCATGGATAAGTCGAATTTAACCAACTTAATAAATGAGGTGATTATTATGGCAACAAGGGAATCCGTTGATAATCTAATCAGTCAAGCAAACGCGTGTATCTCTGAGGCTGAAAATCAATTAGATATAACCAATCGTAATGGCTATGAAATTGATAGTGCTTACTCGGAAGCGCAACGCAAATTGGCTGATATGGAGCAGGAAATACAAAAGTTGATGGATAGTGCTAGTCACCAACAAAGAGATCAGTTACATCGTGTTCATTTAGCTGTTAGTCAGCATATGAATGATATGGTGTTAGATCGTATTCAAATGGATCAATCTGAATGATAAAAAGAGAGTCCTTATCTGATTGCAATATAGGTAAGGGCTCTTTTTTTATTGTCCAGAAATTATATTTCTAGAAGTGGTCAACATGTAGCAACAGCTGATCTCCAGCTCCTCAATTACAAGCCTCTATGTGGCCAAACAACATCACTTCGAGCTTGGCCTGTTCTTTTCTTGTTACATAAATGTTGACGATACCAATAATCTGAAAAGTTAAAATTTAATAAAGTAGCTATATATCAGTCGGATTGTGTCGATATACTACAAGTTCACTTAAAAAAAAGGGAGAGTTACACATGTATATAAAAAGACTAATTATCCTGTTTTTTCTGGCAATCTTTTTAGTCGGTTGTTCAGATCAAGAGGTTGAAAATTCTATTGATGAAAAAGTGAAAATAGGAATTATGCTGTCAGATGTAGGGTTGGGGGATCAATCTTTTAGCGATCTAGCATTTAGTGGTTTGATTAGAGCACGAGATGAATTAGGAATAATATTTGATTACCGGGAATTAGCTGAAACAGAAACGTATGAGAATGGATTACGTGAATTAATAGAACAAGATAATGATATTATTATTGGACTTGGATTTATGGTCCAAGAAGATCTAGAGAAGGTTGCAAAAGACCATCCTAATCAGCAATTCGTACTAATTGATTCAGAGTCTTCTTTAGAAAATGTTATTTCAGTTAACTTTAAGGCTGATCAAGGAAGTTATCTTGCTGGAATTGTTGCTGCATTTACAACGGAAACAAACAAGTTAGGATTTATTGGTGGCGAAGATAATCCAATTATCAATGATTTTGAACAAGGTTTTTCAGATGGTGCAAAATCGATTAACCCAGATATTGAGATTCTTTCTACGTATGCTAATAATTTTGGAGATGATCAATTAGGTGCAAGTATTGCTAAAGAGATGATAGAAGAAGATGCGGACGTTCTATTTGCTGCTGCAGGTTTTACCGGAGTGGGTGCCCTTACAGCAGCACAAGCAAATGGGGTATATGCAATTGGTGTAGATACAGATCAATACTATTATGCAGAAAAAGCAGTGATTACATCGGTTCAGAAAAATTTGGATGTTGCGATCTTTCAGTTAGCTGAAACATTAGTTAATGACGGAAAGCTAGCAACAGAGAATATAGTGCTGGGCGTTAGCAATGAGGGTGTAGGGCTTGCTCCATTAAGGGTAATAGAATATCCAGAATCAGTAACTAATCGAATCGAATCAGCTAAACAAGAACTAGCGAAAGGTAATTAGGTGAAAAACATGTCTATAAAGAAAAAACTTTTACTAAATACAATTAGCATCGTTGTTTTAGCAACAATAATTATTGCCTTTATTATTTTCAATATGTTAAAAATTCAATCATCGAATCAAGACCAAGTAGATATTTTATTAAACATTGAGAAGTTTCAGTCTGAGGTAAAGTCTGCACAACAAAGCTTGAGTAACTTTTCTTTTCAAGGAACAGATGCTTTAAAAGAAGAAACATCACAATCAATTGAAAAAGCTGACGTGTTATTAGAACAATTGACTTCTACAGTAGATAATGAAAAAAGCCAGGAGTACTTAAATAAAGTTACAGATAAGTATAATAGTTGGAAGCCGAATACCATTACTGCTATAAATGACCGAGATCTTTCAGAAGCAAAAAAACAATCAGTACGCATTAACGGCTTACTTAATGATACGTATATGCTCAATTTATATTCAGAAGAAGCGTATCAAACGATGCAAGATAACTTAAAACAACAAGTTAATTTCATTATTATTGCTTCTTCCGTAGGTGTGGTTTTATTGATTATATTAGCGTTAATCGTGTCTAATCGAATCACTTCGCCTATTACTAAATCATTAAAGTTACTAGCAGAAAATGCAGAAGAAGTAGCAGCTGGTAATTTAGTAGTTAGTCCTATAAATTATAACAAAAGTGATGAATTAGGTGCTTTGAACGAGTCCTTCACACAGATGGTCGATCAATTAAGAAGTTTATTGACTTCTATTGGCGGTGTTGGGAAAAAAGTTGAAACGTTTGCTATTAATATCGAGGAAGAGAACAATGTATTAACTGAAATAAATCAACAAGTATCTATTTCAACGGATGAGCTGGCAGCAGGTACACAAACTATTTCTGAAGATCTCCAAGATGCAGTAACACGTATCGAACAGATGGATAAGGATTTTGGAAACAATGTGAGCTATACAGAACAGTCGGTTGCTTACGGTAGTGAAGCAATTGAAGCAGTTAAATCTGGTCAACAAGCGATTGAAACTCAGCGTAAGTTAATCCAAGAAAATTCAGAGACAACAAATAAAATAGAGGCATCAACAAAAACCTTTATAGATTATACAACCAAGATAGAACACATGGCTAATACAGTTTCTGAAATTGCTAATCAAACAAATTTGTTAGCTCTTAATGCTGCGATTGAAGCGGCGCGCGCAGGAGAAGCAGGAAAAGGTTTTGCGGTAGTTGCAGATGAAGTGCGCAAACTTGCTGAAGAAACTTCTCAAGCAACGAATCATATATTTGACATGGTTTCCTTTATTCAAACAGGAATAAAAGAGATAACTACTGAAGTAAATCGAGGCGTAACGATTGTTGAAGAAGAACAGAAATCAATGGAAGTTACTACAGCAGCATTTGACAATATTGACCATCGAGTTACTGCGATTACAAGTGAATTAGACTTACTATTAAAAGGAATGCAGAACTCTAAGTCTTTAGGAGCTAACGTTCTAGAAAATGTAGAAAGTATAAGTGCTGTTGTTGAAGAATCAGCAGCAGGAAATCAACAAATCTCTGCTTCTACAGAAGAACAATTAAAAGCCTTTAAGAATATGGTTAAAAAAGTGACTGAAATGAGACAGTTAACAGATGAACTGAATACATCTGTTAATAAATTTAATTTATAAAATTGTCTAGGTGCCAAACACTGAATTGAATAAGGTGGCAAACCTTGACAAAGAGGAACGCTTTCTTTAAAATACGATTACAATAACTAGTGAACGACGATGAGAAGGAATACTAGTAAGGTAAACAGGTAGAAGAGAGATAACGGTAGGTGCAAGTTATCCCTGTACTTTACGAACTCACCTTTAAAGTCGCAAAAGTGAAGATAGTAACTTTTGCCGTATTCCGCGTTAAGGATACAAAGCGGGCGCATGCTACAAGCGCTAATGTTGGGTGGTACCGCGGGAATTCAAGCTCTCGTCCCATTTAGGGATTGAGGGCTTTTTTGTATTCAATAAGAACAAGTGTTCTTTTTGCTAACAAACATAAAAAAATCAGAAACTCAAGGAGGCATGACTTATGTCATTTAATCATAATAAAATTGAGGCGAGATGGCGTAATTATTGGCTAGAGAACAAGACATTTAAAACTAATTCGGATACGAATAAGGAAAAATTTTATGCACTTGATATGTTTCCCTATCCATCAGGTGCTGGACTGCATGTAGGACATCCGGAGGGATATACAGCAACTGATATTATTTCTAGGATGAAACGGATGCAAGGATATGAAGTACTTCACCCTATGGGATGGGATGCATTCGGTTTGCCAGCGGAACAGTATGCTTTAGATACAGGTAATGATCCTGCTGACTTTACTAAACATAATATAGAAACGTTTCGTCGTCAGATTCAAGCGTTAGGTTTTTCCTATGATTGGGATCGTGAGATAAATACTACCGATCCACATTACTACAAGTGGACACAATGGATTTTTCTAAAGCTATATGAAAATGGTTTAGCTTATATTGATGAGGTTGCGGTTAACTGGTGCCCAGCTTTAGGCACGGTTCTTGCAAATGAAGAAGTAATTGATGGGAAAAGTGAGCGTGGTGGGCATCCTGTTGTACGAAAGCCTATGAAACAATGGATGTTAAAAATTACAGCTTACGCAGATCGATTACTAGAAGATTTAGAAGATTTAGATTGGCCGGAGAGTATTAAGGATATGCAACGAAATTGGATTGGTCGATCTGAAGGAGCAGAAGTCCATTTTGGAATAGATGGCTTTGAAGAAAGTTTTACTGTATTTACAACCAGACCAGATACGTTGTACGGTGCAACATATACTGTATTAGCACCGGAACATCCATTTGTTGAAAAGATTGTTACAAACGAACAAAAGGAAGCAGTAAATAACTATATAGACCAGGTAACCGCTAAAAGTGATTTAGAAAGAACCGATTTAGCAAAAGACAAAACGGGTGTATTTACTGGTGCATATGCAGTTAACCCAGTTAATGGAGAAAAACTTCCTATATGGGTTGCTGACTATGTCTTGATGACTTATGGATCAGGGGCAATTATGGCAGTTCCTGCTCACGATGAACGAGACTATGAATTCGCTAAAAAGTTCAGTTTAAATATTATTCCTGTTTTAGAAGGCGGCAACGTAGAGGAAGAAGCATACACAGGAGATGGAAAACATATCAACTCCGGATTCTTGGACGGATTGAATAAAGAGGATGCCATTGAAAAGGTGATTGAATGGTTAGTTGAAAATGAAAAAGGCGAGAAAAAAGTTACGTATCGTCTAAGAGATTGGTTGTTCAGTCGTCAAAGATACTGGGGAGAGCCTATTCCTATTATTCATTGGGAAGATGGATCAATGACAGGAGTAGCTGAAGAAGAGCTTCCACTTGTTTTACCTAAAACTTCAGAAATCAAACCATCAGGCACTGGCGAATCGCCACTTGCTATTATTAGCGATTGGGTCAATGTTGTTGATCCAAAGACAGGAATGAAAGGTCGTCGGGAAACAAATACAATGCCGCAATGGGCAGGTAGTTGCTGGTATTTCTTGCGTTTTATTGATCCTGAAAATGATGAAAGCTTTGCTGATTATGATTACTTGCAAAAATGGCTACCAGTCGATACTTATATTGGTGGTGCTGAACATGCGGTACTCCATTTACTTTACGCTCGTTTCTGGCATAAATTTCTTTATGACATCGGTGTAGTACCAACAAAAGAACCTTTCCAAAAATTATATAATCAAGGTATGATTTTGGGTGAAAATAATGAAAAAATGAGTAAGTCAAAAGGGAATGTCGTCAATCCAGATGAGATCGTTGAAAGCCATGGTGCTGATACACTAAGACTTTATGAAATGTTTATGGGTCCACTAGATGCATCCATCGCTTGGTCAACAAATGGTTTGGATGGATCGCGTAGATTTCTTGATCGAATATGGCGTTTATATATCAATGATGAGGATAAATTAACTTCTAGAATTGTGGATAGTGTAACAAATGATGAATTAGAAAGAAGTTACCACGAGACAATTAAAAAGGTGACAGAGAACTTTGAAGATTTGCGTTTTAATACTGGAATATCCCAAATGATGGTTTTCATTAATGAAGCTTATAAAGTGGAAGAAATCTCAAAGGATTATGCGGAAGGATTTGTGAAAATATTGTCTCCTGTCGCGCCACACCTAGCAGAAGAGCTTTGGGAAAAACTAGGTTATGACGAAACGATATCTTATCAAGCATGGCCAGCATATGATGAAGCTAAATTAGTTGAGAATGAAGTTGAAATCGTAATTCAAGTTATGGGTAAGGTAAGAGCGAAAATACTGGTGGATAAAAATGCATCTAGAGAAGAGTTAGAGAAGCAAGCTCTAGAGAATGAATCTATAAAAGAAAGACTAGAAGGAAAGACAGTTAGAAAAATTATAGCTGTCCCTGGTAAACTAGTTAATATCGTTGCAAATTAATTAAAGAGAGTTGCTTTTGCGAAATGCGAGAGCATCTCTCTTTTTATTATTGCCTCGCAAGAGATGTAAACTATTCCTTTATTGTACTTAATTTAAGTGATGTCTAGAAAATATATTGGTAGATATTAGATAAAGAAACTAGGACACATTATGTTGACTTCTATTCTTAATCCGTGTAATATAAACGTTGCTGTCACGTTTAATCATATTTTAAAAGGTTTAGCAGAAACAACCAAAAATTGGAATTGACATTATTCGTCAGCAATGATAGAATTTAGTTACTGTCGCTGATAGGCGATAGGCAGATAAATGAACATTGATCTTTGAAAACTGAACAAAACAATCAGTATGTTAAAGTAAGAAAAAAGCTAGTTAAGTAATGAGCAACCAAGCTCACATTTTATGGAGAGTTTGATCTTGGCTCAGGACGAACGCTGGCGGCGTGCCTA
>NZ_JASTZU010000060.1 GCF_030282825.1 Aquibacillus rhizosphaerae
TTCAATTGGTTGAACAATTCAAGGGGAAGTACACAATCACTTCTATTTTGTCTGCCCTAGAAGTGCCACGTTCTACATTCTATCGTTGGATGAATAGTGGAATCACCTATCGGAATCCACATGAAGATATCATTATAGAACTATGCAAAAAATACAAATATCGTTGTGGTCACCGTAAGATTAAAAAGTTGTTGAAGCGTGATCATAATATTGAATTACACCGAAATACAGTACAGAAAATCATGCAAAAACACAATGTACAGTGTAGAGTGAAACCAAAGCGAAGATGGAAATCACAAGGGGAATCAGAAGTAATTGCACCGAATATTCTACAACGTGACTTTACTGCTTCTAAACCAAATGAGAAATGGGTAACGGATATTACGTATATTCAATATGGGAGCGAAACCTTATATCTTTCATCCATTATGGACTTGTATAGTAATGAAATCATTGCATATAAGCTGTATAACCATCAACAGACGCCGCTGGTGATTGATACACTCGAAGAGGCATTAATCAATCGTCATAATCCAGAAGGTGTCATTCTTCATTCAGACCAGGGGAGTGTTTATACATCGTATGCCTATCAGAATAACGCGAAGAAAAACCATTTTGTCAGCAGTATGTCAAGACGAGGAAATTGTTGGGATAATGCCGTAATTGAATCCTTTCATTCTAGTTTAAAGTCAGAGGAATTTCAGTATATTAAATTCAATTCTTTATCCAACTTTACTGTTGTTGAGAAAGTGGATGAATACATTAAACATTATAATGAGGAAAGAATTCAAGAAAAATTAGGCTACCTTACGCCAAAAGAATTTGGCGTCGTGGCAGCCTAAAATAGGTGTTTTATATGTGTCTCATATCGCTATGTCAGTTCATTTAACAACTTTATTTCTTTATACTACCAGCTATAAATAAAGACGCATCTTGTTTCATAAAAATTCGTTTACCATGATAGAATGTCTTGATTTTAGTTGACTTAAACCCGACTTGTGTTAATCTCTCTGTTAGTTCATTCTGCGAAAAACCATTATGAACTTTTGGATGATTTATTTGCTCATTTTTGTCAAAATCCACAATGATTAACTTCCCACCATCATTCAATACCTTGTACAACGCTTTCAGGATTTTATTCGTATCCGGGATATGAAGAAGAACGAGTGAAATGACGATGATATCCACCTTAAAACCTGGTGTTTCTTGTGTAAAATCTGATTGAAGTACTGTTGAGTGGGTTATTCCATTTCGAGTAATTTTCGTTTTCGCAACCTCTACCATTTGTTCGGAGGAATCCACCAATATAAGGGATTCGACTAGGTCTGTTAATTCTAAACTAATTAGGCCGGTACCACTCCCATAGTCAAGTAAAGCCTTTGATTTACTATGTTGTAGCTCATGTCGCACTTCGTTGACTATTACATGAGCTAACTCCTTTCTTTCCTCTGTATCATATTTTTGGGCAATCTGTTCAAAGACGTTCTCTTCCATATGGCACACTCCTATTTCTTCATAAAGATACTTTTTGAGCGGAATAAAAAACACTTTCAATTACAAATATGTTTAAAAATTGGGCAGCAAACTAGCTTGTCAATTTGATGTATGGTGAAACTCAATTACACACTTTAGAGATATCTAATGTCTTTAATTAACTATTTGTGAGCTGTTTTTCTAAGACTTTTTCATTTATTATTCCAGCATGGATGTGTCGATATCCAGCGCGTATACATTGCCCTTATTCCTTTTCGCAGCAGGGATGGTAAAATAACTGGTTGCTGTTCCAAAGTCCAATATATTGTCTGCTTCTTTTACAGGAATCATGTTCAGTAGCTGTTCCGGGGAGAATTCTCTTCTACGTTCGGGAATTTCCAAGTATGATACCTTTCCTTTGTTGTGCTTGCCATGTGGGTGATGCATATAGATCCTACTTTTATAAGTAGCTGTTTATGTTTCTACTGTTTAAATTTTTCTTCTATCAGTGCTGCGTTCACAGCGATAGCAGCCATAGAACCTTCCCCCGCTGCAATAATTAATTGGGAGGGGCCGGCAATTCGCGTATCTCCGCAAGCAAACACTCCTTCCATATTCGTGCGTTGCCAACTGTCCGTTTCAATCCCACCCTGCTCGTTTAATGTATATTCGAGTGAAGAATGAAAGGTAGCTGCCTGTTTCCATTCCGCAGCTATAAACCCTCCTTCACGGAGAACTGTTGTTTCATCTTCAAACTGAATTTTTTCTAGCATCCCCTCTTCACCAATGAGAGCGGCAATCTTCTTTTCATTAATACTTATGCCTTTGCTTTTGAGTAATTCATGTTCTTCCAGTGAAAGTACTTTATTTCCATTGGTAAAAATAATTAAATCGTTCGTCCAGTTGGACACGACTTTTGCCATATGAAATGCTTTCTGATCATCTGCGATCACTGCCAGCGGTCGATCTCTTATTTCCCAGCCATCACAGAAAGGACAGCTGAACAGGCTCTTGCCATAGAACTCTTTTACCCGCGGGATATCCGGAAGGACCTCCGTAAAGCCGGTTGCGAGGATAATCTTTTTCGCGCTGAATACTTCCCCACTTTCTGTCTCTACTTGGAACAATCGGTTTTCTTTATTTATACGATGCACCCGTTGCTTTTCAATGCTCACATCCGGGTACCTGCTTAATTCTTCCTGGGCAACCCTTTTTAATTCCTGTGGATTTACACCGTCCCTTGTGATAAATCCGTGGGACTCGGAAGTTACCGAATTTCTCGGTTTGTTGTCATCGAACAGGATTGTTTTACGTCTTGACCTTCCAAGTACTAAAGCAGCATTCAGTCCAGCCGGTCCTCCGCCAATCACAGCGCAATCTAATATCATCTGGTCCACTCCTTTAAAATGAATTTAACTTTATCCTTCTTTCTGCTTGGATTCTACCTCTTTAGCAATATCGATCAAAAGCCTTGATTCCAGTTCTTTTTTCATATTTTCCTCCGCCTGCTTCATGACGTTCTCAATTAAGCAGCCTTCATGGTGAATGGAGCAGTCGAATAAGCTAGTATCTCCTTCAGTCGCATGAATAACATCCAAAAAGGATATTTCATGTTTTGTTCTCGATATTTTATAACCACCCTTTGCGCCAGGCGTCGAAACAATCAAACCGGCTTTTGTAAGCTTGGTTAATATCTTAGAAAGGTACGTCGGGGAAAGATGCTGCATTTCAGCCAGTTCCTGCACTCCCACCGAACTCCCCCCAGGCTGCAACATTAAATGGACCATCGTATGCAGGGCGTAGTTTGTCGCGTTTGAATACCTCATACATTACCTCCTTATTTATTAAGGGATATTAAAGACTCTTAATATCTGCGATACAAATAACCTTATCACTTGACGTGAAGGAAGTCAACTTGGGAATTTTTATACTTCGGATATACTGATTATCACTTTAAGTAATGCCCTAAGTTTTTTTATTGTTTTCAAATTACAAACTGATTATATTATAAATCTAACAAGATCCTCTTTCTGGAATGATCGTTATTTTGAATTCACCGACTTGTTGCTTATTTTATATAGGTCCAATAATCTTTTACTTATATTTACGATGTCCTTTTCTAATGCTAACTCGTACCCATTGTCCGTTAAATCAGGCACTTCATTCTCTAAGATCTCTATCATTTGTTTTTTAAACGATGGCAATTGTTTTGCTTTATAGACATGGACATTTTCCTCCAACCATTGCCCATAAATCGGTATATCACGAACTAAAACAGGTAATTTTGCTGCTAAGGCTTCAAGCAGAACAATCCCTTCTGTTTCTTCATGTGTCAAAAAAAGAAATAAGTCACTTCCACAATAAGCATCACGGAGTTCCTCACGGTTTATAAAGCCTGGGAAGTGAAGGTTAGGAATATCCTCCTGCTGCATTGCTCGTTTAATTTTTACCGGGACAAGGTTCATACTTGTATGTCCAAACCAATAAAATTGATAGTCTGGCAACTGTTTCGCTAAAAGAATAAAATCATCAATCCCTTTTCGTTCCATAAAATGACCAACAGATATGACTACTTTTTTGTGATTATTTATGCGGTATTTTTTTCGGAATCTGTCTCTCGCTTCCACACTTCTATGAAAGAACTGTGTATCTATACCATTGGACAAGCTGTACACAGGGCGTCGCAAGCCATATGTATCTAAAATAGACTTCGAGTATTCTGTTGGCGTTATAATAATATCTCCCTTGTTGTAGCAATAAGAGATCCACTTTTTGAAAAATGGTGCGATGATATTGGATCCAATAAAGGAATTGCGGAAATCTTCCATTGTCGAATGTGCATAATAGACAATTTTCTTTCCTTTTCTTTTAGCCAGCCAGCTCATGAAAAGGGAATTCAGAAAAATAGTATTTAAGTGAACGATATCAAACTCCTCTTTATGATTCGTTGTGTGAGCAATATTTAAATGTTCCAATGACTTCCTTTGATGACGGATTGCTTGCCCAATACCACTTTTATTTATTAGATTTAATGATCCCTCGTATAGCAATACTTTCACATTCTTTCCTCCTATCATGTAAATAGACTCACGGCATCCGCCGTTAGAAAGTTTTATTAGACGTGGCCTTTTTTAAAAACTCTATAAAAACGGCAAAGGTCTGACTTTTTTAATGGTAATTCAAAGTAATACGTTGACAATTAGGAAGATTTCACTTTAGATATGCGAAGAGTCTATGTAAAACAATCTAATTTAAGAAAAAATAGACACCACATGACGGAAGATCCACTCTAGCCCAAAACTGTAAAGGACAATTGGCAATGGCTTACCAATTAAAATGATAGTGGTATATTTCCTTAACGACATCTTCGTTGTTCCAGCTAAATAACATAGAAAATCATCTGGCGCGACCGGAGAAAATATCATGAAAGTAAAAAAAAGCCCAAATCTCCGATGATTGACCCAGCCGTGATATTTCTTACGTAATTTTGGATTGAACAAGAAATGTATAACCGTGTCGCCATACTTATTTGCAATTAAAAAGACAGCGACTGAACCTAAGCAAATTCCGATATAATTATAAATAATACCCATCACAGGTCCGAAAATTAATACACCACCAAGCAAGCTGATACCTCCAGGTAAGATGGGGATAATCACTTGCACAGCTTGCAGGGCAACAAACAATACAGGTGCCCATATTCCAAATTGGCCAAGAAAGTCTTCTAAAGCTTCTTTTGAATAAAAAAGTTCACTTTTAATTCCATAAATGAAAAAGAGAATACAACCAATTAAACCAATGGTTGTAAGGATGTTCCATATTATTGTTAATTGCTTTTGTTTATTTAAGGTGGTCATTGGTTTAAACAATCACGATTCTCGTTTTGCTGATATAAAACTATCGCATCATCATAGACATGTTCTAAGTTTTTGGCAAAAACAGTGGAAGAATAGTAATCATAGGCCTTCTTTATCGCATGGAAAGATAAGTGTTTATATTCATTTTGATCCAAAAGCATTTTCTCCAGGTAACGTTCAAATTCATCAAAGGTTTCGAAGAGCCAACCATTTGACCCGTTTTCTACAACATTTGTTAAGCATGGATCCTTCCGGCATAATGCAGGCAATCCACTTGCTAATGCTTCAATGTATGTTAATCCTTGTGTTTCACTATTGGAGGCACTAACAAATATATCTGCTGATTGATAATAAGGTGGGAGCTCCTGTGGTGGTACCATCCCCGTAAAGATAACTTTATCTTCTATGTTCAGTTTTCTTGCATATTCCTCAAGATACTGTCGATGTGGCCCATCACCAACAATAAGTAAGGAAATATTTTCAAGTGTGACGCGAGAGAAGTTGGATAACACTTCTTCCAGTTTCTTTTCTTTTGCTAAGCGGCCAACAAATATTAATAAATGGTCCTCTACCGGTATATTTAATTGGTTGCGCAGGTTATTTCTTACTTGTATCGAATTGCTTGGTTTGTAGCTTGATAAGTCAATTCCCGTTGGTATTACTTTAATTGGTTGCTTCACACCATAGCCCTGTAACAACGTACTGACCTTTTCAGTTGGTGCAATCACATTGGTAGCGTGTTTAAGAACTTTCTTTGAAAAAAAGGCTACAGCCGCTTTTCCCCACTTCTGATTGGGGGAAAAATAATGTGTATAATCTTCGTAAACAGTATGATACGTATGAATAATAGGAATCCGAAGAGTCTTTGCTAAATGTTTTGCTAAACGGAAGGTACTAAACTCACATTGCGAATGGATGATATCTGGACACCATTCCATTAGTTCTTTTAGGTATTTACAATTTTTCAAAATCGTTACACGTGCGCCCGGATATATTTTTCCGACACCTAAGGAACCAATATAGGTGACTTCATTAGTAACGTATGATTTTATTTCATTTGATAAGGTGAGAACACGGACTTCATGACCTGATTTTTGTAACTCTTTCTTCAAATTTACAATAGAAGTGACTACTCCATTAATGACAGGAGAATACAATTCTGTTGTAATTAAGATTTTCATATGTAATCCTCCAGTTTTAACTATATAACTGCCCTTTTATAGTATAATTTACAATTTTTAACTTTGTGCTAAGAAAGTATAAAAAATTGTAAAGATTCAGTAAAATATAAACAAAGGTCAGACCCTCCTCATGAACACTTGTCCATTTGAAGGATCTGACCCCAGTTACAATTCAGCTACAAATCGAATAAAGAACGGTTGACCAAATGAAGTTTCGTTTAACAAAAGAAGTAACCGTTACCTAGGAGGACGGTTACTTCTTATTGTTTAGATATACGACAATGATTACAACAAATCTCTTTAAAAGTAGACAACAAAATAGTTCCTGTCACCCTTTATTTTTGGCTTGGCATGCCTAAGACCATTCGTTGTATCAAGCACGAAAATAAATGCGATACATTTAAAACTCTTTCAACCTCTGCTTTGCCTGAACATCACCTTTTAAAGCAGCTTTTTGATACCAATATTTAGCTTTTTTCATATTAACTTGGGTTCCAATTCCATTCTCATGACAAACACCAAGATTAAAGTCCCCATAAGGGTCATCCCTATCAGCAGCCATTTGATACCACGATATCGCTTCATCCCCACGACCATTTTCCACTGCTTCATGTCCGAGGCGATTTGCTGCAAACACATCACCAAAAAGTGCTGATTCCGTAAACCGTCGTTTGGATTCTTCCATGTTTACTTCTGTTCCAACACCCTTTTCATACATATAGCCAAGTGTGTACATTGCTTCTGGTACACCTTTATCGGCTGCTTCCTTGAAAAGTTCTAGCGCTCTTTTTTCATTCTTCTCCACATACTCCCCGCGTAAATACATATCCGCATAATTGTTTAAAGCATCCCCATGACCTTTTTCCGCAGCTTCTTTAAAATAAAAATAAGCTTTTTCCCAATCATGGTCCACAACTTTTCCAACAAAATACGCATTCCCTAGAAAGTAGAGGGCATCCACACTACCGGTATCGCCTGCTACTTTGAACCAGTCAAAGGCCCATTCATCACGTTGAATAGATGTATAAAAATGACCAAGTTGGAGTTGGGCTTCTACGTTACCTTCAAAGGCTTTTACGTACAGAGATATAACGTTCTCTTCTTCCTTTTCATCGATATAGATGGACACTGGATCACTTGTGGGGTTCATCATTTCAGATAATATGATGTCCAAATCACGTATTAAAATAAATTTGCATTCCTCCTGAAAGGTAGTTACACGCTCTAACTGCGTATACAAGATACGAATATCATCAGAAAGATTACTTTTTAAAGAAACACATTCTTTTAAAATCAAAGATAGTTCTTTAAGGAAATGATCACTTGCGGTTAGGTTTGCTAGTAGTTTATCAACTACCGCATAATCTTTTTCACTTAATGTTTGTTGCAAATTCACTTGAAAGACACCTTTCTATTTTCCAATATACTTAAAGTATCTCATAATGCATTATAACTTGGAAGCATGTGACTGATCCTGCTTCCTTTCCACCATAAAAACAGCCCCTCCTTGTGAACACTTGTCCATGTGAAGGGGCTGATTCCTAAACTCTTTAATAAGAATGACGGCCGTTTGCTCAAATTCTTACATTTATTCTTCTTTAATTGGAGCTATCATATCGCACTGAAGAATTAGGCTTATGATCATTAGCAATGTGACCGAATGTAGAATTTCTTTATCTGTTGAACAGTATCCTTGTGCTGTGCAACAAGAACTTTTGTTAGTTGCTTTTTTTCAATATAACACCTGCTAAAGAATATATTAACAGTAAATAGGCCATTATACTGGTAAAAGGTATTTTTCGAGGAGATATTTCAGAATGTATTTAGTTAAAATATTAACGATGGTTAATTTATTTTCGATAACTCCTAATTGGGATGAAATAATCCGACAACGCAGGCAAATTAGAGATCAGCTTATGGACTACTGGCTCACTAATAGTTTATTTTCTTTTAATTGGTGGCTGCTTTTTACCACTACAGTTATCTTTTTTATAATATGGCTTATCGTTCTCGATAAAACACGAATTATTGAAATTGCTTCGTTTGGTCTTTTGATAGGAACTACAGGTTTTATATTAGATTTAATCGGTATTTCATTAGTATTGTGGTCATACCCAGACAGCGTAGTACCCGTGATACCTCCAATAATTGTAATTCATCATGTTCATTTACCAATTATTTATATGATAATTTATCAATTCTTTAATAATTGGAAATCATATTTAACAGCCATTTCAATCACTTCATTTATTTTTTCTTTTGTTTTTGAACCATTAACACAGTGGTTAGGGATTTACGAAATATATAACTGGAAATACATATATTCCTTCCCTATTTACATTTTTATTGGCTGGATATTTAGATGGACAATACTTAAAGTCAAACAAATCGAAAACAGAAGATAAAGCACTTCCTTTTTTGGCAAGTGCTTTATTCCTTCATTAACATAGTTACATTGTTTATCATCTTTACCAAATGAACAATTGTATTTTACACTTAAGAGCAGGATGAACCTCACCTAACTCAACTCTATGAATGTAATACTTTGATTGAACAGTAGACAATTTATACTTTGTATTTTCCATTCCGATGTCAGGATACAACTCTTTTAAAGCTGCCACAACATCTAATATTATTTCCTGACCTAGGTTCATAACAATTATCTCTACCTTAGTTTTGATTTGCTAACTAAGTAATAACCATTAACACCAACTAATTATAGGGCTATCATTATTTCTATACTTTTAGCCCTTGAATATTTTGGATAATCGTCTCTGAGTTAGCAAGTATAGTTTTACCTGGCAGAATTTTATCTACAAATATATAATTAAGCCAACAGATTACTGTTGACTTCATCCCATCTTATTACCTTATTTTAAAACGCTATTACTTAAAATACTACTTTGCATGATTTACTTTTCCTAAAATAGATTTTGTAAACCAAAAAGAAATAAATACTATTACTACATCGATAAAAAATACGTGAATTTGGTTCATTCCTTTATTAAATTCTAGCAATCCAAAATGGGCTTCTAAGCTTGAAAAGCCAAATGCAAACACTGCACTTAATAGTAGAGTACACAAATAGAAATTTTTCTTATTGTTAGTACAATATTGATAAATAAATAGGAATCCTACTGGAAGAGCAGAAGCGGTCATATTTAATGCCATCGGTAATACTGGTGTGAGAAAATATGTATGAACAAAATATCCATACCTTTCGAGTACAATATCAATATATGTCCAAAGCATATGTACTGTGTACCCAAAGAAAAACAACTCAAACATCCTTTTTCTATCTACTTTAAAGTAGAGCAAGATTAGAGGAAATATCAATAAAGAAACTACAGTCCAAAATTAGGACATTAGATACAGTGAATATTTTTTAAAACTCCTGTTCTTACTTTAAATAAATAATTCTTTCTTAAGTCACTGATAGGTAATATCATTTTAATACGCAGTATTTAGTCTACTACGTAATACTAGGGTAAATCTATTGTAGGCACACCATTACGTGCACAAAATTAATCCGTGGTAAAACGTCTGTCATTTACTGGTACAATCTTTGGGACTCAGTGGTAAAGAGTATGTCAGAGGTGGTATATTTCATTGGCCGTAATCAAGATTCTCCGTTTAACGAACTAACCATATATTAAACGTGTCCTACATCAAAGAAATACTCTCCATAATTTCCTTGATACTTAACTTTCATTTAAATCGCAACAATAATTGCGTCGATTCATCCTTTGTTAAAATTTTCTTCGCATTTACAAGAACGTTTGTTCGTATTATAATAAAAAATAAAAAGCGAGTGTTTTCCATGCTTAATCAACAGATGAATACGACGCTACATGCATATATTGTTTTACCAATGGTACTCAAAGTATTTAAACAAGATTATACTTTCTTTGAAAACGGAAAATCTGTCGCCAGGATTGTATATCTAGATAAATTAGATACAGTTATAGCATCTGTCCAAGATGACCTTGCTGCCGTTAAGAAAACAACCTATAACACGTATCACATGAAAGTACGGAACCTTGGGAAGCAAAACGGTTTTATCCGTTATGACTGGCAAACACCTAACGACTCTGGGGATTTATTATTCACCCCTGAGCAGCTACGTGACCTCACTGAAGATATGATGCGTTTATATTTGTATGGCTTCTTATCTCGTGAAGTAACTCCTTCAAATAGAGGGTGGTTTTAAAAATGTGGCAGGCCATTGGATATCTTTTTGTAGTGCCTGACATCCTTGAGTTATGTTAATTAGACTGTATATCACGCGTCTAATGTCTTGTCTAACTAGACATTAGACGCGTGGTGACAGACATTACAAAAAGTGCCTGTCACCACCGTATTTTGTCGATGATGTCGACATACTTCGGGTAGTGGCAGTGGCACAAATGCTGAAGTTGCTCAGTTAATAAACACATTTAGTATAATAAATAGTTAATCAATTACAACCAAAAAAGAACTATTAAATGCCAATTATCCAATATTTCGATTCATAAAGTACCAGCGATCACCTCTGTTATGAAGATTCCCTTTTTTCTTCAGGGTCCTTAATTGTTTAAAAATAGAAGCTTGAGGATTCGTTTCTTCCGTTACTAATAAATTATTTGTTTTTGAATCCAAACATGAAACAATCTTCTTTGCACTTATTCCTGGGTGTTCTTTTATACAAGTGAGGATAATGTCCTCCATTTTCATTGGTCACACCTCTCCTCTGTTTAATCAAAGTATAATTAGATAGAAAATCTATTTTCTGGATAAGGTAAACCTAAATTCCCACGTAAGGTGTTTGATTCATATTCTTTACGGAAAATTCCTCTTTCTTGTAAGATAGGGACGACTAAATCAATAAAGTCATCAAACCCTGAAGGATGCTCCTGTCTTAGCAGCAATAGATCCATCGCCCCTGCCTCGTACCAGTGTTGAATTTGATCTGCTACCTTTTCTGCCGAACCAAAAATTTTCGGTTTTGGGATACGGTAAATCGGCATCAGTGCTTGCAGTTCCTGAAATTTTTCTTCAGCTTCTCTTTCTGTTCTTCCTACAATCGGGTTATGTGAAATCGTAAGTAGGAAATCATCAAACGAACGCCCTTCCAATTCTACTCTTCTCTTTAACTCTTGACTAAAAGCTTTTGCATCTTCTAAATTATCAGCCGGGAGAAATACACCGTCGGCATGCTTTGAGGCAATATTCATGAAATCTGAAGAAGTTCCAGCTTGGAAAATAACTGGTCTTCCTTGTCTGGACTGGCTTATATTTAACGGGCCATCCACGGAAAAATAGTTTCCTCTGTAGTTTAAAGCGTGCATTTTTTTTGGATCAAAAAATACTCCGCTTTTTTTATCCCGTATAAATGCGTCATCCTCATAGGAGTCCCAAAGACCTTCGACAATCTCTAAAAACTCTTTTTTCATTGGATACAAGTCTGCTTTTGAAAGATGAGTGCGACTATAATTCGCTAGTCCTCCTGGATTAGAAGTGACAGCATTCCATCCTGCTCGACCATTACTGATTTTATCAAGAGAAGCCATTTGACGTGCAACAGTGAATGGATCAGCATAGGAAGTTGCAATTGTGGCAGTAAGCCCGATGGAATGAGTCACCATACTTAAGGCGGATAGAATACTTACACCTTCAAACATACTAAGGTAATGAGGAATCATACCTGGACCAATATGGCTAACGTCAGTTAAAAAGATAGTATCAAACTTTCCTTCTTCTAATCTTTTTGCTTTTTCTACATAGTAATCAATGCTTTCACTAGCATTTGCTGGCATATCTGGGTGAAACCAGCCCATGTAATTCCAGCCTACCCCATCTATAGTCCCGGCTATTTTAAGTTGTTTTTTCTCTTTCATTCATTTCACCTTCTATTCGTTTTAGTCTTATTGGCTATTTAGATGGAAGATCAAATGCTTCTGATAGTAATTGGTGTCCTTTTAGTCTGCTTTCTTGACTAGGATAATAATCAGCGATCATAATTTCATCTACTAAAGCTTCTTTTGCCAATCGTTTTAACTTTTCAGCAACATTGGCTACACTCCCAATAACAAAACGGTCTTTATTATATTGACGGGCTTCCTCTTCCTGTAATGTATAAACATACTTACTGGCTTCCTCTATTGATGGAAATGAAAGATCGCGCGAACCCGTTGCCATTCTTGCCCACATTAATTCCAATGGCCCAGCCAAATATTTTGCCTCTTCCTCTGTTTCTGCTGTAATAACTCCAATAGCTAACATGCTTTTAGGCTCGTTCATAAAAATGGATGGCTTAAAATTTTCACGATATAAACGTAGCACTGAAATCGCTAATCTAGGAGCTAAGTGGGCTGCAAACACAAAACCAAGTCCTTTATCTATAGCGAACTGCACACCACTCTGACTAGAACCTAACATATACATATCAGGTACTATTGATTCATTCCCTGGAACTATTATCTTCTTGAAAGGGTGTTGAGCTGGGAAATTTCGCGAAAAAAACGAGAGTAATTGATTTAATTGTTCTGGAAAGTCATTTGCAGTAACTGACTCTTGTGAACGTTGTAAGGCTAATGCAGTTAATCCATCTGTTCCCGATGCTCTTCCTATTCCAAGGTCTACCCTGCCAGGATAGAGTGCTTCAAGTAATGTAAAGTTTTCTACCACTTTCAATGGACTATGGTTAGGTAACATAATCCCTCCTGAACCTACACGTATATTTTTGGTATGTGAAGCTGCGTGTAGACTTAACAAATCCGGAGATGTACTAATTTGACTAGGAGTATTATGATGTTCCGTGAACCAGTATCTCTTATAACCTAATCTGTCAGCTAGTTGGACCATCTCCGTTGAATTTTTTAAACTTTGAACAGGATTACTACCAGGATATACATGTACAAAATCTAAGATGGATAACTGCAGATCATTATTAAGTTCATTTTTGACCATTCAATAAAACTCCTTTTTATCAATAGAATAATAACTATTTATAAAAGAACTTTTTTCTTTTACAGTTATCGGGTATATAACAAGTAAAACACCTGGAAAAGATAAATACACAGGATCAACTTATATATTAATTTTCTAAGTGACCCTGTTGTTATTTATAATAGCATCAATGCGCTGAATACCTCTCCTCGTGGTTGACTACCCGGCGAATGAAGAATGCTAAGATCAAGCCAATCAATGCAATGAGCATCGTGAACCAGAACACACTTTGTGATCCTACCGTCATCGCGTTTGCTATTTCGGTCAGCTGAGTAGGATCGGAGGAGCTATGCAAGTATTTCTCCATCCCACCAGTAAGGATACTGATTGCGACCGCTATACCAATCGCGCCTGCAACCTGCTGCAGTGTGTTTAAGACTGCCGTACCATGCGGGTATAATTCCGGCGGTAATTGATTTAGTCCGTTCGTTTGAGCAGGCATCCAAATCAAAGATACCCCTACCATGAGACCGATATGCAAAGCCACGATAAAAGCCACTGAAGAAGCAGGGGATATGGTAGTTAAAAACCATAACATGACTGCAACGAGAACAAGGCCGGGTGTAACTAGCCATTTCGGTCCATATCTATCGAATAAACGGCCCACTAGTGGTGATAGGATGCCGTTCAACGCACTGCCCGGCAAAAGCATGAGTCCGGCGATGAAAACAGACAGTCCTGCCCCAGTTTGCAGAAACATCGGCAGAATAATCATGCTCGTCATAACAATCATCATACAGGATAGTATTAGAAGTAGCCCAATGGTGTACATCGGAAACTTGAAAACGCTCAGATTCAACATCGGAACATTCATTAAGTTTTGACGTAGTATGAACAATACCAGCGCAACAAGCCCAACGACAATTGATGTGACTACGACCATGCTGCTCCAACCCTCAGCTCCTTCGCCCGCCTTACTGAAGCCAAAGACAATTCCTCCGAAACCGACCGTTGACAATAAGACAGATAGAAGATCGATCCTAGGCTTTGTGACATCAGTAACGTTTTTCAAATACTTTAACCCTATCAACAACCCTATAATCAAAAGTGGAAGTGATAACCAAAAGATGTAATGCCATGTTAAATATTCGATTAATAAACCGCCTATGGTCGGTCCGGTGGCTGGAGCAAACATGATAACAAGTCCGACGAACCCCATTGCCGCACCCCGCTTTTCAGGCGGATAGATGACAAGAACGGTATTAAACAAGAGTGGAAGCAACAAGCTCATACCTACAGCCTGCAAAACTCGGGCTAACATTAACATTTCAAAATTGAATGCGAGCGCCGCAATTAATGTACCAACAATTAAGCTGATGAGCGAACCTGTGAACATCTGTCTTGTCGTAAAAATCTGGAGTAACACCCCGCTTATTGGCATTAAAATACCTAGAGTCAACAAGAATCCAGTTGTTAACCACTGTGCAGTTGCGGCCGAAATTTGGAATACTTCCATTAAATTAGTCATTGCAATATTGAGAGCAGTTTCGCTGAACATGCCGACGAAACCACAGATAAGCAGCGATGCCATAATGGCACGCGTATTGTATTGATTCTTCATTTTATATCTCCTCGTAAATCAATTTTAATAATATCAGATTATTTTTTAGCAAATCCTTGTTTGTTTAAATACTCAAGCATAAAGGGCAGTCTGCTTCTCTCAAGATGATCCTCAATATGATCTTTCCATCCCTTTACTTTCTTCACTGAGAAAGGAGCTTTAACAGGTCGATCTTGGTAATATTCACGCATCTGTTGATCGTAATTTGCCAATTTTTTTTCATCTAATGGCTGATACTGATTTTCAAACATTACCATCGATTTAGGTAAACGTGGCTTTATTCCAGGTTTCTCTCCAGCAGGATGGCCAATGCACAGTCCCACTAAAGGGATCACATACTCTGGTAAATTTAATACCTCGGTTAATTCTTCAATATTAGCTCTTACCCCACCGATATAGACACCACCGAGTCCCATTGATTCTGCTGCAGTTAAAGCATTTTGAGCCATGAGCCCAGCATCGAATGTACCTATTAAAAGGTACTCAATATAGTCAAGGTCTACCTTTGGTGCAATTTCATGATTTCTGTTAAAATCCGCACAGAAAATCCAAAACTCTGCTGCTTCTTCAATATAAGGTTGATTTACAGAGAGTTGCATCACTTTTTTTCGCAGTTCCGGATCTGTAATTCTAATGATAGAAACCACTTGTAGTAGACTGAATGATGACGTTTGATTAGCTGCCTTAAAGATTGCATCTCGTTGTGCCTCTGTCAGTGGTTGATCTGTAAAAGATCGAATTGATGTATGATTTTTAAGTAATTCAAGGGTATTATTCATTTGGATCCTCTCCTCTATTATTTATTGTTATTTTTCAAACTTCCGTATTGATAAGGAACTCCCATATTCTCGCGCAGTGTTTTTCCTTCATATTCTTTGTGGAACAAACCGCGTTCCTGCAAGATTGGAACAACATGTTCCACAAAATCAGCAACTCCATCATAGGCAATATCCGGAACAACCGAGAAGCCGTCACATGCACCAGCCAAAAACCATTCTTCCAAGAAATCAGCAACTTGTATGGGGGTACCTGCCACTACAGGATGATAGTTAATGACCCCATGTGCAAGAACATCTCGAATCGATAGCCCTTTTCCTAGTAGCTCTAAAGCTCTGTGGGAACGTGGATCCATTGGGTTGGCATATGCCTTTTTCAACAAGTCAGCTGATAAAGGTTGTTCGATATCTACCGAATTCACTGATAGTGGTAAACCGACCATGGAACCAAGGTAACTTACTCTTCCTGGTATCTCCTCTGGATTAAAACTCATAAGCTGTCTTCGTCGTTCTAAACCTTCTTCTTTCGTTGAACCGATGGAAAACATAAAACCTGCGTACATCTTAATGTCATCGGGATTTCGACCAAAACGAGTTGCACTTTGGCGAAGCGCTTGCCTATGTTCACGAGCAGTTTCTATATCATAAGGGTTAGCGTAGACCCCAGAAGCGTACCTACCCGCCAATTCCAGTCCTTCTTCTCCTCCACCTGCTTGGAAAATAACTGGCTGGCCTTGCTCAGAGGGAGGTATTGGCAAAGGACCACGGGATGAATAATATTGCCCTTCAAGATTGATAGGCTGAATTTTGTCCATGTCGGCAAATTTTCCTCCTTCTGCATCTAACGTCCACGCATCTTGTTCCCAACTCCCCCATAATGCTTGAACAATTTGGATGGATTCATGTGCCATGTCATAGCGTTCTTTGCGACTGGCAACTTTAGCACCAAAATTTGCTGCCGCTACTGGGAGGGATGAAGTGACCGCATTCCATCCTACACGCCCATTACTTATAACATCGAGTGCTTTGAACTGACGTGCAATGTTGTATGGATAATTGAATGTCGTTGAATGTGTCGCCACAAGTCCAATATGTTTCGTCTCTCTAGCTACAGCCATTAGTGCTAACATAGGGTCCATAGGGAACATAGGAGTCTGAGGTCCTAAATCGACGGTCAATGCCGGAGTATCAGCGATAAAGATCATTTGAAATTTTCCTTTTTCAGCTATTTTAGCTCGTTCCACGTAACTATCCGTATTTGTGTAGGCTGCTGGATCTGTACCAGGCATTCTCCAGGCGCTGAATTCGGCTCCGTATCCAGAAACCATTTGTAGTGCTAGTTGCATCTCTTTTCTTTTTTTCATGTATCTCTTCTCCTTTATTTATTGATAGTCTCCAAGCAACCAAAAGAGCAATAAGTATATCCATTCCAACCAAACCGGTTACTATTTAGCTTGCTAACTAATTTAAAGCATTTTAGCAAGTACGGATATCATAGTTCCAGCTTGACGCTTGCTCATAATACCGAAAAATTAATTAGCAGGCTAAATATCTATAAGAGGAAACTTAGAACAAGTTTCTCTCTATTCGCTTCATAAGTTCCCTTAAGATTAAGCGTTCTTCCGGTAAAATTGAACCGAGTAATTTTTCTTGCTGCTGCTTCCATTTGAAATCAACCGGTTTTTCTAATTCTTTCCCTTTGTCCGTTAGATAAATTCGCATAACTCTTGCATCTTGTTCATCTCGTTTACGGTATATGAACCCATTTTGCTCAAGCGATTTAACCATATTAGTTACCGTAGGAGGCTCGCATTTTAAATGTTCACATATTTGCATTTGTGTTATTCCATCATCCAACCACAAACGAGCAAGCAGTCTATCCTGACCTACATAAAGATTAAGTTCTCTTAAATTTTCATTATATTCTCGACGCATTCGGGATGAAATTTTATCTAACGACTCACGAATATCACATTCAACCTTATCGTTCATAGATATGCCTCCACTAGTCATAATATATAATTAGTATGCTAACTATATCATTGTGAAATTTAGGTGTCCATTATTGTAAAAGACCTAATACATTATACCAAGCAGATCTCATCTAGAACGAAGGTCAATGTGTATTCCCCACATTGAGACTTGATCAACAACCGCTCGTTTACGTTAAAATGCGCATGTTTTGCCCTTTGCCTATCAACTTGTTTTTATAAGTGATTTGTTACATACACTATAATAAAATCAATTTACATATTTTGAAAGAGGGCAATAAAAAATGACGTAGTACATTATTTTGTACCTAAAGGTCAAAAACAGGTGAAAAGATAGCTGATATTGTATAGACGGATTTAAAAAGAATAAAAAAAGAACAAACAAATGATAATTAATCCTTGTTTGTTCCCAAAAGAAGTCTTTGTTTTGTTAACCTGCTTAGTTAGTACAAAAAGCTGCCACGTTAGTCAGCTGAATCTTTTAACTTTTCCTCCAGCTGCTTTATTATTCTTCATGAATTTTTATAGTAAAAGAAAAAAATGTGGTTTGAACAATCTCCCACTCACACAACTTCTATTTGGTAGTTATAGTTTTAGAAGGTTGAACAGTAAGTGACGTAAGTGTTCTCTTTGGTTAGTCTACTTGCTCCCCAAACTTCTTCCCAAACTCTTCCATTAAATCAATAATAGGAATCAATTCTTCCCCTTTTGAGGTTAAAGAATACTCTACACGAGGAGGAACCTCTGGATATACTTTGCGATTAATCACTCCGTCTGTTTCAAGTTCTCTAAGTTGCTTTGTAAGGGAACCTTGTGAAATGTCTCCTAAAAAAGCTTTAATTTCACTATAACGACGCTCTTTGGACTTTAGAAACCAAAGAATTACATATTTCCAACGTCCCGACAGTAAATTTTGGGTATAAGCAATGCCATAAAATTCTCTTTGTTCCTTTATACACTCTTTATCAAATCCATCCTTACATATCCTAGACACCTTCTTCACCTACTTTCTACTGTTAAGTACATAAAAATGTACTACGTCAATTTTTAATGCCTACTTCAAAACGATGAGAAA
This sequence comes from Aquibacillus rhizosphaerae, assembly GCF_030282825.1. Taxonomy (GTDB): domain Bacteria; phylum Bacillota; class Bacilli; order Bacillales; family Amphibacillaceae; genus Aquibacillus_C; species Aquibacillus_C rhizosphaerae. The sequence goes on from NZ_JASTZU010000060.1 coordinate 18,902, forward strand.
TGATTATATTCTAGTATATGTAACATAAATACTCAATACATTTATATTATCTTATATATGTTTATTGTTTGATAAACATATATTTGTGTAACTTTAGCTAAATAATTCTTTTATATACAAATACTTTAGGAGGAACAATAATGAAATTTGGAATTATAGGTGCAGGACCAATTGGGTCAATTATTTCTAAAAAATTAGTTAAAAGTGGACATGCTGTAAAAATTGCAGATGCACGAGGAATTGAACGTTTAGAAGGGAAAGAGCTTGCTGGAACAGCTGTGCCTGTAGAGGATGCAATTAATAATATTGATGTTCTTATCATATCCCTCCCTACAAAAGCACTACCAAGCATTCGGAACATTATCGATCAAGTCGCGGAGGAAGTAATCATTGTAGACACTTCAAATTACTACCCTTTTAGAGACGGAAAAATTGAAGAAATCGAGAACGGGATGGTTGAAAGTGTTTGGGTTTCAAATCAATTAGACAAACCTATCATTAAAGCTTTTAACAATTTATTAGCCTATACTTTAGAAAATGAAGGAACATCCGAAGATTCTAGTGGACGAATTGCCATGACAGCTGCCGGTGATAATCTATCACAAAAACAAGTAATCATGGGCGTGGTAAACGAGCTAGGCTTCGACGCAGTAGACAGTGGTTCTTTAAGTGATTCTTGGAGACAACAGCCAGGAACTCCCGCATACTGCACAGAGCTAACGAAAGACGAACTTACGAAAGCGTTGAAAAAGGCAAATAAAGAAAAAGCTCCAATACTACGAGATAAGGTAATGGAAAGGTTTGAAGAGCTCTTTGCAGAAAAAAAGGCATTTTCACATAAGGATATTGTTAACATAAACAGAGAAATATACAATTCATAAAAACAAAAGGTGCACTCAGTTAGAGCGCACCTTTTTGTATAGCCATATAAAAGTGCTTCCAGTCCGATTTAATTTTTTTGTGTAACAAAAGTTGTTATTGCGCAGTATCCGTCTAATACGTATTAAGAAATGATGAACTCCTTCTTGCACTATCCTGCTCGTTCGTATTATAAGGTTAGCCAGAATGCTAAATATTTCTGGTTGACCTTTTTTTATATGGTCTTATTATATCAGTAGCCAGGGTAGAACGTAACTGCTCGTGGGACATTGATCCCGTCAACTAAACCGTTCGCCCCCTACTTGTAGAAACATGTTTGAGGCTGGTTGAGACCTAGATCTCGTATAACAAGCGAAGCTATGATACTACATTAGGCATTAGGGGTTACTGGCAATTTTCAGATTTTATAGGAGGAGATAGAGAATGAATCCAGTCGTTGGTCTGGATATTTCAAAAGGGGAAAGCCAAGTTCAAGCTTTCTTGGACAAGGAGAAAGCATTTCGTAAGAGTTTCAAAGTTTCTCATACACTTGAGGGACTTAATTTACTGGTAGAGTTTCTTGAGGATGTAAAGAAAGAGTCTGGTAAGAAGCCACCTGTCATATTAGAGGCAACTGGACATTATCAAACTCCTGTTGTTCATTATCTGGAGGAGCGTGGTTATCTATTAATTATCATCAATCCTTTAATTTCATACAAAGCTAGGAGTTCGAGTTTGAGGAAAGTTAAAACGGATGCTATTGATGCATATCTTCTCTGTGAGTTGTTCTACAAAGAAGAATTAGAACCTCATAAAAAACGAGGGGTCCAGCTGTTAAACCTCCGTAATCTCACAAGACAATATGAGAATATTACTGGAGTTGCGATGCAAACAAAGCTTCAATTTCAGGCTGTGCTTGAACAAGTATTTCCTGAATATAAAGGGGTTTTTGGGGATTTGTATTCAGTGGTTTCACTCTTAACTCTTCAAAGGTTTCCTTCTTCTGAAGATATTTTGGAAACGAGTGAAGAAATAATTATTGAGACAATCCATAGACTATGTAAAAGTCGATCAATGAATTGGGCAACCGAAAAAGCACAAAAGCTTAAAGATGCGGCAATTCGCAATCCTTTTGAAAAAACCGTTTACCAGAGTCACATTTTAAGTCTTGGTATGTATGTGAATATCATTCTTCAATATAAAGAGCATCTATCCAAGTTAGAGAAAGAGAAAGAGATAGACACTCTCGCTAGAGAAATTGAAGAATATCATAATATTAAATCTATCCCCGGTATCGGTGAAAAGATCGCTGCAACGATCATTTCTGAAATTGGCGAGATAGACAGATTTAATAATCCTAAAAAGCTTGTTGCTTTCGCAGGTGTTGATCCTAGTGTCTTTGAATCTGGTAAATTCTCAGCCACTCAGAACCGAATAACTAAAAGAGGATCTAGTAGACTTCGACATGCCTTATACATGGCAGTACGTTGTGCTATTCGTGACTGTCGTAAGAGTAAGACTAGCGACGAGATCATTCCTCGCAACAAGAAGTTACGTGAATTCTATGACAAGAAGCGTGAGGAAGGAAAGCCTTTTAAAGTCGCTGTAATTGCTTGTGTAAATAAGCTGTTACATTGGATCTTTGCCCTTTTAAAAAGCAATACCACTTTCCAAGATATAGCATAATAACTATATCTAACTAAATAACACAAAACCTTCCAACACAGGTAATAAGGAAGGTTATTTAGCATGCACTTTTTTAGTATATCATGACTATTTAAAGTTTTTTATTGAAAAATATTGACAAACTATTAGCTGGTTTAGTTTAAGTGAAAAAAATTCACAATATCATAAATATTCATACTTAAATCATATCAGAAGACAAAGAATTATTGTTCGAGTTTTCCATAAGTATGGACATTTGCACAGTATTTGTCTATTACGTAATACTAGGGTAAATCTATCGATCACATTATTAAGTGCACAAAATTATTCCGTGGTAAAACGTCTGTCATTTACTGGTACAATCTTTTGGACTTAGTGGTAAAGAGTATCTCAGAGGTGGTATATTTCAGTGGACGTAATCAAGATTCTCTGTTTAACTAACCATAAATTAATCGTATCCTACATCAAAAAATACTCTCCATAATTTCCGTGATACTTAACTTTCATTTAAATCGCAACAATAATTGCATCGATTCATCCTTTGTTAAAATTTATTTCACATTTACAAGAACGTTTGTTCGTATTATAATAAAAAATAAAAAGCGAGTGTTTTCCATGCTTAATCAACAGATGAATACGACTCTACATGCCTATATTGTTCTGCCAATGGTACTCAAAGTATTTAAACAAGATTATGAGTTCTTTGAAAACGGAGCATCTGTCGCCAGGATTGTATATCTAGATAAATTAGATACAGTTATAGCATCTGTCCAAGATGACCTTGCTGCCGTTAAGAAAACAACCTATAACACGTATCACATGAAAGTACGGAACCTTGGGAAGCAAAACGGTTTTATCCGTTATGACTGGCAAACACCTAACGACTCTGGTGATTTATTATTCACCCCTGAGCAGCTACGTGATCTCACTGAAGATATGATGCGTTTATATTTGTATGGCTTCTTATCTCGTGAAGTAACTCCTTCAAATAGAGGGTGGTTTTAAAAATGTGGCAGGTCATTGGATATCTTTTTGTAGTGCCTGACATCCTTGAGTTATGTTAATTAGACTGTATATCACCCGTCTAATGTCTTGTCTAACTAGACATTAGACGCGTGGTGACAAACATTACACATACACAATTGCACACACCTCGATGTGATCCAATCGTTTAATTTTTAACACAGTTATGGAACAGATTCTATTTATAAAAAACGCTTTTTTCTATCTTCTTCATTTGATAAAAATAACCTTTTCTTTTCATTAAATCGTGAAATGTTCCACTTTCGATAATCTTTCCCTTATCCATAACGATGATTTGGTCCATCCGTTCTAACCCAGTTAGTTTGTGGCTGATGAGAACAAGGCTGCTCCCTTTTGCTTGTGTAAATAGCCTGTTCATCACTTGCTGTTCTGTAATGGGATCAACAGACGAGGTTGGTTCATCAAGAAACAAAAGGTTTCCCTTTTTAAGCATAGCTCTTGCAATCGCAAGCCTCTGTTGTTCACCACCTGAAAGATTTCCCCCTTTTTCTAAAACTTTATCACCTAAGGATAGATGGTCTAGTTTTACACAGGATAGTATTTCATTCATTTCCTTGTCAGAAAAACGTTCACCTGCAAGTTTTAAGTTATCTCTAACCGTACCATAAAAGAAGTGATTACTTTGGAGAACTGGGGAGATGTTTTCCCAAAGCTGATTTTCATCTAAATTATCTAACGGTTGCCCCTGTATCGTAATTGTTCCACTAGACGGCGAATAAAGTTTTAGTAATAGATGAAGCAATGTAGATTTTCCAGAACCACTTGGTCCAACAATCGCAGTTTTGGAACCACTCGGTAATAGTAAAGAAACATTAGATAGAGTTGGGCGAGATTCTCCTACAAAATAAAAATCAACATTTTTACATTCCATTTCCGGTGCTTTCTGTAGCTCTACTAATCTGTTTTTGCTTTTCAGTTCTTGTTGGTTCTGGGCTTCATCTATAATAGAAAACAGCCGAATTGCAGCATTTCTAGAATCTTCGAAATAACTCGGTGCATCTGTCATTGGAGCTGCCGTCTCAAATACCGTTAAAGAGACGAGAACAAGCATGGCTAAAAATACGCTATCAAGCTCAGTTGTAGATACTAGGTAAGACCCTAAAGCAAGCACAGACCAGGAAGTAACGAGAGAAAACCAGTGATTGACTGCAAAACTTAATTGTTCCTGCTTTCCTCTATTTTCTTGCTTTTCAATGTAATCGTCTGAGGTTTGACGCAGTGCCTTTTCTTTAAAAGGGACTTTCCGATAAAGCTTTAAATCTAAAAAGCCATATAAAAATTCGGTTGTGTCCGTAGATAGCTGAGCGCGATTTTGTCGTATATTTGATTGGATGTCCCGCTGTTTCCTAGCAAATATAAGGGGGATACAAAAGCCGGTTATGATTAGTCCTGTTAAAAGAATTAATGCAACAGGCAAGGAAAATAGTGCTGTAAAAATGATCGTCGTAAGGAAAACAACGAGCATGACAATTGGTGGATAAATAACGCGAAGAAATAAGTGTTGCAAGCTTTCGACATCACCAACAACCCTGGCTAACAAGTCACCACTGCGAAATCTTTGAAAAAGTGAAGGCGCAAGGGCTTCTAGTTTTGTAAAGAAAAAGGTCCTTACATTACTTAGTATAGTAAACGTAGCCTTGTGTGAGTAATAGCGTTCCGCATACTTACTAAAGGCACGAATGACGGTGAATAATTTTAACAACGCTACAAAAATAGTTAGTATATAAAGCGGTGGAAGAAGTGCTGCCTTCGATACGATATAACCACTGTTTGCAAACACGGCAACTGTGGATATTCCAGCAAGTATTCCAAATACTATCGAAAATATACATATCTTTCCGTTCGATTAACATCAACTTGATTACGAATTTTAAATCCGTCATCCAGCAATACCTCCTTGCTGTTCTTCTAACATCGTCAAATAATCCTTTGTATTTTCAATAAGCTCTTGATGCGTACCTTTCCCTATTAAAGTCCCTTTTTCAAGATACAAAATACAGTCTGCTTGTTTAATTGTATGTAATCGGTGTGCGACAGTAATGATTGTCGCGTTTTGAGCCAGCTCTTTTATCGATTCTTGCAAAATGCTTTCTGTATATAGATCTAATCCAACGGTAGGCTCATCAAACAATATAATCGAAGGTCTTTTTAAAAAGGCACGGGCAAGTGCAATTCGCTGTCTTTCCCCACCAGATAAACCTCTGCCACCTTCCCCAATTAACGTATTGGTGCCATCTTCTAATTGTCCAATAAGCTCTGTAAGCCCTGCTTTTTCTAATACATAGGTCAGCACTTCTTGGGAGATATTTTTCCCAGGGCAGGCAATCAAGATATTGTCTTTAATTGTACCTGAAAAAATGTAAGGGTCCTGTGATATATAAATGAGCTTGTCGAACCATTCTCCTTCATCATAGTTAAAAAGTGACTGATTATTAATCAAAACTTCTCCGGTTGAAGGCAAGTACATGCCAGCTATTAAGTGAAGTAAGCTTGTTTTGCCAGAACCACTTGGACCAACAATGGCAATTTGGCTATAAGGATCGAATGCTGCATCGATACCCTCTAAAGAAAAATGATCCTCACCATACGTAAAAGAAAGATTGTTCAGCCTGATGCTTGGAGGTCCAGCTGCTTGTGACAACTGTTCGTTCCCCCATTGGATGATTTGATCAGATTCCTCCAACTCATCTACTATTTTTTGTGCAGCAGCAATACTTCCTTTACCTGCATGGAAGGCACTGCCGACATCCTTCAACGTCTTATAAAACTCAGGAGCAATTGCCAGGACAAAAAATGCTGCAAAAAAAGAGATGTTTTGATAAACCACTAGACGAAGTCCAACCTCCAAAGAAATTAACGCAATCCCAAGCATCGAAATGAGCTCGAGTACAAGCGATGAAAGAAATGCGAATTTAAGTACATCCATTGTTGCTGTACGATACTCCATGCTACTCTTTTTTATGGCGGCTGCTTCTTCCCTCCCTTTTCCGAAAAGCTTCAATGTGATTAACCCTTGCAAGCTATCAAGAAATTTCCCTGCAAGGGAAGTGAGTTTTTCCAATTGCTGGATGGCCTTTTTTTCCGTTTTCTTACCAATTATTATCATAAAAATTGGAATGAGAGGAGCCGTCACAAGCATAATGACGCCTGAAACCCAGTTTTGCCAAAACACTGCTGCTAATAGCATGAGTGATACAATAGAAGATAAGATTCTTTGTGGATAATATTTACTAAAATAAGGGTCAATTTCATCAACCACATCCGTAACAAGCGTTACGCGTTTACCTGATTGCCCTTTTATAGATGTTTGAATAGGGTTATTCGTGTATTGCGTAATCAATGATTTACGAAAATGATTTTTTGCTTTCGATGCCATTCCAATACCAATTTTTCCATGAATATAGGAAAAACCCCCCCTTAGTGAAAACACAACTAGAAGAGTTGCTAATTGCGAAGTAACAGCTGAAAACGACTTCTCTTCCAAAAAAATGAGCATGACAATCGACACAATTAATAAAGCTTGCGTTACCGTCATAGCCCCAATAACAAACGCAGTAAACGAAAGAGAATATGTATCCTTTTTATGTTTTTTGGCAATATCTTTTAGTTGTTTCACCTTTTGTCCTCCTAGTTACCGCACATCGTCCACTTTTTCATTTGTAAGATACCGCTTATCTTTAAGGAATAGCTGCCAAAACCAATAGAATAATGGCACAAGAATCGCCATACCGATTGCATATCCCCAAAGGAGTGAATAATACATTTCAATATTGGTAAACGCATCATATATTGTCAGTTTTGGATAGACAATGTAAGGCATATGGCTCCAACCATATGCAAAGCTTGCTAAGCCTATTTGAACCACCATAAATAGGACAGAAACTCGAGGTTGCCCGATCCGTCCTTTCCTCGAAGGCCACCATAGTGCACTATATCCGACAGAAAAAACAACGATGCTTAATGCGAATAGATGCCATTGTCTTGCCATATTTTCAACCATCCACATCGCTTCTGGTATGAGTGTCATGGTTGCAGCAACAGCCATACCAATCATAATCGGACCTAGAATGATCGCATTTCTTCTATACACCTTATACGTTTCCATTGATTTAGCTTCTCTAGCGTAATCGCTTAGGAATAGAGAGGATAGAAACAATTCCGCAGATAATCCAAAGCCGATGTGTGCATAAAGTGTTGGGCTAGTAAGCAGTCTGTCATAAAGAATATAATGACGGTCACCAACCACTTCGACAAACCCACCAATCATGATTGGAAGAATACTAAGCATTAGTGCTGGGATTAATAGACCGGTAATTCCAGAGATGTAAGTAAATAGCTTCGTATACTTTTGTACCGAATAGGAATACACCATAAAAGCGCTTCTTATGATAAGTAAAATGAGCACAAAGCTTACTGGAACAATCATGAACGACCCTAAAGTAAAAGCAGCGTGCGGAAAAAAACCGACTAAAGCGACAACAAATAAAACTAAAAAGACATTCGTTACTTTCCAGGAAGGAGTTAAGTACAAGTTAGCTATGCTTGCCGCTGTCGTTTCTTTCCGTCCAAAATAGAACATGGACCAAAAGCCGGCACCAAAATCTATCGCTCCACCTAATGCATAGAAAAGCAAAAACAACCAGATGATTATAATCGCAACATAAGCTTCCATTATAATTCCCCTCCTCTCTAAACCGATGTGGTTTGACTGTTAAATTCATTTATAAGTGGATTGCGTCGGAAATAGATACGCATAACTAGTGCTGTTATTACTAATAAGAAAACATATAGCGTAATAAATATGACAAAGAATGTTCCGAGGTTTGCTGATTTGGTTGCAGCCTCTGCAGTCCGTTGTATGCCATAAATTGTCCAAGGTTGTCTTCCAATGCAGGCAAAAATCCAACCAGTTTCAATGCCGAGCATGGCAAGAGGTCCCCCTCCAATTAAAGGAATTAGCAGCCAATTCGGATATTCTCTTTTTTTAAAAACAATACGATAAGCTAACGCTCCAAATGATAGCCCAATAAGTAAAGTCCCAATGCCGACCATGATGTTAAATAATGTATGAACAAATAGAGGTGGCCACTCGTCCCGTGGAAATTCATTTAGTCCAACCACCACCCCATCCGTAGAGCCAGTTGCCAGATAGCTGAGCATTCCTGGTACTTCAATACCGCCGACAACCCGATTTGCTTCTGGGTCAGGTGTACCAAAAATTGCTAGTGGAGCATTTGACTGTGTTTCAAATAGCCCTTCAGCAGCTGCTAGCTTAACTGGTACGTTATCATGTAACCCTACAGCAGATGAATGACCATTTGTTGCAGTCCAAATAGATGTAATGGCACCAAAAACAAGCGCAATCATTAGCCCTTTTCTATGATACGTTCTTTCACTTGCTTTCAAATTGGGTTTTAATAATTGATAAGCTGCAACAGAAGCAACAACAAACGCAGTTGCCATATATGCGCTGCTTGCTACGTGCACAGCCGTATATCCAAAGGCTGGATTCAAGACCGCTTCCCACGGACGAACATCTGTAATTTCTCCATTCACAACATTAAATCCAGTTGGTGTATTCATCCATGCCTGTACGTTGGTAATTAATACAGCAGATGCTGTAGCTCCAAGTGCGACGAAAAAAACACTGATGATCCGCATCGTAGAACTTAATCGACTAGCAGCATACACATAAATCGAAAGGAATAAAGCCTCAATAAAGAATGCAAATATTTCTAACGTAAAAGGTAAAGCAATGACTTGTCCTACGACCTCAATAAAACCTGGCCATAATAATGCAAGCATGACAGCTACAATCGTGCCAGATGGAATGGCCACACCAAGTAAAATAGCAACAGCTTTTGTCCATCTCCTTGCAAGGATTCCATAATCATTGTCTTTTCTAATCACCCTCAATATTTCAGCAATGAGAATCATTAGCGTAAGGCCCACCCCTAATGTTGCAAAAATAATATGGAAGATCAGGGAAGACCCAAACAGCATTCGAGCAAGCAATACATTATCCATCATTCTCTCCCTTTCAAACTTAATTTACATGGTTATTCTTGTTCTAGATGGATATTTTATACATTCATTTTTTGCGTCGTAAATAGTGCCTGTCAGCACCCATGACACAGGCACGGTTCTCCTGTCTACTTTCTTACCAATGGTACTCAAAGTATTAAAACAAGATTATGCTTTCTTTGAAAATCGAGGACCTGTCGCTAGGATTGTATATCTAGTTAATTAGATACAGCTATCGCATCTATCCAGGATGACCTTGCTGCCGTTAAAAAAACAACTTATAACACGTATCACATGGAAATAAGGAAGCTCGGGAAGCAAAACGGTTTTATCCGTTATGACCTAACGACTCTGATGATTTATTATTCACCCCTGAGCAGCTACGTGATCTCACGGATGATATGATGCGGTTATATTTGTATGGCTTCATATCTCGTAAGGTAACTCCTTCAAATAGAGGGTGATTTTAAAAAAGTGTCAGGCACTAGACAATTGTCCTTGTCTCGTGCCTGACACTTTAACATTTGATTATGGTTACAAAATAGGTTATTTCTTATTATTTGCTCTGAACATTGGGAGGGCAGTAAACCTACATATCCTATATGTATATTGGTGAAGTCTACTTACCCATTAAGTTACGCAGATATAATAAAAAGGACACCCCCAAGAGGGTGCTTTAGTTATTCTAAATTTTTTCAATTTCCAATGTTGGAAAATAATCTCCGAACTCATTAGTTTCCTTTTCTGATATGTTCATAATGATTTTTCTAACTCCAACAAACTCTATCGTCAAGGTTTCCCAATCATCACGGTATAATAATTCATCAGATAATTGACTATATCTGGTTACTGCTAAATCCTTAGGACTAATAACATCGCTTTGGGCTAGTTCAATTTTCGCATTAATTGTTCCATCTTCACAAATTTTTACACTTGCTAATGTATCTTGTTCAATATCTGAGCCTTATCCAATCACGATTCCTGTCACCGTGTACAAACACTTTGACAAGCACGAGTATATTTTTAACATCCGTGCATGTCAGTTTGCAACCTAAGAAAACCTGGCCTACTATAAGCCTTTGGTGAAGCCAGTTGTCTATCCCAACAATGAGATTATATAAAAGGCCTTGCCGCTTATACTTAATTCTTAAAAATGTTCACGCATCGAGTATTCTTCAGCACACAGATTATACATTAATTAAGTACAAGAGTGGCTAGAGCCTCCTTTTAAAGGTGGACAACAATATTAGTTACCCAAAATGATGCTCACATCATACCCTAAAGAGTCACAATACACTGCACAAGCGATTGCTGGTTCCTTTGTCTCTAATAATCTGGTAATTGTTCAAAGACAGTTGGTAAATCGACTAAATATATATTCCCATAGCCATTACGGTCACTCGTAAACAACAGCTTATCTCCTGATGGTGTGAATCGTGGATGTGCATGAACCTTTTGCACATGAAAACTACACCTATGTTCACATAGTATTTTCGGCTTAGAAAATACTCCATTCTCTTTCTGCCACACAATCAAATTATGAAGTGGTGCTCTACCATCGACAACCACTTTATCGAAACCAAAAGAGTGGGCATGCCAGTTGATAAAGTCAAACTCTACCTCTTCCATTGCGGTATTATCGTAACGAATTTTACCAAAAAATCCTGTTCCATTTTTTTGTCTAAACCCATGATAACCAATATGCTCCCCATCGGGATACCAATATTCATGTCCAACCATCTCGTGATCTCGTTTCCGTTCACGTATTTTCCAAGCTTCACCCGATTTTAAGTTTAGACCCCAAATTCGATGATCAACCAATTGCCAGGGTCCTTCATGGCAAAAAGTGATTAAGTGACTATGCTTCGGAGATGTATTGATATGGGTAATAAAATTCTCTTCCTCGTGTACTACTCTTTCTTTGCCTTTTTCGATATCTATTTCCATGATTTGAGACTTCGGTTTTGATTCCATTAATTTGCGATGACCAACATAACCATTCTTCAAATCTATCGTAAATTTACTGGAAAAATCTTCATGCACACAAGTAATGATTGATTTACCATCCGTAGTACAGTTAATATTACCGCCGACCAGATCAGCTGGACCTTCATAGATTAAGCGTTCGTTTAAGTTCTCTAAATCAATCTCAATCAGTTGATTCCTTCTGCGGAAATAGGCCTTCTTGCCAGTTGTATCTAAACAAGTGGACAGATTGCCATAGGTTGTATCATGATCAGTCAATTGCACAATTTCACCTGATTGAATATCGATACTAAACAAATTGGTTTTGTTCTCCCTATCCGAACAAAACAGTAGTTTGTTATCGTTATCATACCAGCCGTTTTCAGTAAAATATAGGTGATGACTATGGCCTGTATAATCGGTAAGTTGTGTGATTGAAACACCTGTAATCCTGTCCTTATACTGTTTCCACTCTGGTAACCACACTTTACCTTTACCCATTATTTGTAACATCCCCCTTTGATTTTTTAACTCAGAGTACATTTCTCATATACTTAATCCATCTCAACCTCTTGCGAGTCATACTTTTGCTTTTTCGCTTTTCTGTGACCCGCAAAACATGCTAGGGAAGCCTTTCCAAGTAATTTTACAGTGCAAAAAAAACCGTTCCGATTCCCATGTTTAAAGCCATGGTTGCAATCCTTCTGCCTGAACAGACCATGTGCCGTCTTTAGGAAATCCAGGACATGGATTAGCTTGGCCTGAAGAACGAGCCTCGTTTTCATATCCTTGACTTTGTGCTGTAATACGAGTACTAGCCACATTTCCCACTGCCCATCCACTTATCATCATGGCTATGGCGGTCAGTAAGCCCCCATTGCCAGGTAAGTAGGCGGTTAATCCTGGGCGTTGATAGTTATGGCCGTTGACTAAGTACGTATTTTTCGTTGCTTCCATCATTAAAAAATCAACGGCTAGTTCTGGTTCACCTAAACGAGTAGCTGTCATGGCACAGACTGGGAAATCCCATCCCCATGCCGTCTCCCATTGCCATTCATGTTTCACTTTTTCCAATGTATTTTTCATAATCGTTGGATCAATCAATGTTCCTGATAAAACACCGTAGGCCGCTAACATTGACGGGTGGTCATGGTTTTTTTCGGTAAATGTGTTATGGCAATTTTCATGTGCCAAATAGACGCCATCGAGATGTGTTGGTTTAGCTAAATGACTGGCTACTTTTTTCCAAATAGGATTTGCAGAAACTCCAAGGCGATTCGCCCATTCTATCGCTATTTCTAGTGCATATTTCCAATACTCCAATTCGTATGGTGGATTTTTACTTTCTGTCATATCATGGCATTCTTGTGCTGGAATTAATGGTGACCCAAGTACAAATGATTTGCTCGCCTCATCCCAATGTGCAAAATCTACCATAAAATCAGCGGAATCAAATACAATAGTTTGATAGTTTTGCAATGTTTGTCTTGTAGAATTTGCTTGATACAACAATTCTGCCAAAGCGACTGGGTGTGGCTGTTGCCAAATAAGGCCTGGTGCAACAGGAGACGGACTTTGTTTCCCATCAAAGCCAACCATTTTGGGCCACCGTGCACCTGCATACCCTTGTGAGTCCGCTAATTCCTGTGCAAGTGGTAAAATATCAAGATACCATCCCATGCTCTTTTCTAATAATTCAGCACGACCCCAAAGTGGAAAATGGGCGGCATGCCACCAATGCATTTCTAAATGATGCTTACCAAACCAACTGTTGTACATAAAACCTGTTTCTTGTGGTGGAATCGAACCACCACTGTGAATCGCAGTTAAATATTGGGATAAAATCACTCTTCGCTCTAACTCGAAAGCTCGTTCATCAGTACTTCCCTCAAAGGACACAAATGCCCCACCCTCCCAGAAGGACTGCCAATGAAGTTCACTCGCATTAAACACTTCAGTCACCTCTACTTGAGAAGGTGCATCAGGCTTGTAGGATACAGTAAAGTGAAGCTCTTTTGAATCGTCCGAAGGCTGTAACGTAAATTGATGCTTCTTTGTTTGCACCAATTGTCCTGCCGTCCAATCCCAGCGTACATAATAACAGTCCTCATCCATCACTCGTTTCAATAGCACATGTTGACTTGATTTATTAACAATATCCGTCTCATGACGAGCATCTTGATTCCAATTGGGGTGAATCGCCTTGGACCAACTATCATGTGTAATATCTGGACTAGGAAATAACTGAAAAACACGTAACCGATTTTCCGAAATCAGTGGTGACCAAACAGAAACTGCAATCGAATCTTGATTTGGATGACAGGCCGTTTTCACACGGACGCCCACTCCATCGACAACGAACCTACTGTCAATAATTCCCTTCCACAAGTCTAGTCTTTGCTCAATCTTCGTCAACTCATCAACTTTTACCTCTCGTCCATCCTTTGTTAAAAATTGAAAGGAAACACGACCGAGTTGTAGCCTATGTGGGTTTTGACGTAACCAATGATAAGCTTCATCTTTCCCCTCAGGTTTCATTGGATAACCGACAGTTCTTCCGTAGGTATCAAATTTTTGATATACAATATCATTGTCTGAATATACGTCTTTTCCGTGCGTATAATGCCAACCCCAATTTGATTGTGTTCCAAGTGGTGATTCATATGCTTCTGGAAAGGTCTGTAGTCCTGTCACATCAAGACTAAATCCGAATTCACCATTACCAATCGAGAGTGGAGCCACTGGATCTACTTTTGTCACTATTGGATTGTGTTTTGTAACAATCTTTTTTCTATCCATCGAATTCTCCTTTTTCGTTATTAAAAACATGGGAAAGGATGTAATAGTGTTTTCATCAAATAAAAGTCACGATTGGTTCAAAGTTATGCCATCGTTAACACCACACTTTTAATCTATATTCGCCTGTTTTTTTAGCATTTCCCGATATTTTCCTGGTGTCATGTGCTTATTCTTTCTAAACCCTCGAATAAAACTGTTTTCATGTTGATAACCTACTTTAAAAGCAATAGTTGATATTTTCTCATCTGTTTCAACTAAGAGCTGCGCTGCTTTTTCCATCCTCAATTTTGTTAAATAACTATAGATCGTCTCGTTTGTTTCCTCTTTAAACCATTGACTTGCCAAACTAACACTTACCCCGATTGAATCCGCGCATTCAGGAATTCCAATTGTATCTCCTAAATGCGCATTCATGTAATCAATCATTTTCTGACATAAGATATGCTGTTTCGACTGACTTAATTGTTGTATTTGTTCTGTCCTATCTGTAACTTTTTCGATAAACAACATTAAAATTTCCTTTAACTCCATCGTTTTTAACTGATTCACAAATGTAACCACTTGTTGACGGTTAGCATTACGATGCATTAGACGTTCCCCTAGTGTTTCTAAAAATAAATAAACGGTGCGAGGGTCTGAATGATTTTGTTCGATCATTGCAAAAATACGATGCAACCTTTGTATCGACTCTTGTGTATCACCCACACGAATAAATTCCATTAACTGTTCGGTTTCAATTGGATTGATAGAAGTTGATTGTGTATCACTCCTCGAAACATCTTTATAGGAGATGACCTTTCCATATCCTTTGTACAATCGTTCATCAAGGGCAATAGTTGCTTCTTTTATCGATGGTATAATTCCTTCCACACCACTTCTAGGGTTGCTAACACCAACAGTTACTGTAAAACCAAGAACTTCATAAATATTTGAAAGAGCTATTCTTAAATGGTTTTTTAACTCTACTTTTCCTTCCCTATGTTGTAACATAATGACCATTGTGTCTTGCTCCACATCGACACATACTGTACGCCAATGTGCACTTAATACCTCTGTCATAACATTGGATATCGCAAACTTAATGACAGATTGGTACTGTCTAGAAAACCGATCCTTCCATTTATAAAAATTATCCATCGAAATCATTACAATAATCATGGGATCTTCTGTCCATTTTCCAAAATACATCTGCCACTTATCTTGTAATTCGTTACCATCTTTCAATTTGTCTTTGTATATATCATAAAAAAATTTCGTTATCGCCTCTTGTCTTACTTTTTGAATTACACGAGAAAGTTGTTTATTGTCACTGACTAAATCAGACACCAATCGTTCCAAGTGGACTAGATCACGGTGATACATCTGTTCCTCATCCATCGAAAATAGTTGTTTAATCCGACGTATCGGTCGTAATTCAACAGTATGAATATAAATAATAACAATGATACCTACAAATAAGGCTAGTAAAGACATAGAAAAAACAACATTACGAATCGTTTTTGCTTTTGCCAGTATGCTATCTTGTGAAACGACAGACACATATTCCCACCCAGTAAACGATGATTGTAATTGGTTAGTCAGCAATATGTTTTCTTGATATTTAATTTCATCTAACTTCCCCTCATTTACATTCGACATTACATAGTCTAACGTTTCTGAATCAAAGCTATTGTTTTTTGTTACATATAATAGATTATTACTTTGATCAACAATAAAGCGCATACTATCTGAATTAAAACCATCTGTTGGGATTAAATTGGCAAATAAATCTTCATGTTTTAGATTGATTGCAATGACACCCTTCATTTCACCTTGAATCATTACTTTTCGAAATAATGTAACATTTGATTCCTCATATTTCAGACCATTAGGGACAAATCTTTGTTTTACGAGCACCATTTCATCCTCAACAAAATCATCGACGACACTAACCCATTTGGAATCATTGAAATTAGTGAGATCTGAACTAAATCCTTGAGGCAAACCTACAATACTTTTTTGATCAGTTGAATAAATATAAATACTATGTATATAAGCTGTATTTTTTATTAGGGTTTCTAAATTTTGATATAATTGAGAAATATTCCGGTGCGAAATTTGGTTATCATTTGTCAAAAACTCACTAACATAACTGTTCAATGATAATTTAATTGCCACTTTATCTGATTCCTTCAAGTATTGATCGATATGATTCATACTAATTTGTAACATCTGTTGTTGCGGTGCATTTAATTCTTTTTGCAATACATTCCTGGAAGTATTGTAAGATGTAAGACCGACGATCAGGATAATAACACAGATAGATAACATTAGAATAAGTACTAGACGGGTTTGCGTATTGGACAACGTACGTCTGAACCATTTTTCAAAGATATGAATCATATGGTTCCCCCTTATTTAATAGTTTTCATACTATTCTATTCAAGTCCAACTAGATTATATCTATTTAAAAATATTGTTATCTACCTCGTCATCTATCATGGGCACAAGCACTCCTCTTACATGATTAGAAGAGTGCTTGATAATAGTCAATCTCTAATTACTACTCTGTTTGTGCATACCATTCTTGTGCTCGTTTTGTTATTTCGTCACCACCAGCTTCCTTCCAGCGTTCGACGAATTCATCAAACCGCTCCAGTTCCCATTCACCAATAACGATATTTGTCATATACTCTTGGAACAACTTATGGGACTGTATGTCTGGATAGCCTTCATACACAGAAATAGGCATCCCATCACCCGCAATCCGTCGCGAATCTTTTGTAGCAGTCTTAAAGATATCTTTGATCATTTGTTGATCTTCATCTTCGAAAGAATTTTCAATTCGTAAGTCCATTGTTTCCTGTGTTGTAAAGTTCAACATACCTAACGCAATTGGTGTTTCATCTGTTGCAGGAATTAACTGTTTTTCTCCATTGACTACTTCATGCTGCACATCTTCAATTCCATACTGAATGAACTCTGAATTGGCAGGGTCATAGTAGAAATCAAGCAGCTTCAGTGCATTAATTGCATTCTCTTCAGCAGTTTTTGGGATCATCCATTCTGGCTCACCCATACTCTTTTGGGTAATATAACCATCAAACCCATCTGCTTTTGGTAATGACATTCCACTAATTTCTACATCAGGTGAATGCTCTCGCATGATAATTAAATTATCATTTAAGTTTGCAGGTAGATGATACCAGCTTCCTACTAAACCATTATCAATTTTTGCTGCCCAAACATCTCCTTTATTTAAGAATGTCTCATTGTCTAGTAAACCTTCTTGATATAGCTCACGAATAAATTCTATTGAAGCTTTCATATTCTCTGTTGTTCCTGCATAGTTAATATCTCCGTTATATATATCCCACTCTGGGTAGCCTTCCCACATCGCTACACCAAACATCGCAAATAGGTGGTCCATCCATCTTCCAAATTCTCTACCGGACGTCGGTAATTCGTCCTGTACTCCATTTCCATTCGGATCTTCGTCACGAAAAGCAACTAACATTTCCTTATATTCTTCAGTTGTTTCAGGCATATCCATTCCTATATTGTCCAACCAATCTTTACGCAATAGTGGTGAACGTTCAGGAATCATAAATACTTTAGGTACATAGTAAATTTTCCCATCATCTGATGCGGTACGAACGATTTTCCATGCTTCTTCTGGAATTTGCTCCCATACATGTGGTGCATATTTAGGAAGCAATTCATCTAGTGCAAGTGCTCCTCCTTGTGAAATTAGTGTTTGTTCAACCCCACCAATAGGTCGTAGGATATCTGGTAAATCTTGTTCCGCCATTATTAAGTTAATATATTCTGCTGGATCAGATCCTGGGGGTGTAGTAATTAATTGATATTCTATCCCAGTAGCTTCCATAACTTTCTGCACATGCGGATCGTCACTTTCTGGAATCGTTCCTTTTCCAAGATGACTTTTAAATACTTTTACAACTACAGGCTCATCAGACTCTTCTTCATTTCCTTCTGTTTGATTACTCTCAGAATTGGAATCATTGTTTCCGTCAGTTTTATTATCATCACATGCAACAGCGATTACGAGCATCGACATAATCAATAGGATAAGTAACAAGTACGACTTTTTCATAACTAAAATCCTCCCTTTTTTCATTTATTTAAATGGCTTTTATGCCATTTATAACATTTCGATGTCTTACTCTTTCAGTGATCCTAGCACTGCACCTTTTACAAAATATTTTTGTAAATATGGATAAACAATTACGATTGGAATTGTCGCAAAGATGATTGTTGCTGCCTTCAATGTTGTCGTATTAAAGTCATAATCCCCAACAAGCAAATCAACCGTCGATAATTGTTCTTCTGATACGAAAAAGGAACGTAGGCGCATTTGTAATGGCCATAAATCTGGATTTCGCACAAAAAGCACCGCTGTTTTAAATGTGTTCCAAAGACCAACTGCATAAAACAAGCCAATCGTTGCTAACACTGGTTTCGATAATGGTAAATAAATACGAAACAAGAGGCCGAATTCATTACATCCATCAATTTTGGCAGCATCATCCAAATCACTCGGTATTCCCATAAAAAAGGTACGGATAATAACCATGTTGAATGTGCTAATTAACCCAGGAATAATCAGTGCCCAAACCGAGTCCATTAAGCCTACTTCTCTTACAGTTAGGAAAAACGGAATCATCGGCGCATTAAATATCATTGTAATAACAATCGCAAACATAATTGGTTTACGTAGTAGAAAGTCTTTTCTAGATAACGGGAACGCTGTTAAAACAGAGAATAACATACTCAAAAATGTACCTACCACAGTAATGAAAACGGTAACAAAAAATGATCTCCAAAGTACATCATTTTGCAAAATATGCACCCACGTGTCTACTGTAAAATCAACTGGCAATAAAAATACCTTTTTTGCATCTGCGGCTACTGGTGAACTAAAGGAGACGGCTAATAATTGCAGTAATGGTGCAATCATAGTTGCAGCTGCTATGATCAAAAACGAGTAGTTAAATACTTGAAAACATCTTTCCCCAATTGACATTCGCATTACCACAACCCCTGTCCTGTTTTTCTTGCGAGCCGATTAAAAATCCATAACAGCGCAAACCCTATAACAGATTGAAATAATCCGATCGCAGTTGTTAAGCTATATTGCCCTTGGAGAATACCTGCTCTATACACATATGTTTCAATAATATCTCCAACAGAATAAGTCATCGGAGTTAACAAGTTGAAAATTTGGTCAAAACCTAACTCCAAGAAGTTCCCGATGTTCAGTAAGAAAAGGATTAATATAGTTGGGAATAATAGTGGCAATGTAATATGGATCGTTTGTTTCCAACGATTTGCTCCATCAATTACTGCAGCCTCATACAATGATGGGTTAATCGCTGTAATGGCAGCTAAATAAATGATTGTTCCCCAACCAACCTCTTTCCAAATCCCCGAAAAAACAACAATAGTTCGAAAATACTCTTTTTCTTGCATAAATAAGATCGGTTCATACCCCAGTATTTCTCGGAAGGCATTAATAACCCCTTCTGTAGACAATAATTCAAATACAATCCCACCGACTATAACCCAAGATAAGAAATGCGGAAGGTAAAACAAACTTTGAATCGTTTTCTTGGCAATCATTAGCCTTATTTCATTAAACAATAAAGCAAAGATGATTGGTGCCGGAAATTGAAAAATCAATTGATACAAGGCAATTAATGCAGTATTCCTTAATACTTCATGAAAATCTTGATAATTTAATAGATGATAGAAATTCTCCAAACCTACCCAAGGGCTGTTCATTATCCCATTTAAAATTTGATAATCCTGAAAGGCAATCACACTTCCAAGTAACGGGATATACTTAAAGATAATGTAATAAATTAACCCTGGGAGAATCATCAGATAAAGCATCCAATGTTTTTGGATGTTTTCTATATAACGATTCTTCTTCCTCTTAGACTTGATCGGAATATTTCGTTTCACTCCCGAATCAATTGTTGGATTATTCGCATAATTCTTCATTCCCTTCCCCCTCTCTAATTTTTATCTTTCAAATAAAAATTTGATTTTCCAATTCATACACAAAATATAGAAAGGCTTTAATCTATTATCATTACTAGTCTCTGATGTATGTGTATATGCCCTATAGTATAAATTGTTCGTCACTTGTAAGAATGGTTAGTCGTGTCGGTAGAAGTCTAACTTAATATCCCTACTCTTCCAGGAAACAGACCACAATGGGTTAGAATTTCACTAGGTCATTCACACGAACAGGTAGTCCTGTGTTTAATGATTTATTTCCTGCTATTCCTGTAAGAATAGACATTGCACCATCAATATGAGAAGCTGCCCGATTAAATTCATCATTTACAGGTGTACCAAAAATATCTTGTAATAGGACAGGGTCACCACCACCATGGCCACCTTTTCCTTGTATTACATCCACCTCATACGCTTTTCCAAACATCGGCAGAACTTTAATGGACTTTTCCTTTAATCGTCCTTCGTCATCTTTATTTCCACCTGAGTTAATATACGATTGCTCACGAACACGGACTTCAATTCGACCTTTGCTTCCATTAAATGAAACAATGTAGCCTTCCCATGGCAAATATGCATTCAATGAATAATTTAAAATTGCTTTATTTTTGTAATTAACCATGACACCTAATGTATCTTCAATATTTATTCCATCGCCAAACACACTTTGATCACGTTGATATCCATCTTCTTTTTCAGCTTCTAAATACATTTCCTTCAAATGTTCATTTGCCTCTAAATCAATCGAAAACGGATCATCCTTTGCATTATCACTACCATGTGCTCGTTGATAGAAATTAGTAACACCTCTTGCTTCAGCATTTTCTCTACCATAAAAACGCAACCCACCAGAGGCGTAGACGGTTTCTGGTGTTGTTCCTAACCAAAAATTAACTAAATCGAAGTGGTGGGTTGATTTATGTACCAACAGTCCACCGCTATTCCGTTTATCGCGGTGCCACCTACGAAAATAATCAGCGCCATGCTGCGTATTTAACGCCCATTCGAAATTCACGGAAAATACATCGCCTATTGTACCTCGCTTAATTAGTTCCCTAATTTTTGTGTTGTGTGGTGCATATCGGTAGTTGAATGATACTCGAACTTGCCGACCTGTCTTGTTCACAATATCAATAATTTCCTGACACTTTTCCGCATCGACAGTCATTGGCTTTTCGGTGATAACATCACATCCAAGTTCAAGCGCCCGAATAATATAAGTATGGTGGGTACGATCCACCGATGTCACAATCACTGTGTCAGGTTTTTCATTAGCGACCATTTCATCAAATTCACTAGTCAAATACGTTGAGATTTGTGGGTGTTCGTATTTTTCTTCTAATAATCGATTGGCGTAATTCATTCTCGTTTGATTTATATCACAAAATCCAACTAATTCACTGGTCTCACCGAAATCTCGTACTACTGCACCATAGAAAAACTCTGATCTTCCTCCAGTCCCAACTAATACATATTTCTTTTTCATTATATACAGCTCCCTAATGTTGCTATTGTTTTGGTGTTCTTCTTTTACCGTAATGAAACATTGCGTTTCATACTTAATTTGATAGGATTGTTCGAATGTTTTCTATATACTCCCCCCTTTTCTAAATATCGAAATGATTTAAATCTAATTCTAGCCCAATTGTGAGAAGTGCTTTTTTCTTAACCTCGTTCAAAATGATGATTGTATTATTTTGGTTTTCTTTGAATTAGATTTGCAACAACGGAAGGGACTAAAAATTGATTAGGTTAATCTTAGCGCTTTCATTTGCAATTAGACAACCAATCAATTCTCGATTTAACACACAAAAACCAGAGGCAGTTCAAACCGTTGATACGACTAGATTGTAGCGCTTTCATTTATGTTCGAATGTTATAATTGTTTGTTTTTTGTAAGAATGGTTCCTTGGTTTCACAGGTCTAATATAATATTATAGATTTCGAACAAAAATGAATTATAGTGTAAGTTCTAATACAATTGATGGATTATGATATTTCAGTAAAGAAATAAGTAAAGTCAAGGGGGATTTACATGAAGAATAAAGTTTCTATTGTGTTAGTTGGGATAAGTGGATACGGTAGCGTCTACGTTAGAAATTCACTAGATGAAAGTGAAATTGCATATATAGTAGGTGTTGTTGATATTAATCCGAAACACTCCAATTATTACGAACAATTACTTGAAAAAAATATACCTATTTACGATACATTGGAAGCCTTTTATCAAAATTACAATGCAGATCTCGCAATTATATCAACACCAATTCATCTCCATAAGCAACAGTCCTGTCATGCAATGTTAAATGGAAGTAATGTATTATGCGAGAAACCTGCAACTGGTAATCCAAAAGAAGTTGGAGAAATGATGAAAGTGAGAGATCAAACTGGTAAGTTTCTTGCTATTGGCTATAACTGGTCATTTACAGAATCAGTTCAACAATTGAAACAAGATGTACTTGATGGATTATTTGGAAAACCAAAACGGATGAAATCAATCGTATTATGGCCGCGAAACGAGGAATATTATGCACGAACTGGATGGGCGGGGAAAAAATACAGTTCTAATAATGAAATGATTTTTGACAGTATTGCGAACAATGCAACCGCACATTTTCTACACCACATGTTTTATTTATTAGGATCTTCCATCGATAGTAGCTGTTTGCTAAAAGATGTGACCGCTGAGCTGTATCGGACAAATGATATAGAAACCTTCGACACGTGTGCAATAAAAATGAACACTACAGAAGACGTAGAAATTTATTATTACGCTTCACATACCGTACTAGAGAATAAGAGTCCACAATATGAGATTGAATTTGAAAATGCAACGATATCCTATAATCCTAACAATAATCATAACGAGATTGTTGCTAGCTTTACTAATGGAGATAAAAAAGTGTATAAAGATCCACAACAAAATACTTTAGCCAAGCTAAACGTTTGTATTGATGCGGTAGCAAATCAGCACAAAGATATTCTGTGTGGTGTAGAAGCAGCCTCTACACATGTATCCTGTATACAGGCTATCCATGAGTCTTTAGAAAATGCCACAGTTTTTTCAGAGGTGTTAGTAAATTATGAAGAAGCAGAAAAATTATGGTGGGTGGATGGATTAGAACAACAGCTACAAGCTTGCTACACCAAGTGGAGACTTCCTAGTGATGAAGGGATAGAATGGGCTGAGAGAGGAAAGACAGTGAGACTTTTGGAATCATGAAGAAACCAGATCTTTGTTTTGAAATCTGTTTTTACTTTTGAATTTATCATGTCTCTGTAGAGGGACATAGGTATGATGTGCCCCTCTTGTCCCTAGGTTGATTTCACTGCTTGTTTATTGGATGTGTGTCCTCTTCGTCAAAACTTGTCTATTTGAAGGGACTGACCCATACGTTTCCATTTTAAGTCGCTGGATCATTACTTTCCTTAAGCTATCTGATGAATCCAGTTCAAGTATAGCTTTAAAGTAAAGTTTGATTAAAAACAACTAAATCCCATATTCCACGATAAATAAATAGAATTCATTTTGAAAAAATTTTGAATAATTCTATAGTTAATCTTCATCAATTGCCCTTTCACTAAAAAAAATTTTCTTTTTATTCCCACTACTAAATCACCGATGAATGGCTTATAAATTCTTTTATTACTTTAACATACAATTCAGGTTCTTCAAACCTAGGAAAATGACCGCTGTGGTTAAACATGTATAGTTTACGATTCGATTGCCCATTAGTAAACGCAGCAAGCTGATCATCTGCAGTCACCCAGTCATATTTGCCTTTTATCAATAGCATTGGACAATTAACAGATTCAAGTTGAGGAAGCAGTGATTCAAAAACCTTTCCTTCCTGATATAACTTTAGCTGATGATTACTAGCTCGTTCCCAGTTTTCTTGCGGAATACCAGACTTTTCGGCAAGATCATCAAAAAAGTGTTTTTCTTCCCCATGGACATACAAATTGTCTTTATATTCACCCAAATCCACGAGAAACTCTATACATTTTTCCCAAGTTTCTTCTGGATCAGTTATCTTTGAAGCGGCCAAGGACTCTTCCACCATTCCATGTTTTCCTAATCGCTTATATTCCCGATTAGCACCTATAATAAGTGAGCGGGCGGTGCTTCCTAAATCAAAAATAGGACATTCCAACAGAATCTGTGTCACTTTTTCCGGATAATGCAATTGATAATGTACGGCTAAATACCCACCAAATGAGTGGCCAATGATACCCCACTTCTTTATCCCCAATTGCTCACGAATGGATTCACAGTCCTCAATCAAGTCAAAAATTCCGAATGATTCTTCATCCCCAATTGGATCCGATCGAAGTACCCCTCTTTGATCAATTGCAATGACTCTCACAAACTGTGAAAGCCGCTGACCTTGATGTTCAATAAAGTCATAAGAACCAGCTCCCGGTCCCCCATGTAAATACAAAAATACAGGTAAATGATTCTCACCGTGAATCTTATAATAAATATTTTTATGTTTAACTGTTATATGTCCGTTCATAATATTCTCCTTTTTATCTGTGTTTTAAGTCAACAAAAACTAAAAAATGAGCCTATTTAATTAAATAGACTCTCTAACTTTTATTTCTGATGGTCAAAACAATACACTTTTCCGTTAAATCGCTTGTTTGATAGGCAAAAACTTTTTACTTTATCTGACACTGCTTTATTACAAACTACACACTTACTCGTAGATGATGGTTTTGGAGTTGTTTGAATAGGCGCACTCTTTAACGCTTCGTTATGTTGTAAACGAATGGCTTTATCCGTTATGTTTGCCTCTAGCACACTTTGATAGATTTTATCAATTTCCTCTTTTGTTAAAAGCACTTTGTCATGTTGCAACCTAAGCACATTGACTTTTCTTTCGATAAATTCTGATAGTTCAATATCATAGACGATTAAATGGTTGGAAGCTATCTTCCGTAATTCTACATCAATTTTAAATGTGCACCGTTTTGTGAAAGATACCATGGATATAATAAGATCCTCGTATTTACTGCCAGCAACCTGTAGTAGTGCTTTAATATGACCATAGTTTTGATAGAAAGGATTCATGAACTTAAACTTCCCATTCACTAACCACGTCTTTCTATCTTTCCCACCATAAATAGTTCCTTGATAATTTTTCGTCTCGATAACAAAAATCCCATAAGGCGTGATTACCACATGATCAATTTGCGAATATCCAGATTTTGATTTCGCATTTTTAATCATGACATCATTTATGTATCGATATTCTTTCGGCATTTGTGCGAGCTGAATATCAATCTTATGCTCACCAATCTGTCCTTTAACCACTGCCAGTTCATCATTGGTTCTATTTGTTGGTGATTTGTTGTTTTTAGTTTTTGGTTTTACTTCTTGAGCTTTTATTTCTGGTTGCTTTTTCTTTAAAAATTTAAACATGGTTTTGCTCCTTGAGGTGTATATTTATAATCGATACTCAGATTAAACTTCAATAATCTCAAACAATCGGATATTTTTCAATTTAACTTTATAATTAAATACACTAAAATACCCAGCACAGTTGTACTAAATGCTGTGTTTATTACAAAATAGATCTTATTTATATTAGACACTCCCTTAATAAGCGACTTGTTTTCAACTTGCACACGATTTACCTCTCCAGCAAGCTCATCATGTTTTTGATTTACTGAGTTATTAAGTTTTTTAAAAGATGAAACAGTCTCCTTTTCATGTTTATCCAGCCGCTTAGTATACTCCAACCATTTCCTTCGTTAAAATTCACATCATCTAAACATAATATTCCTTGAACAGCAACAGAACCATCTAATAATAGTCTGATTTATTATCTTTCGCTAGATGAAAGTAATCTATTAACTCTCTTAATCCTGTAATTGCATATTCTACACTTGATGTATTTTTCACTTCACCAATAATTAATTTCACTAATAGATTTGTTTCCTTTTCATAGACTTCTAGTAGGAAATCAGGTCGACCACTCCAGAATAATTTTGTTGATCCACGATCAAAAATATCTGAAGTTAATTTATTCGACATAACGAAAGATTGATATCTTTGAATTAAATAAGGATTGTTGCTGTCAGCTACTTCATTTTCTGATACACGAAAGGAAATATTATTTGACCCTGTTGAATCGTGGTAGAGTTTATATAGATAAGACTCTTTTTCCCAAGAAGCCAACATATTCTGTGTTCCATCCATTAAATGCAGTTGACTGTTATTTGTATTTTGTTTAATTAGTTTAACAATCCAGTAAAGTTCAAACAACACGTCTTCTTTCTCCGGTGCGATGAATGTTTCTTGGAGAAGTTTTTTAATAAAAGATCCATATACAAAAGGCTTTGAAAAAGCAGCATGGTTTTCTGAGTGGAAACAATTAAAACAAAATATAGCGCATGCTTATAAAAGGAACATTTACATCCAACGTATTGATCAAGTAAGTGTTTCTAATCAGGAACGTACACTTTCACTGGTCGAGAATATCGTCCTATCTTTGTAGTTTCTCGCTAAGCGTTCTTTGGTTGTTTCTCCCCAATCAATCTGCCCTCTAACTTCACCGATATGTGTTTCATTTTTGGCAATGGTTGTTGTTTTAAACCGCTTTAAAAGGACAGGCAATATTTTTGCGAATTCCATTGTTTCTTCTTTCAGCAAAAAGCGAATGGTTAATAACTAATCTATATTGGATATATTGACATTCATTTTTGAAAGAAAAGAATTTATCTTTACTCTCCCTGCCTTTAAATAGCCATGGAGATACCCTGAGATTTCTTCAAGTAACTTCTCCTTTTTGACACTCATTCTAATCCACCATTACCAAAGAAATCTCCTGCGAAATCATTCAGATAATCTAAATCAATAATAACATCAGTTTGTTCGGAAACTTGCTTGATAAACTCTTGAATACGTTGCAGCGATAATCCCTCAAACTGCGGCAACACATATAAAATGATGGCCGACGTATAGTCCTCACTTTCCTGTGTATGTTTTGCAATATCCTCAAAGATTGCTAAGCCAATTTTACGGTAATTGTTAATCACCTTCCAGATGACTGTTAGTGTCGATACATTTGGATAGGTATCCATACCCCATACATCTAAATATTGTTGCGTTAAGTCGTCGTTAATATCATTTGGAATCCCAACAGGAATAAATGCAAAACGGCGCATAAACGCATAACTCATTTCATATAAAGAGGCTTTATCAATGATATTCATCGTTGCAATGATACGGCAGTCATTTGGTATTACATAGGTATGATCATCTGGCTCAAAGGTAGTCATAACTCCTTGAGGTTTCAACGTAATTGTTTTTCCGCTTTTAGAGTCAAACGGTAACGTCACTTCATCTCCCGTCAAAATGGAAAACAATGAACCAAAAGCTTTGTCAATATCTGCACGATTGATTTCATCAATGATAAGCCATGTGTTTTCAGATTTCTTCGTTACTTTATTTTTAACACAGTTCAAAAAGATACCACTATCAAAATACAAGTTACTCTCACTATCTGGACGATAACCTCCTACCGTTTCATAGGTTGACTAGTTAGAAGATGCAGTTACCATTTTTGCCTCCACATTGTACATGTCACAAATCATACTAGCTAATTTCGATTTACCTGTACCTGGAGGTCCTGTCAAAATAATATGCTTTCCATTTCTAATTGCAGTTGTAACTTGATTTAGAAGTAATTCAAAGTTCTTAAATACTAAACCATCTTGGAAAGTTTTAACATCCTTAAAATTAACTGTAGGGATAGCGTTCTCAATAAGAGAATGTCCCAATCCAATTCCATCATCCTCAACAGGAATTTCAGGTTTTACTGATTTCTGCCACCTTTTCGCAATACCTGATGTCTCATAGAAGTCGATTGTTTCATTTGAATACTCTTCTTCTAACTTTTCTCTTATTACAAGAAGTTGTTGATCTAAACCTGAAACTGATGTATTTGTAATTAAAACTGAGAATGCTTTAGCTATTCTTACTTTTTTTCCACTACTTGCAATACGTTCAAATTTTTCTGGAAGGAATAGATGTAGGACAATATGCTGTGATTGCACTCTTTTACCAACTTCTTTGCGTACATCTTCTGTTGCATTTTTTAATTTATTCGGATCATTTAAGATTTCTTTACGTCTTTCTAATGGTTGCTTTTTTAAATAGTCAACAATTAGGAACAAAAATGAAATCTCAAAATATTTGCTCGTGTTAAAAAAAGTTCCAGTAGCCCCTAATCCATATTTAATACCTTGAAATATATGGAGAGAATCGTCTAAATCTATTCCTTTCCATGAAGCAATCATTTTCAGTTTTTTTATTTTCGTAGCATAAATAGTTGATCCCTTATAAGGGAAAATATAATAAATAAACATTAATTCAATTAATCAATCATTTTTTGTAAAAGACCTTTTAAATGTTGCACATAATTATTCAGTATTAAAGGCTGTTTAAATTTGAAGCCTAAAAAGTAAAGTATTTAAAAACTGAGTCTTATTTAGCAATTGCGCCCTTTTGTGGCAAACTCCCTGTTCCTTTTAGAATACGATTTTTTCTTTTATTACATGCGAACAGACTCACAATCAGAATTAAGTTAACAATCAAAACGACAATACTACCTTCAATTTTATAGGTGCCACCTGATATTAGTGAATTGCCTTGAAACGTGCTATTAAAAAGATTTGGATAATCAGGTGCTAAAGAAACACCACCAAGTATAATTGCCCCAATCGTATTCCAAACAAAATGAGCAACTATTGGTGCAATTATTGTACCTGTATACTCCAATAGTAATGTTATAAACACACTCATTGAAATAACATTCATCACTGGGATTATACCTGCTTCAAATGCTCCAGCGTGCATAAAGGTAAATAACGCAGTTGTTAAAACAATTGCCACAACCACATTATATTTTTGCTTCCACAATTGATACAGATAACCCCTTACAAGCAATTCCTGCATTGCTGCATTAAAAAGGGCTGCCAAAATCCAAATCCATATAAGGTTAATATTATTTTGTCCTTGTATGTTCATAGTATTTGTAAGCAAAAGAAAGGCTATCACACTACATAGCCATAAGACACCTAATGCAATACCTATTATGGAATTTTTAACAAAATCTTGTGTTATCGGAACCCTAATTTTATTCCTTTCTGCAATGAACACAAAAATTATAGTCGGTATAATAACAGCAGCAAGCGGACCGAATTCAAGCCATACCCTCTGTTATGCATCATTATTAAATTGTAGATTTGGGATAAGCAAAATTATCCATACTGTAAAAAAGATTATTGTCTTTAAAATTGTACCTATCAGCTTTTTCATTACTAGTTCCTCTCTGAATACAGGTGCCTGTTCACTTCCCGAATAATCTCGTTTCACAGGATTGTTTCACGAGATTTTGATTGGTATCACCACTATAAGGGGGACAGACTAATACTATCATTTTCTATATTATACCTTTTAACAAGATTAAATTGAATATAGTTTTTATTAATAAGTCAAAAACTATCAATCTATTAAAGTAAAATAGATAGAAAATTTGATGCACAAAATCACTGAATATAAAACTGAGAAGAAAAAAGGATCTTAGGTTAAATAAGGATTTACTACTAGTGGTCAACTCAATTTTGATTAATTATCTAGTTCTGAAGAAATCTATCATTAAAATTCAGTACTAGTGCCAGGCACCACCCGTAATCTGTTAAAATAGAAAATCACGTGGTAACAGCCACTCACAATTAACATACTACTCACTACGCTTTAAACTTTTGATATGCATAAAATATGTTATAATTTACACATAGAAGTAATAAACTAAATAGGCCACAGAGGTAACTGTGGCCTATAGATAAGCGGTTCCCCCAAGAGGGATTGGTACGTTTTTGCGATAGACCTCACCTAAAGACTTGTGGGGAAATAGGGAGGTCTATTTTCTATTGATCAAAGAAACGATCAAAGCGAGAAATGCAGTCAAGAAAGTTCCAAATCTAAACATGGAAACAAAACTTTCATACATACTTATATAGGCATCACCCCCTTTTAACTGGGGTTAGCCGACCTCTCCTTAAAGAACATTATCTAAGTAGATTATATCATAAATCATCCAAAAAATGAGAACAAGCGTTCCTTATCGGTGCATAACGCGTATTCAATAGTATAAATAACTACACCTGCTTACTTTTGGCGTATCGTCAGGAAAATGCGGATGTACAACGTCAAGGAATTTTCAATACTAAAAAGCCCAACTTACCGTTAATTAATAGAGAAATTAGGCTTTTTCATTACTCCATAAGCATTTTTAAGTTATATTCAAAAACCATTCTTTGAATTTCTCTAAAACATGGTAATTATTTAAACTAATGTAAATCTGCTAAGTTGCTTTTTTTAGCTCATCTATTCATTGAATCCATTAACTGGAAGAAGTATTCAGGTTTATGAGTCTTATTTAGGTTATACCATGAATGTAATGCATCTGGTGTAAATACATCTATTTTTTTCAGTACCTCCATTGCAAATTCCAGAGGAGCTATTCCTGATGCAGTAACTAAATTCGCATCAGATACCACTGATCCCAACTCATAAAACTTTTCTCCTTTATAGTTAGGACAAACCATTTTAGTATATTCTAAGTTATTACTTGTATGCTTTCTAGTATCTAAGTATCCCATATTCGCGAGGCCCTCCGTTGCACCACAAATTGCAGCAACAATAGTACCAAGCTTTAAAGCTTGGCCAATTCTTTCCAAGATAGGTTGATGAATTTCTTCACTCCAAGTAGTCCCTCCTGGTAAAATTAAAAGATCTTTACTCTCAAGAGTACATTCATCAAGGGAAATATCTGGTTTTATGCTCAGTCCTCCCATAGTAGTAATCATTTCTTTATTAGCTCCTACTGTAATTACTTTTAAAGGTGCTAAATCTTTTTTGAAATATCTTCCAGAGTTTAGTTCAGCAATTAAATATCCATATTCCCAGTCCGACATTGTATTAAATACATATAGAAAAACTTTTTTTGTTTGCATCCAATAACACTCCAATCACAATTGATATAGCCAACTATAACATTACTTCCCTGACACCTAGCGTCAGGGAAGTAATCAATTTTGATGAAATGTTATTAATTCCGACAAAACTTCAATCATTCTTTTCTTAAGGCTGATTGGCTCAATAACTTTAATAGATTTATTGTACGGTAAAAGTAAATAAGGTACATATGTATGTATGATATCTTTTTCAAGAAGGAATACTGCTTGATTTGAAGTCCGTTCTTGTAAATAATGTCCTAAAAACCAATGTTGGCAAATATCAGCCAATACATTTTTATCCCCACTAATAACCAAAGAAATAATCCCTTCCTTATCTTCTATAGTTGGTAAAAGATTTTTTATAAAAAAGTCACGTGCTGAAAAATTTTCTGGCCGGTTAAACTTACTTTCAGTTAGCATTAGACTTTCCATTCGATCTACTCTAAAACTACGGATATCATTCCTAAGATTACAAAATCCAATCACATACCACTTATTATTCCAATAGATAATTCTGTACGGATCAACCAATCTATAAGTTAATTGCTTTTCGTCAATTTTATGGTAAGTAATTTTTACTGCGTACCCGTCAGCTACGGCCTGCTCCAACTCCTTCAAAAAAGGTTCCATAGAGCGTGAACTTAATCGACTTATTACTTCAAGACTAGTTACATGTTGGTTTATCTTTGTTTCCTGCTCTTCATTTGAGTATTTACTTAGTTTTGAAATGGCCCTATTTAGTGCTTCACCTCCATAATATCCGGCTTCTTCTGCAAAATCAGCAGCGTGCAATAGTGAAGTTTGCTCCTCAAAATCAAAAAAAAGAGGAGCCTCAATAAAATTGTTCAATAAAGTGTATCCACCGTTATGTCCTGGTTCTGATATTATAGGTACGCCACTTGTTGAAATTGTATCAATATAACGGTACACAGTCCTTATATTCATCTCTAACTTTTCCGAAATTTGTTTTGCAGTAATTTTTTCACCTGAACGAAGCATCCAAAGAATCGCTAGCATATTGTCAATTTTAGGCATACACTTCCACCTCTATATGAAATTTATTTTCTATTATATATTTTCCGATTTTTGGTATAACTCATCAACTGTCCATTTCCGATAGCTTTCTATATAACGAGACCCTAGACACATTTGTAATTTCACAAATGTGATATACAGTCATATCTCCTTCTTTATAAACCTGGGTTCTACTCCATCTTTGCTTATTAAAGAAATTCGAAATAAGACAACTTAAAAACTTTTACTCTAATAGAATATCGAATAACATTTAAGCACCTTCATCAAATGGGGTTAGCCGACCTCTCCTTATAGAACATTATCTTCGTAGATTATATCGTAAATCATCCAGAACAAGTGTTCCCTAAAGCATCCAAGAAAAAGGTGTCAGTCACTAGCGAGTGTCTGACACCTTTACATTATTTTTCCTCTGTTTTATGAATTTCATAAATAAGTTCTTTTGTACTTTCCCATCCAAGACAAGGGTCTGTAATTG
Source organism: Aquibacillus rhizosphaerae (assembly GCF_030282825.1). Taxonomy (GTDB): domain Bacteria; phylum Bacillota; class Bacilli; order Bacillales; family Amphibacillaceae; genus Aquibacillus_C; species Aquibacillus_C rhizosphaerae. Next base: position 51,822 of record NZ_JASTZU010000060.1, read on the forward strand.
ATTTACCAAATTCTATTGGTTCTTCTTGCCGTCCTTCTTCAATATAAGATTCAATCATAAATCCGCGAACATATTTCTTAATTTGTTTATTCCATTCACGATTAATTAAAATTTGACGAACAATACGAATTTGTTCTAAATATTGTTTACCAGAGTTATTATGGTTCGTATCAATCATGATAAACGGATTTTCAAGATGCATTTTTTCGTAAAATTTTATAGCGTCTAGTAAATTTTCTGTATAGTAATTTGGGATATTTTTTCCGTACTCATTTACCCCTCCACGTAGAACTGCATGTGCAAGAGGATTACCTTCCGTTTCTACTTCAGCGTAATTAAACAGAAAATTTTGTGCATGTTGAGCAGCATAGATACCATTAAACATTACGTTCAAATTACCTGAAGTGGGATTTTTCATGCCTGTTGGTGCATCAATACCACTGGCAACAAATCGATGTTGTTGATTCTCTACACTTCGCGCCCCAATTGCATGATAGCTGACAAGATCATCAATCAAAGGAAGATTTTCAGGATATAGCATTTCATCCGCTGTTGTTAAACCAGTCTCTGTAATTACTTTATAATGTAATTCACGAACAGCTTTGATTCCGTTAATCAAGCTAGGACTACCTTTTGAATCTGGCTGATGGATTAAACCTTTATATCCATCACCATTGGTACGTGGTTTTGCCGTATATACCCTCATGACAATAAAAATCTTATCCTTAACTTCCTCTTGTAATTTTGCTAAGCGGCGAGCATATTCAAGAACAGCTTCTTCATTATCAGATGAACAAGGACCGATTACCAAAAGCAAGCGATCATCTTCACCTTTAATAATTGCATTAAGTTCCTTATCACGTCTTTCTTTATGCTTTAACGCTTCTCCTGATAATTTCCCAAGCTCTTTCATTTCTTTAATATTGATTTTAGGGCTTATTTCTCTAAATGTCATAATGTTAATACTCCTTTTTACTAAACCGCACAAAAAGTTTGTTATTTAACTTCCTATTATACAACGGGGATACGAGCTTGACAATTCTCAAACTGCTTCATCCCTGGGTGACCCCAAATCTCAATTTATAATCTGATTCCAATAGGCCTATTCCCCACATCATAATGTCCTTCGCTTACAGACAAAACGATCACTTTCTCTTTCTACAGGGTCTGGTCCCAATACCCGCAGCCATTGCGGCATAGGTTACCCGTTGACCAGCTGTTAGTTCAACACCGGTAATTGGATCGACGCCATCTTTCACTCGCAGGTAATCATATTGAACTGTTCAACCAATTGAAGGGCTATTCTTTTCCCAACTCCTTTTCTAGTTCCAAATACTTTTTTAAGATTTCATTCTCCATCTTTAAATTAGATACTTGACGGTCTTTCTTCTCCGCATCGCTCATAAATTCCGGACCATGGCCGAAAGTATATTGTTTGCCAATTGGTTGATCAAATCGATGAACTTCTCCCGATTTATACCACTTCATTCACGTCTCTACCTGAGATTTATTTTTAATATCATATTTGGATAGAATTTCTTTCGTTGTCAACTTACCACTTAATTTTTCTCTGACGACTGCCCATTTAAGTTCACTTGAATATACTTTTTTACCCATGCAAAAACACCTCCGATTTTAGTACTTGTCTTAAGTGTACCATTTCCGAAGGTGTTTTATATTGTCTCACTAATTTATGTTAGTCCAAAAGGCACTTTGGCAATCAAGGTTTTTTATAATTTATTTATGTAATACTAATCTTTTAGTAAATCTTCGTCTAAGAAGAGTTCGATATCATCTATATTGACATTATTCTTTCTTTCATGAAATGAAAATTTTGAAATAAACTCTTCAAATGAGTTTGCTATAAGGTAATAATATTCTTTTCCATCTTCATCAGTCGTTTCGTTTTCATGATACCAATAATAAATTTTTCCCCTGTATTTATCTTTTAAGCCTATACATATTAAATCTCCCCCATCTGCATCTGCGATAGGCATTACAATACTTCCTAAAATACCTTTATAAGTTTGAATGATTGATTCAATATTATAGACATTATTAGTAATACCATAAAAACCACCTATCGAGTCAAAACCATCCTCGGGAGTTACAGGGGTAACTTCAATTGGCTGATACATTATATTTTCTTTAATAAAACATCCTCCATATTCAAGTAAAAACTCTTTATAGTCTAATGGTAAATCTACTCCATACAATCCTTCAATTGTTTCGATTGACTTATACGCGTTTTCTTTTTTTGATACAACCACTTCTGAATCAATTATTTCATCTAATTTTTGCTTTATTATTTTGTCCATTTTTATTTTCCTCCTCTTAAATCTGATGCTGAACCTATATGTGGTATATTAGCATGTAAATCTATTGGAATTAACTCAATTTCAGTAGAACTTTTATGATGAGGTGTTAAGCCTTTTTCTTTTAACCAGGACTTTGCTTGATTTTGTGACCTAAACCCTTTTAATTGCATAATTTTTTCATACACTAAATTAAAATCATTTTTAGAGCCATCTAACATACCTTCTTTAAATTTAATAGAACCTTTACTCCAAGGTGTGAAGTTAGGTCTACCATCAATAAATTCTACACCTTTGCCATTCGTTACACTCTTAACTTCAGGTTTATCAGAATACCATTTCCCATTACCAAGCTCTCCATCCCATTTACCATTTGTTCTTGGTAACCTTGTTTTGGGATTTTCTATACTCTTAACAACCAACGAATAAGTATCTTCCAACTTCTTCCTCAACAGCCCCGGGTTAACCACATTCATCGGACCACCCACCGTTCCCAAGGCCGGGTCCAATCGGTAAGGTTGTAAGGAATCCAACATATCTTGCAGGGTAGCTCTCCCAACTTCGCTTGGTTCTTTTGCCATTTGTTGAGTTTTGGCAATTATATCTTTATTCGGCATCGATAGGTTTGAATCACCTAATACTTTACTATAAGCCCCTCCTCCGACTACCGTCGAGGCAAATCCGAAGCTATTCAACAAGTGATCTGGAGATAGTGGGTCTTCTGGGTAACTGCCCCTATGACCATATCGGTGGCACCAACTGATACATAATTACTAATGGTTCGCAAAGATGGATCTTCGAGCATTTGATAATAGTTATCCATTAATCCTAAATAGATACCTTTGGGAACACCAAAGGTCATCGCATTACCAAAGTCACCCACAGAGTCGAATGTTTTATCGGAACGTTCTATATGATCGTTGACTATCGTAGAGAAAATTTCTAAAACACTATTCGTCGTTTTAACACCCATCTTTTTTGCTTCATCTAGCAGAATATTTTTCATAACTTCCATGGATGCTTTTGCTGATTTTGCAGCTTTTACTCGATCTTGTACTATTTCTGTAGTCATGACGTTATAAGGAATCTGACTTACCTTTTGTCCTATCAACGTTTGGAGTGCCGTATTTGATATTAAAACAATATCTTCAACACTTGTTTGTTCCCCTTGCCTTTGTTTGT
>NZ_JASTZU010000061.1 GCF_030282825.1 Aquibacillus rhizosphaerae
TTTCGAACGAAATAAATAATAGCCATCCTTTACTTCTTCAGTTGAGTCCATAAACTCGCGCGTAAATTCATCTTGAAATGCTTTCGTCTCAGGTAATTGTGCTTCTTTCAACTGACATCCTCCTAGTATTACCAAAATGATGATCAGGGGAAGAATTCGCTCTATTTTCATTAAGTTATACCCCTTTCATTTCCATTAACTTCTTATTATTACCATATTTTTCTATGTCTTATCAATAGTTATTGAAAAGGAAAAATAAAATAAACATTATGTACTACAGAAAGGTAACAAAACGGAGTAATTAATGAACGTAAAGTACTACCTAAACTTGGGAGATATTTTAATAGAGGCGTGATGGAAGAGGAATTATTAAATTCCAAAGAGGATTACAACAATTGATAAAATCTAAACATACTACAGCGTTCTATATCGATATTTTCAATGATTCATTCCGTATTAAATTGAACCGACTTCATAAGCATCAACGCCTTCTCTTCTTCTATCTCAGGGTCTATGTTACATAGATCTTCATCATAACAATAAGAAGAATAAATATATTCTACGCCAACGCTTCCCCCTTTTGGCACTATATAACTAAAGAAACGGTACACTGTTCTTTTGCGATCCTCATTCTCTAATAACTCTTGCTCTTTTGCTAAGTAAATGAGAGTATTCTTTTCTTTAATTTCTTGGTAGTCTCCACTATACCCAACTTTTCTGGATAATCCGTTTAAATTAATCTCAACCTTATTTTCCCTGTGTGGTGCATACATAACATCAGATCTATGATAGTAATTTTCTTCCTTACTATAATCTTCAAAAGTTAGGTTCTCAAAAAAATCCTTGTTTCTTTCATAAAACATCCTTGATACTTCTGCATTTTCCGGAAACAACATCGTATATCGATCTGTTTTAGAACGGAATAAATAATAGCCATCTTTCACTTCTTCAGTCGAATCCATAAATTCTTTTGTAAATTCATCCTGAAATGCTTTTGTTTCAGGTAATTGTGCTTCTTTCAACTGACATCCTCCTAGTATTACCAAAATGATGATCAGGGGAAGAATTTGCTTTATTTTCATTATGTTATACCCCTTTCATTTCCTTTAACTCCTTATTATTACCATAATTTTCTATGTTTAATCAATAGTTATTGAAAAGGAATAATAAAATAAACATTATGTACTACAGAAAGGTAACAAAACGGAGTAATTAGCGAACGTAAAGTACTACTTAAGCTTTGGGTTTTTCTAAAGAGGCGTGATGGAAGATTAATGCAAAAGAGGATTACTGTAAACTATCACTTTATTCCCTCTAATAATGACCTATTATTTTCAAAATTTAACAGCTTACTGACTATACTTCTCCGAAGTAATGTGCTAAATTTTTGGCATATTAGAAGGGGGAGTTTTTTTATGATTATACCTTACGATTTGGAAGTCAGTTTAAACGAATATTCTCAAAAAGGTAAGGCAAATGATTTTCCTGTTTTCGATCAATGTCCAAACTGTCAGTGTACTTCCAGTGGCAACTTATATCGAAACGGTTTTTATTGGAGGAACGCAGTCACACAAGAAGTGGAGCTACGTATTCCTATATGTAGAATGAAATGCTTGTTGTGTAAAGCAAATATATCTATATTACCTGACTTTTTAAATCCTTACTTTCAATACAGTCTTCATACGATTTTAAAAAGTGTGGAACAAGCATTGGAGAAGAAAAAAGGAAATGGGTACCGTCAATTATGGAGGTATCATTTGCGTCGTTTTATAAGAAATATCAACTGGATACATAATTTTTATATAGATAACGAGGGTGATATCAATGAAAAAGGTAAAAAAGAAGCCATAAACTATATGAAAAGAATCCTGGATTTTGGCGAATCCTCCTTCTTGCGAAGGAGCTGGGGACACTTATCAACATATTTTATGGCACATTAATTCTACCATATTTACACCATAAAAAAATATTTGTCATTCCACATTCCTTTTGCGTGTTCAAAGAATGACGAAAAAAGTAGAATAAAAACATGGATGACCGGTCGTCCTTCTAATCAAAAGGAGGAAGATTCCATGACTGAAAAAGAACGTGAAAAAAAGAGCACATTATTTCAGATTTCCTGCCCCACCATTTTGGAAATAGAGTGCCGAAATAATGTGCTCGTTTACAGGATTACAACAATTGATAAGATCTAAACATACTACAGCGTTCTAAATCGGTATATTCAATCATTAATCCATATTAAAATGAACTGACTTCATAAGCATCAACGCCTTCTCTTCTTCCTTTTTTGGATCCATTTTACAATTTGTTTCATCATAACAATGAGATGAGTATATATATTCTATGCCAAAACTTCCCCCTTTTGGCACTATATAACTAAAGAAACGGTACACTATTCTTTTACGATCTTCATTCTCTATCACCTCTTGTTCTTTTGCTAAGTAAATGAGAGTATTCCCTTCCTCAATTTCTTGATATCCTCCATCATACCCAACTCTTCTGGATAATCCTCTTAAATTAATCTCAACCTCTTTTTTTCTATGTGATGAATACATAGCATCATATGTATAGTTGTAATTTTCTTCCCTGCTATAATCTACGAAGGATAGGTTCTCAAAAGAATCTTTGTTTCTTTCATAAAAAGCACCACTAGCAATCTCTGCGTCCTCCGGAAACAACATCGTATACCTATCTGTCTTCGAACGAAATAAATAATAGCCATCTTTTACTTCTTCTGTTGAATCCATAAACTCGCGCGTAAATTCATCTTGAAATGCTTTTGTTTCAGGTAATTGTGCTTCACTGAACTGACATCCTCCTAGTATTACCAAAATGATGATCAGGGGAAGAGTTTGCTTTATTTTCATTAAGTTATACCCCTTTCATTTCCATTAACTTCTAGTTATATCCGTATTTTCCTATTTTACATTTCATGAAGGTATAGTTAAATTTATGTGCGGCAAGAAAGAACCTAAAATACTAGTTGTATTCTTAAGAGGCGTGATGAGAGGAATTAGTAAATGCAATAAGTATCCATATTAATTAATAGGATATAGACACACTACAGCGTTCTAAATCGATATTTTCAATCATTCATTCTTTATAAATTCAACCGACTTCATAAGCATCAAAGCTTTTTTTTCTTCTTCTGGTTTAACGTCGCAAACAGAATTCAGTTCATCATAACAACTAGCACTATATGTATATTCAATTCCTACAGATCCACCTTTAGGAACAATATAACTTAAGAAAAAGTAAACAGTTCTGCTTCTATTATCAGCTTCAAAATTTTGTTTCTTTTTCGCATAATAAATAAGTTTGTTTTCATCTGTTATTTTTTTAAAATCCCCACTATAATCCAATGAATCAGATAGTATTTCTAAGCTATTTTCAATAGAGTCTTCACCATAAGATGTGAAAGAAACGTCATACTTAAAATAGTAATTTTCCTTTTTACTATAGTCTTCAAAAGTTATACTTTCGAATGGAGATTTATTTCTTTCATAAGACCTTTTAGAGATTACGGCATTCTTCGGGAACAGCATCGTGTACCCCTCTGTCTTCGAACGAAATAAATAATAGCCATCTTTTACTTCTTCAGTTGAATCCATAAATTCTCTCGTAAATTCATCTTGAAATGCTTTCGTTTCAGGTAGTTTTGCTTCTTTCAACTGACATCCTCCTAGTATTACCATAATGATGATCAGGGGAAGAATTTGCTTTATTTTCATTAAGTTATACCCCTTTCATTTCCATTACCTTCTTACTATTACCGTGATTTTCCATGTTACATTTCATGAAGGTATAGTTACATTTATGCGCAGCAAGAAAGAACCTTAAATACTAGTTGTATTCTTAAGAGGCTTGATGGAAGAGGAATTATTAAATGCAATAAGTAATCTTATTGATTAATAGGATGTAGACATACTTCAGCTTTCTAAATCGATATTTCCAATTATTCTTCCGCTTTAAAATGAACCGACTTCATCAGCATTATTGCTTTTTCTTCCTCTTTGCCAGGATCAATACTACATTTTTTTTCAACATAGCAATCAGCTGAATAGATAAACTCTACTCCAACATTACCTTCTTTAGGTATAATATAACTATAATATCCGTAAACCTTCATTTGCCGGTCGTCTGCTTCATATAGCTTCTCTTCTTTTGCAAAAAAAATTCGAGTATTCTTCTCTTCAATCTCTTTATAGTCTCCACCATAACCAACCTTTTCAGATAATATTTCCAAGCTATTTTCTAGTGCGTCTTCACCAAAAGGTGTATAGGTTACATCATAGGTATAGCTATAATTTTCTTCCTTACTATAATCTACAAAAGATAGACTCTCGAAGTGATCTTTATTTCTTTCGTAAAATGCCCCACTATCGATTTCAGCGTTCTTCGGAAACAACATCGTATATCGATCTGTTTTGGAACGAAATAAATAATAGCCATCTCTTACTTCTTCAGTTGAATCCATAAATTCTCTCGTAAATTCATCTTGAAATGCTTTCGTTTCAGGTAGTTTTGCTTCTTTCAACTGACATCCTCCTAGTATTACCAAAATGATGATCAGGGCAAGAATTTGCTTTATTTTCATTTAGTTATACCCCTTTCATTTCCATTAACTCCTTATTATTACCATAATTTTCTATGTTTTACCAATAGCTATTGAGAAGGAATAACAAAATAAACATTATGTACTACATAAAGGTAACAAAACGGGATAATTAATGAACGTAAAGTACCACTTAAACTTCGGAGGTATTTTAAAAGAGACATGATCGAAGAGGAATAATTAAATACAAAGGAGGATTACAGTAATTGTTAAGATCTAAACACACTACAGCATTCTAAAAAAGATATTTTCAATCATTAATCCTTATTAAATTGAACTGACTTCATAAGCATCAATGCCTTCTCTTCCTCCTTTTCCGGTTCTATATTACATGCCTCTTCAACGTAGCAATGAGATGAATAAATAAACTCTACACCAACAGCACCACCTTTTGGTACTATGTAGCTAAAAAATCCATAGACAGTTCTTTCACGTTCATCTGACTTATATAGCTCTTGCTCCTTAGCATAGTAGATGCGGGTATTCTCTCCTTCAATCTCCTGATACTCTCCACTATAACCCACTCTTCTAGATAGACCTTTTAAACTAACTTCTACCCCTTCTTCACCATACATAGAATACATAATATCATATTCATAATTATAATTTTGTTCTCTACTGTAATCTACAAAATTAACAAATTCAAAAAAATCTTTATCCCTCTCATAAATAGGAGAGTCTAAGATTTCTGCGTCCTTAGGAAACAACATCGTATACCCATCTGTTTTGGAACGAAATAAATAATAGCCATCTTTTACTTCTTCAGTTGAGTCCATAAACTCGCGCGTAAATTCATCTTGAAATGCTTTCGTTTCAGGTAATTGTGCTTCTTTCAACTGACATCCTCCTAGTATTACCAAAATGATGATCAGGGGAAGAATTTGCTTTATTTTCATTTAGTTATACCCCTTTCATTTCCATTAACTCCTTATTATTACCATATTTTTCTATGTCTTATCAATAGTTATTGAAAAGGAATAATAAAAAAAACATTATGTACTACATAAAGGTAACAAAACGGAGTAATTAGTGAACGTAAAGTACCAATTAAAATGGGGATATTGTAAAGAGGATTACAGTAGTTGATAAGATTTAAACACACTACAGCGTTCTGAAAAAAGATATTTTCAATCATTCATTCTCTATAAAATGAATTGACTTCATAAGCGTCAATGCCTTGTCTTCTTCTATCTCAGGGTCTATATTACAGGTTTCTTCATCATAACAGTGAGCTGAATATATATACTCTATACCTACATCCTCACCGTTGAGAATAATATAACTATAAAATCCATATACCGTCCATTTGTTGCCATTGCCTTCTACAATTTCTTCATTTTCCGCAAAATAAATAAGAGTATTTTCTCCTTCAATCTTTTGAAACTCCCCACTATAACCAATCTTTTCAGATAGGATTTCCAAGCTATTATCTAGAGCTTCTTCACCATAAGTTGTAAAATTAACATCATATTTAAAATTGTAATTTTCTTCTTTACTATAATCTACAAAAGATAGGCTCTCAAAAAAATCCTTGTTTCTTTCATAAAACATCCTTGATACTTCTGCATTTTCCGGAAACAACATCGTGTACCGATCTGTTTTCGAACGGAATAAATAGTAGCCATCTTTCACTTCTTCAGACGAATCCATAAACTCGCGCGTAAATTCATCTTGAAAAGCTTTTGTTTCAGGAAGTTGTGCTTCTTCCAACTGACACCCTCCTAGTATTACTAAGCAGGTGATTATGAGCAGGGTTTGCTTAGTATTCATTTAGTAATACTCCTTGTCAAATACTCTTTGTAAAGATCTTTTATAAAATCATGTACTTTAGATATGCCTTAAAAGGGCAATTGCCCACTAACTATATGGGTTAACGTCGTGGAAGAATGTTATAAATAAATTGGTGCCAAGCTTGTAGCATTTTCAGACCAACAAAGGTGACTCAGTATCTTTTTTGCTACTAGAAAATACAACAAGCGTAACCTCACGAATCAGTAGCTTACACTTGCTAGAAAGAATCGCTTTACTAATAATCAGTATCTTCTCTACCTAACTTAGATTGTCAACTTTTCCTTTTCTCAAAAAGGCAAGGACTTCTTCCACATTTTCCGTGTATAGGATAGCATTTCGAAAATCACTAATAACCTTATCTTCAACAAGTAAATACTCTTCAATAGGTATAGTATTGAAGAGTTTTTTCCACTTGAATTTTTTCTCCATTATTTTCGTCTCTTGTTTTATTCGTTCTGTTGCCATCGGCTTAACAACAAAGCTCGGTGTAGATATCTGACTGTTGGGAAATTTTTGTTTTAGTACATCAATAAACTCTTCATTTAAAGTGGATTCAGACATGATATCCACATTTTCCACTTCACCCATAATCTTATCAGCCAATTTGCTATGTTCTTCATTAGACATTGTTTGCTCTATAAAAACAACTACGCAATATCTAGTTGTTTCTTTCTTTTTTTGAAAAAACATTGATTTCCACCTTTCAATTAAACAAGTTGTTCCTCTTTCACTCTCTCCATAACACCAACTAATTCTTTAACTAAACTTGCACCTGATGCTTGTGTAGCTTGTAACCATTCCACTCCGTCTAGATTAATCATTCTTAACGTCCAATTATAGGATGGTGATGATAATACATGGGTACCCTCTACATTCCAAGAATTATTTTGCCAGTAGTATATCATTAAACGGTTAGTATAAATTCGCCTTTGAACAGCCTTCGTAAACTGCTTGATTATTAGACTATTATTATCTAATTCGTTATTTGCTATTACTTGATCTAAATTGTAAATCATTCTATCTTCACAGTACCTTTCATAGTCCTTAGGAATTAGAAGCAAAGTGTCATTTGTACGCGTAGGGATGTTTTTAATTCCCATAAGCATCCTAGGCAAAAGAATCTGATTCCATGTCCAATCAGGAGTAGAATGTTCAACTACTGTAATTTCAACTTCATTAACTTTTTCACATTCTATAACTCTTTCATCGCTAAAATAAAATAAGTTTTTATCCATGTAATCCGTGAGAATCTCTACCACAAAATTCGATCTTGCTATGACCCAAATAGCACTAATAAATGAATCTTCAAATTTCAATTCTCCGTCAATTAAATCAACTAGATCCAGCTTATGTAACTTCTTGAAAGTTAATTCCCATTCTTTTTCCATATCCTCCTCACTATAATTCGGAAATGGATTCGAAGTGCCAATTAATACCTTTCCACCAAGCATTTTCACTAAAATATATAGATCTTTATTTAGTAGTGTCCATTTATTCATACGTATTACTCCTCTCTTACTGGGAAACAGACTTAAAATCACTGAATACAGCTATAACTAATTTCTTCTTAGATTTTTTGGCAAGCCAAATTCGGGATATGTTCTTTTAACGATTTCATAGTTTTTACGAATAAAAAAGTATCTGTGAATATAGATTGAAAAGAATGCAGTCACAACAGACAAGATTGATATAAGTGTTATTATTACCATAAGTTTAATAGATCCAGAAGCGAGTGCCGACATAATAAACTGTGCGATTATATACCCAAATGCTGTAGCAGTTATAATGGGAGAAACGCTTATCTTTTTTTTATTTTGTTGCAGCTTTGCATATGTACCAGAATAAAGCATTTTTATGTTAAACCATTGAAAAAATACGAGTAATAGTATTAATAGAATTGCACCAAGAATAAAAACAATTTGACTTTCAATCCCTATGTTTATATACAACAGCTTTTGAATTACTAGAAAATAGATAAAGGTATTTACTACTCCATACACTCCAAAAAATAAATAATAGGAGTGTTCAAACTTATACGGAGCAATCATATATACAATTGCAGCAATATGTAATAATCCTATTGGAATAATTGCAGGCCAGAAAAAAAGTGCAGAGAAAGACTCTCCTAGAATAGGAAGCAGCCCGATAATATCTAAAAATACTAAGAAAAAAATAAATATATTTCCTCTATGTTCTTGAGGCGTTTGTAAATTCAAATAGGATAATGTAATTTCATCAATACCATTATGATTCTTCAATCTGACACCTCAATAAGCCTAATTTCGCCTCAGTTTTTTAGGTAATCCAAATTCCGGATAGACCGTCTTGACCGTTTTGTAATTTTTACCGATATAGAAATACTTTTGTAGAAATATAGAAAAATAGGCCGTTAAAATAGACAACAACGACAAAGCTATTATTAGGATTATTATTTTTAAGGAATCAGTCACAAAAATCGGCATGATAATTTGTGCAATTATATAACCACCACTTGATGCTACAGTAATTAGACTCACATTTATTTTCGACCCATTTTTATCCTTTTTCATATCACTTTTAGAATAAAGCATTTTTAAATTAAATAACTGTAAAAATAGGAGTAAGCTGATAAATAACACTAATCCTACAATAAAAAATAGGCTCCCATCAACGCCGATATGGATATATAAAAATTTTTGAATTACTAGAAAATATATATATGTATTTACAACACCGAATACGCCAAAAAATAGATAGTACGATTTTTCATATTTAAAAGGTGCAACGATATATAAAATCGCCCATAAGTTAATAATTACTATTGGAATTACAGCAGGCCAAAAGTAGGCTGATGAGAATGGTTCACTAATGATGGGGATTAAACCCATTATATCAAGACCAATTAATAAGAAACCAACTACATTATGCCGGTTCATATTTGGAGTTTGTAGATCATTCACAAACGAAGCTGTCATTTCGTCAATATCAGTATGTTTTTTCAATTTGACACCTCAAGTAATCATATCGAGAACTGACTTTTTCTAAGTTTTTTCGGCAATCCAAATTCAGGGTAAAGTTTACTTACAGTGTTTCTGTTTTTTCTTATATAAAAGTATCTATGTATATTAGTAGAAAAGAATGCAGTTATAATAGACATTATTGATAATACCAAAATAATAACAATCCACTTAATAGAGGTAGTAACTAAGGTAGACATGATTACTTGTGCAATTATATACCCGAATCCTGTTGCCGTTAGAATGGGAGATACATTTATCTTGGCTTCATTTTTTTGAAGTTTTCTATACGTACTTGAGTACAACATTTTTATATTAATTACTTGAGAAAGCACTAACAATCCGACAAAGAATATAAGACCAAGGATAAAATAGATTGCATTCTCAGCACCCAAAAACATATAAATAAACTTCTGAATTGCTAAGAAGTAAACAAACGAATTTACTAGACCATAGATACCAATCAATAAATAGTATGATTCTTCAAATCTATATGGGGCAACTAAATATATAATGGCCCCTACATGGATAAGTCCTACAGGAATGATAATCGGCCATATAAATTGCCAAGAAAACGGCTCAGCTAAAAGTGGTAAAACTCCCATTAAATCTAGCAAAATGAGAAAACAAACGATGACATTTCCCCTGAGTTCTTGTGGAGTCTGAAACCTTAAATAGGATAATTTAATTTCATCTATATCGCGGTATTTTCTCAATTTTCCACCACCTACTATAGCTCTAGATGTTTGTAGGATAGATTATATTCAGCATATTTTAGAAGTTTATTTGTTATTGTAGTCCATAATGACATCCATAAAAAGAGTATCGCAAAAGTGACTGGTAGAGCAGTTTTAGTACTTACCTGTAAAGCTATGACATTGTTCATTAACTTTTTCTATTATTCTTTGATAATCCGAACTCGGGATATACTTTTTTAACAATTTCATAGTTTTTACGAATATAAAAAAACTTGTGTATATAAGTAGAAAAATACGCAGAGACAATTGATAATCCTGATATTGCCATGATTAAGACAATCCATTTAACTGATTCTGTAACAAAAACAGACATAATTACTTGTGCGATAATATAACCACAACTAGAAGCAACTATAATCGGATTCACATTTAGTTTCCATTCATTCTTTTGAAGTTTTGCATACTTCCCAGAATGTAACATTTTCATATTGAAAATTTGAAAGAAAACTAATAATAGGATTACTAATACCAATCCCATAATAAAAAAGATACTACCTTCAACTCCTATATGTATATATAAAAACTTCTGGATGACAATAAAATAGACGTACGTATTTACAATTCCCAAGGTACCAAAAAACAAATAGTACGACCTTTCAAATTTATAAGGGGCTACGATGTATAGGACGCCCCATAAGTTTATCAATACAATTGGAATAATACTTGCCCAAAAAAATTGCGGGGAAAACGGGTCACCAACAATGGGTATAACACAAATAATATCCATGAATATTAGTAAAAAACCAAAAACATTATGCCTTATCAAATGCGGATCTTGTAAGTTATTAAAATAAGATATTTCAATTTCATTTGTATTTCCTAACTTTTTCATTTGACACCCTCTATTATTAAATTCATCTAATCAAACCATGAACCAATTTTATTAATTATTCCTGTTGTACCCTTTTTAATCGCATCCCCTATTGAATCACTTTTCCCGTCATTATCTACATCCATAAATTTAATATCGCTTAAAATAGTACTAACTGCGATACCCGCCAACGCACCTACAGCTGCTCCAACGGCTATTCCAACCGGTCCTCCGATTGCCCCACCAACTAATGCTCCGGCGTATGCAGACGAAGCAATTGAGGCTCCAGCGACAGCAACATCACCTGTCACATTCCCTGCAATTTCACTTCCAGACTGCTCATTTTCTATACCATGAGCGATGTCTCCGACAACTGTCGTACCTACACCAATATAACCAAGCCTATTACCTGCCCATTTAAAGGATTGCTTTACACTTGTCATGGGATCAACTAATTTATAGACCTTCGTATAATTGGTAGCATTTGCACCTGAATAAGTCTTTTTATTTATATTATTTAATTCCGGCTTATCTACTAGCAATCTAACTCTTCTCTGTCCTTGTGCCGTAGTATAATGTGTTTTAGTCACTCCGAAGCCTTGTCTCGCCAAATTAACACTCTTCGAAGCTCCGTAAGCTGTTGCACCTATTACGCCAAGGTTTGCTGCTGCATTTACGGGTTGTTCTCGCCATTGATCAATATTAATCCCTAAAGTTGGCGTCGGATCCCATACTGTTTCCCCATTTGCAGTATCTGAAGCTTCTACTCCATTTGATACAAAACGTGGATTATTCACTAACTCTGCGTATGGATTATCATTCTGAACATATTGCGTATTGTTCGGGTTATAACAAACATTCGGTTGATATGTACCGATGGAAATGGAACCACTCGTAAAAAGTCCTTGGATTTCTCGAATATATTGATTCATTATTTGAACATCATCTTGAATCGGAGTAAGAGCAGCATTCTGAGTATGATCAAATAAATTGAGATTTTCTACAGTTTCATCTTTATGTAATCGTGCTTTATGGGTCTGCTGAAGAAATGAACTATCTTGAAGTTTTGGTAGGGAGACAATATCGCTTACCGTTTGGATGGTCTGATTTGATTCGTTAGTTAAATCTATCACTATATCTCTTGCTTTATTTAGTCCATTTTCTACATCATGTTGTAGAAAACCTTCTTTTATTACACCATTAGAATCTGATTCTAAACCTTGAAGTTCATGCGTTATCTTATTTATTACGGATTCATAATTGCTCATCACTTGCTGAAAAAAATCCATAAAAGATTGATGGGCATCCTGATAAAAATTTCTTATCGATTGTCCACCCTTCCCTTTAAAAGTATCCTCTTGGGAAATTAAGTTATTGACTGCAGCTTGCATATCATTTATTTGTTCTTTTTGTTGAGATAATTTAACTAAAATTTGCTCCACACCTGATTCAAGAGATGATACATCCAGTGTCTTCACTTATATTCCTCCCCCTTACTTTGCACTAATATGATTTGATAAATCCACATCGGCATCTATCATTTCTTTTATGGATTGACGTGTCATTTCCTCATTTTGTAGAAATAATTCTTTATAAGCTTCTACTAATCTCTCTAATTCATGATTTACAGCATTTAACTTACGAACTGTATCCATTTGATTCCCATCACCAATATTAGTCGGATAAGACGGTTCTAAAGATTCTGCAGTGGATTTTATATTAGACAAGCTGTTCTCCAATTCAAGTTGGTTTATTTTAATTTCATTTGCCATTTAGATGCCTCCTACACTTTATTTTCCCAGTTAATTATTCGCATTTTCTTCTGCTAATTGTTGTTCTAAATAAGCAATTGTTTGATTAATAGAGCGAATCTCTTCTCTTATAGATTGAATTTTACTGTCTAGACTCGAAAATACTTCTCCTAGCTGATTTGTTTTAATATCTGTGTAATAATGAAGCATTCCGTCATGTCTAATGTCATTGAATTTTCTAGCTAATGATCCTTCCCACGTAAAGGAAGAGAGTTCAGGGTTTACAATAAGACTTCTATTACTATTAAACTCATTCCTTTTTACTTGTAGCTGACTATTACAAGTGTGTAGTCGACTAAGTTGTTCTCGTTTCTCACTTAAAAGCCTGTAATAATAATATAAGGACATGGCGCTTCACCTCGTTAAATCATTTAGTTTTTACTGTTCTCTAAAAATAACGAATCGTTCTAACTATATCATGAAAGAATATTGATTTAATGGTAAAAATTGTTTATTTTCACTTAAATATTTATAAGTAATTACTCCTAAGGAAGCTCAGGGACGGTTTCTGCTTCCTAATTTTCCTAATAATCCCCTTCAAAATAAACACATCAAATTGTAATAGAATTGTTTCATAAAATAACAGAAGATAAACATGTGAATTTTGTTTTTAATAGTTCTTTTCATAAAGATGATGATTAATGCAAACTTCTTTTATTTAGTGGCTGTATCTTTCCATAACAAAGAAGACGCGTTCATGCAGCTTCCGATGACCGCGCCTATTTCTGCTGACTTTTATACGACCAGATCCAACCTTCTGAGCAATGATTTTCCCTCCTCATCCCTCCCATTTATAACAACGGATATAACCAAGGGAGGATGACCGATGTAAAGATAGCTGTAAATCCCATAGCAACACTAGACACAGCTCCTTGTAGTTGCCCTTCTATCACTGCTTGACTCGTACCGATTCCATGTGCAACGGTTCCGATACCAAGGCCACGCGAAAACGGATCATGAATTCTTAAAGTTGACAAACATACTGGTCCAAAAACAGCCCCGAATATACCGGCAGTGATCACAAAAGCAGCAGCTAATGCAGGATCGCCGCCAATGATTACGACCGTTTCAATTGCTACAGGAGTAGTCACAGCTTTTACTGCTGAAGCAGCTTGGACCGTTTCAGATAGGTTTAACATCTTAGAAATCCATACTGCAGAAGCAATCGTTGCTAATGTCCCTATAATTAAGCCAAATAGTGCTTGTTTTAATTTTTCCTTAATGACTTCTCGATTTTTATACATAGGAACTGCCAAAGCTACTGTAGCAGGGCCTAATAAATAGGTCATCCAATCTTTCGCTGCTGAATATTGTTCGTAGCTAATGTCCATCGCTTGAAAAATGACGATTAAAATAATTGTTGCTGTTAATACTGGCGTTGTGAATGGAGATAGAACCCGCGAAGATAGAGCCTTAGCACCGATATATACAATGATGGTTAAACAAATACTAAACAGAGTCAGACCGCTCATGTTTTGATTGCTCCTTTGCAGATAAATATTGGGTGATTCCAGATGTCACCACCAAACCGATAAGTGTACTTCCGACAATCATCATAAGTAATTGCCATCCACTAGCTCGAATTAACCCTCCATAGTTCATTAATCCAACAGCAAATGGAATAAAAAAGAAGCCGAGATGATTAATTAAAAATACGGCCGCCCGCTCAATATAGTTTAATGAAACAATTCCTTTTACTAAACAACCATATAACACAATCATCCCCAAGACACTAGCTGGAATCGGGACATCTGTCCATATTACGATATAATTTGAAATAGTATAAATAGCGCAAAGGATAGCCAGTTGTAATAAAAAGAGAAAAGCATCCTTCATAACATTCACATCCCTTCCTTTAAAGGAACAGGGACGGTTCTCTGCTTCCAAGGAATGAGACAGTAGAATATCCATCTATGTTTAGTCACATATGTGTCTTCCTGTTGAAAATATTTCCTTATAGTTTTAAAATCCGCAAGTGTATTTATTCACAGGAACGCAAAAAGGGAAGCAGAGAACCGCCCCCTGCTTCCACAATATTAATTCTTATTCCGAAAAAAGTACATTGTTAAAGGTCCAAATATGAGGATTAATCCAATTGAAATGTAAAGTACCATCAGAATATCGTTTGTTGCATCCGTACCGTGGACCAAACCGCGAACTGCATCAACGACAAATGTAATTGGATTAATATCAACGAATTTCTGGAGCCAACCAGGCATTGTGGTTGGATCTACAAATACACTACTGAGAAATGTTAGTGGGAACAAAATCATCATACTCATTGCCATTAGTGCTTTTTCTGTACGAACAATGATCCCAAGCATCGTCCAAATCCACGACAGACTAAATGCGAAAAACAGTAATAACAAAACCCCCAGAACAACGCCGATAAAGCCAGCCTCTGGTCTAAATCCTAAAATATATCCCAAGGTTATCATAATCGTAGACGCAATTAAATAGCGAACAGCATCAACAAATAAAGCTCCAACTAATACGGCTGGTCGCCAGATTGGCAACGAACGAAAGCGGTCAAAAACACCTTTCTCAATATCTTTATTTAAATCGAGACCCGTATACATCGTAATCATCGCCACCGTCATAACGAGAATACCCGGTAAAACAAAGTCTAAATATTCACCAGTAGAACCAGAAATAGCTCCTCCAAATAAATAAGTAAACATTAATAGAAAGATGATAGGGAACACCGTTACATCAAATAGTTGTTCAGGTACGTAGCGAATCCTTAATAACGCTCGCCATGCAAAGGTAGCAGATGCACTTATTGCACTCGGCTTTTTAGGACGTGTAATATTGGTTATCGCCTCTTCAAACGTTCGTTCTTCATGATTTGCCATTGGATTCGTCCCCTCCTTCGCTCTCTGGTAATTTCCCAGTTAAAGTTAAGAAAACTTCATCCAAACTTGGTTGACTCATCGAAAAGTCCTTAATTTGAACATTAGCGTTTGCTAATTCCCCTATCGCTTTAGCAGCTTTGGCATGTTCTTTAATCGGAACGGTTAAGGATATTTCCCGTACATCTGCTTCTGGAGATTGCTCTAGCTGTCCTGCAAAAATAACCCTAGCTTTCTCTAATTCGTCCATATCATCAAAATGGACGGTTAAACTACCAGCACCAATCGACGCTTTTAATTCTTTACTTGTTCCTTCTGCAATTAGTTTCCCTTGATCAATGACACCAATCAAATCAGCTAATTGATCGGCCTCTTCTAAGTATTGCGTCGTCAGAAAAACCGTTGTGCCATTCTTAACTAAAGCACGTATAATATCCCAGACTTGATTACGACTTCTTGGGTCAAGTCCAGTTGTTGGTTCATCTAAAAAAAGCAAGTCTGGAGAGGTAACAATACTAGCAGCAATATCTATTCGACGCCGCATTCCACCAGAATATTTTTTCACCTGGCGCTTACTCGCTTCCTCCAATTTAAAAGCTTTTAATAGTTCATCTGCTCTTTTTTTAGCCTCTTTTCTCGTAAAACCGACTAAACGCCCGATAAAAATTAAGTTCTCTCTCCCCGACAACTCTTCATCCACCGATGCAAATTGGCCGGTCAAACTGATAGACTGTCTAACAGAATCCGCATCCTTAACGAGGTCATAGCCCATAACAGAGGCTTCACCTTCATTCGGCTTTAATAAGGTGGCAAGCATGCGAATCGTAGTCGTTTTCCCCGCACCATTTGGACCAAGGAACCCATAAACAATTCCTTTTGGCACCTTTAAACTAACTCCATCGACAGCGCGATCGTTGCCAAAAATTTTCACAAGATTCGTAGCTTCCACTGCATAGGTATGCTTGTTTTGATTCATTGGCTAACCTCCTTCTTACATATATCATTATAATATCAACACACGCTTCTCTATTCCAATATAGTAAAACACTTTACACAAAAATAATAATTTCCTGATTAGTGAGTTAACATATACAGTAAAAGAAAGTAAGGAAGCACAGGGACGGTTCGGGACCAGTGAAAAACTAGCGTTTTTTTTCTATGTTTCTTAATAAATCTTTATCCGAATGACCATGACACTTTAAAAATGCACTTTTTTATTAAAACAGATGAATATGAAGAGGATACTATTGCTGATATCCTCTTCATATTAACTGCGATTGCAGCTAATTTTGATTGTATGGACACACTTAATAGACCATACCCCCTGGCTCTGGATAGGCCGTGAAATCTTTTAAGCTCCGCATTCTTACCTTCAATTGAAGCCCTCTTTTTATATTTTTCCTTGAACTCTTCGGTCTTCTGATATTGGGACATTTCATAGTAATCTGTTGTGTTCAACCCAATAGTTAGAATTCTTCTTGCGCGTCCTTGTGTACACAGGTCATGTAACGGACATGTTTTACATTGATTGAGCTCAAAATAATATTTATAGCCTTCTCTTTTTCCATCCTTTCTATTTGAAATATAACGTTTTTTGTCTACAGTCGTATTGCCTTGACTACAATACCATTCATCCGAATCTTTATT
>NZ_JASTZU010000062.1 GCF_030282825.1 Aquibacillus rhizosphaerae
AGTAGAATGATTTTTTTCTACCATCTCATAACTAAAACAACAGCTATTCATCTTGTGATTGTTGATTTGGAGCAAAGGGCAGTCGACTCCTGCGGGAACAGCAAATGTTTTCGCTGGGGCGAGTAATCGCAGTCCCACGAGCTGAAGCCGTGCCCGTGGAAAGCGAAGTATTCTGCCGGAACGGGGTATTACAGTTAATCAATATTGCGACAGCTTAGAATTGCATAAAATTAAGAATACTTAGTGCAAACTTTACATCAAGTATGAAGATTAAAGTGAATTTTACATTATTACATATCAACAAAATTTTTTATAGGTAATATCCAAGCAAAAGACATGATTGCTATTCTTCAGCCTTCCCTCACATCTTCTTCTACCATTCTTTCAAGTTATTTAAATATTCATAATACCGATTTCGTCGTCACTACAACAATACATAGTTGGATAATGTAATTGTGAAATTGACTTACATATTGATAATTTTCACCGCTATATATAAAGACTGTCCAAAAAATATCATTCCCCACAAGAATGCTGGAATTAATGTTATCTTATGGAGACTTGTAGCATCTCCTGCATTTTTAGGTTGCGAAAAACTAATCATCATAATATGACAAGCACTTCGTATTGATTCAATTAAAATAATGGATGTTAATATATAACTTGTATGCATGCTAACTACTTCAATTTGACTTTTTAACAAAAAACCTACCAAAACTACAAAAGAAATCGTCCACATGAATCCGAAAAAGTTTCGTACCCATAAAGTTACTGCAATTACCGTAGCGCATAGAAAAAATACTAACACCACCACATACCGACCATCACGTAGAAAATAAAATAATAAAAGCGCTATGAAAGATGATCCCGTCTAACCAGCATAAGCGGTTAATACCTTCCCGATCCACGAGGTAGAACTCGTGGTTGCGAATCCAGAAGTATCTTTATTTATTGAAATCCGATGTGCTTTTCCTCCTGTTAAAATAGCGATTACCACATGACATAATTCATGAGTAATTGTATACACTAACCGAATATACGTACCAATGAATGGAATATTAACCAATAGAAATGCTAATAATAAATAAACTAAGATGTTCATGGTTAAGCTCCTAACGTAGGTGGATTGGTACTTTTAAATCTTCATAAATATAACTATATTCATTTAAAGATGAATGTAACAAATTGTCAAAGATGCATAAGAAGTAACACTACCTTCATAGAATCGAATATACTGTATTACAAACCATTTATCCCAATTTAATGGACACTTATACGTTGCGACTATGAATATATACACCTATTGCTCAAATGGATAAATTTTAGTACTAACAAAACGCTATATTCACTGTATAGGTTAAGGTGTAAACGATGTTGTTTAAAATCCAGAAAGGGGCAAGGTAGTGATGAAACCGGATCCTCCTTTAATAAAAGATAGAACATTTATGAACCTTTCACAGAAGAACATGTATTTTGATGAGGTCTTTAATTACATCGTGCATTTCATGAAAATGGACCCTCAAGCAAATTATCGTTTGATGGTTGGTACTGATTCACAAGTTCATAAATTTCATACATTGTTTGTTACTGGAATCGTAATAAAGCGTGAAGGCAAGGGTGCTTGGGCATGTATATTACCAATTAAATTTAAAAGAAAATATTTAAATTTACATGAAAAAATCTCAATGGAAACCACCTTAACTGAACAAGTAGCTTCACTATTTGACGAAAAAAGAAAAACACAACTAATTGATATCATACTACCTCACTTGTACCGAGGCAGTTCATTTTCAATGGAAGGCCATATTGATATTGGACTTGAGCGAAGATCTTTAACACGTTTTTTAGCTAATGAAATGATGGCACGAATAGAGTCTGTTGGGCTAGAACCTGTGGTCAAACCAGAATCCTTTGTAGCTTCAGGCTACGCGAATCGATATACGAAAAGAAGTAAAAAATTAATATAAAAACAAAAAACGGGTCTTCTCAAAAAAGATTAGTCCATTTATACACTGGCTACTATTAAGAAAAGCTTAGGGGGCCTTATTCACCTCAGGCAGGGTAAGTGCTTGAGCTAGACATCTCCGAGTTTTTTAACTTTTAAAAAAGCAAACCTCCATTTTGGAAGTTTGCTTTTTAGTTATGATTTTACTTTTTTAATCATATCATGTACTTTTTGTATTTCATCATCAGATACTACTAAATAATATATCCCATCAATTTTAGTACCTTGTCCTTGCATCATATAACTTACCATATTATTTCTAGTATTTCCGTAATTCAATAGTAGATTTTGCATGTCTGAAAAGTCCATATTGGTAACAACATTATCACCTAGGACATCAATCATATCACCTATTTTATTTACTGACCCTATGCTTGCACCCTCATCAACAATAGCTTTGATTACCTGACGCTGCCTAGCTGTTCTGCCAAAGTCACCATTCGGATCTTGATATCTCATTCTTACGTAACCCATTGTTTGAGGTCCATTTAATTCAAGTGTACCCGATGCGTAGTGGAAGCCTTCCTCATAATAACCAGTATCAACCCAATCCAATTGGTTATCCACAGTTATACCTCCAACCGCATTAACCATATCAGACAAGCCTTCCATATTCATACTGACATAATAATCCAGATCAATCTCTAACAGATTTTCAACTGTATCAATTGTCATATCCACACCACCGAAAGCATATGCATGGTTAATTTTATCCTGATTACCTCTTCCTACGATTTCAGTTCTTGTATCTCTCGGAATACTCACCAACTGCATACTATCATTCTGAGGGTCTAAAGAAAGAACCATTAATGCATCCGAACGACCTGCATCATCACCACGCTGATCAACACCTAGCAATAATATATTTAAAGGCTTTTCATCTTTTATCTTCTTTTTTGTTAAAGTCGTATCTATTGTTGTAACTTGTTGATGTATTTTTCCATCAACTGTTTGCTTTGCATCATTATAAATAGAGTAAACGAATCCCGCTCCACCTAAGGCAATGACCAGCACTGTAATGAGTGTAATTTTCAACCATAGTTTCATTGGCTTTTTACTTTTGTTCCTTTTCTTTTCTGTCATATAGACACCTCTTCTTCACGTAATACTAGAATAATAATTTATTGCCTATTATACTATATTTTTGTCAGAAAATGTCTGCCGATTTCATTAAATTTTAGTAAGCGCTTTAAATAAGAATCCAGATTGATAACAATAAATAGGGAAAAAACAGCAACGCACTAATTTTTGTTAGTAATCTTAAAAACTTAAAAAATTTGCCTAATCAGAAAGATTAGGCAAATTTTCAATTACATGACTCACATCTAAATTCTAGTTTACCACTAATGGATTTGGGTCAGACGCATCATTGAGTCCATCGCCATCAGAATCTGCACTATCCAGTCGACTGTACCATAATGCTCAGTTTAATTGAATTGGAATATTTTGATAGTATCCCTAGGTATATAAAGTAGGCGAGCAATCGGTTTAGGAGTTTAACTAGGTCTTATTGCATGAACAAGCATTTAAGAGGGCATAAAAAAACAGTGGAGGGCAACTTACCCCCACTGTTTTTTCAATGACCTTATTTATACTAATTTAATCGATAACGGATTACTTCACTTTCTCCCGCAATGACATCTGAACCTGTTTGTTTATCTAGCTCAGATACCTTCTCGCCATTCGTGACGACGATTGGACTTATTATACTTTCTGCTTTTTTCTCTACCTCAACTAGTTCAAAGCTAACTAACAAATCACCAGGTTTAACTGTTTGTCCAACTTTTACATGAGTTTCAAAATGTTCTCCATTTAATGCGACTGTCTCCAAACCTATATGAATAAGTATCTCAACACCATTCTTAGATTCTAAACCTATCGCATGTTTTGTAGGAAAAACTTGTATCACTTTTCCTTTAATTGGCGAGACTACCTTACCTTCTGTAGGAAGAATTGCTATCCCATCCCCCATCATCTTTTTCGAAAAAGTTGGATCTGGGACCTCTTCCATATCCATCACTTTTCCAGATAACGGAGCTAGCAATACTTCATGTGTATCTTTTTGACCAAACAAGTTTTTAAGCATTTTGAAAACCTCCTTTGATAATCCTCTTATAATCATCATACGCTTAGGCATGTGAATAGTTAAATAATATCGTTTATATTTATCTTATTTTTCCTATCACCATGGAAGAAATCTGGGACACCTAAATTAAAATCACAACAAGACAGGCTGTTTTCAAAAAGACCTCTCTTGTCCCAAAAGAAACACTCAATAAATACCAAGAAACCAAAAACACCTTTAGATTTTGCATTTCTCAAGGTGTTCTGATCTCTATTCTCTTAACCAACTATTCACTAGTAGTACACATATAACATTGGGAAGACTATTTATTGTTTATTTAAACACTCGTGTAGCTTCTACTGCTTTTTGCCACCCAGTATATAGCTTTTTACGATTTTCAGCGTCCATTTCTGGTGTAAATGTTATCTCTTTTTTCCACTGCTTTGCAATTTCTTCTCGATTTTTCCAGAAACCTACTGCTAAACCAGCAAGATATGCTGCTCCAAGTGCGGTTGTTTCATTTACAACGGGCCGCTCCACAGGAACACCTAATATATCACTCTGGAATTGCATCAAGAAATCATTCTTGACAGCTCCCCCATCGACACGAAGTGCTTTTAAATTAATTTCGGAATCAGCAATCATAGCATCTAAGACATCCTTCGTTTGATATGCTAGTGATTCTAATGTGGCACGGATGAAGTGTTCCTTTGTTGTTCCTCGTGTAATACCAAACATAGCACCACGAGCATCGCTATCCCAATAGGGAGTTCCTAAACCGACAAACGCTGGTACCATATAGACACCATCGGTTGATTCTACTCGCTTCGAGTAATTCTCTGTCTCTTCAGCACCTTTAATCATACGAAGTCCGTCACGTAACCATTGGACTGCAGAACCAGCAACAAAGATACTTCCCTCTAATGCATACTCGACTTTGCCATCAATTCCCCATGCTAATGTTGTAAGTAATCCATGTTCAGACGTAACCGCCTTGTCACCTGTGTTCATCAGCATAAAACACCCTGTTCCGTATGTGTTCTTTGCCATTCCCTCTTCATAACATGCTTGCCCGAACAGCGCTGCTTGTTGATCACCAGCTATACCAGCGATTGGCACTTCATATCCATAGAAATGATAACTAACGGTTTCCCCATACACTTCTGATGATTGTCGTACTTCTGGTAACATACTGGCTGGTACCGTTAGGATATCTATTAGTTCTTGATCCCATTTCAGATCATAAATGTTGTACATTAATGTACGAGAAGCATTCGAATAATCTGTTACATGTGCTTTACCACCAGTTAATTTATATATTAACCATGTATCAATCGTACCAAACAGCAAGTCACCTTTACCTGCTTTTTGACGGGCACCCTCCACATTATCAAGAATCCATTTTACTTTTGTACCCGAAAAATAAGCATCAATTAGTAATCCTGTTTTATCTCTAAATAGATTGTTATAACCTTTGTCTCTCAATTCCTTACAAATATCATCTGTTTGCCTAGACTGCCACACAATTGCTCTATAGACCGGTTTCCCTGTATGCTTATCCCATACCACAGCTGTCTCACGTTGGTTTGTTATTCCAATTCCTGCTATTTGAGAGGGATCGATTTCTCCCTTACGAAGTACGTCATCAATACAAGCAAGGACTGAAGTCCAGATTTCATTTGCATCATGTTCTACCCAACCTGGTTTAGGAAAAAACTGTTCGAATTCTTTTTGTCCAGTTGCTACAATTTCTCCTTGATGATTAAATAAAATTGCACGTGAGCTAGTTGTACCTTGATCTAATGATAAAATATACTTCTCCACTATTAATCCCCCTATCTGCTTTTATCAGAAACTGGTATATTACCCTTTTTCAATGCCACATTGGAACTATCCCCATGAAGAATAGGCGGTAAACCTTTTTCTATAGAGCACTGCACCCATAATTCATGTAAAATCCCAATCAGATTTCCCTTTTCCAATCATAAAACCATCATATATCTCTTTTTCCCATAAGAACATGTCATTTGCTATTTTTATTACTCTTACAATAGCTGGTCTTGGTCCTTCTGTAAAATTGTTGGCACCGATAAACATTAATCTCATTACAAGTAGAAAGGTACCTTCTGCTTCACTACGGAAAAAATTATAATCATCTTCCCAACGACTTTAAAAACTCAGACACACTATCCAGCCTTTTAATAATTTATAGTTAGACAGCATAAAACTTAGAAAATCTCGCACATGTCGTTGGACCTGGGATATTCGTATTTACATTGATATTCCCTATGCTATGAAAAGAAGTCCCTACGAGAGGAACTTCTTCAATATCATTCTAAACTTTTTCTTCTCTTTGTTACATAATATGCAATACCACCAGCTATTAATAGTAGTAAACCTATTACTAATACATTAAAGATTGATGTCGCTGTAGCTGGAAGATCTTTTCCATCTTCTGTTTCGAGTTCCTTCTGATTCTTATCTTCTAAATCGCCCTTTTGCTCATCTTGTTCTTGTTCAGAATCTGAATCTTCTTCTGGCTCTTCCTCATTTACAGGATTTTCATTTACATCTGCTTCTATCATTTCCATCGGAGCAAAGATACTAAAGTGTAGTGCTGTCACACTTAGCACTCCTTCTCCGTATTGTCCACCTATATTTTCCCATTCATCTGAATCTTCATTCAAGTGATAAACTCGGAGTTTATTTATTTGTTTCACATTGTCCTCATCAATCATGAAATCAATTAATACTGGACTTTCTTCACTAAACTGACTAACTGCTTCATCTTGCATAATAGTAAATCGGTAGATTGCACCTCTTAGTTTCTGTTCTTCTGGTATTTCCACATCTCCCATTGTTAGTGGTTCGATTGATACTATGGCAGCTTGATCAGCATATAGATTTATTGCTGGAAGGACCATACGAACACCAGAATGAACGAAAACAAGCTTTGCTTTTTTATTTACTAAAACATTTACTTGTTCATTTGTAAGATGTACTTCTTTTGCATCCGTATCTGTCAAATCAATAACAAATTTCCCTGCTTCTGCTAATCTTTCAATATCATCAGAATATACAGTTGCTTTTTCATCCTTGACTTTAATGTCAGCACTAACAGTCTCCTCTTCGATAACCGCTTTTGCTAAACTATCCATGGCTGTTTGAAGTGTTGAAATAGCATTAGCCAAAACTTCTTCTGAATCTACTGTTTCTATTGTTGCCTCCGCTTTTCTTATCGCTGACTGCAAGGCCTCAAAGGACGGTTCTGTGTATGCTTGGTTATCATTTGTGATTGCCTTTGCTGTTATGATGAGTTCTTCTAATTCACTTACATCTAAGGATGGTGCTTCCAATCCATCGATTGCCGTTTGAAGTTCCGCAATAGCATTAGTCAAAGCTTCTTCTGAATCTACTGTTTCTATTGCTGCCTCCGCTTGTTCTATCGCTATTTGCAAAGCTTTAAATGACGTTTCTGTATAAATACCATCCTCATTTGTCCTTGCTTTTGCAGAACTGATTAACGATTCCAAGTCACTTACATCAATGGATTCCTCTAGTTCACTAGCGTAATAGACTTCTAATCCATTTATACGTCCAACTTCACTAATATCAATAGTTAACTGTCCATCTGTAACCGTGACGGTTGTTTCTAATTCAGCATATTGTCCTGAACCGGATGAGATGTTACCTTGATCTTCACCTTCTATAACAAACCCTGTCTTATTTGAAGCAATATTATCTCCTGCAACTATTTTTAAGTCATATGTTCCGTTTCGAAGATCAACCATGAATTGATAGTCACTGCCGATAACAAAATCTCGTCTTATATCATCTGGTTCAGCACGATCTCTTGAATCTACAGTAACATCCAATCCATATCCGATTTCACTATCGTAGACCATTGAATTAGATACTTGGTTAAATCCAGTTTTAACTGGACTTGTATCTGTACCAAAGTCAAATTTTACATTAAAATCTTCAATAGCAACTACTTCAACAGCATTAATACGTGCCCACTCACCAGCAAATAAAATGTTTAACTGTCCATCATCTACTGATACTGTATCTGTGTATTCAACAAATTCACCTGCAGCCGTTCCTGTACCACCTTTTACCTCACCATCTTCAAGCACATATGTGGATGTATTGTCATCCCTCTCAGACCCCGTAATGATGCGAACATTATAATCTCCATCAGGTAAATCAAGTTGAAACTCCTTATTATAGGCTAAGATGAAATCTCTACGTAAATCATCTGGTCCTTCTTGATCTCTTGAACCATCCGTCCCATCAGCAAAACCATAGCCTCGTTCTTCATCATAGTTCATCGTATCAGAAACGCGTTCATATCCATTAGCGACTGGTGAGGTTTCAGAACCAAAATCGAATCTCCAACCTGGACCTAAATCAATTATTTCTACCAAACCATCTAATCCCTGTTGCAACGCCTCTATAGCAGCATACAGATCACTTTCAAACTCAATACTTCCTAATGCCACTTCAGCTGCATCGATTGCATCCTGCAAAGCTTGATATGTTATGTCTGTATAACTTTCATTATCATTTGAAATTGCTTTTGCAGTTTCCAATAATGCTTCAAGTTCAGATACGTCAATCTCTGGACCTTCTTCTTCTATATAATCCAATTCTTGTGAATTTGCAACGGAAACATACTCCCAGTCGATATCCGATCCAAAGTAATAACTTGGATAGGCCGGTTGATTATAACTTGAGTTTTGCCAAGCAATTCCTGTTCGGTATTGAATATCATGCATTAAAGTGTGTAACTTACGATCTGTTTCCTCTGAGTTGACATAAATACGAATCGCTGAACTATCTTCCGTTCTAAGCAGCAATTCTTCTCTCCAGTCACCAAACACATCTGCCACTAAGGATGGGTTTCCCTTTGTACCATTGTTTGTTCTTGTACCAGTAGCAGTTAACAACTTTCCATTTTCCCAATCATCAATCGTCGGGGTATTATCACCTGAACCATTAACGAGTTGTGTCGCCATGTCTTGTGACCATTTGATATTCATATTGGTACCTGGCCTACTCGTTCCTAGTAGTGTTCCATCGGCAGTACGCATATCAACAGCCCAATTTTCTATGCCACGTTGACCACGGTTGACATCACCAATCATACCTCGTCCAGTATCCGCACCTGTATAATCTCCGAAAATAACTTCACCTGTTTCAGCAGCACGTAAAGCATAGCCATACGGTGCCCATGAGCCACCCTCGAATACAGAATAGATTTCTAGTCCAGGTTGATCGGGATCAATGTCTGCTACATGAAGCGCATCTCCATGACCAAGTCCTGCCTCAACACCTGGATTACTACTTCCTTCAGGTAATGTGTCTCTAGAGCTATATAGTAAAGAACCATCATCATCAATAGTTGCAGCACCATAAATGATTTCCTGCTTTCCGTCACCATCAACGTCAGCGGTACTAAATTGGTGGTTACCTTGCGTTGTCAGCGTTGAAAATTCTGGGTTCGTACCTGGCACACCATGTGGACTCGCATTAAATGGATTATCCATTGGCGTCCAACCACTATCCACAAACCAATTTTCTGTTATGTCTTGTCCATTAAAGCCATATGAAGCAAGCGTTGTTCTTGTATAATAGCCACGAGCAAATACTGCATATGGATTCTCTCCGTCTAAATAAGCAACTCCACCTAAGAAACGATCCACCCTATTTCCCGGTTCAATTCGTGACATAGCATAGTCACCCCACATTAAACCATCATCGTGACGTCCAGGTTTATAATCTACTGTATCCATTTCTTCGCCGGTTTCTCCATTAAACACGGTTAAATATTCTGGCCCAGTTAAAACAAAGCCTTCAAATGTTCTTAAATCATTTCTAGCACTTCTATTTGGTGCATATTCATCAAAAAAGAAGTCTGCTAAGCTTTCTGCGTCTTCTTGAGAAAGCGGATAATCATATTGTTTTTCCATTCCAAAACTTTCTTCAAGTGTATCTGGCCAGTTTCCTGCAACAACTTCTTCATGTTCATGCCAGTCCCTGAACATATCTACTATATAAGCATAATAATCATCTGCACTCATTCGATAATCATCTGTGTTACTATAACCTGCATCAAGGTCTTCCTGAGCCATCGTAATGTACGCTTCCGATTCTACTTGACCACTATTATTAAAATGTATAATTTTTGTACCGGGTGCTGTTTTGAACATTAATTCTGATTTTCCATTTCCATCAAAATCATATACTAAAAATTGCGTGTAGTGTGCACCTGAACGAATATTAACACCTAAATCAATTCGGTATAAAAGTTCACCCTCAAAGGTGTACGTATCAATATACGTGTTACCCGTATATCCTTTTTGAGAGACGTCCTTTGAATTGGTAGGTTCCCATTTCACAATATACTCATATTGTCCGTCTCCAGTTACGTCACCTACACTCATATCGGTCGCATGATATGTGTAGGATTCTCCAGCAGGAGTTACTTCATCTTCAGGCTTTTGCAAAGGTAAGTCGTAATACGTATCACTCCATGGCTGGACTGTTCCACTTTGTTCACCCGTTTCTGAATCATCCTTAACAGCTCGTACATAGTACTCTGATGAATCAGTACCCTCACTATCTAAATAGTTTGTGCTGTTTTCAATCGTAGCAATCAAGCTACCATCTCGGTAAACGTTAAAATCAGTTCCTCTTAGTCCATAATCTGAATACGCAGTCACTTCCTCTGCCAACAGTCTCCAGCTTAGAAAAATACCTGCAGATGAAGAAGTAGCTACTAGTCCTCTATCTAATTCTTCAAGTTGGACATCAAATTGTTTTTTTGTATCAGATTCAACAACTTCAGATGTAGCCTCTTCGGACCCATCAACGATAGCCGATACTTTAAAGTAATGCGAAACATGTGTCGATTTATCAAACGTAAACGTAGTTTCATTGACCTCTGCTACTTGCTTATATTTTGTCGTTTCAAGATTTTTATCAGCCCAATATACTTTGTATGATTGAGCACCATCATAATTAGACCAACTTAACGAAACAGTTGAATCGGTAACATTCATTACTTGTAAGCCTCCAACAATATCATCTTCAGCTGCTTTAACGCTTCCACCAGTTAATCCCGTCGTTTGAAATAAAGAAAATACCATTAGTACTGTCATAAATATAGCTTTTCTTTTAGACATCTTATTCCTCCTCCTCCTATTCCTTAAAACTTCCCCACATGTACTTTGATACAGACCCGTTCTTACCTCCAATCTGAAAATGGGTTATTTATACAAAACAATATTGGGAAATTGTTTGCATATGAATTCACATATTATAAAGCGCTTACATTTTTAAGTGATAAGAAATGACTTTACAGAAGTTATGTGACTGGATTTAAAGGTTTTCTTGGTGAGGTGAGGCTGACTCATATTATAAGGGGTTGAACATGGATAGATTTCCTTCTCAAGGAGTATGTTAGTTTGTCTACTATTTTAAGTCAACGAAATATCTGTTTATTAAACGAAGAGCCCTGAAATTTCATGACATATAATTGCATGTATGATAAAGCCTCAGTTAATCCATCACTGAGGCTTTACAAATAATTTAGTTTACTATCTCATTTACGCGCTCCATAACACCTTTTTGCAATGTACTTAATTGTTCTTGACTCGCTTTCAACGTTTTACCGTTCACACCAAAATAAAACTTAATTTTTGGTTCTGTACCAGATGGACGTAAACAGAACCAAGATCCATCATCTAATTTGTACTTTAACACGTTTGATTTAGGAAGATGGATTGGATCGACTTCACTCTTTGACACAAGATTTCTTGTGCTTGCTTTATAATCCTCAATTTCTGCTATTTTCACACCTGCAACTTCAAATGGAGGGTTGCTTCTAAAATTGGCTAAGATAGATTCAATTTGTTTCGTTCCATCTTTTCCTTTCAATGTTAGTGACTCCAAAGATTCGAGGTAATACCCATACTCGTCAAAAATGGCTAGTAACCCTTCATACAGTGTCATTCCCTTTGCTTTGTAGAAAGCGGCAACTTCAGCAATCATTAAACAAGCTTGAACAGCATCCTTGTCTCGAACGAAATCACTTATGAGATAGCCATAACTCTCTTCATAACCAAATAGGAAACTCTTCTCCTTAGACTCCTCAAACTCTTTAATTTTTTCACCAATGAATTTAAATCCTGTTAGCGTATCAATTGTCTCAAGTCCATGGGCTGATGCAATGTCACGTCCTATTTCTGAAGTTACAATTGTTTTCAATACCGTTGCATTAGCAGGTAGTTCACCTTTTCGCTTCTTTTCGGTAATTAAATAATGTAATAATAGAGCGCCGACTTGGTTGCCTGTTAAAACTTGATAACTGCCTTGGTCATTTTTCACTGCGACACCTACACGGTCTGCATCAGGGTCAGTGCCTAACAGAATATCGGCATTTTGTTTTTCTCCATATTCTATGGCAAGCTTAAAAGCAGCATGTTCCTCTGGATTAGGTGACTTTACAGTAGAAAAATTAGGATCAGGAAGCTCCTGTTCTTTCACTACTTCAATATGTTTAAAACCAATTGCACTTAAACCGTCACGAACAGGAATATTTCCCGTACCATGTAGTGGTGTAAAGACTACCTTAAAGTCATCTGCTACTTGTTTAATTATGTCTGGATTGACAACGATAGTCTTCAACTGATCTAAGTAAGCTTTATCCACTTTATCACTAATCATCTGTAATAGACCTGAACTAATTAATCCAGCTTCATCTGCTACTTGAATGACTAGTTCATTTTCTACTTCATTCACTTTTTCAATTAGTTCATCTGCATCCGCAGGTGGTAGCTGACCACCATCTGGCCCATACACTTTATACCCATTATATTCTGGCGGATTATGACTAGCTGTAATGACAATTCCACTATATGCATTTAAATATCTGACAGCAAAAGATAGTTCAGGTGTTGGTCTAAGCGAATCGAATACATAAGCTTGAATACCATGTTCACCTAATGTTTTTGCAGCTTCAATGGCAAACTCTGGAGATTTAAATCGTGAATCATAAGCGATGACCACACCTCTCCCTTTGGCAACATCACCATTCTCTTCAATGTAACGTGCTAATCCTTCCGTTGCTTTTCTAATCGTATAAATATTCATACGGTTAGATCCAGGTCCTAGTTCACCACGCATACCACCTGTACCAAATTCGAGTTCTTTATAAAAACTATCTTCAAGTTTTTTTTCATCATTTTCTATTGCGACTAACTGATCTCTTAATTCTTTGTCTAACTGTTCAAAATTACGCCACTTTTCGTATTGTGTTTGCCAGCTCATTTTTATTCTCCCTTTTATGTACGAATTTAATCTTCAAATCCATTTGGATGATTTCTATGCCAATCCCACGCGTGAGACACCATCGCTTCTAAATCTGCATATTGTGGAACCCAGCCAAGTTCTTCTTTTGCTTTTTCTGATGAAGCAATTAATATAGCCGGATCTCCTAAACGACGCGGTGCTACCTCAGCAGGAATCGTGTGCTCAGTAACCTTCCGACACGTATCAATTACTTGTTTAACCGAAAAACCTTGTCCATTCCCTAAGTTGTATATGGAACTTTCTTTTGTTTCCTTCAATTTCTTAACCGCTTGGTAATGTGCTTGTGCTAAATCAAATACATGAATATAGTCACGAATACAAGTACCATCCTCAGTTGGGTAATCATCCCCATACATCTTAACATGATCTCGTTGTCCTAAAGCAACCTGAAGGACGATTGGAATTAAGTGCGTTTCAGGGTCATGGTCTTCTCCAATTCGCCCTAACGGATCTGCACCTGCTGCATTAAAATAGCGTAAGCAAACGGACTTAAGCCCATAAGCTTGATCACTCCATTTAAGCATCTTTTCAATTGCTAATTTTGTTTCACCATAAGGATTAGTTGGAATCGTAGCATCACTCTCTTGGATTGGGATAGAATCTGGTTCACCATATGTAGCAGCAGTAGAAGAAAAAACAATGTGCTTTACATTATTTTCTACCATTTTCTTGATAAGGTGGTGGGTGCCTATTACATTGTTTTCATAGTATTTTAACGGATTTTCAACACTTTCGCCTACTAAGGAGTCTGCAGCAAAATGAATAACAGCATCAATTGCATGATTAGCAAAAACTTCATCTAGTATTGCATTATCTTCTAAGCTGCCTTCATAAAATGTAGTTCCCTGCATCGCAGCCTTATGGCCCTTACGCAAGCTATCCACTATTACGACATCTTCCCCTTGCTCCTTTAAATACAAAACGGTATGACTACCAATATAACCTGCACCACCAGTGACTAAAATCGTCATAAACTTCCCCCTTAATTTATCGTATATATCATTCATGTTAAAATTAGATTTAATTGTAAGTATTAATTATATCAAATATTGTTTGTATAGTCTTTACCACAGAAGCGATTAAAAGTCGACATAATTCGATTGTTGCACGCATTAAATTATAAATTTCTAGCCTTACATTACAAATTCCTTACTATTCTTCTCTAGAAGCAGCTTGGAAGATATGCTGTTTTTTGTAATACATGAATTTAACTAAGATTGCATGCTAGCAATAAAAGTCATTTTCATTTAAACTTGCTAGTATATGAATAATTTGTCGGATTAAATTACATAAAGAGGTTCCGCGCCATTATTAGGAGGGGTCAATCGTGTCAACTGTCTATCGAGGTTCCAAGTTAAAAGTTTTATCATTAAATTCCAACCCTGAACTCGCTGAAGAAATTGCAACGCAAATCGGGGTAGATCTAAGTAAGAGTTCCGTACGAACTTTTAGTGATGGAGAAATACAAATTAATATTGAAGAAAGTGTTAGAGGTTGTGACGTATTTGTCGTTCAATCGACAAGTTATCCAATCAATCAAAACATTATGGAACTACTCATCATGCTTGATGCATTAAAACGTGCGTCAGTTAATACCATTAACGTGATTATCCCATACTATGGATATGCAAGACAAGACCGCAAAGCACGAGCTCGTGAACCGATAACAGCTAAATTAATTGCAGATTTAATTCAAAAAGCTGGCGCTTCAAGAGTAATCACACTTGATTTACATGCTCCTCAAACACAAGGATTTTTTAATATACCCGTTGATCAACTTGTCGGTATACCAATTTTGTCGAAACATTTTATTGGGAAAAATCTACAAGATATTGTCGTCGTTTCTCCTGACCATGGAAGTGTCACACGTGCAAGGCAACTTGCAGACCAGTTAAAAGCACCTATTGCAATCGTTGATAAACGTGGGCCAAGGGAAAGTCATGCAGGTGAAATGAATATTGTAGGCGATATTGAAAATAAAACTGCTATTATCATTGATGATATTATTGACACCGCTACGAGAATTACGAGTGCTACGAACGCTTTAATTGAACAAGGAGCAAAAGAAGTTTATGCATGTAGTACGCATCCAGTTTTATCAGGACAAGCTATCGAAAAAATCGAACAGTCTCCCTTGATTGAACTCGTTGTTACAAACAGCATTGCACTTCCTCCTGAGAAACAATTAGATAAAATCACTCAGTTAACCATTGCTCCTCTAATTGCCGACGCGATTATACGCGTATATGAGCAACGTTCTGTTAGTGTCTTATTTGATTAAGTGAGTCAATTTCATAATTACCTTATTCAGTCATCTAAGGGCAATATAAAGTTTGGAAATGTTTTTATCCAACTATATATCGTTGTAGGTGACGATAAAATTGGTATGATGAAATTGATTAAGTAATATAGACTTAAGACATAGAGAAGAGTAAGTCCCCTTGCACTTAACAACAATGTTTCCTTATTTTATTAAAAAGATCCTGTAACAATTACTTGTTACAGGATCTTTTTAATTCACAACGATATTTAATCTTTTAACTCATTGAAAAGAATGTCAATTCCTTTTGGACTTAATACAATCTTTCCATCACAAAATGTTTTATTTTCTGCATTCACTTCACCTGTAATGTGACAAGCCATATTTGTTTCAAATTTTTTCAGAATAATCTTATCTTCTTCCGTAAATATTTCTAACGGATCTTTTTCTCTAATTTTGAATACATCCCGTAATTCTTTTGGTAGAACGATTCTCCCTAACGTATCAACCTTTCGAACCAATCCAGTACTCTTCATTTTAAAAACTCCCCAATTCAATTTTTAAAAATGTCTCGAATTCAGTATAACATATCTCGAATTCAATGTAACATATATTGGATTGATTACCTTATACTAGTAATTCGGAGATATCATATCACTTGTTACTTGTGATTCAAATCACTTCATTGATAATCAATATCATTTACAATTACTTTAAGAAGTTAATAACAAATCTAAGTTATCTTCTACTAGTTAACATAAAGGAGAAATGACCTATGAATGTAGCAAATATCAATGAATATAAAGAGTTCAATCAAGAAAAGTTCACAAAACGAATTGTTTTTAAAGAGGGAGGCAGTACTTCTTTTGTTCTTAATTTTAAATCTGGACAGGAGTTACCTGCTCACAAGCATCCTGGTACGAATGTCTATCTCCATGTATTACAAGGTAAGGGAGTCTTTACAATCAACGATAAAGAAACATATGTATCGAAAGATGATGTATTACTTGTAACAGGTGATGAGCTGCTTTCTTTCGCTAATAACAGTAATGAAGACGTAAGTTTATACGTAATACTAAACAAAATCCCGAATGAAAAGTATGCAGAAAACATATAAATAATCTCATAGAATCTTGCATGAAAAGGTCTTTTACTTAGGCCTTTTTTTTGTTTTGACTGACTATAAAGAAAAGCAGAGGGTCGTTACAAACTCTTGGGCAGTTATGACGCAGGAGCTAGACATCTCAGATTTTTTCGTTCGTTAGTGAAATATTACAGAAATACGTATGTTGCTAATTCGAATTCATCGTGACAGACACTAGTATCTTCTGTATAATATATTTCGATAGTCGAAGGAAAGGGAGAGCCACATGAGTGATCAAACATTAGAGTCAAGTCATTTTAAGAAAGAAAAGATATGGACAAAAGACTTTGCCCTAATTTGTGCGGCAAACTTTTTTATTTTTCTAGGTTTTCAAATGACATTGCCTACCATACCGTTATTTGTACAAGAGCTTGGTGGTAGTGATCAGATGATTGGTATCATAACAGGAATTTTCACATTCTCTGCATTACTATTTCGTCCATACGCTGGACATGCATTAGAATCAAAAGGAAGACAGTTTGTGTATATGATAGGGTTAAGTATTTTTGTATTATCTGTTGGTTCTTTTGCATTTATAGCAAGTATTGCTTTCTTATTATTGATGCGAATGGTACAAGGAATTGGTTGGGGTTTTTCCACAACAGCAACCGGTACAATCGCCACAGACTTAATTCCACCTAAACGCCGTGGTGAGGGAATGGGATATTTTGGGTTATCAGGCAACATTGCGCTTGCATTTGGACCTGCTTTAGGATTAACACTAGTGGGCCACATAACATTCACCCAATTATTTTTAATTTGTTCTGCTTTAGGCTTAGTAGCTTTATTTCTTTCCTCACAAATAAAGTACAAAAAAATAGAAAAAGTAACGCATCCAACAACGACAGTGAAGTTTGATATCTTTGAGAAGAGCGCTATCCAACCATCGTTACTATTATTTTTTATAACAGTAACTTTTGGTGGGATTGCATCATTCCTCCCCTTGTACACGGCAAGAGAAGGAATAGATGGCATTGAAATATATTTTCTTATCTTTGCATTATTCTTAATGGCTTCTAGAACATTTGCTGGGAGATTATATGATTTAAGAGGTCATATTTTTGTTTTTTTACCTGGAACACTTTTGATTTTGAGTGCGAT
This sequence comes from Aquibacillus rhizosphaerae, assembly GCF_030282825.1. Taxonomy (GTDB): domain Bacteria; phylum Bacillota; class Bacilli; order Bacillales; family Amphibacillaceae; genus Aquibacillus_C; species Aquibacillus_C rhizosphaerae. Next base: position 17,951 of record NZ_JASTZU010000062.1, read on the forward strand.
GCTTTTGTTAGTATGGTTGCCAAACTCTATCATTTTGTTTGTCGCTGCAGCCTTATATGGATTAGGATTCGGAAGTGTTCAGCCCGCACTACAAGCCTGGTCTGTTGATAAAGCGCCAGCACATCGTAAAGGTATGGCAAATGCCACCTTCTTCTCTTTTTTCGATCTAGGTGTTGGTGTTGGAGCGTTGACATTCGGACAAATTGCTTTCGTGTTTGGGTATAGTTATATCTATCTAACCTCGGCTGCATCTGTATTTTTATCGATGGTACTTTATATCATATTATTGATTCGTGGAAGGCAAAAAATTAGATAAAACGCAAAACCACTCTTTTTAAGAGTGGTTTTTTGTAATGAATTTGAATCAACACAGCACGAGAAACCATTTCATATTTTCGAAAGTTTATAGCATTCCTACTCAACTATCTACTATTCATTTAACGCGTAGATTTAAAAATGATATGATAAAGGAAACAACTTAACAAGGAGAGATAGCATGAAAATTGCTTTTATTTCTGATATTCATGGAAACGCCATCGCACTGGAAGCAGTACTGAAAGACATAGAAAATAAACATGTAGATAAAATTGTTGTACTAGGAGACTTGGCGTATCGAGGTCCGGAACCAAAACGTTCCATAGAGTTAGTAAAAGGCCTGAATACAACTGTAATTAAAGGAAATGCAGACGAGTGGATTGTAAGAGGTGTTAATCAAGGTGAAGTACCTGACAAAGTCCTCGATTTAATGAATGAAGAAAGAGATTGGTCCGTATCACAGATAGATCAGGCTGATATGGATTACTTAGCACAACTTCCGACAGAAATCACATTGGAAGATGAGGGAATTAAATTCCATGCTTTTCATGCCACACCAACCTCTTTATTTGATGTGGTTCTTCCAGATGCTGCTGATAGTGAATTAGAATCTAAATTAATATCTGCAAAAGATGCGGATGTGTATCTTTATGGGCACATTCATAAAGCATACATCCGGTATGTCCAAGGTAAAACGATAATTAACTTGGGTAGTATTGGGCTTCCTTTTGATGGTGTAACAAAAGCTTCTTATGCAATTGTAAATGTTAAAGACGGCATTCTTAGTACGTCTATCGAACGCGTCAGCTATGATTACCAAAAAACAATCGACTTATATGATACCGTGAATTATCCAAATACATCGATGATGAAAAACATCGTAAAGAGTGCTTCTATTAACAATTAATAGTAAAGCATATAGATTCGAAATAAGTATTAAAACCAGAAAGTAGCAAAGAACAAAAGCGCAAGCCCTTGCTCACCCTAGGGCAATTAAGACGAACATCTATGTGGTCCTCTTTACCACAAAGATGTTTAACTCGGGTAGGCGCTGTAGCTGGACGTGGCACATGCATTAGTCAGTTATCCACAGGACACTAAATCTATAATTTCCTGGTGCTACAAAAAAAGTTATCACCGTGATGATAACTTTTTTTGTTCTAAGTAGCCCTTATGAGTGATTGGGATAGATTATTCAATTTCAACTTCTTTTTTGCACTTTAATACAATTAAATAGCTCATTACCGCTAAAGTTAAAGAAATCGTTCGACTCGTCTATTATTTCTAATACAGGAATTCTTTTGTGCTTTGAGAGAATCAAGATTTTATTTTCGAATATTGTCACTTGCTGTTCTATGACACCCACCTTAAAAATCGACTTGTTCACTTGGTTATATTCTTTCATAATCACTTGCTTTACTTCACCCAATGTTGGCGACAGCTTTTTTGTAATGATAGCCTAACCCCCTATCCAATTGTTCCATATGTACAGTTTTCTTAACTGGGTTTTATTTAATCGAATATTCTGCCATTAATGTATCATAGTTATTGGACAACATCGTCTTCTTTGTTACATTATCTACCGCATTTTTTTAGACTTTAAGAAAAAAGACAATAGCACCCCATCTGGTGAGGTACTATTGTCTTTTGTTAGCTGTTTTGAAATTGATTCATTATCTTATGTTTGGACTGTTTCCAAACCTGGCTGTATTTATGTTTTCTATTAAACTGTTTAAAATTGACTTTTTCAAACCAACTAAAAAATTCTAAAGAGAACTCAGGTAATTCACTTTTTTTGTACGTCATATAATTTTTAATATCACTATATTGATAGATAGCTTGTGGAGTCATAGACTCTTTTTTCTCAATTTCATTTTTTATATTAGTTAGCGCTTCGGCATCAACTTCTTTAAAACCATGATTAGACGGCGTCAAACCCTCTATTAACATAGATAGTATTGTTGTTGTACACGCTTCACAAGTAGAACAATTTAGGCCATCATCATTCTTACAACAAACACTTACCTTTAGTTTGGAATCATACTTTTTTATATAATAACTAATTAATGTTATTTTTTCATGTCTTGTTAAGACATACCCTTGATGTACTGTATTAAATGATGAACTCCCCCATTTTATATGACTATCTATCTCTGGATGTGACCCATAGGGATAAATGAAGGAAGGGTTTTGCGTTGCAGAATAGTATAATTTTGAAATCGAATGGTGATATGTAATTGGTGCTGCTAGTCCAATTATAGCTAAACCATGATGTACATGGGACCACCACTCTCCACCTACTGATGCTTTGTATGTGGAATTAAGTTTGTTTTCATTTAAAGTCGTTCGAAAATTAGATTTTATTAAGTTAATTTCCGTATCCCGCTCTAATGCAAAATCGTTTAATTGATTGATACCATTCATCCAACCAGGGGAATTCTCTTCCTCTCCAGTTTCTAAAATTGTAATAAGTAAAGGTTTCTCATGTCTTCGTTGAATATAAGATGCAAGCGAAGCGATCCCACCATTAAAAAAGAGTGCCGACTTTGAAGACTCTTCTGAATAATGTTTTTCATTATTTACGATTAAATCAGGGTTTAAAATTCCTGTCCAAGTAAGATCTGGATACATATCTTCAAAAGACTTCCTTACTACTTCTAGGCACTTAAAAAACTGCAAATCTACTTGGTTACAATTGACTTCGCAGTCTGTAACTAAAGCAATTGGCCAGATATTAGCTAAAAAAGGAATTAGCAGAAGACTTTCCGGTACACTTTCGATATTTAAGTTATATTCAGCTGTAAATAGTTCACCTTTAATATAATTGGCTACATCACCTTGACAATGAAAATGGACTTTCAACTCACTGTTCTTTACGACTACTGTATCAACTGTTATTCTTGAACTCATAATAAACCTTCCCCCTTATATTTAATAATTACTTAATGTCATTTTGTAAAACTAATTTGTTACAGACTAACACTACGTTCTTTATAAAGAACCAATAGAACAAAAAAATAGACCTTTTTCAACAAAGATTTACACTATAATTATTATCATACTATTTTTCTATCGTGTTCGCAATAAAGAATTTAAGTGTTCACAAACATTCCACTCAATACTTATGCAAAAATAACAAAGGTACATATTCATCAAAACCTAGTGAACGAATGGATAGTATAAGAACAAAAGCTAAGGGCGCCTTCGAAACAAGAAATAAACCTTGTTTCTGCGATGTCTTTCTTTGTAGCATTCCTTTGTGCTCACCCTAGGGCAATTTAGACAAACATCTATGTGGTGCTCTTTACCACAAAGATGTTTGTCTCGGGTAGGCGCTGTAGCTGGACGTGGCACATGCTGGTAGTCAGTTATCCACAGGACACTAAATCTATAATTTCCTATGCTAAAACAAAAAAAAGATTGAGTCACTATAAGTGGCTCAATCTTTCTCCTTTTTACAAAGTTGTAAACTTTCAGCTACTACTTAATGAAATGAAAAATCAAAGGAATTCTGTACTTCTCTCCACCATAAGATTTTACTGCGGCAACAATCGTAAAAATTGTCAAGAGAAGGCCTACAAGAGGTAAAAGGATAATGCCTATAAGTACAATAACCAAAATACCACTGACTGTTAAATAGATTGTATAAGAAATTAAAAAATTACAATATTCTTTTCCATGATAATCAATGAAATCTGATTCTTCTCTTTTCAAAAGCCAAATAATTAGTGGCCCAATAATCGGAAATGGAAAACTTAATAGATAAATTAAAAGTGCATAGAGTCTTTCGTCTTTATTACTGATTTCTCTCTCCTCCTTTATTTATAGCATACACGATTTATCACATTCATGAAACCAATTGGTGCACTCGATAAAATATAATGTACAACAATTCACTAAATATTATATTCTCACCTAGCTATAAAGATACTTTTTACAAATACATTTAAATACAATATCAACAAAAACCCCATGGATATATATCAAGTCCATGAGGTTTTTAACAATAATTACCGAATTTTATTGTTGTACTTTCTTACTTACTATACCTCACGTCAGCACTACTACCTTTAAAGAAGTAAACAGCAGTAAACATTTGCTACGATTCACTAATCACGAGTTTGATTTTAAAAAAACATTCGTGATTTTTTTCACAAGTGATCCGACACTAAATAACCAATACTAACATTTCATGTAACATCTGTTTCACTGATATAACACTACCAAATGCAAGTTCAAAATTAGCAAGTGCTCCTTGTTCTTGCTCGAAAGTATAAGACGCAGTAGCTTCTTTCGGAACAAATACTTGATATTCTCTATAAAAGGCATCTCTAATAGTTGATTCTACACATAGATTTGTAGCAACACCAGTAACTACAAGTGTCTCTACACCTAACTCGCGTAGTAATTCATCTAGTTGTGTATGATAAAAAGCACTAAAACGTGATTTTTCTATAATATAATCTCCATCTTCTGGTTTCAATTCATCAATTATTTCAGAATCCCAGCTATTTTCCACATATTGTTTGAGCTCCATGTTTGGAGAAAATACCTTTGCGATTAAGTCTGGGTCCTCTTTATCTTTATGTTGAATGTAAATAATTGGACACCTTTGTACTTGAAAGGCCTCTTTAAGCTGTCTAATTGAGTCGACTGCAAATGAAGTTCTAGAAGTATCAAGACCCAATTTTGATAAGGATCCTTCAGGATGAACAAATGCATTTTGCATGTTTATAATTAATAACGCACTATTTTCTTTCTCGAAATTTAAATCATCCATAAAATAACCTCCTAAATACTTATTGTTTGTTAAGTATACTACTTGTTCAGTACTAAACATACACCATCACTAAAAAGTTCGGATAATTGTCATTTTTTTGTGAATAGAAGGTGAATTAGAAAAGACTTTGCAAGATTACTTGTTTCCATTTGATGTGCCTCAATTACTCTGTTAATCATTAAAACTACAGTAATATATAACCATTAATTATAATAGAATATACTAATATTATATTAATCAACTAAACAGGGGGACGAATTATGAAAGGAATATTGTTGGGTGCTTTCCTTGGAAGTATTGTTGGTGTCTCCGTCATTTGTTTCTTAACAATCGTAAAAAAAGAACGTGAAATCTACATATATAGTGAAAAGTATTAGTTAAATAGCACCCTTAAGGGTGTTTTTCTTTTATGTGTTTTCGTAAACATTATTGCTTTGCAACTGACGCACTTGATAGAAAGTGAGCAATAGAGCACTGGCCTCGCTCCTCAAGCAAAATTGGCTCCCATTCCGCAGGCACGGCTTCAGCTAACTCAGAATAAAACCGCTTCTGAGTGGATCTTCAGCTCGTGGGACTGCGATTACTCGCCCCACCCTAAAACATTCGCTGTTCCCGCAGGACAAGGAATGCTTCGGCAGTAATACATCGCACGAAGAAAATCGATTTGTATTTTCGAGGAGTGTCGCCAATTTAACTTGATACGCTGAAAAACAGCATCTATTGAATAATCTTTCTTATGATTGTAAAGTTTTTTAATATGTTCCGTTACAGTTGCATTTAACCAAGGCCCAACTACCTCTCACTTGGAAAGAAAACGATACTAAGCGCAGGGAAAATACGAGACTCCTCGAAAATAAAGAGCCATTTTCTTCGTGTGGGGTAAATTCATGGATGTCATTTCAATGTCCTATGGGAAAGGAACAGTCTGAAGTCCCCACAGTGAGCGGTCTTTGCGAGCGAGGAGACTGAAGCGTTCCCCTCGGAAAGGGAGTATTTTCCGTAGCGTTGGTCTGAGCATTCATCATAAATAGAACGAAAGGAAGTAACTATAAAGTTAATGCGGACTTTATATATTATCCGTCATAAACAACAAACTTTTAGAAAACAGCATTCTTTTAATAAAAGGTCCTTTTTGAAAGTCTTCTTACTATTTTTATATTGAAGTCGATAAAGGAGGCTCACTGCCCCCGTATTTTCTGAAGCTAGTAAACCCACCAATCATCATCTAAAGTTACGTCTTTTTCCACAGTCAATACTGAGCAAAGAACAATACTAAAATGTTGCGACGATAATCATCATCACTAACATAATCATTAAATAATTTAAGGAAAAAATGAACATCCTATTTGCCCATTTTAAATCATCTTTTGTAAAAAATCCCCTTATTGCAACCATTAACCAGCCGATATTTAACAATGTAGCTACAATCAGGAAAGGTACACCTAATGAACCTAGAAAGAAAGGTAGTGGAAATAGGCATAAAATGTATAGTAACATGTGACGCTTCGTTACCTGGAAACCTTGTACTACCGGGAGCATAGCAACCTTAGCCGCTTTATATTCGTCATGCTTTTTCATTGCTATCGCAAATGTATGAGGCATTTGCCATATAAATAATAAAAGAAAAAGTGTAATCGGAACAATATGAGTAACGGGCGCAATTGCCGCCCAGCCAATTAATGGCGTAACAGCACCAGATAAACTTCCAATTAATGTATTAGAAGCATATCTTCGTTTTGACCACATCGTATACAAAAAAACATAGGTAACCCAACCAATTAAAGCATATAATCCAGCTTCCAAAGAAACAAACAGTAGTAGGATAAACCCAACAACACTAAAAGAAACTCCCATTAAAAAAACCAGTTGAAGAGAAATAGTGCCTGTTACTGTTGGGCGATTTTGTGTTCGTTTCATCACTGAATCTATATCAACATCGTACCAATTATTTAAAAGAAGAGCTCCAGCCATAATGCACGTACTTCCAATGATGGTTAACAGAAATACCTGCCAATAATCCATAAAAGAAGTATTAGTAAAATAAAGAGCTAACCAAAATCCAGCAAAGACTGGAAGAACATTAGAGATTAATACAACTGCTTTAAAAAGCGCTTTTAAGTCAGCGATTATAGATGTATTTTTTTGATTTGACTTTACTGTTGTATTTGCTAAAAATCGCTTCACTATTGCCCACCTCAAACTGATTTTTTCCAAGCGGATATAAAATCCTATTAAAAATGATAGCTCTAACATCTCATTAATTTTAGCAGATAATAAAAAAGCAGACTAGTTATTTATATACTAGTCTGCTCTCTTCATGTACTAACGCAAATTTTTGGTACATACTGTACAACGTTCGTTTTGTTTTTTTTACCAGATTTCGTTAGCTATATCAACAATAAATCTTAGCTTTTCCCATTGTTGTTCTTCGGTTAACTTATTACCATGGTGTGTCGATGCAAAGCCACATTGTGGGCTAAGGCACAATTGGTCAAGTGGTACATATTTTGAAGCTTCTTTAACACGAGCTATTATTTCCTGTCTGTCTTCTAATTCTCCAGTTTTTGATGTAACTACGCCTAAAATTACTCGGGCACCACCCTGAGGTATATATTCTAACGGTTTAAAGGTACCTGAACGTTCATCGTCATATTCCAGGAAAAATCCATCAACTTCCTCTTTTGCTAAAAGCGTTGGAGCAATAATGTCATAACTTCCTTCAAACGCCCAGTTGGATCGATAATTCCCACGACACAAATGTGTAGTTATGACTAAATCTTCCGGCTTACCTTCAAGCACACCATTAACAACTCGTAGTGCTAAATCGATTAAATCTTCTCTAGAGTATTTACCATCATTAAATGGAATGTCAGGTGCAGAAAGGCCAGCTATATAAACGTCATCAAATTGCAAATACCTTACACCCACATCATAAAATGCTTTTAATGCATCACGATAAGCCTGAATAACATCCTTCGCATAATCTTCTATATCTGGATAAATAGTTTCATCACGAATCCCAACATTAAACAATTGGTTTGGACTAGGAATCGTTAGTTTAGCTACTGCTCGTCCATCGACAATTTCATTGAATTCAATAAAATCTTTAATGAATGGATGATCTGGATTAAAAGATACTTTACCCGTATTATGGACATTATATCTTTCTGTTTCTTCATCGCCACTAAAGATATAACCTACTTCAGGTACATATCCTTCTATTCCATTTAAGTGCTCTAGAAAATCTGTGTGCCAGAATCTACGTCTGAATTCACCATCTGTTACTAATTGTAATCCTACTTCAATTTGTTTATCAACAATATGTTTAATTTCTTTCGTTTCTACTTCCCGTAATTCAGCAGCTGAAATCGTGCCTTCTTTAAAATCTTTTCTCGCTTTATGAAGACTATCCGGTCTTAACAAACTTCCTACATGATCTGCTCTAAATGGTGCTGCTTTTGCTTCAATTGTCATTACTAATTCCTTCTTTCCTTTAATAATTTAGTTTATTTTTTCCAAAAATCCTTCAACCTAGCGCTTAACTATCATTTAAAAATGAAGAAAAACAATCCCCCTCTAAGCAAAGTGTGACCTAAGATTTTTCATAACCAACAAATAAAACCCCTTCTTTTAAACAAGAAGAGGTTTTGGCATTAATGCTATTATCTCTTCTCATCTTCTAGCTTACGCTACTGGAATTAGCACAGTACTTAATAGTCTGTTGCTGAGGCATCAAAGGGCCAGTCCCTCCACCTCTCTAGATAAGAAAGTTTTGTATTTTATTGTCGTTTTATTATTTATTACTCTACATGTATCATTATCTATTGTCAATGGATAATTTAAAATATTTTGAAAATAAAGTTATTTATTAAAAATATGCTTGACAAAACTTAAAAAAAAGCCTTAATAAGAACAAAAGCTCAGGGCGCCTTCGAAACAAGAAAAAAACCTTGTTTCTGCGATGTCTTTCTTTGTAGCATTCCTTTGTGCTCACCCTAGGGCAATTAAGACGAACATCTATGTGGTGCTCTTTACCACAAAGATGTTTGACTCGGGTAGGCGCTGTAGCTGGACGTGGCACATGCAATAGTCAGTCTATAATTTCCTATGCTAGTACAAAGCAAGAGGCTCTGATGACCTCTTGCTTTAAATATAGCATGTTCATCTCCTAAAAGAGACTGTTTTTTACTTTATCTTTTAGAAAAAATTCGCTTTCGTCTGTTATAAACAATCATTGCTAAGCCCATAATCAAAATAATGATTCCGCTTATAATCAGGTTATACATATTTGTTGCTGTTTCAGCAAGCGTGTCTCCACCATCATTAATTTTCACAACCTCACCAACTGTTTCGTCATTAGATGAATTCGTTGTTTCTTGAATCTCTTCCAGTTCTTCAGATTGATTATCACCATTATCTGGTTGATCATTAGGTGATTGATTTTCTCCACCGTCACTAGGCTGCGTTGGGTTACCTGGGGTTTCCGGTTGCTCCTCTTCTTCATCCACTGGTGGAGGGGTCTCGTCAACCTTCTTATCTTTTCCTTTTACAAACGTCCAAATATCCGAAGTTGTTTCCCCTGAATATTGATCTGAGATTACAGTATACCAAGAATAGGTTTTACCTTCTTCAAGCCCTGTCCAAATAATCTCAGCCGTTTCACCACTTGGGACATTTTCAACTGATCCAATTTGCGTATCCGTATAAATATTTACTGCAAAGTAATCTGTTGCAACTCGCTTTTCTTTAGCTGCTAAATCTAAATTTAATACGAACTCATCTTTCCCCGGGTATGCATCTGTATCATAGTAATTGTAATCATCCATATAAGGTGAATACGTATTTACGATAATTCGATCATTATCCGTGTCAAAGTGAAGCAGGCGCATATACCCCTGTCCACCCTCTGGACCAGCTTGGTAGTCAGCTAACATTTGATAGACAGATCGGTCTATTGTTCCGTCACCATCATCATCTATTTCATCTACCAGCAATTGACTTTCATGATAGTGGCCAGAAAGCACTGCAATAACATTTTCATTTGGCTCTACCACTTCATCATATAGTTTTTCACCAAGTGGATGACGTGTTCCAGTTGCTTGCATATATTCATGAAAGTTCAGGATAGCCATTCGATCTGGATGCGCAGCAAGCACTTCATTCATCCACGCAATTCCTTCATCCTCTACTCCCCATCCTAAATAGACCATAATATAATCATTTCCATTTACTGAAATGAGGTCGTAATGTCCACGATTATTTAAATAGGAACCACCATAGTAAGGTTTTTCTTCAAATCGATCGGCACCAAAGTATTCATAGTATGCTGTATAGTCATTGGTTTTCTGAGACACGTCATGGTTTCCAGCCAAAACACCATATGGAACATTGGCATCATCTAGGGTTTTCATGAAATCATCTGCATGCTTCCATTGGTATTCCTTGTCTGACTCATCAACAAGATCTCCGGTATGCATGACATATTTAATCTTCATCTCTTCTTGTTTTTCTACAATCCACTGTGTTTGTCTATCATAAATATATGGATAGCTTTCAGAGTAGTATTGTGTATCGGACATCCACACAAACGTATAATCATATTCTTCCGGGCTATTAGGGATTTCATCTTGAACAATAACATTAATCTTATTATCCTTTACAAAATCATTGACAGAAACGGTTCCCTTTAATTCAAAATCCTCATCTCCAGCAATCTTATAATCAACAATTACCCATTCACTCGTACGCTGATTCCATGCATACATCGTCACTTTCCTTCCTGGAAGAGAATTACCGTTCCAGACAAATTCCACGATATCATTTTCATCAACTGTAGGATCTACTGTTACATCAAAGCGGTGATACGGAAATTGTGTAGTTGAATCTGTCACCATATAGTCTCCATCTAACTTGGAAGTTGATAAAATGTCTTCTTCATCAAACAATACTTCCGTATCACTAGTTGGTGTATTGGGAGGCTCAACATCTGATGCACCACTATATGAATCTATTGTATCGCTTGGTTTATACTGATAGCCTTGGTAAAAAGCAACATCCAATTCATCACCAGTAGGATCAAACACATTTACTTTGAGCACTGGATCGTCCTCTATCGGTTCTCCTTGATTTGGTAAAGCATTTCCTGGTTTCTCCGGGTTTTCATTCACTACTGAAAAATGAACAATCTCCGTTACAGCATTACCAGCCTTATCTACTGCTTTTATAGTAACTTTATGGTTCCCAGCCGTAAGTTTTCCTGAAGAAGTGTGGTAAGGAACGGTAATTTCTTCTTCATCTAGGAATATCGTACTCGACTCAACTCCGGCAATAGCATCTGTAATCGTTGCCTCTATTGAAAATGAGCCTTTATATTCCTTCTCTTCTTTTATATTTGTTGAAATAGATGGTGCTGTATTATCAACGAATACATTGGTCAACTTTTCTTCATCACTATCTGTAACAGTAATCAGGTGCTTGCCATCTGTAGCAGTGGTTGTATCCCACAAATATGCTTTTGACTGTGCAAGTTGGTCCGTAATGGTAAAGATAAAATCTTCCGCGATTCTATCGGTTCCGTCGTCCCCCATATCAAATACTTCGCTAGGATTTTGATGCGTTTCATCTGTTAAAATTGTTCCATCTGATAGGACAAGGCGGACATTCCTCAGGTTGTAATCATCCCTATTTTCTCCGGGATCTCCTTCCCAAGGTGTTGCTTTATTCCCTGCACGTATCGTCAATGTGTTATTTCCTACTTGAAGCTGATCAGGTTTTATTGGCACAGTTATCGTTTGCCACTGTGCAATCCAATCATCAAAAATGTGAACAATCTCATCTCCGATAGTGACACCGTTTTGGAAATACGTATTCACACCACTTACTTCAAAAGCAAGGTAAGCTTGATGTTCGACTGCTTGGAATGTGTCTTCTTCTACATCCTGATCATCAATAGATAGTTTAATATTTCCAGGATTATCCTGGTTGGATGTACCTTTAATTACGCTCGTACCATTCAAAATTTCATCTTGTTTGATATTTACACGTAAGCTTGAGTTATCTAAATCATTGGTAACATTAATTCGGTACACATCACTCGTTACCTCATTCGTACCATCGGAAGCAACAAAATAATAGTCAACATAATCTTTCGCAATAATCTCTGGTGAATAAATTCGGTAGTGGTACATCATATCATCATAATCTTCTTCCAATAACGCCTGTTGATATTGTTCTTGGTCATTGGCACGATAATAGACTTGAACCGTCTTCACCTGGATGTTGTCTTTTACATCCGCTTTAAGATTAATATCTTCTGTTTGATTTATTTCAATGATATCTGTTAAATTTTCAATCGTTGGCTCCATTTCATCCACTGGCAGACTTACTTGTTGTTTTGGAACTTGAAATGATTCAACACTTCCTGGTGTTGCATTCGTTATCCCCGCACTAACTTTTTCCATTTGATTCGTTCCATCTGTGGGATACTTATAGACGATTCCCTTGTTCGGTTGTGTATCGTCGATATTTTCAACATCGTTGTAATAAGCAACAGATAGCTCTTGGTCAGTGTTCGTAGCAACAATTAAGCCTCTCATGCTACCATTAGCCATTCCAGCACTATAAATTTTAACGATATCTTGATTTTCAATAAGACTTGTGCCAAAATTTGCATTAAAATCAGCAACGGTTTGCGCATCATTTTGTCCATTAATAATCCAAAAAACTAGGGTTTCTTTGGAAGGAATCACCACATCATCTGGAATAGATGGCCAAATAATATCACTTTCTGGATCTGATCCGTAACGGTACTGTATTTTGTAGTCTTTAAAGTTAATGGCTTGATCGGTATTGTTATAGATTTCAATAAACTCATACCCATCTGCTGAACCAACGTTATCCGTATCAGGAACTACTTCAGTAACCAGTAATCCAGGTACCTGTTCAGGATCTACTTCATCTTTAATAACCTCAATGATATAATCTTCTGATTTACTAACATTCTCTCCGTCTGTTGCCTCCATATAATAGGTAATGTTCGATTTGATAAATGCTCCTGGTATTTCAACCGAGTAATTATTAGCATTGTTTGGATTAACACGCATTGCTAAAGAAGTAAATTGCTGATCACCTTCGCCTTTTACATAAAGTGTTGCCGTCGGTATCGCCATATTATCTGTAATTGTTGCTTCAATAGTTATGTTTGAAAAAGCGTCTGCTTCCTTTATAGCTGTATGAGTAATCTCTGGTGCCTCTGTGTCTTCTTCTATCTCCGGAATAACAACAACCTGATCTGGAACTTGTCCCGATTCAGTTACTCCAGGAGTAGGAGTAGCCATCGAACGATAGTTGATCATGTCGATTCCTTCTCTTGGATACTGGTATTCGATTACTGCACCAGAGTTGTCATTATCCGTTCCTAAATAGTCTGCTTGAATAACCGTTTCACTTTGGTTATCTTTTAAAACTAGCGCTCGGTTACCACCATTTGCAAAACCAGGAAAATTTGAATCGGTAACTTCAACAACTTGGTCACTTGTTAAATCTGATCCAAAGTTATTGTTAAAATCACTTAAACTTCTTCCATCATTGTTGTACCAAAAAACAAGTGTTTCTTTTGAATCAATACTCGTCGTAGGAATCTGGAAAACTACTTCTTTATTCGTATCCGTATAACGGTACACAAATGTATAGTTATTTAATGGCAAGGTTTGGTTTGTATTATTATAGAGTTCGAAATACTCATAATAGTCCGTGCCTCCACCCTTAGAATTTGGTGATAATTCTGTTATTAGTAAATGAGGGTATGTATCAAAGTTTTCTTCCTCTGGTTGCGAAATAGGAACTTCTACATACGTATTTGTAGTGTTAGGAAAAGTAACTCTATGGTTTGCATCAGATACAGAAATATAATAGCTTACTGTTTCTCCTAATAACTCATTTCCAGATATAATCGCTTGAAAAAGTTTATCTTCCTTATGCTTCATCTCTAGACTTTTAAAACTCTCATTATTACTAGTTTGATAGTATAGTTTGGCAGAAATATCATTCCCATCATCGGTAATTTCTGCTTCAATTTGAACATCTTTCCCAGCTTCTATTTCTGTTAATGATTCGTGATTAATAACTGGAGGTTGATGTTCTGTTGTCGTTACCTCTGCCTCTGGTAGTTGTTCTTTTGCTACATAACCAGGATTAGGAACAGCAAGCGTTTCAAATTCAGCCATTTCTGTCCCTGTTATTGGATATTGATAGTTAACGACTTTCCCACTAGCGATATCTTCTGGCAAATAATTTGCCAAGGCTATCTCTTCACCGTTAGCTTTTTTTATTACTACAGCACGATTTCCACTATTGTAAAAACCGGTACTACTATATTCGACGATATCGGATTCTAATAGATTCGTTTTGTAATGACTATTAAAATCAGCTATTGTATGATTACTAGCATTTCTCCAAAATACAAGTGTTTGCTTTGGCTCAATTGCAACTGGAGAAAAACTCATCGCTACATCTTCATTGCCACTTCCATCGGTGTATCGTAAAGAAAAGATATGATGATCAAGGATAATTGATCGATCAGAATTGTTATACACTTCAAAATACTCATAATCATCGGCACCATCATTGTTTGCCATAATCTCCGTGATAAGTAACGCTGGCAAACTATCAAAATCAATTTCTTCAACTAATTGCTCTGACTCGTCTTGCTCGATTACTTGTTTTGCTTCTTCCTCTTGCACTTCCAACGGCTTTTGATCTATCTCTTTGTCATTAGTAATCGTAGCTTTTTCACTAGAAACAGATGGTTCATTATCTGGAATTGTTTCTACTTCTGACTCGGCAGTCGCACTTTCCTCCTTCGATTCTACATTCTCTTCCACTTGATTCGGAGTAGGATTCGTTTGATTATCCAGTTCAGGATCTTGTGTGTCAGCTTCTGCATCTAACTCCTCGTTAATTATTATAGACTCTTGTTGTGTTTCGACTTTGGATATTTCATCAGTATTATGGTTAACATCCTCACCATTTAAATTCGGATTAACCGTTGTGGCTGTGGCTGTGGCTGTGGCTGCACTCACTTTGGTCATTGGAAATACCGAAACAACATCCATAAATAATACAGAAAAAATTAAAATAAGGGATAGTGTTTTTGTTACATTAGTCTTAAGCCTCTGTTTTCGCATATGAACCTCCTAATTATTCTTGGTATCAAGATAATTGTAAGGTTCATTTATTAAGAGAGAGTGAATTTACTGTAAAACTATGTAAATTAATAGAAAAGCACAGGGCGCCTTGCTCAACCTAAAGCAAGCTTAAGGACGAACATCTATGTGGGGCTCTTTACCAGAAAGACGTTCGTCTTAAGACCTCAGGCGAGTTAGCGGTGAGGATAGTCAGCTATGAATTTTTTTATACTTTCTCAGCTTTTAGTAAAGGTAGAGGCTTTCAAATTGACCTCAAACTTTAACCATTTACATTTAACCTCTTGCTAAATCTTTTCGGTTTGGGGCGGTAGGAGGTTGTTCCATCCAACCATTTTCAATCATAATATTCGCGCCATCTTCCGTGTATTCTCCTGCCTCCGCCATCAAGCGTGTATAGGAAGCTGCTAAATCTCTTCTTGGACTCGTAGCTAAGCTCATCCCATAGAATCCTATTCCTGCAGCTTGTACACCAGCAGTATGATACATCATTAATTTATCGCTAAATGGTGCTTGCTTTGAACTTGTTGGAAGGTTATCCGATGACATTGGTGTAAGTATATTGCTCTCATCGAGAAATTTACTAAATACAGCACAATGATGTTTAGCAATTTCTGCACCTCTTGTAAAGTATTTGGAAACCTTTGCTGAGTTTGTTACTTGGCTAAACCCTGTTAACATACCCATCCCTAACACATTTCTTTGTAGGTTATTGAATAAAAAATTGATTTCATTTGAAGTAAGTGGTCTTTGATTTCCAAACCATCCAGCGAGAAAATGCTGTTTATGCACAAATTCCACTTGTTCAGGATACGGTATATGTGGAGACCTGACATATACACCTTTCTCTTGCATCACGTCTGTAACCCTATTATAAAGCTCAATTGCAGAAGAAAGACATTTAGAAAAGTAATCTCGAATAACCTTTCTAGATGAACTAGGCAGTGAAATACCATATGAATTCAACCCCATTGAACCTACATTTGAAAGATAAAAAAGCATAAATGTATCTGTAAATAATCGATCAGCGTTTAGATTAACATCTTGTTCCGTAAACCCCATCGGGATTGGGTGGTTCTCTTCTTTAAAAATTTCTTTTAATATTTCGACGTGTTCTATTGCCAATCCAGAAGTATATTTTAATAACGAACGTACTTCTTCATCTTCAACGGTTTTTAAGAAATAAGAAACTGTACATACAATTAGAGAGCTATTTTGATATGCCCCCCATAATACAGCTAATTCAGAAGATGTTAATTTTGGATGGTGAGTCATTTCTATCCCTCCATTTTTTTAAACTTAATCTCCCCAGGTCTTAATCGTATATCCTAAATTATTTAATATTTTAAAATACTGGGCTGACATTAGATTAGTCAGCCCAGTTTGGCTAGAAACCTTCTCTTGGAATTTCTTTGCCTTTATCACTTTTCAATCCGCCATTTTCATTAACAGAATCAATTTCCCCATCAATTGTCCCTTCAGTATAATCATCAGATGCTTGTTCATGTGTAATAGCAGTCCCCATATCAATTAAATCTGAGGCCTCATAATCACTGTTATCATACATTTTTTCAGCAACTTTATTCGTATCTTCTTGGGACACTTTCTTAACGTTGTTTTTCGCCATTTCATAATTCCTCCCTTATTTTCTTGCTTAGTTTTTTCAATTTCGGACAAAATATGAATAATAATTTTAAAGAAGTTAAAAATTTTATTCATATAATCAATTTCATAATACCAATCTTGTCGTCACCTACAACAATATATAGATGGATAAAATCATTTCCAAACTATATATTGTCATAGATGAATGAATAAGGTAATTATGAATTTGACTCAATAATCAGATATAATATACTTTTAATTTTTCATAGTAATTAGCACTGGCTAGTGGTGGGGGCATTATAGGAATTGGAAAGATAAGAGTATATATTAGCTGCAGCAGTTTACTCTGTAATTAATTCGAATTTACATGTTCTTAACGAAATTTCCATTCTATGTTTATATGCACTTAATAATTAGATTCTATAATAAGGAGTGAAAGACATATTGCAAACGAGGTGAAAACATGGATTTGCATATTCATTCAACCCACTCAGATGGACAACTAACTCCAAGTGAAATCATTCATATTGCTTCAAGCAAAGGAATCAATGTCCTATCGATTACAGATCATGACGAGATTGCAGCTTATCATTCAGGAAAAAGAACTGCGAATTTTCTTGGGATAACACTAATCCCTGGTATTGAACTTAATACAGATGGTGAAGATGGGGAACTTCATATCTTGGGCTACTACATAAACCCGTACTCTGAAACTCTACTTAATTACATTGCATGGAGAAAAAAAGAACGCACAGACTGGGCCAAGAAAATAGTAAATAAACTCCGAGATATGGGATATAACATTAGCTTTGATGCATGTGCAAGGAGAGCTAAAGGAGGGGTTATTGTTCGAACGCATATTGCTGATGAACTGTTTAGTAAAGGGTATTTCCCTTCCTCTGAACATGCTTACGGAACATTATTAATTAAAGGTGCAACAGCATTTGTGAAACGCGCTGACTTTACAGCTGAAGATGCAATTCAATTGATTCATGATGCTGGAGGGGAAGCATATTTAGCACATCCAGGCATTTATCCGTTTGACATCCACATCCAGAGGTTAATAGCATATGGACTCGATGGGATTGAAGTGTATCATTCTAAACACAAGCAAGCTCAAATTGCTTATTGGGAGAAAATTGCACAACAAGCTTCTTTAAAAGTTTCTGGTGGAAGTAATCATCATGGTCCACAGTCCTTTAATCCTTATCCAATTGGAAGTGTACTACTTAGTGATTTTTGTATCAAACAATGGACTGCTAGGGAGCCGATAACTTGAAACTCTA
The DNA here is from genome assembly GCF_030282825.1 of Aquibacillus rhizosphaerae. Classification (GTDB taxonomy): domain Bacteria; phylum Bacillota; class Bacilli; order Bacillales; family Amphibacillaceae; genus Aquibacillus_C; species Aquibacillus_C rhizosphaerae. The sequence goes on from NZ_JASTZU010000062.1 coordinate 36,139, forward strand.
TTTATCTTCTACACTATGTTGGGCATATCCTGTCAATGATGTCATTAAGATTGCGAAACTATTTAATTTTGATGGTGTCGAAGTCTGGGCTGAGCATGTTTGGAAATATCAAACGTCAATAGAATCTATCCTTGATGCTACTCAATCAAACGATATTGAACTATCTCTGCACGCTGCTAGTTGGGATTTAAACTTATGCGCATTAAATGAAGGGATACAAAAACAATCGATAAATGAAATTGAAAACTCCCTTATTCTTGCTCAAAAACTCGGTGCAACTAATGTTACTATTCATCCAGGAAAACGAACACTACATAATTATTGGTTAGAAGAGCATGAACAAGTGTTAAAATCAAACCTAGCCTATCTTGCAAGGAAAGCTTGCGATTTTGGTGTTATTTTATCAATCGAACAAATGAAACATATTAAGAAGGAATTCATTACAAGACCGGACAAAATCAACCATTTAATTAAAGCATTACCAGATACCGTAATGACCACCTTTAATATCGCTCATGTGCCATTAGATGAACATCCTGAAATCTATTATGAACAAATAAAACGTATTAACAAAGTTCATCTTAGTGATGCAACCCAAACTCAATACCATGTTCCCCTTGGAACTGGATTAATTCAATTAGAACCGATTCTTACATTACTTAATAATACTAACCTACCCGTTGTAATTGAAGGGTTCGAGAATGATCGATTGCTAACACACTTACAAAGTAATCTTAAATATTTACACCAAAATAAGCTGTTTAGAAAGAGAAGTGTTGAAAGTCTTGGTAACTAATGACGATGGGACTTTTATCCAGGATTTGATGCAATGATAAACAATGCACAGAAGATGTTATAAGTATACAATGCAGATCTACACGAGTCCTGGGTAATCCATACCGATATTTTTTTATCATATCCTTTAGGAGAACATGTTTTTGTCCAATCTATTGAAACAAAAAAGACCGATGACCTTCCAAAGGAATCCGTTAGATTATTAGTTAAATACACTTACAACAAAAGGCTGACGAATTATCGCCAGCCTTTTGTTATTCTGTTAAACCTTCAACCATTAATTCCTCTACTGATGCAGTTCCATTTTCTCTCATTTTTACTAAAGACTTAATTTCGTCCCCTTCTTGTAAAAAGATAGCTAAAGGCTCTGTGCTTACATTTATCGTATAAATCGTTTTATCCCCTTGCAATAAATATTGAACCATTTGTCCATTGTCATTTGACGTTACCAAAACGCGGTCGACTGTACCTTCTTTTGTTTCTGTTTCTGCCTCTTCTATTGAATCAACATTTCCTGGCTTTTGAAGCATTTGTAAACGGTAAGCATCCAGTGTTTCATTAGCAGTCTCACCAAATACTACAAAATCCGAGTCAGAAGCACTAATATAAGCGTATTGTTTAAACAAACCATTTGGATCTAATACATTAACAATCCATGTTGGGTTTCCATCAATGTTGTACAGGACGGGCATAGACCCCTCCCAATTCTTCTCCGGAAACTCTTTGTTAACAATTTGCTTTGCACCTTCACTATCCATTATTCCATTATTTTTATCGCCGTTATAGTAAGTTAATACTCCAGTTCTTGCATTGACTAATGTATATCCCAATGCAGAATCGATATTTTCCTTAGGCGAAGTCATGTCAGTGAAGTAAAACATTTGACCTTGTTCATCAAAGATTGGTGTAACACTTTTCTCTGTACCTGATTCATTAGGTATTTTTACATCTTTCTTTCCAAAAACAGAATTCAACCATCCATGAATGTATTTTCCAAAGTAGTTATTTTGTAGTGAAGCCATTTCTGAGCTTACTGAACCTTCAATAAATTCAGGAGCTTCACTATTGTCAAATATGTTTAATGCACTCGTAACAGGATCAATAACCACAACCTTTAATTGATTCATATCAGGCTTATTCGTGAACCCAATTGGCTTATAGATTGTCTGTACATACCATGGTTTTCCATCATCATCAATCTCAATTTGCGCTTCTCCACTTTGAATATAGTTAGGGTGCTCATTATAAATTATTCGTTTCATATTTTTGCTAAAATAACTAGAGTTTGTGTACTTCATTTTACTCTGAACAAACTCTGGCTGTGCATTCACATTTGTAGCCGAGATTGTGAAGTAGCCTTCTGTTTCTTTACCTCTTATATATTTCCAAAAGCCTGAAAATTCAACAGGTGCTACATAAACAATTTGTTCCTCTACTTTTTGAACTTGCAATTTACCAAGGTCATAAAACTGTGTGTTAGGTACGACACTCATCGCTTTTTGGATTTTGTTACGTGCAGATTCAGGCGCTACAGTTATTGGTGTTTCTTCTTTACTTAATGGGGTTGCCTCTTCCTCTTCATTTTTGTTAATAGATTCATAGGAATCATCTAATGCTGTAATACCCAAAATAAAAATTATCGGTAATGAAAAGATAGCAATGATGAAAATGATTGCTGTAGCAGATTTATATGGTTTTGCATCCTTTACTTTTGCATTAGTCATGTAGTATAAAATCGGTGCAAAAATAATTGCAACGATCACATTCATTAGAACCATATTAGGTATCGTAATTGCAGGCATTACAAAATATAAGATGCCCCCGGTAAGGATAAATGCTGTTATTAAAATGAAGACACTATATTTAATAGTTGACATTCTATTCTTGTTATTTTCACTAATCGATAGTATAGATAATAATAAAAATAGCAGTAATGACAATGCAGTTGCTAGTAATGTTCCAATCATAGATTTTCTCTCCTTATTTTTCTGTCTTTACTGCTTACGTTTAAACACTGATTTAAGTTTCAAAAAAAATATGTATTTAAAAATGAAGCAGGATTGATAATTCCTGCTTCTGGTTAGGGGATGATTAAGTTTTGGCCGATGTAGATGGTGTCTAGTGTTAGGTTGTTCGTTTGTTTGATTGCATGGACAGTTGTATTGTATTTTTTGGCTATGACTGATAAGGAATCACCTGACACCACAGTATAAGTAACTTTTGTCGCTTCTGGTAATAATTCCTCTGCTGTTATTGATGTTGATGTTATAGGAAGTTTTAAGACCTGCCCGACAAATAGGACATCTGTAGTTAATTCATTTATATCTTTTATCGTATTTATCGTGGTTTTATTCCGTTCAGCAATTGCCCATAAGTTATCTCCGGATACAACCGTGTAATTATTGAAGTTTTGTTCAATTGGCTCCTTTAGCTCATCCTCTTTTGGAGAAGCGTTTACGACAGTTGTCGGAACACTAGTTGGCAGTGTCGTTGAATAGCTATTCCAAATAGAAGGATTTTCTTGCCCGACACTCCAATTACCTACACCACGAATATTATATTCGCTAACTAATGAAAGCTTCTGCTCGATGGATGCATCATTTTCAAACCAAATCGTGTAAGTACCTGGGATGAGATTTGAACCAGCTACCATCATAATTGGATCATCATTTTCAATTGTCACAATTGCTTTTGGTGTTTTACTAATTTCATCAAATACTACTTCGCCGTCATACATGTTAATCATTTTTTCCACTTGAGAATTAGATATACCAAAGCCTCCATAGTTAAAACCTTCTATCCAATAACGGCCATAATGGGCAATTCCCATCACTATTTTTTCATTAGGAACCTGTTGATTAATCGCATATTGAATCGATCTTTCTACCCAATCTGCACTTGCTACAGGTCCAGCTTCTCCGCCCGGATAGCTTTCATCATAGCTCATGATCATTAAGTAATCTGCGTATTTAGCTAGGCCCGTGTAATCATAAGAACCGTGCCAGCCAGTGCTCCAACCGTTTGGGTTGGCTGCAACGGCGACAGACACTTCTTTTGTGTCAGGGATAAGTTGTCTTAATAAACGTACAAACTCTGTATAATTTTCCCTATCAGCGTCCGTAACATTTTCGATATCAACATTTACACCATCTAAGTTGTAGCGTTCAATCGCGTCAGCAATTTGTCTTGCGGCAAGCTCTTTATTTGCTAGCATCGCCCGGCCAACATCACGATTCCAATGATTGCTTAAAAATGGTACGACACGCACACCTTGCTGATGCATCGTTTTGATAAAATTCGGATCGACTTGGTAGGTTAATTTTAACGTGCCATCAGGATTTATATCGAAATAACTTGGTGATACAATGTTCATGGTATGACCTGTCTGATTTACCGTGTTTACATATTCATTTGTATTACCAAAATACATATACCCCAGATTAACGACTTCGCTTGCGTGGATTGGTAATTGTATCGTTTGGTTAGGTTGAATAACTTCACTCGTCAACTGATTTACCGACATTAAAGCATCGACAGTTGTATTGTATCGTTTAGCTATCGTATAAAGAGTGTCGCCTTCTGTTACTGTATAATAAGTAGTATCTACAGTGATTACTTCACTTGTATTGCCAGCTAAATCTGTTTGCGTAATAGAAACCTCTAATCCTTTTAACATGCTTTGTTCGAAAAAAATATTATTTAGCATAAAGAATCCACGATCATCAGCATTTACTGTTCGCTTAGCTATTTGATTCCCTTCAGCGTCGGTCAACGTGATATCTACTGTAGCCTTTGGTTCTGCTGTTCCAATCACATTATAGATATACTGTTGGTTTTGAAGACTAATACCACTTTTAGCTATATCAGGCTGTTCTATGACTGTATCTTTTTCAATCGTAGACGCTTGCACGATGCCGCTATTTCCTGCTAAATCAGTTTGGAATATTTCTATGGACAATGGACCATCTTCAAAAATAGTTAAATCAAAATTCTCAGAGAACAGCCCGTCGATGACTTCCGAAGATTTTGTTATATTTGTGTCCCCATCACTTATGGTAAAAGAAACAAGAGCACCTTCCTCCTCGCTTAATCCTTCCATGATATATTCTGCGCTATTATTGGCATTCACATAGGGAAGAGAAGGGAGTGTAATCTCAGCTGGTATGCTAGTATCTTTTTTCACACTAATTAGCTTGGTATCACTCGTATTTCCTGCAGCATCAATCTGAGTTAGTGACACGTTAACATCTCCGTCCCGTAAATTCGAAACATCGATAGGGAGGTTGAATACACCATCTGTGTCCGTTGTGGCGGTCTCTGTTATGGTTGTCACTCCATCTTTGATTGAAATATCTACTGTTGTATTTGGCTCTGTTTTTCCTCCTATGTGATAGGCATCGCTATTGCCGTAATACACGGGCTGAAGTTGGTTCATTTCGATGACACCTGGTGCTATCGTGTCTTTTATTATTGTTTTTCTCATCCATGGACTACTGTTGCCAGCATTGTCTTTTTGAGAGAATTCAAAAATAACATCGCCATCCTGTATGCTCGTCAAATCAACGGGGATTTCGAATTTCCCTTTTTCATCTGCAGTTTCCTCGAGTTCGATTTTCTGCCCACTCGCATTAAAAATATTGATGTGAAGCTCGGCATTTCTTTCAGCAGTTCCGATCAATACATAATCCGTTTGATTTTCCTTATTAATAAAATAATTGTTGTGAAAAATCGGTGCAGTTGGTGCTTCAGTATCTTTCATCACCTCGGTTGTGCTCGATTCACTTTTCACGCCAGCTTTACTTGTTTGTGTAGCAGTTACTTTAATCTTTGTATCTTCAAGGATGCTTATATCTACTTCGACACTAAATTCTCCCATATCGTTTGTCTTCACTGTAGTTGTGATCTCCTGATTGCTCTCATCAGATAGAATGACTTCTACGGTCGACCCGGACTGTGCGTTACCGAATACGATGTATGACGTCTGTGATTCATCGTTCACTTGTGCCGTTGATCGGATGACAGGTGGTGCAATACTCGTATCCTTAATGATCATAGTAGATTCATCTAGACTGCTGTTACGATAGAGATCAACAGCACGTGTTACCACCGTTAATTCACCGTCATGTAATGCTAGTAAATTGACGATAGTTCGAAATTCACCTGTTTCATTTGCTTCTACTTCAGCAGTAACCATATTAGCATCCCTATCTAAAACAGATATTTCAATAGTGGAGCCTGGTTCTGCTACACCAAAAATGGTGTAATGATTTGCATTTAGGTTCGTTACTTGCTCATTATTATCGATAACAGGTTTTGTAATAAATGTATCTTTGATCACCGTTTTTTCGCTTTGCTGACTAGTATTACCTGCTTGGTCTTCGGCTATGATTTTTAGTGTAATAGTTCCATCATTTAAGCTGGATACATCTACATTCGCTTGAAAATCTCCTGCTTCTTTCGTTAATATCTTTTGACTAAGGACCGTTTTAACTCCGTCCGTTGCACTAATCTTAAGTGAAGTATTAGAATCGCTTGTTCCACTAATCCTATACTGTTGAACATTTTCACTTGTAATTACCTGCAATTCTCCGATTGAAGGAGTACTTATGTTTGTATCTTTGTTGACTGATTTTTCAATTGATGGGCTCGTGTTGCCTACTACATCAACGGCGTAACTTTGCATACTAATCTCCCCGTCATTTAAATTAGATAGGTTTAGATAAACGAGAAAATTCCCTTGATCATCCGCGATACTCTGTTTATGAATCGGTGGATTGATGCCATCGGTTGCAACCACTTCAACGGTTGATCCTGGATCAGCATTACCAGATAGAGGATAAGCAGCAACATTCTGTTTGTTAATAATAGGTAGTTGCGTTATGAAGATAGGCGTGCTAACCATCGTATCTTTTTTTATAGTCATCCTGCTTGCTTGGCTTTGATTGCCTCCTTGATCTGTTGCTGTGATGGCGACTGTCAAGTTTCCATCATTTAAATTAGATAGGTCTACTGTTTGCTTATAGGTACCGTCCACACCTGAAGTCACCTGATTAGTTATGGTAGAAACCCCATCAGTCACAGAAATGTTGATGCTTGCATGAGCTTCTGCTAACCCAGAAACAACTATATTTCCCTGCTGTTCTGAGGTAACGGTATTCATGTCATCAATCATTGGTGATGCGGGTGCGGATGTATCGATTTCTGTTACATTTGGGATTTTTAATTGCTGGCCAATATAAACCGTATCGCTAGTTAAATGGTTTGATTTTTTAATAGCATCAATTGTTACGTTATATTTTTTTGCTAAAACAGATAAATAATCACCAGAGACAACGGTATGCGTGAGCATCTCCGTGCTTTCTGTTGGAATTGGTGCTTCAGGTGATAACGTATTGCCAGGGATAACTATCACTTGTCCTATAGAGATTAAATCAGCTGTTAGGTTATTCATTTCTTTTATACGATCAACGGTAGTATTATTTTTTTTGGCTATGAGAGATAAGGAATCACCTGACACAACGACATAATTAGTTGTATTTGTGTTATTTTCCACAGACTCCTTAACGGGTTCATTAACTACTGGAACTTCCGGTGTTTCTTTCTGAATCGAGGATACCTTTAACACTTGACCAACCAACAACATATCCGATGATAGATTATTCAAAGCGCGAAGCTGATCAACTGTGACGTTAAAACGTTGTGCAATAAGAAACAATGTGTCACCAGAGACAACTGTATAACTAGTGTTAACTTCATCATCAACTGACATGTCTACCTTTGGTTGATTGGAGCTAATGCTAATGGGGATTTTCAATTTTTGACCAATGTAAATCATATCACTAGTTAACTGGTTTAAGGACCGAATACTTTCAGCTGTTGTGTTATAACTTTTCGCAATGACTGAAATACTGTCACCTGATTGTACACTATATGTAAAAAAAGGAAGGCTTAGTGTTTGATTAACATGAATCACGTCATTCTCCATATGGTTACTGTCCTTTATCGCCGTTACTGTTGTATTAAATCTTTTTGCGATAAGCGATAAACTGTCTCCGGACTTAACAGTGTACACATCATTGGCAGGTATCAGTGTTACAGTGGCAGTATCGGTCTCTGCGCTTACATTAGAAACTCCACCGCCAAAATACATCGTTGTAACTAACATGGAGCCAATCATGATTTTTGCTGCTGTTACCCTTACATTAGGATATTGTTTTGTCACTAATTCTCTAATTTTAGTTTGAAGTTCCGTTGTTTTTCCGGGATTCTTTCCAAACTCACTAGAAAACTCTGTTGTATGACTGTCGAGGTACACAACTAATATAAAGTTGTTCTGTTCTTTTATTAACTTGTAATCGCGTAGTTGCATTTAAAACACCTCTAATTATATTTTCGTGATATAAAACGCATGTAATTCTGCTTATTGTTTTCTAATCAAGCTGTCTTCATGCACGATATTTTCCAACCCATTATATTCCAATTATAAAAATGAAATTGTTAGCCATTATAGGATTAGGTGGTGATTTTCTAATGGACTTTGTAGCAAGCGATAGATTAGATAAAACGGACGATGGTTATACAGCTATACTTTTTTTAGATCAGAATTTCTCGGAGTTTTCGAGTGAATTAGGTTCGGACAATATTAAATCAAAGCAAACCGGTAATAACATTAAAGCGTATGTGAAAGATCGATTTCCAAACAAAAAAATAACATCTGCGAAAGTATTTTTAGGCTCATTATTAGTGATGTCTATTGCTTTTTCAACAGATTATGAAGTGCATGCGGCGTCAGAGGACAACGAGGTAGAGACGAATAAAGTAGATACCAATAAGTACACAGTGAAAAGCGGAGATTCTCTCTATAAAATAGCGTCGGAACTCAATACAAATGTTGATAGGATCAAACAGCTAAACAACATGAACTCGAATACGATTTTTACCGGACAACTATTAGTGGTGCCAAACACTTCCCTTTCAACTGAAAACACTATTTCTTACCAAGTAAAGTCAGGCGATTATTTATCTGTCTTAGCAAAGAAATTTAACACAACTACAGAAAGAATAAAACAAGTAAATGGGCTTCATACGGATGTGATTTACATTGGCCAAACCCTTCAAATACCAACACCAACAGATGCGACTCCCGTTAGTCAGTCTCAAACACACCAAGTCGTTTCTGGTGATACGTTGTCAGGTATAGCAAAAAGCTATCAAATCAGTGTAGCTGATTTAAAACAAATGAACCAATTAACTACGGATATGATTTATGTTGGTCAACAGTTGAAGATTCCTAGTGGACAAGCTGCCCCTGTTTCTTCACCTGTACAAGAATCTGGCCCTTATACAGTTGTTTCAGGTGATACATTGTCTGGAATTGCAAAGCGATATAACATTTCAGTAGAACAGTTAAAATCAAGCAATGGACTAATTTCTGATACCATCTTTGTTGGACAGCAGCTTTCCATCTCTAAAAATACCACTGGTACAGATACCAAAGACTTACAGCAAGACTCACAAGCTTTAATAAAAAATCTTCAGGTACTAGGATTTTATAAGGATGATGTCGATCAAGCGGTGAAAGCATTTCAACAAGCATATGGCATACATGCTACAGGACAATTGGATGTTGAAACACAAACAGCTATTAATCATGCCTTGGTCAAAGACAAGCTGGTTGCAGATACCAAAAACTATATTGGAGTTCCGTACGTATGGGGAGGCACAACACCTTCTGGCTTCGATTGTTCAGGTTTCGTTTATTACATGTTTCATTCAAATGGGGTAGACATGGAGCGTGCGACTTCCGCTTCCTTATACGAAATGGGGAAATCGGTGTCTAGTACACAGTTGCAGCCAGGTGATTTAGTCTTCTTTGCTGTGAACAGACCAGGAGAAATCTCTCATGTTGGTTTTTATACAGGTGACAACAGCTATATATCTGCCACCTCATCCAAAGGTATATGGGAATATGACATGGATAACCCATATTGGTCACAATATTATGTTGGAGCAAAACGAATTTATTAAATGCCATGGCCAGACACCACACGAATTTCGCCATAATTTGATTTGACGTCTATCAGTGGATCGATTATTCAATATCGTATTTAAACCGTTAATATTAAGGAAAAGTATAAAAAGCTATGAAATAGTAGTAGGGGAACTAAAGGAAGCAAAGGGGGATAAATACCCTATGTTTCCTCATTATGCTGGAAACCACTTCCAAATTCATGTTAGTGTTTCGTTATTTCGTGAAGTAAAAGGTATTTTTGAACTAAAATCTAAAATTGAGCTTCCCTTGTTTACTCTCTAACTACAATCATCTTAAACTTCTCTCAATATTTAGCCATAAATAAACACCCCAAAAGTTAGTTTTTCAACTTTAACTTTTGGGGTGCACTACAGCCTGATATTGCTTCTTTTTTATGATTCCCGTATTTCAAATTTGGAACAATTCAGATCCTTTTGATTAAAAAGAAGGCCAGCCATCCTCCCACTGGAATTCTCTTAATTGCATACGAATAACTCCATCATCGTTGGCATCATAATAATGGTAAACCATCACTATATCTCCGTCCTCTTTAATTATATCTTGTCCACCAGGACCAGTGTGATTGGAGTAGCTTTGTAGAATAACCTCTCCTCCACCTTCATTTAGAGGTGTTCCATCTTTATCAACATATGGACCAGTGAGTGACTCAGAACGGCCGACGGCAACTTTATATGTGCTGTCCGTGCCTTGACAACACGAGTCCCACGAAGTTAATAGATAATAATAATCGTCCTCTTTAAAAATAGTAGGACCTTCAATAGCATTATGATCGGTCGTTTGTCTTCTATTAGCAATGGTATATATTTCACCTGTTGGTTCTGTCATATCTGTAAGCGCTTGTAATTTAATCCCACTAAAATGCGAACCAAATACCACCCACCACTTTCCTTTATCTTCAAAGACCATCGGATCAATTGCGTTATAATCAACACTAGAATCTGACGTTAGAATAGCTCCAAGATCTTCCCAACTATTAATATCACCTGGAGTTTCGGTTCGTGCAACTCCTATTGATGAAGAATTAGTTCCAAAAATGGATACAGCATAATACATGTAGAATGTACCGTTATTTTCAACTACATGCGGCGCCCATAAGTGTGCTACATCATATTCCTCTGTCCACTCGGGTGTCGGTATCTCTCCTACAGATTCCCAAGGACCTTCTAGCCCCCCTTTAGATTGGCGTATAAAAATACCACCTGGATTATCCGTATCTCGAGCAATACCAGTTGACACTACATAATGCGTGTCGCCATCTTTAAATATCGATGGATCATGTGCCGGATCATCAATTCCTTCTTCAGAGTTATAATCGCCAATATCACCTGACAATTCAATAGCCCCTTCAGGTTCTGAATTAGTTGTTTCTTCACCATTAGTCTGGAATGGCCAATTAAAATAGATTGCGAATGGTACCAACAAAATTAACAAACCTACTATGATTAACCCCCATTTGAAACGCTTACTTTTTACATTCATTAAACTGTCTCCTTTGCTATTCTATGAAGTTACATACACTACCATTCTAGTTTTAAAATTCATTCTGGTCAATAAACCTACTATGATGATTGTTTTTTCCAAGACAATAAAAAGGCAACACAGCAATTTCACTAGTGTCGCCTTTTATTATCTAATTATTATATGCTTCCATTTGTTTTTCATATTGATATTGAACCATCTCGTAATCATTTCCCCAGTCGGACTGAGCTTTCTCTAGCACTTGCTTTTTAACATCTGTATCTACAATCAATTCCTGAATCCGATTATATGCAACCAGTTGATTATCGTATTGATATTTCATCATTTCATATTGATTAGGCCAGTCGTTAACAGCTTTGCTTAGTATAGTTTCTTTATACTCTGTATCTATTACTAAATTCACTAGACTATCAAATGCAATCATTTCATTTTCATGTTGGTAATCTTGCATTTCATAATCATCTGCCCAATCTTCTGCTGACTTAGCTAGCACTACTGACTCAACCTCAACTCTATCCATTTGAGCTAACACATTTTCAAAAGAGCCATCCGTTTGTTCAGACTTTGTCTCCAATGCTTCTGTAGGTTCTTCGACCGAATCTAAAGTATTTTGTTCTTCTACATTAACTGTTTCAGCTTCTACTTGATTCGTATCATCCGCCATTATGTTAGCGTTTGATTCGGAACTACAAGCAGTAATCAAAACTATCATTATAATCGTCAGAGATGAAATCCAATATGACTTAAAAATCTTTCTCATACGTGTTACCCCCTAATTCTACATACTTTCTTATTTTACAATATTTTTATTTTTTTACATAGTGTTTTTATGGTTTGCAGTACCATAGAATAACTTGACTTCTTGTTAAATCATCTATTCTACACTAGTCCAAATCACCTGTTTTAAAAATCGTGCATTAACTATTAATAAGTCAGTGATTTTTGTAAATAATAATAGTAAGTTCATACCTTTAATGACTGAGGAGATATTAATTATGACTACTAATTTAGAAATTAAAAATGTTTTAGAACGTTTATCGAACAATCAACAGTTGCTAGATTTTAAAATACCTACAGATAAAAATGACGATATAAAAAAATACCTTCACTATTACGGTTTAAATATGAATCATATTGACCTTCATATAGGGAAGGTTGGAGTAAATAATGTAAATATTACAGCCCAAATTTTCAGGCCACAAAAAAGTAAAGGAACTGTTTTTTTATTACATGGTTATCTCAGTCATGTCGGTCTTTTAAAACATATCATTCAATACTTTACTGACTTAGATTTAACAGTTTTCACATATGATTTACAAGGGCATGGACTATCAATGGGAAAAACAGCTTCAGTTAAGGACTTCTCGGATTATGCTACAATACTAGAAAAATTACTGCACACTGCCGGCAAAGAGATGTCTCACCCTCTATACGTGGTTGGACATAGTACCGGCGCCGCAATCGTAATCGATTACATACTTAGACACCCTAACCATAGCTTTAATAAAGTGATCTTTGCAGCACCACTTGTTCGATCAAATTATTGGCATGTATCTAAGTTGGGGGTATATATGGCAAAAATGTTTCCTTTTATTACCGAAATTAAAAGAAACTTTCGCAAAAATTCTTCTGATCAAAGTTATCTACACTTTGTAAACAATGAAGACCCTTTACAGGCTGATTTCATACCGATGGAATGGCTCAAAGCACTTATTAAATGGAACAAAACAATCCAAGTCTATAACAAAACAAATACACCTACTTGTATCCTACAAGGAAACAAAGATAAAACGGTCGACTGGAAATATAACGTGCAATTTATCCAAAGAAAATTTAATAATTTACAAGTCATCCAAATAGACAATGGAAGGCATGAATTATTTAATGAAACGGAGCAAATAAGACAAATTGCCTTCACAAGAATCAACAAATTTATAGCTGAATAATACCTAAACCGCAGAAAGAGTTTTTATGTGTTAACCGTTTTAAAAGTTGCAGAGGCTTACTAAAGCACGCCTCTATTATGTATCTTGTGATAGAGATTTATTGCCCTGTTTCCTTTTTAAAATCCATAAAAAGATTTCCACTACTATCTTTTACATAAGCAGTTTGAAGGGTAACAATCTTATTTTCATTAATTAGATATGCTAATATAGTGTCACAAATACTATGATTACTCTTAGTTGATCTTGTCTTAAATACTAATAAAGCATTTTTAATGTTACAAATTTGTTTAGTTATACGAATCAATTCATAGACTCTTTCTTGGTTACACACATTTATTATTCCAATGACATTTGTAGGAATATAAGTTCGTTCAGAAAAAAGCTTCTCTAGTGTTATTTGATCGTTTTCAACTATGTATTCTCGTTCCACCTGTAAAACAAAGTCGTTCCAATGTATATTTGTATTATTATCCCACCATGTTAAACCCATTGTCCCATAGATTTCGTCGCAAGTATCCATTGTATAGGGCTGATACCCTACCATAGAACCTAATTTTGTGAAATACTCCATTTCATTCCTTTTGATTGATTGGTTATCATCGTAAACAGTCAGACTCAACGTATGATAGTTTCGAACATATCCCTCAAAAAGCTTTATCAAATCTATTATCATTATTAATCTTGCACCTCCAAACATCTCTAATTATATAAAGTTTGCCCTAATAACTCCATGGATTAATTTATGAAATTATATAGGTCGCCAGGTTTCTTTTATTTGTTAATTTAATCAATTTTAGATACTTAGTCATAAGCATTAAGAATAAAAGCTCAGGTCGCCTCGCTCACCCTAGGGCAAATTAAGACGAACATCTATGTGGTGCTCTTTACCACAAAGATGTTTGACTCGTGTAGGCGCTGTAGCTGGACATGGCACATGCTGGTAGTCAGTTATCCACTGGACACTAAATCTATAATTTCCTATGCTAAAAGAAAAGCTCACACCTATAGCGTAAGCTTATTATCTCTTATTCAAATGGGTACTTTAAGTCCCATTGTCCTCGGATTTCATCTAATAGCTTAATAATCTCTAAAGATTCATCCAAAGGGATGATTGGACTTTCTTTCAAATTATCATTCAAGTAGGTTCCAACAGCCTCCGCCTCAAAGGCATATCCCTTTGATTCACGATTATCGCTAAAGTTTTCTACCTCCTCACCTGAAACATGAAGTGAAGCTGAGGTTGCGTTTAAAAAAGAAGGAATTCGTATATAACCATTTGTCCCGTGAATATAAGCTTCGTTCGTTAAACCTAGTCTTATGGAACCATTAAGGGAGGCTGTTTTTCCAGATTTGTATGACATAAGAATAGAAAAATGTTCATCAACTCCAGTTTCTCCGATGTGTGCAGTACTAAATACTTTTTCTGGTTTAGTTCCTAAAATCATAGAAGCAAATGAAACAGGATATATACCTGCATCAAGCAAAGCTCCTCCACCTAAATTCGGGTTAAGCAATCGCCAGTCTGGATCCCAAGGAGCTCTAAATCCAAAGTCAGCTTTCACTAACCGCACTTCTCCTATTTTCCCAGATTCAATCCATTCCCTAACCTTTACAATGAATGGAAGAAAACGAGTCCACATCGCTTCCATTAGAAATAACTTACTTTCTCTAGCAAAGTTAATAATTTCCTCTAGTTCACCTGAATTAACTGTGAACGGCTTTTCACAAAGGACTGCTTTCCCTGCTCGCAAACAAGTTAATACATTTTCTTTATGATAAGGGTGAGGTGTAGCGATATAAATAACATCTACTTCAGGATCTTCTGCTAGTTCTTGGTAACTTCCATATGCGCGTGCAATACCATGTGTTGATGCAAATTTTTTAGCACTTTCAATAGTACGCGAACCAACTGCCACACGTTCGGTATTTTTTACAAAATCTAAGTCCTTAGCAAAAGCACTTGCAATTCCGCCAGTCCCCATAATCCCCCATTTGGTTACAGCCTGCTTGTTTTTCATTCAAACTATTCCTCCTCTTCACTAAAATCCACTAATTTAAAAGCGCTTTCATTTTAATTATTTAAGATAAATGAAATATACAATCTCTGTTGCCTAAGCTTATCATAGATTCTATACAGATATAAAACGATACAATCATAATATAATATAATTCTTAAGTAAACTGAATTTCCGTTACTAAAAATAGTCGTTTCAACTATATTAGTCCAAAGAAAGAAGTAACTAACCTTCCTTTATTCTAATAAACGAAGGCTAGTTACTTCATTTTAATTTAAACTCTTTTCGTAAACTTTGTTGCTTTACAGCAGAAGAAATTATAGAATGTTTGCACTAACTTTAGTGTGTTCTTCTGACCTTACAAGATGAATATTAGTCGTATTAGAGAACTGTAAAAGTGAAGACAGAGTTGCGCAGACTTCTCGAAAATAAAAAGCGATTTTCTTCGTGCGATGTGACTTCATGGATTCTTACAACGTAATCCATTGAAACGGAAAGTAAAAAAGATAAGAATACTTAGTGCAGACTTTGTATTTTTTCTGACACCCAAACGAACTTTATGATTAAACTTGTCGTTGTTTCATCCAATTGATTAGACCACCGTGTAGCATCATATCAATTTGTCTCGCTGAAAGAGCATGCTCTACTTCAATTTCTTCTCCTGTGCCTTTAATAGTAATCTTAAATTGATTACTGTGCTGAATCTTTTCTCTTAAGTTAGTAAACTCAAGGACATCTCCTTGCTCAAGCTTTTGGTAATCCTCTTCATGCACAAAAGTTATAGGCAATATCCCAAAGTTAACCAGGTTTTGCCAATGGATGCGGGCAAAGTCTTTTACTAATGCAACACGTAATCCAAGAAATCTTGGTGCAAGGGCGGCATGTTCACGACTTGATCCCTGGCCATAATTATATCCACCAACAACTGCATGACCAATCTCACGTGTCTCCATTCCCCTATCATAGTAGCTCTCATCGATAATCTCAAACGTAAATTTACTTATTTCAGGTAAATTACTTCGAAACGGAAGAACACGTGCACCACCTGCTAAAATTTCATCAGTTGAAATGTTATCTCCCATTTTCAAAAGGATGGAAACTTCTAACTGATTAGGTAACTCATCCATTTCAGGTATGGAAGCAATATTTGGCCCCTTGTGCAACTCTACATGTCTCGCTTGCCCTTGTGGAATAGGTTCATCTAATAAATTGTTATCAACTTTAGGGTTTTTAGGATTTTTTATTTTTGGATATTCCATATCCAATTTACGTGGATCTGTGATTTTTCCCGTCAAGGCAGAAGCAGCAGCAACTTCTGGTCCACATAAATAGACACTGTCTTCTCTTGTACCAGAACGTCCCGGGAAATTACGTGGTGTTGTTCGTAAGCTATTTCGACCTGTGGCTGGCGCTTGCCCCATTCCAATACAACCATTACACCCAGCTTGATGTAAACGAGAACCCGCTTGCAATAAACTAGCCATATGTCCTTCTTGAACGAAATTCGTAAGCATTTGCCGGGAGGTTGGATTAATATCTAAAGATACACCCTCTGCCACCTGCTTTCCTTTTACGATTTCTGCAACCATTGCAAAATCACGAAACCCAGGATTAGCGGACGATCCAATGTAAGATTGATAGATTGGTTCACCTTCTACTTCAGTCACCGGAACTACATTCCCTGGACTAGATGGTTTAGCTACAAGTGGCACCAATTCGTCCATATTAATTTCTTCATCAACATCATAAGAAGCGCGACGATCACCTTTGAGTTCTATCCAATCTTCTTCTCTACCTTGTTCTTTTAAGAATCGTTTTACTTCTTTATCTGAAGGGAAAACTGTACCAGTTGCTCCAAGCTCTGCTCCCATGTTTGCGATAACGTGACGATCCATCGCACTTAGTTTTTTTAAACCTGGTCCATAATATTCAATTACTTTTCCGACACCACCTTTAACATCATGACGACGCAGGAGTTCAAAAATAACATCTTTGGCACTCACCCATTCTGGTAGATCACCAGTAAGCTTCACTCCCCATACTTCTGGCATTTTCACGTAAAAGGGTTCTCCAGCTATCGCCATCGCAACATCAATTCCACCTGCTCCCATCGCTAGCATACCCATACAACCATTCGCACATGTATGGCTATCAGAACCGAGCAACGTTTTTCCTGGTTTAGCTAGTCGCTGCATGTGCACAGGATGACTAACACCATTACCAGGTCGACTATAATATAAACCAAACCTTTTTGCGGCACTTTCTAAAAACAAGTGGTCATCAGGGTTTTTGTTATCCACTTGTATTAAATTGTGATCAACATATTGTGCAGATGCTTCTGTCTTTGCATAATCTAGATTCATAGCTTCTAGCTCAAGCATCACCATTGTACCTGTAGCATCCTGTGTGAGTGTTTGATCAATTTTAAGTCCAATCTCACTTCCGGGTGTCATCTCACCAGACACTAAATGATCCTTTATCAATTTTTGTGTTACATTTAACGCCATTAACGTACCTCCTCGGATTGAATTCGTTTATCAATGTTTTTAAGTAAATAAAGTGATAGTACACGTATACCTCTTTTTTAGTGTTTTAATCCTTCAATTTATTATTTATAAGTTGAATCGATAGTTTGGCAATATATAGCCTATGATCGAATAATCCTAGTTATTACTTTGAATATAGCCATCTACATGAATATTTGTAAAAGTAGTGACCATATGAATGAGCATACCAATCCTAGAAAATATATATCAACTAAATGAATGAGCATATCCGATAATTGGCGTTTTTGTGCTCACTCTAGGCAATTAAGACATGTTTGTAAATCAAGCTAAAATAAAACGAAGGACCTTCTAACTTTGAAGGTCCTTCGTTTTATCTTAAATAATCACGTTATTTTCTTAGGAATGGCAAAATACCTACTAATGCTCTTTTATACCCTCTAAAACGAATTCAAACGACTCATTGGCACGCTCGATTAATGCTTGTTTCATGTGAGGGTGATCTCCTAGTTGATGACAAAGTTTTATGTGTGCATCATTATCTTGGTTGTATTTATTTATTTTCTTTTTCATGGACTGAATTAATAGTCCATCAAACCAAAGATACGGCACAATAGTTCCAGATTTACGCTTGTTTTCTTCCATTTGAACAAGTGCTTCATCGAACGAAGGTTTACAAGCTGCAAGATAGGAAACATCTACTTTACGATTGATTCGCCCACCCAACTCGTTTGCAATTGACGTAATATCGGTTTGCACACTTAATTCAAAACTTCCTCTTCCAACTAATAAAACCGGAGCATCTTGGTCAAGCTCCCTTAAAGATTGTTCCACTCGATCTTCTAATATGTCTATTAACCTATTTTGCACACCCAACGGACGGCCATAACTAAACGGAATTTCAGGGTGATTTTTTCTTACTTCATTTAACTCCATAGGGATATCTTCTTGATCATGCTTAGCGCTTAATAGTAATACAGGAACAACAGAAATAGCTGTCGCGCCCCTATTCACAAGTTGCTCGACCCCTTCTTCGATTGATGGACTACATATTTCTAGAAAACAAATCTCTTGTAGAGGTGCATTCACGGACGGTTGAATTGATCTTAAAAAATCAATAGCTTCTTGTTTTCCTTCAGCCAATCGCGTACCGTGGCTAATATATAAAAGTCCTTGCATTGTTTAAACCTCCAAAATTATATCACGTTAATAGCAGACTCTTGATACTCGTCGAACCACTGTAATTCTTCTCGTAAGCGAACCACCTCACCAATAACAATCATTGATGGATTGGTCACTTCATGTAAACGATCAACGATGGTTCCTAAGGACCCCGTAATCGTTTTTTGACTCTTTGTTGTGCCCCAATGAATAATTGCAACTGGTAACGCAGAATCCATTCCATTTTTTAATAACCGGTCACAAATAATTGGAAAATAGTTCACTCCCATATAGATACAGAGAGTTTCAACACTATTAGAAAGACTCCGCCAATAAGCTGCATTATCTTTTTCTGGATTATACCCTGAAACAAAAGTAACGGAAGAACTTAGATTACGATGGGTTAACGGTATTCCAGCATAGGCGGGTGCTGCTGATCCCGACGTAATTCCGGGTACAATTTCAAAAGGAATCCCATGTGCACGTAGTACACTAGCTTCTTCTCCTCCCCTACCAAATATAAAAGGATCACCACCCTTTAACCGAGTGACTATTTTATTTTGATTTGCATATTTACATAGCAAATAATTAATATTCTCTTGCCGTAATATATGATTGCCAGGAGTTTTCCCACAATAGACTAGCTCTGCTTCTTTTTTTGCATATGTTAATAGCTCTTTATTAACTAAACGGTCATAAAGAATTATATCTGCTTGTTCTATTGCTTTCAATCCTTTAATTGTTAGTAATTCAGGATCACCTGGACCTGCCCCAACTAAAAATACTTTCCTCACCGTGTACCTCCTCGTAATACCATGTTACTTTTTTATCTTTCCAAGCTACTAAATCCATATCCAACTAACCATTAAAACGGTTGTTGTCATTACAATTAAGCTAAGTGGCATTCCTACCTTAATATAATCAGTAAACTTATAACCCCCTGGTCCATAAACTATTAAATTTGTTTGATAGCCAATGGGAGATAAGAAACTAGCGGAAGCTGCAATTGTTATTAATATAATAAAAGCCATTGGCTCTTCGCCTAGTCGATTTGCCGCTTCGATTGCAATTGGAAACATTAAAACTGCTGCAGCATTATTAGTTACCATTTCTGTAAAAATAGTTGTTAAAAGATATAACAATAATAAAACTCCTATTTGTCCGAAGGGATTGGATAGTAGAATCAATTGATTAGCTAACCAATCCGCTGCACCTGTTTTAAATAATGCCTTGCCTACACCAAATGCACTCGCTATTAATATTAATACATTTAATTCAATATGACGCTTAGCTTCATCTCCTGAAATTATTTTTAATAACAAGTACAAAACTACAGTAATGCACATTGCTTTAAACATAGAAATTACACCAATAGTCACCAGTGCGATCATAATACCCAAGATTGAAATAGAAGCCCATGCTTTCTTACTGTCGACTTTATTCAATAATGGATGATTACTTAATGGTGTAACTACATAAAAATCATTGGATTCTAATGATCTCTCCTCAAAATCCGTTCCTGCCAATAATAAAAGCGTGTCTCCTGGTTTTAACGTAATATCACCTATTTTACTGTCGATTCGCTCATTATTTCGATGAACTGCAACCACACCAGAATCATACTTAGCTCGAAATTGAGTATCTTTTATTTTATGATAAAGTAGTGATGATTGGTGAGACACAACCACTTCAACTAATTGTCCATTACCGTTCCGCAACTTATCTAATGTTATGTTTGTTCCAGTCTTTAATTTTAGCCCCTTTTTATCTTGAAGCTCGGCAATTTTGGTTATTAACCCTGTGAATATTAAACGGTCATTTGCTTTTATTTTTGTAGAATTTTTTACTGGGTATATTTTTTCGTGATTTCGAATGATAGCTATTAAATATACACCATCAAGATTCCTCAGTCCTGCAGCTTCTACTGACTTGTTAACCATCGGATTATCTAAGTATGGATAGTTTTCTTCAACAATCATTTCTGTTAAATATTCTTTACTTTTATCACCAAATATTTCACCAATTGGTTTATGGTCTGGCAATAACTTGTATCCAAACGTGACAAGATAAAGAATTCCTAGAATACTAGCTGGCAGACTAACTGTTGCCAAAGTAAACAAAGAATACCCTTCCATCCCCTGGTCTAACATCAACCCGTGAATAACAAGATTAGTCGATGTACCCATCAATGTTAAAATACCTCCTAGTATGGATGCATAGGAAAGAGGAATTAGAAACTTTGAAGGAGAAATGTTATGTTCTGCACACCATTTTCGTATCGTTGGTGTTAACGTCACCACAATTGGTGTGTTATTTAAAAAAGCAGAAGCGCCTGTTATCGGTACTAGAAATTTAAATAAAGAGTGTCTTTCTGATTTACTATTACCTAGCAAGGATGTTATCCCACGCTCAACGAGACCACTCTTCTGAATAGCGGCTGCCACAATAAACAACAACCCTACAGTTAACATCCCTTCATTGGAAAAACCAGCAGCCACTTCTGAAGGTGTTAATATTCCGGTAACAAAAAAACTAATTAAAGCCACAAATACAATGATATCTGGTCGAGCAAACTCTTTCACTAACGCTACCATCATGGTAATTACTACAATTAGAGAGAAGGCCATTTCCCACGTCATCAAAGTTCCCCCCTTTATCTACCTATTATGTAATAAGGAAATATTTTACTTTATTCACATCTGTTAACTCGGGATTAAATGCATACGAAGACCAATGAAATTTCGCTTACATCAATCTATTACAAAGCCAAACTACATTGCAATTATCAAACACACATAGGGAATGAAGTTATTGTTTTATCTCTAGATTCCGACATAACACCATAGTGACTTATTCAAACTAACCCTAAAATACTTATGTGGTAATCCTGTGCTGCGAGACATACTGCGCTTATAGGAGTTATCTTAATAAAAACGATTGATTGTTTTAAAAAAAGACGAGTTATGGCCAAGAATAGAAAGCCAAACTAGCGAAGACAGAATGCCTATACTCCTTGAAATCAATTCGATTTTCTTCGTCAGATGCATTGCTATCGTTGCATTTCTTGTCCTGCAGGAACAGCAGATGTTTTCAATGGGACGAATAACTGAGTCCCACGAGTTGAAAATCCATTCAGATGTGGTCTTCTTCTGAGTTAGCTGAAGCCATATGAAATATTTTGTGGGAACGTGTTCAAGCACTCAAACATCCTTCTTAAGAATAAATTTATTATTTTTTTTACCATTTCGCACTTTTGCATTTCCAATGTGAAGTCCGAAAAATAACAAATCTTCCTAAAAAGTGCTTTTATTCTAATCAATTTCAAAATACCAATATTGTCGTCACCTACAACAATATATAGTTTAAAAAAACAATCCCAAATTATTTATTGTCTCAGATGACTGAATAAGGTAATTATGAAATTGACTCATTTAAGATAGTTTTTCTCTTGTAAATACGTAACAATTGTTTCTACAGCATCTTCTATTGTCTGTTTATCAGTTTCTATTGTTAGTTCAGGATTACGTGGTTCTTCATACGGTGCATCAATTCCAGTAAACCCTTTAATTTCACCAGCACGCGCTTTTTTATATAGTCCTTTTGGATCGCGCTTTTCGCATTCCTCTAGACTTGCTTTTACATAGATTTCTATAAATTCGTCTTGCTCAACTAAATTTCTAACATTATTTCGATCATCCTGGTAAGGCGAGATAAAAGCTGTTAACGTTATTAATCCAGCGTCAATCATCAGCTTGGATACTTCTCCAATACGGCGAATATTTTCTGTGCGATCTTCAGGACTGAAACCTAAGTTATTATTTAGACCGTGCCGCACATTATCACCATCTAAACGATAGGTATGCGCGCCTAACTCACACAATTTTTTTTCTAACTCAACCGATAAAGTTGATTTGCCTGAACCAGATAAACCGGTGAACCAGAGAATAGCACTTTTATGATCTTTCAAATCCTGTCTTGCTTGCTTTGTTACTACTGAATCGTGCCAAACAATATTGGTTGATTTACTCATCGATAACCCTCCATAATATGGATAAATCTAACTTCCATAGAAGCTAGATTTATTTATTTTTATTTACTTTGCTTGCATACCCTTAATTAGAACTTCTGCTACTTCTGGACGAGAGAATTGTTTTGGCGGTTTTTCACCATTACGTAACATTTCGCGTACTTTTGTACCGCTTAGGTGAACATGGGATTCTTTGTCGTGTGGACACGTTTTAGCAGTCCCCATATTTTCACACTTCGTACAGAAAAAGGCATGTTCAAACTTGAAAATTTGAATACCAAGTTCATCCTCAAACTCACTAATGAAGTCTTGTGCTTCATATGTACCGTAGTAATCACCAACACCAGCATGGTCACGTCCGACAATAAAGTGTGTACAGCCGTAATTTTTACGTACTATCGCATGTAAAATAGCTTCTTTTGGCCCTGCATAACGCATTGCCGCTGGATAAATAACTAATCTTGTACGGTCTGCTGGATAATAATTTTTCAATATCACTTGATAGCTTTCCATACGAACTTCTGCTGAGATATCATCTGATTTTGTTTCACCAACTAGAGGATTCAAAAGTAGGCCATCGACTACTTCTAATGCACTTTTTTGAATGTACTCGTGCGCACGATGAACCGGATTACGAGTTTGGAAACCAACTATTGTTTTCCATCCTAAGTCAGCAAACATTTTTCTTGTTTCACTTGGATCCATATAAAATTCAGAAAAATCGCTATGGTCTGGACGGTTTAATAGTGTAATAGGACCTCCAAGATAAACATCACCACGCGCGTAGAGCTTTTTCACACCGGCATGCGCTTCATCTTTCGTACCATAAACATTTTCCGCTTCTAATTCTTTGTCATAGTTATATTTCTCTTCAAGCTGTAGCGTTCCATAAACAACCCCATCTTCTCCTTTAAGGGCTATTTTTTCACCAATCTCATAAGCCTGTGCCTGTTCGGTTGAAACAGAAAGCGTAATAGGAATACTCCAAATAGTACCATCTTCTAGACGCGTATTTTGCACAACATTTTGATAATCCTTTTGACTCATAAATCCTGTTAACGGACTAAATCCACCAATTCCAATTAGTTCCAGATCCGATAATGCCCATGCAGACAAAGTTAAGGATTGCAGAGAACTAGCGTTACTCAGTTCTTGCTCTCTTTCGCTTCCTTTTAATTCTCTATTTATCAGCTCTCCACCATGTGCTTCAATTGACATCTAATAACCTCCAAGATTACTTAATATTCAGAAAAAAATAGCATGGTTGGAGGATTGAATTACCTACCAATCCTATAAACTATTCTTATTTTATAGAAAAGGTGCTAATAGCACCTTTTCTTTTTATAACTAATGTTTATTCAACTTTTTCCGAACAATTCGGATAAATAGCAATCACTTCACAGATACTTTGTGAAAATCAAGACCTGATGTAACTTCTTCGATATAACCCGCGCGAATTACATAATCACCAAAATGTTCATTGTCTTGTCGGTCTTTCGCGTAAGCAAATAAAAGTGGTCTTAATTCTTTTAAGATTTCCGTTTCTCCAATATTTTCACGATACATTTTGTTTAAACGATCCCCTGTGAAACTAGCTCCTAAATACATATTATATTTACCTGGTGCTTTACCAATAAAGGCTATTTCAGCTAAGGCAGGTCGAGCACAACCATTTGGGCACCCCGTCATCCGAATGGTGATTTCCTCGTCTCTAAGTCCAGCCTCATCGAGAATCTCTTCAATTTTTCCTACTAGTGAAGGAAGATAACGCTCTGACTCAGCCATAGCCAATCCACAAGTCGGGAAGGCTACACAGGCCATAGAATTTCTGCGCAAGGCAGAATTTTGGCTTCCATCTGTAAGACCATATGCTTCCACAATTTTCTTGATTTTAGGTTTCATATGATTTGTTACGCCACCGATGATTAAGTTTTGATTCGGAGTCATTCGAAAATCACCAGTATGAACTTTCGCTATTTCTCTAAGTGCTGTCTTAAGTTGGTAATCTTCTGTATCAACGATTCGACCATTTTCAATAAATAAAGTAAGGTACCATTTGTTGTTATCTTTACCCTTTACCCATCCATAGTTGTCACCGTTACTATCAAAATAATAAGAACGCGCTTCTTCCAAGTCCCAACCTAATCTGTTATTTAGCTCATTTAAAATCCATTCTTTGCCTAGTCTATCAACAGTGTACTTAAAACGAGCGTTTTTTCTTTCCGAACGGTTACCATAATCACGTTGGATAGTCAGAATCTTCTCTGCAACGTCAACAGCTTGTTCCGGTGAACAAAAACCAATAATTTTGGACACTTGCGGATATGTGTTTGTATCGCCATGAGTACTACCCATTCCACCGCCTACAGCAATATTAAATCCGACTAACTTATCGTCTTCGAGTATTGCAATAAAACCTAGGTCTTGTGAAAATACATCGATATCGTTAGAAGGTGGAACCGCAATTCCTATCTTAAATTTACGAGGTAAATAGAGATCTCCATAAATCGGTTCTATTTCTTCCTCCGAATCACGACTATCGATTACTTTTTCATCATCAAGCCAAATCTCGTGATAAGCTTTGGTACGAGGTAAAAGATGATCACTAATTTTTTGTGCACATTCTTGTACTTCTGCATTAACTACCGATTGATCTGGGTCAACATTACACATAACATTTCTGTTTACATCACCACAAGCAGCTATCGTATCGAACAAACAATTATTAATTTCTTGCATTGTGCTTTTCATATTCCATTTTAAAATGCCATGCATCTGAAATGTTTGCCTCGTAGTTAGCTTTAACGTGCCATTTCCATACTGGTCACTTATCTGGTCCATCGTCAACCACTGCCCAGGTGTTGCTACTCCTCCAGGAGCACGTACACGAATCATAAATTGATAGGCTGGTTCT
The DNA here is from genome assembly GCF_030282825.1 of Aquibacillus rhizosphaerae. GTDB lineage: Bacteria > Bacillota > Bacilli > Bacillales > Amphibacillaceae > Aquibacillus_C > Aquibacillus_C rhizosphaerae. The sequence goes on from NZ_JASTZU010000062.1 coordinate 62,032, forward strand.
AGCTTCTGATGTCTTCGTTCATTACGTAAATCTCTATCGTCTTGCATATAACTTCCGTGGAATTTTAATAATTTTGTTTGATCATCCGGAATGGATGCTGTTATAGGGTCTGCAAAGCTTTCTACTAATCTGCCGCGGAGGTGATTACTTTCCTCCTTGAGCTTTTCCATTTCACTTGGCGGCCCTGCTTCGTAAGGAAACCTGTTTGACATCATAAAACTCCTTTCCTGTTTGCAATTTTAAATTTATTCTCTAGTTGTGTCGTTCACACTTAGTAAATAGTTGAGTCAATTTCATAATTACCTTATTCAGTCATCTACAAAATTGGTGTTATGAAATTGATTAAATTAAGTATTAATACACATCGCGTTGATAGCGTTTTTGTTTTCGCATTTCTGTTAGATATTCTTCTGCCTCTTCCGGACTTAGACCACCTTCTGTTTCAATGATCTCCAAAAGAGTAGACTGTACATCTTTTGCCATCAATTTCTCATCTCCGCATACATAAACATGAGCACCTTCAACTAGCCATTGATAAAGCTCCTTACCTTTTTCTTTCATTTTGTGCTGCACATATACTTTCTCAGCTGTATCACGAGAAAAAGCTACATCCATCTTTGTTAAGACACCATCATCGAGCCATTTTTGCCATTCCGTCTGATAAAGAAAATCCGTAACAAAGTGCTGATCACCAAAGAACAACCACGACTTCCCTTGTATATCAAGCTCTTCTCTTTCTTCCAAGAAAGATCGGTAAGGTGCGACTCCTGTTCCAGCCCCAATCATAATGACAGGTGTATCCGGGTTTTCTGGTAGTCTAAAGCTGTCATTGCGCTGAACAAACACGGATAACTTGTCACCAATTTCTGTTCTTTCTGCACATTGCCCTGAGCAAACACCCTTGCGATCACGTCCGTGTGCCTGATATCTAACCGTTCCAATTGTAAGATGTACTTCGTCAGGGTTCGCTTTCAAACTACTCGCAATTGAATATAACCGAACCGGGATTTTCCGTAAAATATTAACGAAATCTTGTGCTGTCGCTTCCCATGGACCATAGTCTCTAACTAAGTCAAGTAAGTCACGGCCATCGAGGTAAGCATTTATTTCTTCTCTATTATCAGAATCTATTAGCTTCTTAAAACTGTTGTTAGCAGTAAGCGCTACTGCTTTTTCTAAAAATGGTTTGGTTAACGTTGTGATTTCGAAATTTGAAGTCAAAGCCTCACGAAGGGAAAGGATATCCCCTTGTTTATTGACTTGAACAGATTCATCTGGATTCCAATCCATCTCTTCGATTAATTCATTTACTAGCTCTGGATCATTTTCCGGGAAAATCCCAAGACTATCTCCAGGCTGGTAATATAAATTAGAACCTTCTAAGTCTAATTCAAGATGACGTGTCTCTTTATTTGATCCACGACCATTCAAATTTAAGCTTTCTAGGATTTCTGCTCTAAACGGATTTGATCTAGAATAGGTCACTTGTCCTTCTATTGTTTCAGTCACAGTTCCAGCAGATGATTGACCTTGTTCACTTTCACCATTATTCTCATTTAGCTTGGCAAAGACGCCTTCAAACCACTCTTCAGCTGGTTCTTCAAAGTCTAAGTCACAATCAACGCGCGGATGAATCCTTTCTCCACCTAATTCTTCTAATCTCGCATCAAAATCTTTTCCTGTCTGACAGTAAAATTCATATGAACTGTCACCAAGAGCTAGTACAGAAAAACGAACTCCTCCCAACTTTGGGGCTCTTTTGCTATAAAGAAACTCATAAAAAGATAGTGCATTATCTGGTGGGTCTCCGTCTCCATCGGTACTCGTTACGATGAGTAAGTCTTGAACAGATTTTATCGACTTTGGTTTAAAATCATCCATAGAAGATAACGTAACTTTAAATTTTTCTTGCTCTAACTTTTGTGTGAATTCCTCAGCTAGATTTTGAGAATTTCCAGTATCTGTTCCATATAAAACAGTTACTTCTCTCTTTTCTTTTTTTGCAGTATTTTCAGATGATACAACCGCAACAGGAGCTTCCTGTTCTGTTGTAGCGGCAGCTTCTGAAACTGTAGCCGACTGAGATATAGCTAAATAGCCACTCAGCCAGCTTTTTTGATTTTCTGTTAGTGTTGGAACCAAACGATTTAAAAGGTCTACTTGCTCTTGGTTAAACGGACTATTGATTACTTGAAATTGCAAAAAATCCACCTCACAAAGGATACTATTTGATTTTATCCCGAATAAACGGGGTTACTGCTCGAAATTTTCAACAAGATTATGGGTATCCGACTTTGAAAACTCTTTTCAAAATCATTGTATTCCTAGTTTTTTAGTCGGGTATTAATTCTAAAAAAAAGACTTTCTCTATCATTCTACTATATAAGAAACATCAACTATTTTCTAGACTATTTACAAAATAAACAATTTTTAGTTACCAGTAGTGTGAAGACCACATTCAGTTTTGCTTGAACCTTGCCATCTACCAGCACGACTATCACCTTGTTCTCCAACTGCTGCCGTACATGGAATGCAACCAATACTTGGATATCCTTGATCATGTAAATCATTATATTCCAAGTTATTTTGTTCAATGTAATCCCAAACATCATCCCAGGTCCAATGAATTAAAGGGCACACCTTTACCGACTTAAACCGATTATCTTTATTAACAAAGTTCGTGTTACTTCTACTCGGGGACTGTTCTCTTCTTAGACCTGATATCCACGCTTCAGCTCCACTAAGTGCATCTTCAAGTGGCTTGATTTTTCTAATAAAACAGCACTGGTCCGGTTGTCTCTTCCATAGTGCAGAACCATGTTCCTTCCCTTGTTCTTCTAGCGTTAAATCTGGTTTTTTCATAATGATGTTTAAATTTGGATATCTCTTTTTCACTTTATCTATTAAGTCATACGTTTCTTGAAAATGAAGATCTGTATCTAAAAACACAATTTCCGCATCCTCTTTCACCTTTGATATTAAATCAATTAATACCATTCCTTCTGCTCCAAAACTACAAGCATACTTTACCGATTCACCATAAGTTTCATAAGCCCAATCGAGAACTTGAGCAGCTCCTTTGGTTGCATCAGTAGGATTCAAGCCTTCAAATGGATCGCCAGTGAAATTTTCATACAAAAGTCTTTGATTTTCCATAATTACCTCCCTTTAGCCTCATATAAAATTACTTCAATATAAATAACTCAGTTTTTAATACTTCACTTTACATGATGTGCTATAAATAGTTAAAACAATTATTAACTAATATATTACTAAATCTCAATTTTGTTAATGTAACTAAGTTTCATAATCATGTCGATTAAACTACATTATGAATCTCTTATACTGGTAACCTCAACAGAAAAAAATAATTATATAAATAAAAAAACCTCTGGTTAAGAAGAAGGTTTCATAATCAAACAGTCTTCTCATCTCGTCAGCTATTAATAGCCTACTGGAGTTAGCACCGGACCATAATAGGTAGGTTGCTGAGACATCGTTGGGCCAGGTCCCTCCGTCTCTCTTGATAAGAACAATATGCAATTTTTTGATAATTATAACTTTTTCTTAGCTTATTATACATTTCAAATTAATTCAACCTATTTTTAAATAATTAATCAATTTCATAATACCAATCTTTTGTCACCTACAAAAATCTATAGTTGGATAAAACCATTTCCACTCTATATATTGCCCTTAGATGACGGAATAAGGTAATTATGAAATTGACTTAATTAATCTGTTTTTTCCAACTCTGCATTTAAATTGCATCCAATTTTTTCTAATCCAAATTCGTGCCCAAAATCAGCTTTTAAGGTTGACAAATGCAGTCCATCTATTATAACCTTAACACCAATCCCGATTAAATCGGTGTGAATTATAAGATTAGGTGTTGATGACATGTTTATTGCTATTAATCAATTAAATAAGCAATTTTTAGATAAAGATAAGAATCCTTCAACTGTTTTAAAAGATATTGATTTACAAATTGAAAAAGGTGAATTCGTTTCAATTCTAGGTCCATCTGGTTGTGGAAAATCCACTCTACTTTCAATTGTTGCAGGACTAACAGAGGCAACGGGAGGAGAAATCTTAGTAAATGGAACTGCAATTAAAAAACCTGGGAAAGATCGCGGAATGGTATTCCAAGAAGCAGCATTATTTCCTTGGATTAACGTATTAGAGAATGTAATGTTTCCATTAAAAAAAGAAATGTCAAAAAGCGAAGCAACTGAGCAAGCAAAGAAGTATTTAAGAATGGTGCAATTAAGCAATTACCTAGACCATTATCCTCATGAGTTATCTGGAGGAATGCAACAGCGGGTTGCGATTGCAAGAGCACTTGCAATGGACCCAGAAATTCTATTAATGGATGAACCATTTGGAGCTTTAGATGAACAAACAAGATCTCGTTTGCATGGTCAACTAGAGAACATATGGATGGAAACGAAGAAAACTGTCCTATTTGTTACACACAGTATCTCCGAATCTATCAAACTGTCAGACAGAATTATTGTGATGGGAACAAGGCCTGGTACTGTATTAACTGATATTAAGGTCGATATCCCACGTCCAAGAGATAAACATAAAGAAGCAATGATTAAAATCGAAGAACACGTCATGAGTTATTTGAAGAAAGAAATCGATAAAGTCGTTAGTGAGGAACTAAACCATGAAACCAGTATATAAACGAATTATCTTTTTAGTTGCTATTCTAGTTTTATGGGAATTGGGCGGACGACTAGGACTGTGGGCTGAAATTATTCTTCCATCTCCTACGAATGTGTTTACAGCCGTTTATGTCGGTATCACTGACATGACATTGGTTTATGACTTGATTGCAAGTTTTAGGCGCTTAATTATTGGATTAACAATCGCACTGGTCATTGGTACTAGTATCGGTGTATTAATTGCTAAATCAAAAACAGCAGATGACACGATTGGTTCGACACTTCTTGCCTTTCAAAGTGTTCCGAGTATTGTTTGGTTACCACTCGCTATTATGTGGTTTGGTTTAAATGATCAAGCAGTAATTTTTGTTGTTATTTTAGGTGGAACATTTGTGATGGCATTAAATGTTCGCACAGGTATTAAAAACGTTTCCCCTCTTTATTTGAAAGCAGCACAAACAATGGGGTCAAAAGGAATCGATTTATTTATCCGAGTTATTTTCCCTGCCTCTGTACCTTATTTGGTAACAGGATCCAGACTAGCTTGGGCTTTCGCTTGGAGAGCTTTAATAGCTGGTGAATTGTTAACAACAGGTCCTGGTTTAGGGTACACATTGCAGTACGCTTCAGATTTCGGTGATATGAGCTTAGTTATTGGCGTCATGATTATCATCGGTGTCATTGGTGCAGTGGTTGACCAATTGATTTTCCAACGTATTGAAAAATCAGTAGCACGTCGCTGGGGACTATGAATGTAATAAACCTCAATTGGATAACACCATGAGGTTCAAAATATTAGGAGGTTTAATGATGAAAAAAGGACTTTTATATTTTACTATTTTAATCGCTTTTGCAGGAATATTAGCTGGATGCGGTAGCGCATCTTCTTCTCAATCCGGATCTGGAGAAACGGAAAAAATTACCATTGGCTATTTTCCAAACATTAACCACGTTCCAGCAATGGTAGCTAAAGCAGAGGGCTATTACCAAGATCAGTTAGGGGATGATGTAGAAATTGAGTATAAGACATTTCCTGACGGATCCGCATTTATGACCGCTCTTAAAACTGGAGAAATTCATGCAGGCTTAGTAGGGCCCGGACCAGCAATGAATAACTACACTACAGGTACAGACGTAAATATTATCGCCGGTGGCTCAACTGGTGGAACAGTTATTCTTGCAAGAGAAGGTAGCGGGATTGAAACTGCAGCAGATTTAGAAGGTAAAACTTATGTAACACCTCGTGTGGGTTGTACACATGATGTTCAGTTTGAAACGTATATGAAAGAAGAACTTGGTATGACTTCCGAACGAATCGGTGGTACAATGATTCACACTACAGGACCTCCAGCTCAGTACCAAGCAATGTTTGAAACTGGCAAGGTAGATGTAGCGGTAGCTCCAGAACCATGGGCATCTGTTCTTCAACAGGAAACTGGTGCAAAAGTAATTATTGATTCAACAGAAGTTTCATTCGGTACCACTTTACCAGCTTCTGTACTAGTAGCTTCCGGTGAATTGATTGAATCTGACCCAGAGTTAATTCAAAACATCGTAGATGCGCATAAAGATGCAACAGCATTTATTGCAGAAAACCCTGAAGAAGCAAAAGAAATTACTATCAATGATATTAAGGAAGAAACTGGTCAAGAGTTAAGTAAAGAAGTAGTTGATGGATCATGGGAAAATATCGGATTCACTTATGAAGTTGACGCAGATGCTGTTCAAGCATTCGGAGATTCTTCCTATGACCTTAAATTCCTTAAAGAACAACCTGATTTCTCTGATTTAATTGATACTCAGTTTATCGATTAATAATACAACATGTAAAAAGGTGCTGGATTAATTCTGGCACCTTTTTTATATGCTAAACAACCTGAAATAAAAATAACAGCAAGCCTCCAAATAGTGCTAATAATATTGACCCCAATACGCCAACAATTACTGCTTTCATTCCTACCTTCTTAAAATCTTTAAAATTAATACTTAATCCAAGTCCCGCCATGGCCATAGATAAGAACAAGATGCTCACACTGATAAGAAGATCGGTTATTCCTTTAGGTACTATTCCAGTTGAATTTATGATACTCATTACGAGAAAACCAATAACAAACCAAGGAACAGGCAAGTTTTTAACAGCCAGTTTACTTCTTTTTTTACCTTGACCCGTAAAAGTAAACATGCTTCCTAAAATAATAGCAACTGGAATTAAAAGTGCAACGCGTCCCATTTTTACTAAAATAGCTATTTCACTACTTGTGTCACCCCCTGGCAGAGAAGCTGCAACGACATGTGCTAACTCATGGAGTGTTGAACCAACTAGAATACCATATGCGTATGAATGTAGATCAAACAACACAAATAGAATCGAATAAAAAACCGTTCCAACTGTTCCTAGAATAGCAATAAAAGCAACGGAGATAGCTATATGTTCTTCTTTTGCCTTGATTAAAGGGGCCACAGCTACAATAGCAGCAGCCCCACATATTGCAGTTCCAACTGCTAATAATGCAGAAAATTTATCATTGAGTGAAAACCACTTACCAAGAAATAACATGACAATGATTGTGAACGATACCACTGCTATATCAATGAAAACGATAGAGGATCCAGCAGACATGATTTGATCCAAGTTAAGCCTCAATCCCATTAAAATAATACCAACTCGCAGTAATATTTTTGAACTGAAATTTATGCCTTTCTTTGATTCTAAAGAAAGGTTCACGATACGCTTCCATCCTATCCCTAAGATTATAGAGATAATCATGACACCCATCATTGAAAAGATTGGTAACTTAGCAATCATTCCAGCAATGATTGCTATAAATAAAGTTAAAAGCACACCTTTTACATAGCCACTTTCTTTCACTTTACTGTTTTTGTTTGTCTTTACCAATCGTGCCATCCCCTAACTTGATTTCAATCAACTTTAATCTTATAACAACGCCCATCATTAATGAAATTAATTATTTAAATAGTTATAATAAGTTTATCTAATGATAATTGTTGATTTTAGCTTAAACCTAAAAGAAAGTATCAACTAAAAATCTATAGAACCACAGAGCTTTAACAAGACCATTAAGGAGAATACGATGGACCATCAACTACTAGCATTTGTTACTGTTGCAGATACCAAAAATTTTACTAGGGCTGCAGAATCCCTTCACCTTACTCAGTCTGCCATAACTTTATCAATTAAATCACTCGAGAAGAAATTTGGAGTGAAGCTATTCGATCGTACAAACAAATACGTACGACTAACCAAAGCAGGCGAGATTGTTTATTATTACAGCAAAGAAATATTATTAAATTATAAAAGAATCGAGCGAATAATAGATGAGCTTACCAACCAAGCTAGCGGTTTATTATCCATAGGTGCTAGCTATACTTTCGGGGAATATATTTTGCCTAAACTAATTGCGAGCTTCAACCAACAGTTTCCTTTAATTCAACCAGATATTTCAATTAGAAATTCTACCGCCGTTATTAATCAGCTATTGCAAGGTGATTTAGACTTAGGCATCATTGAGGGAAATATTGAAAACTCCTTTTTATCGATTACATCTTTTGCTGAAGATGAAATGGTGATTATTATGGCAAAAGACCACCCTTTAGCAAATCAAGAAGAGATTAATTTAGCACAATTAAGCGAAGAAACATGGATCATTCGTGAGGAAGGATCCGGAACGCGTCAAGCACTTGATAGACTTTTTGAGGAAAATTATTTCACCCCTAAAATCATAAGAACATTTGGAAGTTCACAAATTATTAAAGAGTCAGTAGAAGCAGGCTTAGGAATCGCTTTATTATCTAAATGGGTGATACGAAAAGAAGTTCAGTTAGGTACAATTCAAGCACTACGAATTAAAGGTAATCCCATTGTTAGAAACTTTTCCTACGCTGTCAGAAATTCGGAATTCCATCCTAAATCAACAGACTTATTTTTGAATTTTTTAAGAGAAAATAAGGTTTAACCAAATCTGCCCATTACACAATACTTTACAGCTTATAACCTTACGAGAATAACGATTATAAACCGCTTCTATCATTTGTTAAGTTTTACTATTTGCTTTCATACCTATATACTGTCAAAATTAAAAAAGATAATAAAATAAAACAGAACTTGTAGGTGACTAATATGATTGAAATCAAGAATTCCACTTTAAGTGACGGTGAATTTACAAGAGGAGTATTTGCAACACGCGATATTAAAAAAGGAGAAATATTCCATAAGGCTCCCGTTGTTCCATATCCTAATGAACAGCATGAACATATTGAACAAACGGCGCTTGATGACTATGTATTTGAGTATGGTAAAAATCATACTGCAGTTGTTTTAGGATATGGCATGTTATTTAATCACTCCTATACGCCAAATGCGGATTATGACATCAGATTCTCCAACCATACGTTTGAATTTTTTGCACATACGGATATAAAAAAAGGAGAAGAAATATTAATCAACTACAACGGTGACGTAGATAACAAAGATCCACTCTGGTTTAATATGGATGAAAGTGATTTGCCCGAGGAATAAATTTATAGTTACTAAGATAATTGGTAAATAATTTAATTAATAACGAATCAAGCCAAATCTAAGATCAATTAGATTGGCTCTTTTTTTTAGTATTAATCAATGTTTATAAACTATAAATATTAAAAATAGCCCTGTTTTCTAACCTATTGTAGTTGCAAACATAAAAAATACAAAATGGCAGGCAAGAATTCTCTTCTTTTCTCTCGTAAAAGAGATATATTCTAAGCGAAGTAAAAAGCGACACTACTGGGGATCAGCTTAGAAGACCCCACAGAGATGTACTGTCCCCTTTTTGTTGGACACTCATCAATAGGAGGTGCTTTCGTGAACGAGGAGGCTAAAGTACTGCCCCCGGAAAGGAAGTGTTTTCTCGAAGCACCGGCTTACACTCAACTAGGAAAGTATTGTACAAAAATCATGAATACTTAGTAGAAACTTAATACATTATCTGTTTTAAACAACAAACTTTTAGAAAACAAACAAAAAAGCATATCATTTATTGACTTTCTTCCCTTCTGCCGTCATCAATTTCCCGGGAAATACAACTAAAAATGACAAAAATTGAAAACCTTCATAACTTAATACCTATATACGTTCAACAATTATGTATGGTTTTGATTTATAATATGTAATTGACAATTCCTATTTAATTAATCAATCCAATAAAAAAGGAGGAATACTATGCTCGTCTTGCTCTTAACGATGTTGGAACGTCTGGGAATCATTGTGACAATCGCCTTTGTTCTTACCCGCTTTAAATTTTTTCAAGATATGATTTACCAGAATCAACTACGAAAAAGTCAACAACTGACAGCCATAGTATTCTTTGGTATCTTCGGGATAATTGGCACCTATTTAGGTGTTACACTCAATACAGAAACCTCTGCATTTAATCGTATCGTTGGTAATTTGACAGCAGATGAAGCTATCGCCAACTCGCGGGTAATTGGAATCGTTATAGCTGGTCTCTTAGGTGGTTATCGGATGGGAATTGGAGCCGGATTAATTGCTGGTATTCATCGCTTTACGTTAGGAGGATTTACTGGCCTTTCCTGCGGATTAGCAGCAATAATAACCGGGATAATTTCTGGCGCTTTTTACAAAAGAAATAAAAAAATGAGTCTAACCGTTGCATTCTCTGTTGGTGCTCTTGCTGAAACTGCTCAAATGGGGATCATTCTTCTACTAGCAACCCCTTTTGAGAAAGCATTCACACTAGTTGAAGTTATAGGGATTCCTATGATATTAGCAAATGGAATTGGATCAGCACTTTTTCTTCTAATTATTAAAAATGTTGTTAATGAAAAAGATAAAGCCGGTGCACTGCAAGCACAAAAATCATTACGGATTGCCGATCAAACAATAACCTATCTCAGAAAAGGCATCAATAATCATTCAGCTCTAGCTGTATGCCAAATACTTTATAGAGAAATGAAGCCTAGTGCAGTAGCCATGACTAATAATACAAACATATTGGCACATGTCGGCCTTGCTGATGACCATCATCGAGCAAATAGCCCGCTACAAACCGACATAACAAGAGATGTCATCCATCATGGTGAATTAGTTGTCGTTAATGGTCATTCCATTCATTGTGTTCATAAGGATTGCCCCCTAGGTGCAGCTGTTATTGCTCCACTTAAACAAAGAGGGAAAACAATAGGTACGATTAAATTTTATTTTAAAACCGAAAAAGAAATCACCAGTGTGATCAAAGAAGTGATCTCCGGTTTAAGTGTTTTATTGAGTAACCAGTTAGAAGTTGCCGAGGCTGATCGCGCTTATCAATTAGCAAAAGAGGCTGAAATAAAGGCACTTCAAGCACAAATCAGCCCTCACTTTCTATTTAATTCATTAAACACAGTTGTTTCCCTTATAAGAATTGAACCAACCAAAGCACGTAAACTTTTGATTTCACTTTCAAATTTTTTGCGACAAAATTTAACAGGAACAACTGCAGATATGATTTCAATAGAGCAAGAGCTTAACCATGTAAAAGCTTATTTAACAATAGAAGAAGCGCGTTTTATTGATAGGCTTAAAGTAGTATATGACATTGACGAGAATGTATTATCAAAGAATCTTCCACCACTAACTTTACAACCCCTAGTAGAAAATGCAATTAAACATGGACTAAAAGACAAGGATTATGACTGTCTTATTAAGATTTCTATAAAAGAAAATGGACCTAATGTTAAAATTTTGGTGGTAGATAATGGTCTTGGAATAAGTACTGAACGTTTAAAGGGGTTAGGAACTACACGAATTAATTCTAAAACGGGAACAGGACTTGGTCTTTACAATGTCAATCGACGATTATGTTTGAAATTTGGTGATAAGGCAGCACTTAAAATCAAAAGTGAGACTTCCATCGGGACAGAACTATCTTTTATCATTCCTAAAACGGAGGAAATGTAATGACTGAGACGATTAGAACTTTAATAGTAGACGATGAACGTTATGCCCGCGAGGAATTACTTCATCTTTTAAGCAGATTTACTTCTATACAAATAATTGGAGAGGCTGATTCAGGTGAAGCTGCAATCATAAAGGCTTTGCAACATCAACCAGATGTAGTTTTTTTAGATGTTGAAATGCCTAAAATGAATGGAATGCAATCGGCTCAATCCTTACTTGAGTTAAAAAAGCCCCCTTTAATTGTGTTTGCTACAGCATATCCACAATTTGCCGCTGAAGCATTTCGTTATGAAGCTACAGATTATTTGTTAAAACCTTATGATGAGGAACAATTACAACAAACTATTAAGCGAATAGAAAAAAAGTGTTTGGTAACACCCAAAGAAAGCAATAAATCCTTGTCCAAACTAGCAGTAGATGTTGAAGGAGAGATACTCTACATTGTGCCAAACGATATATTGTACATGTATCGAGAAGATAAAGTCACAAAAATCACTACAAACACTGGAGTCTATTCTATTAAGACCCCTTTAAAAGAATTAGAAAATCGTTTAGTTTCCTTTTCCTTTTTCAGAATCCACAAAGGCTATTTAGTCAATTTAGACTATGTCTCAAAATTAAGTCCTTGGTTTAATGGAGCGTATCAACTAGAATTAAAAGGCAGTAACGAAAAACTTGCTGTCAGTAGAAATTATGTAAAATCCTTGCGTCAGATCCTTGAATTATAATCTATCTTAACAGGACTCTATGTGTGAACATGTAGAGTCTTCTTTAATTAAAAACTTTCACTCATTTTTCAACTTTTCATTTCATAATGTATTTCAACCACGAAAACAAACATCTTAACCCTATTTTTTAACGTGTTACTCTTTTGTTCACATTTCCTTCATATCTTATCATATAATCAGTTTATGAATACGCTTACAATTTAAGGGGGTTTTCTAATGATTACGTTTTTATTTGGTATTATTTTATTAATTGTTGGTTACTTTACGTATGGAAAGTTTGTAGAAAAGGTGTTTGGTGTTAACGCGAAACGGACTACTCCTGCCTTCACAAATCAGGATGGCGTTGATTATCTACCGATGAACACACCAAAAAATTCATTAATACAGTTGCTAAACATCGCTGGCGTAGGGCCAATATTCGGACCTATTATGGGAGCGCTTTACGGTCCTGCAGCATTTATTTGGATTGTTGTGGGATGTATTTTTGCAGGAGCGGTACATGACTATTTAACAGGGATGATTTCTATCCGCAACCGCGGTGCCCACCTTCCAGAACTTGCGGGGCGATTTTTAGGTAAAGTAATGAAACATGTAGTAAATGCGTTCTCAGTTTTACTTCTTTTACTTGTTGGTACAGTTTTCGTAACAGCACCTGCTGGATTACTTCATAACCTTATGAGCGGATGGGTAGCAATGGGACTAATTCTCGGAGCTATTTTCATTTATTACACGCTAGCAACCCTACTTCCTATCGACAAAATTATCGGACGCTTTTATCCGATCTTTGGTGCGTTACTTTTAATAAGTGCCTTAGGGGTTGGTGCTGGCCTAGTTATTACAGGGGCCCCCATTCCAGAATTATCTTTCGTCAACTTACATCCTGATAATGCACCAATCTTCCCATTATTGTTCTTAACGATATCTTGTGGTGCTTTATCTGGATTCCATGCAACACAAACGCCTATTATATCTCGTACAACACAAAATGAAAAACAAGGTCGCAAAATCTTTTACGGAATGATGATTGCAGAAGGGGTTATTGCAATGATTTGGGCTGCAGCAGCCATGAGTTTGTTTAATGGTTCAACTGGACTAAACGAACTTTTAGCTAACGGAGGTCCTGCGGCAATTGTAAGTGAAGCTTCGACTCTAATGCTTGGAGCAATTGGTGGCACATTAGCTATTTTAGGAGTAATTATCCTACCGATAACTTCTGGTGATACCGCCTTCCGTAGTGCTCGTATGATTATTGCTGATTACTTTAAATTTTCACAAAAGAAAGTGCTGAACCGGCTTTGGATTGCACTACCACTATTTGTCATATCCTTTGTATTAACTAGAGTAGACTTTACGTTATTATGGCGCTATTTCTCATGGGCGAACCAATCAACAGCTGTTATTGCATTATTTGTTGGGTCAATGTATCTATATGTAGCAAAGAAGAATTATTGGATATCATTAATACCTGGTGTCTTCATGTTAATGGCAACAACAACTTATATTTTGAATGCGCCAATTGGATTTGGTTTAGCATTAAATTTCTCTTATGTGGGAGCGACAATTATAACGATCATACTCGTTACCCTGTTTTTTTACGCTGCTAAGAATGCACGTAGAAATAACATACCACTTGAAGATGATGTATCAAATTGGAATAATGTAGCGTAACATTCTATTTAAAAAAACTAATAAAATCTTTCTCTCAACTATTATAATATGCCCAGACATTGTACGTACCTCAGTCAATGTCTGGGCTTTCATTTTTTTGTTTTCTAGTCATTCATCCGTTTCAAGATAATTTTTTATCCATATTCTATATTTATAACGAACTAAAAATCTACAATAGGTTGATAGGAGGTTATTATGTTTCCACCACCAAGGCCAAGACAACAAAGAAATCGCTTTATAGGTAGTTACCCTAGAGCAAATCACCCATTACCACCTCGTAACCAGTACATCCAGCAAGACAATCCTTTTCAGAAAGGATTTCTTATGACACCAAACCAACGAATCCCCCAAGGACATCGACGCGCTCCACAAAATCAAGGTCAACTATCTCAAGGATTAGCATCACTAATCAAAGATGAAAACGGACGAATTGATATGAAAAAAGTTGGAGCTGGTGTACAAAATGTTATGGGTGTTGTTAACCAAGCAGGCCCCGTAGTCAACATGGTTCGAGGGTTTTTTAGATAAGAATAACTCCCTTTGTATAGACAAAGCTTTATACAAGGGGAGCGACTTATAATATCTGTTATTTATCAGTTAGTGACTCAATGATTTTTAATGCAGTATCTTTCCCGTTTTGCATACAATCTGGAATACCGACTCCATAATAAGAACAACCGGAGATCCATATACCTGGATAGTTTTCTTTCAATTTGTTTTCAAGAGAATGAACAGCCTGAGGATGAGTCATTTGATACTTAGGCATATTATTATTCCATTTAGTCACTTCACTAGTAATTGGATCAGTTGTTATTCCAAGTGATTTAGATACATCTTCTCTGGCAAGTTGTAATAATCCTTCTTCAGACATATCCTGTATAGCAGTAAAGTTAGGGAGATTACTTTTATAAAACAATCTTACAAGTAAGTTTCCTTTTCCAGATGTATGTTTCCACTTTTTACTCGTCCAAGTACAAGCGTTGCAAATAATATCATTACTGTTTGCTTTAATAAAACCTGTTCCATCCATAGGAAGTATTTGATCACTAATATCAAATCCTAAATAAACACTAATCAAAGAACTACTTTGAAATGGCGCAATATATTCATCGAGTTGATTATCGGTAAATAAACTCTCCACCTCGGTATTCGGAACACTTAAAACGACTTGATTCGCTTTAATTATTTCTCCATTTGCAAAGGAAACTTTGTATCGATTATTTTCAGTTTCGATATTTGTTGCTCTACTGTTTTTTAGAATCTGCACTTGGTCTAAAGCATTTTCGAATGCATCAATAAATGCTCCTAGCCCACCTTTAAAGGATAAGAACTTCTTATCACCACTACTCTTAAATTTTTCCTTATTTGCTTCAAAGCCTTTAATGATACTACCAAATTTTTCTTTATAATCAATTAAATAAGGTAACGTAGATCCAATCGTTAGATCACTTAGATTCCCTGAGTAAACACCAGATAAGACTGGTGCAATCTGTTTCTCCACGAGCTCCTTTCCAAGAAAATACTCTAAAAACTCGCCAATGGAATCTTCTTTTGTAAATGTTTCATTTCTTGTATAAATATCTTTTAATGCTTCGACTTTTCCATCTGCAGAAACGAGTGTGCTTTTTGCTAAAGACTCTACACTCATTGGTATTCCAAATACTGCATCGTCAGGTATCTGTTTCAATTGACCTTCCGTATAGAGATAAGATTTACCTGATGCGTTGTAAACTAACTCTTTTTCCAAACCAAGTTCTTTTATATAGGGCATATCGTTTATTTTTCGGGAAACAATGGAATCTGCACCTTTTTCCACAATAAAATCCTCATCTTTAATAGTAGAGATTTTCCCACCAAGTGTTTCATTTGATTCAGCAAGAATTAAGTCGATATCTGATTGCTGTCGCTTTTTCCATTTCTGCAATTCATACATAGTCGTCAGACCTGTAATCCCTCCACCAATTACTAGCACTGTTTTCATTCATGTACACCTCAATCGTAATTTCAACTATTTAGTATTTAGAGTATACCACAGGAGATGTAGGTTAAGGACATCGGTGATAAACGTTCAGATTTTAGTCATATTTAGATTTCTCTTAAAGCAGTAATAAGCCTCTCAACATATGGAGACTTGTTACTGCACTATCCTGCTAATTTCCAATTCCCCTTGCTTGTTCAATCACTTCAATCAAATCTCATAAGTTCCACTAATCTCCATGTTTTCATAATGTTCTTTAAAGGTATCGTTTAGTATAACCATCGCAGCACCCATGACAACAGTCTTATAATCTGCAAATAACATTTTCCCAGCCCATTCATGAATCCAAAGTGAATTCAACTTTGATTAGTCCAAAACAAAAAATAGGCTTGATATCCTATTGTAAACGTTTACAAATTTGTGTAGATTATATATATAAAGACCACCAACATTTAGGGAGGTTGTCAGGCATGTTTGTATTCGTAATCGGTACTATTCTTGTCGGCATGGTAGGCACGTTTACAATGAGCTTAATGGTAGTTGCTAAAAGAGCTGATCAGATGAGTGATAAAACAAACAATATTGACTTTCTCCATCCCTAATAAGGGATGATTTTTTTGACTTAAACTTATTACTAGACCTAAACATACATCCTCAAAATTTGAAGGAAAGCGACTAACACTGCTTAGTCGCTTTTTTTATGTACATCTCTATTCTTTTGGCAAAGGTAGGGTAATCAAAAATGTTGTACCGTTCTCTGAAGTAGAATATAATTTAATATCGCCATTTTGGTTTTCAATCATTTTTTGTACAATGGTTAAACCTAGGCCAGTTCCAGAATCCTTATTAGTTAAAAATGGACTATAGATTGACTCTTGTAACTCCAAAGGAATTCCTGAACCAGTATCCTCAATAAAAAGCTGATAAGTATCTTCATTAATCTTCGAATAAATTGATATTTTTCCTTTACTTCCAATAGCATCACAACTATTTCTTATTAAATTATACATCACTTGTTTCATTTGCTTCTCGTCTAACAACAATCGTGTATCATCCAAATTGATATTAAACTCGATCTCTTGCGCTGTAGAATTTGTGTAATGTGGAACTATTTCTTCAATAATATCTTTGATATAGGCCTCCATGAGTTTAGGTTCCCCTGGCTTTGCTAGCATTAGCATTTCCTCAACAATCGAATCAATCCGCTCAAACTCACTCAGCATAAATGGAATATGAAATTTATTTTGTTCCGATTTGGAAAAGGATTCTGTCATCAATGTTAAAAAGCCTTGAATAACGGTTAGAGGATTGCGAATTTCATGTGCAGCTCCTGCTGACAATTCACCTAAAAGCGCTAACTTCTCTGATTGATAGATTCGCTTTTGTAACTCTTCTAGGTCAGTCATGTCAATAAAGTGATAGATTCTTCCTATAGTAACAAACGAGTGATTAGTGAGTTCGGATTGCGAAACTAATAACCTATAGGTTTTTTTTTCTGTCTTATAAACAACTCTTACATTTTCAACTATCTGTTTCGTTTGGAAAATATTCCAAAACTCTTTATTTTTTATCTGAACCTTATTCTCACTAACAAGTATTTTCTTAATTTCGTCTGGCTCTATGTTAAGGAGTTTGACAGCAAATGAATTAATCCTGATATCAAAAGCTTCTTCTTCTAATGTAATAATTCCTATTGGTAACGAATCCATCATTTGCTCTCTGTTTTTTTTGTCATTGGACACTTTTTCAAATAAACGAAAATACTTTTTAAAGAATATAGATAATACTACAATTAAAAAAGTAAAAGCTATTATGCCAAATATAGGACTTGTTTCTAAAACTAGTCCTAAAATAAATACTAAAGCAAAAATAATAATGTAATCTATTATTGTTTCTTGGAACGTTTTTTTTAGTAAAGGTAACAAGCGATTAGACGAGGCGATTAAAAAACCTAGTCCTACTAAAATTATATTTATAACATAATAGCATCCTAAGGCTAGTATATAAGAATAAGTACTACTAAAATTAATTTGGCCAATTTCTCCAGCAGTATAAATGAATACATAATAAGCTCCACTTATCATTAATGTGTACATTGCAAAATTAAATATTTGCGCTCTCCATAAAGCCTTCTGTTGTCTTAAATCGTATATGACACTTCCAACAAATAATACAAATAATGATATTTCTAATCCATAAATAAAAGTTATAGCTAAAAAAATCGATGAATCCAATGAAAAAGAATTACCATCTGGGGGTACTAAAATTTGAAAACGATAAGAAATTAAAATACTAACAACAAATAATATTAAAAGTACCGAACTAAAGTTATCAGTTACTTGAAAAAAAATAGAAATAGGATTATGCAAAAGAAACACAACACAACCTATTATAGAAATCGAATATAAATATATCCTTCTTAAAACTATGTTATTCAATAAGTATCACTCTTCTATAATAAATTTTTTGTCTATATTTGTATGATATTGTTACTTTTGATTCTAATTTATAATCACTATGAAAGCAATGAAATAGTTAAAATGTACTATAAAAATTCATTTCTCTAGTAATGTCTTTCCAAGCTGATTTTTTGATATTTAGATTGGAATTTACTACACTAGGTAATACTTAAATAAGTTCATTTTTACAAAGGAGCATCATATAAATGAAGGCAATTGTTATAAACAAGTATGGTACGAAAGAAGAGTTACAAGAACAAGAAGTTCCAAAACCAGAAATTAGTGATAATCAAGTGTTAGTGGAAGTTCATGCAACTTCTATCAATCCGATTGATTGGAAATTACGTGCAGGGTACTTAAAAAGCATGCTTGATTTCTCTTTTCCTATAATCCTTGGTTGGGACGTTTCTGGGGTCATTGTAGAAGTAGGCAAAGATGTAAAAAACTTTAAAGTCGGTGATGAGGTTTTCGCTAGACCGGATACAAATGCAGAAGGGACTTATGCAGAGTATACATCAGTTGATGAAAACCTATTAGCGAAAAAACCTAAAAACCTTTCTCATGAGGAAGCAGCATCGATTCCATTAGCCGGTTTAACTGCATGGCAATGTCTCATTGATCGAACAGAGGTAAAGGAAAATGATAAAGTATTAATTCATGCTGGATCAGGCGGTGTTGGTAGTTTAGCAATACAAATTGCGAAACATTTTGGTGCACATGTTGCTACTACAGCTAGTGAAAAGAACGAAACTTATGTAAAAGAATTAGGCGCTGATCATTTTATTAACTATCGCACACAAAACTTTGAAGAGGAATTAAAGGACTTTGACATCGTTTTAGATACCATGGGTGGAGATATTCTTAATAAAAGCTTTAGCGTTCTAAAACCAGGTGGTAAACTTGTCACAATCGCTGGCCAGCCTGATGAGGATTTAGCAAAGAAACATCAAGTTGAAGCTTCCTCTTATTGGCTTAATCCCGATGGTGAGCAGTTAAGTGAACTGGGTGACCTATTGGAGAGTGGTGTTGTAAAAGCACAAGTTGGTCATGTATTTGGCTTTTCAGCTGAAGAACTTCAAAAAGCACATGGATTAAGCGAAACACATCATGCAAAAGGTAAAATTGTGATCAAAGTAAAATAAGTGAGTGCCAAAAAAAAGCACGGTAACTAGGCAAGTGCCTAGCTATCGTGCTTTTTTTATGAAAACTAAGCCAATAAAAATTCTAATCAAATGTCGCAACTTGCTTTGAAACAGAATCTATCTCATTAAGGTCATCTGTTGATAAAGTAAATTGTAGTGTTCCGATGTTCTCTTGTACATGATGTAGTTTGGAAGCACCTGGGATTGCCACTACTGTATCGCCATGAAAGTGAATCAACCAATTAAGTGCAATTTGAGTTTGACTAACACCATATTTAATTGCTTTCTCCTCCAAGACATCAATTAAAGGCTGAGTCTTAGCTAAACCAGAAGCCTTAAAATAGGATGTGTACTTTCTCGGTCCCTGTATCTTCTTAATCAAATCTGGATTTTTGTGGAATTTTCCAGAAAGTATCCCTTGCTCAAGAGGAGAATAGGCTATGATTGTGATTCCTAATTCCTTCGCAGCATCTAGTACTCCATTTCTTTCTATTCTACGGTCTAACAGACTATATTTCACTTGATTTGAAACTAACGAGTAGCCTTCCTTTTTCAAAACCTCATCTGCCTGCTTCATTTTCGAAGCATTAAAATTACTAACCCCGGCATACTTTATTTTATTATCTTTGAGAAGTTCAATCATTGCCTTCATCTCATCTTTCACAGTGGAAAATGAATATGGTTGATGAATTTGATATAGATCAATTTGGCGTCCCCCAAGTGCTTCTAAACGGTTATCAATCGTCTTAGTAATCGAGGATGCTGTCCGTAAAATCGGCCACCACTTTGTTGCAATTAATGCTTGTTCAGCAGAGGGACCAATAGTGTTTAAAGCTTCAGAAAGGGCCCTTTCCGACTCACCTTTACCATAAGCTTCCGCAGTATCAAACCAATTAATGCCTCCCCCTAAACTCATTTTCACAATCATCGTAATGTCTTCTTGTTTCATTTCTGCCCAAAACCGACCAACCATTCCCTTTCCTTTACTGAATTGCCAACAGCCTAATCCTAAAGCAGATATTTTTGTTGTTGAATCACCTAAATTTCTTAATGGCACACGTGTCACAACTTCCATTTTTAAAAACTCCTCTCCTAAAGCCCAAATATTCGTTGTTATTCATAGCTTATCATTTTGCAAAAAAATAGCTAGCTAAGCATCCAAATTAGGAGAAAGCTAACTACTTCTAGAATTTTTTAAAGCAACTATTCAACGATAATGATTACTTCTTCGATTCGTTTTTCAGTTATTTTTTTAACTTCGAAACGAATATTTTTATATTGTATTGTAGGTTTTTCTGTTTCAGTTGGAATGTAACCTAGTTGCCCTACTAAAAATCCGTTTAACGTATCGTAATCATTACTTGGTAAGTCAATACCCAGTCTATCTTCTAATTGATATAAATGTGTTGTCCCAAAAACTGCGTATTTGTTTAAACTAACTTCATGTATCTCATCTTCCTTGGCTTTTATCAGACTATGTTCACTAGATATTTCTCCAACAATTTCTTCGATAACATCCTCAATTGTCACTAACCCATCTGTACCACCATACTCATCAAGTACAACTGCTATATGGACATTGTTCTTTTTCATATCACTAAAAATAACATCTATACGTTGAGATTCTACAACAAAATACGGTTTTCGAATCATATTTCTCAAGTTAAAATCATCATTGTCCTTTTCCACAAATTGAATTAAGTCTTTTGAATATAAGATACCAACAATGTTATCCACACTTTCATCATAAACCGGAAACCGTGTGTATCTCTTCAAATTCACAATTTCTGCAATCTCTTTTAAACTAGATTCAATCGATATCGACGTCATTTCGGTTCGGTGAGTCATTATATCGGATACTGTCCGATCGTTAAATTCGAAAATATTATTTATCATTAACTTTTCACTTACATTTATTGTTCCTTTTTCTCCCCCGACATCGACCATCATTCTAATTTCTTCTTCTGTAACTTCCTCGTCTTCAGCATTCGGATCAATACCAAATAAGCGAACAATACCATTCGTAGACATATTTAATATTTTCACAAACGGAAAACTAACCTTAAACAAAAAGGTAAGTGGAATTACAGCAAAGTTAGCAACAGCTACTGGCTTTTTCAAAGCTAGTTGTTTTGGTACAAGTTCTCCTATTACTAATGTAAAGTAGGCTAATATAATTGTAATTGCAATTACTGAAACGGTTTCCAACATGTTTAGGGATAATGGAATTCCAAGGCCATATAATGTTTGTGCCAATGGTTCTGCAAATGTATCTGCTGCGAACGCACTTGCTAAAAAACCAGCTAATGTTATCCCTATTTGAATTGTTGCTAAAAACCTGCCAGGGGCAGAAAGAAGATGATAAAGCATTTTAGCCTTTTTATCACCGTGTTCAGCCATTTTCTTCACTTTATTATCATTCAAGGAAACTAAAGCGATTTCAGATGCAGCGAAAAAGGCATTAATAATGATAAGTACAACTAAAATTATTATATCGGTTGACAACAGATAAAACCTCCAAGTTAAAGTTAAATAGAAAAGTATTCTAAATTTTATATTTTTATTTCGGCTATCTTAGTAAACAATTTAGCTTTCTCAGGTTATATACTTGATAGAAAGTGCGCATTAAGTATTCTTTGCTTTTGTGCATTCTTCCCTAGTTTAGTTGTGATCCAACGCTGCGGAAAAACACTCGCTTTCCATGGGGAACGCTTCA
>NZ_JASTZU010000063.1 GCF_030282825.1 Aquibacillus rhizosphaerae
ACACCTGTTCCCATGCCGAACACAGCAGTTAAGCTCTCCAGCGCCCATGGTAGTTGGGGCTTTGCCCCTGCGAGAGTAGGACGCCGCTAGGCAATGATGTAACCCTCAAAAGGATTCTATCTCTTTTGAGGGTTATTTTTGTTTTTTCTATCTAGGCTATGCTATATACATGTAAACATGATATGAATTATAAGAAACTATAATTGGCTTTTTGGGATTGATAGGGTAAAGTAGAAGTAATAAAGATTAGAAGGAGAGATATTCTCATGGGGCAACATTTTGATACAAAATCAGTACATCTATCAACTAAGGATACAAAATCTATAGATAGTAAAGTCACACCTATATATCAAACTTCTGCATTTAAATTCACAGACCTTGAAGATTTAGAAAACTTTTATCAAGGTAAAAAGGATTACTTATATACGAGAGTTGGGAATCCGAATACTGATGAACTAGGCAGTGCAATAGCTCAATTAGAAGGGGCGCCTAAGGGGATAGCAACATCATCAGGACTATCTGCTATATTAGTTGGTATACTAGCTATTGCGAAGTCAGGTGATCATGTCCTTGCTTCTACAGATATTTACGGTGGAACATATCAACTTTTAGCTAATGAATTGATTGATTTTGGCATAGAAGTATCATTTGTGAATTTTGAACATTCTAGCGAAATTGAGAATAATATTAGGAGTAATACAAGACTTATCTATTCTGAATCGATAACTAATCCGTTACTACGTGTTGAAAATATTATTGAAGTGGTTGAATTAGCAAGGAAATATGATTTATATACTATGATTGATAATACATTTGCAACACCTTATCTCTGCCAGCCATATACAGATGGTGTGGACTTGGTTGTACATAGTGCTACGAAATACTTAGGTGGACATAGTGATTTGACTGCAGGAGTTCTTGTAGGCAAGGAGGAGCTAATAGAGAAGGCCAAATCCAAAGTCGTTAATATTGGTACTAACCTTAGTCCATTTGATGCATGGCTAGCATGCCGCGGTATTAAAACATTAAGCGTGAGAATGGAGAGGCATTCAAAAAATGCCCAAGCATTGGCTGATGCTTTAAGACAAAATAAAGATGTAGACAAAGTATATTATCCTACATCTGTATCATCAAAAGGAAATGGAGCTATTGTTTCCATTGATATAACGGGTTTTTGTAATATTGAAAAATTCTTTCAGTCACTCTCATGGGTAAAGATTGTTCCAACTTTAGCAGGAGTGGAAACATCAGTTTCTTATCCTTTAGCAACTTCACATAGAGCTCTACCGAAAGAAGCACAGGTTGAACTTGGCATCACAGAAGGCTTAGTTCGAATATCAGTAGGTATTGAGAACACTGAGGATATTATAGATGCATTTGAACAAGCAATAAAGTTGTCAAAATTTTAAAAGCAAAAATGTAAAGGAAACACAGGACATAGCAGTCTTGTGTTTTTTTATTAGCATACACCAGGAAATTATAGACTTAGTGTCCTGTGGATAACTGACTATTGCATGTGCCACGTCCAGCTACAGCGCCTACCCGAGTCAAACATCTATGTGGTGAAGAGCACCACATAGATGTTCGTCTTAATTGCCCTAGGGTGAGCAGGCGCCCTGAGCTTTTGTTCCTTCATAAAACATTATAAAGTTCCCTTTAATTTTATGACACTTCAAATTTGTGTTCTTTTTAAAATACATAAATTAGATGTGAGAAGCCAAATATAATGATGAAACAATAATGAGAGTATAGGAGGGGTAGTGTGAAAGCTGTAACCTATCAAGGTAAATATTCAGTTGCTGTTACAAAAAAAGAATATCCTAAGATAGAAGATTCAGAAGATGTTATTGTTAGAATTACCTCTACAGCAATTTGTGGATCGGATTTACACTTGTATCAAGGGAATTTTCCACTTCCAATTGGATATAGTATTGGTCATGAACCAATGGGTATTGTTGAAGAAATTGGTCCAAGTGTAACGAAGGTTAAAAAAGGAGATCGAGTAGTTATTCCTTTTACGGTTGCATGTGGGCAATGTAGGTATTGTAATGAACAACATGAAAGTCAATGTGATAATGCTAATCCTCATTATGATTCAGGGGGGTACTTTGGTTATTCTGAGAAATTTGGTAACCATCCAGGTGGGCAAGCAGAATACTTAAAAGTGCCATTTGGAAATTACACACCGTTTTTAATTCCAGAAAGTTGTGAATTAGAAGATGATTCTTTATTGTTTTTATCAGATGTATTACCTACTGCTTATTGGAGTGTTAAAAATGCTGGAGTGAAACCTGGAGATACGGTTATCGTTTTAGGATGTGGACCGATTGGATTAATGGCCCAAGAGTTTGCATGGAAAGAGGGGGCTAAACGTGTTATTGCGGTTGATTATATAGAGAATCGTCTAGCACATTCCAAAAAAACAAATAAAACAGAAGTATTCGATTTTACAAAACATGATGACATGGGTGAAGTGTTAAAAGAAACAACGAAGGGTGGTGCAGATGTTGTAATTGATTGTGTTGGAATGGATGGTAAAAAGTCCCCTTTGGAGTTTGTCGAACAAAAATTAAAGTTACAAGGTGGTACATTAGGCCCGATTCAAATTGCTACAAAAGCAGTTAGAAAGTGCGGAACTTATCAGATTACTGGCGTATACGGAGGACTATATAATATGTTTCCGTTAGGTCCATTTTTCTCAAGAAATATTAATATAAAAATGGGACAAGCACATGCCCGATCTTTTATGGAGCCACTTTATCAACAAATTATTGATGGTGAGATTGATCCAAGAAAAATCATAACACATAAGATGCCACTAGACGAAGCGGCACACGGATATGATATTTTTAATAAAAAGGAAGATAATTGCATAAAAGTAATATTACGACCCTAAACATAGTTAACTGAATGAACATATAGTGTTCATTCAGTTTTTTTTGAATATATAGGTTATAGAATGTAATTAATCCTACAAAGAAGGTGGAAATTAATATAATAATTAAATACATCAATCACCTAGATAGGAATATGGGGAGTTGAACACATGAAAATTAACAAAGTTATTA
This sequence comes from Aquibacillus rhizosphaerae, assembly GCF_030282825.1. GTDB lineage: Bacteria > Bacillota > Bacilli > Bacillales > Amphibacillaceae > Aquibacillus_C > Aquibacillus_C rhizosphaerae. The sequence continues at coordinate 3,069 of NZ_JASTZU010000063.1, forward strand.
CTTGTTTTATTTTATTTTTAAGTTTTACCGTTGTATTTCTAGTTACTAAGTCAAGTGCATGTTCCAAGGAGGATAGAGTAGCAACAACGAGTAAAGTAATTGCGAATCAACAAGAAGTAATAAATGAAAATTATCAAATCAATGCAGAATTGAATATTAATAATCAAAAAGTAAATGGTCAAGTTATTTTGTATGATCATGGCTATTATATTCCTCTTACTATTATCGACCAAGTACTTGGTGGGAAAATAGTAGAAACTCCGTTATTAAATATCATTACTCTCCACTATAAAGAAAATGACTTTCTTCTTCCATATACATCGCTACAATCAACGGAATTACTGTCATCATCAAAAAAGGACCATAAAAAACTAACCGATTATGATGTACTTGATTTGAATGGTAACCTTTATATTTCTTTAGCGTTTTTGCAAGAAAACCTGAAATTTTTTATAGCTATTAATCAACAACCTAACCTTAACATTACGATAGAAAGACAACGTGCGACGGTGGGAGTTCCTTTAGATGTACCATTAATAAAACAAATGGAAGCTCCGAGATTGTATAATGGTTGCGAGGTTACTAGTTTAGCAATGATTTTACAATATCACGGTATTGATGCAAATAAAAATGAATTATCTGAGGAAATTGCTACTGTACCGCTAACTTATTCAAACGGATTAAAAGGAAATCCTAATGAAGGATTTGTTGGTGATATGGCTGATGGACCAGGACTTGGTGTCTATCATGAACCTATGTTAGAACTTGCACAAAAATATGTAGGTAAGAAAGCTGTAGATATTACTGGTGAGGATTCAAACACAATGTATGAGTATATAGATCAAGGTCTTCCTGTATGGATTATAACTACAGCTAACTATGTACCTGTTGGAAATATGGAGACATGGGAGACTCCTTCAGGTCCAGTAGATATCACTTTTAGTGTGCATAGTGGTGCTGTAACAGGCTACGATGAATCTTATGTATATGTAAATGATCCTTATGGTGAGAAAAATAAGAAAGTCAATCGTGATAATTTTGAATTAGCCTGGGAACAGATGGGAAGCCAAGCAATTGTTATTACTAAATAATAATTGCTTTTTTTTGAAAGCTAAGAAGTATTAAAAGATTCAGAGATATCTAGCTCCAGGTCTAACCTGCCTGAGGTCTTAAGTTTGTCGGGGTTTAACAAGGCATCCCTAGATTTTTCTTAAATTCACTTATAGAATATCCTTTTGTAACTAGGCAAAACTAGTTGGAAAGGAGGCATATAGGATGGATAACAAAAAAGAACCTAAATTTAAAAAGAGTTATGAATCTGATGGAGTGATGGGTACAGATAAAAAAAACAATAAACAGAGACAGACAGAAGAGAAAAATAAAGATGATAATCCTATGTTCTTTAATATAACTGAATCAAGTGAATAACTCAAAGCTACGAACAAGATGGTTAAGACTTGTTCGTAGCTAGAATTATTGTTCTACTTCTTTTATTATTTTTAAATTAGAAAAGGAGATGGTAAAATTCAATTAAGAGAACTACAAAGGTGGGACAATTTAAGTGATGTTAAAGCCTATTCCAGATTATTTACATAAAGATATGCAAGTCCTATTTGTCGGTTTTAATCCAAGTATAAGGTCTGCTGAAACAGGTCATCATTTTGCAAATCCAAATAATCGTTTTTGGAAAATACTATTTGAGGCGGGGTTAACGCCGACTAAACTAAGTCCAGAAGAGGATAATAAGCTTGCCGAAATCGGTTACGGATTAACAAATATTGTTGCTAGACCAACAAAAGAAGCTGCTGAGATTACAAAAGAAGAATATAAACAAGGACGATTAGAATTGTTAGAAAAAATTAATCAATATGGGCCAAAGGTCATATGTTTTGTTGGTAAAGGTGTTTATCAAGAGTTTAGTAAACAGAAAACCTTACCGTGGGGGAAGCAAGACCAATCTATTTCAAACGGTATTGAATTTGTAGCCCCTTCATCAAGTGGACTTGTCAGAATGAAGTTAGTGGAAATTATCGATATTTATAAGCAATTAAAATACTATATATAAAACTAGGAGGAGAAATAATACATGAGATATGCAGTAATTACAGGTACTTCTAGAGGCCTGGGACAATCGATTGCAATGTTATTAATAAAACAGGGAATACATGTTATTGGCGTAGCTAGAAACAAAAATGTTGAACTAGAAAAAGTAGCTAGCGAATATGCTGTTACTTACCATCATGAGACCTGTGATTTATCCAATATAGATCAGGTAAAGGCGGTATTTGAATCAATCACTGAACAGGTATTTACACAACAAGCGGAATTGGTATATTTAGTAAATAATGCTGGAATGGTGGCTCCTATAGATACGACAGACCATCACACGTTTGAGGAGTTAACTGACCATGTTCATGTTAATTTGCTATCCCCAATGGCTACAACTGCACAATTTTTAACTAAATCAAGTAAAGATACACCAGTAGTTATTGCTAACGTAACATCTGGTGCTGCGGATCGTTCTGTCTATGGATGGAGTGCCTATTGCAGTACGAAAGCGGGATTAAATCGCTACACGGAGACAGTCGCAATGGAACAAGATGAGCTAAATACAGATAATAAAGTTATTCTTTTTAATCCAGGAATAATGGATACAAATATGCAAGGAGAAATAAGGTCCTCGAGTGAACAAGCTTTTAAAGATGTAGAAACATTTAAGCAATATAAAGAAGATAATAGTTTGCGCGATTCTGATTTAGTTGCCAATAAACTAGTTGACGTTCTTATAAAACATCAAGAGATTACGAACGGTAAAAATTATAACATTAAAGATTTATTATAAAAAAGCTTTAGATATTTCATGTTAAAAAATAATTCTTGGCTAAGTAAAGTAATCTAAGATGATGGCTGAAAATATATGGTTACAAAAAAATTGATTTTGCTAAAAAAGGTGATAGAAGCATATTTGACAAAAGACTAAATAGTTTGCATGTAGTATGAATACAACATGAAGCATTATAATTTGTATAGTCATTCACCCATTTTTTATTTTAGCCCTTCCATTCTTTTAATTATTACATAGTCTATAAGTGAATCAAATAAAGGAGGGGTTATTAAGATGAGTGCAGGTTATGCAACTGGAGGCTCAGGCTTCGCGTTAATCGTAGTATTGTTTATTCTGTTAATTATCATTGGTGCTTCGTGGGGTTATGGCGCTTACTAAGTAGTCGCCGAATCTTGAAGTAGGTAGAGGATTCTTTTGAATCCTCTACCTTTTTTTATAGCAAAGCAAGATTAAATGTGCTGTAGATAAACACGTGGCCACGTTTATCTACAGAGCCTATCTCGCGTAGGATAACTAAATTTGGCGGAAAACACTGCTCGAGTCAGCTTTAATTGTCCTAGGGTCAGGCATGAGTTACGCTTTTCTTATGGGATTTTACCATGGTTATATACAATTGAAATCATGAAAATATAGGTATTTACCTATTTATTCATAATCCCCTTCCAAAATAGTGATCGTAACATAGTCTATTAGTGAAAGAAATAAAGGAGGGGTTCACAGATGAGTGAAGTTTATAGCGGAGGTTATGGTGCAGGTTTTGCGTTAATAGTAGTTCTGTTTATCCTATTGATTATCGTAGGTGCTTCTTGGGGCGGATATGGCGCTTATTAAGTACCAAGTTTCTATGGAACAAAACTAACGATGCTTATTCTTAGTATTTCTTTAAGTTTATGAAGGGAATACCTAGAAAAAGTAATTCCCTTCTCTTTAAGACAGCATGGAATATAATATATCAGAAAAAGGAGGTAATTATAGATGAGTGCAGTAGCAGGTGAAGGCGTAGCTGGAGGGTATGGATCTGGCTTTGCGTTAATAGTAGTTTTATTTATCTTGCTTATCATCGTCGGTTCTTCTTGGTTCACAGGCGGCGGTTATGCTGGATATGGTGGTTATGGTTACTAAGAGTTTTTAAAATAAATGATAATAGGAGATGCTTCCTAGTGAAGCATCTCCATATTTATTGGTTTTTTTCAAATGATCTAAAAGCGTCAATAGTTGTTCGGTGCTATTTCTCTTTATTTTTTGGTATATAAAGTCTAAGATATATACGTGTGGAATATGATAAAATTGATGAGTAAATAGAATTTCACCTAGCTAAAAACGATAATGTACATATAGAGAGAAAGGGAGTATCAGTATGATTACACGTAAGAGTAAAAGAGAAATTGAAATGATGCAGAAAGCGGGAAAGTTATTGGCTTCCTGTCACAAGGAAATTGCTAAGAAAATGAAACCAGGAGTCACGACAAAGGAAATCGATGACTTTGTAGAGAAATACTTAGCTCAAAATGGTGCTACACCCGAACAAAAAGGATACAACGGTTATGAATTTGCTACGTGTGCCTCTATAAATGATGAGATTTGTCACGGATTTCCAAGAAATGAGCGGCTCGCTGAAGGTGACATTGTTACAGTCGACATGGTAGTAAACCTTAATGGTGGATTAGCTGATTCAGCTTGGACTTATGTAGTAGGAAATGCCGATGAAAAGACACAACGCTTATTAGATGTAACTAAGACAGCTTTATATAAAGGGATTGAACAAGCTAAAGCCGGGAATAGAATAGGTGATATTGGTCATGCGATACAACAATATGCAGAAGCAGAAGGCTTTTCTGTTGTTCGTGATTTTACCGGACATGGAATCGGCCCAACTATCCATGAAGCACCTCATATCCCACACTTTGGAGAGGCAGGTAAAGGGCTTCGTTTAAAAGAAGGTATGGTTGTTACCATTGAGCCAATGATAAACGAAGGTGATTGGCGAAGCAAGATGGATGCTAATAATTGGACAGCGAGAACGGTCGATGGTAGCCGATCTGCCCAATATGAGCATACGATTGTAATAACCAACGATAAACCATTGCTTTTAACAGATCAAGAAGAAGAATAAAAAAATGGGTAAACCATCATTCATCATTTGGTTTGCCCATTTTTTTGTGAAGGTTTCTAAATTATCACTGATGGTTGAGTTTTTGATAGTTCATGAAAACTTCGTAATAAAATTAATAAGTGGTCTAAAAACTTAGAAATAGCATTAAATATTATAGTTTTTAATCAATAATAACTCATTTTATAAAACAGCCTGCGAAAAAAAAGATTAGTGTGCCTAGCCAATTTATGTGATAAAGTTATTTTAATGTATATATGTGCGGTATTTATTTAATGGTTCAAACTTTCCTTTTGGATAGAGAACTTAACACATTATTTAAGAGGAGAACGTAAAAATATGGTAACAAAAGTTATGGAAAACGCTACATCTACTAAACTAATTCAAGCTCAAAGAGGGATTGCCACAGGAATTCCAATTATGTTAGGCTACCTTCCAATAGCTATAGCATATGGGGTGCTGGCTAAACAATCTGGTTTAACAATTGCAGAGGTAACACTAATGAGCATACTTGTTTATGCAGGTGCAGCTCAATTTATGGGTGCTAACCTTATTGCTGTTGGAACTGGTGCAATCGAAATAATTATAGCAACCTTTGTTTTGAATTTTCGTCATTTTGTTATGAGTTTATCTTTTATGAATCGTTTGAGAGGCTTTGGGCTCAAATGGAAGGTGCCCCTATCTTTGGGGTTAACTGACGAATCATTTTCTGTGGCTTCTTTACATGGAGAGAAAGCGAAACAAGAGAATGGTACATATTTCTATGCAGCATTAATGCTTACTGCTTATTTATCTTGGATTTCCGGCTCATTTTTAGGTGCCTTATTGGGTGATGTAATGCCTCAGTCATTAAGTCAAAGTATGGGTATAGCACTTTATGCAATGTTTATTGGTTTGTTAATTCCATCTGTAAAAAAAGAAATTAAAATGGGTTTGATTGCTCTAATCGCGATGTTAGTTAATTTCATATTTAGTCAGTTTCTTGATACGGGTTGGGCAATAGTTTTAGGTACGTTAATAGGTGGTCTAATTGGTGTCTTTGTGTTGAAGGAGGAAAAGAAGTGATCTTAATAATTATATTAGGAATGTCTTTGGTTACGATGATTCCTCGGTTTATGCCAGCATATATAGTTGATAATGTGCATTTTCCTGACTGGGTTAATAGGTGGTTAAATGCGATCCCTTACGCAGCTCTTGGAGCACTAATCTTTCCTGGGATTTTAACAGTAAAACCCGATCAACCGTATGTAGGATTAACTGGTGGTTTGATTGCCATCCTATTAGCGGTTTTGAGATTAAATATTATATTAGTGGTCATTGGAGCTATTGCTACGGTCTTTTTTTTAACGACAATTTTATGATAATGGAATAGGGGAGGGTATATCCATGTTTTTTATTAGAAAAGCAATTTTAGAAGATGCTGAAAAGATTGCAGAAATTCATGTGAAGAGTTGGAAATCAACATATTCAGAATTAATTAATGAAAAAGATATGTCTAACATCACCTATGATAACAGAAAAGTATTTTGGGAAACTGTCCTGAGTTTGCCAATGGTGGGTCAAGTTGCTTTAGTAGTTTTTGATGAACAGAGCAATATAGTAGGTTTCATCTCAGGAGGTAAGGAAAGAACGAAGCGATTTGGTTACGATGGTGAAATTTATGCAATCTACTTACTACAAGAATATCAACGTAAAGGTCTAGGTTCTATGATGTTAAATGCTTTTGCCAAAGAAATGAAAACGTTTAGCTATCATTCGATACTCGTATGGGTCCTGACTCAGAATCCGTCAAGTAAATTCTATTTAGATTACGGTGCCAAGCAAATTGATAAAGAAGAGACAACCATTGGTAAAGGGACCTATCAAGAAACGGCATTCGGTTGGGAAAGTATAGATATGCTACTTGAACAATTTTAAATAAGCAAATGGCATGCTCATCAACACGAGCATGCCATTTGCTTATTTAATGTACAAACTTTACAGTAGTTGTGAAACTAGTCATCCCTATTTTTTTCTTCGTTATAAGGTTCGATGTGTATATGTGCATGTGGCACATCATGTTTTTCGTCTAGGAGTGATTCAATTTTTTCTGTTATATCGTGACTTTCTTGCACAGTTAGTTCAGGATCTACGTAGATTGTCACTTCTACTAATGCTTGATTCCCGTGCAAGCGACCTTTCACATCCTTTACTTCTTCTACTTCTGGATGTTTTGCAATACTGGTTTTGATTTTATCTAATTGCTCCTCATCAAATCCATCTGTAAGTGCATGACTGGCATCCCTAAAAATGCCCCAAGCTGTTTTACATATAATAATCCCTACTAATAATCCTGCCACTGGATCAAGCCAGTATTGTCCAAATTGAGCACCTATAATTCCAATAAAAGCTCCTATACTTACTATTGCATCAGATCGATTATCTTGGGCTGCTGCATATAAAGAACTACTATTAATTTGTTTAGATAGTTTCAAATTATATCGATAAACTCCTAACATAATAAAAGCAGCTAACAATGCCGTCCATGCAGTTAATAGGTTTGGTTTGACAGGATTATTTTCTATTATTGCTTGCACTGTACCGAAGATTACTTGCAAACCAACTGTGACCATGATAAAAGCAGCTACAAGTGAAGCAATAGTCTCAGCGCGAAAATGACCATAGTGATGATCTTTGTCAGGGGGCTTTCTAGAAATTCGCAAGCCAATTAACACTGCTACTGAAGCAATGACGTCTGTTGTATTGTTCAATCCGTCAGCCCGCAGTGCGGCTGAACTACCGATATAGGCAATGATTAACTTGCTGGCAGCTAACGATAGATAAGCTATAATACTAATCCAAGCTCCCCGTTCGCCTTTTTTTAAATTATCATATTGGCTGCTCATATAAATGCCTCCAATTCTTCTTCATAAGCATTTATAGCTTATCAAACAATAGTTTAATGGGTCTAGAGAAACATAAATGCTTTTGTCAATATAACTTGCAATCAAGCAAGGAAATTTCCTTCATCAAACAATAATAATACCTATGACTAATTTTGTGCAAATAACGGAAAGAAATACAAATCTAATTTCATTATGGTTAATAAACTTGATAATTGGTATGGAAAATAAACGTAAAGTTTATACTAATACCGACATGAGAAAGGAGAGATTGAATATGGTTAATTTGGCAATATTTTATTACAGTTCAACAGGTACAAATTATCAGCTTTCAAAATGGGCTGAGGAAGCGGCAACAGAAACAGGGGCTAATGTGAAAGTAAGAAAAATTAAGGAGTTAGCTCCTGAAGAGGCAATTGCCCAAAATACAGCATGGAAAGCACACTATGAAGCTACGAAGGATGTGCCAGAAGCAACGATGGATGATTTGGAATGGGCAGACGGAATTATCTTTAGTGTTCCGACGCGATTTGGTAATGTACCTGCACAAGTGAAACAATTTATGGACACAGCTGGGGGGCTATGGGCACAAGGTAAGACTGTAGATAAAGTAGTTAGCGCAATGTCATCTGCTCAAAATCCACACGGAGGACAAGAAGCAACAATTTTAAACTTGTACACATCCATGTTTCATTGGGGTGCAATCATTGCATCCCCGGGCTATACAAATCAAGAATTATTTGCAGCAGGTGGAAATCCCTATGGTGTAAGTGTTACGGTTGATCAAGATGGAAAAATGCAAGAAGATGTAGAAAAAGCAGTTAAACACCAGACTAGAAGAACTATAGAAATAACGAAAAAAATTGCACAATAATTCATAAAAAACTCGCCTTTCAAGGTGAGTTTTTTATTTTGAGTGAATGGAAAATACAAATTTAGGACAATATTAGGGATAGCTAAAATAGAAAGGGGTCTATATATGTCTGACAATAAAGGAGCTAAAAAAACAGAAGAACAAGAAAACGACTTGCATGAAAAAAGATGGGCTATTGTTTCTTTGGCATCCATTCCATTGATTATGACTTTAGGTAACTCCATGTTAATTCCTGTATTACCTTTAATGGAAAAAGAACTTGATATATCGAAATTACAGTCAAGTTATATTATTACAGTTTACTCCATTGTTGCCATTTTTTTAATTCCGATTGCTGGTTTTTTATCTGATCGATTTGGTAGAAAAGTTATTATCATTCCATCATTAATATTATCTGGTTTAGGTGGACTACTTTCGGGATATGCAGCATGGAAGTTGGATAACGCATATACGTTTATCTTATTAGGAAGAATATTGCAAGGGATAGGCGTCTCGGGTACCGCACCAATTGTGTTACCACTTGTTGGCGATATGTTTAAACGTGAGAAGGATGTCAGTGCAACATTAGGGCTTGTTGAAACATCCAATACTTTCGGAAAGGTTTTAAGTCCCATATTAGGAGCATTACTAGCAGGAGTTATATGGTATTTACCTTTTTTTTCAATTCCGGTTTTTTGTTTGACATCAGCAATTTTAGTTCTTTTCCTAGTTAAAAAACCTAAAAACGAAAAAAAAGGACCACAATTTAAAGAATTCTGGCACAATACAAAACAAGCTTTCCATCAACATGGTAACTGGTTATTTGCGGTCTTTATTATAGGTGCTATCTTAATGTTTATTCTATTCGGTATTCTTTTTTACCTTTCAAGTATTTTGGAGGATACATATGATTACAAAGGTTTAACAAAAGGGTTATATTTAGCCGGTCCTCTTGCCGCTTTATGTCTTGCATCCTATATAACTGGAAAAGTAATTAAAGATAACTTAGTTAAAATGAAATGGATTACTTTTTTTGGGATTTTAGTTACCGGTGGAGCAGTTATAGCTATAAGGTTTTCAGAACAATTTATTTATCTGTTAATTGTTTTTCTTATATGTGGAATTGGTATTGGAGTTGGATTACCTTGTTTAGATGCATTAATTACAGAAAGTATCGGAAAAGCTGTAAGAGGTACAATCACATGTATATATAGTTCGGCTAGGTATATGGGTGTAGCTGCTGGGCCCCCAGTTGCAGCGCTATTTATGAATATAAATCTAACCTGGATGGTTGCTACATTTTTGATATTAGCAATATTAGCTGCAATCCTTGCATTCCGGACAATTAAACCGCAATCGGGAGGATCTCAGTCTTCAAGTACACTATTTACTAAATATGATGCAAAAAAAACTGACAATAATACCTGATTATCAGGTATTGTTGTCAGTTTTTTGTTTAATGAGATGGAATAATGGGAATTGGTAAATAAATATTCAGAAAATTTAATGAAAACCATTGCAAAAAGTTGCAAAATCTAGGATAATAAAAAAAAGGAACAAGGGGGCGTATGTTCCATGAAAAAGCATAAGGTGAGTTATAAGTTAAAAGTTTATAGCACGAAGAAGGTATCTAGGATTGTTGCAAAGAGGGAAATTTCTTATGAAATTAAGCTTGCGTCAAAATTAGTACTAGACGAATTATGTTTTAACTGGAATAAGGCGCACTTAGAACACAGGATAAATGAATCGATTGATTCAAATGACAAAGAAACATTTATACAATTAAGCAAACAGTTCCAGATGTACTCATGGGAACATTAATTAAAAAAACCTTGTCAATTATGACAAGGTTTTTTTCTGTATGGCTAGATATTTTACTGTACTTACTATATTTGGAAAGTCAATGTTTTACCTTCTAATACCATTAAAATATGTTATAGTTATTAAGGATTTATTCTAGATTACTTGTGTTTTCCAAAATACTCTGGAGATACAGTATATTTTATTGAGGTGATTTTAAAATGAAATTCTTTTCTATTTTCGTTATATTATTCATAGGCACCATTTTAATTGGTTGCCAACAAGATGAACGACCAGGTGATGAATTAAGTCAAAGTAATAGAAGTATGAAAGATAAAGAACAAATAGAAATAAATGAAGCGGAAGAAACTAATCCTGATTCTGATCAAAATCCAGAAGAAGGTAATGAAAATTCAAAAGAAGAAGAGAATCAAAACAAAGAATCTGAAAATAATTCGAACCAAAATGATGAGGCTGTAAATGAAGATGCAAACAACTCAGGATTAACAGTAGTTGATAATCCAAATAGTATTGAAGTGTTTGTAAATAAACAACGTAAATTACCTGATGGATGGAATCCATCTAATCTAGTTGTTCCAAATGTCCCATTTTATTTTGACGAATACTTACCAAAAAAACAAATGAAGCAAGTTGCCGCTAATGCATTAGAAGAACTATTTAATGCAGCCGAAAGCGAAGGATTAAACTTAGTAGCTGCATCTGGATATCGTTCCTATGATAGACAGAAAGTTATCTATGAAAATAATGTAGCAACTAATGGCAAAGAGCATGCAGATAAGTTTTCAGCGCAACCGGGAACTAGTGAACACCAAACAGGATTAGCAATGGATGTCACTACTGCTGAAGTTGCATTTGCATTGGAACAAACTTTCAAACAAACAAGTGAAGGTAGCTGGTTGGCAGAAAATGCCCACAAGTTTGGCTTTATCATACGGTACCCTGAAGGAAAAAGTGACATTACGGGTTATAGTTATGAACCATGGCATATTCGTTATGTTGGGAATGAGATAGCGAAGGAAATTTATGAAAAAGGCATTACATTAGAAGAATATTTTGGATATGGATATTAAACCAATAAAAGGAGAGCACAAACTTTATATAATATAGAGTTTATGTGCTCTTTTTATTTTTCTAGAAGCTCATATAATACAAAAAAGACCTCGATACAATCAGAGGTCTTACCTACTTCATTAACTAAAAAAGATTATTGAGATGAATCCATCTGTAAGGCTTTAGATTCTCTCCTCTCCTCTTCTAGTAACTATATTATAACATAGTCTAAATCTTTAAAATCAGTATTTGTACGATTACCAAAAAATAATATTGCTTCCATTTATATCTTCACAGCAAAATTTGATACAATAGAATAGGGATATAAAATTTAGGGAGGAATCATCAATGAGTTTTCGAATTGAAAAAGATACACTCGGTGAAATGAAGGTACAAGCTGATAAATATTGGGGAGCACAAACCCAAAGAAGTAAGCAAAATTTTCCGATTGGCCAAGAACTAATGCCACATGAAGTGATTACAGGTTTTGCAATTCTTAAAAAAAGTGCTGCAGTTGTAAACAGCGATTTGGGTCTACTGGAAAGAGAGAAAGCTGATGCTATTACATATGCTGCAGATAAGATTATTTCTGGTGAATTAGAAGAACATTTCCCTTTAGTTGTTTGGCAAACTGGTAGTGGAACACAATCCAATATGAATGTGAATGAAGTAATTGCTTTTGTAGGGAATGAATGGTTAAAAGGACAAAATAGTTCCTACACATTGCATCCTAATGACGATGTAAATAAATCACAAAGCTCAAATGATACGTATCCAACAGCTATGCATATTGCAGCCGTTATCAAGTTAGAAGCTAATGTCTTGCCTGCTTTGTTGACACTTAAGGATACACTGAAGGAAAAGATGGAAGCGTTTAAAGACATTGTGAAAATAGGCAGAACACATCTTCAAGATGCAACACCTTTAACTTTAGGTCAAGAAATAAGTGGTTGGCATAGAATGCTTGAAAAAGCAGAATCAATGATTACTAACAGTACTACTTATGTTAAAGAGTTGGCAATAGGAGGAACTGCGGTCGGAACAGGCTTGAATGCTCATCCTGAGTTTTCAGAACGCGTTTGTAAGGAAATCAGTAACTTCACAGGCAAAGAGTTTAGTTCGGCAAAAAATAAATTTCATTCCTTGACGAGTCACGATGAATTAGTCTATGCACATGGTGCTTTAAAAGCACTAGCAGCAGACTTAATGAAAATTGCAAATGACGTACGTTGGTTGGCAAGTGGACCACGTTGTGGGATAGGTGAAATTACTATTCCTGCAAATGAGCCTGGAAGTTCAATTATGCCTGGAAAGGTAAACCCAACACAAAGCGAAGCAGTTACAATGGTTGCAGCACAAGTAATGGGAAATGATGCAACAATCGGATTTGCGGCAAGTCAGGGTAATTTTGAACTAAACGTATTCAAACCAGTAATTGCTTATAACTTTATTCAATCAGCACAACTTCTTGCAGATAGTATGTTCTCATTTGATGAACGTTGTGTAAAAGGGTTGGAGCCTAATCATGAAAACATTGAAAAGAATTTAAATGATTCATTAATGTTAGTAACAGCACTAAACCCACATATTGGGTATGAAAACGCAGCTATGATTGCAAAAAAAGCTTTTACAGAGAATACCACATTGAAAGAGGCAACAGTGTCCTCAGGTTTATTGACAGAGGAACAGTTCGAAACTTATATTATTCCAAAAGAAATGACTTATCCGAAATAATCGTAATTTAAAAACAAGCTCAAAACCGGTGTATTAGGTTTTGAGCTTGTTTCATTATTTTGCCAGAAAAAAAGTATCATAAGATGTCTATTTCCTGTTCACAATATTGAGTACAGGAGGTGATAGACATGCCAAGCAGCAACAACTCAAACCAATTACTAGTACCTGGTGTAGAACAAGCACTAGATCAAATGAAATACGAGATTGCACAGGAATTTGGCGTCAACCTTGGAGCTGATACAACTTCTCGCGCTAACGGTTCTGTAGGTGGAGAAATCACTAAACGTCTAGTACAAACTGCTGAACAACAATTTGGTGGACAAACTAGATAATCTCTAGAAAACTAAGATAATCTTTACCAATATTTTCACAAAAAATAACTCATAAAATTTATGGGTGTTGGTAAATAATAATGGGTACAGGAGGTGAGAGATATGCCAAGTAGCAACAACTCAAACCAATTGCTAGTACCTGGTGTGGAACAAGCACTAGACCAAATGAAGTATGAGATTGCACAAGAGTTTGGTGTGAATCTAGGTGCTGATACAACTTCTCGCGCTAACGGATCTGTTGGTGGAGAAATTACTAAACGTCTAGTACAAACTGCTGAACAACAATTTGGCGGGCAAACGAAGTAATAGCTTGTTAATCAAGATATTACCAATCAAGATTTTAAATAATTTTTTGATTAGTTGTAAACAATAAAAGATACAGGAGGTGAAGAAACTATGGCACAAAGCAATAACTCAAACCAATTACTAGTACCTGGTGTAGAACAAGCACTAGATCAAATGAAGTATGAGATTGCACAAGAATTCGGTGTTAATCTTGGAGCTGATACAACTTCTCGCGCTAACGGTTCTGTAGGTGGAGAAATCACAAAGCGTCTAGTACAAACTGCTGAACAACAGTTTGGTGGACAACAACAATAATTTAATAAAAGCTATGGCCAAGGAGGCACCATTTAGGGTGTCTCCTTTTTGTATTTTGTATTATATATTCTTTGAATAAGAAAACAGTTACATTTAATCAAATCTTTATGAGAATTGTATCAAGTTATGTAACTAATCATTAAGATACTTTATCCAATTAATTAAAAGCAGTATCAACTGAGTCAATTTCATAATTACCTTATTCAGTCATCTGCGACAATATATAGTTTGGAAATGGTTTTATCCAACTATATATTGTTGTAGATGACGACAAATTTCGTATTATGAAATTGATTAAACTATAAATAATTTTCGATATTTAGATTAACCACCCTAGAAACTAGATTGTTAAAAATAATTTTTTTATAATTACTAAAATTCATGTTAATTATATTTTTAACCAACACTTTCCTTTTATTCACAAAATTAGTTTATTTTAATCAATTTTATGATACTAATTCTGTCGTCATCTACGAATAATACCATTCGAAACTATATATTATCGTAGATGACTTTTTAATAAGGTAATTATAAAATTGACTCATTTATACGATTGAAAAATTCTATCCAAGTTTTGTATGATTATAATTACCAGTAAAAGAGTAAGATAAGTGCAAGGAAAAACCATTGAAAGAGAGGTTTGATGATGTACGCATGTCCACTTTGCAATGGATTAAAATCAATAAATTTAAATTGTCCTAACTGTCAACAGGTAATGGATAACCAAGGAAGAACGGTTGACTTTATGGGGGATTATATTCCATATCTGGAATATGAAGGTACTAAATTAATTGATGGTGAATTGAATTCAACACAAGATCATACGTGTCTACACCTTTTTTATTGTACATCATGTAATCAACAATTGAATGTACCAATCCAAGAGATAAGATAAAAGTTAATCCCCCACTTACCGACCAAGCTAAGACAAGGGCGACAAGACCTTCGGTGTGGTAGAGGAGCTTAAGGTGAATGCTCCAACATCTTATCTACATCTAAAAAAATAAATACTATATTACTTAAGCAACAAATAAAAAGGCTACAAGTCAAAACTTGTAGCCTAAAAATTCAAATTACTTTATACGAGCTTCAGTGTCAACATCAAAGAAGTGAGCTTTGTGCATGTCAAAGGCTAGTTCAATCTTTTCGCCGCCTTGGATGTCTGTTCTAGAGTCAACTCTTGCAACAAAGTCTTCATTGTTGAATTTTGAGTAAAGATATGATTCAGAACCCATTAATTCAGCAACTTCAATTGTAGCAGTAATCTTAGTACCTGGATTTGCTTCCATAAATACCATCTCATCATGCATATCTTCTGGACGAATACCAAGCATGACCTCTTTGTTAACATATCCTTGATCACGAAGAATTTTCATTTTTCCTTCAGGTACTTCAATCTCGCTGTCACCAGCTATGAATTTACCATCAGTTAATTTCCCACTAAAGAAGTTCATGGAAGGAGATCCAATAAATCCACCTACGAAAATGTTATCAGGCTTATCATACACTTCTTTTGGAACACCAACTTGTTGAATAATTCCGTCTTTCATAACAACAAGGCGTGTTGCCATCGTCATCGCTTCTGTTTGGTCATGTGTTACATAAATAGTAGTTGTTTGTAAACGCTTGTGTAATTTTTGGATTTCCGCACGCATTTGTACACGTAATTTCGCATCCAAGTTAGATAATGGCTCATCCATTAAGAATACTTTTGCGTCACGAACAATTGCACGTCCTAACGCAACACGCTGACGTTGACCACCAGATAGTGCTTTTGGTTTACGATCCAAGTATGCTTCTAGACCGAGAATTTTCGCAGCATTTTGCACGCGTTTTTCGATTTCGTCTTTTTTGAATTTACGTAGCTTCAAACCAAAAGCCATGTTATCATACACGTTCATGTGTGGATAAAGTGCGTAGTTTTGGAATACCATCGCTATGTCACGATCTTTTGGTGCAACATCGTTCATTAGTGTATCATCAATATAAAACTCTCCACCTGAAATTTCTTCAAGTCCTGCAATCATACGTAGTGTAGTTGATTTACCACAACCAGACGGACCAACAAAAACGATAAACTCTTTATCTTCAATATCTAAATTAAAATTGTCTACAGCTTTGTCCGCGCCTTTTTCATAAATTTTATCAATATTTTTTAATGTTAACTCTGCCATTATAATTCCCTCCTGTTAATGAAAGCGTTTTTACTTATGTATTTAGTTTACTTAATTATGGTGGACAGGTAAATGGCAACAGTGCACAAAAAAGTGAAACTTATTTGTGCACGCTTACAAAGAGCGATGTTTTTTATTCTTAATTAGTAAAGTTAAGTAGACGGAAAGCGCTCCTTCAAATTGTTTTACATCAATGCCGGTTTTTTCAATGAACTTATCAACACGATATTGTAAGCTATTTCGATGCATATATAGTTTTTTTGCTGCAAGGGTTGCGTTAGAATTACATTCTAGAAATATTTGGATTGTTTGTAACAGTTCTTCTTCTTTAATTGTATCTTGTAAGATTGATTCAATGATATGCACCATAGATTGTTCGCCTAATGGCTCAAGTAGAAGATAAGGTACTGCCATGATATAATTAATAACAGGTCTACTATCATAATAATGAACAGTATGAAAGGATTGTTTTACCCATTGATATTGTGTTCTTGCACTTGAAATATTTTGTGAATAAGGACCGATAAATAAATGCACTTTCATATAGAAATCACTCATTAGCACATCAATTATTTCATTATAAGATATCATATCATCTTCAGAAAGTTGGTTCTCTTCTATTATGATGCCTTCATGGTTGTTTTCCCAAATAATAGGGACTCGATTAGGAAATAGTCCATGTATTGCTTCACGAAAAGATAAGGGATCCACTGTATCATCAGAAAATGAAAAATAGACAAACCTGTAGTTTAAATTATGGTCGTTCATTAATTCTTGTTGATTTGCATCGTTAAAAAGTATATTAATCCACTGTTCTTCCCTTTTTGTAACTGGTGGTTGATTAGCATAATAAGGTGTTAAGATTGTCTCTAATAACATTCTTTCTTTTTCTGTTATATCTAGTTTTTCAATACCAACAATATTATTTTCGTTTGTACTAAACCAGAGATAAGTATCTGTATCCATAGGAATATCGGATTGCGCCTCAACAATAGAGGGGAAAATTCGCTTTAATTTTTCAATCATAGTTCTGCCTCTTTCCTTACATTTTCTCTATTATAACAAAGCTAAAGTAGTTATATGGAAAATTAGGTTTTAAATTGTAGGATATCATACGTTTTTTATAACAAAAAGCGCACATAACGTTGAATGTGCGCTTGAAATAGTAATTAACTCTCCTCTGGAAAGGGTTCGTTTTCTTCTGGAAGCTTTCTCGCTTGCTCTATTTGCATTCTTCCATGATTCGAGTAAGTGGTACCACCAGCCATACCCTCACTTATCATGCGATCAACATCTAACTCATGCTCTTTTTGGTCTTCATAAGCATCGTGGCTATATTTCTTTTTATCCATATATAAAACCTCCTTTTGCTAGATAGTTTTCGCAAAAAGGGATAGAGAATGCACCTACACTAATTTATTCATTAGTGTATTGTGTAAATAAAAAGCGTATTTATATGGATAAGCAAGTACCTTTGGGGATTTTTTGTAAATTTCTGGATGATTAAAAATGCTAAACCCCGGTTTTGAATTAGCTTCAAATAACCAAACCTTTCCTTCTTCATCAACTCCTAAATCAAATCCAATTTCGCCGACTGGATCTGGAACACGGGTTTCCAGGCAAGTAGATAAAAATAAAGCCGTATTGGATAACTTCTTAATAATATGATTGGCTTGTTCTTTTGGAAATAATTCATCGACTTCATGAACACTTCCACCCCGTTGCACATGTGTTGTTAAGCTACCTTTCCCTGCGAATTTTGCTCCAATTAAGGTTACTTCCCAACTGTTTCGATGATTTTTGTTTGTATGTACGCGAAAGTCAATCGAACTTTTACCTTTTTTTATTAAGGGTATAGCCTCTTGGACAACATAACCTTTCAATCCATTAGGAAACAGCTGGGCAAACAACGAATCGATATTCGTATAACGATTAATTTGTGGCTTATCCTTATCGTAGTAAAGGCACTCTATTTCATTAGAATGTAGTTTTGTACATTTTACAATGCCATCTCCACGACTACCATGAATAGGTTTAATATAGACTGCGAAATTAGATAATAAATTTATAATTTTTTGTTTGGATGGATGCAAAATAGTTTCAGGTAATAGGTACGAGCATTCGGAATTTCTCATTAGGATATCGTAAACTTCCCATTTATTAAAGAAACTTTGATTAAAATAGCTAGCATGGTTATTAAGCTTTTTTTTAGTTTCCATTACTTCAGGATGAGATTCAATCTTTCGGTTAGGTATCCGATTATATACAACCGACGGAAAATCAAATATATCCCGTTTCCATTGCCTGTCTTCAAAATAATAAGCATTTATTTTTCTTTTGTTTTTTAAAACGTGTTGATGTCCAAAGAAAATCGTTCTAAATCCGAGTGTGTCGCCAGCTTCACTCATCCGTTCGAAAATCTTTGTTCGTTCACCTAATGGATCTGTATTATTAAAACCTGCGAGAAAAACTCCCATTGTTAATGTAATAATGCAAGTATCATCATTTATTAACAGCGTTAGTTGTTTATGTGTGGATAGATTAATTTTTGATTTAAGTGCAGAAGATATATATAAAGTTCGTTCATTTTTCTGATGTGTTAAACATTCTATAGATGTTTTGTAGGGTCCATATTGAATTTTTCTAACCTGAAAAAAGTGCTTGAAATACTGTTGTGGGACAATCATTCTCTTATTTTTCCCAGGATAGAACTTAATATCAAACGTATAGGTAGTAATAAGTTGTCCCTCCTTCGTGTAGTTTTTTAATATATATGTTATAATTTTTCAACTAATGACTAGTCTCGTACATAAAAAAATGAGTCTTTTATACAAAGTAAAATGACGGGTGCTAAACTATAGATGAAAAGGAAAAAAGAGAGGTAGTTTTAAATGACAGAAATTCTAATCGTATTAATGATGGTATTAATTGGTGCCATCATCGGTGGGCTGACGAATTCATTGGCTATAAAGATGTTATTTCGCCCTTATCAACCGAAATATATTGGGAGTTGGAGGATACCTTTAACACCTGGTTTAATACCGAAGCGGAGAGATGAGCTTGCAAAGCAACTTGGGAAAATGGTTGTAGAACATTTATTAACAGCAGAAGGAATAAAAAATAAACTAAATCAAGCAGAGTTTAAACAACAACTTAACACATGGGTACAAGGTGAAATAGATAACCTATTGTCTAAAGAAGATAGTGTCCAATCAATGCTTGCAAGTTTTGGTGTTTCGGTTAACGAAGAAGACCTCAGAAAAAAACTATTGAATTGGACCGAGAATCATTATACTGAATTTATTAAATCATACGAAAATGAAACGGTTCGTTCCGTGTTAGATAAGCAATGGATCGAGCAAATGGATGAAAAAGTAGATCAACTCGCTATTTATGCTCAAAATAAACTAATTACTATTGCAAACGGACAGACTACAAAAAACAAAATTAATGAGCTAGTTCAAACGTACTTAGATGGTAAAGGGTTTTTAGGAAATATGATGTCTTCTTTTCTAGGAAATGAAGGATTAGCTGACAAGATTCAACCAATGATCGTGGAATACATTAGATCAGAGGAAGGAAAGACTTGGATCGAGCAGATTATTAGAAATGAATGGAATCATTTATTGGATGAACCTATACATCAAGTTGAGAAAAAGGTAGGTAATCGTACAATTAAAACAACACTAGGAAAAATCGTATCTCATAGCGTGCCTATAGAGGCTTGGTTACAAAGGCCGATGAGAGATTGGTTTAGACCTGTTAAATCAAACATTATTTCTAATATATTACCGAATTTAATGGATAAGGGGTTAAATCTAATTGTTGATCGTACAGATATAATTTTGGAGAATATAGGCCTCGAAGAAATTGTTGAAAAGCAAGTTGCTGCATTCCCAATCCAAAGAGTAGAACAATTGGTATTAAACATTTCTAGAAAAGAGTTTACTCTAATTACTTATTTGGGTGCTCTTCTTGGTGGTCTTATTGGATTGATTCAAGGCATTATAGTCTTATTGGTTGGATAACACCTACTAGGTTTGTTATAGTTGTTGAGTAGGAAACAAATGTGCGAATTTTTAGGAGGAAAGAAATAAAATGGCAAATATTTATGATAGCGCGTATGACCTTGAAAAAGCAATCAGAAGTAGTGAAGAGTTTCAGGACTTAAAGCAAGCATATGATAAAGTAATGTCCGATGAATCTGCAAGTAAAATGTTCGAAGATTTTCGCAATACACAAATTGAATTACAACAAAAGCAAATGCAAGGACAAGAAATCACAGAAGAAGAAGTTGAAAAAGCAAAAAATGTTGTAGAACTTGTTCAGCAACATGAGGACATCTCTAAGTTAATGGAACAGGAGCAACGCTTGAATGTTTTAATTAATGATGTTAGTCAAATTATTACGAAGCCTTTAGAAGAATTGTACGGAACGCCAGAAGAACAATAAAAAACTTGAAAAGGCTATACACTAGGGTGTTGTACAAGTATAAATTCTAGTGAGATAGTGTTTCTCATTTTATTTGATAAGTTAAAAACCTTGCTATAATTTAGCAAGGTTTTTAACTATCTTTGAAATAATAGTAATTGCCCGTCTGGTGACACACATCTATACGTGTATTCGGTATATCCTGATTTTTCCAATAATTGTTTACTGATTTTTTTTGCTTCATCATGATCAGAAGCTTCAAATAATTCGTTTAACAAAGTAGCCCCATTTTTCTCAAATACTGTTAAAGCATAATTACTCATTAAATTCACCTCTTAATATTAAACAGTTCTGTATTTAATTATTAATTCCTTCTAAAATACTTACTTTTTTTGAAAAAAACCAAACGAATAATTATATCGTTTAACGTTATATCGTATGGTGATATAATTTAATCCAATAGAAAGGCGGAGATTGATATGCAAAAGCGGGTGGAAGATTATTTACCACTAACACATACAACATTTTACATTTTACTTGCATTAGTGACACCCCTCCATGGTTATGGAATCATGCAGAAAGTGGAAGAGATGAGCGATGGTGAAGTGCGATTAGGTCCAGGTACATTATATGGGGCATTAAGTAAATTAGAAAAACAACAATTAATAGAAAAAGTGAATGGAGGGGAAAGAAGAAAAAACTATGTACTTACCGTACTAGGTAAGAAGGTAGTAAAAAGGGAATATAATCGTCTTAAGCGGTTAGTTGTAAATAGTAATGCGATTATTAGAAATCTAGGAGATGGTGAATTTGAACAAAAGGGTTTTTAAACTATTTTTCGTATGGCAGGATGAGAGTGAAGAACAATGGTTAAGCAGCATGGCAGAAAAGGGCTGGATTTTTAAAAAATACATGCTGTTTTATTATATATTTGAGAAAAAATCTCCTGCAAATTATTTATATAAATTGGATTACAGAACTAATTATTCGAATTTCAAATCCTATCAAGCATTGTTCGAGGAAGCGGGATGGAAATATGTAACATCTTATCTAGGATGGCATTATTTTAGGGGGAAGAAAGCGGAGGTGTTTACCGAAGAATTATATTCTGATCAGGATTCCTTAATCGGAAAATATAGAAGGGTGTTACAGACATTACTTACGGTTCTTCTGGCTATATTAGTGCTCAATATTCCACCGTTGTTTTATGTTCCTAAACATATTCAGTGGTATCTACTTCTTCTTCCGGTGCTTTCGATAATATTATTCGTTCTAGCCATTATTTTGATTCAAAAGAAAATAAAAAGAGTATCTGAAACGAAAATGCTATAGCAAATTGGCTATAGTAAATTGGTTGAAACTATTCATGAATGAAATCGTAACTTAATTAGAACAAGGAGGTTGAATGATGACATTACAATTAACCAATGTTACTAAAAAGTTTGGAAGTGTCGCTGCTGTTGACCAATTAACGATAGAGATTCCTGAGAAACAAATATTTGGATTTTTGGGAGCTAATGGTGCCGGTAAAACAACTACGTTTAGAATGATACTCGGTTTATTAGATGAAACGTCTGGAGATATTTCATGGGATGGAAAACCAATTGATTATAGCAGGAGTAATTATATAGGCTATCTGCCCGAAGAAAGAGGCTTGTATCCGAAATTAAAGGTGAAAGATCAAATTGTTTATCTTGGTAGATTACGAGGAATGAAGAAAAATGATATATTATCAGAATTAAAGGTGTGGCTGGAGCGATTTAAGGTACCAGATTATTTAGATAAAAAAATCGAAGAATTATCGAAAGGAAATCAACAGAAAATACAATTTATATCCGCAGTTATACATCAACCAAAACTATTAATCTTGGATGAACCATTTTCTGGATTAGACCCTGTAAATGTTGAGATGTTAAAGCAGGCTGTAGTTGATTTAAAGAATCAAGGTACTTCTATTGTTTTTTCATCACACCGAATGGAGCATGTAGAGGAACTCTGTGAACACCTATGTATTATGCAACAAGGAAAACCTATTGTTCATGGAGCACTAAAAGAGATCAAACGCTCTTTTGGAAAAAAGAATTTATTTATTCATGCAGACTTTGATTTGTCTTATATACAAGATGTCCCTGGAGTAATCGGTTTTAAGAACATTCCAGAGGGGTGCAAGCTTGTGATTGAAAATGAAGAAACTTCGCAAAAAGTTTTTACTGCTATTCAAGGGAAAGGATTTGTTAGAAAATTCGAGCTGGAAGAACCATCTCTAAATGATATTTTCATTGAGAAAGCAGGTGAGTCATATGAATAAATTTTGGATAGTACTTGCTCAAACATATTGGAGTCGTTTTAAATCAAAATCATTTTTAATAACTACAGCGCTTATTTTGTTACTCATTCTAGGTTTAGCTAATATACAAACGATTATTGATATGTTCTCGGGGGAAGAAGAACCGGATAAAATTGCAGTAATCGATGACTCAAATAATGTTTATCAAGCTCTGATAGAAAATATTGCAAACGCGGATGTACAGATAGAATTAAGTGAATATAAAGGTACGGTTGAAGAAGCAGAAAGTGAAGTGCAAGAGGGTAATTATCAGGCTTTACTTCATATTACAACGGGCGAAGATAATCTTCCAGAAGCTAGTTTTCACACCAATGAAATCTCTTCTTCTCAGTTAACGTATCAACTAGAAAATAACTTGCAACAAATTAAAGTTGCAATGGCAACGAGTGATGCAGGTATTGATCAAGCTACAGTTGAAGAAATTTATTCACCAGTACCCTTTGAAACAGTTATGATTGAAAATGAATCAGGACAAGAAGCAAAAACGGAAGAGGAACTGAATAATGCTCGTGGTCTTGTCTATATAATGCTTTTCTTATTATATTTTGCAGTGATTACGTATGGAAATATGATTGCTATGGACATTGCAAACGAAAAGTCGTCAAGAGTTATGGAGATTTTAATTTCAAGCTCCTCACCAGTGAGCCAGATGTTTGCTAAAATTATCGGGATTGCTTTGTTAGGACTTACCCAATTTGGATTATTTAGTATCATTGGATACACAATAATACAGCAGAAAAAAGATGAAATGGTTGGCGGATTCTTTGAATATTTTGGACTTTCAGATGTTGCTATATCCACCTTTGTTTATGCAATCATCTTTTTCCTCTTAGGATACTTACTTTATGCAACATTATCAGCAATGCTCGGTTCGTTAGTAAGTAGAATTGAAGATGTACAGCAATTAATGATGCCGGTAATCTTTTTAATTGTTATTGCATTTATGATTGCAATGTTTGGTTTGAATATGCCAGACTCCAAATTAGTGACGATAACATCGTTTATACCTTTTTTTACACCAATGCTTATGTTTATGCGAGTAGGAATGCTAGACGTACCATTTTGGGAAATAGGTTTAAGCATTTTCATTATGATTGTTTCGATTACAATTCTAGGGTTTATCGGTGCAAAGGTTTATAGAGGTGGAGTTTTAATGTATGGTCGAGCCACTTCTTTAAAAGATTTCAAAAAGGCTTTGCAATTGTCTAAGAAAGAGTAAATTTAACAAAGAAAAAAAGCACATTTAACTTTCTTACCTAAGTTAAATGTGCTTTTTAGTAATTTTTTATCTTTCTTAAATTTGTGTCTTTTAAACTTCACATTAGATATAAAGTGCGCATTAACTATTCTTAACTTTTGTTAAATTCTTTTCCATTGCAATGATGATTGAGTAGTAATACATCGTTACGGCACAGAATACTACGCTTTCCATGGGCACGGCCTCAGCCTCCTCAGAAGCAAAGAGCGCTTCTTCCGGGGTCTTCACCTCGCGCTGTTCCCATAGGAGTCTTCGTATTCTGCCTTCACTTTTATAACTCTCCAATTTTGAGATAGATAGTTAATATTTGTTACATTATTTTCACTCGAAAGAAAACTATACTAAGCTGCGGAAAAATGGGAGACTCCTGTGGGAAATGAACAGGCCCCACAGGGAGCGGCTTTTGCGAGCGAGGAAACTATTGCATACTTTATATTTTATCTGTCTTAAATAACAAGCTTTTAGGAAACTGCATCTAATTAACAAAGAATATAAATATCAAACTATTTCAATCCACTTACAGTACTTAACCTATACACATGAATCGAACGTGCATTCGTTTTTTCAATCTGTTAAAATGGAAAGTATTAGGTTTACTACTATTAATAAGAAAGGGATTTTGTAATGACAGATAAAGTTAGCTTTATTCACTGTGCTGATTTACATATTGATAGTCCTTTTAAAGGATTAAGTAATATCCCAGAACAACAGTTTAAAGATATTAGAGAAAGTACATTTATAGCATTAGATAATCTAGTAGACCTTGCAATATCTAAGCGTGTTGATTTTATTCTAATGGTTGGGGACCTATTCGATCAGAATCAACAAAGTATTAAAGCTCAATCCCGTTTAACTAGAGCATTTGAAAAATTAAGGGATAATAGCATTGACGTATTTATCTCATATGGAAATCATGACCATGTAAACGGACGCTTATTTGATTATGATTATCCCAATAATGTTTATGTATTTGAAAGCGAACATGTAGACAATTTTATCTTCAAAAAAGATGATGTTCCATTAGCAACAATATACGGTTTTAGTTATGTTGAACGTGAAGTTCTTGATAACAAAGCGAATAAATTTAAAACAGTAACGAGTACGCCATATCAAATAGCTATGCTACACGGAAGTGTTAGTAGTAATACGGATCATGATGTATATGCCCCTTTTCAAATTAGTGATTTAACAAGTAAAAGCTTTGACTATTGGGCTCTGGGACATATACATAAAAGACAACAATTAAACGATGAACCACTTATCGTTTATCCTGGAAATATACAGGGACGATCCATAAAAGAAACTGGTGAAAAAGGCTGCTATCATGTGGAAATAAGTGAAACTAATCGACAGTTAGAATTTTTTCCACTTCAGTATATAAGGTTTGAAGAAATCACAATTCAAGCTGATCACTGTAAAGATCCTCAAGAGTTGGAAGTGCTAGTAGAAAAAACGATGAAACAAACGAGTGAAAGATTTGGCAAATCGATTGTACGTCTCCATATTACTAGTGATTCCGTTCTATTAGAACAATGGTACCGTTCGAGTATTCTAGACGAGATAATAGATTTTATAAATGAATTAAATAATCGGGAAGAAAATTGGGTGTTTATCCAAGATGTACGAGTAACATATACGGGGCAATGGGATAAACAACTAATAAAGTCAGGTCATAGCTTTTTAGGAGAGCTTCTACATTCTTTTGATACAGATGAAATAATGCAGAATGATTTACAATCCTTATTTACACATAGACAGGCCAGAAAATATTTAGATCATTTTACTGATGAAGAAAAAGCCGATATTAAACAAAAAGCAGAGGACTTATTAATCTATCAGCTGTTAAAGGAATGAAAAAAATGGAAATCAAAAGTGCATATATATATGGGTTTGGAAAATGGCAGGATTATAAAATAACTTTTAATAATAGTCCTCTTCTTATTATAAGTGGTAATAATGAATCGGGAAAAACTACTATACGTCAATTCTTTTTATTTATGTTGTACGGTTTTCCTCCAAAAAAACGCGTTATTTACCTACCAAAAACAGGAGGAAGAATGGGTGGCAGGTTAACGGTATCACTTCCAGGTATTGGTGATTGTACGATTGAACGAATCCATGATAGAAATAATGGCGAGGCCACCTGTGTAGTACCTTCTGGTGAAATATTACCTGAATCTTGGTTAAAAGATCAGCTTAATGGAATCAATCAAAAAACATTTGAATCTATTTTTTCATTTGACTCTAATGATTTGAATGAGATACAAAACATTAAAATGGAGGATTTAGGAGATGTTTTATTAGGTATTGGCATGACAGGTACCGATAAAATATATACTACTGAAAAATGGTTAGATAATGAGTTGAATCAATTATTTAAACCGCAGGGTAAAAAACCAAAAATAAACCAGTTGTTATTGGATATAGACCATATGTATAAACAACTAATGGATTTAGAGAAACGTGAGAATACCTTTAATAGTAAAAAGTTTGAAAAAGAAAAATTATCTCTTGAGATTGAAGAACTTCAAGACCAGATAGAAACACTTATTAAAGAGCTTAGTAAGTGTGAGAAACAATTAAATTCCTACACATTAATCCAAGCGTATTACCACTCAAAACAACAATTAAACCAATTCTCTAATCATGTAGATTACCCGGAAAATGGCTTAGATCGTTATCAACAATTGAAAGAGCAAGTAATGCCATTGAAAAGTGAGCTAACTGTATTAGAAGGAAGTTTAACAAAAACCAAACAAGAGATGGAATCAGTTCAATCTAACCTGATTCCGGAGAAACTAAGTAACACCATTGAACTTCTTGTAAATCAACTCCCTAACTATCATAGGTTATTAAATGAACAACAATTTAAAAATAATGAGAGGCACCAAGTTAACATAGAGCTATCAAATGATTTAACAAAGCTACAACTCGGTCTAACTATAGAAGATATGGATACACTGACGATTCCTTTTCATATTGAGGATGCCTGGAACCATTTAAAACAGGAGGCTGAACACCTCAAGTTAGAGAAAGAAAGAATCGACTCGGAGTTCCACTCACTAGGTAAGCAGCGGACATATGTAGAAAACGAGTTACATTCCTTTCAAGAAAAGATGCTTGAAACAAGTGAATTTAATGATATGCAAGATAAACTTAAGAAAAAGAAAGAGATGGATCGTTTAAGAGAAAGCGATGAGATCCAGCTGAAACAAAAAGAGAGCTGGAAAATAGCGCAACAGAAAAAAACAAAACTTGCTAATACTATATTTGGTATTGGTATTTTAGTAACTATTTCACTCATGTTACTAGGTTGGCTTTTACAAATGGATGTTTTATATATAGGGAGTGGCCTAGTTGGAGTAAGTGTTGTTCTACAAAAAATATTGCTGCTATTTTCTGCGCGATCTATGGAGAAGGTATTGTTTGAAAATACGACTCTGAAGCATAGAAATGTCATTGGTGATCGTGAGTCGCGAGAAATAGAACAACTATTGCATGAACAAGAATCCCTAAAACAAAGATGTGAAAATCTTGAGATTAAGCTAAATCAGATTAAAGTAGATCAGCTAAAATCAAGTGAGAGAAATAGTTTCTTAGAACAAAAACAAAATCGATTAGATCAACTAACTAGGGATCATAAAGAAATCTATCCTTTCCTACGTCCTATTGCAGTAGAATATTGGCCTAATCTATTACACAACTTAAGATTTTGTATAGAAAAGTTCGACAAGATAAAAACTTATAATCAAGAATTAGACAGGCTGAACGATGAAATCAAAAAATTCGAAGATGAAGTTTGTTTGTTATTCGAGCAGTATAAATGGTTAGAGTTGAATAACCCTATCAAAGTAAAGGTTGACTACTTAACATCATTACTTAATGAACAGTCCAATCTTCATAGCAAAGTAGATCAATACAAACAATGGATTGACCAGACAAATGCTGAGATGCAATCGCTAGTAAACCAATTGAAACCTTATCAAACGGAGATTAATCGGTTGTGGAGTATAGCTAATGTAGCTGATGAAGAAAGTTTTTTAAGAAAAGGAACTCAAAAAAAAGAAAAAGAGGAGCTTCAGAGAAAAATAAGTGAATATTACAATCAATTACAACTATTTTTATATGATTATGAACTGAAGCAAATCGACGAAGGAAATTTGATAGATAGATGGGAACTAGAAGATAAATTTAAAACACAGGAAACGGAAAAGAAACAATTAGAAAACCAATTGAAAGACAAACAACAACAATTAGCTGATATTAAATCAGTGATTAGTCATTTGGAAAGAACAGAAGATTATTCAATGATGAAACATTTCTACTCAGTGAAAATAGGAGAATTAAATAAGATAGCAAAACAATGGGCCGTCTTGCAAGTGGCTAAAGAAAAATTAGTTAATACGAAAAAAATGTATCAACAACATTACTTACCAAAAGTTATCGAAAGAACAACAATATATTTTGAGAAATTAACGAATGGAAGTTACAAAAGAATCCTTCCTCTAGAGGAAGGAAAGGTGTTGTATGTGGAATGTGGTAATGGTATAAGATATCAAGTAACTGAATTGTCACAAGGTACACGGGATCAACTTTTTGTTTCATTACGCATTGCATTAAGTGAAGTGACTAGTGAGATAAGTAAGATGCCATTTTTTATTGATGATGCTTTTGTTCATTTTGATGGTGTCCGCCGCGCCTCTATGATGCAAATATTAGAAAAAATTGCTGAAAAGCAGCAGGTGTTATTGTTTACTTGTCAAGAATCAATAATTGAATATTCGAATAACCAAGTTATGGATATCCAACAAATTTAATAATCATGGTTAGCATTATTATTATAATAATGCTAAAATATTTACGAAATTATCCTTTAATAGATATGATTTGTAGTTGTGTGACAGCGCAAGTTAAGAGTTATTGCATAAGAATAAGAACAAAATAGGGGTATAGTTGGAGGGTCTGGCATTGCCGAACAATGAAAGTAGTAAAGAATGGTCAGGATATGAAGAAATAATCGAAAAGTTTATTCAAGTTATAGCTAAGAATATGAACCTATACGGAATAACACCATCAGTAGGTAGATTATACGGAACGCTTTATTTTAATGAAGGACCTATGACCTTGGATGATATGAGAGATTCCCTTGAAATGAGTAAGACAAGTATGTCCACAGGAGTTCGGGCGTTAGCTGAGATGAAGATGGTCGAACCATCATTTAAAAAAGGAGTAAGAAAGGATTTATACAAGTCAGAGGAAGATTGGTATAAGTCATTTACCTCCTTATTTGGGAACAGGTGGAGACATCATACAGAAACAAATATAGAGGAGGCGGAGGAGGCCATTTATGAATTAGAATCAATAAGAAATAGTACAAATGATGAACAACTAATGCAAAAAATAGATTTAGATATTGAACGATTAACTTATGCAAAAGATTACTATCGTTGGTTGATGCGTTTCATTCAAGTTGTTGAGTCAGGGGAAATATTCAATTTTGTACCAAAGTACAAACCTTGACGGAAATAAATCAATGTAGAGTTACCCTTACTTCCATATGTGTGGTAAGGGTTCAATAATAGAAAGCAAGTTGAGAGGAGGAGAATAATGAAAAAAGGAATTGCTTATTATAATGTAGGAGAAATATTTGATTATTATATGTTAGTCAAATCAGCAACAAAAGGCGTTGCTAGTAACGGAAAACCATTTTTAACTTTAATTTTAAAAGATATAACTGGTGAAATCGAAGCGAAGTTGTGGGATGCTACACAAGAGGATGAGGAGTTGTTTCATTCCGAACAGTTAGTGAAAATTACAGGTGATGTAAATCAATTTCGTGGTAGATCTCAACTGAAAATTCATACAATTCGTCCAGCTCAGCCTACAGATGGTGTTAAAGCTTCTGATTTTATTGAAAAGGCTCCCGTTGATAAAGAAGAGTTAATGAGTCGTTTAACAGAAATTATATTTGAAATGAAAAATCCTAATCTGCAGCGTATTGTTAGGTACTTTGTTAAAAAATATCAAGATGATTTATTAACTTATCCTGCTGCAGTAAAAAATCATCATGAATATGTTTCAGGTCTAGCATATCATATTGTTTCCATGCTTAATCTAGCAAAGCAATTGAAGCAGTTATACCCAGATATCAATGCAGACTTACTTTATGCGGGTATCATATTACATGACCTAGGTAAATTGAAAGAACTATCTGGTGTTGCAACACCGTCTTATACATTAGAAGGAAAGTTGATTGGGCATATACCAATGATGGTTGAAGAAGTAGGTCAAGCAGCAAGAGAGCTACAAATAGAAGGTGAAGAAGTTACTATATTACAACATATGGTATTAAGTCACCACGGTAAAGCGGAATGGGGAAGCCCAAAAGCTCCCTTAGTTCGTGAAGCCGAACTATTACATTTAATTGATCTTATCGATGCGAAGATGAATATGCTTAATCGATCATTGGAGAAGGTCAAACCAGGAGAATTTACCGAGCGATTATTTGCAATGGAAAATCGGGCATTTTACAAACCGGTATTTGATGAGTAATTAGCAGCCTAGAACGGAGAAACCAGCATGAAGTGGAAAGATTGGGACAGAAACCTACGAATTCGCTTATTTGGCGAAGGGACAATGAATTTTTTATTTTGGTCATATTTTCCTTTTATGACTATTTTTTTTGAACGCTCATTTGGTAAAGACAAGGCTGGGTTATTATTAATGGCCTCACAAGCCTTTTCAGTAATTGCAAGTCTAGTAGGGGGATATTGTGCTGATAGATTTGGTAGAAAACGGATGATGGTTCTTGCTACTTTAGGACAATGTTTAACGTTTATTTTGTTTGCCTATGCAAATTCTCCTTGGTACACTTCACCGACCATAACGTTTATTTCGTTTTCATTACTGGGTGTTTGGGGAGCATTATATTGGCCAGCGTCTCATGCAATGGTAGCTGATGTTGTAAGTGAGAAACATAGAGCATCCGTTTTTGCAGTATTTTATACTTCTATCAATATAGCAGTTGTAGTTGGTCCCATTATTGGAAGCTTTATATTTTATAGCTACCGATTTGAAATGTTAATTGCTGGTGCCCTACTAACAGCAAGCTTATCTATTATACTTCATAATAATTTAGAGGAAACGGTTAGTGTAAAAGAGCAAATAAAGGAATCAAACACAGTATGGTATAAATCTATTTGGGATGAACTACGTGTTTATCGGTTGATTGCTAAAGATAAAACCTTTTTACTTTTTATTATAGCTGGAGTATTTGTAGCGCAAACATTTATGCAATTAGATATTTTAATTGCTGTGTACACGAGTGAAGTAATTAACAACCAAACACTTATAAGACTAGGTGACTTTCATTTAAGTGTTAGTGGGGAAACAGCATTTGCATTAGTGTTGGCGGAAAATGGTTTATTAGTTGCGCTTTTTACTGTGTTTATTACACGTATAATGAATAATGTGAAGGAACGTAAAGTATTTGTTACTTCAAGTTTAATGTATGCTGCTGGTATAACTTTATATGGTTTAACAGAAAACATTTGGATATTTATTTTGGCGATGGGTTTGTTTACGATGGCCGAACTAATGGTGGTAGGAATACAAGAAAGCTTTGTTGCTAAGTTAGCCCCCGAAGATATGAGAGGTCAGTATTTTTCCGCAGCTAGTCTTAGGTTTACTGTAGGTAAATTGTTAGCTCCGTTAAGTTTAGTGTTGACTAGCTATTTTTCTTATTCACATGTATTCATGTTGTTAGGTTTTTTTGCTATTATTAGTGCATTTATCTATTCTATCATGTTTAAGAAAATGGAAGTTAAGTTGAGTACATAGTTATATTAGATAATCAGCCCTTAATCATATTTATATGTTATGTGCATATATATGGTAATAAGATGGACAAGGGGGCGGTACAGATGATTTTAGGTATCTCGTGGTGGGTTTATTTGTTTATATTGTTAATATTCTTTAGTGGTTATATGGCTTTTAGAGCTATGGTAGCTGAGAGGAAGTTAGAAAAACAATTTATTGAAAGTCAAGGACAAGTATATTTAGATAGAATGGAAGAAGAACGTAAAAGTAAAAAAGAAATTACTTCCGGTTGATTATTTAAAGTAAACAATATAGTAAAAAAAAGGATTAGTTATCTTGTAGTGATAACTAATCCTTTTTGTGTACTATTCTTCAGTTGTTTCAGGTTCAGCTTCTGGTTCAGTTACTTCAGGTTGTTCAAATAAATCTTCAAATTCTTCAATTTGAACATCGATATTCGCGTCTTCCATTATTTGAGTTAACTTCGCTTGTGCCTCTGCATCTGTAACTTTACTGCTAGCAATTTGATCTCGTAAGTCTTCTTCAATATCTTCGAATGGTTCAACATCCTCGACGTCATTACGCTCAGTTACCTTGATAATATGAAAACCATGTTGTGTCTCAACCGGCTCACTAATTGTATCTACTTCAAGGTTATAGGCAGCATCTTCAAATTCAGGAACCATCTGACCAGGACCAAATTCAGGTAGCTCTCCACCATTCTCTGCTGAAGTTGTGTCAGTTGAATATTCTGTCGCTAGTGCGGCGAAGTCCTCTCCAGCTTCAAGTTTTTCTTTTACTTCGTTAGCTGTTTCTTCGTCTCCAACAAGAATATGACTCGCAACTAAGTTCGTTTGCATACGCTCATATCTTTGTTGTAATTCCTCTTCTGTTACTTCAATGTCTTCTGTCACAGCTTTTGTTTGTAGTAAATTCACTTTTAAGTCTTCACGAAAAGCTTCTTCATCAGCATAACCACTTTGTTGTAGGATAGCTTCCCATTGATCGCCATACTGTTCTTTATAAGTTTCAATTTGGCTATCAATTTCTGACTGATCAATTTCATAGTTGTCTTCAAGTACTTTTACTAGTACTAATTTTTGTAAAACTGATTCACCACTAGTTGATTTTAGCTCTTGATAAAATTCTTCCTTAGTAATATTTCCTGCCTCTGTTTCAACTACATTTTCTGGATCATCAGATGAACAAGCAGAAAGTGCTAGGACGCCTGCAGCGATGGTTGTTGCCATAACTAGTTTTTTCATTTAAGAACACTCCTAATTTTATATCTTTAATCCGGCTAATTTGTTCAAGCCCTTGAAATAATATAACACATATTTGTATAAAAATAATAGTGTAGCATCAAATTACTTATTTTTTACATAAATTAGAGACAAATGCCTATCCATAATAGGGGACAGCTGCATACGATGAAGTAAACAGCTTAAGGAGGTGTTTGTTCATGGGTGCAGCATACACTGGAGGATTCGCGTTAATCGTTGTATTGTTTATCTTGCTAATAATTGTAGGTGCAGCATGGCTATAGTATAGCCAGTATAGATGTTTTCCCTAATTAAAAAAGGATGATAAAATGCTTTGAGCATTTTATCATCCTTTTTTGCACTATATTTAGTATATCTACTAAGGCACTCTTAGAAAGAGGGTAGCCCTGAGTTCATCTACGTATACTGGTTTCCACAAAAGAATGTGTACACTCTGTAGACAAGAATGGTAAATGGTTATTACATCATTAGTTACCTTCAAATATGGTTTCATTAGCTAGGAATTAGCTTAAGTGAATGAAACTTCAATATAAGAAGAAATAAGTAATATGGTAATAAGTATGTTTATCGTTCTAAACACATTCGGTTGTCTTTCTTTAGACATCTCAGTTTGCAAGCATAATCTGTGTGTTAATGAATTAAACGCAAAAAGTATGAATAAAGCAAAGGGAACGAACACGATCGCCATAAGTATGACCTCCTTATTCCTATGAAACTACTTTATCAAAATTTCTCTCGCTTGAACAGTATAAAGCAAAAAAAATGCACCCTTCTTTAAAAAGAGTGCATTTGTATCATTAGTGAACTAAAATGTCATATCCATCATCATCATTTTCAACGATACACTTTCTGGGTGCACTAAGAAATTTACTCGCATAAATAAAGTCTGTAAATGATAAACCAATATTTACTGCAGTGAATATTAAAAAGTAAGCAAAATAGTCAACAAAAAGATAACTGCTAATTAGTCCTGGTATTGTTAAGAATAATGTAGGAGCCAATAAGGTGAAAATAGAAGTCTGTTTAGACATTTTTGTTTTTGTTGACAAGAAGAACACGGGAAAAAATTTTGATTTTAAGCGCCACTTAATTTTAACTTTTTTATTTGTAAGAATTAATGGTAAAATATGCGTAAGCTTATGCACCAAAGGTAATAAGGCTAAGCCTATCAATAAAGGGAATATCCCATGATCCTTAAAGTTATTGGATTGATGAATAATGGAAAAGGGAATATAAAGAAATATAAATGATAAAAGTCCTAAAAGTAGAGATATTAAATAAATGCGATTGATGCCGACTTCTCTGTTAACATTTACTGTTTTCCAGCAATTCATCATCAATTCCCCCTTTACGAGTGATGTTAATTGATATATATAAGTTGATTTAGGGACTTATCCTTCAATGAATATAGTACGTTTTACGGTAAAAATCAATAGATTTATGAGAAAAAATGAAAATAATATATATAGAGTTTATTAAAATGATATGTTGTAAAGGGGATTTTTGAATGGGCTTAGATGGTGAAATGGAGAAATTACAATTCAAAGTTAGATTACTACTTGATATATGTGACATGAATAAGTATCCTTTTACGAAAATTGTAATCGATAGTGAATTAACTAACGATGAATATCAAGGTGTAATTCAATTACTAGAGGAGATTAATACATACTTTATTAATCAGAAAGAAGAGGGTTTTTTAAACTTTGAATCTTTATTAATACATTTTGTTGGGTTATTAAATACAAAGTTGAATCCGGAAGAAACAATGCATGCATTAGTCAAGGAAGGATACTATCCTTCCTTAATGGAGGTATTGATTACAGCACATAACAAAAGAGAATAAGTATATTAATTAAGTTTTCTTTGTAGACTTTATCTCATGAAAAACACTTTCTAATGAATGGTGAAACGCTATCATTTCTTTAACTCTTTTATATAATATATTAGCCTCCTCTTTCTCTGTCTCTGTATTGTTAAAAAAATCTTCCTGTAGTTTTTTTTCTATTTCTATTAGTGAACTTTTTTGCCTTGAAGCTGCATCAATCCATTTATGAATAAAAGAATTCATAAACTTTCGATATAAATTTTCATCTGCCTTGTACAAATCTTTTCGTACACCTTTTCTCCACACTCGCTCAGCCAAATTTAAATCCACTAAAGTGCGTATACCAGTATTAACCGACGTCTTACTTTTACCTAAAGCATCACTCATTTCATCCAAGGTCATTGGAGTTCCCTCTATATACAAAATGGCGAAGAGCCGTGCTTCGGAAGGGTTTATATCGAACATTTCTACTGTTTTTGCAAACTCAGTGATTATTAAATTGCTGATATCTTCTAAATGGTTTTCAGACATATTATCCTCCTTCAAACCGTTGTTAAGATAAGCCTACAATAAAAAAGAAATAATTGGTAGTTCTGTTTAGTAATGTAATCGCTAGTAAATGGTTGCAAAACAGAGTATTTACTTTCTAAAGTTTGTACAGTGTAAACTGTACGTAAAATATAAACGAAAATCATAGTATTTATCGTTTGAATTTTATGTAGGAAAAGGGATATAGTATTAAAGGAATGTTTAGTTTTGACTTGGGAACATTAAAACAAGAGGATCTAAATTGGTAAATGTCCATTAACATGACAAATATCGTAAATTTAAAAGAGGTGAATTTTATGCCGGTGATTAAAGTAGAAGGCTTATCTAAAGTATTTGGTAAAAATACAAAAGAAGCTTTGAAGCTTCTAGATGAAGGTAAGTCAAAAGAAGATATATTAAAGCAAACTGGCAACACAGTAGGGGTTAACCGTGCTACCTTTGAAGTGGAAGCAGGGGAAGTTTTTGTGATTATGGGTTTATCAGGTAGCGGTAAATCTACGTTAGTTCGTTTACTTAATCGTTTAATTGAACCCACTGAGGGAAGTGTCATTATTGATGGTGAAGATTTAGCAAAGGTAAACAAAGACATTCTTCGCCGTGTTCGACGAGAGAAAATGAGTATGGTATTTCAAAAATTCGCATTGTTTCCACATAGAACAATTTTGGAAAATGCTGAATTCGGTCTAGAAATTCAAGGTGTAGAAAAAGAAAAAAGAAGTAAAAAAGCGAAAGAATCATTAGAACTAGTTGGTTTAGGAGATTATATTCATCAACACCCTGAGCAATTATCTGGTGGTATGCAACAACGTGTTGGTCTAGCAAGAGCGTTAGCTAACGATCCAGATGTATTACTGATGGATGAAGCGTTCTCTGCATTAGATCCATTAATTAGAAAAGATATGCAAGATGAACTGCTCGATTTACAAGTGTCGATGCAGAAGACAATTATCTTTATTACACATGATTTAGATGAAGCATTACGAATTGGCGATAGAATAGCATTAATGAAGGATGGATCAATTGTACAAATTGGTACGCCTGAAGAAATTCTCGTCAATCCTGCTAATGATTATGTTGAACGATTTGTTGAAGATGTGGATCGATCCAAAGTTTTAACTGCCGAACATATTATGAAACGTCCAGAAACGATTAATATTGAAAAGCATGGTCCAAGAGTTGCCTTAGAGCGAATGAAGGAAGAAGGCATATCCAGTATCTATGTAACAGATGGAAAACGAAATCTAAAAGGCTATGTTTTAGCAGATGATGCATCTGAAGCGCGAAAAAATGAAGTGCGTGACCTTAATGAAATCCTGAAAACGGATGTACCAACCGTTTCTAAAGATACTTCGATGCATGACATATTTGAAGTGATTCATAACACTCCAGTTCCGATAGCCGTAGTAGAAGATGGTAAGTTGTTAGGGATTGTCGTTCGTGGTGCTGTGATTGCTGCACTTGCTGGAGAAGGCGAGGTGAATTTAAATGCTTGATTTTATTGAAAAAATTAGAATAGCTGAAGCAATTGAATTTTTTACCGATTGGCTCACGGATGCTTTTTCATTTTTGTTTGACCCTATTAAAAACCAATTTGGTGACTTCATGGATTGGTCTTCTGACCAGTTGTCAGCAATCCCACCTATCATTATTATCCTAATTGTTGGTATCTTGGCCTTTTTTGTGAGTGGAAAACGATTTGGTTTAGCCGCTTTTTCAGTTATAGGTCTATGGCTTATTTATAATCAGGGTTTATGGGAACATTTAATGGAGACATTTGCCTTAGTACTAATTTCGAGTCTTTTATCGATTTTAGTTGGTGTACCCATTGGTATATTGATGTCTAAAAGTAAAACTGCAGAAGCAATTATTACACCAATATTAGACTTTATGCAGACGATGCCTGCATTTGTCTACTTAATTCCCGCTGTTGCCTTCTTCGGTATCGGCATGGTACCAGGTATATTTGCATCACTAATTTTTGCTACACCACCAACTGTGCGTTTCACTAACTTAGGAATTAGACAAGTTTCTACAGAGTTAGTAGAAGCATCTGATGCATTTGGAAGTACTGGATCGCAAAAGTTATTTAAAGTAGAATTACCCATGGCAAAAAGTACAATTATGGCGGGGATTAACCAAACTGTTATGTTGTCATTATCCATGGTTGTTATTGCATCGATGATCGGTGCACCGGGCTTAGGAAGAGATGTATTATCTTCTCTTCAACGTGCGGAAGCAGGTACAGGTTTTGTTGCGGGTATTAGTATTGTTATTTTGGCAATTATTATTGATCGTTTTACACAAAACCTAAATACCAAAAGAAAGTAAATGATAAAGTTGGAATACTTTTCCTATGAAAAGTTCACCATATAAAATAAAAGAAAAAGGGGAGATTTATAGTTATGTTAAAAATAACTTGGAAACATTTTGGCTTAGTAGCCGTACTTGTACTATCTTTACTTCTAGCTGCATGTGGCACAGAAGAGGAAGAAGGTACTGACACTGATGCAGGTGGAGAAGACACTGGTGAAGAAGCTACAGGAGTTGACCTAGGTACAGAAGATTTAGAATTAGTATATGTGGAATGGGCTTCTGAAGTTGCTTCAACTAATGTCATAGCGCAAGTTCTTGAAGGACAAGGTTACAATGTTGAAATAACACCGATTGACAATGCTATTATGTGGGAATCGGTAGCAAATGGAGATGCTGATGGGATGGTGGCTGCATGGTTACCTGCAACTCACGGAGATCTTTACGAAGAGCACAAAGATAACGTTGTTAACTTAGGTGTTAACTTAGAAGGTGCTAAGATTGGTTTAGTTGTTCCAGAATACATGGATGCAACAACAATTGGAGACCTTGCAAATTTTTCAGATGACTTAAACAGTCAAATCACTGGTATTGAAGCTGGTGCAGGTGTTGTTAAATCTGCTGAACAGTCTATTGAAGATTATGGTTTAGAAGGATGGGAAGTACAAACATCATCTAGTGGTGCAATGGCAACTGCCTTAGGTGAAGCTGTTGATGCTGAAGAGCCAATCGTTGTTACTGGTTGGACTCCACACTGGAAATTTGCTAAATATGATCTTAAGTATTTAGAAGATCCTGAAGGTTCATTTGGTGGAGCAGAAACAATTGAAACGATGGTACGTCAAGGTTTAGAAGAAGACAGTCCTGCTGCATATCAAATTCTTGATCAGTTTGCTTGGACTTCAGAAGATATGGGAACAGTAATGCTAGATATTGAAAATGGTACATCTCCAGAAGATGCTGCTGCAGCGTGGATCGAAGACAATCAAGACTTAGTTGACGAATGGACTGCAGGATTAGAATAATTTAGTGTAAAAAGAACTACCTTTAGAAAGGTAGTTCTTTTTTTTAGGCTAAAATAGCATCAGCCTAAGTTTTAGTTTTCTTTTTTAGTCTGTTCTTCAAGCTCTTTTAGGCTTTCTTCAATTTTTGCTAAGTGTTTTTGAATGTTTTTTTGATGTGGTTCAATTGTCCTCTTCCATGTTTCTAAGGAAGTTTTAACATCTGCAGATAACTCTTTTACTAACAACGCACCTTCCTTAGACGTTTGGGCAATTTGTTCCGTCAACTGAATTCCATCACTTTTTATCTTATCAAATGTATCGACCAATTTTTCTCCGCGTAATTTTGCATCCGTACGCAGTTCTTTTCCTGATTGTGGAGTACTAAGTAATGTTGCTGTAGCACTTACAACTCCACCAGCTAAAATACCGAGTAGTAAAGATTTTCCGTTAACCATTGCTTACACTCCTTTCTTTTCTCATTATACTATTTTCTCGTTATTAGTAGATGTGAAACCTCAAAAAGATTTAATTTTTTTTATAAATTATAACTTTTTAAGAATTTAAAAGCTTTATTCTATGTTGTTATTGATTTCACTCGCTATTTTATTTAGATCCTCTTGAGAGTATTGGTCGGGGTTTGTTTTCCAAACAGCACCAAACCCATCTCCTTTTCCATATCGAGGAATAAGGTGAATATGTATATGAAACACAGACTGTCCAGCGGCTTCTTCATTATTATTCAAAATATTTAATCCAATTGGCTTATAGGTTTCCTTTATAGCTGAAGCTATTTTTGGTACTCGGTTAAATAATTTTTCTGCTATGTCACTAGGTGTTTCATAAATATTTTTGGCATGTGTTTTAGGAATTATTAACGTATGTCCTTTCGTAACTTGTCCGATATCTAGGAAGGCATAGACATCTTCATCTTCATAAACTTTAGCTGACGGTATTTCACCAGTTGCAATTTTGCAAAACAAGCAATCATTTGATGAATTCATAACATTACTCCTTTATTCATATAGTAATTTAATTGTAATAATTTACTGTGCAGTATGTAAAGCCTAAGGTGTGAAAAATCAGTCTTTTTAAACCCAAGTAAAAAACAAGCGGGTTAGTCGCCGATACAGTATAAGTCCTTAGACTTTTCTGTATTGGGACAACCCGCTGTCGAAGGAGTAGGGATGCTTTCTTAAATACTAATCATTAGAATCAGGGGAATGATTCGGTTGATTTTTAAGTTATAAACCTGCTGTCAACACCTCATTTGGTTAGAGTTGTTGTTGCTTTTCTTATTGAAGTTGG
The DNA here is from genome assembly GCF_030282825.1 of Aquibacillus rhizosphaerae. Classification (GTDB taxonomy): domain Bacteria; phylum Bacillota; class Bacilli; order Bacillales; family Amphibacillaceae; genus Aquibacillus_C; species Aquibacillus_C rhizosphaerae. The sequence continues at coordinate 43,603 of NZ_JASTZU010000063.1, forward strand.
TTTAATTTAAGATAATTATCTTTCACCGACACCTCATTTCGTGTGTTACCACAACATATGACTGTGACGAAAAAGTAAATCCTAACTCCTTCTCTAGCTATTCTCTACAGTTATCGGTAATCTTATTCGGTATATTTTTGGCAAAGTTGAGGTAAAATGGTAAAATTTTAATCAATAAGCATTTTGAAGAAAAAGCAGGAGGTTACGATGTTGAAGCCTTTATTACATATTAAGAATTTACAAGGTGGTTATACGAACAAGAATGTCTTACATGGAATTTCTTTTGACGTATATCCTAATGAAATAGTTGGTTTAATTGGTTTAAATGGTGCTGGTAAGAGTACAACGATTAAACATATAATCGGGTTAATGCAAGCAAAACAAGGCGAGGTCGCCATAGAAGGGAAGTCGTTTCAAGAATCGCCAGATACTTATCGAAGCAAGTTTGCCTATATTCCTGAAATGCCACTCTTATATGATGAATTAACATTGTATGAACATTTACGTCTAACAGCAATGGCCTATAATATTCCTGAGGATATCTTTAAAAAAAGGCTAGATCCGTTATTAAAAGAATTTAGATTAGAAAAAAAATTAAAATGGTTTCCAATTCATTTTTCTAAAGGAATGCGCCAAAAAGTAATGATTATGTGTGCATTTTTAATTGAGCCACCTTTATACATAGTCGATGAACCATTTGTTGGTCTTGATCCATTAGGAATACAATCTTATCTGCAATTAATGGAAGAGATGAAAGAAAAAGGTTCCGGTGTACTCATGTCGACTCATATCCTGGCTACTGCGGAAAGGTATTGTGATCGTTTTGTTATCTTACATGATGGTAAAGTAAAAGCTAAAGGTACTTTGGAGGATTTGCGTAAAGAGTTCCACATGCCAAGGGCAACTTTAGATGACCTTTATGTTCAACTCACAAAGGAAGAAGATAACTATGTTTGATGCAAACCGTTTTTTTAAAGATAGGTTTTCAGCTCACCTAAAAGAAACGAGTCGGTATTTAAAATATATATTTAATGGTCATATTGCCGTTGCCATGCTCTTTCTTGTATCAGCGCTTAGCTTTTATTACCAACAATGGTTAGAAACGATTCCAGATACTTTTCCAACTGCACTGATTATTGGCTTGGGATTTGGATTTATGGCCAGTTATAGTCCAGTACGAACATTGCTACGGGAACCAGATTTAGTCTTTTTGTTACCAGCAGAATTTAAGATGGGTACTTATTTTCGAAATGCGTTAATATACAGCTTCGTGATTCAACTTTATTTAATTTTATTAGTTGCTGCTGCTCTTGGACCTCTATATCTAGCAAGTTATCCAAATGAGCCAGGAAGTAAATACTTACTGATTGTCGTTGTTTTATTTATATTGAAAGTTTGGAATTTATTAGCCAACTGGTGGATGTTGAAAATTAGAGATTGGAAAACGAGGTGGACCGACCAAGTTATAAGGTTCTTACTTAACGCGGTTATCTTTTTTTTCTTTATACAAGGTCAGTTATTGTTAGCGGCGGTTACAACATTAATTCTATTTGTACTTTTTGTTTATAACTATTATTTATCTAAACAACATTCCGGGCTAGTATGGGACGTGCTTGTTGATAAAGATAGAATGCGAATGCGCACGTTTTACCGAATTGCTAATATGTTTACAGATGTTCCACATTTAAAGATGCAAATCAAAAAACGACACTGGCTTGTATCAATCATAGCAAGAAATGTTCGATTTAAACAAGAAGCTTCTTATGTTTATTTATATCGGATTACAATGATTAGAAGTGGAGATTACTTAGGAATGTATATTCGATTGATGGTGATTGGTGGACTTGCAGTCTATTATGTACCTAATATTTGGATGAAATTGATTTTCACTTTTTTATTTCTTTATCTAAGTTCCTTTCAAATGATGACGATATGGCAGCACCATCGTACGGTAACATGGCTTGACTTATATCCTATACCAAAAGAATCAAGACAAGATGCAGTACTGGGCTTATTAAAGCAGCTTATGATTATCCAAACAATTGTCTTTGCTTTGTTATTTCTCTACATAGGGAACCTAACAGGAGTTGTAGTCGTAAGTTTAGGTGGGCTAATGTTTAGTTATTTATTTGTCCATGGATACGTAAAACAACGTCTAACCTAAAGGGAGACAAAATATGAGTAATGTAACATACGAACAGCAAGTGTTAAGTGAAGCGAAGCATTTTGAAAGATCGATGCGTAAGAAGTCTTCGATCATCCAACGGTCATCCAAAAAACTACAAACTAAAATTAATAATAAGATACCAGATAAGATTCATGTAATCGTTACAGAAAGTATCAAAAAAATGATTCAATTGGCATTAACATCGTCAGAATATATACGCCCAGTCGAGATTAGTCCAGATTCAACGATGGAAGAGAAGGAAAAGCTCGTAAAAGCACGTTTACTTCAATCTAAAAAAACAGCAATGATTGAAGGTGCTGGTACTGGAGCAGGTGGAATATGGTTGGGTGTAGCTGACTTTCCTTTGTTACTGAGTATTAAAATGAAGTTTATTTTTGACGCGGGGCAAATCTATGGCTATGACGTGACAAAATACGAAGAAAGAATGTACTTGTTACATGTTTTCTTATTAGCTTTTTCTAGTGATGATAAGCGGAAAGAGGTTTTGCAAACGTTATTGGATTGGGATGATTCAAAAAACAAGTTTAGAGAAGTTGATTGGAAAACACTGCAGCTTGAATATAGAGACTCACTTGACTTTGTGAAAATGCTTCAGTTAATTCCTGGATTAGGTGCAATCGTAGGTGCTGTTGCTAATCGGAAGTTACTACAGCAATTAGGTGATACGACGATTAATATGTATCGACTAAGGTTATTGAAATAGTAGGAAATAACAAGAGAATGATTCGAGAATTTCATTTTTGTCCGGAATGAAATCAAGTTATAGTTGTGGAAATGAGAATTTCTATCTAAACAAAACAATCCAGATACATTTCGTGTATCTGGATTGTTTTTACTTTTCCTGTTGGAATAATTTCACTGTATTTATCAAAGTCTTGGCTGCAAGCACCATGGATCTTTCTTCAATATCAAATTTTGGATGATGGTGTGGATAAATATGTCCTTCTTTTTGAGCACCTGTAAAAAAGAACGCACCAGGTTTTTTTAGTAGATAATAAGAAAAATCTTCCCCTGTCATACTCGGAACTACTTCTCTTGCATTTTCCACCTCATTTACTTCAGAAGCAGCTTGTAGGACAAGAGCAGCTTGCTCAGGATGGTTAACTACAGGTGGATAGCCTTTCTCGTAGTTAAATGTATATCCAGCCTCATAGCTCGTGCATGTACCTTTAATGATATTCTCCATTTCTTGGATAATCTGATTTTGTAAGTCAGGATCAAATGTACGTACTGTTCCTGTAATTGTTGCCGTATCTGCAATAATATTAAATGTATTTCCTGCATTAAATGTACCAATACTAAGTACCGCAGTACTTAATGGATCAACTCGTCTGCTCACGATTTGCTGAAGGTTTGTAACAAGTTGAGAACCGATTACAATAGCATCATTTGTTTGGTGGGGCATTGCACCATGTCCACCTTTACCTTGAATCGTAATGGAAAAGCGATCGGCACCAGCCATAAATTCCCTTGGAGAAGTTTCGACAACTCCAAAAGGTGTATTTGTCCATAAGTGTGTACCAAAAACAGCATCGATATTATCTAGTACACCGGAGTCTACAATTGATTTAGCCCCACCAGGTGCAAGTTCTTCAGCGTGTTGGTGGATAAATACAATCGTACCTGGCAAGTCTGACTGATATTGTTGCATTGCTTTAGCAACGGTTAATAATGTTGCAGTATGTGCATCATGCCCACATGCATGCATTACGCCATCGATTTTAGACTTATAGGCGACGTCTTTTTCATCTTGAATTGGCAATCCATCAAAATCAGCACGTAACGCTACTGTTCTTCCTGGTTTTCCACCTGTTAATGTAGCGATTACGCCGTTTCCCCCAACATTGATTTGATGTGGTATACCTAATTCTTCGTATGTATCTGCAATGTATTGTGCTGTTTTTTCCTCTTGGAATGAAAGTTCAGGATATTGATGTAAATACCTTCTTATATTAACCATTTCATCATATAAAGAATCGATTGCTGTTGTTAATTCTTTCCACATAAAAGTATCCTCCCGAAAGCTATTTTAAATCAGTATAACATAGGAAATGTGTAGCAACTAAGAGCAAGAGCATGATAGTTAATGAATAATTATTTAAAATCGACTGTTTTAAAAAAATTGGTGTTTACGACAGAAAAAAATATATAGTCTGCACAAAATATTCTTAACTTTTGTGATAATTTTTTTACGTTGCATTGATGTTTGAGTGGTACTCCGTTCCGTCAGAACACTTCGCTTTCCACGGGTACGGCTTCAGCTAACTCAGAGAAAACTGCTTCTGAGTGGATCTTCAGCTCGTGGGACTGCCATTACTCACCCCAGCGAAAACACTTGCTGTTCCTGCAGGAGTGTCGCCATTTTTGCTTGATCCGCTGAAAACAGCATCTATTTAATAACCTTTCTTAGTACACAAAATCAAGGGCCTACCTTTTACTTAAAAAGAAAACTATACTAAGCTGCGGAAAAATGCGACACTCGTGGGGTAAGAGCAGCTTCCGAAGACCCCAGGGGGTAAGGAAAGCTTCAGTGGAATGACATCGCACGCAGGAAAAGTGTTGTTCATTTTCAAGGAAACGTTTCTTTTTGAGCGAGATGGAGGCTAAGGTGCTGCCCCCGGAAAGGGAGTATTTTTCCGGAGCGCTCAATTTAACCCATCTTAGAAAGAATGTAAGGAAGTTACTCTAAAGTTAGTGCAAACTTTATATCAAATCCGAGGGCTGTAAAGCAATAATGTTTACGAAAAGAGATATGAATTTTAATCATTTATCAAAATCGAGTCAAAAAGAGACCTTCACAGTAGTGAAGGTCTCTTAAGAGATTATGTTACTTATTTGAAGAAGCTGGAATCGGCTAAAAGTCTATCTGCTTCTTCCATGTGTCCAGTCTCATCTGCAATCATATCTTCAAGCTTTACGACTAATTCAGTTAACCCGAGCTCTTCCGCTTGTTTTTTACGCTTTTCGTAACGTTCAATAGTATCTTTTTCTGCTCTTCTAGTTTCTTCTAACATATCTTTAGCACTTGTTAATTGTTTCACTTTAACCGGTGTTGTAGTTGGCGTTCCACCTAGTGTTTTAATTTTTTCAGACAAATAAAGAGCGTGTCCTATTTCATCGTTGATTTCACCTTCGAAGAAAGGTTTTAACAGTGGTCGGTATAAACCCGAAACCACAGAAGTGTTATACGTGTACATAATTGTAGCAGAATATTCGTTCGCTAAGTCTACATTTAATCCATCAATTAATTCCTCTAATTTACTATTGTCTTTAATATTTCTTACGTTATCAGCCATTATTCATCCATCCTTTCATAAATAAATTATAACTATTTTATTCTTACTTATAACTTTCCACTATTACAGCTATCCTAAACATGAAAAAACCTGTCAGTGTTTAAATTATTGACAAATGTTTCAATAGTATTTAATAGTATGGGATGAGGTGAATAATTTGCATAAGTTTAAACGTAACTATTTTTATGTCAGTTTTTTTATCTTAGCTGTTGTTAGTAGTATATTGTTAACCGTTCGGGTCATAAGTGAGGATATGCCAGTTATTGATCTTTGGGCTTCTCCATTAGTTGCTAATTTAGACAATACAACTATTTTTAGTGGCTTTCGTTGGATTACAGAGTTGGGTTCAGGGACTTTCATTACACCGTTCACAATATTATTCTCCCTGTTTTTATGGAGGTTTTCCAAGGATTGGATTGCTTCATTTATGGTAGTATTGGGAACATTTCTTGGCTATCGTGTTAATCATTGGATTAAAGTGCTAATTGAACGGGAGCGACCGAGAATAATGGAGGAAGCAGAGGGAATAGGTTATAGTTTTCCGTCTGGACATGCAATGGGTGCGATGATTGCATATGGGCTTTATGTATATTTTTTAACGCAAAATACAAAATCAAAACGTTTGAAAGTATGGATCAACATCATAGGTGTTTTATTAATTATACTTATTGGGTTTAGTAGATATGTGATTCGTGTGCATTATATATCGGATGTACTAGCTGGATATATGTTCGGTTTTATATTCTTAATGATTTGGATTGGCTTATATCATCTTATCGTTCGTATGAAAAAAAGGTTCTTTTATTATAAATCTCAGACTTAAGACTGAGTTAAAACCCTTCTGTCGGTCGTTATTGACCGGCAGTTTTTTATTTATACTAATGTTATAGTAGTAATGGAATAAATTATAAACGATTAATATAGTAGTTCAATTTTTTAATAAAGGATTTTCTACTATCCAATTCGAATATAAATAATAAGTATTTGTAAGGGGTGAGTCGCAATGAGAAAAAAGAACTTCATGCGAAATATCGTAGCTATTATCATTATATTATTAGGGACGGCTTTAGTATTAATAAATGTAGGACTAGTATCATGGGAGTTCGCTGAGGCTTGGTTATATGTCTACCCTGCTTTTTTTATATTACTAGGATGTAAGTGGTTTTTTGATGGACTGAAAGGTAAGGGAGGACTTTGGACAGGGTCTTTTTTAACAGTCTTTGGCGGATTATTACTTATGGATAGATTTGAGTTATTAGAATTTAAATTTATGGATATTTATAAATTATGGCCGTTATTAATTGTTTATTTGGGATTCAGTTTATTTGGCTCATCGAATAAGCGTAAAAAGAAAAAAACATTTCAATTTATTTTTGATTCAGATGATCATAAAGATAGTGAAAAAATGTATGGTAAAAAACAAAAGTTTGTAGTAGGTGATCATAAGTTCAACACACCAAATTGGAAAGTTGAACCATTGGAATTATGGAATGCGGTTGGAGACTATCATATTGATTTTACGAAGGCGTTTATACCAGATAAAGAAATTCCTATACGGATACAAGGATGGGCGGGAGATGTAAGGATTCTCATGCCTGAAAATATAGATTTTTCCCTTGAAGCGCATGTAAAAGCTGGAGATATTAATGTATTTGGGCAAAGTGCTGAAGGGATAAATCGGACATTAACATTTGTGACCCCAAACTATGAAGTTGCAACAAGAAAACTAACAATCTATCTGAGCTTAAAGGCAGGTTCAATTAGAGTTGATAAAGTATAGGAGGGGAACTTTATGTTACAACGCTTGAATACAATCCGCTATACCTATATAAAATCTCATTTATATGGTTTATTTTTAACGACAGTTACGTTATTGGCAATCCTATTATCGATTCATGTTTTATTTCAACCTACCTGGTTGAGTGCATTCAGTATATTTATTTTTTTAATCCTGTATATATTCTTAGCATTTTTCTTCTCGGTTTATGTAGGATTTAAATCAAGTGGTGACATGAAAACAAGAATGGATTATCTATCAGTATTAATTGCGCAATTATCAAGAGGGAATTATAGTTCGAGGGTCTATGATAACTCAGATGATGAAATCGCTAGAATTGGTTTAGAATTAAATGAGTTGGGCGAGAAGATGCAAAGCCAGGTGAAATCTTTACAAAGGATGGCGGATGAAAAGTCAGAATATGCAAAGTCAGCACACAAAGCAGCTACGATTGAAGAGCGTCAGAGGTTGGCTCGTGATCTGCATGATGTGGTTAGTCAACAGTTGTTTGCATTAACGATGATGTCACAAGCTTCTTTACGCTTGTTTGATGGAAGCCCAGAACAGGCTAAGGAACAAGTGAAGGAAATAGCTGAGACAGCTCTGAAGGCTCAAACTGAAATGCGCGCATTATTATTGCATTTGCGACCTGTACACCTATCTGGAGAACCGTTACAAATCGGCATACATAATTTAGTAGAAGAATTAAAGCAAAAATGTCAAATTCAATTTGTAATTGAAATAGAAGAAATCAGTGATTTATCAGAAACAACAGAAGACCACTTATTTCGTATTGTCCAAGAATCTTTATCAAATATATTGCGACATGCAGGTGCTACAGAGGTAACTTTAGATATTATGGAACGTAATCAGGAGCTATTTTTACATGTAGCGGATAACGGGAAAGGTTTTGATTTAGAAACAGATCAACAAAAGAAAACATCATATGGATTAAAAACAATGAAAGAACGAAGTGAAGAAATTGGAGGTACCTTCGCTATAAAATCCAAGCAAGGCGAGGGAACGCATATCGATATTCGAATTCCATTATAATAAGGGGGATACCAATGATTCGAGTTGTAGTAGTAGATGATCATGATGTCGTTCGAAAAGGAGTAATTGCATACTTGATGACAGAGCCAGACTTGGAAATTGTTGGTGAAGCATCGAGTGGGACTCAAGGTGTAAAAGTTGCGAATGAGACGAAACCAGATGTAGTACTAATGGATTTAATAATGGAAAATGGAACTGGAATTGAAGCTACTCAAAAAATAATGGAGGAAAACCCTAATTGCAAGGTAATCATCCTAACTAGTTATTATGATGATGAACAAGTTTTTCCAGCCTTAGAGGCAGGCGCATTCAGTTATATGTTAAAGACATCAGCTGCAGATGAAATTTCATCTGCGATAAAAAAGGCTTTTAGTGGTGAAACAGTGATTGAATCAAAAGTAGCTAATAAGATGATGACTAGTTTTAGATCTCATATGAGTAAAGCCCATGATCAATTGACGGAAAGAGAACTAGAAGTATTAATGTGCATCGGAGACGGTTTAACAAATCAGGAAATTGGAGATAAATTATTTATCGGAATAAAAACGGTGAAAACGCATGTGAGTAATATTCTAAGTAAGCTTAGTGTAAATGATCGTACGCAAGCGGCTGTGTATGTTCATAAAAATGGACTTGTTAAAAAATAGTCAGAACAAAAAACCTTACCTGTTGGTAAGGTTTTTCTGTAGACAAATATATTTCAGTAGAATATCTTTAAATATAGCTAATAAATATAAGATTAATAGAAAGGACCTAGTTATGTCTAATGAGCAAAACAAAACAGAACAAATAATGTTCTTTATATGGGCGCAGAGTGTTGTTGCGACTTTAGGAAGTCTATTCTTTTCAGAGATAATGGGTTTTATTCCGTGTGAGTTGTGTTGGATCCAGCGTATATTAATGTACCCGTTAGTTATTATTTATGGTACAGCTCTTGTGAAAAAAGATTGGAAGATTGGATTACCAGGCTTATTTATGAGTGGTATCGGTTTATTTGTATCTGCTTATCATTATCTGTTACAAAAGTGGTCTTTCTTAAGTGAGGTTGGAGACTCTTGTGGTGTAGTTTCTTGTAATCTTGAATACATTAATTATTTCGGTTTTATAACCATTCCATTTCTAGCTTTAGTTGCGTTTATCGTAATATTTGGCTTGCACATAACTTTACTTTTACAACAAAGGAGAAAAAAACAATGATAAAAAAGATGATTTTATTTACACTAGTTATCGTTCTAATAATTGGAGCATTGATTTTTGTTATCAATTCTAAAAATAATGATAAGTTAGAAGGAAATCCGTATGGCAAAGATAACCTTGATCAAGCAACGATCGATCAATTGGACAACGAGAACTATCAAAATCAAATTTTACCAGATGAATTAGAAGATAAATTAGCAAACAATGAAGATGTTACCGTATATTTTTATAGTCCAACTTGTGTTTATTGCCGAAATACAACGCCAATAGTTGTACCGTTGGCTGAAGAAATGGGAATTGATCTTAAAAAATTGAACTTGTTGGAGTTTAAAGTGCCTGAATATAGCATCGAAAGTACACCGACACTTATTCATTTTGAAGACGGTGAAGAAGTATCACGTATTGTTGGTCAGCATCCAAAAGAGAATTTTGAACAATTCTTTAATGATCATGTAGTTGAATAAAGGCTTGTCACTTGATATTCCAAGTGACAAGCCTCTTTACTTATATTGCTTGATTTAGGAATTTTGCTCTTCCTCAAAGTCAACCATTTTGTAGGTAGTTACATAAGATGGGCCAGCAGTATAAGGAGGCTTCTTTTCTGTTTTATCTGTTTTGGAATGCGACTTTTTAAAGGAATCCGAATCTTTCCACATTTCATAGCTTGCTTCATCTTGCCATTGCACCATGACTACATATGTATTTCCTTGAAAAGGTCGTAACACACGTAAGCCATAGAATCCTGGCGTGTTATCAATTAGACTAGCTCTTTTTTTGAACTGGCTTTCGAATATCGGCTTCCCTTCATCTGTTACAGGGATGTTATTCATAACAACAAATCCATCCTCTTTTAAATTACCACTAGAAACAACGATGTCGTATTTTCTAGCTGCTTCAAAGATAGTTGGTTTGTCAGCTTCATAGTAAACAACGGTTTTATCTTGATCCTCTAAAAAAAGTATATTCAACTGTGGATGTTTGTTAGCAACTTTGCTTAAATAGTCTAGGGTGCCGTTTGTCATATAGGCGTGCATCTTATAAAACCCTTTCATAACATGATTATCTTACGTTTAGTTTAGCAATATTTAACCTCAAACCGCAAGCAGGTGATAAACTCTACCTTTAAGTTGGTAGATAACTATCGTATAATTAGAAAATATTGCTTCCGCATATAAATATACAGAAGTATCTATAAGGATGGTGTTTCATCGTGAAAATACAACAACTCCCAGCTTGGGCCGTTAAGCTTAAGTGGCCTATAGCTGTAATCATTGCAATTATTTCATTAGCAATCTTAGGGTATTTATTTATTATATTTGGTGGACGATTTGTTGTGAACGAACGTGATTTGATTTTACCAGCCACAACTACGATTGTAACTAAAGATGGTGAGGTAGTTGGAAAATTATATGAAGAAAATCGGATTCCTGTAACGATTGAGAAAATACCTGACCATGTAGAAAATGCGTTTATTGCCATTGAGGATAAGCGTTTCTATGACCATGCAGGCGTTTCTTTTCCTTCTGTTATGCGTGCTTTATATAGAGATATCATTGCGATGGAAAAAGTTGAGGGTGGAAGTACGATTACACAACAACTAGCAAAGAACTTGTTTTTACAGAATGATAAAACATGGATGCGCAAAACAAAAGAAGTAATGGCTTCTATTTATTTAGAAAGAAATTTTACAAAAAAAGAAATATTAGAATTATATTTGAATGAAATCTACTTTGCTCATGGTTTATATGGTATTGAAACTGCAGCTAACTTTTATTTTAGTAAACAAGTAGAAAACTTAACCGTTTCTGAAGGAGCAATGCTTGCAGCTTTATCGAAGGCACCAAATACTTATTCACCACTTAATAACCCGGAACAAGCCAAAACACGGCGAGATTTAGTGTTGCAACAAATGAATCAACAAAACATGTTGAAAACAGAGGAAACGCTTCAGCTACAAGGGAAAACGTTAGGGTTAAATCAAATAGAACAACCAGAACGCCCTTGGCTGGATGATTATATAGATATAGTAGTTAAAGAGGTTGCTGATACATACCAATTAACCGGAACTGAATTAAGGCGTGGTGGCTATCGCATTGAAGTTTACCTAAATGAAAAAGCACAACAAATCGCCTATGAGCAGTTTCAAGATGATGGTAACTTTTATGGTTCTGTAGAAGGTACTCAAGGAGCCTTTGTACTTATGAATCAACAAAATGGCCAGCTAGAAGCTTTAATCGGTGGAAGGGACTTTCAAAGCGGTGATATTAACCGGTTACTTGTACCAAGACAACCTGGATCAACAATCAAGCCACTAGCTGTATATGGACCAGCGATGGAGTTAGAGGATTATCAGCCCTATTCCTTACTAACAGATAAAGATATTAGTTACGATGGCTACAACGTTTCTAACGCAGACGGAAAATATAATGGGACTGTAACCATGTACGACGCTGTCAATCAATCAAAAAATGCTCCTGCAGTATGGTTACTTGATAAAATTGGAATTGGATATAGTAAGGATTATTTGGAGAAGATGAATATAAACATCTCAGATAGCGGTTTGGCTATTGCGCTTGGTGGATTAGAAAAAGGTTTGACTCCTATACAATTGGTGGAAAGTTATCGGACATTTGCTCACGGAGGAGAATGGACTAATGCGCATACGATTGATCGAATTCATAATCGTAATAATGAAGTAATAGCCCAATCTAATCCAGAATCGAAAACCATTTTTTCAAAGCAAGTGGCATGGAATATGTTGCGTATGTTAGAAAGTGTAGTAGAAACCGGAACTGGGCAAACTGGTAATTACGACTTAGCCTTGGCTGGAAAGACGGGTTCTACGCAACATCCTCAAGTAGAAGGAAAAATAAATGATGCTTGGTTTGTGGGGATTACACCTGATTATGTATCCGCATTATGGATGGGGTATGATCAGGTGGATGAAACGCATTATTTAACTCAGGGCAGTACAGCACCAACTGTTGTTACTAAAAATATTTTACAAGAACTTAGTAAACAACAAAAAATGGCACAAACATTTGAAAAACCAGATAATGTAGAGGAACTGCCGATTCCTATAGAACTGCCTACGATTAGTGACCTAGATGCTACATATAAGTTAGGTGGTTTTTCACTTGTCCAAGGCGAACTGACATGGACGACATCAAGTGATCAACGAGTTATTTATCAGGTTTATAAGCAAGCAGAGAATGAAGATATTAAGATAGGGGAAGTAGTAGGAAAAGGTACATTTACTATTGAACGAGCTAATCCTTTTAAAGAAGAAATATATTATGTGGTACCGTATGATCCATTAACAAAACAAATAGGAAATCCATCAAATAAAGCTAAATTGTCGATTAATTTGTAAAAAAGTATTACAATATAAAAAAACAACAATTATTTTATTATAATAATTACAATTTAGTGACAATTAGTGTCTTCTGCTATACAGATACAGGTTAGTTCGTTATAGTGATTATTGGAATGGATTAGATGTAAAGGGTGAAACAAATGTCTAAAAAAATAAATGATACAATATTGAAAGCTTTCAAGGGTGAAGAAACTGATTATACACCAGTATGGTATATGCGACAGGCTGGAAGATCGCAACAAGAATACCGTAGAATAAAAGAGAAATACTCATTATTTGAAATTACCCATCAACCAGAATTATGTGCTTATGTAACTCGTTTACCTGTTGAAATGTATGACGTTGATGCGGCCGTTTTGTATAAGGATATTATGTCGCCACTTCCAGCAATCGGTGTCGATGTAGAAATTAAATCTGGAATTGGACCAGTTATTGATGATCCAATTCGGTCATTTAAAGATGTGGAGAGATTAGGGAAAATTGATCCGGAATCGGACGTACCTTACGTGCTTGATACGATTCGATTGCTTACACAAGAACAATTAAACGTACCACTTATTGGTTTTAGTGGAGCACCTTTTACACTTGCAAGCTATATGGTGGAAGGTGGTCCTTCAAAAAACTATCATAAAACGAAAGCAATGATGTATAGTGATCCGAAAACTTGGTTTGCATTAATGGATAAATTAGCAGATATGATTATTACATATGTAAAATCGCAGGTGAATGCAGGTGCTAAAGTGATTCAAATCTTTGACTCCTGGGTAGGTACATTAAATGTCAGTGATTACCGTTACTATATCAAACCGATCATGCATCGTATTTTCTCTGAACTAAAAGAAACCGGTGTTCCGTTGATTATGTTTGGTGTAGGTGCTAGACATCTTATCATGGAATGGAATGATCTACCTCTAGATGTCATCGGATTAGATTGGCGTATGTCAATCACTGAGGCTAGGGAATTAGGTGTTACAAAAGCCTTACAAGGTAATTTGGATCCAGCACTACTTTTATCTGACTGGAAAGTAATAGAGGAGAGAACGAAAGCAATACTTGATGAGGGTAAAGTGCAGCCAGGACATATCTTTAATCTAGGACATGGTGTGACTCCAGAGATTAATCCAGAAACATTAAAACGATTGACTGCGTTTGTTCATAGTTATTCAAAAAAGTAACAACACACAAATAGATAAGGGGTGCTTGCAACGTGGCAAAGAAAAAAGTGGGCTTACTTGTAATGGCATACGGAACGCCATATAAAGAAGAAGATATTGAAAGATACTATACGGATATTAGACATGGTAGAAAACCAACTCCAGAAATGTTAGAAGATTTAACAGAAAGATATAAGGCGATTGGTGGTATTTCTCCACTTGCAGAGATTACGCAACAACAGGCAAATGCTCTAGAAGAAAAATTGAATCAAACGCAAGACGAAGTAGAGTTTGTTCATTACTTAGGCTTAAAGCATATTGAACCATTTATCGAAGATGCGGTAAAACAGATGGCTGATGATGGTATTGAGGAAGCAGTTTCAATTGTATTGGCACCACATTACTCTACGTTTAGTGTTAAATCCTATAATGGACGTGCCCAAAAAGAGGCTGAGAAGCATGGTAAACCAGTAATCTCTTCCGTAGAAAGCTGGTATGATGCTCCTGGTTTTATTGACTACTGGGCTAAGGCAATTGAAAGTGAGTATGCCAAAATGAATGATGAAGAAAAAGCAAAGGCTGTGCTTGTTGTATCTGCACATAGCTTGCCTGAAAAAATCCTTGAAGATGGTGATCCGTATCCAGATCAATTAAAAAGAACAGCTGAACTTATTTCTGAGGCAACCGGTATTACGAATTATGAGCTGGGCTGGCAAAGTGAGGGCAATACGCCTGATCCATGGCTTGGCCCTGATGTTCAAGATTTAACAAGAGATTTATACAATGAAAAGGGCTACCGTTCGTTTGTTTATGCACCGGTAGGATTTATCGTAAATCACTTAGAAGTACTTTATGATAATGATTATGAGTGTAAGGTCGTTTGTGATGAACTAGGCGCTAATTATTACCGACCGGAAATGCCGAATGTTGCTCCAGAATTTATTGCAACTTTAGCGGATGTCGTTTTGCAAAAGTATAAAAGCAGTGTCCATTCTTAAAAAGGTATGTTCATTCAAACTTCGACTTTTAAAGTCGAAGTTTTTTTTATGCCTATTTTTATATTACCACTTGCAACATTATGGAAAATATTATATAGTGCATTACAACACTAATGCACTAAGTTTGATAAGGAGGTGAAGCTTTGATTATTAATTCTGATGGTACTAAACCTATTTATGTACAAATAGCCGAATGGTTGGAAACAGAAATATTGAATGGGAATATTCAAGCTGACGAGAAAATGTACTCGCAGTACCAGCTTGCTGATATTTTTAACATTAATCCAGCAACAGCTGCCAAGGGAATTAGTATTCTTGCCAACGAGGCGATTTTATATAAAAAGCGTGGACTAGGAACATTCGTATCAATTGACGCTAAGCAAATTATTTTAACAAAGCGGAAAGATCAAACGTTGAAAAAATTAGTAAAAGACTTAGTTGTTGAAGCGGAACACCTTAATGTCAGTGAAAGTGAGCTAATTCAGCTAATAAAAGATGCAGGTAAAAATGATGAGGGGGATGAAGAATGAATGTTATTGAGTGCAAAGGATTAACAAAGGCATATGGAAGGCGTCAAGCCATAAGAAATCTATCTTTTACGATAGAAGAAAACAAAATCACTGGATTAATCGGAAGAAATGGGGCTGGAAAAACAACATTGTTAAAGGTGATTGCCGGTTTTTTTCGTAAAACTAGCGGAGAAGTACATGTTTTTTCATATCAACCTTTTAATAACCTGAAAGTGTCAGCTAACATGATTTTTATTGACGATAACATCACCCCTCCCACTGCCTTAAACTTACAAGAGCTATTAGAATCCGCTGCCAGTTTTTATAATAATTTTGATATGGAATTGGCTAAGCGCTTGTTTGACTACTTTTCCTTCCATCCCAAGCAAACGCATCAAAGTCTATCGAAAGGAATGAAAAGCACATTTAATGTGATTGTCGGCTTGGCTGCTAGATGTCCCTTAACCATTTTTGATGAACCAACGACAGGAATGGATTCTGCTGTCCGGAGGGACTTTTACCGGGCACTACTAAAAGATTATATTGAGCATCCTCGAACAATTATCATATCTAGTCATTTATTGGATGAAATGGATGATATGTTAGAAGACATCTTGCTGATGAAAGAGGGTCAAGTACTTTTGCATTCTTCAGTTTTAGATTTGCAAGAATATGCAATCGCAGTTAGTGGGAATAAACAGGTCATTTCGAATTGGACAAAAACGAAAGAAGTTTTATATAAAAAAGACATAGGTGTAGGAAATACGTATGTTGTTGTTAGAAATGAGTTAAATGAGTTAGATAAGCAACAAGCGCATATCGAGGGGTTGGAAATATCTCCTGTATCTATTGATGATCTAAGTGTACATCTTACAAGCAACGATAAGGGAGGAATCGATGATGTCTTTACCAGAGATTAATACGTGGCGTCTTGTTCGAAAGCAACATGCCTTTAAACTTAAATCCTACGCTGGCATGTACACATCGCTTATGGCTATTCAAGTGATTGGAATGCTTTTCTCACTTGGAGGCGTTAGTAGCGGAGGTGTTAGTGGCGACGAACATTCGATTGAATTCAGAACTTATTCGAGTAATGTTGTTATTGCTTTTACATTTTTGTGGGCATTTATTTCTTCAATTCTAATAACGACACGCGCCTATCGAAATGATGATTTTACATTTGTTACAAACAGGTTGACGAGTAACCTATCTAATCTTTTGTTTTTATTAAGTGCTAGTGTCATAGCTGGAATTACATCGATAATGACTGGAAACGTCAATAAAGTCATCGCATACTTCTTTTATGAATCTGATTATATTATAGCTACAGACATTACTTTTCAAGGTTTATTAATGGGAACGTTCGTAACTATATTATACATCTTTGCATTTGCTGCATGTGGTTACCTAGTCGGAACAATTGTACAATTTCATAAATTGTTTATTGTTGTAATTCCTACCTTGATTATCGGAAGTATGTTTATCGGTACCAACACACATGATACTTCCTTACTCCTTGTTTGGATTATGGATACGTATGGAAAAGAAACGTCAATTCTACTATTCGTTTTAAAAATGATTGGTACGGTTGGACTGCTCTTCCTCCTATCAATAACCCTTTCAAATCGAATGGAGGTAAAACAATGACAATACTTACGACATTTCTTCCAATCTTAATCATGATTGGATTAGTAGGTGTATGCTTTTTTGTAATAAAGAAAAGTTTTAATTTCAAAAGGAAAAAGAGAGGATTTGGAACAAACCGGTTTTTGGTTGGTTATATACTCGTTTTACTAATCGCAACTATCCTATTTTATGTATTACCTGATGATGAATTTCTTAGTGTACCTAAAAATCCACTAGGGTGGTCAGAGTTAGAACAGATACAGAATAATATATACCAGGCAGATGACCAAGAGGCGATTGATCAAATGGAGGAATTGGATGTAGTGAATGAGTGGAGCATTCCATTCCAAAAGGATGAGTTAATCATTTCTTCAACTAATAATGGGGAATATATTTTTATATTAGCTGAAGTGAAGAGTGAAATGGATAATACGATTGAAGTCGTTCACTATGCAACTAACTCCATGTTACTAAAAAGAAACGATCAGATTGCGTACGATGTAGAACTTGAAAATAATACGTTAAATATTATGTCACCAAATCCAGTAAACTTAAAATTACAACATTTTGATGCTGAATTTACAACGACTCAATTTAGTAAAACAGCACAATTCAAAACGGAATATTTTTCATTTGGTATCCGTGGACCGGAATTACTTTATATTAAAGTCCCAAATAACGTTAAAATAACAGGCGATGTGGAATTTGTGGAAAAGTAAGTTAAGACAGGAGGATTATTTATGAAATGGAAACTTAGAATTCCGTTATTATTGCTTACTTGTGGCCTTCTAGCTGGTCTAATACAGAGATTTTCACCAGAAATATTTTTAGAACTAAATTATTTTGTTCGTAGTGCCGTGTTTATAGGCACCATCATTTCTATTAATCTCATTCTTGAAAAGATAGGGGTCAATGAAAAAGAAGTTTACTTTCCTATTGGAGTGTGTCTTATTCTTGTAGGATTCTTGTTTGATTATTGGATGGTATAAAGAAATTATATTAATGCGGTTGGAAACCACTATAAACGTCGAAAAATAGAGTTAATCAATAAATGGTTAACTCTATTTATGTATTTACTCTATCAATTTCATAATACCAATATTGTCGCAGATGACTGAATAAGGTAATTATGAAATTAACTTACTTATAAGAATTTTTCTCTTTGGTGATGGGTTGTATGGAAGAAGATAAGATGCTACGCATGCTTTTTCTTTTTATGTTTGTTGTAATTGTACATGTATATTTTTTAGAAGTTCTTTGATAGGTGCAATAGCTTCTTGAACATTGTTTGCTTTGATCGTGTAATTTCTAGCATCTGGATATTGATTGATTGTATGATCATAGCGTGGATCATAATAATGTTTAAGTAATAAGTAAACGGCTTCTGAGTAATTTTCTCCAAGAAGGTTTTTTTCTATTTCAGTTGCGATAGGTGTGTGTATCCTTCTTTTAATAATCTTAAAGGCGCGAATGAATTCTTTAGGATCCTTCCAAGGTTGATAATCATCTAATATGTTTTTCACACGTTCTTCTATTGGTATATCAACAAGAATCTGTGTTCCTTGTTCCTTCTCTCTTAGTAAGAAGTCTGGTAATATTACTTTTCCAATTCTTCTGCTTTCTGCTTCCATTAAGATAAAAGGAGAGTCTCGGAAAGAAAGTAACTTATCAAGTAACTGCGCATCAAAGGTCTTTTGGTTACTTGGCTCCAGTCCAATTTGCCCAAAAATAGATCCTCTGTGAGCGGCCATTCCCTCTAAATCAATGACGGGGTAATTTTCTCTTTGCAAACTCTCCAAAATAATCGTTTTACCTGTCCCTGTATATCCATTTAATGAATAAGTGATTGGTTTCATTTCAAAAGTTTCTAGTGTATCGACTACCCAGTTACGATAGGCACGTATCCCACCTTCTAAACGTAAGACAGGTATATCCATTAAGTCGATAACCGTTGCTGCTGTTTTACTCCGCATCCCGCCTCGCCAACAATATACAACTTTTGGTTTATGAATTTCACTAAAGGTACTAATAAATTGAGGTAGTTTAGCTGACATAATCTCAAGCCCACGTTGTTTAGCAACGCTAACACTTTCTTGTTTGTACAGTGTTCCAACTTCCGCGCGTTCATCATCTGTGAAAACAGGGATGTTAATACTTCCAGGTATATTTCCATTTGCAAACTCTGAAGGAGAACGGACATCAACGATTGCCACTTTTTGTTGTTGTTTCATTTCTAATAATTCTTCTAGTCGAATGTCTTGAAACATAGTTTCCACTCCAACGAATGTATTTAAATACAATTTACTTCAACCTGTTTATCAGGTAGTAATACTTTTATTAATAGGAAGTATTACGTCTGAAAATAAAAGATATTTATCTTTGTCTATATAAATTGTATAGTATTCTATAAAAAATGTAAAAATATTGGTCATTGAGTCCATTTCATAATTACCTTATTCAGTCATCTGCGACAATATATAGTTTGGAAATGGTTTTTAACTACATTGTTGTAGGTTACGATAAAATTGGTATTATGAAATTGATTACGTAAAATGTTATCCCTATTATTTAAAAGCAATGAAGATACTGTTATAATACAATCGATTTCTATATTAAAATAAGGCTCTTGCGTGAATTTTGCTGCCTTTTGATTTTCAAAGTTGATAAAAAATCCGACGTAGCTTCATTGTCATTTCCTTCTATCTAGTTCGAGTCCTGCTTTAAAACACTCGTTTTTTCGTAGGGAACGATTCAGCCAGGAACAAAGAAAAAAGCAACTTAGTAAATAAGTTGCTTTAGAATTAATCATTTATTATAAGGCAGGGTGGTCGCAATTGTCACATAAATTAACGTAACAGTCCGCCTTCTCTACTATATCATTTCCACATTTTGAACATTTTTTGCGAGGTAGATTTCTGAAAAATTCAACCATACTAATCATTAGAATCCCTCCGAATCTTTATTGTATACCTATTGTATTATAACATGTATAAAAATTCAATGCTGTATTATAACAATTTAAAAGTAATTAGTTTAAGGAGGAATTAGCGATGAGAATAACGGTAATAGGTTTTTGGGGGGCATACCCAGAACAAGGAAGTGCAACTTCTTGTTATTTATTAGAAAAAGACGGGTATAGTTGTTTGTTGGATTGTGGAAGTGGTGCTCTTTCAAGACTTCAATCGTATAAAGATGTAATGGACATTGATGCTGTCGTGTTATCGCATTACCATAATGACCATATCGCCGATGTGGGTGTGTTGCAATATAGCTGGCTTGTACAGAATTCGATACAAAACACCAATAAAGTTTTACCTATCTATGGACATAGCGAAGATGAGGAGAACTTTAAAAAGCTGACTCATAACAGTACAAAGGGAATTTCATATGACCCTACTAGAGTGTTAGAAATTGGGCCGTTTCGAATAACATTCATGAAAACCAAACACCCTGTTCCATGCTTTGCGATGAGAGTTACAGATGGTGAAAAATCATTTGTTTATACAGCTGATTCTAGTTATATCGATTCATTTATTTCTTTTAGTGAAGGAGCAGATTTACTGATAAGTGAATGTAGTTTTTACGAAAATCAAGACGGAACAAAGGTAGGACATATGAACAGTAAAGAGTGTGCTGACATTGCTAGGAAAGCAAATATACCTGAATTGATACTCAGTCATCATCCTCACTTTGGAAACACACAAGATTTAGTACGCGAAGCCCAGAACTATTATGCAGGAAATATTCAACTAGCAAGAGAAGGACTGACTTGGGGTTTCTAGTAAAGTGCCTTAATTGCCTTCTAATTTTGTTTCTTTTATACTAATAGAAGTGAATGATACGAATACAAACAAGCAAAGGTAGGAGATTTGTGTTATGAAATTTATAGATAATGAAGGTATTACAGATCCGCACATTAACTTAGCGATTGAAGAATATATCTTGAAAAATTTCGGAGCAGAAGATACATATTTATTATTTTATATTAATGAGCCATCCATCATTATCGGGAAAAATCAAAATAGTGTTGAAGAGATAAATACGAACTATGTAGATGAATTTGGCATCCATGTAGTAAGAAGACTATCTGGTGGTGGAGCTGTTTATCATGATCAGGGAAATTTGAATTTTAGTTTTATTACGAAGGATGACGGGGATAGTTTTCATAATTTTGCTAAATTCACTCAACCTGTTGTAGAAGCTTTAAATAAACTCGGTGTACCAGCAGAGCTTAAAGGTAGAAATGATTTAGTTGCTGATGGTCGTAAGATTTCTGGTAATGCTCAGTTTACTACAAAGGGTCGTATGTTTAGCCATGGTACATTAATGTTTGATTCAGAAATAGAAAATGTTGTATCAGCTTTAAATGTGAAAATGGAGAAAATTAAGTCTAAAGGAATAAAATCGATTCGTAGCCGTGTAACCAATATTGTTGATTTCATGGAAGAGAAAATTTCCATGGATCAGTTTAAGGAACATATTTTACGTTATATTTTTGACGTTGAGGATGTAAAAGACGTACCTCAATATAAATTAACCGAGCAAGACTGGAAAAATATTCACGAATTATCTAAGGAAAGATACCAACAGTGGGACTGGAATTATGGGAAATCTCCATCATTTAATGTGAAACAGTCCCACAAATTTGATGCTGGCTTAGTTGATGTTCGTTTGGACGTGGAAAAAGGAATTATTAAGAATTGTAAAATATATGGTGACTTTTTCGGCGTGGGTGATGTAAGTGAAATAGAGCAACGCCTTGCTGAAACACGATATGAGCGTCAAGCAATGGAAGTGGCGCTACGTGATGTAGACGTCTCTCATTACCTTGGTAAAATTTCTAAAGAAGACTTTATTAACTTGATCTATTAATAGTCAATCCCTTGTCAATGAAGTGACAAGGGATTGTTTATACTTATAGCTACGACAAGAAAAGAGGTTATCCATGAAAAAGTCACTTTCTATTTATTTTATTTACCTTATCTTGGTATGGGTTTATTTCTATTTCTTTTATCCACTAGAATCTTATAGTCAATCCAATTATGCCGCTCTGGCTCATGCTGTATTTTTTTCAAAGTTACCACTTGAATGGTTATTACTATATGGCTTAATAAAAACGCAAGGTTCTATTGTTTTGGTAGATAAAATAGAAAAGCTAACCAAACTAGAATCAGTAAAGACTATAATTTTCTCTTTTTTATTGGTAGTTGGTTACGGTTTAATTCGCTTCCCTTTTAATTTAGTATGGTTCAACATTACACATTGGGAAGGAACGAGTCGCCAACCCTTTGGTGACTGGTTGTTAGAAATGAGTTTAGATCTGTTTTTTTACTGGATTATTTTATCGGTAGCTATTTATGTTTCCCGATTGCTAATGGTTAGGTTCAAGCGGTTCTGGTGGTTGGTATTATGGTTATTGGTCTTGCCAATTGCACTATTTATTATATACATCCAACCTGTTTGGATTGATCCTTTATATGAAGATTTCACTGAAATGGAGCAAGGTCCGTTAAGAACAGCAATTGAAGAATTCACTACGAGTATAGGCCTTGAGGATACGACGTTACTTCAAGTGAATATGAGTGAAAAAGTAACGACATTTAATGCTTATGTGACTGGGATAATGGGGAATGCAAGAATCGTCATGTGGGATACAACTTTAGCTGGAATGGAACAGGACGAAATTATGTTTATCTTAGCTCATGAGATTGGCCATTATGTTATGCACCATGTTTATTTAGGGGTAGCTGGGTATTTGCTACTTAGCCTATTCTTATTTTTCTTAACTGCATTTATATACAAACGCGTTTGGTTAAATTTTCGAGATAAGACTAGTTTTAAAAGTCCTAATGATCTTAGAGCAGTTCCAATCCTGTTATTAACCATTTCAATTTTATTGACAATAGTACAGCCTATCTCAACGTATGTGTCTAGGCAAATAGAAATCTCAGCCGATACATATGCAATTGAGCATACAGAACAATTAGAACCAGCAATTGAAGGCTATCAGAGAATGGCTAGACAATCAAAGAGTGATATTGATCCTGTTTTTTGGGTGAAATGGATGCGTTCAAGTCATCCATCCATTAAAGAAAGAATTGAACGATTGGAAAAAGAAATCCAAAAACGGGAAACAAACGACAACACTGCCTCGTAGTTACGAGGCAGTGTTGATTAGTTTTCCTCTTTTGACTAGTTAATTTGGTTTCTCGTTTGTTATTAAGTACTCTTCATTGGTTACGTAAAAATCATAGGCTGGACGGTAATCAATTAAATCTAGTTTTTCAAGCTTATGAAAGCTTACCTTTTTGTAAGGATCACCGTGGATAACAGGTAGATCGTCCGTTTGTTTCATATAATTATCTACTGCTTTTTGGACCATATCAATTTCTAGTGCTAATTTATAGTCTTGTTCTTCATAAATCTCATACGTTTCTCGTGACATAAAATACTTTTCTTTTGGAATTCCTTTTAATATTGGAGCTAATAAATGATAATCAATACTTAAATCATCATTAATAATTACACTAAGTGGAATATCATCAGGTAGTTCTAAGCTATATTTTTGAATAGCTCTTTTAATTTCAGGTAAGGAGATGTTAATGAATGGGTAATCCTTTTTTTGCTTTGGTTTTATAGGTGCTTTCCTTTTGAATTTTTCCCACATAATAGGCCTCCTTTCATAGAATGATTTTTTTGAAAAGTTAATAAAGGAGCTAGGTCTAATGATTTATACTTAGCTTTATTGTATCAAAAAGTAAGCTTTTAAATGGTAAATGTGACAAAATTAAGTATATTTAGTTATTTTTCTACCATATATTACAAGTTTGTGGTATTTTCTAATTAGGTCTTTTGCTCACCATTTAACAATGTAAAGGGTGATCAAATGTTAAAACTAAATTATGAAGTAAATCCAGAGACTCTAGCAATAATTGCTGAAGAAGTTGACGGTCAGTATGTATCAATGATAATGGAGAATGGTGAAAGTGAAGATTATTATGTGAAGCAATCACCAAAAAAGGTTATGGATCATGCGTGTAAGTTTTTTGGAAGTAGTTTAAAAGGTCTCAAGGTTATGGTACTACTCAAAAATTAAAAAAACTCCACAATTTTAATATAGAATTTATTATTCTCATCATAGTCATATTCAATGTTTTTAACAATTAACTGTACCAAGTTTTTCTTCTCTTGATCCGTAAGTGTACTCCAGTTGGAAGTGAAGTTCTTTAAAATCATCTTCATCTGTTTTTTATCAAATGTACTTTCTTCCTCAACTATTAATTCATCTAGCACTTCTTTAGCTTCTGACTCAATTTTATTTTCCTCTCGCATTCGTATTTCAAAATCATAGTCATTCATCATTTCATTAGCCCAAGCATACTGCCATTTCTTTTTGCGTTTTTCTACTAATGATAAGTCTTTTTCAGCTTGTTTTATTTCAGCCTTTTTGTCTCTTAGTTGTACTACATCTTTATCAGATGTTTCCCTAGCTGCTTGGTCGAAATTAAATTCTTTTATATAGGAAATAAAAAACTTTTCTAGTGTCCTTTCAGAGACGGTTTTTACACCCTGGCATCTCCCTGTATTCTTATGCATACATCTATAATTCTTATAACTCACTTTCTGGCCACGAGCATTCTTTGTATAAGTTCGATATCCTGTAAGAGCTTGGCCACAATTTTTACATTTCAATCTTCCAGAGAAAATATGGTCGCTATATACCTGCATGGGTGATAGAGATCTACGTCTATCGATAGTTTTCTGAATCTGTTCAAATGTATGCTCATCTATTATAGCTGGGTGAGCATGTTCAATTTGTATTTCATTCTCGGTATCTCTTAACCAGGTAGAAGTTCCTTTGTAAACAGGATTTTTAAGTAATTGGATTAATGGCTTGTCATTCCAGTAATTACCGTCACGAGTGCCTATATTTCTTTCATTTAGGTACTTACAAATGGTTCCAGCACCTTTACCACCCAAATACATGTCTACAATCATTTTTACTGTTTCTGCTTCGTCTTCTTTGATTGTTAGCACACCATCTTTAAGATTGTAGCCAAATAGCCGTTGGTTATGTGTGTACTTACCTTGTCGAGCTTTCTCTTGTAATCCCATACTAATACGTTCTGCCATGTTTTCTCGTTCAAATTGTGCTAGTGCAGCAACTAACGTTATAAACATTCTACCCATTGCCGTAGTAGTTTCATATACTTCTGTTGCTGATTTAAATTTACAATCATACTTCTCGAAAGTTTCTAACAGCTTATATAAGTCCAAAACAGATCGAGTGAGTCTATCTAGCTTATAAACTAGAACACATTCAATCTCGCCAATTTCAATGTTATTAATCATACGCTGTAACTCTGGACGTTTTGTATTTTTAGCGGAAATGCCTTCATCAACATAGAATCCAACTATATCCCAGTTTTGCGCTATGCAGTATGCTTTTAATCGTTCACGTTGTGCCGATATGGAATAACCGTGCTCGGCTTGTTCAGCTGTCGATACTCTTATGTAAATTGCGGTTTTCACATTATCAACTCCTGCAAAAAAAAATATTATTCCCACCGATTTAAAATATATTATGGAAAAATTTAATCAATAAATATAAAATTATACATGTTTCGACTTTTCTCAATATAAATTGATAGGTGGAGTAGTATGAACGGTAATGAAAAAATAAAATTAATAAACAGAAAATTTATATTAAATATAATTCTAGCAAGTATTTTGTATTATAGCTTTCTTCCAATTATGGATATGGAAGTTTCATTTCCTTTTATTTTAATATCAATAATAAATATATTTATCTGGTTACTTTTAAGTTATTCTGTCCTAAATAAGAAAGAAACAATTATATTGCTTCTTGCATCTATAGTTTGCGTAGCGCTTAGTTATTTTCATGTTTTTCAAATTGTTTATTCAGTCTTAATATTAATTATAGTAACCCTTATTCCTATCTTTATTTTTATTGCACGTAGGTTGCAATGGTTTAATGATATAAAGCCGTTGTTAAATGTTTTTATTCATGTATTTGGAGTGCTTAGTTATCTAAATATAATTTTCGTATTAACCGTTTTTGCAGATGAATATATAGAATTATTACCATTTAGTGAACTTCAAATTATTAATTTTATCATTATTTCAAATGGACTTATCTTTGGGGTTTTTATAGTAAACCTCCTTATAAATCTGGTTCCGTTAGTAAAAGGTAGTAATAACACCTGGTTTGTGAAAGTATCACCTTGGCTAATAGCTGGTTGTCTTATTATTCCCGATGTAATTGTTTCTGAAGTAATGTACGGATTTTATTTTGATGTTTTTACTGATAAAGAATATAGTTTTTTTGATTTTTACTATTACAGTTTTTCATTACATTTTCTAACTCCTATTTCAGATGTTGGTGAATTAATACAACTTGAATTAAACAAAAAACTTAGTGGTCAATTCACTTATATTTTTCATATGTTGTCTGTAAGAATGGTTGATATTACAGTTATAGCCACTTTAAGTAGTACGTTTACTAAATTTTTCAAGTCAGATTCTTAAACGTAACAATCGTTCAGATTAGATTTCTTATATATTAGATTTAAATTGCCGTTTTCATTCCATCACCTCATTAGCTTTAGCATACATCGTTTCTATGTGAAAATTGGTAGAATTATTTCGCTTTATTTTTTCGATACGCTCCAAGCAAAGATTTTCACTTACTCTAAAATCATGAGCTAAATCTTCGATTAGGCATGGATTATCCCATTCATAATTATGTAGCATGTGATAGGGGAGAGCTGCGTACATCGTAAAATGGCGAGCATCCCATTCCTGTAACTGTCTAAAAGCATCTGGAAGCATTGATTGATTTCCACAATGTCGTAAAATATGAGCGAATTCATGAAAGAACTGTTCTCTTTGTTCTATCACGCTTGTTCTGGAATCGAGTGTAATAGCTTGATATCTTCCGAACACATCATATCTCGCTGGCATTTCTTTTTGATGGATAAATACGTCATAATAACGAGCTATGTATTTTAAGTTAATTTGTTTAGGGTTGTTGATACCGATTCGCTGATACCAATTTGAAACCCAATCTTCTAGTGCGGTTGTTGTATAGTTAGAAAGTAACACAAAAACACCATCCTTATATCAATTATACGAACAAATGTTCTGATTTTCAATATAAAAATAACCCTGCCTTTTTAATAGGAGGGTTATTACACCTTTTCAATATAATAAATGTTTTCAGAATCAGGTAAAGCTATTCTATCACTATAGAATAGTAACTCAGTGGCCTTGCGGATATTATTAGCAGAGTAATTTAAACTATATTCTTTTTGGCTTATACCGCTGTATATTTTTTCTATTTCTTCTGATGAATCATAAGTTGTTATCCAAAAATAGTCTGTTAATGATTTGATTTTTTCACTCAAACTAACATGATCATCGTGGTCATAAAAATTAGAATATAAATTTTTACCTTGCTTGTAATAAGGTGGATCAAAAAATATTAAAGTGTTTTCCGGATTCAACTTACAAATTTCATTAGAAATGAAATCTTCGGCATCATGATTCGTAAGTTCAATCATTTCCTTAAAACTAGCAATCCTTTTGATTTTTTTAATCAAATTAACTTTATTAAACCTGCAGTCAATTTTGTAATTACTTTGTTGATTTTTTCCACCAAGAGGTCCTCCGGTTATTATGCCGGATACGTTAGTTCGATTCAAAAAGAATGTTGCAAAACCAATTTCTAGTTCTGTGAATCTATCTGGATTCTTTTGGATAGTCCTTTGATAATGCCACTCTTTAAGTGTAACTGGTGTCTCTTCTATCAGTTTTATAAACTCAGTTGTTTGATTAAGAACAGAATTCCAAAATGAATAAATGCATGGGTCTAAATCATTAATGTATATTCTATTTACGTAGTTATTAAATAATAAAAATAGCGCAACACCAGACCCGCCCGCAAAAGGCTCAACATAATTTTCATGTATTGTATTTTCTTTAAGTATATCTACAACAAACTTTTTCATTTGTGTTTTTCCACCTGGATAACGCAGTGGAGAGTCGGTTACTGGAATAATAATCACCTCCTCTGTAATTGTAACTCACTATTATTGATATGGCCACTAGAATAAATGAATGATTTATAAATCATTCATAATATAGTTATTCCTGATATAATCTACCGCAATCTTAAATTGAAAAACAAACTCAGCAACATTATCTGGATTGTCATTCATCCAATGTCTAATTATATTAGTATTTTCAAAGTGCCTAATATTTTCTCGAAACCAGTTTTTATATTCCTCGCGCATCTTTTTATCAGTTAAATTCCTAATCCTGTCATCAATATTTTTGACTAGGTTGTCCCTAACCAATTGAGAATGTATGATATCTTGATTTTCTGTCCAAAAAATGTGATCTTGATCAGCTACTAATTCTTCAAGGTATAAATGTATAGTTTTTTCAGGTGATTCTCTTCCTGGTAGAGCACACATATTTTCGTAATTATCTATTATTTGTTGGTAAGTCAAGCTCTTTTTAACATCACCATCGGCCAATATAATAACACTCTGAAAATATGAGTCTTTTGAAGGCAGTTTTAATAAGGTATCACAGCTCATGCTTGCGCTAATTGCATCAAATCTAATTCCATCAATATTTAAGTCTGGAATGTTGCTAGCCATTCTTTTATAAAAAAATAAGGCCTCATCATCCTCAAAATATATCTTTATTTCTTGATCATTATCTTGGTAGAAATTAAAACGTAAAAACATGTCATTCTTAATCTTTTTATAAGTAGGATTTCTCATTATTTTTGGATTAATTGTGTTTTGTAAATAAATCACATTATAATATAAGTTATCATCTGCCGGATTTTGCCTTGTCTTGATTTGTTTACCAATTATCTCTTTTATAATTGTAAGTGAATGAGATGTGACAATAATTTGGAGATTTAATTGTTTTGAGGCTTTATCAAGAATACCAATCAATTTCTCCTGTGCAGATGGATGTAGACAAGCATCTACTTCATCAATAACTAGAATTCCACCCTTATATTCATCACCTAATTCTCTCTTCAGCTTTTTAAAAGATATAATGGATGTGATTATTGTACTTAAACTGTCTTGTCCTAATGATACTGTTTGGAACGGATAATCAGTAAATTCAGGTCCAATAGATCGTTTACTACTATGTTTTAAATTTTGTTTGGAGATTCTTTCACTTTCAACACTTTCATTGCCAATAATTTCAGTGAAAGCTTCATTTATAAATCTTATATCATCTTCATGTACATTAGTGCTGGAGCTAAGTGAATAGAGGCTCTTA
Source organism: Aquibacillus rhizosphaerae (assembly GCF_030282825.1). Classification (GTDB taxonomy): domain Bacteria; phylum Bacillota; class Bacilli; order Bacillales; family Amphibacillaceae; genus Aquibacillus_C; species Aquibacillus_C rhizosphaerae. The sequence goes on from NZ_JASTZU010000063.1 coordinate 73,107, forward strand.
TCGGATTCTCCTATTGGAATAACTCTGCTCATTCCTACATATATTGTAGGTATAGGCACCTTAGCATCTGCACCCACATTAAGAAAGTGTTGATTAGTTAGTTTTCCATCTTCCTTTACATTCCTAGGTACAACTTTTAGACGGTCTCCATGCCTGGATACAGTACACTTTTTTAATAGTTCTTCACCTTCATATTCATATTTAAGAAAAGTAGAGTACTTTTCATCTTGATTATTAATATAATCACTGCGTTCATCCAAGTGAAAGATTTCTTGAAATTGACTTTGATAGATTTTATCAAAGTAACTTTTGTGGCCCTTAAGTTCAGATCCATTAGCTACTAAGCCGAGTATTGTAGATTTACCGATGCCGTTATGTCCAGCTATAACTGTAATTCTATTTGCTATGTCAATTTCAATTCCTTTTAATTTACGAAACCTCTCAATAGTAATCGAGTTTAACATGTTCCTTATATTAACCATTTTATTTAAAATCTCCTCTCAAATCTGTTAGCTATAATCTAGTTAATACCAAATACTATCATGCCAATATAATTTGGTATGATAGTATTTTATTCTTTGTTTTATACTCCGTAACACCAATTCCACGTTGCAAACTCTACGATATTAAAGTCAGTGTACTAAATTCAAATGTTTCATAATAGGAAATGTTTTTCTTAGTTTAAATCATATAGATAGTTCTCTATGTATCTTTATAAAAACAACACATATGCGATATTGCTTATGTGTTGTTTTAAAAAAGCCCATAAAAAATGTCTATTTATCTAAATTTTTCTTCTTAGCTTGTTCTGATAAAAACTGAAAATAGTTTTCTAGCTGAGCAATCTCTTCAGGCCCCATAGCCTTCCACTTATCGATATCGAAGAACCCTGAGTCAGTGATGCCGTATTCTTTGATAAGTTTGTTGATTTCAACTAAAGGATCAAAATCTTTCTCCTTTATTCTTTCATAACTATCTACATTTCCTAATAGATAATCTGTAGTTGTATTTAAAGCTTTTGCTAAATCTACAAGCATTGAGTTTGATGGTGAGCTATACTCATTTTCATAATTACTAATGGTAGCCTTAGTGGTATTTACTATTTTTCCTAGACTCTCCTGAGACAAACCTCTTAATTTTCTTAAATGTCTTAATCTATCTGAGAACATATAGGTTCCCCCTAATTATATATGTACAAGTATATTGTACTTGCAAAAAAGTTCTTTTTCTATTAAGTATGAAATAATTGTACAAAATGTATTGACATACAAGATTTTTGTACTTATAATGAAATTCAAGGTACAAGAATCTCATACAAAAGAGGTGTTTCATTTGAAAAACAATAGGCTATTAGAAGCTCGAAAAAATAAAGAACTAACACAAGAGCAGTTTGCCAAAATCCTTGGTTATAAAGGAAGACAGTCAATTGCAAATTGGGAAAATGGTCATTCAGTTCCCCCTTTGTCAGTAGCCTTTAAAGTAGCTGACATCTTAGAAAGTGATGTTGGCTTTTTATTTGGTATTAGGGTACAAAATACTCATACAAAATCTAAGGAGGCAATCTAATGGAATTAAAACTTGCTGAAAACATGTTAGCGGCAGAGATGCTTCGATTCGCACAAGTGAACGTAAATAATCAAAGCAAAGAGGTTGCCGAGGGAATGATTGTGTCAGCAATCAAAATCCTCAGCGAAAAATTAGAACATTACCCCTATGATTATGTCGGTCGCGAATTAATATTTATTACTGGTCAGGAGATTCAGTTATAAATTTTATTGTTCCAGTGCCAATTTCAACAAAGCTGGCAGGGTTAGTGGAACGACTTTTGAAGATTTCTTTTTAATTTTGTTCCAGATTGTATCATTTCGAACTATTTCGAGTAGTTCATGACCAGGATAAGTTAAATCTTCAATTATTAATATTTTTCCTGACTTGGTGACTCTGAATGTCCCATTAATGAAACCTTCTTCAAGCAATTTCTCACAGCAATATGCAACAGCATAAGGGTCGAAAGTTTTCAGCCTATTTGCTTTAACAAATTGTTCAATTTTCTTTTCAGTTCCGTAAGGCTGTTCTTCGATTGTAAAAAGCGTTTCACGAAGAACATCAGGATTCAATTCCAAATTTTCACCCCCTTTCCTATACACCATTCGACAGGAAGGGAGAAATTACCTACTAGGAGGAAAAACAATGAATCAACTAACAAAAATGTTTAATGGTGAGCAACTAAGAATTATTGAAAAAGACAGCGAATCTTGGTTTGTCGCAAAGGATGTTTGTGACATTTTAGAAATTAACAACAGCAGACAGGCAGTAACCCGTCTAGATGAAGATGAAAAAACTGGTGTCACTTTAAATGACGGTAGCCAAAACAGAAATTTAACAGCTGTGAATGAATTTGGTCTTTACAATTTAGTTTTATCTAGTCGCAAGTCAGAAGCAAAACAATTTAAAAGGTGGATAACACATGAAGTACTTCCTTCTATTAGAAAGACTGGTTCTTACCAAATTGAACGAAATCAACCATCTTACATGATTGATGATCCAATCAAACGAGCTGAAATCTGGATTACTGAAAGAAAAGAATTTGAACAACTAGAACAGAAACACAAAGCAGATCTGCCTTACACAAACTTTGGAAAAGCCGTATCGAATTCAAATGCATCTATAAACGTTGGAACATTCGCAAAAATGATGTATGACGAGCACAACTTAAGAATTGGTCGTAATAAAATGTTCGCTTGGCTTCGTGCTAAAGGTTATTTAATCAAGTTCGGTAGAGAAAAAAACAATCCTAAGCAACAGTACATTGAACAGGGGTTATTCTCTACAACGGTCACAATGATAAGTCGAACAGAAGGTGACGTTGAATCGGTTACTATATTAATCACCGGAAAAGGACAAGTTAAATTCGCAGAGCTACTATTAAAAGATTTCAAGGCGGTGATTTAAATGAAAGATGTTAAACCACCTCAGATTAGTAAAGAGACACAACTAATTATCATGAGGTTCTTCATGAAACATTCAGTGCCTAGATTACTAGCTAAGAAATCAAAAGAATCAGATGAAACAAAAGCTATGTAACAATATCTAGCATACTAGTAAACCAAATAAATGAAGGTAGAAAGGGAGAGGAAACAATTGGAAAAAGGAAGAGCCTCAAAGGCTTTAAAACTGGGGAGGAAACTTACTTCTAAGACGCAGCAACAATTATCAATGGAAACATTTTTAAGTAGAGAAGCATTTTGCCAGCAAGAGAATGAAGCATATAAAGTCCAACCGGATGTTACTAAGCATTTTATCAATAAATACAACAATCCATGGGTTGCGATGGAGGCGGCTAATGAATACATCGGTTGGGGAGTAACTAGATTGGATGGACGAGCTGCTGATTTACATAGGAGTTCAGTCAAGGATAAGTTGCTAGAAGAACTTGAGGAAGCTATTGAGGCTATTAAGAAAGTTAAAACTTCACTCAACCCAGATATGATTCAAAGTTTTGAGAGACAAGATGTTGAGAGGTCGGTACAGGAAATTATAGATGCTACTAAAGCGAGTATCACTTGGGTAGCAATAGTTTGTGATGAATACGGATTAAGTTGGTCAGAAGAATGGGATAAGAATCAAACCAAATTGAAAGCTAAACAATTTGTAAGGAGTTGATCGTGTGAACATCAATTTAGATGTAAGAAAACAAGATCAGGAGAAAGCGAGAAAGGAAAGGAATTGCTTCATAGATTGTACCGACCGTGCTAATGAAGAATTTAACAATGGAAGGTATTTAGTTGCAAAAAAACTTTTGAGTGATGCTGAAAAATCATTAATTGAATTGGACAGACTTACGAAGCTAAAGCAAGAAGATGAAATGAAGATAATAAAAGTGGCCACGTTTCAGATTCAACCACAACAACAGGTGAATCAGATGATTACTAGGTTTAAATGCGATGAGTGATGAATTCCATACTTGGAAAATTCGGATAACTGGATTGGTAGTTTTAGTATTTTGGATCCATTGGTGTTTGACATTTTAGGAGGGGTTAAGTGGATAAAGAGCAACGTGACGAGCTGTTCACAAAAATGCAAGGTCTTGATGATGAGGAAAAGAACAGAATCCTTACTAGAGTATTTGGCTATGTAGAATCAACACAGGATGAAGAGAAAACTTTTGATCCAGAACATTTCTTTAAGATAGTAGAATCATTCGTTAAAAAAGGGCAAACAAACAGCTAAGCCACCGTCCAAAGTAACTTAGCTGCATATTTTATAGTACTTAAATTATATCACGAGGTAGGGACTAATGCTAGTCCTATCTCAGCGACCAGGAGCTTATTTGATTTCTCCTATTCAATCAAATAATCACCCCTTGGTCTGGTTCTTGGTCGCTGAGATGGAACTAATCAATCCATCACCGTTCATATGTTTTAGTCAAACACTTATGATCTACGATGTTATTTATAACCCACTCCAGAAAGGTGGTGATACATATGCGCTAGTCATAACGGTTTTGTAGTAAAGAAAGTAGGTGGCGGTCGCTTGATTAACGGCCGTCTTATATGAAGGAGGGTTAACATGGCAGTTGATTTAGAACATCCATCAATCACACGGATTAATCGGACAGGCTACGCAAACATGATTGCACAGGATGAACATTGTGGCATTGATTACTTTGGTTCAGAAATCCTACTAGGAGATAAGTTTTATGAATTTGATGGTGAAACCGTACTGGATGAAAACTTAGAAAAATATTTGGTGGAAGTGTTGGGGTTTGAGATTAAAGAAGCAATATAAAAAACTCGCACCAAAAGGCACGAGTTCAGGACGATCAAGTAAATTAAATGTCAACTTAATTATAAACGGTCGTCCAAAAATACGCAAGGAGGGCTTTTATGGATTACTACAAACATTTTTTCGAGATGATAAATAAATATCCAGAATGGGAACCAATGCTTATCTATTCTGGGATTTGCAAGGGTCTTGGTTCTAATAAATGGGGCACTCACGAACAGTTAATGGACGTTACAAAAGCTTATGAAGATCATTCGAAAGGGGTTAAATATTATGAGTCAATTACAACAGCAGTATGAAGGTCAACAACAAGGGGCGTTAGCGCAAGCTTCTAGTAGTCGTGAAATGGAAGAGGTAAAAGGTCAGATATTTATGGCGAGACAGTTTCCTAGAAATGTATTTCAATCCGAACAACGCATTTTAGATAACTGTAAACGCCCAGCTCTTGCTCAGGTTGCAGTATATAGCTACCCAAGAGGTGGAACGAAGGTAGAAGGTCCATCTATCAGACTAGCAGAAGTTTTAGCTCAGAACTGGGGAAATCTTAGCTTCGGTGTTAAGGAATTAGAACAACGTGAAGGTGAGTCGGTTGCATTAGCTTATGCGTGGGATTTAGAAACGAATGTTAGACAGGAAAAAGTATTCACGGTGAAACATTCACGTAAAGCGAAAGGAAACATTAAAAAGCTTGATGATCCACGCGATATTTATGAACTAGTAGCAAACAATGGAGCTAGACGTGTTCGTTCTTGCATCTTAGGAGTTATACCAGGTGACATTGTAGAAAAAGCTGTAGAGGAATGCAACAGAACAATGCAAGGAAATAATAAATCGCCTTTTAAAGATCGTATCGCATCTGCATTAACGGCGTTCAAAGAAAAATACAGAGTCACTCAAGACCAAATTGAAGGAAGATTCGGTTACAACTTAGATGCATTCACCGAACGAGACCTTGCAGACTTAATTAAGATTTACAACTCTTTAAAAGATGGAATGAGCAAACCGGAAGATTGGTTTAGTAAAGGTGCAAAGAAAGAAGAGAATAGCGGTCTAGCAGACCAATTCAATAAAGGTGATAAAGACACCCAAAAGGAAGATAAGCCTTCTAACGAGGATGTGAAGCCGAATGACAACATTGACGAAAATGAAGCTGAACAAGAAAAACTATCACTCTAGAGAAGCAGACCTTGCCTATATGTCGGTTTCACAGTTTAAAAGCTTTGTGAATTGCGAAGCTAAGACACTTGCTAAGTTGAAAGGTGAATATGTAGAGCCAAGTACCAACGCTTTGTTGGTTGGCTCTTACGTTCATGCAGCATTCGAAAATAATGAAGTATTTAACGAAGTGGTTGAAGAAAATAGCGATGCGATATTTAAAAAGAACGGTGGAAAATACGCTGATTTTACACAAGCTGATTTGATGATTGATGCACTTAAAAATGATTCTTTTGCCATGTTTGCATTAGAAGGTGAAAAAGAACAAATATTCACTGCTTATCTGTTCGGAACGGAATGGAAGATAAAAGTTGATTCGGTTAATCTTGACCGTAAAACATTCAGTGACATTAAGACGACACAGGACTTATATAAGCGTTACTGGTCAACGAAATACGATGGTTGGGTGTCATTCATCGAATCATGGGATTACGTGCTCCAGATGGCTATTTATCGCAAAGTAATTGAACTAGCTACAGGTGCTTTATGTACACCTTATATCATCGCTGTAACAAAAGAGAATCCACCTAATAAGGCGGTTGTCCACTTTGATGAATCACGATTCGATTTTGAATACGAATACGCTGAAATGAAACTCAATCGAATACTACAGATCAAGAAAGAAGAAATAGAGCCTATACGTTGCGATAAATGCAATTACTGCAAGTCAACGAAGGAACTCAAGGACACGATTGAAGTTGGTGCTTTAATCTATGAATGATTCATGAAAGTTCCTATACCTTATTGCTATGTATGGATGAGTGCAACTAGTGTCAAGCGTGGACAAGTTTTTAGGAAATATGTTGCCGGTTATGTGAGAAATAATTATCCGGGTTGTGAGTTAGTGAAGATAGAAGGTATGACGGCAATTTGTGAGAGAAGAGAGAACACACATCAAGGTGGTGAATCAATTGGTTAGACCTAAGAAGATTGGATTAGATTATTTCCCCATGGATGTCGATATGGACCAAGATGACAAAATATATCTTGTAAAAGCTGACCACGGTTGGGAAGGCTTTGCAATTGTAGTCAAACTGTTAATGGAAGTATATAAGGAAGGCTACTACATTGAGTGGGATGAAAAGAAAGCTAAAATCTTTTCGCGTAAGAATTTATTCGACTTAGATGTAGTTAATGATGTCATTAACACATGCTTAGAGGAAGGTTTATTCAACAATAACCTCTTTGAAGAACATCAAATTTTAACTTCTAAAGGTATCCAAACTAGATATGTTGAGGCAACTACCAGAAGAAAAAATGTGTTAATTTACAAAGAATTTTTCCTTATCGATGTTAATGAATTACCAAATAACAACTTAACATTAGTTAATGTATGCATTAACCACAACTCAACTAATGAAAATGACGACATTAGTACACAAAGTAAAGTAAAGGAAAGTAAAGAGAAAGTAAAGGAAAGTAAAGCAGAGGAAATAGAGGAACCTGCAGCAGACGATGCTATTGTCTTTTATCAAGAAAACTTTGGAGTGATTAGACCAGCTATGAGCGAGATTTTGCTTGCTTGGATTAAAGACAGTGGTGAAGCGATGGTTATAAAAGCCATGGATAAAACCTTGAAACAAAACAAAAGTAGTTGGTCCTATGTTGAGGGCATCTTGAGAAAGTGGAACGAGAAGGGCATCGACACGATAGAAAAGGTTGAAGCAGAAGAAGTTGAGTTCCTAAATCAGCAAAATCAATATAAAAACAATAAGCCGAAAGAGAATGTACCTGATTGGTTTGTTGAACAAAAGAAGAAGCAGCAAGAGCAAGAAAAACCTAAACAACAAGAACAAGGGGAAGATGTTGCAATCATGCTAGAAAACTATAAGAAAAACAAGGCATCAGGTGATGGTCCTTGACTTTGATGATTATGAACGAAGACTTAGATCATGGTATTCAGGATTACACTGCCAGAGCTATTATTAAGCGCTGGAACAAAGGTGAATCATTAGAAAACCTTGCAACTAAATTCAAACGTGATGAATGGGAGATTGTATTTTGTTTAAGGCATATGGCTGTTAATAAAAAATGCGAGATAAGGCCTATAGGATTTCGGTATAAAGAGGTGAGGGGGGAAAAGGCGTGAAGTTCTTAGATTTGTTCGCAGGTATCGGTGGATTTAGATTAGGAATGGAACAGGCAGGTCATGAGTGTGTTGGTTATGTAGAGATAGATAAATATGCCAGGAAAAGTTATGAAGCGATACACGATACAGAAGGGGAGTGGACAGCACATGACATTACAACCGTCACAGATAGACATATTCGAGAGCTTGGGGATAGAGGACGAGTGGAAATTATCTGCGGAGGATTCCCTTGCCAATCTTTTTCAGTTGCTGGGAAACGAGGGGGGTTCGATGACACTAGAGGAACTTTATTCTTTGAAATTGTACGCATCGCCAATATCCTCAAACCACGCTATTTATTCCTTGAGAATGTCAAAGGATTCCTTAACCACGATCAAGGGATTACGTTCGAGACCATTATCAGAGCCTTGGATGAACTCGGGTATGATGCGGAATGGCAAGTGCTTAACTCTAAAAATTTCGGAGTCCCCCAAAACAGAGAAAGGGTGTTCATTGTCGGACATCTTAGAGGACAATCCGGAAGAGGAGTTTTTCCTATCAAAGGAGAAAACGGAAACGCTATTAGCATCGCTGGATACTTAAGTGATGGGTATAAAGATGTAAATTATGTTTTAAATCCAGAAGGTTTAGCAAGAACATTAACAACTATGCAAGGTGGCAATCGAGAGCCTAAAGTAATTCAACCTGTGTTAACTCCAGATAGACAGAATAAAAGACAGAACGGTAGAAGGTTCAAAAATAACAGAGAACCGATGTTTACTCTAACTAGCCAAGATAGGCATGGAATTATGTTAGCTGGGAATATAAACCCATCAGGTAAAGGGATGAATGGGCAAGTTTATAAAAGCGAAGGAATATCTCCAACATTAACTACAAACAAAGGTGAAGGTCCGAAAATATCAATCAAAGAAGCTACCAATAAAGGATATGTAGAAGCTATTCCTGGTGATTCAATTAACTACTCAGTACCTACTAGCAAAACGAGAAGAGGACGTGTGGGAAAAGGTGTAGCAAATACATTAGACACGGGATGCCAACAAGGTGTAGTAACTAATGAATTAAGAATAAGAAAGTTAACACCTAGAGAATGTTGGAGGTTGCAAGGGTTTCCAGATTGGGCATTTGATTGTGCTGCAGAAGTTAATTCTAATTCACAACTATATAAGCAAGCAGGAAACTCAGTGACGGTCAACGTTATTTACGAGATAGCTAGAAAATTGGAGGTAACTTAATGAATCTATCAGAAGCAACAAAACACATTAAACAATGGGCGAAAGATAGAAACCTAGATACTGCTAATCCAAACAAACAAATGTTAAAGCTAGGTAAAGAACTCGGGGAGTTATGCCAAGGGATGGTAAAAGGGGGAAGCTGATGCAAACACTATTCGAACAAAAGATGCGCTTTGAATCGGACGAGATAACGCAAATCATCAACGATCTTTACAAACTTGAAATCTATGAAACGCCAGATGGACGACCGATAGAAGATGTTAGCTTATTCACCTTGAAGCATGTTCATGCTAATGAGATTGCTAGGAGTGAAGAGTGATGCGTCGCAGTAAGTACGGCAATAAGAAAATTGTTATCGATGGACATAAATTTGATTCTAAAGCAGAAGCCAGGTACTACCAAGAACTAATCTACCGTAAAAAGGCTGGTGATATAAAGGATTTTAGCTTACAGCCTAGATTTGAATTACAGCCGAAATACAAAAAGGCTAACAAGTCTATTAGAAAAATAGAATACATCTCTGATTTTGAAATAGAGTACGCTGACGGGTCGATAGAGATTGTAGACGTAAAGGGAGCAATTACCAAAGAATTTGCGCTCAAACGTAAGCTATTTGATTATCACTATGATTTAAAACTGTCGGTGTTGAAGTTTGATAGAGCGAGAGGGTGGATTGAAGTATGAAAGGCGTGTGTTTAGATGCTTCAAATACCACTACTCTGGAGAAAGACCAAGAATATTTTATCTTTCCCAATGGGGAGAGTAGCTTCTATGTTTCGAATTTTGATAGAAAGACAGCACATTTTGGTTGTTATAGAGCATCTCGGTTTGAAGTTTTAAAAGATGTTGCAACAATTCACCAAGAGAAATGTGAAGACTATTCGCAAATGGATCTGTTTGACTTTATTGAGGCTGAACCAGAGCAAGTAGTACAGAATCCATTAGAAATAAGAGTTGTAATACCTGATGAGGTTATATCGCCTTTGGAGTGTAATCACGGTGTTAAGACCAAAGCGTTTAAACAAGTACAGGAGCAGTGGAGAGATTATGTAAAGTCGATTCAAAGTTATCATGAATGTTCCTGGTTCAAAGCTAGTGAAATGTTAGTTGAGCATAGAGATGAAGCCAAGGCAATTGTTATGCATAGTTGAAATTAAATTAAATCACAACAAAATTAGCTAACACGCTGATATTTGTTTAAAGCTGTGTCCAATGCTTGACTAGATTTAATAGTTTCGGGGTGAGTTAATCCTTTCTTTTTCCCACTATAAATCATGTGGTTTCTTAATATGTATATTTCGAACTTAATGAAAATTATTTTAATACTAAGGTTTTTCATAAGGCTATCTCCTGTATCATCATTTTAATAAATATAGAATAGGAGTATATTACCTTTTTATTTATAGTTTGTTAATAGTTTCGACAAAATGTGTCAATACTTAACAAAATTAATAGTTCGAAGGTTGGGTGTGATTAGTTTTTTAAAGAAATAACGGCATAAAAAAAGCCAAGAGCAGAGCTCCTGACCTTTTTGTACCTGTTAATACAATTATATCACGGGGGCCTGTTCTATGCGACTAAATTCTTTACCACTAGAAATAAATGACAAGAAAATACAAATAGATGTTGATTTAGAAGGAAATAGACCGTTTTGTGTCGTATATTGTGAAGGACAAGCTAAATTCACATACTTACCTGATCATGGAGAGACGAGAGTTATTACGCACCAAGGGAAGGTGAAGAGGGTTAAGTTTGATGAGGGGGAAGAATTTTGAAATTATTAAATCCGTATACTAAAAGTAAAAGTTATAATAAAAATTTGTTAAAAAAGAAACTTGGGAATTTTATTGTTAATAACAAATTTTTAAATAAAAACAAAGTTGAAATTAACTTCAAATTATTTGATGATGATGTACTTTTACCAAGCGATATTAGAGTGGAGATTAACCATATTTTAATGAGTGAAATTGTATTTATGGAAGACTTTAATCGACTTAAAAAAGGCCTCCATAAATTATTTAAATTAAATCAAAACCAGGGTTATTATTATTTTAATCCTAGAAACATTGATGATTTTTTTGAACGTTTATTTTCCAATATAAGATCAAGGAATATACAAAACACCTTTAAAATGACTATTAAAGATGTACAGCTGAGAAAATTTTGTAAAGAATTAACCTTTAGTTTGGCATCAGTCTCAAATTCCATAGTTGCAATAAACATTCATATTTCTCCTTCTGATAATTTTAAAACGATGATTAGTGAAGCGATGAAAGGCGACACAGATAAAGGATTCATTCAAATGATACCACCTAGATATATAAAAGATACCTTAAAACCACACTCTTGGCAGACTGTTTCCTTTAATAAACAAGAATATAAATTATCATTAATAGAAGATTTAATTTTAGAACTGAAATGGGAAGTTAGTTGCTATTTATCAAAGTACTTGCCGTTATATTTCTTTAAAAATAAAGTTATATCACCCTCAATTGAAGTATATAACACCCATCTTATATCCTTACCTCTACAAGGAAATGAACTTTTAAGTAAAATGGAATCTGCAGGTATTTTTAGTAGTTTTTTGTGTGAATCAAATGAGCGAGGCGATATTCATTTAGTTTTTAATGATGATTTTCAAAACAACAGAGACATAAGTATTAAAATGCATTTAAATGAGGTATATAATGAGAACCATACTTCAACAATTAGTAATAAAATAATTCCACATATTGCAAATCCGTATCTAATTCAACTTCTTAGCATACAAACAATGACTAAGTTGTATGAAAAAAGAACTTTAAAACATAAAAAAAAGTATGACAAAGTTAGTTCTATTAATTTACCTAAATTAGTGAAGTATAGAATGTTATCAAGATTGAAAATTGAAATGGAAAAAAATAATTTCCATTTTAGCAGGTTGGATCGAGAGATTAATTATGAGTTTTATGAATATATGATCAAAAGATATGAGCGTGAAGTTGGAAAAACAACTAATATTTTAAAAAGTTATAAATTAAGTGAGACTTTAACAAACGTTCCAATAGATATATTTGATCAAAGTAATTTTATGTTTAAGTCCATTTATGATCAAGTAACCAACCAAATTCATTTTTTGGACAATATAATTAACTTCAAGAGACAAAGTACAATGTTGATATTAACAGTTATAACAATAGTAATATCTCTGCTGACGTTAATTTTCACATTATTAACTTTTATAAGTACTTTTGAATAAGTTCTACCAGCTAACTGGAGGACACCGAATGACAGCGTAACAGCTGCCGTTTGGTGTCCTTTTTTATTTATCAAAAAGGAGTGATTTAATGTTTTGGATTATCTACTTAATCATTGGTTTTGTCTATGCAATGTTCGAAGAAGAACCACCAGAGAAGAAACATTACTTCATGTATGTGTTGATCTCTGTTGTTAGCTTATGGCCAGCAATTATTTTAATTAGATTAATCGGGAGGTTTATTACATGGACAAAAACCAATTAGTAGACGGTATTATCGTATTTATGGAGAAAGGCATCACGATTGAAGAAGCGATGAAAGAGATAACGCAAGAAAGTGTTGAATCATTTAGACCTCGTTTTTGTTGGAAGGTTAGTGAGTATCGCAAGGACAAGCGTACTGGTGTGATGAAGTCGATTGAACGTAGTAACTATGCGCAAGTACTATTCGATAAAGGAGCTGGATTCAATGAATAACTGGTCAGACACATTAATCATTCAATACGAAGAGGGAAGAAAGGCATTACAACGTAAACATTCCAAACTAACAGATAGTTATGTAGATACTTCAGATAAAACGCAGATCAACAGCATGGTTTCAAGCATGACGTTCTCTATTGATTGGATGAAGCGAGGACGCAGACCAGGAAACATGCGAGGTATTGATAAACGTTCAGCATACCAAAAACGCGCATTAGTTGACGTTGATTTGATTCCTTCGCTTGAAATCCAGCCTAAAGAAAAAGAATTATCAGACGATGAAAAGCGAGTTATTTACGATTTATTAATCGATTTATCGAATAGAGAAAGGCAATGCTATTTATTATATTTCGCGCAAGGATTAAGCATGCAGCAGATTGCTGACGAACTAGATATTAAGAAGCCCAGTGTTCAAAAGTTCATTGATCGCGCTAAGAAAAAAATAAATCAAAAAAAGTTATGTCATACGAGTGTCATATGAAATAATCTTATTAGTAAAAGGTCTTATAGGTAGAGCACTTATCTAGTAAGAGTTAGTAATTAAGAACGAAAGTTCTTTATAGATTAAGCAGTACAAATATTATGTAGTATAATGTCCCTATAGAAAGAGGTGGGGACATGGATATTTTTCCGAAATCAGCTTATAGTCAAATGTGGGGACTAGCTCTTAAATTAGGTTTTTTAATTTTAACTATGACAGTGGTAGCAATTATAACAATGTTAATTATTAGAATAATACCATTTAAGATACCCGATTCTATTGTTAAATTTCTATTGATAGCAGCAGTTCTTATTTCTGGCTATTATTGGTTTCTATGGTTTACCTAGAGGGAATCAATTAAATTTGTAGAAATGTAACAATAGAAATAGAGGGTGAATATGGAACAACAGTAGGAAAGATGTGTAAGGCGTGATAGTTTTATATAGAAAGTGATAGAAACAGGTTGAGAAATTAGAGGTAATTCCTTCCTTTTTGTCGAAATAGTTCGAATGAGAAGGGAGGGGATTTCATGAATGAAGAGAGATATAAAGCTTTGGTAGAAAGAGCTAAGGAGATTGCTAAAAAGACGATTGATGAAAACATACGTGGTCAATTCAACGACACGAGGTTGGAAGCTCTTTCTGATGCAATTATAACTTCAAGCGCAGCTATAGCAGCTCAATTAATTGTAGAACACGATGTTAATAAGGATAAAGAATAGTTATAAACAAGCACCCAATGCGGTGCTTTTTCTTTTGCACAAATTAATTAGGAGGGATAGGTGATGATGTGATGGCTAAGTTAACTGCACGACAACAAATGTTTATTGATGAGTATCTAATTGACTTAAATGCAACGCAAGCAGCAATAAGAGCAGGGTACAGTGAGAAGACGGCATACTCTCAAGGACAGAGACTGTTGAAGAATGTTGAAGTACATGCGCGCATAGAGGAAGGCAAGAAAACGAGAGCTGACAGACTTAATCTTGATGCTTATTGGGTGTTAAAACGATTAATGGATATATCGGATAGATCAATGCAAGCTGAACAAGTAATGGAGTTTGATTACGAAGCAAAAGAACTTGTTCCGACTGGAGAATATCAATTTGATAGTAACGGAGCCAATAGGGCAACAGAGTTAATCGGTAAACATCTTGGTATGTTCAAAGATAGAGTGGAAGTAGAAAATGTAACCCCGGTATTTGTTGAGGATGTGCCGGAAGATGACGACTAAAGAAAACCGAGTATCAATCAAGAAAACCATCGGTAAGGGTTACAATCGCTTCTGGAACAATAAACAATTCTATCGAGTTGTTAAAGGGTCCAGAGGTAGTAAGAAGTCCAAGAATACAGCAATCAATTTCATTCATCGAATCATGAAGTATAAATGGGCCAACTTATTAGTGGTTAGGCGATATTCCAATACAAATAAACAATCAACCTATACAGATTTAAAATGGGCAGCCTCTCAATTAGGGGTTGCCCATTTATTTAAGTTCAATGAATCCATGCCAGAAATAACCTATATACCTACTGGACAAAAGATATTGTTTAGAGGGTTGGATGATGAATTAAAAATCACATCGATTACCGTTGATGTTGGTATCCTTTGTTGGGCATGGTTCGAGGAAGCTTACCAGATAGAAACAGAAAGTAAATTTAGAACGGTTGTTGAGTCGATTCGTGGTATGTATGACGATCCTGATTTCTTCAAACAGATAACTGTTACGTTTAACCCTTGGTCAGAACGACACTGGCTTAAAAAGACTTTCTTTGATGAAGAGACAAAAGAAAAAGATACATTTGCTATTACGACTACGTTTAGATGCAATGAATGGTTAGACCAGGTCGATAGAGATAGATATGAAGATTTGTATAGAACGAATCCTAGACGTGCCAGAATCGTTTGTGATGGTGAATGGGGCGTTGCAGAAGGCCTTGTCTTTGATAACTTCCATGTTAAGGACTTCGACATTCAACAGAAAATCAAAGAAATACAAGAGACTGCTCACGGGATGGACTTTGGTTTTACCAACGACCCTACGACATTGCCGAGTAGTGTTGTCGATTTGAAAAAGAAAGAGCTATGGATCTACGATGAGCATTACGAAAAAGCAATGTTAACTGCTGATATTTATAACATGATTGTGAACAAAGGATTGAAAGAGTCACATATAACAGCTGATTCAGCCGAGAAGAGACTTATTCAAGAGTTAATCAATAAAGGCATTAGACGATTGAGGGCATCTGTAAAAGGTAAAGGCTCTATCAATCAAGGGATATTGTTCATACAAGGTTTCAAAGTCTACATTCATCCGAAATGTGAATACACCATCGAGGAATTCAACACATACACCTTCCAGCAAGATAAAGAAGGTAAATGGTTGAACGAGCCAATCGATGCAAATAACCACATTATTGATGCGCTTAGATATAGCTTAGAGCAATATCATATGGGTGTATCAGATAAAAGCAAGACATATAAAGCATTAAAATCATTAGGTTTATAGGAGGTGGTCGTATGGCAGAATCAAAACAACGTTTCAGCGCAGAAGCCAACAAAGTATATACCTATGCAGATGCTGCAACGTTATTAGAAAACATCGAAGATTTAGCAAAAATGGTTGATCATCATCTGTCACATCAGGTTCCTAGATTATCAGAATTGGATGATTACTACTTAGGTAACAATAAAACAATACTAGAAGGTCAGCGACGTAAAGAAGAACATATGTCAGATCACAGGTCAACGCACAACCATGCTAGGTATGTGAGTCAGTTTATCGTTGGATATCTTACAGGTAATCCAATCACTGTGACACATGATAAAGATGCTGTACAACAAGTTTTAACGGATATTAATGATTTGAACGATGCTGATGCTTTAAATAGTGAATTAACACTGGATTGCTCCGTATATGGTCGAGCGTATGAATTAATCTTCCGTAGCCAAGCTGACAAAAATAGATTTACATTGCTATCTCCTTTAGAAACATTCGTCATTTATGATGATACAGTCGAACGATTGCCGATTGCAGGTGTAAGGCATCGGATTCAGACTCACGAAGGTGACGAAGTACAAATCGTTGAGCTTTATACAGAAAATAAAATATTTACTTATCATGTAGAAGGAGAAAGCAAAGATTACAAATTAAAAAGTGAAAAAGAACATTATTTTGGTGATGTACCAATCAACGAATATCAGAATAATAGATTTAGGCAAGGTGACTTTGAAAATGTACTAAATTTGATTGATCTATATGATGCTGCACAATCAGATTCAGCTAACTATATGACTGATTTAAATGATGCCATGCTTAAGATTGTTGGTAATGTTGAATTGGATATAGAAGAAGCTAAGGCAATGAAAGACGCCAACATGATATTAGTTACACCTAGTTTAGATTCAGAAGGTAGAGCAGGAAGCGCTGATGCAGATTACATCTATAAGCAGTATGATGTTGCTGGTAGCGAAGCCTATAAAACTAGGATAGAAAATGATATTCATAAGTTTACGAATACACCTAATTTGAACGATGAGAAAGCAGGTCAAAGTTCAAATAGTCCGATATCTGGTGAAGCTATGAAATATAAGTTGTTTGGATTGGAGCAAGTGAGGTCCATCAAAGAAAGGTTTTTTAAACGTTCTATGATGTATAGATATCGATTAGTGAACAGTATATCTGCTAAAGCAAGAGAAATAGATGATAACACATTGAATGATATCGTAATTAAATTCACTCCAAATCTACCGAAAAGCACAACTGAAACTGTTGAAATGTTTAATTCATTAGGTGGGGAATTATCCGAGGTAACTAAATTAAGCTTGCTACCGTTTATTGATGACCCACAAGAAGAACTAAAACGCATTGAAGAAGAACGGAGCAAGCAACGTCCATCATCTAACTTTATGGAGAATTGAGGTGATTAGATGGCCGAAGAAGAAAGCTATTGGGTAAAGCGCGAGAAGGAAAACATCAAACTCGAGCAAATGAAGGATGCGGAAGTGGCAGAAAAGCTTAAGGATATCATTGAGCACGCTATGGGTGAGGTAGAGAAGGAAATAAATACTTTCTATCTCAAGTATGCAGCTAAGAAAGAAATATCTCCTAGTGAAGCTAAGAAGCGTGTTTCAGAGTTTGATATAACCAAATATGAAAAGCTAGCTAAAAGATATGTGAAGAATAAAAATTTTAGCGCCAGAGCTAACAAGATTCTAAGCACATACAACACAAAAATGAGAGTCAATCGTCAAGAGCTCCTGATGATGTATTTAAACGCTCACTTGGTCGCAATGGCTGATGAAACAGTTAAGACATTTCAGGAGTATTTAGAACAGGCAGGCATATCTGAGGTTGCGAGACAAGCAGGCATATTAGGTGTAGATATGAGTATTACAACAGCTACACTCAAAGCGATCGTTGGTGCTTCTTTTTATAATGCTACCTGGTCAGAACGTATCTGGTCCGATATGGAAGGCTTGCGAAATGAATTAGATACGATTATCAATAGTGCTATCATTCGTGGTGCTCATCCAAACAAGTATGTAAAGAACTTAAGAGAACGCTTTGACGTTACAACCTATGAAGCTAGAAGGTTATTAATCACTGAAACAGGTCGAGTGCAAACAGAAGCGCAGAAACTATCCTATGAGGCTATTACAGAAGAGGAAGACGATGCTGAATACGAGTTTATCGCCATTATGGATAATGATACAACGAAGATATGCAAAGGATTGAACGGTGAAGTATTTAAGGTTAAAGATATGGTGCCAGGAGTTAACGCAGCTCCCATGCATCCTTTTTGTCGTAGTTCAAGCGCACTTACATTAGGTGATTGGAGAACGAAATTCTTTGCTGAAAGAGAAGGTGAATATAGTTTATAGGAGTGATTAGGTGGAACACATGAAATCAATAGATCAAACATTAAAAAGCATCTTGCAAGAATTAAAGAAAATGAACGAACCTCCAAAACCGATTAATGTTGAGCAACCTAAGCGTAAGGAAATTAAGCATAAGGCAACTAAGTAAATATGCGTCTTTGAGCAACAGACGTTATAAACAGGCTTATTTATTTTGACTAAAAATCAATCGTATCAGGGCTACTACATGGGCGAATGCGTGTGTATAAGTGTTGATGGGACAAAGGAGAATGACAAATGACAAAACCAATAAATGTGATGAACTCAAAGTTTTTTAATCCTGAACCATTAAAGCTAAATCTTCAATTCTTTGCTGATCCAAACGATCCACCAGCTGACCCTCCTGCAGATCCACCGCAGGACCCACCAGCAAAATTGGAGTTAACTCAGGAAGAGTTGGACAAGAAGATTGAAGCAGAAGCAGATAGGAAGCTTTCTAAGTCACTTGAAAAGAAAAGGGCTGAATGGGAGAAAGAAAAGAAACAGATTGAAGCTGACGCTAAGAAAACTGCTGAGGAATACGCGAAACTGACAGCTAAAGAAAAAGAAGACGCTGAGTATCAGAAGCGTGTTGAAGCATTAGAAAAGCGTGAGCAAGAATTAAACAACAAACAACTGCTTTCTGAAATTCAAACAGATTTAAAGGATAATAGCCTACCTGGTGAATTTGCTGAATCACTTCTAACTATCCAAGATAACGAAAAGATAAAAAAACAAATCTCTGTTCTAAAAAAGTCTTTTGATGATGCAGTCCAAGAAAAAGTTAAGGAAGCATTACGCCAAGAAACACCAAAGGGTTCAACCGGCGCTTCTGGAAGCAAGAACCCTTGGAATCAAGGTGAAATCAACTTAACAGAACAAACTAGGATTTTTAAAGAAAACCCAGAACGAGCAAAGCAATTAATGGCGCAGGCCAAATAAAAAATGTAAAAGGATGATTTAAATGCCAACTACACAAGTATCAGATATTATCGTACCAGAAGTTTTTAACCCCTATGTAATCAATCGAACAATGGAACTTTCTGCTTTATACCAAAGTGGAATCATCGAGCAGTCAGACGAGTACGATAGACTAGCTCAAGGCGGAGGACGTACCGTAAACATGCCGCACTTCAATGACCTATCAGGTGAAGATGAAGTGGATAGCGATACTACTCCATCTGTACCAGGGAAAATTGGAACTGGTCAAGATGTAGCTGTGCGTCAATTACGTCGTCGTTCATGGAGCACAAACGATCTAGCAGCTACATTATCAGGTGCGGATCCATCGGGGGCTATAGGCGATTTGGTCGCTAAATATTGGGACCGCCGTATGCAAGCCGTAACAGTCTCTACTTTAAAAGGTGTCTTTGCAGCAGGATTAAAAAATTCGCACGAGAATAAAATTGCTGTTGAAGCTCAAGGAAGTGTTACAGATACTACTAAAATAAGTGGTGGCGCTGTTGTAGATACTGTTTCGAAGTTAGGAGATGCACACGAGGTACTTCGTGCTATCGTTATGCATTCGGTTCCTTATTTCAATCTAGTAAAGCAAGATTTAATTGAATATATCAAAGATAGCCAAGGTAATCTAACAATTCCTACTTATCTTGGGAAACGCGTTATTGTTGATGATGGATGCCCTGTAGAGGATGGAACAGATGGCACAAGCCCATCTAAGAAATATACATCTTACTTATTCGGTGGTGGTTTCCTTGGATATGGCGAAGGTGCACCTGAACATCCTACAGAGACAGACCGTGACATTCTTGCAGGTGATTCTGTAATGGTTACACGTAAACACTTTATCTTGCATCCACGTGGAATTAAGTGGAATGACGCTAATGTTTCTGGTCACGCTCCAACGAACGCCGAATTACAAGATGCAGCAAATTGGTCTAAAGTTTATGAAAACAAAAAAATTAAAGTGGTTTCTTTAATTACAAACGGATGATGATAGGCGCTCTTAACAGGGCGCTTATTAATTTTTGAAAGTGGGTGAAGTCGTGGGGTTATTTGCATTTAATCGAATGCGTAGAGAACAAGCTCAAAAAGAGAAAGAGCAACAAGAGCCCAAAATAGTACTTGAACATTTAACTGTAGAAGAAATCAAAGAATATACCAATGATGAAATCAGGGCACGATTAGACGAGTTGGAAATTGAGTATAAATCAACAGATGACAAACAGGAATTAGCTGAATTGTTATCTGCACCATTAGCATAAGGAGGGTTATTTATGACATACAGAGTAATTGCTAGTTTTACAGATAAACATACAAATAAAGTCTATCGTAAAGACAAAGAATATCCAGTTGAAGGTGTATCAGAGGATAGATTAAAAGAATTAGCCTCTGAGGATAACGATCGTGAGATGGTTCTTATTGAAGAGGTTGTTGAACCAAATGAAGGTAATTCGGATGAGGGTAATTTAGCTGAGGATGCGACAGAACAAACGGAAGCTACCCTAGGTGATGAAGAATTCCCTAAACACACTGGCGGTGGATGGTTCGAACTTTCCAATGGTGAAAAGATACAAGGGAAAGAAGAAGCACTAGAAGCCGAAAAAGAATTGAAGTGATCTTATGGCCACAACTACAAAGGATAATGTGAAAGTCATATTAGGTATTAAGGACACGTTACAAGATGATGTAATCAACTTAATTATCAATAATATCGAATCACGGTTGAAAATATGGCTTAAGAAACATGCTGAATTAGATGCCATCCCTACAGAATTGCAATTCATCGTTGAAGAAATGACAATCAATCGATACAACAGAATCGGTAGTGAGGGGATGAAGTCGGAATCAGTTGAAGGGCATTCAGTTTCATTCAATGAGGATGATTTCAAACCTTATCTATCAATCTTAGAAACATACACACCAAAAGATGATCGTGTAGGAAAGGTGAGGTTCTTCTGATGCGATACAGCGATAGAATCACCTTACACAAAAGTCAAGGAAGCCAATACAATCCTTCTACTGGTAAAACAGAAGTGACAGTTGATGAAGGTGTAACACTACCGTGTAATGCATCACCTGTAAGCTTAGAAAAGACTAGTGCAGTATTTGGTTCCATCAATCAAAAAGTCACGACAGTACGCTTGCAACGTCCATATAATGACTTTGCTGACAAAGCAGTTGTTAATGGTGATAAATATAACGTTCTCAGACATGTACCACATCGTTCTGAGAGCGTTTTTTATCTCGAGGGGGTATCTGCATGGACTTAGATGGATTGGATGCTCTACTAGCTAATCTTGATCGTATGCATGATGAAATCGAAGATGATGTCGATAAGATTGTTAAGAACAATACGATTGAGATGACGAAAGAAACGGTTAAAAATGAGCGACAACGTTTTGATAAAGGGTATGCGACTGGCTACACCATGAGGAATACGAAAACGGAAAAGGTCGATAAGTTAAACTACCGAACGAATGTAGCTTCTGAACACGGCGGTTATCTCAACTACGGTACACGTTACATGGATGCTACATGGTTTCTACGTGATGCTTATTTCAAACAGAGAAAGAAATTTTTAGAGGATATAGAAAGATTGGTGAAATAGTATGGAGTCACCAAAAATACAACTGTTTAACACTGTATTTAAGAAATCATTAGCGTTGAATTATAGCACCTATGATTATTCTCCCCCAAAGGAACAAGGGGTACCTTATCCCTTCGTTCATGTGGGCGAAACGATTGGTGCTGATGTGATTAACAATAAAACAGTCATAACAGGTACATTAACGCAAACGGTCCATGTGTGGGCATTAGCAACCGACAGGGCGACATTTGCGGATATGGTGCACAAGCTAGAAAAGGAATTCAGAAAAATCACAAGGTTAACTAATTATAATGTGAGATTGATAGCCTTAGATTCGAATGAAATCTATGACAATACCACGACCGATAACCTATTGCATGGGATTATTCAAGTCGAATACAAAATATCTTAGGAGGTCATGATATGGCTGAAATAGCTAAAGGAGTTAGCAAAGTATTATATTTTCGTAAGTTAGGTGAAGCTTCAGAAGGTGCAAAACTCGTGTTTCAAACAGAACACTCTAAATCATACTCTCGTGATCGTGAATCAACCGTTACCAAAGATGGCAATGTCTCAAATGGAGGACCATTGGAAGATGAGGTAAGTATTTCAGCATTACAAGCAGAAACGGACCCAACATTTGTTATGTTAAGCGATTCAATCGTTGATGATTTCCCGGTTGAAATGTGGGAAGTTGATTTATCAAAACCAACAGAAACCGGAGTTGAACCAGATATAGTTACTCAGTATGCAGCTGAGTATCGACAAGGTCATATTACTGAATGGGAAACAACAGATGGTGCAGAAGATGACCCAGAAGTATCTGGAACTTTTGTAACATCATTTAAGCGACAAAAAGGGTTAGTTACTATTCCAGAAGCAGACCTAGAAACACTATCTTATGTTTTCCATGACTTGCTGACAGAAGACCCAGCAGATGATGGATTAGCAGAACCGGCACCAGCTTAAAGAGAGGGATTATTCCCCTCTCTTTTTATTTTGAATTAAACAGGAGGAATTACTTTGCATATTACATTTAAAGAACGTGACATAGAACTATCATTCGGGCTTAGAACACTGACAGAAATAGATCGATCATTAGGGTTAGAGGTAGAAAGCGTAAGTTTAGGTCAAGGTTTAGAAACAATGCTTGCACCTGGCTTACAATCAGGTAACGTCATCTGTTTGTACAAGCTGATTAAGGCAGCGACCGCACATGATAAAAACCCACCTAAAACGGACGCAGAATTTGAAGCTATTCTTGATGACATTGCGGACGATGAAGGGTTAGAAGAGTTTGGTGCGCAAGTAATGGGGGAGTTGGGAAAGCGACCTATGACCCGAAATCTAGTTCCAGAGAAGTACCAGGAGCTGAAGAAGGTCAAGAAGGAGAGCAAACCCAAAGCAGTATAACGTATAACGAAATTGTTATTTATGCCATGCGTAAGCTTGATATGAATCGATTAGCTGACGTGGAACAAATGACATTGACTGAGTTTCATTACAAGCGATATGCGCGGGAATACAAAGAAATTGATGAAGAATACAGGATGCATAAGCTTGCATTTTTAACACGTAATGCGAGCGTAACAGAGAACACAGGTACAGACAAGAAGCCGAAAGAAGAATATGTTTTCAAGAATTTCAAAGACTTCTTTGATTATGAAAAGGCATTGGAATCTGTAGATCAAGAAATTAAAGAAGAAAAGAAGAAAGAATCTCCTAATAAAAAATTATCACCAGCTCAATTAGCATTACGACATAACTCCAGAAAGGAGTGACTAAATGGCTGATTATTCCATTGATGCCGAACTAAAAGCAAGTGTTGGTAAGTATAAGAAAGCAATCGATGCAGCTAGAAAGGTAACGCAGAAGTTTAAGAGTGAATCTGATAGCGCTGAAGATACCGAACTAGACGCTAACATAAAACCATTAAAGCGTAATATCAAAATTGCACGTAAGCAGATGGAAGCTTTTAGAGCTAGTGCGTCTAAAGATGTGAATGTCGATGTGGATGTAAACAACCAGGAAGCCAAAAAGAAGATAGGTTTCTTAATGGCTGCCAAACTAGCGTTATCTAAAACGGTGGTCATACCTGTTGAAGCTAGAATAAGCAAATTTCAAACAGCGATGGGACGTATTGCTAATACGATTCGTGCGTTTGATACCGTTGCTCAGAACACATTTCAAGGGATTGGTATATCAATATCCTCAACACTAGTTCCAATTATTGCATCAATGGTACCTGCCATTATGGCGGTTGGAAATGCAATTGGTGTACTTAGTGGTGGTGTTGCTGGACTAGCTACATCATTTGCAGTTGCCGGTTCTGGTGCTGTTGCATTTGGTGCGGTCGCTACATCAGCGCTTGGAAGTGTTTTTGAGACTAACAAAGAAGTTACCGCATTTCAGGAACAATTAGCAAATACATCAGACGCAAAAGAAAGAGCAAAAATCAATGAACAAATTGCCCAGGCAACTAAAGGATTATCTAAGGAGCAACAAAAAGGACTGAAATCACTACAAGGTTTCAGTAAGTTCTGGGGTAAGTTTGCAAAACAATTCGAACAACCTGTTATGGATATATTCATCCGTAGCTTAGACCAGTTACAAGGACTTATTAAGCAACTAGAACCGGTCTTTGATGGTGCGGTGAAAGCAGTTGATGTATTATCTAAAAGTCTAGGTGGAGCGATTCAATCTGATCAGTTTAAGAAGTTCACTAAATTCTTAGGCGATACAGTTGAACCAGCAATGATTACTCTTGGAAAAGCATTTGGTCATACAATGATGGGGGTCCAAAACCTTATGATTGCGTTTGGTCCATTATCTGAGGATATGCAAGATGGATTTTTGAACATGATGAAACGCTTCTCAGAATGGACAGCTGGACTCGAAAACTCAAAAGGGTTTCAGAAGTTTGTTGACTATGTAAGGACGAATATACCGATTATCCGGTCAATCTTTGGTGATACGTTCAAGGGTATCATTAACCTATTCGCTTCATTCGGTGATAATAGCTCTATTATCTTTACTAAACTAGCTGAGATGATGGCCAAGTTCAGAAAATGGTCTGAAACAGTTAAAAAGAGTGATGGATTTCAGAAATTTATTGAATATGTAGAAACGAATGGACCTAAAGTAATTGCTTTAATCGGAAATATTATTTCATTTATTATCAATCTAGGTATTGCGCTTGCTCCTATGGGCGCAGCTCTACTCGGCATCATCAACAGCTTTATTAGTTGGACAAATTCCATGATGGAATCCTATCCAATTATAGGAAAGATCATAGCTATAATTACAGTTGTTGCGGGTGTTCTTATTGCGATAGTGCCTAATATCATTGCATTTGTTTCTGCTTTTTCAGGTGTTGGCGGTGTAATTATGAAAGTTATACCGTGGGTTGTTCGAATTGGAGGCTCCTTACTAAGGTTTGCTGGTGGTCCAATTGGATTAGCTATTCAAGCAGTGATTTTACTCGGAATAATCATCTATAAAAATTGGGATGCCATTTGGAAGACTACCAAAAAGATATTTTCTGTAATAGGTAGTTTCATGTCGAGTAGTTTGAATTTTTGGATAGATATTTTCAAAACATCAACATCAACAATAAAAACAGTTCTCAAACAAGTATTTTCGTTTATTTTTAATAACGTGATTAAAAATTATATGGATTCTGCGCTAAATCACATAAAAATAGTTTGGCAATTCATAAAAAACAGCTTTAAAAATGCACTAGCTTTCGTAAAAGCGCTATTAACTGGCGATTTTCAGGGAATGGCTGATGCGGTATCAAATCAGATGACAAATATAAAAGATACAGTTTCTGATATCTGGAATAATGTGATGGATTTCTTTTCAGATATCGACCTATATGATAGTGGTAAAGCGATTATTCAAAGTGCTATTGATGGAATTTTAGCTGTGAAAAATAAAATATTGGGAACGGTTGAAGATATCGTTAGTAACGTTCGTGACTTTTGGCCTTTCTCACCTGCTAAAACAGGACCATTGAGTGACATTCATAGAATGGATTTTGGTGTTATTAGCGACTCAATCAAAAGAGCAAAAAAACCTATACAACGAGAAACCGAAAGACTCGCTGCAACAACAGCCAATTCATTCAACCCAAACTTAAGCGTTAAATCATCGCAGATTACATCTAGTCTAAAGGGATTGAAACGTAATAGTGCTGCACAGGTAAGTAGTGCGGTTAACGCTGACATAAAAGTTAATAACAAACAGCCAGCATATATTAACTTGAACCTTGGCGGAAGAGAATATAATACCTTTGTAGACGATATCTCTACTACTCAAGAAAGAGAAGCTCGTTTGAAAAGTAGATTTCAATAAGGAGGTGCTTTATGTACGGATTCGTTGACTTTAATGAAAGAGGTGTGCTTAGCACCTCTTTATCAATTCAAACCACGTTTAATAGTCTTAACCTAGATGATATGTTAACAGATGACACTGGTAGTTTTACGACTCTGACTGTATCTGGTAGGAGCAATCAAAGTAATCGAATTGACACCACTGAAGTACCAGGACGTGACGGTTTACTTGAATCAGAAGAACATACAAGTAGCGAAAGAGAAATCGTCGTTAAGTATCAAATAACTGATAAAACAAATGCAGGGTTTAGGCAACGATGTAACAGATTGAATTCGTTGTTGAAAGGCTCCAAAAAGGAATTAGTGTTCTCTGATGAGGATGCTATTTTTTATGCGACATTATCAGTAAATGAACTTCCTGAAGAGAATAGCAATAGTTTAGTAGGTACAATCACTTTTCTTTGTTCTGACCCATATAAATATGGTTCAGAAATACCAGCATCTTTCCAAAATGATATCGCCACTATAACAAACGAAGGTACAACAGAAGCGAATCCAATATTCGAGATGGAATTGTTAGCACCAGTCACCTTTGCTATGATTCAAAATCAAGACAATGAATATATGATGGTGGGTAAACCTCTTTCAATTGAAGATACGGTGTTTGAGCCAGAAATACTTATCTTACACGATACTATGAGCACTATGACAGGATGGACACAGGCGAATTATGTAGACAATGGGAATATATCCGGTGAAATGGTATCGGATGGAGCAGGTATGTATCCTAACCTTTATGGAGATGTTATAGAACCACCAACATGGCAAGGTCCATCAGATAAAAAACCCTTATCTGAACCGTTACAAGACTTTCGGGCAGAAATCATGGTTGAGCAAAATAACCTAGACTTCCAAAATGGAATGCTAGAAATCTACTTTTTAGATGCGGCAGATAATACCGTTGCTAAGATTGGTATTGAAGATCGTTGGGCATACCAGGACAAGAACGTTGGTAAATTTCAACTCGGTCCAATTGATGATAGACATAATGTAAGTATAGAGCCAAACAAATCTACTGGGTGGAATAACTTTAATGGATTGCTACGCATTGAAAGAATAGGCAATGTTTGGCGCCCTTATTGGGCAATCATTCGACCAGATGGGATGCATGTAGCTGTTAAATCAACCGTTAAATATGTAGATGGTTTGGATAAGTACGCAGCACCTATTGCTCAAATACAAGTAGCAATGAGAAAGTGGCCAACAACGGAAGCAACAGATCAACGAGTCAATGATATTAAGGTTTATAAGATAAATCAAGAACCTGATGGAATCCCATATATAGCTAAAGAAGGAGATATCATTACACTTGATCATAAAGCGAAAGATATCTTGATTAATGGAGAATTGCGAATGGACTTGATTAATTTTGGTGCCGACTTTTTTAAATTAGCAAAAGGTAAAAATCAATTAATTGTACAGCCAATTAATAGTTTTATTACAAGGGTTAAGTACAGGGAGCGTTTTAAATGAGTGAGATTTTTATTGCAGATGGACAAACAGACACTATCTTGGACGTTATATCAAAAGAGAATATATTATCTAACCAACATCGCAAATCCTTACAAAACAATTTAGAAACATTTCAGTTTGAAACATTTGCTGATAAACGCTTTTCCAAATATCTTGGGAAAAGGAATCGAGTGATTATTCCTAGTGAAGACGGAGAATTTATTGAGTTTGTTATCTTTGAAGCTGGAGTTGATAGGATTCAAAGATACTCAGAAGTATATACATCTGCTAGTTACTTAGATTTAAAGAAAACAAGAGTAATAGCGCCACATACAACAGGTGCAGATAGCGCAGAAGTTCATACAATTAATGCTTTATCAGGTGCAGAATGGCAACCAGGAACGATTGCTTATGCGGGCGTTCGAACCATTATCTTTGATAATTACACGAATCCATTCGCATATCTAAAAAAAGTTGCTAGTGAATTCGGATTAGAACTGCGTTTCCGTATAGAACATGATGGTTCTCAAATAACTGGTAGATATGTTGATTTAGTAGAACGTGTAGGTGATTGGCGAGGGAGAACGGTTGAATTTGGACAAGACTTGCTTGAGTTAAGACGTATAGAAAAAACGGATCAGATTGTTACTGCTCTTAGAGGTGTATTTGAGAAAGAAGATGGAACACGATTAGACGTGTTAGTAACAGATGAAGATGCCTTGCAACGTTGGGGTCGTAATGGAAGACATTTAATTGAAGTATATGAGCCTCAAAGTACCAATCAAGATATGACTGAAGAACAATTAACTCAATATACCCGTACAGAATTAAACAAACGAATCAATGCATCTGTAGAATATAAAGGTGGTATAGCTGACTTGGAGCATATGCCGGGAATGGAAAACAAGCGCATCCGTTTTGCTGACACAATTAGAATTAAGGATACTAGCTATGATCCATCTTTGTATTTAGAAGCAAGAATTCACACAATGGATAGGGATATTGTTAAGAAGGGCAACAAGAAAGTTACTTTAGGTGATTATGAGGAATTTACTGAAGATGAAGTAAAGGCTATATGGAAGTCGCTACAAACTCAAATAAGTAAAAAAATGAGTGAACTCCAAGTGTTGGAAGTCACCTATGACAAGAACACGATTGATGGTAAAGACCAAACCTCATATGAAGACAGTACCGTATTCACTGAACAGTACGCAGAGAAAAAGAAAGTAATGAGCACCACGGCACCAACAGATAAAAGTGTAATCTGGGTAGACAATAGTAACCCTGATAATGTTGTTTGGAAGGTATGGGATGGAACGGAATGGAAGCTGGGCCCGAGTGGTCCAAAAGGTGAGGACGGCTATACACCAATTAAGGGTGTTGATTATTTTGATGGCTTGGATGGCCAAGATGGAACTAGTTCTTACTTATGGGTGAGGTACAGTCAAAACTCAGATGGTAGTGGAATGACCACTGATCCGACAAACGCGGTTTATATAGGGGTTGTTACAACCACAGAACCAATAGCTCCGACTTCTTATACTAGCTACACTTGGACTTTAATAAAAGGTTCAGATGGTGTAAAAGGTGAAACTGGTTCAGATGGTAAAACTTCTCATTTACACATTAGATATAGTAATGATGGTGGTAATACCTTTACAGCGAATAACGGTGAAACTGTTGGTACTTATATTGGTACTTATGTGGATTTTAGTAGCCCTGACAGTAATAATGTCAGTGATTATACTTGGAATAGAGTTAAAGGTGAGAAGGGCGATACTGGACCTCAGGGGGTCGAGGGTCCTATAGGGCCAGAGGGCGCTCAGGGTCCAAATATAGTTGATGGGAATACCAGCTTTGGTGAAGCTTTTAATACTTTAGGCAAAAACTATTATTATCAGGCGGATGTAGTTCCTGGCGATTGGTATAGGATTGCTTATAATTCCGGTAATAGAGCGCATGGTAAATTTATATTGAAGGATATCACATCGAGTAATCATGCAGTATTAACTTTCGAAGCGTCTGTGAATTATGGAAGTAGACCCACTATTACAGTACTATCCTCCACACGATATGGAGGCACTCCGGTATTCCAGAAGGTTAGGATTGTTAAGTATGGTGTTTATGATCCTGTATATCTAGAAGTTTTTATACCTAGCAATTCCCGATCTCCAATGAGTGTACATTGCTGGATAACAGAAAATATCCAGAGTTCAGGATGGGTAGGATTGGATTGGGAAGTTGGTAGTATACCTACAGGATATACTACATACACAAGGAATTCCGATTATGGGGACACTTCTCAAGATGTAGCAGATAATGCACAATCGGTAGCCGATAGCGCTAAAACAACTGCGGATGGCAAGAACACTGTTTTATATTCGCCTACACAACCATCAACAACAGGACGCAAAACACATGACGTATGGTTTGATATAGACAACGATTATAAGATGTATCGATTTGATGGTAGTTTATGGGTAGAAGCACCGTTTGGAGAGAGTGCTATTATAGCTAACTCCATTACCGCCAATCACATTAAATCCTTATTAGGGCTAAATGTGAATGATCAATTCATTGTAGATGCTAATGGTAATGTTACATTTGCAGGGAAGTTGAATGGTGCGGATGGAAACTTTTCAGGTAGTGTGTCGACAGATAAAGACATGAGTATAGGTAAAAGCTTAAGTTTAAATACAACAGGGACCTTGTTATCAGACATTAATTTCATTAGAGATGGGATCTTACAAGGTAGACTCGGAAGTACAGCTGACGGGTTAGTTATCGACCTGAGAAATCAAAGGAATCTTACCATTTACGGAGGAGAGACTCAAGGCGGTTCAGTATCTTTTGATATTGATACGGTTATCGGTCTCGGATTAAGGGTTGGGTATGTGAATGATGTTATAGATTTTAAATCATCAGGCGACCCGACAACAATGCGACCAGAAAATGGTTTTTGTGGAACTGGAGCTAGGAATACGGAGAGTAGTTTTACCGGTGCTGTTTCAGGTGTGGGAGTAAACTTTAGAACGAAAAAGACCTATATACCTTCTTCAGTAGGATTAAGTGGAACTTCGTACACAGCAACAGGTAGGGTAGCTAATATCACTAAAGATGGTTTCTGGTTATATGTAAACAAAGAGGCCGATTACTCTTATTGGAGAGGTAACTATAACGCATAAAAGGAGGGAAGACTATTGATTGTAGGTATTAAAAATAGGAATGTTGATGTTGAATGTGATTCATGTAAACACCTATACTCGGATAAAGCAGAAGCACCAGGGCAAGTGAAGAAGTATTTAGAGGAGTTTGGAGAATACGAGAACTACATCGTAAAATGTCCTGTTTGCGATTATCAAGAAACATACAATATGAACATACCTATCAATGATACGGACGAGCCTATTGCAACAGGTGATATTTCAGAAAGAGAAGAAGTACAAAGGTATTACGTTCGGTATTTGATGAGGTTAGTTAGAGAAGATTTGATAAGCGCCAATTAGGGCGTATTTTTTATGCCAAAAAATAAAATGGGGGCGCGTATACGCCCCCTTATCTATACATCCGATGAGGGGGTAATACTTCGGATGGCAATATAAGGATTCGATTATAAAAGTATTTGTTAGGGGGTCTAACATGTCAGATCAAACCAAGGAAGTGGAGGATATGGAGAAGTTCATGACTGTGCTCATGGAAGTAAAGATTTCACTTACCGAGCAAAACACTAAGCTAGATAACTTATTAGACATTAAACAAAAAGTAGATTCCACTTATGATACTGCAAACAGCGCAGAAAGACGTTCCATTGAAAATGAAAAAGATATTGAGCGCATGCATGTCAAAATTAGCACCAAGGCAAGTAAAGAGGATATAGAAAGAATTGTGAAAGAAAAAGATAATTGGAAAAAAACATTTCCGTCATGGGTAGCTGTAGCTGTAGCAGTTATCGCTTTAATTATGCCATTTTTAACAAATTAAAGGAGGTGAGAGGTATGGACAAAGGTACAGTAATTCGTACAGTGGTTTTAGTGTTTGCTTTGATTAACCAGTTATTAATGGCTAATGGTTTAACTCCAATCCCAGGAACAGAAGAAATGTGGGGTGAAGTTATTGCAACAGGATTTACATTTGTTGCCGCAGTAATTGCCTGGTTTAAAAATAACTATATAACTGCAAAAGGTGGACTACAAAAGCAAGCACTTCAGGCTCAAAGTTTAATCAAAAAGTAGGGCGCTCATTATGGGTGCCTTTTTATTATTTTATAAAGGGGTGAATAAGTAATGGCATATCCATTTAAGAAGCGTAAATTAGTTGTTATCGCCGGCCATGATGATGACACATGGGAAACTACTGGCGGTAAAGGTATCCGCACTAATCTAGTAGCTGATGGTGTCTATGAAGAATACGACAGTAATATTGTAATTGCTCGTGAGCTAGTCGAACGTTTAGAAACTTATGATGAGTTAGAAGTGTTCTTCCCTCAAAGAAATGGAAGGGATATGACACTAAAAGAACGTGTGGACTATTGTAATAATGTAGGCGCTGATTTTGTTGTATTCATTCATAGTAACGCAGGTGGAAGAAGTGCAACAGGTGCTTGTTGCTTTTACTATCCTAACAGCCTTGGTGAAAAATTCGCTAATTACTATGCGGATGAAATGAAAAAAGCTAACTATCCTCTATGGCAGGGTGGAACATTTGCTTGTAACCCTCGTGATGGGTGGAGCTGGTTCTATGTAGTAACAAACACAAAAATGCCAGTTGGTTTAACAGAAAACTTTTTCTTTTCGAATCCAGCAGAGCTTAAAAAATACCTGCTAGATTCTAAACAACTGGATAATATCGCAACCATTCATGAGAAGGCGGTATTAAGATATTTCGGTTTAATCTATAAAAAAGTAAAGGGGGCAACAAAAATGGCAAATCAACAACCTAGTTCTTGGGCGACAGAAGCATGGAAGTGGGCGAAAGAACAAAAGATTACAGATGGTTCTAATCCTAAAGATGCTATCACTAGACAAGAAGTTGTAACCATGCTTAAAAGGTATCATGATAGGTTTGGTAAATAATTGTAACAAAAGTCACAAACAAGCCAATAGAATTTGAATAAAATAAAACTGCAAAAGCCCTAAAAAGCCCTCACTTTAATTAGTGGGGGCTTTTTTAAAACCTTCATGTAATTGTTCGTTAAGGGAGACTCCAAGTTACTATCATTTGACCGTCTTTTGTAAAAGCTGATACATCACCCTTTTCTGCAAATACGCTTGATAATGCCTCGTTAATTACTTCATGAATGTAGGGGATATTCCCTGCTAATGCTTCAGCACCCATAACGCCTGCATTGATATCATCTACATCAAGAGACCCAAGCCATAACCCACTATGTGTTACGCTGGCAATAATTATGTTATTTTTAGATACCTCTATTGACCTTACTCCTGAAGCAGCGGTATAACCGTTTGGTAAAGCATTTCTGACTGCTTTTGTAAAACTTCCCTCATTAGGATTAATTGGAGGTGTGGGTATGTCTACCTTGAATTGATCGTTTAACGCACGAGCTAAGAAAGCTGAATATTGCCCTCTTGTTACTGGATTGTTAGGACGATAGGTGTTGTCAGCATATCCCGTAGTTATACCATTAGCTAATATCTTTTTTATAGATTCGTATGAAGCCTTACCTCCTGACACATCAGTGAATGCAATAGAGGATTGTTTTTCTAGATTAAATGCTCTAGCTAAAAATATAGCCATTTGACCTCTAGTTACAACATCACGAGGGCGATATGTATTATTACCAAACCCTTTTATAATACCTTTATCAACTGCAGAAGCAATAAATCCAGACGCAACGGATTCTGTACTTACATCAGAAAATTTATTCGGTCTTTTGGTCCCGTCAAGCCCTAGTGCTCGCCCTATCATGATAGCTGCATCACCCCTGGTGACTTCTTTGCCTTGCTTAAAACTTCCATCTTTATATCCAAAAATTATATTGTGCGATGAAAGGTAAGTAATCTCTTCAAAAAAGTTTGACTTACTAGAAACATCTTCAAATTCTTCTGCTGCTACATTTTCACTTAAAGGAAAGATATTAATAAAAGCAAAAATAGCGATAATAAAAACAAGTTTTTTCAATACACTAACCTTCTTTCAAATATAAATAATTTATCATTTAATTATAATTTCGGTAATATGTTAAAAAAACCCTTTAAAAAAATAGGAATTTAGCATTATTTGTCTAACAGTGAGGAATCACGAGTTATATACTCTTGTAACTAAAATAGATAATCTTCGTCTAATTATATAAAGAAAGTAATTCATGAAGGAGGATTCAATATTAAGAAATTTGTCTTAGTTATATGTTTAACGGTTATATTACTCGGTTTATTTGGATTATATAAAGGAAATAGTAGCGATGATGTGGATATAGTTACAACGGATATTAACACGATTACTGTAACAGGTAATGGTCTTGGGTATTTTATAGAAGATACTGAGGAACAATCACAATCGCAACCCAATTATGGAAAGGTTGTTCTTAAACAAGAAGAAGAAATGGAAGTGATTATAAAAGCAATTAAAAATTCTACACCTTATTCAGGTCCAATGACTGTAGAAAGTGAAAACTTAAATCTTATTTTAAATTATAAAGATAACACCTCTGAAACAATACTATTATGGCTATATCCTGAAAGAAATTCAAGTAGAAGTAGTAGAATTCAAAAAGAAGATTATGAAGGACCACTTCAAATACTTAATAAAGAAGACGTAGAAAATATCGCAAAACTGTTAGCTGAAAAATTGTCATAAAAACCTTATTAAATGGATACTTTAGTTTCTCCCTCTCGATTGAACCAGTAAGCATTGAAATCTTATCGTTTTTGTTTGCATAAAACCATTTACATAAATTCCCTTATAAACTATAACTATTTATAATCTTAAATGATACAATGTGATTATATATTTAAAAGGAGGCGTTAATATGTCACTAAGAAAGAAAATTCTTACGACAATGACAGTGTTTTTATGTTCATTTTTATTCTTTTCAAATGTTAGTGCTGCAACATTTCCTGATGTTCCAACATGGGCGGATGATGAGATTTCCTATCTATTTAATTCAGATGTAACCAACGGATATCCAAATGGTACATTTGGAACAAATGATAACATTAAACGAAGTGAAGCTGCTGTCATGCTTGTAAGAGCAAAAAAATTAGATGGGGGAAGTACACCAGCAGAACCGATGTTTTCTGACATTAGAAAAGGTTCTTTTTATTATGAAGCAGTGCAAATAGCAGCAGAGAATGGTTTTATTAATGGGTTTTCAGATGGTGCTTTTCGTCCAAATGAAACGCTAACAAGAGGACAAATGGCTAAAATTATTTCAGTAGCATATGGATTAAACGCAAAAAGTGGAAACTATTTCTCAGATATTCCAGGCACTTTTGCAGAGAAGTATATTGAAGGTTTAGCTGCAAATGGTATAACTAATGGATATTCAGACGGCACTTTTAAACCGAATAGTAATATCAATCGTGTAGAATTTTCTATTATGCTATCAAGAGCTATGAATGATAGCTTTAAGGTTAAGCCGGTAGATCCTGTTCAGGATATGAAAGTTCATTTCCTTGATGTAGGACAAGGTGATTCAACATTAATCATTACACCAAATGGGGGTACGATTCTAGTTGATGCTGGTTCTTCATCTTCAGGGCAAAAAATTGTCCAGTATTTAAAGTCAGCTGGTATTGATTCAATCGATAAGTTAGTTGCAACACATGCTCATGAAGATCATATTGGTGGTATGTTAGAGGTTATGCAAAACTTTGAAATTGGTGAAGTAATTGATTCTGGTATTGAACATACTTCTCAGACTTACATAAATTATCTAACTCATATAGATAATAATAATATTCCTTTTAAAGTCCCATCAATTGGAGATAAGGTAACTATTGATAGTGAAGTTGATATCACAGTAGTAAATAGTGGTGAGCCAGGAGATGATTTAAATAATTCTTCTGTTGCTTTACATTTAGTCTATGACAGTTTTTCATTTCTAGTGACTGGTGATGCAGAGGAAGATAAAGAATTGAAAATGGTAAATAACTTCAATATTGAATCGGATGTGTTGCAAGTTGGTCATCATGGATCTATTACAAGTTCTAGCGATATTTTCATAAATGAAGTATCACCATCCTTTGCTATTTTCAGCTATGGAGAAGGTAACTCTTATGGTCATCCTGATTCCAGGGTTGTGAATGTATTACGTAACCAAGGTGCTGATATTTATTCAACAGCATACAATGGTGATATTGTTTTAACTACTAATGGCAATAGTATTACCTTTAACGTAAATCCATGGGCAACTGAAATTATACCGCTTCCTGAACCAAATCCTGAACCAAATAATTCAATAAATATAAATACAGCAGATTATGAAACTTTGTTATTAATCAAAGGAGTCGGTCCATCAATAGCAGAAAATATTATTGATTATAGAAATAGATATGGACACTTTAGAACAATAGAAGAATTAGATAACGTTAAATATATTGGGCCAGCAACTATCGAAGAAATGAGACCATACATTACTATTTAGGAAGTGTTATTAATGAACAAATACATTGTAGACCGGATAGAAGGGAACATAGTAGTGCTTCTAACTAAAGGAAATGAATCTGTACAAAAGGATGTACCGATTGAATTATTTCCTGAAATCATTAAAGAAGGCGATATTGTAGAAAAAAGTTTCGAAGGTGAAAGGTTAAAGTATAATATTCAAATCGATGAAACCAATTCACAACGAAATGAAGCTAAAGAACTGTTGAATAAGTTAAAAAATAAAAACAATTAAAAGCAAATAGGAAAAGCCCTCACTTTAATCGGTAAGGGCTTTTATTAACAAAAATTATAAATTTAGTCTATCAAGATCCTTTGTTATACAGTGAAGTGAGCCACCTCTTTTACATAACTCCTCATAAGCCCCTTCTAATAATTTGACAGTAAATCCGTTATTTGAAAAAATATTAGCTACTGCTTCATCTAGCTTACGTCTATTGATACTTCCGGGTGCGACTGAAGAATAAGCTGGTAAGTAGACATTTTTTGTGCCTTCAAAGACTTCAATAAGGCAATTATTGTAGGTGAGAAATGTTCCGGTTGATCCGTTTAAGTCCCACAAATCAATTGGAATTCTTTTCACCTCAAAACTCAAGCCATCAATGTTATATTCTGCTAACCACTGTGCGGTTCTATCAAGGGATTCAGAAATTTCAGTTGGAGGCATATCTTCTTCTAAGACGTTTTTTGCCATTTTTACATCTGCGATAAATACTAGTTCTTTACCGTTGTCTGCCTTTCCCCCTAAAGTAACATACATATCAATATGAAATATTGGCTGGAATTCCCCTTGGAAAACATCAATCGGAAAATCTACAGGTTCATCAAATCCTAACCATATCACATGTTCAACACCAAATAATTTCTTAAATTCATTTGTTATCTTTTCTTGGTTTTCTCCTGTTATCTCTTCATTTAGATGTAGATAATCCTTCCCGATAATGAGATAATTATCTCCCGCTAAAATGTTCCCGCCTTCTATATGGTACTTTGTCACTTCAATTTCTAAATCAGTTTCAGCAGCTATTTGATCCGCGACAAAGTGATCGCCACCTCTTGTAAAATCTAGTGATTCTAATAAAACAGTTGTACCATCCTCTTTTTTAATACAACTATATCCATCTTGTGCCCATATTGAGTGCCACCCACTCTCTAATTCACACTCATACACATTATCTCTAATTCGTCGAATTATCTGCGTAACATACGCAGGATACATTGATGTGGCGTTTATTAATGTTAAGTTGTATTCAGGATCTAATCCTGATCTAAGGGCTGATTGTCGAATAGAAGTATGTACGTTTTTATCTGCTAAAATAACATAATGAACATTTTTATCAAGGGACTCGAATATTCCTTTATAACGTTGTAAAACAATATCATCTGGTAACACAGAAGTATTAGGGAACGTTAATAGCATACGATTAATTTTTCCATATACAGAAGAGATTGGTTTGTGCATTAATTACCCTCCTTATTCTTTTATTCTAGTCTTGCCCGTTACTACCTTTTATAATCATAACTTTTCCGGACAATTTTCTGCACAACTCTTCGTAATCATTATCAATCGGTTCATCTGTAAATTTCACCCATACTTTTCTATCTTTGTACGATTCTTCTGTGTAGTCATTTTCACTTTTAGTGTCCAGGATCTCCAATAACTATCGTTTAATTTATAGTGGTTATACATAAAAACTCCCTCCTCGTGTATATAATCGTTTGGAAGGAGAGGTTAGGTGTCATGTATTAATATTCTTTTCTTTTTGCTTAGTGTCTATTAAGTGGTTCAGTGCATCTAAAAGAATGAAGATTATAGTAATACTTATAGAAAATATTAGATTGGAATTCGTACTTATAGCCACCATTTGTCCGATGAATAATAACGAAAAGAATCTAGCAATATTAAGTATAACTTTACTAATTAAACCAATTCCAAATATATACTTTACTATTATTTCAAAAAAACTATCTAGTGTATATGCATAAACAACTGTCAATAAAGCAATTTTTATAATGTCTTTTATATCGACATTTAAGTTAAAGATAGAGTTAGTTAGCGAAGTTGAACCAGTAATAATAAAAATACAAATAAGTAATAAAATTGTTAATATTAATGATAAACCCATAGCTGCAATTACTTTTTCGTATAAAGGATCAGGTTTTTTTTCTTTTACTTTTTCATAAATAAACATAAAACATAGCATTATTATAGATCCGAAAATAAAAAAAGAAATGGCAACATTAAGTACTGTAGCAATAATGAATTCCTCCTTTATAAAAAGAATTATTATAAGTATTCGAGAATTAAGAGACAGGAATGGGTATTCCATTCCTGTCAAAAAGTAATATATTAATATTTATTGTTTATGGGAGGATTTTAATTAAGTATACTTCTAAGGTAGAAAGAAAGTTATGAATTTCGCCATTAAGATAGCGTCATTTGGTGGTATACCAGCTTTCATTAATGCAATTGTAACAGCTGTTTCACCATATTCAGTTAACTCGTCAACTACGTTCGCAGCAGTGTGTCCCCATCTTTCAACGCTATCCCCTAACCTGTCAGCCCACTTGTAAGGGATTTTTTTTATGAGTTGATTTAACCAATAACCGCCATATCTTAAAGCTTGACCTACAGCCTTAGTTTTAATGCTCTGCGGTTGGACTACTGGATTCTTAAGTTTCGGATCGGTAGATGCTAGACTAGTATCTTTCTGTGCTATTGAGTTTGTAGTTGTATTTGCTACACTAGTCTTAGCACTTGCATATGACGGTGCAACACTGCTGAAAATTAGTAGTGTTGCTATAACACCTAAAAAGACTTTTACAATCTTCCCCTTCATATAGTAACTCCTCCTTTGAATTTGTAAGAATATAACCTTCTCCCTCCCATAAATTTACAGTAACACACCGAAAAAACGATTAAAACACCTGATGGAAATTAAATGGAATAAATAGAAAAAACAG
The DNA here is from genome assembly GCF_030282825.1 of Aquibacillus rhizosphaerae. Taxonomy (GTDB): domain Bacteria; phylum Bacillota; class Bacilli; order Bacillales; family Amphibacillaceae; genus Aquibacillus_C; species Aquibacillus_C rhizosphaerae. The sequence continues at coordinate 112,505 of NZ_JASTZU010000063.1, forward strand.
GTAATTAATATCATTCGGATAGAGGAAAATACTCATTGTTATAGGGATGGTATATGCATAATTTTTACTATTTATATTAATCTTGTTCAGGTAGGAATCAGGAGTGACTATATTCGCGGTCATTAAATTTGAATGTATTAATTAGATTAAAGTACAATTAAGTAAACCAGATTAAGCTACCATTCACTATGAATAGGTAGCCTCTTCTTTAACGATTTTTATGTTAGTGGTTTTATGGTCAAATAAGTGTATTCGAGTTGGACTTGTTATTTACTAGTTATATTACGTTAGTCCATTTTTATCTAGTACCATTACCTCGAGAGGAAGACAAGAAGGAACTAAAAATGTTTGTGGCATTACACATAAGTCACCAATTTCAATTGATCATTCTAGTGGGATGTATTTTTTCCCTACATCATCTCCTCAGAACCCCAACTGTTCATGGATTTCTCACTCGCATATTGATCAAATTAATCGAGCGCCGGATCACTGCACAACAATTATATTTAAAAATGGTAGAACTGTCACTCTACCAGTATCCCACGGATCAATGCAAAATCAAGTGCAAAGAACGGCACAATTTCGTTACTTACTACAAAACCGAATAAAATATGTTTTAAAAAGCAAACATTATACTGACGTCGTTGCAGAACCTTTTGTATAAACAACTACACTAATTAATATTGTAAGCGCTGTAATATAAAATGAGAAGCAAAAGACCTAATACATACCCAAACGCTTTTCTGATGTTTAGAAATGGTATTTTTAACTAATCCTAATACTAGTATGTAATTTAAACATCAGGAAGGGGCAGAACAGTTGGACACGATAGTAACTTTGGTAACAGAACATCCTATTATAGGTATTGGGATAATGATTGTTGCTGTTATGCTAATTATCAGTATTGTAAAATCATTATTTAAAGTGGCGATGGTTGTTACTGTAATTGGTTTAGTGTTGGTTGTTTTCTTTGGTTTTAAGCCGCAGGAAGTCATTGATAAGGGAAAAGACCTTACAGATACCGGTACGACATTATTTGAAGATAATAGTGATACTGGCTTACTAGGTATGCTCTCAAAAGAAAATTTTCTAATTACAGAAGAGAATGGGCAAACTATTCTAGAAATAAAATCATTAGGTGTAAAATACAATGTGGATGATTTATTAAGTAAACTAGATAATGAGAAATCAAAAGAGTTAGAGCAAATTATAGAAAAATAGGAGCAGGAAGAGCGATGTATAGACGCTCTTTCTGCTTCTATTTTGTTGAGGCTGGTTGAAACGATCGAAAAGCTTTCTGCATCAGGTCATGTATAATATTCTCAACCTTTTTACGAATGGCTGGATTAAAATAGTTCCTTTTTTCTTCTCGTCCCTTACAAATAAAAAGGAAAGAGGAAAAAGAGTCATTTTTGTTTAGAGAGACCACTTGTAACTGTTTTGTTGCCATACGTTTTCTTAAATGTCTTCGTTCTGATGTTGCTTCATACTCCATCTTACTTAAAAGGTCGGTAAAAGGCTCTTTAATTTTAAATGTTGTTCCCTTCTCGATGTTTTGCATATCTTGTTGAATTACAAGAATAGCCATAGAAAGGAATAAAAAACGTGAAGCTAACTCATATTCCTCTTCACTGAGATAACGCACTAATTCCCCCTCCTAACGAACATGTGTTCTATTATACAATAAATATACGTACTGTAAAACAAAAATATACTAAAAGAACTTAATATTTTAGTATCATATATCAAGATTTCTAGGTACTCTGTTAAACTTGTAGTGATAAGTTTTTGTGTATCTATATAAAGTAATCCGATTTTCAAAAAAATATATTGCAGGCAAACGAAACAATAGGCAATTTTGTTTGTTTACATTAAAATAAAAAGAGGGAAACTATTATAAAGGCGATATTTGTAAGTAATTAAGAGGAGTTTTGTTAAAATGTATGTATCGACTGTCGATGATCTTGAAAGTGAACGTATAGATATATCTTACATAAAGGAATTGATTGAAAATAATCAATTTGATGATTTAATTACTGAATTGCTAAAGAGTTATGAAAGTTTAGGACCGTTACCGGGAATTTTATTACCGTTTATTGAAGCGTTTCTTCCTTTTTTACCTTTAGTAGTATTTGTCATGACAAATGGAGCAGCGTATGGATTAATAAAAGGTTTTTTATTTTCATGGATAGGTGCAAGTATAGGTGCAATTTGTGTATTTCTCCTTGTACGTAAACTAGGGGAAAAGCGGTTTTTTAAATGGATAAGAAGAAATAAACAAGTGGAGCGAGTGACAAATTGGTTAGAAAGACACGGGTTTGGTCCATTATTTTTACTAATGTGCTTTCCATTTTCTCCATCTGCGGTGATTAATATTGTTGCGGGTCTATCGAAAATTAGTATTCAACAGTTTGTACTAGCTGTGTTACTTGGTAAAACTGTTATGATACTTTCCATTGTAACAATAGGAGACAGTATTATGTCTTTTGCAAAAGAACCACTAAAAACTATTTTGGTTGGTATTGGAATACTCCTATTTTGGGCAATTGGCAAGTACATAGAGAAGCGCTTACAAAAAAGGGCTATTATACAAGCCCATATTGACCGAAAAGGGGATTAAATTATTTCCTACAGGGTAAAATGGTTATAGAAGGATACCTTGGAGGAAAACAAAATGAAAAAAATAAGGTTATGGCCGATTTTGAGAACGGTTTTAATAGCTATTGTTTTAGCCGTGTTTTTTCGTTCATATTTATTTGCGAGTTATGTCGTAGATGGAAAATCGATGGAGCCTACTTTGTATGATGGAAATTTACTCATGGTAAACAAAATGGTTTACGATCTAGCCGATATCGATCGGTTTGATGTGATTGTGTTTCATGCAAATGAAAAAGAAGATTATGTGAAACGAGTCATAGGTGAACCGGGTGATCATATTGAATATAAAGACGATGAACTATATGTAAATGGAGAACGAATAGCTGAACATTATTTAGACCCTTATCGCAAAGATGATGGAAAACCACTAACAGATGATTTTTCATTAGAAGAAAAAACAGGAAAATTACAAGTGCCAGAAGGTCAGTTGTTTGTATTAGGTGATAATCGCAGAGAAAGCCTTGACAGTAGATACTTCGGTTTTGTTGACCAAGAATCTGTTGTTGGAAAAGTGGATATTAGGTATTGGCCGGTTTCACAAGTAGGGTTTAGTTTTACAAAATAAAAGAAGGCGTTAACTTCAGTGTTTGAAGTTAACGCCTTCTTTTATGCTATGGGATTGAAAACTTGTTGCTTTTCACTATATCGCAGTTGATAGAAAGTTTGCAATAGAGGCACTGGCCGCGCTCCTCAAGCAAAATCGGCTCCCTTTCCGCAGGCACGGCTTAGCTAACTCAGAAGAAAACCACTTCTGAGTGGATCTTCAGCTCGCACTGTTCCTGCAGGAGTGTCACCAATTTTGCTTGATCCACTAGTGAATGCGTCCAATAAATGGCTCTCCTAGTGATGTGGCACATATAATTACTGTTATTTCCTACGACAAGAGGAACTTATATATCAAACCACAATACTAATGTAAGAAATACGCGGAGACTCAGCGCGAGCCCACGGAAAGCGTAGTGTATTTCCGAAGTGTTTGATTAAGCGCTAATCTAATGAATAGTGCAAACTCTATATTTTATCAGCAATAAAAGCAATCTTTTAGTACAGCCAATTAAGTTTTATTCTTTTGGTAATAATCGTGTGAATACTACAAGTGCTATGAATGTAATCGGAACAAGAACAATTACCAACAAAAAAGAAATCGATGATGCAAGTGTTGATCCAAGGCTAGCACCGATTAGTAAAACAAAAGAGTAGAGAGCGACTGCAGTTGATTTACTAACCGTTGCGTGTTTGCCGACAAGTAGTACAACCATTGGAATAGATAATGAAGTAGATGTGATCATCATGAAAGAGGCGAATAAAACTGAACCAACATGTAAAAAGAATATGGAGGGAATAAACCCTATAATCATTATACCTAATTGAAACCTTAAAACGTTAACTGCTCCGAACCACTTCATGACGCTACTAGCAAAAAAAGCAGGTATGATTCCAATCAAACTAATCATGCGAAAAAGCTGTAATGAAAAAGGAAAGTCTACCCAATTATTATATAAATATATCTCAAATGATCCATAAAATAGCATGATCGTTAATAATAAGAAAAAAGCGATTACATAGAGCTTTTGTAGTACTTGATTTTTAAAACATGATAAAATGGTAGCAGACAAATCTTTTAATCGGTAAGATTGTTGTGTGCTTGAGAATTGTAATGTTTGAAATAAACCTATGAAGCAAGTGAGGTAAAAACAGAAAAAAACGATAAATACAGCGTGATAGGAAAATAAATCTGCAAAAAAGGCAGAAACCATTTGGCCAAAAACACCTGCAAACAAAAAACCGGTATTAATCATTGCGATTACAAATGCTTGTAATGTTCCGCTAAAATGCTTGAAGCAATAAGAAAATGCTACGGGTGCAAAACTTGCTGCTAACACACCTTGGAAAATGCGAAGCACAACTAGGCTATAAATAGAATCACTTAGAGCAAGTAAACCAGTAAAAAACGTAAGAAGTGCCATTCCAACTAATAATAAAGTTCGTAATGGAAATCGGTCAGCAAGCACACCAAAAATAAGTAAACCAATAGCGTACGGTAAAACAAACAGGGTGCTAGAAAGTGAAACAAAACCGACGGATACATCATACAATTCTGACAATCTTGGTTGAAGTGGAATCATCACATAGATACTACTTGCAACAAAGATAGAACAATAAATAAGTGTACTTGCTGTAGTGACTGTATGTTTCATTAACTCACCTCACGTTATAGCGTGACTTTTCCTGAAAATAGTAACCGCATGTTAATGCGGCAATATAGACTAATGTACTATATGAATTTATTAAATAGATGTGCAACAAAAGGAGGATTTTTTCATGGGGATTCGTTTTTTACTTGGAAAAGCGGCCACTGGAAAGAGTGATCGGTGTTTAGATGAGATAAAGACTAAACTTATAGAAAATCCACAGGGCCCACCGATTATTTATATCGTGCCTGATCAAATGACATTCCAACAGGAATATGCATTACTAAATAATCGAAACGTGAATGGAAGTATTCGTGCACAAGTATTTAGTTTTTCTCGTCTTGCTTGGCGTGTATTTCAGGAAACTGGTGGAGGAACGAGGAAGTTTATTAGTTCCACTGGTATCCAGATGATGTTACGTAAGATTACCGAAGAGAGAAAATCGGAATGGAAAGTATTCCAGAAGGCTATTGAAAAGCAAGGATTTATGGATCAATTAGAAACGATGATTACTGAATTTAAGCGATACCGGATTACACCAGAAATGCTAGCAATGCAAATTATTGATATGGACCGTTTCCAGCATAAATATGCTGGAGAAGTTGCGCTGAAAAATAAGTTAGAGGACCTAAGCTATATTTATGACAAACTAGTTATTGCCCTAAAGGATAACTATATTGATAGTGAAGATCAATTGCAGCAGTTAGCTGATAAAATCGAGGAAGCTGACTTTTTAGACGGGGCTGATATCTATGTGGACGGGTTTCATCGCTTTACCCCACAAGAACTATTAGTTGTTGAAGCACTATTGAAAAAAGCAAACAATGTCTCGGTTACGTTAACAATGGATCAAGCAGAGGAAAGTAAGGTTTCTGAGCTAGATTTATTTTGTCAGACAAAGGAAACATATCAAGTACTAGTTCAGTTAGCAACAGAAAACAATATTGAAATTGAGAAAAGTGAGTTATTGCAGGAAGCTGATGGGATGTTTCGTGATCGACCTTATTTTTTACATTTAGAGAACTATTTTGATGTGAGGCCAGCACCTAAGTTCGAGGGTGACGTTCCGATTCAAATTGCGCAAGCCGTTCATCCGAGAGCAGAAGTAGAGGGGACGGCTCAAGAGATATTACGATTGGTTCGTGATGAAAATTACCGCTTTAAGGATATGGCTATCTTAATCAGGCAAACGGATGTATATCACGATTTAATTGATACAGTCTTTAATGATTACGGAATTCCTGTATTTATTGATGAAAAACGTACGATGTTAAACCATCCTTTGGTTGAACTAATCCGGTCGGTTCTAGATGTTGTGGAAAGCAATTGGCGTTATGATGCCGTTTTTCGTGTGTTGAAAACAGGGTTTATTCCTGCAACTGACAAACGGTTTCCGTTAGATGAAGATGCGATTGATGAACTTGAGAACTATGTGTTGGAGTATGGTGTTCGTGGTAGAAGCCGCTGGTTTAGTGACCGCGAATGGGTATTTCAGCGTTTTCGTGGTTTTGATCAAATGACGCAGACAGATGAAGAAACGGCAACTCAAACAAGAATTAACCGTTACCGTTCTCAAATAATGAAAGCAATGCAAGATTTTGATAACAACCTTAGAGACGCAGAAACAATTGAAGCAAAAGCTATCGTATTATTTGAGTGGTTAGAATCAATTGGTATAACGGAACAATTAGAGGCGACAAGAGAGCATTTTGATCAACAAGGGAAAATTGAACGTGGTAGAGAACAAGAACAGGTTTGGGATGCTATTATTCAATTGCTCGATGAGATGGTGGAAATTGTTGGTGATGAGCAAATATCGTTGCAATTATTTCGTACTACTCTGGAAACAGGGTTTGAATCATTAAAATTCGCCCATGTTCCGCCAAGCATGGATCATGTCGTAACAGGTACGATTGATCGTTCTCGTATGAGTGGAATAAAGTGTGCCTTTTTGTTAGGAGTAAATGAGGGTGTATGGCCAATGAAACCTTCCGCAGATGGCATGATCTCAGAAGAAGAAAGAGACTTGTTAAAAGAGCAAGGAATGAAGTTGGCAGATGGTAGTAAACGTCAATTATTGGATGACTGGTTTTACGTTTATTTAGCTTTTACGACTGCAAAAGACCGGCTCTGGATTAGTTATCCATTAAGCGATGAAGCTGGTAAATCAAAAGTGCCTTCTCAATTAATTAAAAGAATAGAAGATTTATTTCCTGCATGTAATGATCAGTTACTTTTACAAGATCCAGAAGAGATGACGGATGCAGACCGGTTTGTAACAACTGCAGTTAAATCAAGATCAGCACTAACTGCACAATTAGCAAGAACCGTCAGAGGGTATCCAATTGATGATATCTGGTGGAGTGTACTTAATTGGTATATTAATAATGATGATAAAACCGGAATAACGAACAGAATTCTTCAAAGTTTATTCTACAAAAATACACCGAGGTCATTGTCGAAAGAGACAGTTGAAAAGATTTATCCCAAGCAGATTAAGGCAAGTGTGTCTCGATTAGAAATGTACCATCGTTGTTCTTACCAGCATTTTGCTCGTTATAGCCTAGGGTTGGAAGAAAGACAGACCTACAAATTAGATGCACCAGATATTGGACAACTATTTCATGAGGCACTAAAAAAAATAACCGAATGGATTCAGGCTGAAGGTAAAGACTTTTCCGAAATATATCAAGAAGAATCGAAACAGTATGCACGTCGAGCGGTTGGGAATCTTGCGCCTATTTTACAACACCAAATATTGCATAGTTCGAATCGTTATCAATATATACAACAAAAGCTACAGGAAATTATTGCGCGTGCTGCATTTGTATTAAGTGAGCAATCACGTCAAAGTCAGTTTTCACCTGTTGGATTAGAACTAGCATTTGGTACTGGAGAAAATCAGCTAGCTCCAATGAACTTACAATTGCCAAATGGCTTTGAATTAGTTTTAAGAGGAAGAATTGACCGTGTCGATCGAGCAATCAATCAAGAACAGTTATTTTTGCGAATTATTGATTATAAATCAAGTTCGAAAGGGTTAAATCTTGTTGAGGTCTACTATGGACTAGCTTTACAAATGTTGGCTTATTTAGATGTGGTTTTGTCGAATTCAGAAAAATGGTTAGGAACAAAAGCAACGCCAGCAGGTGTCTTATACTTCCACGTGCATAATCCAATGATTTCTGGTAATCAAAAGTTAGAAGACAGTGCGATTGATAAAGAGATTTTTAAAAAGTTTAAAATGCAAGGGTTGTTAGTAGAAAATGAGCAAATTGTAAAAATGATGGATACAGGTCTAGACACTGGATCTAGTCAAATTGTTCCTGCAGGTTTAAAAAAGAACGGTGAATTTCGTAGTGGTTCGAATACGGCACAAACAGAGACGTTTGGTTATTTGCAAGGTTATATCCGTGATCTGATGAAACAAGCAGGAATGGATATTACAAATGGTGCTGTTCATTTAAATCCTTTTCAGCAAAAACAACAAACAGCTTGTACGTTTTGTTCATTCCGTTCTGTATGCCAATTTGATCCGACACTTGAAGAAAATAATTATCGTAAACTACAAGACTTGAAAGACGAAGAAATCATAGAGTCAATTGTACGAAGGGAGGAAGGTTAATGCCAAAGTGGACGAAAGAACAAGAAGAGGCAATCTATGCTAGTGGTAGTGATATATTAGTTGCGGCAGCTGCGGGGTCAGGAAAGACGGCTGTCCTAGTGGAAAGAATTATCCAGAAACTATTAGATAAAGAGAATCCAATCGATATTGATTCGCTACTTGTTGTAACCTTCACAAATGCAGCAGCTCAAGAAATGAGAAATCGTGTAGGAGAAGCACTAGAAGCTGCTTTGCAAACAAATCCTTCCTCGGTTCATTTGAAAAAACAACTATCATTATTACAGCGAGCATCGATTTCTACGTTGCATTCTTTTTGTATGGAGTTAGTGAGACGTTATGCTTATTTACTAGATATTGATCCAGGATTTCGTATTGCAGACAACGTGGAAGGCGATATGATTCGTCAAGAGGTATTAGAGGAGTTATTTGAAGAATGGTATGGCAAAGAAGGGAAAGAGCAAGAAGCTTTCTTTGCGGTTGTCGATCGTTTCTCCAGTGACCGGAGTGATTTGGAAGTAGAAGAACTTATTTTAAATTTATATGATTTTTCAATGCAAAACCCTTGGCCAGACAAGTGGTTACATGACATGACAGAGATGTATGATGTAAAACCTGACCAAGCTGAGACGAATCTACCATGGCTTGCAATTTTAAAGCGAGAAGTTGCAAGTCAACTAGAAGCAATGCATGCAGAAGCAAGTTTAGCAATGGAACTAACGAAAGAAAGCGATGGTCCGTATCATTATGCAGAGGCAATTGATGCTGACTTTGCTTTAATTAAAGAAGCCAAGGCATTATTAGCAATGTCATGGGATCAACTGCAGACTACATTTACCGAGGCTAAGTTTAAAGCCTTATCACGTAAAAAGGTAGAGTGTGATGAAGAAAAGAAAGAAAAGGTAAAAGCATTACGGAACAGCTATAAAAAAAGATGGAATGATTTAGCTACAGATTGGTTTTCTAGAAAGCTATCCTCCTACCTTGCAGATATGGCCAAACTTCACCCAACAATTGTGCAACTGACAGTATTGGTGAAAGACTTTAAGGCTCGATATACGCAGTTAAAAAAAGAAAAAGCATTAGTTGATTTCTCTGATTTAGAGCACTATATGCTCCAAATTTTATTAGACGAAACATCAACGGTGAATCAAATTAAACCATCTGAAGTAGCTAAAGAAATGCAACAAAAATTCACAGAGCTTTTAGTCGATGAATACCAAGATACCAATCTAGTCCAAGAAACAATCATTTCCCTTATTTCTGATAAAGAAGGAAAGGGTAATATGTTTATGGTTGGCGACGTTAAACAGAGTATTTATCGCTTTCGTCATGCAGAACCATCTTTATTTATCGAAAAGTACAAACGTTTTGCAGATGCTGATTTCCCGGCTAAACGTATTGATTTAGCGAGAAACTTTCGAAGCAGAGAACAAGTACTATCGGCTACTAATTATATATTTAGACAATTGCTTAATGAAGAAGTTGGAGAAATGAATTATGAAAAAGAGGCAGAATTGATTTACTCCAACACGATATACGACGAACTTACGTTGAGTGACACGGACGCTGAGCTTGTCATTATTGATCGGGAAGCCCAGGAAGATGAACGTTCAGAAAACCAAGGTGAAGAGAGTTTTCAAGATTTAGAGAAAGCGCAAATCGAGGCTAGAGCCTATGCGAGTATGATTCAAAAGTGGATTGGACATCGGGATCAAGCCCCAATGCAAGTTGTCGACAAGGGTACTGGTGCTCAACGCGATTTGCAATACCGTGATATTGTTATTTTACTTCGCTCAATGACTTGGGCACCGACGATTACAGAAGAATTAAAACAACAAGGTATTCCTGTCTATGCGGAGCTTTCCACAGGTTATTTTGAAGCAATTGAAATTAAAGTGATGCTTAGCCTGTTGAAAGTTATTGATAATCCTAAACAGGATATCCCGTTAGCTTCTGTACTGCGTTCGCCTATTGTAGGGCTGGATGAAGAAGATTTAGCACAAATACGTCTTGCTAAAAAACGGTCATCTTATTATGATGCATTAACTGCTTTTTCAAAAGAAACAACCGACTTAAATAAGAAACATCAAGTCGAACAATTTTTGAATCAATTAAAGGGATGGCGTTTACGTGCAAGACAAGGAGCGTTATCTGAATTAATATGGCAAATCTACCGTGAAACAGGTTACTATGATTTTGCTGGTGGGATCCCTGGTGGTAGGCAACGTCAAGCAAACTTGCGAGCATTGTATGATCGGTCACGCGCCTATGAAGCTACATCTTTCCGTGGTTTGTTTCGTTTCTTGCGTTTTATTGAAAGAATGGAAGAAAAAGGTGACGATTTAGGGGCCGCTAGAGCGCTTGGCGAACAAGAAGATGTTGTTCGGATTATGACGATTCATAAAAGTAAAGGATTGGAATTCCCTGTTGTCATTTTAGGAGCTATGGATAAGCAGTTTAATCAGCAAGATTTAAGGCAGAAATATTTACTGCATAAAGATTTAGGGTTCGGGAGTAAATATATTGATCCAGAAAAAAGAATTATTTATCCTACACTAGCCCACCATGCGCTAAAAAAAGAAAAGCAACGTGAATTATGGGCAGAAGAAATGCGCGTACTTTATGTAGCATTAACAAGAGCAAAAGAAAAATTGGTGATGGTTGGTAATGTGGCATCCTATGAAAAAAAACAAGAAAAATGGCTGGAAGTAATTGACCATAAAGATTGGGTGCTACCACCACATTACCGGCTTGAAGCGAAAACGTATTTAGATTGGGTAGGCCCAGCATTGATTAGGCATAAGCAAAATGACCTGCTCCGAAATATTGAAGTGAGTGTACAAGTACCGGAGACGATACGTGAGGATAGCTCAAGTTGGAACGTACAACTTGTCCATGGTAGTCAGTTTGCTAATTTAGACCAAACAGAAGATAAACAAGAAGTAAATCTAAAGCAAACAATTCAAAAGTGGGAACCTGTTTCAGGGACAAATGATGACCTTGATAAAAAAGTTGATAAGCGTTTGTCCTTTGTTTATCCGCATCATCATGCTTCCATGTATCGTGCTAAACAATCAGTTACTGAAATAAAACGACAACGGGAAGTGAAGGATGAATACAGTGATTCGCAACTAGTAGAACCATTCAAAGCACCAATTGTGAATCGGCCAAAATTCATGCAAAAAGAGAAAAAAATAACAGCAGCAGAGAAAGGAACTGTACTTCATACGGTAATGCAACACCTACCGCTCAAGAAGGTCATGAGTGTTGAAGAAATTGATGAATTTGTTCAGTATATGGTTACGAAGGAGTTACTAACAAGTGAGGAAGCAGCTGTAGTTGATGTTGCTGCGATTCATCAATTTTTCGAGTCAACTATGGGTGGACGTTTGATAGAGTCACCGACTATTCATCGAGAGATTCCATTTAGTTATACCATTAATGCAGGTGAAATTTACCATGAATGGCAAGACCAAACAGAGGAAAGAGTACTAATTCAAGGTGTCATTGACTGTCTAATTCCTGTTGATGGTGGTTTAGTATTACTAGACTATAAGACAGACACAATAGCAGAGGAGATTACTCCTGAATTGCTAGAACGATTAAAGAATAGATACCATGTTCAGTTAGAGTTATATGAAAAAGCGCTAGCTTCAATTTGGAAACAACCAATTAAAGAAAAGTACTTATATTTCTTTGATAAAGCATTGCTCATAGAAGGTTAAATAGGGCACTTATTTGTAACTTTATCAACACAATAATAAACTGTTTATTATTGTGTTGATTTTTTGTAAAAAAAAGTAAGACTTTTATTGCCATCTTACAAATTTTAGTATAAGATATATCATAATACCTCAATATTCTAGGTAGGTGAAAATATGTTTAATCGTGAGCTTGTAAAAGGAAGTACGTCTTTGCTTGTTTTGCAATTATTAACCGAACGCGATATGTATGGTTATGAATTAGTAAAAGAAATGGATAACCGAAGCGATCATAACTTTCAAATTAAAGAAGGAACGTTATATCCCGCGCTACATAAGCTCGAAAAGCAGGAGTACATTGAGTGCTATTGGGAAAAGCAAACAAAGGGGCCGGCACGTAAATATTACCGGATAACAACAGAGGGGCAAAGTATCCTTGATGAAAAAACCAGTGAGTGGTATCGCTATGTGCAAGTAATGAATAGTCTCATCAGGAGAAATGAATCGTGAACGCCGAACAACATTTTTTAGAACAGTTAGATCAATCACTAGGTCCATTTCCTAATAAACAAGAAATTATTTCAGAGTATGAAATCCATTTATATGAGATTTTTAATGAGATTGAAATCCAGGATGAAACAGAAGCATATGAAACAATTGAGAAACGGCTAGGAACTCCAAAAGAGATTGCAAAAATGTGGATGCAGGAAGTTCGGATAACACCGAAGAAAACTCAGTGGATTTTTGTCACTTTTAACCTTTGTTTATTTGTAGGTGGAGGATTATTAACAGTTGGATACAACTTATTTGATTGGAATTGGATAGATTTCACATGGAGACAACTAACCGCCATTCCATCGATTATAATCATGTTATATTTAGTGTTTTGGGGGTTGTTGGGCTATGAAATAGGAAAAGAATTTGGACATCGTGGTAGAAAGTTATTACGTAATACATTTTTAATTTGTATTGCTCCTAATGTTCTATTGGCAAATGTCACAGTTTTTCAACTTATTCCAAGTCAATGGTTTCAGCCTTTGCTAAGTGTGCCATTCATTTTAGTCTGTATTGGTTTTACTGCGTTACTTTACCCGATAAGCTGGATGGGCTACCAATGGGGGAAAAAAGCTTCTGTATAACCACGGTGCTTCCCTTTCTAAAGTGCCGTGGGATAACGAACTATTTTTTTAATTATATACATAGAATTACTATGTATATAGAATAACAATGTTAGGTGGTTGATTTAATGGATATTCGGATTGTTAAAAATGACGTATTGTTTTTAATTGTTTGCATAGGGTTAGCTATATTAGCAGAATTAAGCTTCTTTCATGGAATGATAGGTGTTTCTTATTTAATTTTTATTACTGGGTTTTATGCTGTGTTTTTTGTAAGGTATCGTGCAACAATTTTCACGCATCGACGAATTGGATTACTCTTAATGGTATCCATTTGGTTATTATCTGCAAGTTACTTTTTTTTAGATCCACCATTTTTCCTTTACTCACTTAATATTTTTATCATCCCTTTTCTGATTTTCGCTCATATTATTTTAATTACTTCACCAAAACAACTGGAATGGTGTACACCGAAATTTATTCGATTAATGGCAATAAAAGTAGGTTTAGCTTTGAATTATGATTTTTTGTTTATTAGCCATTGTTTCAACGCTGTCTTCAAGCAAATGGATGAGGAAAAAGCACAGATAGTAAAAAGAATATTGCTTGGTTTAGCGATAGGGATTCCAATCCTAGCTGTTGTAACACCCTTACTTATGTCTGCTGATACTGTCTTTGAAAATATGCTCGGTGAAATACCTGAATTTTTCGTGAACCTAAACATACAAGAACAACTTTTTCGTTCGATCATTGTATTTTTATATTTAGTAATCTTCTTTGGCACTTTTCAAATACTAACGTGGGAAAAGATTAGAAGTAATGGAATTACGGAACAACAAAATGCAGAAAAGTTTTCATTTGATAGTATTGTTGTGCTTACTGTTTTATTTTTACTAAATGGAATTTATTTGCTATTTACTGTTGTGCAATTTACGTACTTTTTTGGAACAGCAGTACAAGAAGGTTATACGTATGCAACCTATGCTCGAAAAGGTTTTTCCGAGTTAATCATGGTGACATTAGTAAATTGGACAATCTTGATAACGGCATTGTCCGTTGTAAAAGAAACGAGAACGAAGTTGAAAATCACACTTCAAATTATGTACTCGATTCTAATTGGTGTCAGTGGGGTAATGCTTGCATCAGCATTTCAACGCTTAAGCTTATATGAATCAGCTTATGGCTTTACAATTGATCGCATATTAGCACATGCATTTATGATATTTTTAATGATTATCTTTACCTACACCTTTATCCGAATATGGATAGAAAAATTATCATTAATTCACTTTTATATCATAGCTAGTTTATTGTTTTATACTGCTATTAATGTTGTCTCTTTAGAAAATATAATTGTTGATAATAACATAGAACGTTATGAACAAACAGGAAAAATTGATGTTGATTATTTAAGCAGGCTTTCCTCATCTGGTTTAGAAGGAATGATACAATTATATGAAAAAGATCCCAATTACCCTGATTTGCAAATGCTATTAATAGAGAAAAAAGAAGCCATCAAGTATGACGATCAAAATTGGCAATCATATAATATACAAAAGCATCAGGTCCGTCAAAAGTTGCTTGGTTTAGATTTAGACAATTAAACTGTTGAAAAAATCACGTCACATTAAATATAAAGTGCGCATTAACTATTCTTAACTTTTGTTAAATTCTTTTCCATTGCAATGATGATTGAGTGGTAATACATCGTTACGGCAGAATACTACGCTTTCCACGGGCACGGCCTCAGCCTCCTCAGAAGCAAAGAGCGCTTCTTCCGGGGTCTTCACCTCGCGCTGTTCCCATAGGAGTCTGCGCATTCCGCCTCCACTGTTTTAATATTCTATTTAATGACGAGTTTATATCCCAAAATTACTGTTTGTGGTGTAATTCACTTCTCTATAAGAAAAATTATTCAAGCGGAGAAAAAATGCGAGACTGCAGTGGGAAAGGAACAGTCTGAAGGGCCCGCAGGGAGCGTCCTTTGCGAGCGAGGAGACTGAAGCGTTCCCCACGGAAAGCGAGTGTTTTTTCATAGCGCTTGATCAATACTCATCTTGTAAAGACAGAAGAAAATCATACTAAGATTAATGCGTACTTTATAGTAACAGCTCAGTAAAAAAAACAGCACTTCAATGAGTGCTGTTCTCTTATTTCAAGCATTCCCACCAACGATTTGGTCAGCTGCATCGGGGTCAATCGCATTGGTTGCATTCATACCGTTAGTCGTATTAATAAAGTCGCCGGTATTAAAGGCACCAGATCCAGCGGCAGTCTTAGAAGCGCTCTTTGGTGATAGATAAAAACTATCTCCAAAATTAATTACGCCTCCCCCGACACTATTAATTTTAATTGGTCCTACAATCGATGGCATAGTGTACACCTCTTTAATATTAGAAAGGTAAAGTTACGCATTTCCACTAACTACTTGGTCAACTGCATCTGGATCAAATGAGTTGGTTGCATTCATGCCGTTATTAGTATTAATAAAGTCACCGGTATTAAAGGCACCAGATCCAGCGGCAGTTTTAGAAGCACTTTTTGGAGATAGGTAAAAACTGTCTCCAAAATTAATCACGCCTCCATCAACACTGTTAATTTTAATTGGTCCTACAACAGATGGCATATAAAACACCTTCTTATTCTGTATTTATATCATTATATTGATTTATTATTAAAATTGTTCCTGTTTCAATACACGAATGTGCTTTATCCTAGCTTCCGCATCGATCGTTTGAAGGCTTCCTATTTGGACCATAGAAGAAGCAGAAACCCCTGTTATATCTATGTTATTCACGTAAATAGTTGAGTCGTGGTGAACTGTCTTTTTTTGAATGGGTATTTGCTGAAAAGGAGTTTCTATAATTTTTCGATCAAAGATTTCATATCTATCAAAATCAAAGCCTTCATCTGTGCGAACTCCACCTTGTTTTTGGACAGCTATGGCAAACGCTTTTGGAGTAAACGTTCTTGCGTCACCAATTTCAAAAATAGAACTATATGATAATGAATTCAGACTTGCCTTTTTTACGTTGGCAATCCGTTTATTCATGAGAGTCATCTTCCTGCTTTGACCTGCTTAATGGAACTAGGGAACCTCCAACAATATAAGAATCAGGTGGCGTGTCGTACATGGAAGTAAGGCTGATTGATTCATTATCCCCAATTAAAAAAACAGACGATGAGGATACCCCTGTAATTTCTACATTGCCGACATGTAGATCCCAGTTATGGACTTCATAATTCATATTTATTGATCTCCCTTAGTTTTTTCATTTTCGAAAAATTGTTGTAAAGAATAATTGATTTCACTTTTAACTTGCTCATATATATAGTTAGATAACTGTTTATCATTATTTAATGATGATTCGTTCCTTGCATTTTTTTCATAGTGTGCAACTCTTTCTGGTAATTGCTTACGTACATCATTTAACATCATTTCTTGATAGGACTCGTTAACTGGATAATTATAATCATTGGAAAGCTGGTTCAAGAAACTAGGTCCCTGTTCGGATAAATAAGAGTCTAGCTGAGAGACTGTTTGTTGTTTTATAGAATGTGGTTGTTGAAAGTTAGAGAGTGGCTGTTGATTCAGTGAAAGGTCATCAATTTTTGAAAGGTCATCAGGTGATACACCAATATGGAGTGTTCCATCTAGCCTTTCAATTTTTAATTGATCGAAATTATACTCTAACTTTTCGATGGTTGTATGTTTGGCGTTCGCCTGATTATTTTCCACTTGTGAGAGTCGCTGTTCTAATTGATTTACTCTTTTATCTTGTTGTTCTACATATTTTTGTAAGTTATATACATATTCATACCATGGGTTTGAGTGATTCATTTCGAAGACCCCTCCTAGGCTATGACCTAATTACTACCTAGTTTATGCAGTGGGCTATTTAGTGTGACTAAGAAGTTGGACCAATAAGTGGAACGAGAGGAGTTTCAGCCCCTTCTGGCGAAATGGGTTCTGCTAATTCTGTGTATTCACCGGTATTATAAAGTTTCGCAGAAGCTTGAATACTCCCAGCACTTCCTATTTGTAAAACGGATGAATTCGAAACACTGCCCACTTTTAACATATGAATATTAATGGATTGATGAATAGTCAAATGCATACTTTCCACCTCACATTCCGGTAACTATTTGATCAAATTTATCTCTATCGTAAACGTTTGATTTCGATTGGTTCAAGTTAATTCTGATGCCATCACCGGTATTAAACGAACCGCCTCCTGCGAACGTTTTGGCTGTCGCATATGGACTCATTGCATAAACGTCACCAATGTTAAATATACTTGATGAACTTATCGTAATAACTTTTACAGCTCCTACAACTGCGGGCATGACGATTCCTCCTTCTAGAATTAGTTTATGAGCATTAATAATTTCTGTTAAATATTTTTCTATCAATATCTCTAATTATTGGTACAATGAAGGAAAAGTGCAATTGTTGAAAGGGGAATAATAATGGACAAAGTAGGTTCGCCATTAACGGCAAATCAAAGATTACAGTGGATTGACGCAGCAAGAGGGTTTGCTATTCTAGGTATATTTATGGTTAATGTACCAGCATTTAATGCACCATTTTTTCTTTATGGTGGTGAAGAACAATATTGGGCATCCCAAATTGATGTAACGGTCCGAGCTATCATTGATATTTTCTTCCAAGCAAGTTTCTATACATTATTTTCATTTTTATTTGGTTTTGGTATGCAAATCATTGTCGAGAAACTAAACGACAGGCAATTAAAGGTTAATGAATTTATTTTCCGGAGATTAGCAATCTTGATAGGGTTTGGTTTGATTCACGCATTTTTAATTTGGCATGGCGATATATTACTTACTTATGGAATAATCGGGATGTTTTTACTTTTATTTTTTAACAGGGCAGATAATACATTGCTGTACTGGGCTTTTGGATTATTGTTTATACCAACTATGCTTTATTCTGTCTTATTATTGCTCGCAAGCTTGCTTGGTCCAATCGATTTAACCAATTATGAAGCAATAAACCAGGCATTTGACAATTACGGGAACGGAACAATTATTGATATTTGGCAACAAAACTACCAAGACTGGTCCTACAGTAATGGTGTATTTTCTTACATTATTTTGACGTGTAACTTATTACCTCTATTTTTATTTGGGGTTTACACAGCAAGAAAGAAGTGGTTACATCACGTAAACCAACATAAGAAGGTTTTAAAAAAGATTTGGCTGATCACCCTAATTATTTTTATCGTGTTAAAGGGAGGACCATATGTAGTTGGAAATCCTTATTGGTTAACGATGCTTCAGGACTTCATTGGTGGTTCCGCATCGGCAATTTTCTATCTCGTATCTATCACACTCGCATTTCAAACAGAAAGATGGAAAAAGTTATTACTTCCATTTACGTATGTTGGTAAGATGTCGTTATCAAACTATATCTTCCAATCCCTTTTTAGCTTTATTTTATTTTATTCGGTAGGTTTTGGGTTATATGGGGATATAAGTCCCTTAGTAAGCGTAATTATCGTTGTAGTCGTATTTGTTATTCAGATATTTCTAAGTAAGTGGTGGCTTGCAAAGTATCGCTTTGGGCCTTTAGAATGGGTATGGAGACGTCTTATGTATCGGGAGAAATTACCAATAAAACGAAAGGTTGATGAGTGAGGATGAATCGTGATTCACTCAAGAAAGAGTCGTTGAAGTGGTTAAATGAAGGTATAATTACGGAGGAACAACAAAAACAAATTTTAAATCGGTACCCTGCAAAAAAACGGACTTCATTGTTATTGACTTTTGCTAGTCTGTTTATTGGTTTAGGATTTTTAACATTGATTGCCTCCAATTGGTCACTAATTCCCCAACTTGGAAAAATGAGTGTAATTCTTGTATTTATGCTAGCATTCTATTTAACTGGGGATTGGGTTTACCGAAATAAGTCTGCTCGTGTTGGATTGAGCTTTATTACAATAGGATTATTTATCTTTGGTGCCGGTATCTTTTTAACTGGCCAAATGTATAACTATATGTATTTTCAAGCAATTCCATTTTTAATATGGGCAATTGCTGCAATTGCTTTATTTATATTGTATCAACATCCTTCCCTATTTGTTATCGCAATGACGATTACTACGGTTGGTCAGCTTTATAGTGCATGGGTTTATGGTTCATTTTATATAGTGTTATTTGTAATTTTTGTATTAGCATTTGGTCATTACACTTATCATCAAGCTAGAGGTTTATACGGTTATTTATTTTCAGTTAGCTTTGTCATTCATGTACTTGTTTTAACCTTTTCCACGGGCCAGGGTTATTATTGGTTACTAATTTATTTTCTAGTTCTATATGTAATTGGTGATGTAGTTGGTAAGCAAGACATAAGATTACCTTTTAAATCAGTTAGTGTCATCTCAGTATTTTTATTAAGTATTATTGAAGTGTTTTTATTAAGTAATTCATACTTCTATGAAAATATCGATAAAAGTGTGAGTTTCATGTTTATTTGGTTGAGCATATTTGTCATTACAATTGTATTAAAAATAGTAAAAAAACAATCATGGCAATTGATTGACTTGGTGTTATTTTTACCTGTTTTTTACGTAACTTTTGGAGACATGTTTTCAATGCTGTGCCTATTTGCTTTCTCTTTAGGATTGTTACTTTTAGGTTATAAAGAGGAGGATCATGCAAGAGTAACGAATGGAACCATTACATTTTTAATAAGTACTTTAATTGCTTACGTCCACCTTGCTTGGGCTTTTCTGGATAAGTCGTTATTTTTCTTTGTTGGCGGTGCATTACTGTTTGTTCTTAGTTACTTCTTGGAAAAGAAAAGGAGAACAGTGAAAAACGAGGTCCAAGGAGGAGACGGGAAATGAAGCGAATCCTTTTTTATTTAACCATCGGCTTACAATGTTTATTTTTAATTGGTTTAGCTGTATCGTTCTATCTTATTGATTATTTTGGGGAGACGATAAAGCTCGAAACGTTGCCAGTAGATCCTCAAGATATTTTTTATGGAGATTACGTAACGTTACGCTATCAAATTGAAGAAATACCGGACGCAAAATGGGATGCTGAAAAGGATCCAGAATATGGAGAGACTATTTATGTGCTACTAGAAAAAGGGACAGAGAGTAACTATCAAGTAGCCAAGGCATCTTCAGAAAAGATGGGTACGACGAACGAACAAGTAATAATGAAAGCTAAAGTTGACTATTATGACTCCACGACAAAAGTACATTATGTTGATTATGGACTTGGTCGCTATTATATAGAGGATAATACAGGTGGGAAGTTTGAACAAAGTGGACAGATGAGTGTGACTGTCGCCATAGCGCCATGGGGTCAGAAAAAAATTGTTGGTATTGAATAACAACTAAAAACCCCGCTCATAACCAAGGAGCGGGTATTCTAAGCTTTAATATATGAAATTAACATTAAAAAATGATATGATATGCTTGACCTTTAATTAGGAGGAGATAATTTATGGTACACTTACATATTACGGCATGGGTTTTAGCGTTAATCTTATTTTTTGTAGCGAGAATGTTTTATAAAAAAGGGAATAAAGCAGGTAAAATTCTTCATATGATTCTAAGGTTAGATTATTTGTTGATTCTATACTCAGGCGGCTCTTTATTTACGGAGTATCTTGGTACTAGTTTTATACCTGAAGTAATTGTAAAAAGTTTAGCAGGTATTTGGGTAATTGCTTCATTAGAAATGATATTAGTTAAAATGACAAAAGACAAACCAACAAAAAGCTTTTGGATTCAACTGGCAATATCTTTAGTTCTAGTATTAGTATTAGGATTTGGGCGATTACCAGGTGGACTGTTACCAATGAGCTAATGAACAAAGTAAACCCTCTAACAAAAAATGTTAGAGGGTTATTTTTATAAAAGTTATTTTGTTTTTTAAACTGCGTAGTCAACGTAACTACATTGTTACGCTGAAAGTAGAGCTAGCTAGGTCACCACCAACCTAATAAAGTATTGTAAGAAACGAGATAAAAGTTATAGATTGTTAGTTTAATCAATTTTATAATACCAATATTGTCGTCACTTACAACAATATATAGTTGGATAAAACCATTTCCAAACTATATATTGTCTTAGATGACTGAATAAGGTAATTATGAAATTGACTCCGTTAGCAATATATAATTTTTTAGAAAACAATATCATATCATTGCTTTCACACTCTAGGCACTTTTGTCATATATATGTACAGTGACGAACAAGTTAGGAAAGGGTGTTGATTATAATATGTGTGGTATTACAGGTTGGATTGATTTTAAGCGAGATTTATCTCAGGAAATAGATAACGTAAGGAAAATGGCAAATGCAATTCAACATCGAGGGCCGGATCAGCATAATGAATGGATTTCTGATCATGTGGCCTTTGGACATCAACGCCTTATCGTTGTCGATCCAGATGGTGGAAAGCAACCAATGGAGTGTAAAAAAAACGACTCAAACTATGTTCTCGTTTATAATGGCGAGCTATACAATACAGAAGACATTAGAAAATCACTACTTAATAAGGGTTGGATATTTAATTCCCATTCGGATACGGAAGTGTTATTAAAAAGCTATATCGAATGGGGAGGAGCGTGTGTTGATAAATTGAATGGTATTTTTGCCTTTAGTATATGGGATGCTAAGAATGAACAATTATTTTTAGCAAGGGATCGCTTAGGTGTGAAGCCTTTATTTTATACAGAAAAAGATGGTGGACTTCTTTTTGCATCGGAGCTAAAGGGGTTAATCGCACATGATGAAATTGAGCCGATATTAGATCAAGAAGGCCTTAGTGAAATTCTAGCTTTAGGGCCATCACGTACACCGGGTCATGGTGTGTTTAAAGGTGTTAATGAATTGCGTGCAGGTCATATTGGTATTTTTGATAAGAATGGTTTCCGTACAAAACGATATTGGAATGTTACGAGTACAGCACATACGGATGATGTCGAAGAAACAGCTGATACCATCCGATATCTATTAACGGATGCTGTTGAACGTCAATTAATATCTGATGTCCCTTTAGGTACTTTTTTATCAGGAGGAGTAGATTCAAGTGCGATTACTGCTATCGCATCGAATTATTTAAAGAGACATAAAAAGGATCAACTGAAAACATTTTCGATTGATTATGAGGACAACGATAAGTACTTTGAAAAAAGTGATTTCCAACCGAATAGTGATCAGGATTTTATTGGAACTGTCGTAGAAGCGCATAATACCGAACACCATAATTTTGTAATTGATAATAAAAAGTTAGCTGATATGCTGAAAGAGGCTGTAGAACTACGAGATCTACCTGGGATGGCAGATGTCGATTCTTCCTTGCTGTGGTTTTGTAGACAAACAAAAGAGGAAGTAACAGTAGCCTTGTCTGGAGAGTGTGCGGATGAAATTTTTGGAGGATACCCTTGGTTTTACCGAGAAGAAGATTTAAAACGGGAAGGATTCCCTTGGATTCGTTCAGCTGATGTGAGAAAATCATTATTAAATGATGAATGGCAAAAAAAATTAAATTTACGAGATTATATGCTCAAAAGATATCAAGAAACAATTGATGAAACTCCTGAATTTGAAGGGGATAGTGAGATGGAAAGACATCGTAGGAAAATGTTTTATTTGAATATGCATTGGTTTATGCCAACATTATTAGATCGAAAAGATCGTATGAGTATGGGTGCTAGCTTTGAAGCGCGCGTGCCGTTCAGTGATCACCGACTTGTTGAATATGTGTGGAATGTTCCATGGGAGATGAAAACATATAAAGGCAGAGAAAAAGGTATTCTAAGAAAAGCGTTAGAAGGGTTATTACCTGATGAAATTTTATATAGAAAGAAAAGCCCCTATCCAAAGACGCATAATCCTGAATATAAAAATGCTGTAATTGAATGGGTAAATGAAATCTTAGATGATCCAAGAGCGCGTCTTTTTGAAATTTTTGATAAAGACGCAGTTCGCAAGTTAGTCGAAACAGAAGGAAAAGAAATAGAAGCACCATGGTTTGGTCAATTAATGACAGGACCACAATTACTTGCTCATTTAGGTCAAATCGATCATTGGCTCAGAAAATATGATATTATAATTGAACATTAACTTTTTAGCGTGTGATTTTCTAGTGAAAATCACACGCTTTTAATGGTAAGCTTTTATTAAGTTAATAATAGAAACGAAGCTCATATTAAAGGTATTCTTTTTGGAGGATTAAAATGAAAAAAAATATAACGTTGATTTTAAGTTTATTGGTATTTTTAGGACTTACCACAAGTGTGTATGCAGATGAGGATAGTAATTGGAAGGATGAAACAGTTTATTACATATTAGTTGATCGATTTGTTAACGGAGATTCGGAAAACGACTATAACATAGATATTAATGATGCGAGTTCTTTTCATGGTGGAGATATCCAAGGGATTATAAATAGATTGGATTATATCAAGGAACTTGGATTTACTACCATTAATTTAAGTCCAATCATGAGTAATGACCCAAAAGGTTACCACGGATTTTTAATTGATGATTTTCAGAAAATAAATGAACAGTTTGGAACGATGGAGGATGTGCGTGAGTTAGTGCGTCAGGCACGTGATCGAGATCTGAAGGTGATCTTAGATTTCGTCGTTACGCATGTTAGTGAAGAGCATAGCTGGCTAACTTCGAATCCAACTTGGATAGAGGATAATAAAGACTTAATCTGGGGTGATGCTTTACCAACTCCAGCATTGGACAAACCGGTGGTAAGTGATTACTTTATGGAGTCAGCTTCTTATTGGATTAATCAAACAGATGTAGATGGATACCGGTTGTATATTGATTCATCAACACCAAATCAATTTATCAGTGATTTTGCTACATACATCAAATCACAAGATTCTAATTTAATTGTGTTCACGGACACAAGTGATCAGATGGTGATTGATCATGCAGTAGCTTCTAACGAAATGGTTATAAATCATGAGGTAAGTCAAGTGATGTCAACAGTTTTCAGTAAGTCAGGTAATTCACTAGAACCTTTAGTTGAGTTCTGGGACGGCCAAAATAATCAGCGGGGTTTGTATATGGATAGTCTTGTGACTCCGAGGTTTACAAGGGAAGCCGTTAAGCAAGGTGAAAATCCTTTGACTAGATGGAAGTTAGCTTTAACTTATCTTTATACGATTCCTGGAACACCAATTATTTACCAAGGTTCAGAAACTACGATGGACAATGGAATGGACGCGCCTGACCATCGGATGGCACAGCTTAATAGTGGCGATGAAGAATTGAAAAACTACATGGAACAGTTGGCAGCTATCCGTAAACAATTTCCTGCCATAACAAAAGGAGATATAGAGTTAGTTGAAAATAACGATGGAATGACTATGTTTAAGCGAACTTTTGAAGGTGAGACCATTTATGTTGCAATAAATAATGATACAGAAACAAAAACGATAACACTAAGTGATGTTCCGGAAGGCATGCAACTTACAGGTCTACTGCAGGATAATATTGTTAGAAAACAACAGGATGGGGTATTCAAAATAGCGCTGGAGCGAGAAACTGCTGATATATTTATGATAGAAGAAGATACAGGTATTAATTGGCTATTCGTTTCCTTTGTTGTACTAGTGTTGGGTGGATTTGTCACTAGTGTAGTGATTCTAAGTAGAAAGTCCAAAAAGCAAGAAAAATAATTGTTAGACAAGAAGCTATACAATCAGTATTGTTGCTTTTGAGAAGGGGTGGGTAGTTTGGATTTTCCTTTAAGTGATCCGGTTCTTATTTTTGGATTGACAGTTATTATTTTTCTTGTTTTTCCACTAATGATGAAAAAATTCCGTTTGCCAGCAATCATTGGACCGATTATTGCGGGAATTATTGTAGGTCCAAATGGATTACACATATTACAACGTGGAAGTACGATTGAATTGTTAGGAACAGTAGGGTTACTATTTATTATTTTTATTGCTGGTCTGGAACTAGATATGGAAGGTTTTAAAAAGTACCGCAATCGAAGTCTTTTATTTGGCCTACTATCGTTTAACATCCCATTGGTTATTGGTACTGTAATCGGTTTAAGTTTAGGCTTTAGTTGGGCTGCCTCTATTTTGATTGGTTCAATTATTGGTTCGCATACTTTATTAGGCTATCCTATAGCTAGTAGGTTAGGCGTTTCAAAAAATAAGGCAGTCACGACTGCTATTGGAGGAACACTTGTTACCGATACCCTGGCTATGTTGGTTCTAGCTGTCATAACAGGTACTTCTGAAGGGGAAGTGAATTTTAGTTTTTGGTTAAAATTAATTGTATCAACACTAATTTTTACAATTGTAATATTATTCGGAACTCCATTATTGTCTAAATGGTTCTTTAAAAATTCAAATAACGATGGCACCTTTGAATTTAATTATGTCCTAGTAATTTTGTTTACCTCAGGAGCTTTAGCTCTTTTTGCTGGACTGCAACCAATTATTGGAGCCTTTTTGGCGGGGTTATCCTTGAACCGGTATATAATTGACCATGGTCCTTTAATGAACAGGCTAAGGTTTTCTGCAAATGCTCTATTCATTCCATTTTTCCTTTTATCTGTAGGTATGCTGATGGATTTAAGAGTGCTTATTTCCAATCCAAGTGCATGGATAGTTACCTTGTTAATTTTAATTTCAGTTGTTTTTGGAAAAGCATTTTCAGGTTGGATTACAAGTAAAATATATAATTATTCAAGTACAGAAAATAAGCTTGTTTTTGGACTTTCCATTTCGCAAGCTGCTGCTACGTTAGCGTCCACATTAGTAGGTTATGAGATTGGTTTGTTAAATCAGGAAACAGTTAATGCTGTAATTGTAATGATACTAGTAACTTGTGTTCTGGGTCCATATTTCACGGAAAAGTACGCTAGGAAACTTGCTGTACAAGGAAACCTTGAGTCTAAAAAAGTTGAAAAAAAACCGGAGCGGATTCTTATTCCATTAGCAAATCCAAATACAATGGAGTCATTATTGGATCTTGGATTTATAATTAGAAAAGCAAAGGGAACCGAAGAACCCATATATCCTCTTACAGTTGTTCCAAAAGCAATAAAAAAGGCTGATAGACAAGTTGCTGAAGCGGAGAAAATGTTGGGGCATACGGTTATGTATGCATCTGGAGCTGAAGTCCCAATTCGCTTGTTAACACGCGTCGATGAAAATATTGGTAGAGGACTAGAAAGAGCTGTAATAGAAGAAAGAATAACAACTACAATCGTTGGTTGGAATGGGAAGAAATCAGTTAGTCAAAAACTATTTGGTGGTATAATAGATAATTTTTTAGACCATACAAATCAGCGAATTATAGTCGCGAAATTAGTTAATCCATTAAACACAACGGATCGCATTATATTAGTTCTTCCAAAATATATAATTAGCAAGCCGGGATTTCATAATGCATTAGCTATCATTAAAGGGATTGCTATTCAATTAAGTGCTAGTATTCATTGTGTAATTATAAAAAATTCAATAGAAGAATATAGAGATGTTTACGAGAAAGTAAAACCTTCCGTTAAAACAGACTTTTTTCAGATAAACACAATTGACTCTTTATTTTCTGATTATATGGGTAAGGTTAGGAAAGATGATTTAATTATAATAATGAGTGCTAGGAAAGGTACAATTGCTTGGAAACCAGAATTAGAAGTTCTACCTGGTAAGCTAACTGAATTAACATCAAGTAGTTACTTGGTCTTTTATCCCTCCGAAAGTGATGAGATTGATGTCCGGGGTACAAGGGGAACTGAATTACCTAAAGAAGTATTATTCAAGAAAGACTATAACGATTAACAGAAAGAAACCCATGATGTCATGTATTGACGCCATGGGTTTTCTTCTATTAGACTGTAGATTTTTCCTTTTTAACAAAGGCTTTTCGTATCCATACTTTGGATCTCCACCTGTGTAACATAATGATGCCACGTAACCATTCGTCAGCGATAAATCCAATCCAAACACCGATAAGTCCTAGGTCTAGTACAATTCCAAAAAACCAAGCGAATGTTACACTTACACCCCACATCGATAAAATACCCACAAACACAGGGAATTTTACATCCCCAGTAGCTCGTAAACAATTTATCACCACTAGATTAAAGGCTCGACCAGGCTCCAATATAATTGTAACCAGTAGAAGCAAAGCGCCTTTTTCAATTATGGTTGTATCCTCTGTAAAAATACCTAACAAAAAGTCGCTTGAAAAGTAGACTATAACAGCAGCAACAGTACTTATTATAATAGATATTTGTAGACTTTTTATACACCGTTTATAGGCTTTCTCTACTTCACCAGCACCTATCATGTGACCAATTAGTATTTGAGAACCCTGGCCAATAGCGATTGAAAACAGAAGAATAAACATCATAATGTTTTGTACATAGACTTTTGTTGTTAAAGCAACAGTGCCAAGCTGAGCGATAAAATACGTTATGACCATTTGGCTACCGTTATAGGAAAGCTGTTCTCCAGCTGAAGGAACTCCAATACCTAGCAAATCTTTAACGTGTTCTTTTTTGTATTTAAAGAACGAAGTGAATGGTAATTGTTTATTACTTCTTTTTATTAAAATGAGAAGTAGGGCAACGAAACCTAGAAATCTACTAATCATGGTTGAGTAAGCTACTCCTTCAA
Organism: Aquibacillus rhizosphaerae; assembly: GCF_030282825.1. Taxonomy (GTDB): domain Bacteria; phylum Bacillota; class Bacilli; order Bacillales; family Amphibacillaceae; genus Aquibacillus_C; species Aquibacillus_C rhizosphaerae. Next base: position 140,449 of record NZ_JASTZU010000063.1, read on the forward strand.
CACCAAGAATCGGAAATCCAAAGGGGCCAAAGATAACAAAATAATTTCCCACAACATTTACAATATTCATGGCAATCGTTACATACATCGTATCTTTGGTAAATCCATAACTTCTTAAAATAGCAGCTACGGTCATGATTAGAGCTTGAACAAAGATGAATCCACCTACAATTGCCATATATGTGTTTGCTTCTCCCATTATTTCATTTGGAAGGTCCATCATGACAAGAATATTTTCGCTGAATAGGTATAAGCCAATGCTCAAGAACAATGAAAACCACAGATTAAGACTGATAGAAGTTACAGCTATCCTCCCAGCGGTTGTTGGTTGATTAGCCCCAAGGTTTTGAGCAACAAGAATTGATGCGCCAGCTGCGACAAATCCAAACATGACGATTATAACAGAGATAATTTGATTGGCTACACCAACAGCAGCTACTGCATGATCGGAATATTGGCTTAACATAAGTGTATCAGCATTCCCCATCAACATATGAAGCATTATTTCAATAAATATTGGCCAAGTTAATGCAAATAGAGTTAACTTTTGTTGTTTTGACTCTCCCATTGATGATCATTCTCCTCCTAAAGCAGACAATGAATAGAAGGAGCTATAAAATCCAACGCTTACATCCATAATCAATCATGTTATTTGCTAAAGTAGTAAACACGTGTTTCATACGGTTGAAGTGAGATATCTTCTAATTCATCTGTTGCTTCATAATTACTTATTAATAATTTATGAGTACGATATAACTTTACATCTATAGGTGTAGAAAAGGCAACTTGTTTTTCTGTGAAATTACTAATAATCAAAAGCTTTTCACTACCTAGCTGACGTGTATAAGCAAAGATATCTTGATTGTCTTCTAATAGTAAGTCATATGCGCCGTACACAATAATGTCATATTTCTTTCGGAGTTGAATCAATTGTTTGTAATAGTGAAAAATGGAATTAGAATCCTGGATAGCTTGTTTGACATTAATATCAGTATAATTCGGGTTTACTTGAATCCATGGTTCCCCCTCGGTAAAACCAGCGTTTGTTGTAGTATCCCATTGCATCGGTGTTCGTGCATTATCCCTAGATTTAATATGGATAGCTTGCATAATTTTATCCACAGGCCAACCTTCTGTAACTTTTTCTTTATATGCGTTTAGTGTTTCGATATCTCTGTACTTACTGATAGTTGAAAAACGAACATTAGTCATCCCAATTTCCTCACCTTGATAAATATAAGGAGTACCTTTCATCATATGCAAGGTAGTAGCTAGCATTTTTGCTGATTTATTCCTATATTCATCATCATGACCAAATCTCGACACAACACGGGGTTGGTCATGATTATTCCAATATAAACTATTCCATCCATCATGCTCCAATTTATATTGCCATTTAGATAATATTTCTTTTAATGTGATGAGTGACCATGGTTTTACATCCCATTTCCCTCCAAAACCCGAGTCGATGTCCATGTGCTCGAAATGAAATACCATATTTAATTCATCACGTCTTTCGCCAGTATAAAGTACAGCTTCCTCAGGTGTTGCACCGGGCATTTCTCCTACTGTCATGACGTCGTACTTCGATAATACGTTTTTATTCATTTCTTGTAAGTAATCATGGATTTTAGGACCATTCATAAAGTATTTTGCCCCCGAAACATACTTTTTCCCTTCAGGGTTTTCTCCATCTGGAAAATTAGTATCCTTGGAGATAAAGTTAATAACATCCATTCGTAAACCATCAACGCCTTTATCTAACCACCATGTAATCATAGAATAAATTTCTTTTCGTAAAGTAGTGTTTTCCCAATTCAAATCAGGCTGTTTTTTAGAAAAAAGATGAAGGAAATAGTCATCTGTTTCTTTATTATATTGCCAAGCAGAACCACTAAAAGCTGATTCCCAATTATTAGGTTCGTAACCATCTTTGCCAGGGCGCCAGATATAATAATCGCGATAGGCGTTTTCTTTTGATTTTCTTGATTCCACAAACCATGAATGCTCATCAGAAGAATGATTGATGACTAAGTCCATCATCAATTTCATGTCACGACGATGTATTTCTTTTAAAAGTTGATTCCAATCTGCCATTGTTCCAAACTCAGCCATAATTGCCTGATAATTACTAATGTCATAGCCATTATCATCATTCGGAGATTCGTAGACTGGTGAAAGCCAGATTACATCAATACCTAGGTCTTTTAAATAATCAAGCTTTTCTATAATTCCAAGAATATCACCAATACCATCATTGTTACTATCATTGAAACTACGTGGGTAGATTTGATAAACAACACTTTCTTTCCACCATGCTTTATTCATTCTATGTATCCTCCTAATTTCACTTAATTTGGTAACAACGATATCCATAGGCTTCTATTTGAATCGTTGCTTTTTTATTAAAGTGCACTTGTTTGTTCGTAAATAATTCAAAACATGTCTGTTCAGATAGAGAGTCGACATCGATCTGAAGCGCAATATCGCTATTGTTTATTACAAATAAGAGTTGTTGGTGACTGGTAACCTTTTCATAGACAACAGTATTTTTCTTATTATCAAATTGTAAGAAACGAAAAGCACCTTTATTCCCAAACACAGGTAATTCATTTCTTAATTGGATTAGTTTTTTTACAAATGCAAATAAATCTCTGTCCTGGTTGCTTTTATCCCATTCCATACATTTACGACAATCTGGGTCTTGATCCCCGCTCATGCCTATTTCATCTCCATAGTAAATACAAGGAGTTCCGACAAAAGAAAGTTGAAATAAATATAATAGTTTGACAAGCTGTTTATTATCTTTCGCAAGCGTTAAAATCCTTGGTGTATCATGACTATCAAGTAAGTTAAAAGTAACTTCATTTACATTTGTAGGGTACATATGCAATACGTTAGTAATGCTAGCCGCAAATGCTTCTGCAGTTATTGTTCGTTTTGCAAAAAAATCTATAGCTCCATTTGTGAACGGATAATTCATAACCGCATCAAATTGATCTCCTTCTAGCCAGGGCATTGAATCGTGCCAAATCTCCCCAAGTATATATACGTCAGGTTTGACTGCTTTAACTATCTTTCTAAACTCTCTCCAGAATGTGTGGTCAACTTCGTTGGCAACATCTAACCTCCAACCATCGATATCAAACTCTTCAATCCAATAACGAGCAACATCTAATAAATATTGTTTCACCTCTGGATTTGTAGTGTTTAGTTTAGGCATTGAAGACACAAATCCAAAGGTGTCGTAATTTGGTGTTCCATCCGTTTGAACAGGGAAGTTCCATATGTGAAACCAGTTCTTATAAACAGACTTCTCTTGCTTGTTAAGCACATCTTGAAATGGTGGCCAATAATAACCACTATGGTTAAATACTGCATCAAGCATTACACGAATACCGCGGTGATGACATTCTTTGACTAACCTTCTAAATGTTTGTTTGTCCCCAAATTGTGGGTCAACCTCCATGTAATCAATCGTATCGTATTTGTGGTTTGAATAGGCTTTGAAAATTGGTGTAAAGTAAATACCATTAATACCGAGTTCTTCTAAGTGGTCTAAATGATTGATAACTCCTTGAAAGTCGCCTCCAAACATATCTGTAGCAGAAGGAGATATACTTTCCCATGCTAATGTATTTTCTGGATTCAGAGATTTATCTCCATTCGCAAACCTTTCAGGGAATATTTGATACCAAACTGTATCTTTTACCCAATTAGGAGCTGTGAATATGTCTATTTCGTGAAGAAACGGAAAATTAAAATAAAAACTTACATCGTTAGGTTCTTTTTCATAAAAGCCTCTTTCCGTGTACGTACATGTGTAATCGTGCTGATCTGTACATTGAAAGCCATAACGCATTCGGCGATACGGGGGCTTAATAGCAATAAACCAATAGTCATATAATAGAGAGCTACCTGTTTTGTTCATACTGCTATGTTGATTGATCCATTTATCCTGCTTCCATTGATAAGGATCTCCGTGAATTAGCTCAACACTAGCAAGGTCTCCTTTTTTAGTTTGTAACAGTATGTGCAATGTCTCCTTGTCATAGGCAGATGCAAAATTATCTTTGGGACGATGATAGATAGATTCTTTTATCATTAGTTCTCCTCCTTGAACAAACGGTTGCGCATAAACGAGATTTGTTATGAGCGATTCATGTTTTAAAATTCACTTGTTACAATATAAACCAACTAATCATTTAATACAATTATAATAAAAAAGAAAGAATATTGAAAGCGTTAACCATCTTTATATGATGATATTTACATTAAATTAATGATTTTAAAAAAAAGATAAAAAATAGGGTTGTCAAACAATTGGAGGGTATGTATAATAAAAATCAAGAAATGCGCAATCGTTTTCACAGATAAGACGCATGTCGAACATTTAAAAACTTGGGAGGGTTAATTACATGAAAAAATGGTTGGGAACACTACTTGGTTTAATTTTAATTATAGGTCTTTTGGCTGCTTGTGGTCCAGAAGAATCTGAACCGACAGATACAGAAAGCGGAACAGAGACAGACACAGATGGAAATGATAGTGGCGGAGAAGCTGAAATGCCAGAAAAGCCTGAAAAATTAACCGTATGGGTAAATGCTGAAGAGAAACAAGAAGAGGCGGTTACGCAAATTACTGATAAATATACAGAAGAAACAGGTATTGCGGTAGAATTAATTCCGATTAACATGTTAGATCAGGTCGAAAAATTAGATGTTGAGGGTCCTGCTGGAAATGGACCGGACGTCATTTTCCAACCACACGACCGGGTTGGAGATTTAGCGATGCGTGGTTTAGTTGACGCTGTTGACTTAGGTGATAGTGAATCACAATATACACAAACTGCATTAGACGCTTTTACTATTGAGGGTAAATATTATGCTGCACCAGCGGTAACAGAAACATACGCATTGATGTACAACAAAGCTCTTATTGATGAAGCACCAGCAACAATGGAAGAATTAATGACAATTGCAGAAGAGGATACAAATACTGGAGAAGATAAATTTGGATTCTTAATGGAAGCAGCAAACTTCTATTTTACTTATCCTTTTTATATTGATAGAGGCGCGTATATTTTTGCAAATGAAAATGGCAACTATGATATAAATGATATAGGTTTAAATAACGAAGGCGCTGTTGAAGCAGGGAAAATGATTCAGTCGTGGTTCGAAAACGGATACATTCCACAGGATTTAACTCCAGACATAATGAATGGTTTATTTAAAGAAGGAAAAGTGACTGCCGTTATTAATGGACCATGGATGGTCAGAGAGTACCAAGATGCGTTAGGTGATGATTTAGGAGTTGCAACACTTCCAGTAAATGAAGATGGAGACCCGCAACCATCAGCTGTTGGCGTAAAGGGTTATTTACTCTCTTATTACTCTGAAAACAAAGAGTGGGCTACAGATTTGATGACTTATATTACGAATGCTGAAAATTCAATGTTATATTATGATGTTGCTGGTGAAATTCCTGCACATATTGAAGCAGCTTCAGATCCTGCTATTGCAGATGACCCAATTTATCAACCATTTGCTGAACAAGCTAGTTATGGTCAAGCGATGCCGGGTGTTCCAGCAGTTCAACAAATTTGGGATCCAATTAATGAAGCAGCAACATTTTTCTCAAAAGGTGAACCCGTAGAAGAAGTATTAGATGAAGCTGTTCAACAAATTTCTGACAATATTGCAGCGTCTGGTGCTCAATAAATAATTAATAAAATGATATATGGAAAGTGATAAACTTTCCATATATCATTTTCTATCTATATAAGAGGAGGAACAAAAAATGGCTTCATCAAATGATAGTAGTAAATATAGTTTGAAACGCCCTAGAAATCTAGCTACTTTATTATCCATTATTGTTCCAGGTCTAGGTCAGATGTACAATAGACGCTTTTTAAAAGGAATATTTCTTTTTATTATTGCCACATCTTTCCTAATAACTACTTGGGACTTTTTAGATATTGGTATCTGGGGATTGTTTACACTTGGAACAATCCCTAGAGAACATCATTCTGTACAACTGCTAATTCAAGGTTTAATTTCTGTTATCGTGTTGTTATTTGGTATAGCGATTTATCTATTCAATATAAAAGATGCGAGAAGCGATGCGGTAGCGAAAGAGAATGGAAAGCCGAATCCAGGTCTTTTAAAAGGCTTTACTAATTTTTATAATGATGGTTTTCCTTATTTCATGATTTTACCTGGATTAATTATGTTAATTTTTATCGTAGTATTACCTCTGGCATTTATGATTGGTATAGCTTTTACTGATTATACCCAATACAACGCACCTCCTAGAAATTTATTGAGTTGGGTTGGATTTGATAATTTCATAGATTTATTTAGCTTAGATATTTGGAAAAATACTTTTATTAATGTATTTACTTGGACTATTGTTTGGACAGTTGTTGCAACAACCTTGCAAATTGTTCTTGGTTTATTTTTAGCTCTGTTGGTAAATGACAAGCGAATCAAGTTTAAAAGGACTATTCGTACCGTACTTATACTACCTTGGGCTGTACCGGCATTTGTTTCGATACTAATTTTTTCAGCATTATTTAATCCAACCTTTGGTGCAATAAATCGAGATATTCTGAGTCAATTTAATTTGATTATTCCTTGGTTGTCAGATCCATTTTGGGCAAAAGTTGCAATTATTATGATTCAAACATGGCTTGGATTCCCATTTGTTTTTGCTCTATTTACAGGTGTTTTGCAAAGTGTACCAGCAGACATGTACGAAGCAGCTGATGTAGATGGAGGTACAAGGTGGCAAAAGTTAAAATTTATTACAATGCCACATCTTCTATTTGCGACAGCACCATTATTAATTATGCAATACGCTCAGAATTTCAATAACTTTAACATTATTTATCTATTTAATGAAGGTGACCCAGCAGTTAGGGGACAAAATGCTGGTGGAACTGATATTTTAATTTCATGGGTTTATAAGCTTACTTTTGAAACGAACAACTATAATATGGCTGCCGCAATTACGATAATTATGGGGTTAATGATATCTATATTTGCTTTCTTCCAATTCCGTAAAACCGCAGCATTTAAAGAGGAGGGGCGTTACTAATGGCGATGAAACAAAAAACAAAATCAAAAATAGAAGTAACGTTCATATATTTATTTTTCTTATTAATGTTTATCGTTATTGCTTATCCTTTGTTATGGACAGTAATGATGAGTATAAATCCTGGATCTAATATGTTAGTAACACAATTGTTTCCTAAGAATCCCACATTAGAACATTACAAATGGTTATTTACAAGTCCTAATAGTGATTACTTAACTTGGTATAAAAATAGTTTAGGTGTAGCAATTGCTAACTCGTTAGGTTCAATTGTACTTACTTCATTAATAGCTTATGCGTTCTCAAGATTCAAATTTGTAGGTAGAAAATATGGTTTATATATGTTTTTATTACTGCAAATGTTTCCGGTATTAATGGGAATGGTCGCATTATACATTTTACTAACGACAATTGGTTTGAATGATTCTTTAGTGGGTTTAACCCTAATTTACCTTGGTGGACAGATTCCATTTAATGCATGGCTAGTTAAAGGTTATCTAGATACGATTCCTAAGGAACTTGATGAAGCTGCAAAAATTGATGGTGCAGGCCATTTGCGAATCTTTTGGACGATTATACTTCCACTTGCAAAACCTATTCTAGCTGTTGTTGCATTATTCAATTTCATGGCACCATTTATGGACTTTTTGTTACCAAAGATTGTTTTAACTAGTCCAGAGAAATATACGCTAGCTCTTGGATTATATAACTTTATAAATGATCAGTTCTCGACAAACTTTACACAGTTTGCTGCAGGTTCAATTTTAATTGCAGTACCAATAGCACTTGTGTTTCTACTATTACAAAAATACTTGATAGGTGGTTTGACAGCGGGTGCAACAAAAGGTTAAGTAAGTCAAGGAGAAACAAAGGCATTAGTAACATATTAGTGACTATTCTTTTGTTTCTGTTCATATCCTACTTATTATTAAGTGTCCATAGTGAAATAGCGAATAGGAGGAAGAGTGAATGTTAGAAGATACTAGTTTTGCCATCCATCCTGGAAAAAAGCAGGTTATGGATGAACAAGCGTATATTGATATCGGAAGGTTACAAAGTGTTGAGCAAAAACATGACTATTTTTTGTTCCATTGCGAAAAGGGTAGTGTGACGATTGCTTTTTATCGTGATGATATAGTTCGGATAACTATGCAAACTAGTAATCAAACAACAACCTACCCGTCAAGGGCAGTGGTTGTGAAACCAAATCATGTTAATCTTACTTATTCTGAAACTGATGATAAAGTAAAGCTTAATTCAAAGAAATTAACCATTGAAGCTAAGAAAAGTCCTTTTCGGATTAAGATTGTAGACTGTAATAATAATTTATTAGTTGAAGAGGGAAAATATGGTATGGGTTTAAAGGAAAATGGAGAAGTGATTTGTTTTAAAGAAATGGATGAAAACAATCACTTTTATGGCTTTGGTGAGAAAACAGGGTTTCTTGATAAACGAGGTGAGCGTTATCAAATGTGGAATTCGGATGTTTATGCACCACATAATCCGGAAACCGATCCTTTGTATGAATCAATCCCATATTTTATGACACTTCGTGATGGATTAGCACACGGAATCTTCTTTGATAATTCATACCGAACTACATTTGATATGAAGTCACTTCAAGATCAATACTCATTTAAGGCTGAAGGTGGTCAACTGGATTATTACGTTTTTGCCGGTCCTACGCCAAAAGATGTTGTAGAACAATATAGTTATCTTACAGGTAGAATGCCGATTCCTCCAAAGTGGTCACTGGGCTATCATCAATCCAGGTATAGTTACGAAACAGAAGCTGAAGTACGAGAGTTAGTTAAAATGTTCATTGAAAAAGAAATCCCTGTCGATGCTATTTATCTTGATATCCACTATATGGATGAATATCGCGTATTCACATTCGACAAAGACCGATTCCCAAATCCAAAAAAACTAATAGATGATTTAATAGAACTAGGAATTAGAATTGTTCCTATCGTTGATCCAGGTGTGAAAAAGGATCCGGAATATTCGATATACAAAGAAGGCATACTAGCAAATCACTTTTGTAAGTATATAGAGGGAAACCATTATTTTGGAGAAGTTTGGCCTGGCATTAGTGCTTTTCCAGATTTCACGGATGAAAAGGTGAGAAGCTGGTGGGGAGATAAGCATAAATTTTATAGTGATTTAGGAATAGAAGGTATTTGGAATGATATGAATGAACCAGCTGTATTTAATGAAACAAAAACGATGGACATAGATGTAATTCATCGAAATGATGGTAGTCCAGATACCCATCGAGCACTTCATAATATATATGGATTAATGATGGGCCAAGCGACATATGATGGAATGAAGAGTCTTTTAAACGGTAAACGTCCATTTCTATTGACTAGAGCTGGGTATTCTGGTGTGCAACGCTACGCATCCGTTTGGACAGGAGACAACCGAAGTTTTTGGGAGCATTTGCAAATGTCGTTACCGATGTGTATGAATTTAGGATTATCAGGTATTCCATTTACTGGTCCTGACGTTGGTGGATTTGCCCATGATACAAATGCGGAGTTACTTACTCGATGGACGCAAGTTGGGGCATTCATGCCATATTTTAGAAATCATTCAGCAATAGGAACTGTTTATCAGGAACCGTGGCAGTTTGGCGAAAAGTATGAGCAAATCATGAAGAAGTATATTCAATTACGTTATAAATGGATGCCCCAGTTATATTCATTATTCTATATAGCTAGTAGTCAAGGCCTTCCAGTCATGCGGCCACTTATGATGGAATTTCCGTTTGATGTCAAAACATATAATCTCAATGACCAATTTATGATTGGAGATAATGTTGTCATTGCTCCTATTATGAATCCCGGAATTACAGATCGTGCAGTTTATTTGCCTGAAGGGGATTGGGTTGATTATGAAACCAATCAAACGTATCATGGCAGTCAAACGCACTTGATTCATGCTAATCTCGATCAACTTCCGATTTTTATTAAGAATGGTACAGCTATTACTCATGGTAAAGTTGTATCTTCACTAAAAGAGAAACAAGAAGAACTGATTCTTCATGTATACACCCATGATAAAGACAGTAATTATATCCACACATTTTATGAAGATGATGGTGAAACTTTCAGTTATGAAAATCAAGAATATTTGTATTTAATGTTTGAAATTATTAATACATCCAAGTATGTGGAAATAAATCTTATAAAACATACAGGGAATTATCCATTACCTTCAAATAAAATGAAGTTGGACCTGCATAATTTACAAGAGAAAAGTGTTTTCGTGAACAAGAAAAAGATTGAAAATCTGACTGAAGGTGTATTTATTTCTCTAGTAGATTAGCTTATAATATATTTGGTAGGCTTGTAAACTTTACCAGTTGAAAGCATCTAACAATTAATCAAAGGGTGAAAACGATGGCAGTTACAATCAAAGATGTAGCTAGGATAGCAGGTGTTGCTCCTTCTACTGTTTCTAGAGTTATTGCCGATAATTCGCGCATTAGTTTAGAAACTAAAAAAAGAGTTCGTAAAGCGATGAAGGAATTAGGGTACCATCCTAATGTGAATGCTAGAAATTTAGCAATTCGATCTACACAAGCTATTGGAGTGGTTATGCCCTCATCTGCTGATAAAGCATTGCAAAACCCATTTTTTCCTGAGGTTTTGCGAGGTATTGGTTCTGTCGCCCATGAAATGGAATATTCGTTATATGTTTCAACTGGTGGAACAGAGCAGGAATTATTTGAGGAAATAAAACGGATGGTTCATGGTAATCGAGTGGATGGAATTATCCTACTTTATTCTCGGATGAATGATGTAGTTGTTGACTTTTTATTGGAAAGAAAATTTCCATTTGTTGTAGTAGGTAAACCGTATGATCAGGAAAATGAAATTACTTATGTGGATAATGATAATTTCAAGGCTAGTAAGGAGATAACTGAACATTTAATTGAACTTGGTCATAAAAATATAGCATTTATTGGGGGTTCGACAGATTTAGTTGTTACTGTCGATAGAATGTCTGGCTATGAATCTGCAATAAAGCAAGCTGGATTGCCAAGTCCTGATGAGTATAAAATTCACACTGAATTTTTGAAATCGGGTGGTAGAGAAGCGGTTGAACATTTATTTTCTTTGGAAAACCCACCAACGGGGTTAGTTATTGCTGATGACCTAATGAGTTTAGGTGTTATTACAATGTTGGAAGAGTTTGGGTTAAATGTTCCTCGTGATGTATCTATAACAAGTTTTAATAATGTTTACTTATCAGAAATTACTAGGCCACCACTTACGACCGTAGACATACAAATTTATGAACTAGGTGTCCATGCTTCTAGATGTCTAATTGAAAAAGTGAAAAATAAAGAAGAGTTAGCAAAGCGGGTAATCATTCCGTATAAAATTAAATATAGACAATCAACAAATAAAAGAGAAGAAGTTACGAAAAAATAGTAACTTCTTTTTTTTGATCTTTTCACAAGACTTTTTGCTTATGAATCTCGCAATGAAATATAAAGTTTGCACTAAGTATTCTTAAATTTTGTGAACTTCTTTTCCATTGCAATGAGTCTTGAGTGGTAATACTCCGTTCCGGCAGAATACCCCGCTTTCCACGGGCACGGCTTCAGCTAACTCAGAAGAAAATCATAACTAAAGGTAGTTAGTGCAGACTTTATCTATTTTTAGCAATAAGCCTTGTTTTGTTTTTGAACAAGAACGTAGTACAGGTCACACCTATCCATTAACCACAATGCCGCCATTAACATGAATCATTTGACCGGTAACATAACTAGAGTCACCACTAGCTAAATAAACATATGCCGGTGCTAGTTCATATGTTTGTCCTGGTCTTCCCATAGGTGTATCTGAACCAAACTCTGACACTTGCTGTTCATCAAAGCTAGCAGGAATTAGTGGGGTCCAAATTGGTCCTGGTGCAACACCATTTACACGAATCCCTTTTTTAACTAAAGATTGGGACAGAGCTCTAGTGAAAGAAGTTATGGCCCCTTTTGTACTAGTGTAATCAATTAATGATTCATTTCCTTTATATGCTGTGATAGAGGAAGTGTTGATAATCGAGCTACCTTGTTTCATATGTGGTAATACCGATTTAGTCATATAGAAGAAGGAAAATATGTTGACTTTAAATGTTTTTTCAAGTTGTTCGTTAGTAATATCCAAGATATCGTTCTGTGGATATTGTACCGCGGCATTATTAACAAGAATATCAATCTTATTAAACTCTCCGATAATATTCTCAACGGAGGAATGACAAAAATCGGGATCACTTACATCTCCACTTATTAATATACATTTACGTCCCTCTTTTTCAACCAAACTTTTAGTTTCTTCAGCATCTTTATGTTCATCGAAATAAATGATGGCAACATCTGCACCTTCTTTGGCAAAGTAGATACTGACAGCTCTACCTATTCCACTATCTCCACCAGTAATTACAGCTACTTTATTAAGTAGTTTTTCACTGCCTTTATAGTTAGGATCGATATATTTTGGTAATGGATCCATCTTATATTCATAACCTGGTTGTTTATTTTGATGTTGTTTTGGTAGAACTTGTTTTTTATTATTTGAAGACATTTTAAAACCTCCTAAATTATTAAATAAATACTATGTAAATAGTACTTCCCATAATAAATGAGATTAAATCATAGAAATTGTGACCGGTTTTTGTTAAAAGATCTTATTTTTTAAATGAAAATGACAAAAGAGAAAGGCAGTATGTGCCTTTCTCTTTTTCTGTTCATATGTGGATGTTTAAATTATTTATAATCTCGATTCAAGAAAAATAATGCAATAGTTCCTGGACCTGAATGTGAACCAATAGATGAGCCCACCATCTCAATATGAATATTAGTTGCACCAAATTGTTCCTTAATTAGACTAGCTAATTGTTCGGCTCTTTCTAAGTCATCTCCGTGACTAATGCCTATTGGTTGATTGGTAAAGTCTTGTCCTCTTTCTTCCATAACATCCAACATTCGTTTCAACACTTTTTTAGAACCTCGGATTTTTTCCAATGGTATTAATCTACCTTTATCTACATGTAGTAAAGGCTTTATTTTTAGTAACGTTCCAACAAATGCTGCAGTTTTACTTACGCGACCACCTCGGAACAAGTATTCCAAGTCATCAACGGTAAAGATATGTTCCATGTGTTCTGCGTGGTACGTAGCAATTTCCGAAATTTCTTTCATACTAGCACCTTCTTGCGCTAACTGAGCAGCGCGCAAAACAACTAATCCATAACCTAGGGAAGCACATTTTGTGTCGATTATTTGCAAGTCCCAATTTGGATAATCTTCCTTTAGTTCAGATTCTGCTAACTTAGCTGATTGGTATGTTCCAGAAAGTTCAGATGAAAAGGAAAGATAAAGACAAGCTTGATCATTTTTAGCATACTTTTCAAAAGTATCTTTAAAAGCTTGTGGTGTCACTTGTGAAGTTTTAGGTGATTTTCCTTCTCGCATTGAATCATAAACTGTTTTAGCTGAAATTGTTTTCCCATCTTCATAGTTTTTTTCATCCAATTGAACAGTTAATGATACGATATCAATATCATACTGCTCATAGCTTTTTTTTGATAAATCACTTGCTGAATCTGCAATAATTTTAACTGTCAAATCATTCACCTCCGAGGGTAGAATTATATAATGTGTAGTTTAAAGAAACGTATGTATAAATAAAAGATGTGAATAATATTAAATAATGTATGAGCTATTAGAGTAATGGAAGTTATATATGCATTACACCGACTATTCACTTCTTAGTTTACTGGTAGCGAACCGTATAGTCAAAATATATTTTCGCTATTTTACTTTTAAAGGGGTTACCCTGTAAGATTGACGGGTATGTAAACAGAGAATAGCATACATAGAAAATTATTTGTTAGAAGTTATACAGGGGGGATTTTATGTTTTTATTTGAAGCAAAAAGAATTATTGTTGTGATGTTAGGAGCTTTGCTAAATGCGATTGCATTGAACTTCTTCCTAATCGGAGCAAACGTATATGCAAGTGGTTTTACAGGTATTGCCCAATTATTATCTAGTATCTTTGCTGACCTTTTGAATATTCAAGGCATAAGTACAGGTATTATACTATTAATTTTAAATATTCCAGTTGCGATTTTAGGTTGGCTGAAAGTTGGTAGAGGGTTTACGATATATAGTTTTCTCTCTGTTCTGTTTACAACTATATTTTTAGCCGTATTACCTATTATAGAAATTTCAGGCGATATCATGTTAAATGCTGTATTTGGTGGTGTCATTGGTGGCGTTGGTATAGGAATCACATTAAAGTGGGGTGCTTCTACTGGCGGTTCTGACATCGTTGCAATGGTTTTATCACGTTTAAAAGATAAACCTATTGGTGGTTATCTAATGCTAATTAACGGGATAATCATCCTTCTTGCAGGTATTATTTATGAGCCGGAAAATGCTCTCTATACATTATTGGCTTTCTATGTTACGACAAGAGTTATTGACGGATTACACACGAGACATGAAAAAGTAACAGCAATGATTGTTACACGCAAAGCAGATGAGTTGCAAAAAGAAATTCATAATACAATGGTCAGAGGGATTACGATTCTGCCTGCTCGAGGTGCCTATACGAAGGAAGATAAGGATATGATGATTCTAGTTATTACAAGATATGAATTGTATGACTTAGAAAGAATTATTAATGAGGTTGATCCTCAGGCATTTACCAATGTCGTTGAAACTGCAGGTATTTTTGGGTTCTTTAGGAGAGATTAAGTTAACTGATTTGTAAACAGTAAGCATAGACAAAACATACAATGACCCTATAGAGTAGATGAACATGTCTATCTATAGGGTTTTTTTTAACTCATCATTCAAATTTATGTTTGATTAAAGCGTTTTATTACTATATGCTATATTTAATCAAATATATATTTGATTGAAAGGTGTTGTTAGTTTTGAAAAGCAAGGATACCTGTGAGATTTATTGTTACAATCAAGAAAAAGTGAATCAAGTCCAAAATAAAATAGAAAATGTTGATATATCTAGCGTATCTCGATTATTTAAAGCAATTGCTGATGATAATAGGGCTAAAATCACCTATGCTTTGTGTCAGGAAGAAGAGTTATGTGTATGTGATCTAGCTAATATTATAGGAGCACCGGTAGCAAATACCTCCCATCATTTACGGTTACTCCATAAACAGGGAATTGTGAAATTTCGCAAACAAGGCAAACTGGCTTTTTATTCGATAAATAACCCAGATATAAAACAGTTAATTAAGATTGGTTTAGCTTTTGGAAAAGAGGTGAAAGTGGATGCCTGAGTACAACAAAAACAATCAAGAGACCCAAACGTACCGAGTTCAAGGATTCACCTGAGCAGGGTGCGCAAAAACGTTCGAGACGAACGTTAAACACCTGGAAGGTGTTTCAGATGCAAAAGTTAATTTTGGTGCATCAAAATTAACGATAACTGGTCATGCAACGAAAGAAGAACTTGAAAAAGCAGGTTCTTTTGAAAATTTAAAAGTACGAGGCGAAAAAGAAAAAATAGAGAAAAAAGAATCTTTTTGGAAACAAAAACAAAATATTAAAGTATATATATCTGCCTTGTTACTATTAATTAGTTGGCTTTTGGGTGAACAACTTGGTGAAGAGAATGTCCTACCTACAGTTGGTTTTACTCTATCTATTCTAATAGGTGGTTATACACTTTTTATAAAGGGCTTAAAAAATTTAGCAAAACTTAATTTTGATATGAACACGTTAATGACTATAGCGATTTTAGGGGCTATGGTGATAGGTGAATGGGGAGAGGCAGCAACTGTAGTTATCTTGTTTGCTATTAGTGAGGCATTAGAGCGGTATTCAATGGATAAAGCTCGTCAGTCCATTGAATCACTGATGGACATTGCTCCTAAAGAAGCAGTTGTAATTCGTGACAATAGAGAAATGACAGTTAATGTGGAATCCATTCAAATTAATGATATTATGGTTGTCAAACCTGGAAAGAAATTAGCTATGGATGGGATAGTTCAAAAAGGTACATCTACCATTAACCAAGCTGCGATAACAGGAGAAAGTGTGCCTGTTAGCAAAGCACCTGACGACGAGGTGTTTGCAGGAACGTTGAATGAAGAAGGTTTGTTACATGTATTGGTAACAAAACGAGTAGAAGATACAACATTAGCAAAGATTATTCATTTAGTGGAAGAGGCGCAAGCTGAACGTGCACCTTCGCAAGCGTTTGTTGATAAGTTTGCAAAATACTATACACCAGCTATTATTATACTAGCTTTCCTTGTTGCTATTATTCCACCTCTATTTTTGGGAGGAATATGGCAAGAATGGGTGTATCAAGGTTTAGCGGTATTAGTTGTTGGTTGTCCCTGTGCATTAGTTGTATCTACACCAATCGCGGTAGTAACAGCAATTGGGAATGCTGCGAGAAGCGGAGTTCTAATTAAAGGCGGGATTCATTTAGAGGAAGCGGGAAGTTTAAAAGTTATTGCTTTTGATAAAACGGGTACTCTGACGAAAGGAATTCCAGTAGTAACTGATATAATCACTTACCGTGGTAATGAAGATGAATGGATAGCAATAACAGCAGCAATTGAAAAAGGCTCACAACATCCACTAGCCTCAGCGATATTAAAAAAGGCAGACGCGTTTAAGTTGAACTATGAAGACATTTCTATTTCAGATTTTCAATCTATTACGGGTAAAGGAATAAGAGCAAAAATTGATAGTGAAATGTATTATGTTGGTAGCCCAGTACTTTTTCAAGAATTGAATCCAAATAGTATAACAAAAGAGAAAGACGAACAAATAAAACAATTACAAGTACAAGGAAAAACAGTGATGGTTTTAGGGACCGACAATGAGATTATCAGTATAATTGCCGTAGCTGATCAAGTAAGGGAATCGACAAAAGATATTATTAGCAAACTGCACCAGCTTGGTATTAAAAAAACGATAATGCTTACAGGCGATAACTACCAAACGGCTACAGCAATTGGTAAACAAGTTGGTGTGTCAGATGTGCAAGCTGATTTGCTTCCAGAACAAAAGCTGAATTTCATAAAAAAACTACGCGAAGAATTTACTAGTGTCGCAATGGTTGGTGATGGGGTAAATGATGCACCTGCGTTAGCTGCATCTACAGTTGGAGTTGCTATGGGCGGAGCGGGTACTGATACTGCCTTAGAAACTGCTGATATTGCGCTAATGTCAGATGATTTAAGTAAGCTACCATATACAATAAAATTAAGTAGAAAAGCTCTAACGATAATAAAACAAAATATCACTTTTTCACTGGCAATAAAAGCTATTGCTTTACTCCTTGTTATACCTGGTTGGTTAACATTGTGGATAGCGATTTTTGCTGATATGGGTGCAACTTTATTAGTGACGTTAAACAGTTTAAGATTATTAAAGGTTAAAGTTAAACAACGTAAAAAAACATAATTATAGATTTAGTATTATAAGAAGAAATGCCCAGGTAGATTGCTTACCACATAGATGTTAGTTTGACTCGGGGAAACGCAGGAACTGGACATAGCTATTTCTGCATGTTATCTACACTAAGATAATTTTCTAATCTCCTGGATAATCAAAAAAAACACCTATGGTTTAATAACCATAGGTGTTTAGTACGTCTTGTACACGGGAAGTCAAAGATTCCCATTCTACATCCATTTTTTTATTCACAGTTATAAAGTTTTGAAATCCGAATACGTTATCAACACCGTCTAACGCCATTAAGTCATTAAGTATTTTATGTTCACTAGTTTGCCCGGGCATGACCGAAATACTACTATTCCCTTCAAAAATCAGTGAGTCTGTTGTGAATTTCATTGCATTTGGGTTTGGTGTAGCTTCAATATGAACACTCATCAATATTTCCTCCTAGATTTCTTGCTTATATGCTATATGATAGCAGAAAAGTATTAAATACAAAAGAAACATTAACTTTTTATAAAATGATTTAAATATTTGAAAAATTATAGTTGGAAATTTTCTTTTTTTGTACTAAATATGATGGTACTTGTTACTGTAGTGCAAGACAAACATGGTGAGATTAATAGTGGGTTTGACCGAAAGAAGAATAGGGAAATTTCAATTAATTAAGTAATTTTGGAGGAATCAAATATTGTGGCATTTAAAAGTTTATTTGCTGGAACTGTTGCAGGTTTAATTTTAGCTATATTTTTATTTGTAATTGAATGGATAACTGGTAATAGGGTTTATACCTTACTTATGAATGTGGATTTTGTTATTAATGATATACCACTAATATTAGAGTGGTTATTACATATGACTATTTCCTGGGGAATATCATTGATTTTTGTCGTCTTAATACGAATGAAGACATATCCGAGTATAAAAATACAATGGAGTATTGTCTGCATTTTAAGTGGATTAGCCTCACTATCTTATTTTCCATTAACAATTATAGCTAAAAAAGAAACACCGTCAGTTCTAGATATGGAGGCAATTTTCTATTGGTTAATTGGGCATATACTGTATGCAATTATTTTCATGAAAGTTTTCCGGAGTAATGTAAAAATTGGTTGTAGATAATAGCATATCTTTGAATTATGATAGAATGAAACAGTGTGGAAAAAAGCGAGTAGGATGGGGTTTATGGATTTCCAAAGCAAAGTCGTTTTAATATTTTTAAACGTTTCTATTTTATTTTTATTGTTGTTGTTCTTAAGTTATTTGCTAATAGTAAAAGATAGAAGAACAAAGAAAGAAAATGAAATGAAGCAAATTAATTTGTTTATGGATCCTTATGTTAAAGCATTTGTATTTAATGGAG
Source organism: Aquibacillus rhizosphaerae (assembly GCF_030282825.1). Lineage (GTDB taxonomy): Bacteria > Bacillota > Bacilli > Bacillales > Amphibacillaceae > Aquibacillus_C > Aquibacillus_C rhizosphaerae. Next base: position 159,365 of record NZ_JASTZU010000063.1, read on the forward strand.
AAATAATTCCGAGAACTCTGTTTAAACAAAGAGGTATTTATTTTGAAGTGCTAGAAAAACAATTATATCAACTATATAGCTATGTAAATAAAGAAAATGAAAAAGATAGAATAGACAACTTAGTTCAAGCCTATTTATTAGAATATTATCAAGAAAAATTAAAACATAGACGTCTATCGATTCGAATGAATGCATTGTATTATATAGAGGATTTTAATATAACTTATTTCGAGAAAGAACTTATGAAAAGATATCGACAAAATAATTATGAGGATCTAAGTGAAAAGTATCAAGTGATGCGAGTGTTGAGTAGCAATCAAAGTTATGATTACTTTAATTTCTCTGTACTTGATAAAGAAGAACATCCTAAATTTATCTATAAAGATATGTTGCAACGTTTCGATAAATCCTATTCCCTCCAGTATATTAATTTTTTCTCGTTACTCCCTATGAACTTTAAAAAAGCCATCTTGGAATGGATTGGTGAGGTGAAAGAACTATCAAAGATTTCTTTTATCGAAGCGACCCTTCATGATAAGCAAGATGAAATTAGAATAAGTGCACTGAAGGCTTTATATCATCTTGGAGTGGTTTCTGATGTGAATTTGATTGTAGAATTTTCTAGTTCGGAACTTTATCAAGAACGTGTTTTGTTTGCTAGATTAGCTATGATTATGCAAAAGCAGCGATTAAAGTCATTGTTAATTCAAATGGTCACTGACTCTAATTGGTTTGTTAGGCAAGCGGTTGGTGAAGCAATAGCTAGTTATTCTGACGGGAATATTATATTAGAATACATTTTGGAATCACATCAAGATCGTTTTGCTCGTGATTTAGCTGTTCAATGGTTAGAAGTAGGTGATCAAGTTTGGATTTAATTCTTAATGTAACATCCTATATATTTACGGTATTTGTATGGCTTTCTATTGCTTATATGGTGCTCAGTATTAGTATATATGTTGTTATTTTTTTAGTTTCTGCAAAACAACTAAGGAAAAGTTATTTGTTGCATGAACAGCAACCGTATCAAGATTATCTTACTTCATATGACACCAAACCACTTACTGTTATAGTTCCAGCATATAATGAAGAAAGAGGTATATATAACAGTGTTCGTTCGTTGTTAAGTATGAATTATCCAGAGTACGAAATCATTATTGTGAATGATGGTAGTAAGGACAGAACACTACCGCTAACAATTGAAAAGTTTAGTATGAAACCAATTAACTATCCTGTAAGAAAACGTCTGCTTTCAAAACCGATAAAACAAGTCTATCAATCACGCACAAATCCAAATGTGTATTTGGTGGATAAAGAAAATGGAGGAAAAGCAGATGCATTAAATGCTGGTATTAATCTATCTCAATATCCATATTTCTGTTCGATAGATGGAGATTCCGTGTTAGATAGAAATGCATTTTTAAAAGTAATGAAACCTATCATAGAGTCTAATGAAAAAGTTATAGCTACTGGTGGCAGTATTCGAATTGCGAACGGTTGTGTGATTAAGCGTGGAGAGATTATGAAAATTGCACTCCCAAAGTCTCCGCTTGTAATCATGCAAGTAATTGAATATTTACGAGCGTTTTTAATTGGGCGCAATGGACTAAGTAAGTTTAATCTTTTATTAATTATTTCTGGAGCATTTGGTGTATTCAATAAAGAATGGGTTATTAAATCTGGTGGATATAGAACCGACACGGTTGGCGAAGATATGGAATTAGTTGTGAAATTACATCAATTAATTAAAGATCAAAAGTCTGATAAGAAAATTATTTATGTTCCAGATCCAGTTTGCTGGACGGAAGCTCCTTATTCCACAAAAATCTTAAGACGACAACGAAGTAGATGGCAAAGAGGATTGTTTGAATCACTATGGAATCATAAACATATGATAGGAAATCCAAAATACGGTTTAGTAGGAATGGCCTCGATGCCATTCTATCTAATATTTGAGTTGTTTGGGGTGATTATTGAAGTAATCGGTTATTTTATTGTACCTTTTGGTCTTTTATTTTCGATGATTAATTTGCCAATTGCATTATTAATGTTTTCATTATCTGTTATTTTAGGTTCTTTCTTATCAATGGCAGCGGTTTTGCTTGAGGAATGGAGCGTAAACCGCTATCCGACTAAAAAGAACTTAATTGTTTTATTTTTATATGCATTAACAGAAAGCTTATGGTACAAGCCAATGACGGTGTATTGGAGGTTTGAAGGCATAATCCAAGCTTTTCAAAAATCTTCTTCTTGGGGAGAAATGGATAGAAAAGGTATATCTGAATAAAGAAAAAGCGAGCGCAAAGGCTCGCTTTTCTTTATTTAGGTGTGAATGCTTCTTGCATAATGTAGTAGGATTTTTTTAATCTTTCTTTATATTTAGGCAAATCCCAAGTATTCCATGTATGCGAATATAAAGTTGGTCTCACTGTATTTTGTTCTTCTGCTAGAACCGTGGGCTTATTTTTGTTTAAGTAGCTAACAAAACCAATGGAAATATCATCGATAAATTGTTCACTATCCAACCCATCTTTTCGAATGTCACCTAATATTTTTCGTTGACTAGGATCTTTTACATGAAGTAAAAGCCAAGGTATGCGAATTTCTAATACTCCATTTTTTTCGTTAAAATTATAATCTGTCAAAGAATTATAATTGTCTTGAGTTGGATTAGCTGTTCCTTCAGTAAGAACTCCCGTTTCATAGTATTCAAAAGCTAGTAGCTCATCTTTAATCGGTATTGTCATTTGTTTGTTTAAGGCTAGACGAATTGGGTGATACTTGCCACTATTTACAGTTAGTGTTTCTGTACTTTCCTGATTAAGTTCATTACCGTATTGAACATCAAAAGCATCATAGTAACCATCTACTAATACGTTTGCTTTATTTTCAGAAAGTTGGACGATGAAGTCTATGCCCTTGTCTAAGGTTATATTTTGATCAAATGGTACTGTTTTATTACCTTGATTAGGTATTGTATTTAATAATAAATAGCTATCTGGTAGCCCTTGAGCAATTTGATTTGAATCAAATTGAACGGAAGTATATAAATACGTTTCATCCTGTGTAACCTGAATAGTATCTATACCTTTTTGTTGGCCCGAAATAGTTGTTACTTCTTTTGCCTCTTTCCAATCAGAAAGCTCACCATCAACATTAATTTTGAAACGGTCAAAACTCAGCAAACCAAAACGTTGTTCATTTGTTTGAACATTTGACCAATAAGGTCTACGATCAGGATCGTCAAGCTCCATCGTATTCCATGTTCGTTTGAACCACTCATCCTGCCAAGAGAACAACAATCCACCCATGTAATCTTGATTTGTTATGTCTTCGTATAAGTGTTTGTTAATGTTCCCTTGCTCCTCTTCAGATAGTCCACCTTGATTCCATCCATATGGATTTGAATGCGTTTTGCCCCGACTAGCGGGAACGCCAAACTCTGCAACAAGTACAGGCATGTTGTGTGCCTGTTTCAAGTCATTTAGATAGCCTGCATAGCTGTTTTGTTCACCACGATGATCCGTATAACTTAAGTAACCCGGTGTATGGTTTAGAAAGTCTGGATAATACGGATAAACGTGATAAGAAGCAAACAGTCCTGGTAAGTGTGAACTTGTACCGGTTATATGATTTGGGTCAACACTAACAAGATCTTCTTCATCAAGTGGTTCATAAGGATGATCTAGTAAATCAGTAGTTACCCAATTTGTAAAACTTAATGGACGTTGCCAGTTATAGTTCTCCTGCTCATATATTGCTGTATGATCAAGCATGGAACCTAACCAATATTCAAAAGGATTAGCATCTTTAGTCTGAATGAACGTTCCGTTAAATTGTCCATATTCCTTATTTAAGTGATTTGTATTTTCAACCATAAGTGGGTCCCACTCAATGCCAATTATATATCCTATAACATAAGGTGAGATATCTGCTTGATAGAGTCCGCTAGCATGTCCATCACGTTCAGGTAGATTTGCATTACCATGAATGACATCAATGGTATCTTCAATATTTTGCTCAAAGGAACGACTGATTGTTGCATCTAGAGCGTTCGGTGTTTCCTGGAAAGGCTCTTCCTCAATCCAGACCCCATGTAGTACATATAAAGGGCTTGCCGATTGTTGGTTGTATCTATTTAGCGCGCGATAAAACCCAGGTGGGTGTATGGTATAAACCCGAAGCGTATTCGCATTCATTTCTCCAATCAGTTCAAACCATCTAAAATACTCTTCTTCTGTTATAGCCGCTTCACCTGGAAAATAACCAGGCTTAGCCATCCCTATGTTAACTCCTTTTATTAGTATAGAACTCCATTTATCATCTGTGTAAATCTCCATGCGGGCATCTTTAAGCCTAGCTGTTTGTTTTACTTCCTCTTCTTCGTATATAGAAACCTCATTTTCTTCCTCAACGATTGGCAAAGGGTGTTTAAGTAATTCTTGTACCATTGGCATATAAGTCCTCCAAAAGAAAGCCTTTTGGGTATCTTGTGTAAACATGCTTTTTAACTGATGGAATAGTGGTAGTCCCTTATATTGATAAAAAGAAGGGATACTCCCAATATCAACGAAGTCACCAGCAAAATAGTAAAGCATTGAATTATGATACTGACTTGAAAATACAGCAGGAAAAGTAGATGGTATTCCTTCCTCTTCTAATATCTTTAATTGTTCATCATTGAGTTCTAATTTATATTCTGCTAAGACGTTATTTGTATCCTTTGATACATGAATATCAAACCAATAACCATACGCTTGACTGTTTTTTATACCGGTAATTTCTTCACCGATATCGGTGAAAGAAAATAAGATGCCGTCGTTTGTATTGTTGTGTTCTATGATAATAATTCGACCATCTTCGTGTGTGAATACAAACCCACCATTAGTAAAAGACCATGACTGGTTATATTGTTCTTGGTAGTTTCTTTCAATCCATTCAGGGATTTCATTCTCTGTATCTAAATCAAGTGTGGAAAAGTAACGTCCTGTCCAACCTGTCCATTCTGTATCAAGCATGGAAGTAACTTGTTGTCTTACAGAAGAGGAAGTTGGAGATGCAAAAGTGTTAAATTCCATAAACAACTTTGTGGGATCTTGTTGCAATTTGTTATCAATAATTGCTAATTCCTCTTCGCTTAAGCCACCAGTTATTTTGTTAGTGGTGATCTGCTCTCCATCGTCTTCTTGTTCATAAACACCATACGTATCTGCAATGTAGATGATATCACTTTGATTAACTTCGTCTTTAAGTATATCAATACTATCCATTGAATCAGAAGTTGGTTTATAACCAATATAATCTCGTTCAGGGTCTAAAGATTTGTCATGATTGGGAGTAGCGTAATGTAAGTAATTCATGATCCAGGTTAGGCCGTGATGTTCACGATAGTCCTCTGATGGCACAGTTTTGTCGATGATTGTTATTTTTTTACCCATGGAGGAATCTATCAACTTCCAAAAAAGGTAAGGGAGTATTATTATAAAAGTAACAATTAAACATATAAGGAAAACTTTTTTCATGTTATCACACTCATTAAATTAGTATAGTATCAATAATTCACATAATATCATAATTCGACTTTTAGTATCTGTGTTAGAATAATAAAGTAGTTTTAAAATTAGGGGTGAATGTTTTGAAAAAGTATCAAATGATGTTTCTAAAGCGGTATAAAGATATGCTTGAACAATGGAAACAAAAACAAGTGATCACCAACCAAGAATTATATCGCTTTTTGCATTCGATAAAAGGAACCGCATCTTCGATAGAACTTCACAACTTAACTGAGGCGTCAAATGAATTACTTGAGAAAATAAATAAAGATGAAGAGTCGATGTGGCAATTAGATGAGTGGGTTGATTTTATCCAACCACTAGCTTTGTTATTCGATGAAAATATAGAGCAACCAAAAGAAAATTCAGAGATATCAGTAGAAGATAATCTTTCCAGGAATACAATCTTGATTTTAAATGATGATATCGATTTGCTTAACGATTTAAAAGATGCTTTAGAAGATAATAATTTCATGGTGTTTATTGCTACTACACTAGAGCGTGGAATCCAGTTGTTTTATGATCACCATCCAGATTTAGTAATTATCGACTTTTATATAAAAAATAAGCAAGGGCTAGATTTTCTTAAGCAAGTTGAAAAAAATGTCTTAAGTACATTTACTCCTGTTATGTTTATTAGTGATGAAGTTTCGATTGACTCTAAGAAGAAGGTATATAATGCTAATGCACATGATATCATAGAAAAACCAATCGATCATGGTTTACTTTTAAGTATTATTGAAAATCGTTTGCGCCAGAAGGAATGGTTTAAAAAACGTGTAATGATTGATGAGTTAACCAATGCATATAACCGAGTTTTCTTAAACGATAAATGGAAAGACTTACACAAAAGCTTTCGAGAAAGTAACTCTCCTTTTAGCTTTGCTTTGTTAGACTTAGATCGTTTTAAGCAAGTCAATGATCGCTATGGACATGCCGTAGGTGATATGGTTCTAGCAAAATTTTCACAATTGATATTGAGAAACATCCGACCTGAGGATTATCTTGTTCGTTATGGTGGAGAAGAATTTTTGTTGATTTTGCAGGATACAAGACAAGAAGAGGCTATCGATATCGTTAAAAGGTTGTTGTATAAGTTTATGGATGACAGAACAGAAGTAAATGGTGTAAATCTGAAACTGAGCTTCACATCCGGTGTGGCAGAAATGAAACAATCTGTTCAATCACTTGAGCAGCTCATTGTTCAGAGTGACCTCGCTTTATATTACGGAAAGCAAAATGGAAGACAATCTGTTCATGGATATCATCCTGACCTGCAGAAAAACAGTCAATTAGTAAAAAAAGACAATTCATTACGAATTGCGATCGTTGATGATGATCGAGTTATTCAAGAATTACTCTATGATCAATTATCCAAGATGGCTATTCAAAACTTTGACATTGAAGTAAAAGCCTTTAGGGAAGGCGAATCCTTTTTAGAAACTGATTGGTATAAAGAATCAGGTAAGTACATTATTTTGCTTGATGGAATAATGCCTCGAATGGATGGTTTAGAAGTGCTATCCCAATTAAGAAAAACTGAAAATGAAAAAAATATGGGAATTATCATGCTTACTGGTCGTCAAAAAGATAAAGACATCGTTAAAGCATTAGAGCTCGGAGCTGATGATTATATTACTAAACCCTTCAGTTTACAGCAATTAGAAGCACGCATTAAAAGGTTAGTAAACAGACTTTTTTAGTTTGGGAAAATGTGATGATGTCTAGCTCCAGTACCTACCCAAGTCGAACATCTTTATGGTAGAGAACACCACATAGATATTTGTCTTCATTGCCTTAGGTGAGCACAAAGGGATACTTCATAGAAAGACATCACAGAAACAAGGCTTTTCCTTGTTTCGAAGGCGCCCCGCGCTTTTATTAATGGGGATGTAAAGGAGAATTAATTTATGGCTAAAATCTTAGTAGCAGATGATGAAGAAGTACTTCGAATGTTAATAACGGATACATTGGAAGATGAAGGACATGAGGTTGTTGAGGCTGTAGACGGACAAGACGCATTATTACATATAAATAAGGATATATTTGATTTAGTAATTTTGGATTATATGATGCCTGGATTAACAGGGATTGAAGTCGCGCAGCAATTGGACGATGATTGGAAAAAAAATCATCCAATTTTAATGCTTACTGCTAAAACACAGCAATCGGATTTAGAGGAATCAAGGCAGGCTGGCATCCCTTTTTATATGGCAAAGCCGTTTAGTCCAGCCCAACTAGTATTATTGGTGGAGGATATTCTAGATGCCTAATTTTTTGAAACGCACAATTCGCCGCCAATTTTTCTTTTTAATGATGGGTGTTTCAGTAACTGCTTTTATAGGTATTGCGGGAATTTTTATCTTTACTAATGCAGTTAAGACAGAATATTTTGAGCAAAGGGAAGAGTTAACTGAAAAAGGTAGCCTACTTAGTGATATGCAGGAAAATGTCTACCAAATGGTGGTCCATATGCGCGGATATGCTGCATTTGGAAACACAGATGAATTAAGTAAATCGGAATTCTACAATGAAAATTTACAAAAGAATCTTGTTGAATATCAACAATTAAATCTTTCGGAAGAAGAACGAGTCATTGTTAATGAAATGGAAGCATTTCAAGATAGTTACTGGAACGACTTATTACCTTTCATGCAACCATTGATTGAATCGAATGATTACCAGGCATTAAAAGAAGCGAGTAGAACTACATCATCTACAACACTAGTGAATGAGTTATTAGATGAAATTGGTGAAGTGAATAGCAGTATAGAAGTTAAACTTATGGATAGTCAAGACTCCTTTCTGAACACCATAAACTATACAAATTATTTTCTCTTATTATTTTTAGTGTTAATTTTTCTTGTGTTAAGTCTTGCTGCTAGAAGTTTAACAAAAATGATTGCTAATCCTATTTCAGAGCTTTCTAAAGCATCTAAATTACTAGCCAAAGGCGAACATATAAAAGTTACTCGTCTTAATCGGTTAGATGAGCTTGGAACACTGTCACATAGTTTTGCAGATATGGCTTATGAGATTAAGGATAGAGAAGATAATTTATCAAAACAAAATAATCAATTAAAAGTGCAAGCGGTCCAACTAGAAAATACGAAGCAAACACTTGAAAGGTATAATCAATTAAATCATGCATTATCAATTGCACAAAATCAACAACAGTTGTTAGACCAAGTAATTGGTGATCTAGCAGTTATTTACCACTTTGACCATGGTGTGTTATTTACGCTAGAATCTGAAGATTTTGCTACAATTGGCATAGAAGCTGATACGTTTAAAGGTTCTATTCAATCTTATTTTGCGACGGTTATTCATCGCTTGAAAAAAAACTCTCAACCATTTGTGACAGAAAGGGAAGCGATTCAAGGAGAATTTGGTTACAAAACAAATGCTATTTGCTATGATTTTCATGCGCCGATTATTAGTGCTGACAAGGAATTAATAGCAGTACTTGTTTGTACAAGAGTTGCTAGTAACTTTACAGACTCTGAAATAGAAGAATTGTTAGGAATACTAAATCGTGTCTCGCTCTCACTAGAAAAGATCACCTATTTTGAGCAAACAGAAAATAGTCGTCAATTAAATCAAGATATTATAGATAACATAAATGAAGGAATACAGTTTGTAGATGTGCAAGGGGACTTAGTCCAATTTAATCAAAAATGGTTGGAATTCTTTCAACTTAATGAAACCTATCATATTAATAAATTGTACACAGGATCAGTTTGGTTAGAACAAACTGCAAGGCATGTCAAAAGCAAAGATGGATTCATCACCTATTTACAAAATGTAATGTTCACAGATAATCATAGTGGTACACATTATCAATTTGAGGTAGAAAACAGCCATAGTAGCAGAGTGATCATTGTTTATTCTGAGGCGGTGTATCGTCAGGATACAAGAATAGGAACTTTATTTGTCTACCGGGATATCACTGCAGAGTATGAAGTTGATCAAATGAAGTCTGACTTAGTAAGTACGGTAAGTCATGAATTAAGAACACCACTCGCAAGTGTTTTGGGATATACAGAACTGATGATAAACAAAGAACTAAAACCAGATAGACAAGAACGTTATTTGAAAACAATTCATAAAGAAGCCCAAAGGTTAACAAATTTAATTAATGATTTTCTGGATTTACAACGAATGGAAGCTGGTCGTCAAGAATATAAATTTGAAAAAGTTGACATGATTGAGGTTGCTAGTGAAGTAGTTGAATCTTTCCAAGTAAATCACACTACTCACTCTATCAAGTTAATCGATCAAAGTAATATATCTTTCGTCCAAGCTGACCCACAAAGTCTAAGACAGTTATTTAATAATTTAATTGGTAACGCAATTAAATTTTCCCCTGATGGTGGGGATGTGGTACTTTCATTTAATAACAGTAATGAAAATTTATTTGTTCACATATCGGATAAAGGTATCGGGATTCCTGATTATGAGCTAAAACGGTTGTTTACGAAATTTCATCGTATTGATAATTCGAGTCAGAGGAAAATAGGAGGGACTGGTTTAGGACTAGCCATTTGTAAAGAAATCGTTGAAGCACATGGCGGTAAAATTGCTGTAAGGTCCGAACTTAATAAAGGTAGTGTGTTCACAATAACTATTCCACTAGATCAAACAGTAAAAAATTTAGAAATTATTGATGAAAATCATTTACTACCCGAAATTATTTTAATCGAAGACGATGAGAGTTTATCACAATTATTGGAGGATGAATTAAGGGATTCTGGATTCTTTGTTAAAAAGTACACGGACGGAGAATCAGTAATAAAATCTCTTGATAGCATTAAACCAGATGGTTTTGTCGTCGATCTAATGCTAGGAAAAGGTATGACTGGCTGGGATGTTATTCAAGAAATTAAAAAACAAGACCATCTATCGAATATACCTATATTTATTTCGAGTGCACTTGAGCAAAATGAAAAGGGACAAGAGCTTGGTATTGAGCATTATTTAACGAAGCCGTATCCACCAAATAAGCTATCAACAGTTATTTTACAAACCATGTTACAGTATGAAAAGACTGGCCAAATCTTATATGCAAAAGATTATAATGATAATACCCCTTCATAATGAAGGGGTATTATCATGTTAGAGGTTATTTAATTTCATTTTGTTGCTCAAGCTGTTGTTCTAGTTGTTGCAACTCTTGTTGTTCTTCTGGTGTAGCATTTGTATAAGCAGACTGAATAGCATTCCTTGCGGCTTGCTTATCGCTTTCGTCAAAGGTTTGACCACCCGTCATACGGTTAACAGCATTTTTAGCCTGTTGAAATAAATTATTTGCCATGTTAGCCATCACTAAAAACCTCCTAAAGTTTGCTTATCAGCTTTCTCTTTTGACTCTTGAACGTCAGAAAAGCGTTCGTGATAAGGAAAGCGTTCATCATGTTGCTTAACGGAATCTGCACCTTGTTGAGTAAAACGTTTCGATTTACTTTTTCTACTCATCAGTAATTCCTCCCAGTTTGAACAACTAAAATGAAAAAGCCTGAACGCAATATTACGTTCAAGCTTAGTATGGTACAATCTTATGTGATAAATGAAATGTATTTTATGGAAAATTAAAGTGTCTTTACATTGAGTTTTAAATAATCCTCAAGAAAATAGCCAATTCCATCCTCTTCATTGGATGCAGCTATATGTTTTGCTAGACCTTTTAGTTGGTCAATTCCATTAGCCATAGCAACACCAACACCAGCATACTCAATCATTTCAAGGTCGTTATCTTCATCGCCGAAAGCAATAACATTTTCTTGTGGAATATGGTAATAATGGGCAATTCGTTTTAAACCCACAGCTTTATTCATACCTTTTCGAACGATTTCAATGACATTCCAAGGAGCACCCCAATTTCGGTGTTCAATCACGGACGCATGTTCGTCATCTAACTTTTGACGAAGTTCTTGAATATGATCTTCACGTGGGTGAATAAGTAATGAAGTAGGATCGTCTCGTAGTTCGTTCTTTAAACTACCGATTATAATTGGCTGATCTTCCTTTGTACCATGAAGAATATCAAAAAGTTCCTTATCATAACGGTCTAAGTACATATCGTCTTTAATTTCGGCAAATATATTTTTGACTTTTAGTTCATAGCATGTCTGGATAATTTTTAATGCAGTACGGTTCGGAAGTGGACTGTGCAGCGCATCCCACTTTTTATCTGTAGGGTGGTGGATTAATGCACCATTAAAGTTAACCATAGGTGTATCTAAACCAAGTTCATGATAATAATCAATACTAGCACGGTGGGGTCTTCCGGTTGCGATAACAACAATATGGCCTGCTTCTTTTGCCTTAAGTACAATTTGTTTTGTCCGGTTACTAATCACTTTATTATCAGTTAAAAGTGTTCCATCAAGATCTAATGCAATTAGATGTCTGTTTTTTTCCATAGCAATTCACCTCTTATTAGTATATATAGTGTAAAACGGAAATGTATATATGTAAAGAATCTGTATATTATCTCCTATTTTTTGCAAGTTTTCAAATCAAATTATATGATAGTAGTATGAGATTTATTTGGAAGTAGTTTTTATATTATCATCATTAGGAGAGGAATTAAGTTATATGATAGAAATTCATAAAGAATATTGGGAAGATATACCGGTATTAATAGCAGTTAAATCTGAGTATCAAGACCAACCGTTACCAGTGCTTACGTATTTTCATGGATTTACAAGTGCAAAGGAAAATAATTTGCCGTTAGCCTATTTATTAGCAGAAAAAGGTTACCGAGTTATATTGCCAGATAGCTTGTACCATGGTGAAAGGGAAAGTGATATTCCTAATGATCAAAGGCAACTTCAGTTCTTTAAAATTGTGGAGCAAAACCTTAAAGATTTACAAATAATAAAAGATGAGTTAACAAAAAGAGCGCTGATTAAGAATCAACGTTTTGGTATTGCTGGTACGAGTATGGGAGGTATTACAACAGCTGCGGCATTAACACAGTTTGATTGGGTTAAAGCGGCTGCAGTGCTTATGGGCTCGCCAAAAATATCTGATTATGCAAGAGAATTAGTTGCTAATATAAAAGAAGTAAGAGGAGAATTACCGATAGCGGTGGAAGAGCTCGAAGCAATATATAATTCATTAGAACAAATTGATTTATCAAAACAAATCGAAAAGTTAAATGAACGACCGTTGTTTTTCTGGCATGGTGAAAATGATTCCGTTGTACCTTTTGCTCATTCATATGACTTTTATGAAGAAGCTACGAAACTTTATAAAAATCCAGAGAATATTCGGTTCCTGAGAGAAGTAAACCGTGATCATAAGGTAAGTCGATTTGCGATTATCGAAACAGTAAATTGGTTTGAACTACAATTGTAATCGCAACTTAAATCAAACAGTTTCATAAATATTTCATAAGTAGTGATTTAAATCATTTAATTTTATGAACATTTATGTTTATAATAATAAATAAGATAATAAAGGAGGTTTATTGGTATGGAAGAGGCATTACAAGAAAATCTAATGGGTGCTTTGGAGAATGTTATTGATCCAGAGCTTGGTATAGATATCGTTAATTTAGGATTAGTATATGGTGTAGACTTGAATGATGAAGGTATTGCAACTGTGACAATGACGCTCACTGCAATGGGTTGTCCTTTAGCTGCTCACATTGAATCAGATGTAAAACGCGTATTAGAGGATCTTCCAGAAGTACAAGATACTAAAGTGGATATTGTTTGGAATCCACCATGGACAAAGGACCGTATGTCACGTTATGCAAAAATTGCATTAGGTATTCCAGATTGATTTTATAGGTAAATCAAAACCGACTCGTATTAACTTTACGAGTCGGTTTTTCTGAATATCTTGTTTGCTACTTCTCCAGAAGCGTCAGTGCTATTGTTAAAATAGCTCCTTCTCTAAAACTTCTCTATTTAAGAGTATATCTCCTTTTTTATTGGTAGATATTAACTTTTCCTTTTTTAGTTGTGTTAGCGTTCTACTAACTGTTTCTCTGCTTGAACCTATCATATTAGCTAGTTCACGGTTTGAAAAATTCATACTTAATTTAAATGTGTCATCTTCTAACTTTTCTCCATAGTTTTCGGTCAAACGCAACAAAAGCATAATGATTTGTTCATACGTATTATGTAAGATTTGCTCTTCTAAACGCTTTTGTAAGTCTACTATTAAATCACCTAAAACTTTAAACAATTTAACGCAGATAGCTGGATTATTCATCAAAAAGTTTTCAAATAAGTGTATCGGAATGTATAGCAACGTCGCGTCCTCAGTTACTTCAGCATGAGCTGGGCACTTGTCTTGCCTGAAAAATCCTTGATGTGGAAACATATTGCCTGGTTGTAAAACGTTAACGATCTGTTCTTTACCGTGAAAGTCAGTCTTGTATATTTTCACTTTCCCTATATGGATGAAGTACACATTCGATAATGGATCACCTTGCATAAAAATATGGGTACCACGTCGATATCTTCTTGACTGAGCAAGTTCAATAATAGGGTTTATTTCATCAATGGTTAGATCTTTAAAGAGAGGGACTTTTTGCAACAAATCTTGAATTGATTTTGAATTCATTATACCTTCCTTTCCTCAGTAAAATAACAGCGACTAGTTTAATCCGAATATCGGAATTGGCTTGTCTTCATTTTTATTATTTTATCTAATATAAATGAGTCAATTTCATAATTACCTTATTCAGTCATCTGCGACAATGTTGTAGGTGACGACAAAATTGGTATTATGAAATTGATTAAAATAGAAGTTCCATTCACGTTTATTATTGTACTTATATCATACTATTGATCAAAATCCAAGGGTGTGATTAAAATCATAGAGATTTGTTGTTGTACCTCACTCCATAACAATTAGCAAATATATAACCTAGGTATAGAAAAACATTTCTATTAGGAGGTACAAATAGTATGAGTCAAGTAAACTATGCAGCAAAAATTAACGCACCTGAAATAGAGCCAAGGTTTCGTCATCCAATGATACTTGAAACTTTTGATGGTTTACAAGCAGGTGAAGTGATGGAATTAACAAATGATCACGATCCCAAACCACTTCACTATCAATTTATGATTGAACGCGAAGGAACGTTTAATTGGGAGTATTTGCAAGAGGGTCCAACGACTTGGTGTGTAGCTATTTCAAAATTAAAGTAAGTTTTTTCACATAGTACAATAATATATTTATTTTAAGCTATTCCACTAGTTTACTTAGAATTGGAATAGCTTTATTCATCTAGAAAGTTATTTGAAATGAAACTACCTGTGAATAAAATCACTTTAATAAACTCTAAAGACGGTTACAATAAATCAATGTAATTAGGAGGGGATTAATATGAAAGCACGTGATTATAATAAGGATCCTTTTATTGTTATATGGGAACTTACCCGAGCTTGTGAGTTGAAATGTTTACATTGTCGTGCTGATGCGCAGTATCACCGTCACCCAAGTGAATTGAACCTTCAAGAAGGTAAAAGATTAATTGATCAAATTATAGAAATGAATAATCCAATGCTTGTCTTCACTGGTGGGGACCCGTTAATGCGTCCGGATGTTTTTGAAATTGCAGCATATGCAATAAACAAAGGCGTTCGTGTGTCCATGACACCGTCAGCAACTCCAAATGTAACGAAGGAGGCGATGAACAAAGCTAAAGAGGTTGGTTTATCTAGATGGGCGTTTAGTCTGGATGGACATTGCGCTGAAATTCATGATCACTTCAGAGGAACGAGTGGTTCTTTTGATTTAACAATGAATGCTATTCGGTACTTGCATGAATTGGAAATGCCACTTCAAATTAATACTGTGATTTCACGGTACAATGTTGACTATTTAGAAGAAATGGCATCATTGATGGAGGAATTAAATTGTGTCCTATGGAGTGTCTTTTTCCTTGTACCAATAGGAAGAGGGCAGGAGAAGGACATGATTAGCGCTGTAGAGCATGAGCGCGTATTTAGGTGGTTGTACAAGTTATCGAAAAAAGTACCATTTGACATAAAAACAACAGCTGGTCAACATTATAGGCGTGTAGTGATTCAAAATAAGATTCGAGAAAACAAAGATGGAAATAGTAAACCAGACATTAATTATCAGGATGCATTAACTAAAGGGGAAACTGGTGGCATTGATGGACTTGGGCGAGCGCCCAAAGGTGTAAATGATGGCAATGGCTTTATATTTATTTCTCATATTGGAGATGTTTATCCAAGTGGATTACTTCCTGTCAAAGTTGGAAATGTAAGAGATCAACCATTACCAGAAATATATCGTGATTCTGATATTTTAAAAAATCTTAGAAATCCAGATAAGTATAAAGGGAAATGTGGAGTTTGTGAATTTCGTCATGTATGTGGTGGTTCTAGATCAAGAGCGTATGCAGTAACAGGAGATTATCTGGAAAGTGAACCATATTGCACTTATATTCCAAAGGTGATGCGTCAACAGAAGCGTGCCTAAAGGAGAACAACGTTTGAGGTGATTAAATGAAATTATTTTTGCCAAAACAACACGGCGCATGGGCAATGCTTATCGTACCGTTTGGATTAGGGATTGTTTCCGGAGGGATGGATTGGTTACAGATACCGCTTGGCGTGGCTTGGATTGCTCTATATTTATCAACCTATCCATTATTATTAGCTGTAAAGAAGAAAAAAATTAAATTTCACTTAAAATGGTCGGCAATATATTTTATTATAGCACTAATATTCATTACTCCAGTCATGCTTAAAGAACCAGTTATCATTATTGTTGGCTTATTAATGACGCCTTTCTTTTTCTTAAACTTGTATTTCAGTAGGAAAAAAAAGGATCGTCTTTTCTTAAATGACTTAAGTGCGATAATTGCTTTTTCTTTAAGCGGATTAGCTACCTACTACCTTGGAACAAATCAATGGAATGCCACTGCTTGGGTAGTAGCTAGTGTATGTATTTTGTTTTTTGTAGGGAGTACTTTTTTTATAAAGACGTTAATAAGAGAAAAGAAAAATCCAGCATATCGCTGGATCTCTTGGACTTATCATAGTATCTTGTGTCTTGCTTTAATTATTATTGGAAATGGCTTAATGGCTTTAGCCTTTATACCAAGCTTAATTCGTTCTATCTATTTTCCTGGAAAAACATTAAAACCAATGAACATGGGTATTATTGAAATAGTAAATTCGGCTATTTTTTTTATTGTCATGTCAATTTACTTTTATTAATCAATACTGCATAGGACAACAGGACAATCCTCGCAGTTAATTTCGTCTTTTAAGTATTGTAAGTCATGAATTGTTATTTTACTTTTATTAATAGATAAAATATTACTTCTCTTTAAGTCATTTAATAGGCGATTGACACTTTCTCTTGATGTACCACAGAAATTAGCGAGCTCTTGATTGGTAAGAATAATATCAATCAATATTCCGTCTTTTTGTTTAACCCCGTAACTGTTTGTCAAACGGATTAAAGTGGAATAGAGAGCTCCTTTTTTGCCATGAAGTACTAAATCGCGAAATTTTGTTTGATCTCTGCGATAATTCACGCTCATTATTTTCATGAATTCCATTGCTAGTTTACTGTCAGTGAGAAGCTTTTCTTCCAGTGTGTTTTTCTTTATTACAGCAACTTCACCATCTTCGGTCACTTTTGCATTTAAGATATATTTGACTTCTTCTGAATCAAAGGATAATTCGCCTACAATATCTCCCTTTGTACAAATACGGAGTGTTAACTCTCTTCCGTCAGGAGAAATTTTACCAATCTGAACTCTCCCCGATAAAATGATATATAACTCTGTTACTTCTTCACCTTGTTGAAAAAGGAAGCTGTTTTTTTCTATTTTCATGGTATGATCGACAGTAGATAAAATCGAAGCAAGGTCTTCTGACATTCTATGATTTTTCAAAATTTCGTTCATATGAATCAAGCCTCCTTTTAAAAGGTTTCTTAAACACCTATGATTATCACATTATAATAATAGATAGGCAAGTGTCCCAACGATGAAGCAGTAAAATGCAAAGTACTTGAGATTGCCTTTAGCCATTATATTCATAAACCACTTAAGTGAATAATAAGTCGCAATTATCGAGGCAATAAAGGCTAATGTATAAGGTATCCACATTACATTAAACGCTGGATCGTTAATGATATCCCCAATGGATAATACAAGTGTACCGAGGCTAATTGGGATAAATAATAGAAATGAAAACCTTAACGCTGTTTCTTGTTTCATTCCAATTAACATCGCAGCAACAATGGTTGCACCTGATCTACTAATGCCTGGAATTAATGCGACAGATTGTGCAAGTCCAACAATAATGGCATCCCTTATTGTTAACGCCCCATCACTTTTACTTCCTCTTAAGTTACGAATAATCCATAAAGCGATACCAGTGATTATTAAGGTAATGCCAATCATTTTTGATGTATCAAAGATATCACCAATTTGGTCTTCAAATAGAATTCCAATTACTCCTGCAGGAATGGTGGCAATAACTAAATATAAAATAAAATTAAAATCATCTTTCGCTTCAGGTTTTTTAGTAGTGATATAAATCATTCCATTTTGTATTAAACGCAAAATGTCTTTACGATATATTGTTAATACCGCAATTAAAGATCCAAAGTTAACTAAAATCTCAAATGATAAATTATCCATTTTTACATTAAATAAGTTTTGTACAATAACTAAATGTCCACTAGATGATATTGGAATTGGTTCGGTAAATCCTTGCACCAACCCAAGAAAAATATATTTTATTAGTAATCCAATATCTGCTAAGCTTTCCATATCTTTTCCCCCAAAAAATTTAATGTTAGTTGCCTCCGCTATTGTCACAAACTTTTTCATTTTCGAATAAGTTAAAAAGTGAAAAGGAGGAGATAAAAATGTATCGACCACATAACTATCATCATATGTATGACCTATGTGAAAAGCATATTCATGCCTATGTATTAATTCAATTAAATGATGGTAATAGCATAGATGGGATTATTACTGGTTTAGATGAAGAATATGTTTACATGGCTGTTCCTAATTTCGGAAATCAACGTGACGAAGAAAGGATATCTCCAATTGGATTTCCTGGTTACGGATTTGGATATGGGTATGGACCTTACCCATACCCACCGGTAGCTTATCCTGGTGCTCGCTTTAGACGGCTTGTCTTGCCACTAGCAGCATTAACAGCGCTAAGTGCTTTACCATGGTATTAAGTGCTATTTTATTACCAAACTGTTTTCTTGTATTTCATTCCGAGGATGTTGTATGAAAACTTGCATCTTAGGAGATTAGGTACTGCAGATTTGTCTCTAACTTCATAGTAAACAAATTAAACCCTTGCCAGTCCTTGAAGGCAAGGGTTTAAACATACGAAAATACATTTTTATTTCTTATCTTCCTTTAATATACCGTCGCCAACTATAAAAGTGACAATACTAAAAATTGCAACTAAGAAGAAAATTGGTGCCATTCGTAACTCTTCCCCTGCCATACTTGTAAGTACATAAGAAATAACTAAACTAATTAATAGTGCCCAGATTATTGTAATTAAATAACGCACATTTTCCACCTCATTTTCGCATTCTTTATATAGTTTACCAAATCCCAGTAAGAAAATAAATAATATTTGTATTTTCTACATAGATAATTAGTAACGATAATAACAAAGAGGTGAAAAACTTGTATTTAGTTTTAGGGTGTTATCACTGGATAGGCTTTCATATTACAAATAAGTTATTAAAAGAAGGATATCATGTAATTGGTTTTGATGAAGGTGATGCAGAAAAAGAAGATGAGTTGTCAATGTTCTTTGGACGTAATAGTTTGTTTACTAAATTGGATAATAAAGAGGATATAGTTAAAGGGTATAAGTCAAAGAAATTTAACGCATGTTTTAATCTATTGGATCAAAAAAGTGTTGAGGGATTACTGAGAATGAAAGTAGGAAGATGGTTTCAATTAGGAACTCCTAACAAGCTTAATTTAAATAATAAAATTGTTATTGATTTACCACTGTTGTTTGGCGAATGGATGCCTAGAAAAAAATCAGGCTTTATCTATGGGAAAGATTTTATTTATTTCAATTCAGGAGATTTTAAGAGGAAAGCACTTTATATTGAAGATTTTGTAGATGCAATATTTCAATTGGTTCAATCATCCCACATTCCAAGCCATATACAACTTAAGCCTTTTAAAGAAAACAATCAAGGACATCAAGGGGAACGTATAGAATATCAGACAATATTTGTACGTGAAGGAGAACACGTGGATCAAAGGTTAGAAAAAATTAAAACACATTATGAACAATTTCATTCTTTTTATGATTCATAGTAATTTCAAAATACGAATCATATAGAAGAAGTTTACATCTGTAATAAACTTGTAAAACCTAAATACATTTACGTGTGTCACTTTAGACGGTAGAATAGGACTATGAATAAGTCCTTATTTGAATAGGAGTGCACGTGTTGAGAAATCATGTTGCTTTATTAATTGTAATTATATTTTTTCTTTTCATATTAACGGGTTGCAATTCTTACTTTAATCAAGGTGAAATTGATAAAGTAGGAATGCTTGTAGAAAACTCAGTCAATGATCAGACTTGGGGAAATAAAGGTTATAAAGGGTTACTTGAAATTAAAGAAGAATTTGATGTAGATGTGTATTTTAAAGAAGAAATTCAAACACAACAGGAAGTTAATCGTGCAGTGGAAGAGTTTTCTGCTAAAGGGGTTAATTTAGTATTTGGACATAGTAGCATATACGGTAAAATGTTCGAAAGTATAAGTAGTTCTTATCCAAATATTCATTTTGTTTATTTTAACGGGGGATATTATGATGACAATTTAACCAGTCTTAATTTTAATTCTCACGCTATGGGATTCTTTGCTGGTATGGTTGCTGGAGAAATGACGGAAACAAATCAAGTCGGAATCATAGCAGCTTATGAGTGGCAACCAGAGGTAGAAGGCTTTTACGAAGGGGTGCATTATCAAAATGAAGATGCATACGTTTCCATGAACTTTGTTAATAACTGGGATAATGAAGAAAGAGCATTTCAATTATTTAACGAAATGAATAGTCAAGGTGTCGATGTGTTTTATCCAGCAGGAGACACATTTAGTGTCTCTATAATAGAAAAAGTAAAAGAAATTGATAAGTATGGGATTGGTTTTGTAGCAGACCAGTCTAACGTTGCTGGTGATAATGTATTGACGAGTACTTTACAACATGTGGACCATTTATATTTATTAGCAGCTGAGAAATTTAATGAAGGTGAGCTAGCAGGAGGTATCTTCACCTACGATTTTCAAGATGATGTTATATCATTAACTGAATACAGTCCCAGGGTACCTGAGAGTTTTCAAAAACAAATGAATAAAGCGGTTGAAGATTATATTGAAACCGGCTTATTACCAAACGAAATGTAAAAGTGTGGATGTATTTATTATAAAAAAGGACAGGAGCGTGAATGGCTTCTGTCCTTTTTCCGCATCTTAATCTTTAGGATTTGAATTTTTTGAACATTCCAGAAATCCCTTTTACATAAGGCGATAATTGCTTATACGTTTCAGCCATTGTTTGAGCGGTATTAAACAAATCAAAGGATTGTTCCTCCTCATTGTTTTCAAGTGCTTCATCTTGATTTTGTTTTGAACTGATGGATTGTCTAGGTGGGCGTTGACCAAACATTAATTGGTCAAAGGGATTTACTGATTGGTTTTTACTATCCGTTTTATCAGGCATAGAAACACCTCCTTATTATTCATCATATTATTTTTAAAAGAAAAAGATAAGGCTATTGTCCACTATCTCAAGTAAACAATATAAATAATCAATTTCATACTACCTATTTTAACGCCGTTCACAACAAAATATAGTTGGATAAAAACAATTCCAACTATATTTTGTTGTAGATGGCTGTATAAGGTAATTATGAAATTGACTCAAAAAACTTGATTAAAACTTTTATTTCAATTAAAATTAGTACCAAGTCTTAATATTTGATATAAATTTTAACTCCCTGAGAGGATGATATAGATGAACGCTGGTATTATAGGTACTGGTCATTACGTTCCAGAAAAGATTTTAACCAATGCCGATTTAGAAAAAATTGTTGACACAAATGATGAGTGGATTCGAACTAGAACTGGTATTGAAGAAAGAAGAATAGCAGAAGATTCAATGGATACTTCTGACATGGCTTATTTAGCAGCAGTTAATGCATTAGAAGATGCAAAAGTTACTGCTGAGGAATTAGATATGATATTAGTTGCAACAGTTACTCCGGACACTTCTTTCCCATCTGTTGCTTGTATGCTTCAAGATCGATTAGGCGCAAGGAAGGTAGCGGCAATGGATTTAAGTGCAGCTTGTTCAGGTTTTATGTATGGTATGATCACTGCAAAGCAATTTATTGAAACAGGATCATATAAAAATATATTAGTAGTAGGTGTGGAAAAACTTTCAAAAATAACAGATTGGTCTGATCGTAACACATGTGTACTTTTCGGTGATGGAGCTGGCGCTGCTGTAGTTGGTCCGGTTAGTGAGGGAAAAGGAATTCTTTCTTTTGAGTTAGGTGCAGATGGTAGCGGTGGAAAATATTTGTTTCAAGATAAAGATTATTTAAGTATGAACGGCCGAGAAGTGTTTAAATTTGCTGTAAGGCAAATGCCTGAATCATCTGTTAATGTTGTAGAAAAAGCTGGGTTTAAAAAAGAAGATGTAGATTATTTAATTCCACACCAAGCAAACATTCGAATCATGGATGCAGCCAGAGAAAGACTTGGGATATCTGAAGATAAAATGGCTACATCGGTGAAGAAATACGGCAATACTTCTGCAGCTTCCATAGCAATTGCGTTATCTGAAGACGTGAAAAACGGTAAGATAAAAGAAAATGATTTAGTAGTTTTAGTAGGTTTTGGTGGTGGCTTAACTTGGGGAGCGGTAGCCATTCGTTGGGGCAAGTAAACTAAACTATCTTTAATAAGTAAATCAATAAAATAAATTATCAGATATGTAAGGATAAGGAGGAGACCTTAATGGAAAAAAAGCGTGTAGTAGTTACTGGAATTGGAGCTGTAACACCTCTTGGTAATACAATTGATCAGTTATGGAACAACCTTGTTCAAGGTAAATCAGGTATTGATTATCTCACCAAGGTAAACAAAGATGACTTTCCTGCAAAAGTTTCCGCAGAAATTAAGGACTGGGATCCGACACTTTATATGGAAAGAAAAGAATCGAAACGGATGGATCCTTTTACTCAATATGCTGTCGCTTCAGCTAAAATAGCTGTAGAAGATGCGAAGTTAGAAATAACGGAGGAAAATGCATCAAGAGTTGGGGTTTGGATAGGATCAGGTATTGGTGGCATGGCTACTTATGAAGAGCAATTCAAGAAGTTTAATGAAAAAGGATATCGAAGAGTTAGTCCGTTTTTTGTTCCAATGCTAATTCCGGATATGGCTTCAGGTCAGGTTTCTATCCAATTAGGTGCAAAGGGAATTAATTCATGTACAGTCACAGCTTGTGCCTCTGGAACAAATTCGATTGGTGATGCCTTCAAAGTGATTCAACGTGGTGATGCTGATGTTATGATTACTGGTGGAGCAGAAGCGCCACTTACAAATATGGCATTTGCAGGATTTTCTTCTGCTAAAGCATTGTCTACGAATGAAGATCCTGCAACAGCAAGTCGTCCTTTTGATAAAAATCGGAATGGTTTTGTTATGGGAGAAGGTGCTGGTACATTAATCATTGAATCGTTAGAATCAGCACAAAAACGTGGAGCTAAAATTTATGCTGAATTAGTCGGGTATGGGTCAGCAGGAGATGCTCACCATATTACTTCTCCAGCTCCTGAAGGGGAAGGTGCTGTAAGAGCTATGAATCAAGCAATTGAGGATGCTGGAATTGAATCTAGTTCGATTGACTATGTGAACGCACATGGTACAAGTACGGAACTAAATGATTCATTTGAAACAAAAGCAATTAAAAAGGTTTTTGGTGATTATGCGTATAATCTTTCTATTTCATCTACAAAGTCAATGACTGGACATCTTCTTGGAGCTGCTGGTGCTGTAGAAGCAATTGCATGTATTAAATCAATCCAAGATAGCATTATTCCACCTACAATTAATTATGAAACGCCAGATCCGGAATGTGATCTTGATTATGTTCCGAATACAGCAAAGAAACAAAATGTGAATGTTGCCTTAAGTAATTCATTAGGTTTTGGTGGCCACAACGCAACATTAATATTTAAAAAATATGAATAAAACATGTTTTAAGAGCCTAAGTTGCAATTTTGCAACTTAGGCTCTTTTTTTAGTTACTCAAAATTGATAGACATGTTCCACTGTTTTCTATCATATAGTTATAGTAAATATTATCGGACAAGCAGGGGTGATAGAATTGTTCTATTTTTTATTTTTTCTAATAGGATTCGGTTTAACTGTCTCAGGAGGAATTTCAATCATATTATATTTAAACTTCATCCCAGCAGGATTGTCATGGACGGAGTATTTTGTCTTTATTCAAGGAAGAATAGAGTGTTATTTTTTAATTGTTGGACTCATTATCATGGCAATTACAATAAATAAATTTACGAATATACCTGTTAAATAATAGGATACGTAGAATAAATTTTCCTGATTTGGTCATAATGATTATTAACAGATTTAAAAAGCAAAGCGAGGGTTCTACACATGTTATATTTACACGATGTATGGGTGAACTGGTTTGAAGGAGAAGAAAATGGGTACAATGTTTGTCATTTTCATGAATGGCGAAAAGAAGATGGTATCGAACTTCTTGATCAAGTACCGATACTATACATAGATGATGTATTGTACCATTATATTGAAAATGACCTGCAAGATTTACCAAAACCCTTGTTAGACAGCATTTATAAGCGTGGTTATTTAAGAAAAAATCAAGAAAGGATTTCACTAGACTATGCATGTATTGTAACAAATGGCGAGTCAGTTATTGTCTTTGATACGATGGGATATAATCTACCTGTTCGAAAAAGTCGGTTGATTCCAAGACAAGAACGATTGGTTTACGATATGATCGAAGGGACAAATGCCCATGAATTTTCTTTTCAGGATAATCAAGACGATAAAGAATATCATATTTTGTCATTGCCACCGAATACAATGTTAGGTCTTACTAGAAAAGAAAGACAATTAAAACAGTTATTGATGATGGCGTTAGATCAGTTAGAGAGTACTAAAAATAGTGAAGAAGTACGATATTGGTTAACAGAATGGAATCCAGACAAGTATCCGGAAATAAGAAATATGAACTTTGAGCAAGCATGGAATGCATTATATCAGGGTGTATTTGAAGGTTGGAGTAGAGCACATGAGGACCTATGTGGGAAGTTAATAAAAGGACAACCTTTCTTTGAGAAGATGTGGGAATTAGAACAGGGCAGTGAACAATATAATAATACCTATAAACGAATGATTTAAAATCTACCTATAAGAAAAGGGGTGTTCCCATATGAACACCCCTTTTCTTATATTAAGTTTATTTTTTCTTTTTGACTCTACCAAGACCCATTGCTTTTTTAGCTTTAGCGAGCATTTTATTAGCCGCAAATTCGGCTTTATCGGCTCCTGCATCTAAAATATCGTCTAATTCCTTAGAATCAATTAATTCGTAATAACGTTGTTGAATAGGTCTAAGTGTATTAATAACTGCATTTGCAGTGTCTTGTTTAAATTCACCATATCCTTTTCCTTTATATTTTGATTCAAGTTCACTTATTGTTTCACTTGTACAACTAGCGTGTATGGTTAACAAATTACTAATTCCAGGTTTGTTAACTTTATCAAATGTTACAATACCCTCCGAATCAGTTACAGCGCTTTTTATTTTCTTCTCAATTTTTTTCTCATCATCTAACATTAAAATAGAGGCTTTTTGATTCTCATCAGACTTGCTCATTTTCTTTGTTGGTTCTTGTAGTGACATAATCCGCGCCCCGACTTTAGGAATGCTAATTTCCGGTATCGTAAAAATGTCATTGTATTTGTTGTTAAAACGCTGTGCTAAATTACGTGTTAATTCTAGGTGTTGTTTTTGATCATCACCTACAGGGACGATATCTGTATTATATAGAAGAATGTCGGCAGCCATAAGAGGTGGATAAGTGAGTAAAGATGATGATACCGCTTCTTTACCAGTTGATTTATCTTTAAACTGAGTCATTCTTTCTAGTTCACCAATATAACTGATTGATTGCAGCATCCAGCCGAGTTGTGTATGTGCTGAAACTTCTGACTGAATAAATAATGTCGATTTAGTAGGATCAATGCCAGATGCTAAGTAGAGAGCAGCAAGAGAACGAATATTCTCTCTTAATTTTAACCGTTCTTGTGGGACAGTAATAGCGTGTTCATCTACGATACAAAAGTAACAATGGTTCTCATCCTGTAAATCTACAAAGTGTTTCATCGCGCCTAAGTAATTGCCAACTGTTAATGTGCCACTAGGTTGGATTCCTGAAAATATGGTTTTCATTTTATATCACCTTTCAAAGTATATTTGTTTTTAAGGAAAGAGCAAAATATAAACGCAAAAAAAGCCCATTCTATTCCCCTCGGAAAGGGACGAATGAACCGCGGTGCCACCCTTATTATCTCTATAATAGAGATCACTTATCGCCAATTGGCCTCAGTTAACGCCTGACATACGGTGTTATAGAAACACATAGCTCCAAAGTCCATTTCCAAAATTCCTTGGTGTCTGTTTTCACCAACCACAGACTCTCTAAATAACCAATAGGAATAAGTACTAACCTTTATCATCGCTTCATTTTAGCTTGTTGATTTGGATTATATATAAATTTTTAGTGGAATGCAAGATACTCTCCATTATAAATAGTAAATAAATAATAAAACTATCATTACAATAGTAAGGGTTATTCCTTGAAAAGAAATTAGTTTAAGAAAAGGAGAGCTTATCCTTTCTGATGGTAGCTGATGTTCTTGCCAATCATCCAACAAGTCTTTATTTCGAGCTAAGCGACTAGCGAACCTTCTAAATCCATAGGTAATTCCATCAAAAAAACCTCTACTAATTACAAATAAAAGAATAGATAGAGATAGATAGGTGTATCCAACATAAAAAATATAATTAATTAAATGCATTAAGTTGTATATTGGAGCAAAAAGTAGGAACAATATGAAACATAAAATTATATTTATAAAAAAAATCAACCAATTTCGTTTACTAGTAAACAATTTAATATTCACCCTTTCATAAAAGATTCGATTGTGTTCGACAAAGTACGATATTTATTATACATCAATATACGTAAAAAAAATAATCTCAGAAAAAATGCATAAAATAGAGTATAGCACGTTATAGTAAGGACAAGTCACCTGTTTGTAAGATTGTTTAACGAGTATTTTTCATACATGTTAGGTAATTAGTCCTATCTTTTTTCATCTAAATGCATGAAATATGCAGTTTTCCATATTTTTATGAAAAAAAAATAATGCAAAATTGTTAGAAAACTTGTATAATTCAATTTGTGGATTAAATAATCCATAAAAATATAAAAAATTTGGGGAGGTCATCACTACATGAGAAACAAACATTGGCTTTTATTAGTACTAGCTTTAATGCTTAGTGCGGTTCTAGTTGCTTGTTCTGGAAATGATGATACAACAGAGGAAGATACAGGCGACACAGATACAACGGAAGAAGGAACAGAAGGCGAAGCAACTGACGGAGAAAATGTTTTACGTATCGCGTCTACTTCTGATATTCCAACAATGGACCCGCCATTAGCAGAAGATAACGTTTCAATTCAGTACACAGATACTGTATTGGAAGGTTTATACCGTTTAGCTCCAGGTGGAGAAATTGTTTCTGGTATCGCTAATAAAGACGAAACAGAAGTAAGTGAAGATGGATTAACATATACTTTCCATTTACGTGAAGATGCGCAATGGGAAAACGGAGATCCTGTGACTGCTAATGATTTTGTATATGGGTGGCAACGTGCGATTGACCCTGCTACTGCGTCATTTTATGCAGATTACTTAATGAGTGGTAAAATTGTAAATGCTGCAGAAATTTATGCAGGTGAGATGGCACCTACAGAACTAGGTGTAACTGCAGAAGATGATTATACTTTAGTGGTAGAATTATTAACTCCTGTACCATATTTTGAATCGTTTGCTGCATTCCCAACATTCTTACCAGCAAACCAAGCGTTTGTAGAAGAACAAGGGGAAAATTATGCACTTTCTGCTGATTCAATCCTTTCTAACGGACCGTTCACGATGGCTAGCTGGGAAGCTGAAGCTGGATGGGAACTTGAGAAAAATGATACGTATTGGGATGCTGAAAATGTAGCTCTAGATGGTATCTCTGTAAAAGTAGTAAAAGATTCTGACACGGCTCTTGCTAACTATGAAGTTGGAGAAATTGATCGTACGTCGTTATCTGGTACTCAGGTAAATGATAATAAAACTAGTCCTGATTTCAACTCTTTAGCTGAAACTTCTGTGTTTTGGATGAAGTTTAACCAAGGCTCTGAAACTGCTGGAGAAGAAATGCAAAATGTAAACTTCCGAAAAGCACTTGCAAAAGCTTTTAATAAACAATCTTATATAGATGTTGTTTATGGAAATGATTCAAACCCTGTAAATTTCTTTGTACCTGAACAATTTGTAGAACACCCAGAAACAGGAGAAGACTTCCAAACTGGTAGTGATGTTCTTGAATATGACGTAGAAGCTGCACAAGAATTTTGGGCAACTGCAAAAGAAGAATTAGGTTTTGAAGAAATTACATTAAGTTTCTTAAGTGGTGATACTGATGTGTCTAAGGCAATCAGTGAATTTATGAAAACTGAATTAGAAACAAACCTTGAAGGACTTACAATTGAAACAGTAAACGTACCTTGGGGTGAGCAATTAGAAATTATGAAAGAACAAACTTATGAATTAGCTGTATCTGGTTGGGGTCCTGACTATGCTGATGCAATTTCATTTGTTGACTTATGGGTAACAGGTGGAGCAAATAATGACATTAGTTATTCTAATGAAGAATATGATGCACTTGTAAAATCTGCAAAAGGTGAATTGGCATTAGAGCCAGTTGAACGTTTTGAAGCAATGCAAGAAGCAGAAAAAATCGCTTTAGAAGAAGCGGCAATTGCTCCAATTATGCAACGTAAAACATCTGTACTTTCCAAGAACTATGTAAATGGAATGGATGAGCTAAACCCGTTTGGTAACGATTATAGCTTTAAGTACGTTGAACTTGATAAGTAAGTTGTCTATAAAACTGTAAGTATTTTCAAGTGGATAAAAAGAGAGTATAGACCATAAGATCAGGTCATGTACTCTCTTTTGCCATTTTCTGAGAATAGTTTGAATATTAAATAGAATCAAAATATTTAGCGTATAGGAGGTGGGACTATGGCAAAGTATATTGCACAACGTATTATCTATATGATTATTACGTTATTTATTATTGCAACAGCAACTTTCTTTTTGATGAAATTATTACCAGGTTCTCCATTTAACCAAGTAGCAGCAAAGTTATCAGATGCTCAGATGGAAATCTTATTAGACAGATATGGATTAAATGACCCAGTACCAGTCCAGTATTTTAAGTATATTGGTGGCTTAATTCAAGGTGATTTAGGCGTGTCATTTCAATATAATAACCGTGCAGTTACAGACTTAATCATGACTCGTATTGGTCCTTCTGCATATTTAGGTGCGCAAGCGATGATCATTGGTTCAATACTAGGTATTATTTTAGGAATGGTTGCTTCTATAAGACATAATAGCTGGGTTGATTATACATCAAATATTCTTGCGGTAATTGGTATATCAATACCGTCATTTGTTTTTGCTGGTCTTTTACAATACTATTTTGCTGTCCAGTGGAGAATTTTCCCACCATCGTTTTGGGAGGGACCAGAGTACACCGTACTACCAACAATTGCTTTGATGATATTCCCAATGGCAATTTGTGCACGGTTTATGCGTACGGAAATGATGGAAGTATTAGGGTCTGATTATATTGAATTGGCACGAGCAAAAGGTGTTTCTAATAATAAAATTATGTTCAAACATGCATTACGTAATGCATTAATTCCAGTCATTACGGTAATTGGTCCTATGACAGTAAGTTTAATGACAGGTACCTTGGTTATTGAGCAAATTTTTGCGGTTCCAGGTCTAGGTGAACAGTTTGTACGTTCTATAAATGTGAATGACTATCCTATGATTATGGGTACAACATTGTTATTCTCGGTGTTATTTATAGGAGTAGTATTAATTGTAGACTTGTTATATGGAATTATTGATCCTCGGATTCGCTTGACAGGAGGTAAAAAGTAGTGGACAAGGAAAAAGAAAAGCTATCACCAGAACAGTTTCAGCCGGTTGATTTAGCTGGGGAAAAAAGTGAAGAACTAACCCGTCCAGAACTCTCCTATTGGCAGGATGCGTGGATTCGTCTTCGAAAAAATAAAGGTGCGATTATGGGATTAATTGTATTAGTCTTTATTATATTAATTTCTTTAGTCGGTCCGTTGTTAAATGATTATGAGTTTGATTCTGCAAATTATGATGCTGCTTTTCTACCGCCTAAAGTAGAAGGCTTAGAGTGGGCTGGCTTTAATGGTCATCAAACCTTTACAGTACAAGGTGAGACACCTGAAGAAGCTATTCAACGAGGTTTAGAAGGATATGAAGTGGAAGAGCAATATCTTCTTGGTTCAGAAGTAGTGGAACAACCAAGTGAACAAAATGATAACTATTATTCTGTAGATATTGAAGTAGATATTTATTCTGCCAAAGGATTTGAAGATGAATATTTCTGGTTTGGTACAGATAGTATGGGACGAGATCTTTGGACTAGAATATGGAAAGGGACACAAATTTCACTCTATATTGGGCTGTTAGCTGCTCTTATTGATATGGTTGTGGGTGTTCTTTATGGTGGTATATCTGGTTACTATGGTGGACGAGTAGATAACTATATGCAAAGAATTATTGAAATTTTATCTGGTATCCCTAATTTAGTTGTTGTTATTTTAATGATAATTGTATTGAAGCCAGGGTTATTAGCGATTACAATCGCACTGACCATTACTGGTTGGATTGGTATGGCCCGGATAGTTCGTGGGCAAACATTGAAATTAAAGAACCAGGAATTCGTACTTGCAGCAAAAACACTTGGTTCCTCAGATAAAAGAATTTTGATGAAACACCTTATCCCCAACGTAACTGGAATGATTATTATTAATACGATGTTTACGATTCCAAGTGCGATTTTCTTTGAAGCTTTCTTAAGCTTTATTGGATTAGGTTTACAATCACCCTACGCATCATTAGGTACATTAATAGATACTGCATTTGATTCATACCGTGTATATCCGTATATGCTAGTGTATCCAGCGATTATCATTTCATTATTAATGATCGGCTTTAACATACTTGCTGATGGTCTTCGTGATGCATTAGATCCGAAAATGAGAAAATAGAATGGGGGTGAAAGGCATGGAAAACATATTAGAAGTCAAAGATTTGCACGTAACTTTTGACACATACGGAGGCAAAGTTCAAGCCGTACGTGGCGTGAATTTTAATTTAAAAAAGGGTGAAACTCTAGCTATTGTCGGTGAATCTGGTTCAGGTAAATCAGTCACAACAAAAGCGCTAATGGGATTAATCCCTAAACCAGCTGGTAAGATTCCTAAAGGAGAAATTATCTTTGAAGGAAAAGACTTAGCTAAGTTAAACGACAAACACATGCAACAAATTCGTGGTCGCGATATTTCTATGATTTTCCAAGATCCGATGACTTCGTTGAATCCAACGATGAAAGTTGGCGGTCAAATCATGGAGGGTTTGATTAAACACCAAAAGATGAATAAGGCAAAAGCTAAAGATAGAGCAATAGAATTACTGGATTTAGTAGGAATACCTAATCCAAAAGAAAGAATTAATCAGTATCCGCACCAATTTTCTGGTGGTATGCGTCAAAGGGTAGTTATTGCTATTGCACTTGCTTGTAATCCTAAAATATTACTAGCAGATGAACCAACAACAGCTTTAGACGTTACCATTCAAGCACAAATTTTAGAATTAATGAAAGATATTCAGAAAAAAACTGAAACATCG
Organism: Aquibacillus rhizosphaerae; assembly: GCF_030282825.1. Lineage (GTDB taxonomy): Bacteria > Bacillota > Bacilli > Bacillales > Amphibacillaceae > Aquibacillus_C > Aquibacillus_C rhizosphaerae. The sequence continues at coordinate 191,092 of NZ_JASTZU010000063.1, forward strand.
ATTGTTTTTATTACACACGATTTAGGTGTAGTAGCTAATGTTGCAGATCGTGTAGCTGTTATGTATGCTGGGAAAATTGTTGAAATTGGCACAGTAGACGATATCTTTTATAATCCAAAGCATCCTTATACGTGGGGACTACTTGGTTCTATGCCAACAGTAGATAGTAAGGAAGATGAATTAATTGCTATCCCTGGTACACCACCAGACTTAATGAAACCACCTAAAGGTGATGCATTTGCTGCACGAAATCCATATGCAATGAAAATTGATACGGAAATGGAACCACCCTTATTTAAAGTTTCTGATACGCATTATGCTGCAACATGGTTGCTCCATGAAGATGCTCCACAAGTCGAGCCTCCAGCAGCAGTGAAAAGGCGGATGAAGGGTTTTGCAACTGCAGATGCCTCTGATGAGAAAGGTGAGGAGTCATGAGTAGTAAAGAGAAATTATTAGAAGTGAAAAATTTAAAACAACACTTTAAGACTGGTCGTCACAGTACTGTTAAGGCAGTGGATGGAGTTTCTTTTGATATTTACAAAGGAGAAACTTTTGGTCTAGTCGGAGAATCTGGTTGTGGTAAGTCTACTACTGGCCGTACGATTATTCGTCTTTATGATGCCACTGATGGTGATGTGAAATTCAAAGGTAAAGATGTGCATGGTAAAAAATCTAAAACAAACTTGAAAGAATTTAACCGTAAAATGCAGATGATTTTCCAAGATCCATATGCTTCTTTAAATCCTAGAATGACTGTTAAAGATATTATTTCAGAGGGTTTGGATATTCATGGACTAGTTTCAACAGATAAAGAAAGAACGGATAGAGTTCATAATTTGCTAGAAACTGTTGGATTAAATAAAGAACATGCTAATCGTTATCCACATGAATTCAGTGGTGGACAACGTCAAAGAATTGGGATAGCAAGAGCTTTAGCGGTTGAACCGGAATTTATTATTGCCGATGAACCAATTTCAGCACTAGACGTATCTATTCAAGCACAAGTTGTAAATTTAATGAAAGATCTTCAAAAGCAACATGAATTAACCTATTTGTTTATTGCCCATGATTTATCCATGGTAAAATATATTAGTGATCGAATTGCTGTTATGTATTTTGGTAAGATTGTAGAGTTAGCAGATAGTGATGAACTTTATAGAAATCCGCTTCATCCTTACACTAAATCTCTTTTATCTGCAATTCCCTTGCCAGATCCTGATTATGAACGTAATCGTACACGTATTGTTTATGATCCAAGTAAACACGATACAAGTGAAGAACCTGAATTTAGAGAAATAAGACCGAACCATTGGGTGTTATGTACAACAAAGGAACTAGAAGCATATAAACAAGAGATAAACAATTAATAGATGTTTAAAAAGAAAACATTTAAAAATTAAAATTAAGTACAATCTATATATATACAAAACCCTTACCAGCTGGTAAGGGTTATATTTTATTAACGTGAAGTTAATCTAAGTTCATTTTGTTATAAAAATGAACGATGTGCTTTTGTCTACCACTTTTGAAAAAAATTCACATAAAAATTTTCGGTTTTTCATACTATTCTAGGTAAATCTTTTATATAATAGAGAAAAATACACCAATGGGAGATTGATCTATATGGAGAAGAAAAGACTACAATTCATTATGGCTATCATTACTTTTCTCCTTCTTAGTATGGTCGTACCGACTAATACATATGAAGCAGCAAACGCAGAAGTAATGAAAATGAACAAACATCAAAAACGTTCCGCTGTATCAGTGAAATATGAGCTGCCAGAATCAATGAGTAGATTTGGTTATGATTCAGGTCTTACCTTTGAATATCCCGATGCAGTACGTGGTCTTTATGTTACAGGACATTCTGCAGGAGGAAGTCGATTTGAGAATTTGATTAATTTAATCAATTCCACAGAATTGAATGCAATGGTTATTGATATAAAAGATGACCATGGTTATATAACTTTTGAGCTAGAAGAAGGCCATCAATTTGAGAAAATGGGAAAAAATTTTATAAAAGATCCCAGAGAAATGCTTAAAGTTCTTGAAAAAGAAGGGATTTATCCAATTGCTCGAATTGTTGTTTTTAAAGATACCATCTTAGCTAAGGAACGTCCAGACCTTTCCTTTACTGAAAATGGTAAAGTTTGGTCAAATAGTAAAGGTGATTCATTTGTAAGTCCTTTCCAAAAAGAAGTATGGGAATACAACGTTGAAGTAGCTAAAATTGCTGCTGAATTAGGTTTTAAAGAAATTCAATTTGATTACGTTAGATTTCCTGAAGGATTTGAGAAAAGAGATGAGGAATTAAGTTACAGTTTAGGTGACTATAAAGACTCTGAACTTGATAATGTTAAGAAAAGAGTAGAGGCGGTAACAGACTTCGTGAAATATGCTAGAGAAGAGCTAGACTATTACGATGTAGATGTATCGGTTGATATATTCGGGTATGCAGCTACAATAGAAGAGACACCAGGGATTGGGCAAAATTTCTCGAAAATTTCTGATAATGTTGATGTCATTTCATCCATGATTTATCCAAGTCATTGGACGCCTTATTTCGGAATTGATAAGCCAGATGAAAAACCATATGAATTAGTAAATGAATATGCTAAGGTGGAAAATGAAGTCTTAGGAAAATTGGAAAATGCACCGACTTCAAGACCATGGATTCAAGATTTTGAAGCTCCATGGTTATATTCAGGGGCGACAAAACAGTATGGCGTACAAGAAGTAGAGGCACAAATAAAAGCCTTAAATGAGAATGGGATTGAAGAATTTCTTCTTTGGAATGCTGGAAATACTTACACGGAGGGTGTAGATTATACACCTTAATAAAAAATAGCCTTCACCATTGGTGAAGGCTATTTATATAATTATCAAGATAAACATACAGAATGTGCAACAAATAATTAATATCCGAAATTTGTGGATTAATTATATTGATAATGGGTATAAATAAAGTGACATAAAAATTTGGGTTTAACAAGTGCGGTGTTTTTCGTTATAATAAATAATGACTACGAAAATAAAGGGAGTAGATCAATGAATTGGTATGAAAAGTTAAATAAGTATTTTCCTGTTGAAGAGATGAAGTCAAGAGAACACATGGAGATGCTTTTAAAAGAAAAAGGGGACGTCTATTATAAAGACGAAGGCCCTCATCATGTTCTAATGTACGCGGAATTCAAGACATTTATCTTTATTGATTACGTATATGTATCTTCTCAATCCAGAGGTCAAGGATTAGGTCATAAGCTAATTGAAAAACTTAAGGTAAGAAAAAAACCGATTATATTAGAAGTTGAACCAGTTGATTATGAAGACACAGATTCTGAGAAAAGACTGCGTTTTTATCAACGAGAAGGTTTTATTCACGCCCAATCAATTGGTTACAATCGTCGTTCATTAGCTACAAACTTGGAAAATCCAATGGAGATACTGTATTGGACACCTGAAAATGAAGATGAAGAAGCAATCTATAAACAAATGAAGAAAATGTATGAAGATATTCATACGTATAAAGATGAACAGTTGTACGGCAAGTCTTATCAACCAGTTGATGAAGTGTTGACGTACGATGATAAAAGAGATGCTGATGATATTTTTGATGTATTAAAGGTCGAAGAAAAAGCTTAATAAAATAGGTGAAATGGTGCTAACATTTAGATCCCTGTTACCATCATATGTAGCAGGGATCAATTTTTATTTTTCTGAAAAATTATGTTTAATAATTGTATATTGGGGTATTTATATTATATAGAACAAATTATTGTGAAAAATGTATGTAAAATTAGCTGAACATCTACCCCTTAGTTGACAAATGTAGTATACTCATACATAGAAGGTTTATTTAAAGTAATTTTAATCTAATAAATTCTTCAAAGTATATTAATGAATTTAAATAAATTTTTATATTGAGGAGTGAAGTTTCCATGGTAACACTTTATACCTCACCAAGTTGTACATCTTGTCGAAAAGCAAAAGCATGGTTAGAAGAACACGACATACCATTTCGTGAGAGAAATATTTTTTCAGATTCACTTTCATTAGATGAGATTAAAGAGATTTTAAGAATGACTGAAGATGGTACAGACGAGATAATTTCCACAAGATCTAAAGTTTTTCAAAAATTGGATATGAATCTTGACCAACTACCATTGAAGGATTTATTTAATCTTATTCAAGAGAATCCTGGACTTCTTCGTAGACCAATTATACTTGACGAGAAGCGACTTCAAGTAGGGTACAATGAAGATGAAATTAGAAGGTTCTTACCTAGAAAAGTTCGTACGTTTCAGTTACGTGAAGCACAGCGAATGGTTAACTAGTATAAAACGCAGATCTTTGTTTATTGAGATCTGCGTTTTACTATATTCCAAAGCGATTGTAGTGACAAATAGAAATAAATGCGATAAAATATATATTTAATACTCTATACTATCCATATAGTAATTATCGTGATATATACCTGTTTATTAATTTCTAAGTATTTCTATTTTCTTTTTATGCTCAAGTATCATAAAATAGTAATAGAAACACAATTAGAAAAATAGGGTTGAATATAATCAATATGGGGTATGTTGTTATTAAGGATTTTAAAACTAGGTGAAGTTATCCCTTCCACCTAATTATCTTTTAGAAGGGAGTGTCAAGAAATGGAAATAGAGAGAATTAACGAAAATACGGTTAAATTTTATATTTCGTATTTAGATATTGAAGACCGCGGCTTTGACCGTGAAGAAATTTGGTATAATCGTGAAAAAAGCGAACAACTTTTTTGGCAAGTAATGGATGAAGTAAATTACAATGATGATGATTTTAATATAGATGGACCATTATGGATTCAAGTGCAGGCACTAGATAAAGGGTTGGAGATTGTTGTAACAAAAGCACAAATCTCTAAGGATGGTCAGAACTTGGAACTACCAACCGAAAATGGTAAAACAATTGACATGCCTGTTGATGAAAAGATTGAGTCATTACTAGATGAAAAGTTTGGTAATAATCAAGAGGACGGAGATTCTCCTGAAAATAATGCCCAAATTGATCTTTCATTTGTTGTGAGCTTCGCAGACTTTGAAGATGTAATACAATTAAGTCACTACTTTCCTTCCGTTGAAGGCCTAACAGATACCTTGTACCATTTTGAAGATAAATACTTGCTTCTATTACAGTTTGATGATGAGCAGTTAACTGATGAAGAACAAGAAAACATTCTTAGTCAAATTTTAGAATTTGGTCAAGAGTCAAACATGACAATTTATCGATTAGAAGAGTACGGTAAAGTAATTTTCGATAGCGAATCTCTAATGCAAGTTAAAAAGTACTTTCCTATTAAGTAACAGGCACTCATTAGTTTGAGGGCCTGTTTTTTTTGGAACAAATTTAGGTTAATGTTCAATTAGCTTTGTCTCAAATTTGTGAACGTATATTAGTCTCACTAAACTTTTTTGTGGAATTAAAAAAGGATTTCTCTAATCAATATAGAAATAATTAAACAATTATAGAAAGGATGATGTGATAGCATGTTGCAAGCAATAGATCAAAAGGGAGACTATATAATACTAGCATTATTACCTAGTACTGAAGTTCAACGATATAAGCAGGAGAAATATTTTTACTGTCCAATGTGCAAGGCACCTGTAATAGTTAAAGCAGGTTCTAAAACAATTGCACACTTTGCCCATCATAAAAAAAGCCTATGTCCAAACTCATCGGGAGGTGAAGGTGAATATCATGAACGTGGTAAACTTCATTTGTACCAATGGCTAAAAGGACAAGGATTAGCGGTATGGTTAGAATGGTACATATCACATATAAAACAACGGCCAGATATATTACTTAAGGTTGGTAAGAAAGTTATCGCAATTGAGTATCAATGTGCACGTATAACAATGAATGAATTTATTCAAAGAAACAAGGGATATCATCAAATGAATATAACTCCGATTTGGATTCTTGGTGGTAATCGAATGACAAGAAAATCCTCTTCCTATTTATCAATGTCATCATCTGATCTTCTGTTTCTACATCAATTTTCCTCTGACTTACCTCTTACTATTTATTACTACTGTCCAGATAATCTCCAATTTGCATGTTTTCATCATATACAAACAACTGGAACGAAGCGAACAATAGGAGAATTAGTCTTTAGAAGTCTTCATGATATGAATTTTAATGACTTATTTAGAAAATACTACTTTAATAAAATAAATATATATGAAAATTGGAAAAAACAAATGTATGAGCGTCGGATAAAGCCCGTTCATTATATCGGAAGAAAAGAAAAACAATGGAGACAATGGTTATATGTACAAAAAATTAACGCTAATTTAATTCCCTCCATTTGTCATCTGCCAATTGCAACACAGTGGAGGATGATGACGGCACCTTGGATTTGGCAAAGCAGATTATTGATAAGTTTATTTCAAGATAAAAAATATGTTACACTTCAATCTTGCCACCACATACTATCAAATCATATGCATAATAAGTCTTTATTTCCCCTCATACATGGTCCGAATGATCCCGTCTCTGAGTATCTCACTTTACTTGTAAAACTCCACACTTTGAAACAGATTAGTGATACACGATATTATGTATCCAAGCAAATTACATTTCCAAAGACAGTCGATATGGCGATTGATGAAGACAATCAACTAATTAAGCAAATGTTATCTCCAAGTTTTCTTACGCATGATTAACAGGTAGATACGATATAATAATAGTGGAGTGAGTTTTGAAAAAAGGATATTCTGTAAATGTATCGAAATAGGTTGTATAGGTTAAATGTTAAATGAATAGTTTTACTGAATGAAGGAGGATTAATTATGTCACAAACAACCAAAGAATTAAAAAACCGAAAGCAAGTATCAGAAGAAAACACATGGAAACTAGAAGATATTTTTGCATCAGATCAAGCATGGGAAAAAGAGCTAGATGATTTAAAAGAGCAAATTCCAGCTTTTAAAGCATATCAAGGAAAAATTGCTGAATCAGCGGAATCTTTATATGGGCTATTAAAACTTCAAGATGAAGTATCTCAAAGAATTGGAAAGTTATATACATATGCTCATATGAGGTATGATCAAGACACGACTAATTCTTTTTATCAGGCACTTAATGGCAAAGCAGAAAGTGCTATTACACAAGCTTCAAGTGCAATGAGCTTTATCGTCCCAGAAATCTTATCTATCGATGAGGAAACGTTAAATAAGTTCTTGGAAGAAAAGCAAGAATTAAAGCTTTATAAACATGCTTTAGGTGAAATTACAAGACAACGTCCACATATCCTTAGTCAAAAAGAAGAGGAGTTATTAGCTGAAGCATCCGAAGTTATGGAAAATTCCGCGCAAACGTTTGGTATGCTGAACAATGCAGATTTAACTTTTCCTTGCGTAAAAGATGAAGAAGGTAATGAAGTAGAACTTACACACGGCCGTTACATTAACTTTTTAGAGTCTGATAAGCAAGAAGTAAGAAGAGATGCATTTAAAGCTATGTATGGCACGTTTGGCAGTTTTAAGAACACATTCTCATCTACACTATCAGGCGCAGTTAAGAAAAACAATTTTTATGCTAAAGTTCGTAATTATGATTCTGCAAGGCATGCTGCATTAAACAATAATAATATTCCTGAGCAGGTGTACGATAATCTTGTTGAGTCTATAAATGAAAGGATTTCTTTACTTCACCGCTATGTGGCTTTACGTAAAAGAGTCCTAAACCTTGAAGAGCTTCATATGTATGATTTATATACACCATTAGTCAAAAATGTAAAAATGAAGTTCTCATATGAAGAAGCGCAATCTCATATTTTAAAAGGATTAGAACCGCTTGGTGAAGAGTATGTAAAACGAGTAAAAGAAGGATTTGATAATCGCTGGATTGATGTCGAAGAAAATAAAGGGAAAAGAAGTGGAGCATACTCTTCAGGTGCTTACGGAACGAATCCTTATATTTTAATGAATTGGCAGGATAACTTAAATAATTTATTCACGCTCGGTCATGAATTAGGGCACTCATTACACAGCTATTACACTAGAGAAAACCAGCCGTTTCGTTATGGAAACTATTCCATTTTTGTAGCAGAAGTTGCCTCGACCTGTAATGAAGCATTGTTAAATGAATATATGATAAATCAAACAACAGATGAAAAAGAAAAATTGTTTTTAATAAATAACTTTCTTGAAGGGTTCCGTGGAACTGTATTTAGACAGACAATGTTTGCTGAATATGAGCATAGTATTCATGTTCTTGCTCAAAATGGTGAAGCTTTGACAGCAGATAAACTTACTGAAGTGTATTATGATTTAAACAAAAAATACTTTGGTGATGAATTAATTATTGATGAAGAAATCGGTTTAGAGTGGGCTCGTATCCCACATTTCTATTACAATTATTACGTATATCAATATGCAACAGGTTATGCTGCAGCTCAGTCTTTGGCTTCACAAATACTTAAGGAAAAAGGGCCGGCGGTAGAGCGATATTTGGATTTCCTAAAAGCGGGAAATAGTGATTATCCAATAGAAGTGTTAAAGCGAGCTGGTGTTAACATGACAGAAAAGGCACCAATTTTGTCCGCTCTAGATGTCTTTGAAGATAAATTAGAAGAAATGGAAAAATTGTTAGATAAAATGGAATAAGTTAAAAAAATCAAGATGACTGCTGGCATGCAGTCATCTTGATTTTACTTAAATCCTCGAAAAGCTCTTCTCCGAGTGAAAGAAAAAAGTGTTAAATAAATTGATATCAATAACATAGGAAATGTTATGATCATGGGAATAAGCCTCATTAATCCAAAAATGTTAAAACAAAAGGCTACTAGTGTTAAGACAAGAAAAAAGTAAGGAAAGAAGCGCTCCATTAAAAACCCTCCTTTTTCAGGTATATAAGATAATAAAATGTATGAGTTAAATTTAGAAAATAGAAGTGTGACAGTTTTGTGAATTAATACACAATGCTATTGCATAATGGATAATACCCTGTTATATTTTAATTGTGAGATGTTTAACAAACAAAAACCCCTTTGTTTGACCTGAAACTTTCTCCCATCCCCCCTTGTCTAGAAATAGACTAGGAAAAAAGATATGTCAAAGGCATATCTTTTTTATTTTTTTCAGCTAATCGCTCTAAAACAATGGAGTAGATTAACTTAATTTTAATCAAAAAAAACCCTTGATAATAACAAGGGCAATTATTGCACATACTTCCAAAAACAACCGTACTTGACGGGGACTTTTTCTACCATTTGTTTAATTTGTAGTTTCTTCATTTCTTTTTCAGCTTTTTCATTGGACCAATCATATACAACAGCAATTTCGTTTGTACCTACAAAGTCATAATGGGATAAGAAATCTTCAAGCGAAGGTTTTTGAGCAGGTGTTGGATCTTTTTGTAGCATCTGCTTAAGCACTCTTACATAAATTTCGTAAGGATAAAGTCCAGATAATTTTAAACCTTCTTCTTCTTCAGATTCATTAAAGTAGACCATTGTTGGAATGTATTCTACATCCATTTCTTTAGTTAGTTTTAAATCACATTGCAAGGCCTTTCTAGCAGAGGTTGAATATAAATCATTTTTAAATTCTTCTATATCTAACTTTGCTTCTTCCGCGCATTTAGTAAGAACACTCTCTTTAGAGATATCTTTCTTATCGAGAAATACATATTCTTGAAGTTTCCTTAGAAATTTTCTCCCGGCTTTTTTACCTTGCAATTCTGCAGCTTTAATTGCAAGAGATGCTATCCATGGAAATGAAATAGGGTTCTCAATCCATAGGTCTCCATCACAACTCATACCGGTACGACTAGCTGTTTTTTCCCATATATCTTTAAGTTTTTTTGGTTTATCAAATTTATCTTTATTTAAGGTAGCTAACTGACCACTTAGAATCGTACGAATAGTGAAGAACCTACCGTATTCAATAGATAATTTCTTTAAATATGGTTCTAAAGACCAACATTCTGGACATAGCGGATCAACAAAAACATATAACTCAACTGGTTTTTTTAACAGATCGAAAAAGCCATACTGTGCCGTAGTATTTGTTTCTTGCTTATTTGATGGCCCAGATGGGTTCCAAATCACATCGATTCTCCTTTCTGTTCTTCCGGTGTATTCATCATATGTTGAGCGGTTAATGTTAAACGTTCAAACATCACACTTTTATAAGGCTCTTCTATAGAAATCTCTTCTAAAGCTTCCTTCATGCAAGACAACCATGCATCTTTTCTTGATGGTGTTATTGGAAACTCCATATGTCTTCTTCTTAACATTGGATGTCCATGTTCTTCAATATATAAAGCGGGTCCGCCAAAAAATTGTGTTAGGAATTGCTTTTGCTTTCTTGCAGTTTCAGTTAAATCAACAGGAAAAATAGGAGCTAACTCTGAATGGTTTGCAACTTTTGCATAAAATGCATCCACCAAAGTATCTATTTTTTCCTGTCCTCCAATAGCTTCATAAATGCTACCTGTCATATATAACAAACCCTTCAACCGTATCGTGATATAGTACTGTTCATTTGTAATTTATTGTAACAGGCAATGGTTAACTTGGGCAACTTATCTGTTTGAACAGCTTCAAGCTTTATAGGTAATATGAAGGAGAATACATACCTAGTAAAATAATGTGTTAAAGTGTTGAATAAAAGCGTTTAATTTTATTTGGAGTAACTCTTTTAGGAATATTATGTTCATTTAATAGGTTATTAAAAATGGTTTCCCCATGATTTTTGTTCTTTGCTTCAATCTCCAATTCATAATCAGACGTATTACTATAGCTACTGTAGTCTAGAACAATAGTAGTATCTTTATAAGTAGTCTCTAAACGGTGTGTTGAAAGTTTTCCACCATAGTGTAAATCAGCAAAATCAACGCCTAATTGGTTGAGTTGTTTTGCGACATGTGGTTTTGGAATAATATCATTATTGAACCATGAATGTGCTTCGGCTTCGGATAATGTATCATGAGTTTCAAGCAAGCCTTCTGGATGTGGTTCTTTTAATGTTAGCTGAAATAAATGATTTTTTTCACGAATTCGAAGAGCGGAATTTTTTTCCTTTAGTTTAAAATCTTTTGTTTCAAAGTAGTGGTTAGTCTGAATGATTGCATCTTCTTTTTTAAATTCAAAATATTGAAGTAGTTGCTCATATTCCGTTTCTGTTAACAAATTTTTAAATTCAATTTCGATTTCCTGCGCCATATTTAAGAATCCCCCTGTATTTGTGTTTATTTATATTTTGTAGAATTTATTAAGAAATTGCAAAAGTTAACTATCTCTATACCTTAATATTTGTCTCTAGTATATGGAGTTTAAAGAATATTAACAGGTATGAGGGGTGTATTGTTGATAATTTAAAAGATTAAATCTAAGTATCTTCCTTAATGAGAAGATACTATAAAAATAGGACAACATATAAGAATAGGAAAGATTCTACAAAGTAGGATGTAACCGACTTTTTGTTCACTTTGTGATACAATTATATTAAAAGATTTCATTCATGTGATATGCTGAAAGAGATGATAAAAGGTGGTGCATGCTATGAATTGGGAGGCTTTTTTGGCACCTTATGTGCAGGTAGTTGAAGAGTTGAAAGTTAAATTAAGAGGTATGAGAGCACAATTCGAATATGAATCCAAACACTCCCCAATTGAGTTTGTTACTGGGAGAGTTAAGCCTTTGACAAGTATTTTGGAAAAGGCTAGCTTAAAAAATCTACCCATGAATAAACTGGAGGAAGAAATCCAAGATATTGCTGGGGTAAGAGTGGTTTGCCAATTTGTAGATGATATCTATACTATTATTAACATGTTACGATCAAGAAATGACTTTCAAATTATTGAAGAAAAAGACTACATAAGAGAAAAAAAGGACAGTGGTTATAGATCTTACCACATTATCATAAGATATCCTGTTGCAACGATACGTGGTGAGAAACAAGTAATTGCAGAAATACAAATACGAACATTAGCGATGAACTTTTGGGCAACAAACGAGCACTCTTTAAATTATAAATATGATGGTCAGATTCCTAGTGATGTAAAAGCAAGGTTGAAACGTGCAGCTGAGGCCGCTTTTAAGCTTGATGAAGAGATGTCGAAAATCAAAGATGAAGTACAAGAAGCTCAACGGGTTTTTTATCAAAATAAAAATAAACACTAATGAAGGGAGCCCTTCCTAATACTATGAAATTTTCAATTACATCTAAAGGTGATAGAAAGTCCGAGGATATCAAAAAAAGAATTATTCAATATTTAGAAGACTTTGAATTGGAATATGATAAAGAGGAACCTGATCTAGCAATATCTGTAGGTGGTGACGGGACATTTCTTGAAGCCTTTCATACCTATAGTGATCGCTTGGAACGCACTGCGTTTATAGGTGTTCATACAGGGCACTTAGGTTTTTATGCTGATTGGGTACCTGATGAGGTGGAAAAGCTAGTTATCGAAATTGCGAAAAATCCATATCAAATTATTGAATATCCATTATTAGAAATACAGATACATCCAAAAAATGGTGGAGAGATAGATCGATACTTAGCTTTGAATGAAGGGTCTGTTAAGACTGCAGAAGGTTCCGTTGTGCTTGATGTAAATATCAAGGGAGAGCATTTTGAGCGTTTTCGTGGTGATGGCTTATGTATTTCTACACCTTCTGGAAGTACGGCATATAATAAAGCCCTAGGAGGCGGTATTATCCACCCGTCACTAGAAACGATTCAGGTTACAGAGATGGCCTCGATTAACAATCGGGTTTTTCGTACAGTTGGTTCTCCATTAATATTACCAAAACATCATGTTTGTGAACTTATACCAATTCATGATGACCGGAGTTTTTTAATTACCGTCGACCATATAACGAAAACATATACAGATGTCAGATCTATAGAATGCAGTGTATCAGACAAAAAAATCCGATTTGCTAGATTTCGTTCTTTTCCATTTTGGAAGAGGGTACATGATTCATTTATATCAGATGAACGGTAGATAATTTAGCTTAGTAGTACTTAGAAGGGTGACAACATTGTGAAAAGTAAAGTTTTAAAAGAGCATGAAGGTATGCTCCTGCGAGAATACCTTTCACAAGTAGGTGGTTTTTCACGTCGGATTATTAAAGTAGTAAAATTTCAAGGCGGTAGTCTGCTTGTAAATGGAGAAATTGCAACGGTTCGTAGAATGCTCAAAGTTGGTGATGAAGTTGACGTTATCTTTCCTGTTGAAACTAGAGGCGCTTTTATGAAGCCGGAAAATATGACACTTGACATTATCTATGAAGACCAAGACGTAATGGTAATTAATAAACCAGCTGGAATTGCAACCATCCCTTCTCTTCATCATCCTTCTGGAACGATTGCTAATGGAATCCTTGGATATTATGAAGCAAAACAGATAGCATATACAGTACATATCGTTACGAGGTTAGATAGAGATACATCGGGTTTGTTACTAATTGCAAAGCATCGATTTAGTCATTCTCTTTTATCCAGTGATCAAAAACAAGGTAAAGTTAATCGCCGTTATTTTGCTATTATCGAGGGGGGAATGTCCCAGGTTAGTGGAGTAATTGATGCTCCAATTGCAAGACACCCCGATTCCATTATTGAAAGAGTGGTTGCAGACGATGGTCAAAGAGCAGTTACTCATTATCATGTGGAAAAAGAGAGTGAGAGCCATTCTTTACTAGATGTGAAACTTGAAACTGGTCGTACACACCAAATTAGGGTGCATTTTTCCTATTTGGGATTTCCCTTAGCTGGTGATGATCTCTATGGAGGCAGTAAAGCACATATTAATCGCCAAGCGTTACATTGTAGGTCATTGACTTTTACACATCCTATTAGTAGAAAAGAGCTGTTTTTTTCTTCTCCAATACCAGAAGATATGAGCAATATAATAAATAAATAACCCTTCTTCTATGAAGAGGGGTTATTTTTATAGCCATTTTTCTAAGTTTGTGGTTAATTATGACAAATAAAATATAAAGTCTGCACTAATTATTTTTAACTTCTATGAAATACTTTCCTAGTCTAGTGGTAAATCGACGCTACGGAAAAATACTCGCTTTCCATGGGGAACGCTTCAGTCTCCTCGTGAGCAAATGTTTTAGGGTGGGGCGAGTGATTGCAGTCCCACGAGCTGAAGATCCACTCAGAAGCGGAAATCAACATAGCTATTAGTGCAATCTTTCTATCAACTGCGAAAGATTAAAAGTAAAAACCAATTTCTAGGCTGACTAATTTATGTTACTACAAGGTAATTTAGCTTCATAGAGATCATGTTTTAACTATCAAAGTAATTGAACTTTTCTTCGACTAAAGGCTGTTTGGAAGGGACAGAAACAGCTCTTTCCTCCGGCAGTCTAAATGCTGATAGTGCATTTCCGAAGACGCAACCAGTATCAATATTTATTGTTTTATTCACAATCCGAGGTTCTTTTACAGGTGTATGTCCATAAACAATCCAACGTTCACCTTGATAGTTCTGCGCCCAATCTCTCCTTACAGGACGCCCATCTAGATGAGTTTCCCCTGTTATATCTCCATAAAATACAAAGGTCTTCACTTTTTTATTATTTTTTCCAATCAGATCTTCACGAATACCGGCATGAGCAACAATAGTATTTACTTCAGGAAGCTCTATATATATGGCTGCATTTTCATAAAGAGAAATGAACCGATAGCGTACTTGTTTCTGTCGCTTTTGGTTTAACTTTTTGAATTCGGAAACGGTAGTTTCTAGCCCATGTTGTTCTTTAACATTATTTCCTAAAAAATAGCGATACAATTTATTACAATGATTCCCAGGGACGTATTTAGCTATGCTTTTGTCCATTACCATCGTATAAACTAAATCGATAACTGCAATCGAGTTAGGACCGCGATCAGTGAGATCACCAACAAATACAGGTATTCTATTGTCTGGATGTTGAGGAACACCGTTTTCCCACTCATAATTTAATTTATCGAATAACTCATATAATTCATCTATACATCCATGAACATCACCAATAATATCAACTTTCATAACAATAGTCCTCCTAACTTCAACTAAAATAAAAAGGTGGTTAGCTAATAAATTATAGCTTTTCCACCTCAAATCATATCTAATCAAACATATATACTTTTGTTCTGAAATTAATATTTAGTACAATCCCAATTGCAATTAAATAGGTTAATGTCGAACTTCCTCCATAGCTAATAAATGGTAGCGGTAATCCCGTGATAGGTAGTAATTGAACGGACATCCCAATATTTTGAAATATTTGGAAAGTAAACATGCCGATAAAGCCAGTAACAAGAAAACTACCAAGTTGATCATTACTTTGTAATCCAATGTGAATTAAGCGGTAAATTAATAAGAAAAATAATGTGATTACTAGGCTTGATCCAACAAATCCAAACTGTTCAGCTATCGCAGAGAAAATCATATCGGTGTGACGTTCTGGAATATTTAACTCCATGTCTCCAATTCCTTTTCCCGATAATTGGCCAGAGCCGATGGATAACATAGCACGAACTAATTGATAGCCAGAATCACCATAAGTTTCAGGGTATAACCATCCATTAAATCGGCTTATCACGTGCTCGAACCCTACATTATCTAACAATTCCTTCGTTGCAGATGGGAATCTTATATAGAATATAACAATGGTGCCAACGCTAATTAACAGAACGATTAAGACAGAAAATAATATTCGCCACCGAATACCGGAAACCAATGTCATACAGGTAACAATCGCTGCCAGAACAAGAAATCCTCCTAAGTCGGGTTGAACTGCAATTAATCCCATTGGAGGTACAGAGATTACGACAATTTTAATTAACAACCAAATATCACTCTTGTTTGTTCTGGTTTTAAACTTTTCATTATGTTTCACCATAATATGAGCTAACATGATAATTAAAAAGACTTTCATAAACTCTGCCGGCTGGATGGTAATTCCCGGAAACCTAAACCATCCTCTTGCACCGTTTACTTCGTGTACAATTGAAGAAGGAACATTGAAAAAAAGCATTAGCAAAGTTATCATACCAAACCCATATACTATCCAGCTTATTTGTCTTAAGCGATCATAATCAATTAGCATGATAACAACAATTACCATAGATCCTATAATATACCAAACAATCTGTTGTAAAACAAAATTAGTATCTTCATAGATAGTGGGTAAAAACGGTTCTATTGTATATAGTGTAAAGCAGCTTATAATGCCTAATAAAAGGATAATTAATATTAATGAGTAATCGATATTGTTATTCGTATTTTTTGAACTCATGTCGGTACCTTTCTTTCACTTTAAATTTTGGGTAGAGTTCACTAAAGATATATTGAAACTAATTTTACAGACAAAAAATTGTCTGTATGGTAGCTTTTCATATAAAATAGGATTTATCCAAGAGTCTTAAATTTTTATACCACTCTTATAAGAAAAGATAACAGTTTAAAATATTATCCAGTAAGTGTTATGATTTTAAGTTTACAACATATTGCTACTTTTTTTAAGTATAGTTTTATAAAACTAAAAAATAGCTAATCTTTACCACAAATGTAAAACTAAATTCCGTGAAAAAAATAATAAAACAACATTTATAAGTTGACTAATATGTAGTTTCCCTATTACTATTATACGGTCTAGAGATAGGAGGGTGAACCAATGGATTATTTAGAAGCTGACGAACGAGAAAAATTATGGAATAAAGTTCAAGATGCGTTAATCAATGAACAAATTGACCAATTTCGCGCTGAATTTCTTGAGATGCACCCTTATGATCAAGCGAAAATATTCGAAGAACAATCCGAAGAGACTCGCCACATCATTTATACGTATTTGTCTCCAGAAGAAATTGCCGATGTAATAGAGCACGTCGATAGTGACTTTATTGAAGAATTTATTGCTGAAATGAATCCTTCTTTTGCAGCAAGTGTGTTGGCTGAAATGTCTACCGATGATGCTGTTGATATATTAAACGAATTAGATAAGAATAAAGTTGCAAGTTTTTTAACTATTATGGATAAAGAAGCAGCTGATGAGATTAAAGAGTTGCTTCACTATGAAGAAAAAACAGCTGGTAGTATTATGACAACGGAGTTTGTAGTCATTCGGACAACACAAACAGTCAAGGAAGCGATGAGGCATTTAAGAAAAGAGGCACCTGAAGCAGAAACCATATACTATTTATATGTTGTAGATATGGAAAAGCGCTTAGTTGGTGTAATTTCATTAAGAGATTTAATCATTGCTGAAGGTGATTGGCTTATTTCAGAGGTTATGAGTGATCGAGTAGTTTCTGTACCGGTTGGTGAAGACCAAGAGGATATTGCACAGATGATGCGAGACTATGATTTTCTAGCGCTTCCTGTTGTAGATTTTCAAAATCATTTATTGGGTATTATCACAGTTGATGACATTATGGACGTTATGGAAGAAGAAGCGAGTGATGATTACTCAAAACTAGCCGGGGTTACTGATATGGATGGCCCGGATGACAATGCATTTATTTCAGTAAAGAAAAGACTTCCTTGGCTCGTTATTCTTTTGTACCTTGGAATGTTTACAGCAAGTATTATTGGTAGGTTTGAAGAAACACTTGATCAAGTAGCTATATTAGCTGTTTTTATTCCTTTAATTGCAGGCATGGCCGGAAACACAGGTACGCAAGCATTAGCTGTCGCTGTAAGAGGAATTGCTACAGGTGAAATTAATAAACAAGGAATATCTAAAATTCTTGGACGTGAGGCTTTAACAGGCCTAATAAATGGTGTAACATGTGGAATATTAATTACGATTACTGTATATGTGTGGAAAGAGGATTTCTATTTAGGTCTTTTAGTAGGAATCTCAATTATGGCAACATTAATTGTTGCCACCATAGCTGGAGCAATGGTTCCAATTGTTATGAATCACTTTAAGATTGATCCTGCGGTGGCATCAGGTCCGTTTATTACAACAATAAATGATATCATTTCAATATTAATATATTTTGGAATGGCTACGGCGTTTATGAATTTATTAATTCACTAGGTAAAGGGGAGGTATTATATGGAACATGCAGAATCTGTTAGTTCACTTGTCATTGTAATTTTAGCTGCGTTTATAACACCAATTTTGATGCACAGGTTTCGTTTGAAAATGATTCCAGTTGTAGTAGCCGAAATTATCATAGGGCTGATTATTGGCCATAGTGGATTTAATTTAGTTGACGAAAGTACATGGCTTGAAACATTATCGACGTTAGGATTTATCTTCTTAATGTTTTTGAGTGGTTTAGAGATAGATTTTTCAATATTTGCTAATAAAAAGAACAGAGGAAGAGTTAAAAATGATGCAACAGCCATTCCAAATCCAGTTGTATTAGCTACAATCGTTTTTATTGGAATTTTTGCACTTTCCTTACTTTTATCTTATCTGTTTGTACTTGTAGGTTTTATAGATAATTTATTTTTAATGACTTTAATCATATCTACGATATCGCTAGGAGTTGTAGTGCCTACGCTTAAAGAAGCGCAGGCAATGAAAACAGCAGTTGGTCAAACAATATTATTAATAGCTGTAATCGCTGATTTGGTTACGATGATATTATTAGCGGTATTTGTTTCTTTTTATGGCGATGGATCAGGAAATATGTGGCTATTACTGATTTTATTTGGTGCAGGTATTTTATTATATTTCATCGGTAAATATTTCAGAAATCAAACATTTATCGAAACTATGTCCAAAGGAACTATTCAAATCGGAACAAGAGCTGTGTTTACACTAATTATTTTCTTAGTAGCTTTATCCGAAACTGTTGGTGCAGAGAATATTTTAGGAGCATTTTTAGCAGGTGCATTAGTCTCATTACTTTCTCCAAATCAAGAATTAGTACAAAAACTGGATAGCTTTGGTTATGGTTTTCTTATTCCTATCTTTTTTGTAATGGTAGGTGTCGATATTAACATTTGGTCACTGTTTGAAGACCCAACTGTTATTGCACTGATTCCATTATTGTTTATCGCATTATTGCTTTCAAAACTTATTCCTGTGGCAATATTAAGTAAATGGTATGATTGGAAAACTGTATTTAGTGCAGGAATGATTTTAACCTCAACCTTATCCCTAGTTATCGCTGCTGCGACGATAGGGGAACGGATGGGTGTTATTAATAAACAAATGGAAGGTGCTCTAATATTAGTAGCCGTATTGACTTGTTTAGTTACACCACCTTTCTTCAAAAAATTCTATGTTAAACAAGAAGAAGTTCCACATAAACAAATTATATCTTTTGTTGGATCCAACCAAGCAACTTTACCGGTTGTAAGAGAATTAGATCAATCTTCATTTGAGGCTCATTTGTATCACACAAGACAAGATAAAATTGATGAAAAGATTACAAGATCTGTTTTTGATATTACTCAACTAGATAATTACGATATTGTAAACCTAAAGAATCAAGGTGTATTTGATGTTGATATGGTTGTAGTTTCAACAGGTAATGAAGGATTAAATGCAGAGATTGCATCGTATGCAAAAGAAAAAGGCGTAGCACGTGTTATTGCAAGAGCTGAATCTTCAAGAATTGATCAAGAATTAAAAGGAAAAGGTATCGATGTTTTCTCTGTGTTGCTCTCAACAAAAACATTGTTAAAAGCATTAATTGAGGCACCGAGTGTTGTTGATATTCTAACGAATCAAGAAAATGCACTTTACGAAATTAGTATGAATAATCCAATGTACAATGGTGTTATGTTAAGGAAATTCCCTTTTAATGGAGATGTAATCATGGTACGTATATTTAGAGGAAAGGATTCCATTGTTCCCCACGGCGATACTGAATTACGATTAGGTGATCGCCTTATTGTAACAGGCTCTAATGAATATGTGGATGAATTACAGTCCATTTTAGAATATGGTAGTCCATATTAAAAAAGTTAGCGAAAGGTCCTGCTCAATTAGCAGGGCTTTTCTTATTAACTTAGAAAAGAGATTTCTTTGATATATAATTGAGTTTCTAGTGAAATTAAGCTAAAATAGGACTAGGTACTAATAACAAGGTATAAAAAAGGTGAGTATTTAGATAAGAGGAGGATGAGTGATGAATTTTTCATTAGAAGGACGTACATATGTGATTATGGGTGTTGCGAATAAACGGAGTATTGCATGGGGGATTGCACGGTCATTACATGAAGCAGGAGCACGTCTTATTTTCACCTATGCTTCTGAACGTTTTGAAAAACCAGTAAGAGAGTTAGTTTCGTCACTAGATGGACAAGAAGCACTTTTTTATGAGTGTGATGTAACGGATGATCAAGCGGTAAATACTACATTTGGTCAAATCAAACAAGATGTTGGTACAATTCACGGTTTAGCACATTGTATTGCTTTTGCAAAAAAAGAAGATTTACAGGGTGAATTTGTGGATACGAGTCGTGACGGTTTTCTTTTAGCGCATAATATAAGTGCCTATTCACTTGTATCGGTGGCACGTGCAGCGCAACCGCTTATGACAGAGGGTGGCGGTATTGTTACGCTGACTTATTTAGGCGGCGAACGTGTCGTGCAAAATTATAATGTCATGGGTGTTGCCAAAGCTAGTCTTGATGCAAGCATGAAGTATTTGGCAAATGATTTAGGTAAACATGGCGTTCGCGTAAATGCAATTTCAGCTGGTCCGATCCGTACTTTATCGGCAAAAGGTGTCGGTGATTTTAATTCTATTTTAAAACAGATTGAAGAAAAAGCACCACTTCGTCGTCCGGTAACACAAGAAGAGGTAGGAGATACAGCATATTATTTGTTAAGTGATCTTTCTCGAGGCGTAACCGGAGAAATCATTCATGTTGATTCAGGATATAACATTCTAGGTTTATCATAGAAAAAAGGTCTGATTTGAGTTTTGAAAACTTGAATTAGGCTTTTTTTTATTTGTCTTAATAATAGGTGTTTCTTAGTTTTTCAATGTGAGACGAGGCTTCGTTTTGTGGTGAGAATAACTTAATTTTTTGGGCACATTTCTTAATTTCTTACATATAATGTCTGGAAGAGTTTTGAGTAGAGGAGTGTAATCCATTTTATGAAAAGAAAAAAAGCGTATGCAAAGAATCCAATGTTGTATATTTCTCAGCCCGAATTCAAACAACCTACAGCGTCTATGCAGTCAAAATATAGAACACCAAAAAAGAAGAAAGAAAGACAACCAATGAATCTTGATGTTTCGGACAGAGCAAAGAAAATTAAAAAGAAAAAACCTAAAGTAAAACCAATTGAAAAAGAAGAGAAAGATTTTATTTATGGAGACCAAGAGGATGTCATAGAAGAAATACAGGATGACAATAATGAAAAAAGTGAGAAAACTAGTGATGAATCTGTTGATACAGACTCAGAATATGTAACAGGTAATGAAGATGAAGGAGAATCTAAATCGAATAAAAAAGATGAAAATCAGAATAAATCTGTGATTCGTCCTCAAACTGGTCGAAAAAGATTTGGAGACATGACGATAGAGGAGAAGATTTATTACTTTGTTGGTCTTCCTTCGCAGGTACCGAGAATGAAATGTGAAGTTCTAACAGAAAATGAGCGGCATAGGGGAGTTATAACTGATTACCGGGATGAATTTGTCCACATGATAACTGTAAAAAGACCTAGAAACAAAACAATTCCTATTGATGAAATTAAAAAAATACGGTTGATAAGTTTTTAACAAACAAAAAGGGTCGCCTCAAAAAAGAGGCAGACCCTTAAATGCGTACTAATTAGTCAAGCGCATTAATTGCTGGAAGACAAGTGATGTGGCAGAAGCAGTCTAAATCAACTGTAATGCATACACCAGTTACTTCTAAGTGACTAGTATCTTGTTTTGCAGGAGAACATGGATCATCTTCGTGATCATCATCTTCACGTAGTAACTCTAGTACTGCACAGTTATCTTCGTCTACAGATTTAACACGGAAATAGAAGCTACCAAATGCATCTCCTAAATCTTCTACTGGTACCCCGTATCCTTTAAATGGTTTACAGTCACCTTTACAGTAAAGAATTACTGGAACAGTATCTAGATTGTTTGCTGATGGAGAAGTGTCTCCTAGTAAATCAGAAATTGATTGTTCACAGCTAGTAGTACAATCACTTACTAAATCTGTTTGAGCGTCTGCAATCTCACGTAAAATATCCGCTACACAGTTTCCTGAATCAAATTTACTTCCACATGCCATTGTATCTTACCCCTTCCAAATTTTATTGACTCATTCGTCACTAATAGACTATGTAAAACCACTCCTAATGTGTGGGCAAACACCTTTCTCTATAAAAATGAGGAAAATGCCTTTGGATTATAGTAAAACCGGGCTGATGTCCATATCCTTTCTTAGACTCTTACATAGGATAATAGCGACCAAGTTTTCTAATAAAGGAGTGGAAATTTAAATGTCTGAAAAGAAAAAAGTCATTTATGTGAAAGACTTAGTAATAAAAGCTGACAATGTAACGATCGAACCACCAAAACATCAGCCACGTCCGCGACCAATCGATCCATTTTTCGGTCCAAGAAGAGAAGAATTCTTAGCAGAAGAAGTGGTGGAAGATAAACACGAAAAAAAAGAAGAAGTTGAAGCGGATGAAGAAGTTGAAACAGTAGAGGATGATTATAAAAAAGAAGACGATCAGAGAGATGATGATCATAGAAGACCATTTTCTTGGATATAATCTTTTATTGAGGTAGCTTTTAAGGCTACCTTATTTTTTTAGGAGGAGTGAGTAGAATATGTTGTCAAAGTTTCACCAACAGGTAATTAAAAATTTAAGGATATTTGATAAACATCTAAACAAGAATGAGAAATGGTTACAAAGACCAGAAATAAGTATGAAAGAGTTTGAAGGTGAAATAACTGAATGGAATCGTTCTTTTATAAATAGTATGAATGAATTAGAAAAAACAATGGGTGATTATCGTGAGGAGCGCCGTTAATATAAATAAATGTTAACTTTAAGGCATACTTTATATCAAAAAAGGGTATAAGTTAGTATAGCGTGTATGAGGAGGAAAAATGATGGGATATATTTTACCAATAGTTAATTACCAGTATGAACAGTATCAGAACCGGATATCACAACCGAAAAGAGATCCATATCCAATCGAACAACCCTATCCTGCACAGTTAAGTATGTCTTATACACAAGAAGATCAACAACAATATCAACAGTTATCACAAATGCAAACAAAAGAAGAGCAACAAATAACCATGAAACAAAACAATGAAGTCATCGAAAAAGTCTATACAGAACTAACTGGAAAAGGACAGTATTTGAATGAAATTGTTTAATTCTATTGGAATTCCAAGGTGAAATTCTGTATTCTATACCTAACCCCCTTTAATAAGGAGTAGGTAGAATGGAATTAAGGAGAATAAACCAAACGTGTTTTTACTTTCATGGTCCAGTGAATATCGGATATGTACATCTTAATTCACAAGGGATGTTGATTGATTCAGGTATTGATAAAGCAACAATGAAAAAAGTGTTAAGGCAAATCAAAGAAAATGAGCTTCCAATCACGCATCTGTTTATTACCCACGCACATGCTGATCATTTTGGTGGAGCGCATTACTTGCAAGAGCAACATCATATACTTACAATTGCTCCATTCTTAGAAGAAGCAATTATGCGTTATCCCGTGTTAGAACCAACCTATTTATTTACTGGTAATGATCCACTTCCTGAACTTCGCAATAAATTTTTGGAAGCAAATCCAATTAGAATTGATCGAGTGATTGAAGAAGGGCAATATCAAATTGATCAATTCACCTTTAAAACTATTCTTTTAGCTGGTCATAGTTATTATCAATTAGCGTTTCATATCGATAATGTTCTGTTTGCAGCTGATGGATACTTTGGTGAAGAACAACTCTTTAAGCATAAAATTCCATTTCTAACTGACGCAGACCTAGCGATAAAAAGTTTATACAAATTAAAAGAAATTCAATGTGATGGAGCTTTGCCTGGTCATGGTGAATATGAAGAAAATTTTCAAATTACTGTAGATAAAAATATTAAATATCATCATAACTTGTTAAATTGGTTAGAGCAAAAAATCATTTGCTATCCAGAAGGATTAACGCATGAAACAATCGTTGCAGATATGTGTCTACACTTTGGAGTCCAATCAACCCAGTTGTCTCAGTGGGTGTTATTTCGAACGGCTGTTACAAGCTATATCATAGCGTTAATAAAACAAGAAAAAATAATAAGTGAGATTGAAGATGCAAAGTGGATACTACGCGCGCGTGACAAAAAGTGAAGATCTAGAGAGATCCTCACTTTTTCTATGTAATTAAAATGTTTGTACATACAATGCCTCACCTTTTTGATACTCTGCATAAAAAACGTCTTTGTGCGAGCGAACATTCTGTTTGTTTAATTCTTCTTTTAGCCAAGGTTCGTCTTTTCCTATCTCATGTAAACTATCCTTAATTATTTCCCCGTCATTGATTAACATGAATGGTAAATATACATCCTGTGCCATCAAGTTCATGTCTTGACGTGTTGGTGTTTGATCCAGAGTCTTTTTTAAGACTGATAACGACCCATCCGTTTCTAACACAGCATATTCTACTTCTTTTACAGAGAATGCCCCTTTACCACGGAGAAGATGGAGCAATTGATTTGCGTCTAACTTACTCTTTTTCATCTCTTCACGTTGCATTTTACCTTTATGTATTATTAAGTTAGGCTTTCCCTCAAATAATGCCCGTGTTCTTTTAAACCTTTGAGTTAATAACTCTGTTATATACAGTAAACTTCCCCAAAGAAATACAGCAAAAGCAATTTCTTTAATACCCGATTGGTCATCAAAAATTGCATTCCCAACAAGTTCCCCAAATATTAGTGCAGATATAAAATCAAATGCTGTTAGCTGAGAAATTTGTGTTTTCCCAATTATCTTAGCAATCATAAATAATGCAAAAAAACCAAATAGTGTTTCCACTAAAATCGAACCAGTTCTACCCAATCTGACTCATCCCCTCCATTGAAAATTCATTACCTATTGTTGACCAAACCAACCTATTTCATACGAAAGGAAGTGAACTGACAAGTATAAAAAATTAAATGCAGCAAATAAAATCCACTGGGACATATGTTAAAATATGATTATTATAGAGTTGATAATAATACCAATCGAGGTAACCTATTTTAAATGTAATAGAGCTATTCAAGGGAGTGCGTAATCTTGTCAAAAAAATCTTATTTCTTTTTGATAGTGGGATTAATAATAGTAATTTTTTGGTATGTATTTAACTATGGACTTCCTTGGAACTACATGGAAGCTAAACGTTCTTTCCAAAGTCATTTGGCTTCATACGATGAAGAATTAGTATTAGGTAGTGTTGAATATGACTTTATACATAGTTCATATACTGGTTCAGCTTATGAAAAAGAAAATCCCGATATAAGATTTTATATAGGGGAATCATTGTATTCAGGAGCTATTGAAGATACGTATAAATTAGAAAAGATGCATGACCAAGCAACCCAAGATCTTATTGACATTTTAAATCAATATTTGCCAAATCGCCTAAGTGAAAGCGTGGAAATAGTTAAAATAGAGGATAAAGAACTTGAAGTACATATAAGTGTAAATGAAGAAGTGGAAATGGATGTGAAAAATGCAATAATTGCTGATCTTTATGATAAGGGTTATGTAACGAAACAATTTCTTATAAATATTGAAGATTAATATTCGAAGTGAAGTAATAATTGTCTATGGAAATTGTGACAACTTTGTATAAAAGAACGCTTTTTTATAGAAGCTTCAACACATGCAGTTTAAAATGTTAACTTTTCATTGCTTAGTTCTGATATAATCAATAAAAGTTACAGATTTGAGTTAACTTTTTTGACATGCTTTTTATCTGAGTCAATTTCATAATACCAATTTTGTCGTCACCTATAACAATATATAGTTGGATAAAACCATTTCCAAACTATATATTATCGCAGATGACTGAATAAGGTAATTATGAAATTGATTAATCTATGAATACAAAAGTTTAAGGGATGATGATCTATTGGCACAAACACATATTTTTTCTAAAGGTGAAGAAATCGCAAATGCGGTTACACACGGAATAGGAGCCATGTTAAGCGTTGTTGGATTAGTTGTATTGATTGTCTATTCATCAATCTATGGAACGGCTTGGCATGTAGTTAGTTTTACTATATTTGGTTCGACAATGTTCATCCTATATATGTCTTCGACAATGGTACATGCATTACCCCAAGGTAAAGCGAAGGACTTGTTTGAGATATTTGACCATTCTTCGATTTACTTATTTATTGCAGGATCCTACACACCGTTTACATTTATTGTTATAAAAGGAACTCTTGGTTGGACGATGTTTGGAATCATATGGGGATTAGCAATTGCTGGAACTGTTTTCAAAGCTTTTTTTGTTAAAAAATATCTATTTACTTCGACAGTATTGTATATTGTCATGGGATGGATGGTTGTACTTGGTTGGAACCAAATAGTTGAAAATTTAAATATTAATGGAGTTATTCTATTTGTAGCAGGCGGTATTTGTTATACATTAGGAGCTGTTTTTTACGTATGGAGAGCATTTAAATTTCACCATGCAGTATGGCACCTTTTCGTAATTGCTGGTACTACTACACACTTTTTCTGCGTATTACTCTATCTATTACCATAGAATTATAGTACACAATAAACAGGTGCATTGGTTTAGAATCTTTGCACCTGTTTATTATATAAGACTCGTTTCAAAGCAAGTTAACTAGGAGAGTAAGTTGAAGGAGGAGTAGCTAGTGGAAAATTGGTTGATTGGAATTATAAATGAATATGGTTATATGGGAATTATGTTTTTAATTGCTATTGAAAATATCTTTCCACCAGTTCCGTCTGAAATAATACTAACATTTGGAGGCTTCATGACTACCACCTCTGACCTTACAATTATGGGCGTAGTCATTTCATCCACAGCGGGATCTGTGATAGGGGCGATGATTCTTTATGGAATCGGTTTGCAACTTGATGTTAACAGATTAGAAAAGATAATTGATCGGTGGGGCGGCTTACTTCGACTAACCAAACAAGATATATATAAGGCTGATTCTTGGTTTGATAAATATGGTGTTTGGACGGTTTTAATTTGTAGATTTATTCCTATTATCCGTAGTTTAATTTCGATACCTGCTGGAATGTCACATATGAATCTAGGCTTGTTTCTGCTTTTTACAACGATAGGGACTCTAATTTGGAACGTTGTACTTGTGAATTTAGGTGCAAAACTTGGGGGGTCATGGGATGTTATCGTTAGCTATATGGATATCTATTCTAATACTATCTATGTAATCGTATTTATATTATTTCTCCTATTTATATATAAATTTATTAAAAAAAGAAAATAGTAATGTTTGAGTCAATTTCATAATTACCTAGGTGACGACAAAATTGGTATTATGAAATTGATTAGTTAAAGTACATAATATTTAAATATTTGTGTTTAATTGGAGGAAAGTATGCAAAAGTCTTTTGCGAGGATATATGATTATGCAATGGCTCCTTTAGAAAAAAGGTACATTAATTCGTGGCGAAAAAAACTACTTATTTATGCAAAAGGTAAGGTGTTAGAAATAGGCGCAGGAACGGGAGTGAATTTTTCGCTTTATAACAAATGTGAGGAAGTGATTGCCATTGAACCGAATCCTTACATGATAGAGAAAGCTAAATCACGAATTAATCTGAATGGTGTTCCAATTAAAGTAATGGATAGTAGTGCTGAAAAAATTCCTTTACCAGATGATCACTTTGATACCATTGTATCTATGCTTGTCCTGTGTTCGGTTGATAATATGGATATAGCGTTAAAGGAGTTAAGAAGAGTCTTAAAGCCAGGTGGGAACTTATTAGTGTTGGAACATGTGAAAATGGAAAAAACGATTTATGCACGTCTCCAACAAATACTAACGCCTGTATGGAAACGTATTGCTGACGGTTGTCATCTTGATCGTGAAACAGAATCGATGATTAGAAAAAGCGGATTTAGAATAGTATCCAAAAATACTTATCTTTCCAGTCTGGTAGTATCAATTGTTGCGACCATTGATACTAAGTGAATTGAAAAGGTTGGTGACAATTTGTATTGCTTTATTGTTTAACTTGTGAGAGCACTCAACTTGATAAACAGTGAGTCATTCAGTACTTTTCAAAGTTTTTCAACTGCGATGCCAAACGTCAACATAAAAAAAGCCTTAACAGGAACTTTCGTAAAAAAAATAAATTCTTGATGAAATTTTATAAAAAAGAACTCAGAGGTTAATGATTACCATTAACTTCTGAGTTAGGTATGTAAGGCTATTAAAATTAACTTATTTCTTGTTCATTTTCATGTTTCTCGGATTGGTTTTCTACAAACCATGCAATCGTTTCTCTTATTGCCGTATAGTGAGGAGTGACATTTAAAGAAAACAAACGATGAAAATTTTCATGACTAACGATAAAAGGTCTATTGAATTGGTAATAGGTTTCTTTCAATTCACGCATCTCTGGATTAAAAATCCCCATTATAGTTAGCATAACCCCATTTGCCACTCGATAAGATGCTGTTGTTTTAAGTTCTGTAGCACACATTTCAATTAATTCATGCAATGTCGTTGTTTCATCACAAGGAATATGCCAAATTTGACCTAGCGACGCTTCCTTAGACCCTAATAGAACTAGTCCTTTGGCAAAGTCTTTTATATAAATAGTAGAATGAGGCAACTCGATGTTACCAATAACTTCTACCGGTTTTCCTTGCATCAGGTGTTCAATTACTCTGGAGCCGAGAATTGATTCTCTAACTCTTGGACCATAAAAGTCTGGAGCTCTGCAAATAGTTGCTTTGATTTTGCCTTTGTTGTGTGCATCGATTACTTGATTAGCCATTTTTGCTCGAATTTCTGTCTTACGACCAACAGGATGATAGCTTGTTTGCTCAGTCATGGCTCCTTCAGTAGGCCCATAGGCATATAAGTTATCAGCAAAAACGAGTGTTGCGTTCGTTTGACCAACGCCGTTAATTAACCCTTCCATAATGTCAGGGAACTCTCCCCAATCTTTATAAGGTAGACCAATACAGTTATACACTACAGAAGCACGCTTGCAAATTTCAGCAACCATATCTTGATTTTTGGCATCACAACGAACTAATTCGACCGATTTCGGTAAATCAGCTAAATTAGCTTTTCCACTCTTACTTACCATAATAACGTGTTTATATTGAAGGAGGAGTTCTTCCATTACGGTCATACCTAATGGCCCCGTACCAAAAATGACTTGAATATCTCTCAAATTGTTCACGTTCCTTCCTCGGAAAATGTTACCCCTTACTCAATCATAAGATGTAATAAATTGGAAGTCAACCAAATTCATGATTTCACAATACAATTTTAAATATAAAGAGGGACTATCCACAAGTAGTAACATACTTCTAGATAGTCCATGTCCTTAATTGAAAGGTCTTCGCTTTATAATGTTTTGATCATTGTAACATGTGGAATTCCGGCATCCATAAATTCACCCGAATTGGTTTGATACCCAAGTGATTGATAGAACTCCTCAGCATGTGTTTGTGAATTAAGTTTTGCTTGTGTAAACCCTTTGTCTGTGATTACCTTTTCCATTTTCGAAATGATTTGCTTACCATATGATAATCCCCTAAATCCTTTTAATACACATATCCGCTCTAATTTTCCATAGTTTTCAACAAGACGTAACCGACTTGCAGCAATTGGTAGGTCATTATCATAGCCAACAAAATGGATGGCTTCGTTCTCCAAATCGTCAATCTCTAACTCTGGGGGAACATTTTGTTCATCAACGAATACAGTTCGTCTTACATAATAAGCATCTTTTAATTGTTCATCTGTTGCTACAATTTTTACAATCATTTATTTCTCTTACTCCTTATTGAAAGTGAATGTTTCGTACACGGTCCAAGCTCCATTTTCTAGCTGGTACATTAATTGAAAACGATCAGCGGTTTCTTCTATATTGAATTCCTGCATTTTTAAGCTGCCAAATACATCAGAAAATTCGTCGTCTGAAAGTTTCTGGCCAATGGTTATGTGCGGCACAAAAGCAAAGGACTGTTCCTTAGGAAGTTTCCCTGTGTGTAATCTTTCGTTCAAATCAATTAGCTCATCTACAGGTTCTACCTTCAAGTAAATCGTATTTGTGACTGGAGAGAATGAGCTGACTTTTTTAATACGCAATTGAAATGGGTGTGTTGATTTTGCTACGTTTTTTAGTTCTTCAATAATCTTATCAAGATCTTTTTCGTCAGCCTCAAAAGGTTCTTTTAGAGTAATATGTGGTGGTATGAGAGCATAATGCGGGTCGTAACGCATCCGGTAAGAATTAGCTTCATCTTGTATTTTTTTTGATGGGAAAATAGCTACACCATATTTCATTTGGTTGTCCTCCTTTTCTATTGTATCTTCATAAACAGATTGGTTGCTTTAACTTCTATTGGTATTTTTAATTATAACAAAAAAACATATGGAGTACTTTCTAATAATAACTTAATATTAATCCCAACCAAACATCATTTTTAATACATCTGGCAGTTCTCTTTGCCAATATTTCCATGTATGATCTCCATCGAACTCTCGATATATGTAATCAGACTGTTTTTGTTGGAAAGCTTCGTTTAACTCACGGTTTGGATTTATGAAATTCAATTCACCATCATTGGTTGTATTGACGGCAGTTTCCAGCGTTCCAATGGAATGGTAAAAAGAAATCGCATCTAGATTTCCCGCGCTCCGAACTGCATCAAGTACCGTTTGATTGACATATGGAGACTGCATGATTACTTTGCCAAACGTATTTGGGTATTTAGTCGCTGTCATTAATGCTAATGTCCCAGCAAGAGAGTCTCCCATCAATGCCCGTGAACCTCCAACTTGGTAAGTAGGTAACTCCCCATCCAAAAAAGGCACTAACTCTCTGATTAAAAATTGAATATAAGCACTATTTTGTGCCCCATTAGGATGGTATTTCTCATACCGATCATAGCGGTCCCGATAATGTATACCTACAAAAACCGTGTTGTCAATTTCTCCATCACCGTGTAACTGGTCACTCAATGTTGCAATTTTTCCTAATTGAAAGTAATCTTTTCCATCCTGCATAATGCAGACATGATAAGAACTTAACGGTGTAAAAGCTTCTGGTAAGTACCAGGTAATTATCATCTTTTCATTTAAATAAGAACTATTTATTTCATTTTCTACCATTTTTCCCTTTCGACCCAATATTCACACCCCTAAAACGAACTTTTCTTTTTAGTGTAGCAAAATAGTTAGAAAAAAACGATGTGCATGCTTTCTTTGGTTCCTAAGAGTGGATATATTAAAGTTCACAAAGTAAAATAAAGTAACATTAATGAATATGTTTGAAACTATAATTAAAAGTGCTATATAAATATCAGTTGAAAGTGAAAATTAAGGAGAGAAAATAGATGCAAAGAGTTGCAATTGTAACAGGTTCATCTAGTGGTTTTGGGTTATTAACAACGATCGCATTAGCAAAAAGAGGATTTCATGTTATTGCAACGATGCGTAATCTAAATAAGCAAGATGTACTTAAAACGGTCACAACAGATTCAAACGTTTTGAGAAGAATTGAAGTGTTTGAATTGGATGTGACGAGCAAGGATTCAATTGAAGTATTTCAAGACAAAGTAGAAAGTTTAGATCGATTAGATGTACTCGTTAATAATGCTGGTATGGCGATTGGCGGATTTGTGGAGCAGATTCCTATTGATGATTACCGTAAGCAGTTCGAAACGAATGTATTTGGGGTAATGGCTGTGACACAAGCGGTGCTACCAAAAATGCGTAAACAGGAAAGTGGTACCATTATAAATGTGAGTAGTATAAGTGGTAAGGTTGGTTTCCCTGGTCTTTCTGCCTATGTCTCCTCTAAACATGCGATTGAGGGTTATTCAGAAAGTCTACGCTTAGAAATGCAACCATTTGGTGTCCAGGTTGCTTTGGTAGAACCAGGATCATTTAAAACAAATATCTGGTCATTCGGAATGGAAATGACTGCAGGGTCTGACGATGAGCAGTCACCGTATTATACATATATGAAAAAGTTAACTTCAACTTTAGAGGCTGGAAAGAAGAATCATGAGGATCCTAGACGTGTTGCTAATCTGATATGTAACATTGCATTACTGGAGGACGTGACAAAACTTAGATACCCAATCGGAAAAGGAGTAAAGATTCAGCTTAAGTTGAAACAGTTTTTGTCATGGCGGCGCTGGGAAAGTATAATAATTAGCACCATTTTAAAAGAAAAATAGATTAATTTTGCCTAAGTTGTATTATAATAAGTTAGTAATAACAGAAATTTGTAGAGGAGACAAATAATGTCTAGCGAAAAGAAACTTAGTACACAGGAATTAGTTAAGCAACAACTTGAAAAAAAGAAACAAGCTCAGGCTGGTAGTAAGAACTCAATGAACTTGAACAGTTCAAGTCAGCGTATGAAAAGTCAACAAACGAAAAAGGCGAGCAACACGCGTAGAAAAATGGGTTAATTTTGTTTTTATCTATATAAATGAAACGCATGGATTTGATACAATCAAATTCGCATGCGTTTTTTTCATGGTTCAATGTTTTTAGCTTCATTCTATACACCGTAATTTTTTTGTGGAAAAATTATTTTAGCAATCTTTTGCTTTTGAATGGTGAAGTGGAGGTGGAATCAACCAACCTTTTTCTTTATTTAGGCGTAATAATTTCGCTCCAAGTGTTGCCTTTTGTGTATGGAATTGACTAAACATCATGGCAATATCCTCGCGTATGCACTGCCCGATAACTGTACTACAACCAACAAGACCAGCGGCATTTGCTGCAGACAAAGCTGCTGCTATTTCAGGGTCTTGGAAGCGAGCACCTGCAGGGATGTCATCAACACAAGCTTTTGGGCGCTCAGGTGGAGCTGGTGGTAAACCAATGCCGTTGTCTTTTAACAATGTTTCAATCTGTTTGCTTTCTTGTTGGCATTGGTGAATAGATTCTTCTATTAACTTTTGTAAATCTTCATCACCAGCATGATTTAGCTTCGTCTGATAGCCTGCAATTGCATCTTGAGCTGTCATAAGAAATGACCATGTGCTAAATACTTCTCCGTAATGCATCGGTTCATCTGTTGGATTTCCGCTTAAAATTCCCATTGTAAACCTCCTAATTATATTCATGTAATGTGCCACCTTTCTTTATGCACAGTGTTATATTCTCCATAACTGTTTAATTTATTTGTAAGTATGCTAACGATTTCTAATTTAATTGAATTGTTTTGACTATGTAGTGAACAATAACTAATGAATAAAAAAAGCTCAGAGAAGGATACTCTGAGCCTAAAAATTAGTCTTTTCAACTTTATTTTGCAAAACGGTGATTTCCGATAGTCACTGTAACTTGACGAGACGTAATCCAAGAACTTGTCGCAGTTTTAGGATTATAGAAATACAATGAACCAGACCCCTGACCTCTAAATGCAATTGCTTCGTTAACAGCTCGCTTGGATTCCGCAGTAGCAGTTTGATTGATTGTCCCGTTTTTAACAGGACTGAAAGCATAGTAGCCTCCAGCAGAGCGTTCATAAATGACGGCTTTCACTGTGTTAGGAAACAAATTACTATCCACGCGGTTAAGAATAACTGTGGCTACAGCTACCTTTCCAGCGTAAGATTCCCCTTTAGCCTCAGCTTGTACTAATTTTGCCATTAACTCTTTATCTGCATTCGCTATGGATGAAGGAATTGTTAACGTTTCTCCGGCATATAAAACACTGCCTGT
Organism: Aquibacillus rhizosphaerae; assembly: GCF_030282825.1. Classification (GTDB taxonomy): domain Bacteria; phylum Bacillota; class Bacilli; order Bacillales; family Amphibacillaceae; genus Aquibacillus_C; species Aquibacillus_C rhizosphaerae. Next base: position 224,957 of record NZ_JASTZU010000063.1, read on the forward strand.
ACGATTATTCGTTTTTTGCAAGTTTGATAATGTTACACCGAATTTATTGGAAATTGTCCAAAATGAATCTCCAGATTGCACTATATAAGATGCAGCATCTGTCGTGTAAGGAAGTACAAATACACTTATAGATAATGTTAATGTAAGTAATATCTTTTTAAATTTTTTCATGTAATAACCTCCTAGTAATCTTGTTGACTACTAAAATGCTAACAGTTGTAACATAGATTATCATTAACCAAAAAAGCCCAATTGTAGTAACCTTGAAGAAACTATACCAGTAAGTAAGTTGAACATAGAACAAGGAAATGATTTCCTGTACTATTAAATTTCCAATAGTTTAGTAAAATGGTAGATTTAGGGTCAATTATAACAACTACTTTTCAGCTTGGTGACAGAGTTTAGAGCTGCATTACTTTTGTAAAAATATGGTATGATATAAAAAATAAATGATTTGCCTAGCCTGTACATAGAGATAAATAAAATAAAAAGGAGGATTTTATGAGAAAGCGCCTGTGGATATTCATTCTACTAATTCCAACTTTGATTATTTCGGGATTGTTTTTATTCGAAGGTCATAGAATGTATGGGTTTGATCGTACGGAACTAGATTCAGATTCCCAGTTTCAAGAAAAGTTTTCCGCATACAAACTTCCAAGTAAAGTTCCGTTTAAAAATATGGAAGGATACGGTTCGATTATTTCACATAATGGAAGTGATACGATTTTATAAATGTTAATAAAAATTCGATGTTACTACGCATTAGCAATCAATCTAACGTTTATTCTGATGAGATAAAACAAAAGAAGATTAATATAGCTGGTGTTGAAGGTATATACATACCAAATAATGATGGAAAAGTGACTGTTACGTGGATGGACAGTGGACTAAATTATGAAATTACATACTTTCCGAAAGTAACAAGGAAAGAGATTAGTAAAAGACAATTAATAAAAATGGCAGAGTCTTTTGGTTAACGTCGATTGGTGGAAGTTGATGGAGGTATTTGGATTCTGATGGTACAAAATTTTAATTTTATAGCTTTGTTAAACAACTCTGTTGATATATATAATTACTTTAAGAGTTTTATGGAACCTCTTATTAACTAATCCGTATTAGTCGTATAAGGGGGTATATAAATGTATATAACTATCACTATTTTTATCATTTCAGGTATTGGAGGTCTTTTCTTATTTAACTGGTTAATGGGTTACAAAAAAGGAAATATAACGATTGATTTTGAAGAACGCTATTTCAATCAAAAAGAATATGTAAAAGCCATTAAAAACAAACTTGAAAACGAAGGTAAAGAAGTCTATTACAAAGGTCATAGCAGGTTTATAATAGACGGAAAAAATTATCTGTTTATTGAGAGAAATGTTAGTATGGGAGGAGTCCCATTGCAAAGAACAATCCTAAAACTTGAAAAACAACTTACGAATTTGAGGTTCTTATCTTTTGGACAAAAAAACAACAATATTGTTTAACCTAGCTAAATTAACAATAAAATGCAATAAGCAAAGTTAATAGTTCAAAAGGTTTAAGGAGTATTCAAAGATATGATAGATTATATAACTAAATAGGGGGAGTCAATGATGGAAAGTTTTGCACCAGTAGGTTTAATGTTGTCATCCATTATGTTTCTTATACCAATCGTAATTACAGTCTTATTACTAATTTGGGTTTATAATATAAAGAAAAATAGTGAAATTCAAGTCAAACAAAACAATCAAATGATCCATCTACTTGAGAGAATACAAGATAAACGGGAATAGGTTTATCTTGTAAAAAAGGTGAACGCATAGCACGTCAGTTCATCTTTTTTTGGTATCCTATTATTTAGAGAAAATTCGCTGCATAAGAGCATCTTCATCTAAAAATTGTAACGCTTTATTTTGGTACTGTTTATCATGTAAAAAAGTAAATCGGCTGGGCTTTATACTTGGACCGATTTCGATTGCTTGTTGAAATTCCTCTTTTATTAATTCAAGCCCTTGCACATAGTCGAAAAATCCGGTTCTAGAAAATACTTTATCCATTCGCTCTGCGCGATGATCTTGTGTATGTGCCATGATATAGGTAGCGACTCCGACTTGGATTCCATGCGCTGCAGGTTTTTTAGCAATTTTATCAAGTGCATGGGAAATTAGATGTTCTGATCCACTTATAGGCGCGCTGTTGCCACTGATAACCGTAGCAATACCCCCCATTGTTAATGAGCTTACAAGTTCCTTTAGAAAAATCGGCTGTTTTATATCGTCCATAGGTGTTCGAATAAAGCTATTCACTGCTTTTTTACTTAGCATCGCAGCAAAGTGATTAACGTCCGCTACTCCGTTCTCCTCTTCAAAATCCCAATCATATAGAGCAGTTAAGTTTGACATTAAATCACCAATTCCCGCTAGAATGAAATGTTTAGGTGCATGCTGAATAATATCTAAGTCTGCAATAATGCCATAGGGAACCTTGGCTGGAACAGTTGTTTTTTTGTTATTAACCATAAGGGAACAGTTACTGCTAGCAAATCCATCATTGGAAGCGGAAGTAGGGATGCTTATAAATGGGACACGTCGAGAAAAAGCAATATACTTACCAGAGTCAATAACGGAACCACCACCCATTGCAACAACAGCATCATATCGTTCCATTGAAAATGCCTGTGAAATAAGATCTTGGATGTCTAAATCAGCATCCATCTTAACGGTGTTTACTTTCAACGTGGTAATCGACTTTTTAATAACATGCTCATAATTGGCATATGTAAATTCATCAAAAAGAAAAACAACATTGTAAAAGAAGTGTTTTTTCAATATCTTTTCTATTTGCAAAACAGCACCATTATTAATTTCTAGTATCGCAGGGATAGGGATATTTGTTATTGGCTGTGACATAGTGGCATATCTCCTTAAATTTGTATGTTTCTAAATGTTAGTTTAAATTGTACCATTTATATAGTCTGTAATGAAGGTTAGTAAAACAGTGCTGCAATGACCATCTTATTGTCGATATTTAATTTCTTAAAATTTATATAAAAATACTAGCCTATTCCAAATTAGTATGTTAACCTAAATTATTATATGGTTAACAATGGAGGTTTTATTTTGTATAACAGTAATTCAAAACTTAGGGTAATTATTATTTGTGGTATTTTTGCAGCTATTACAGCTATATTAGCACAAATCGAAATCCCAATACCTATCGTACCAATAAGTGGACAAACGTTAGCCGTTGGTTTAACAGCAACAATTATCGGTAGTAGATACGGTGCAATTGCTATGATTTGTTATGCTTTATTAGGTGCAACCGGATTACCGGTATTCGCAGGATTTAAAGGTGGCGTGCAAGTATTGATTGGACCGACTGGTGGATACATATTTGGGTTTATTTTAGCTGCTTATGTGACAGGACTGATTCTAGAAAAAACAAAGTTCACAATAACGATGGCTATGATTGCTAATACGATAGGGATGATCATTACGTTAGCATTTGGAGCTACTCAGTTGAAATTTGTTCTCGACATGACTTGGGGACAGGCATTGGTTACTGGCGTTTATCCGTTTATTGTTGTTGGGCTAATAAAAGCATATTTAGCTAGCTGGCTTGGAATAACCGTTAGAAAACGATTAATTCAGGCGAAGTTAGTTCCACAAACGAATAAACAAGTTGCTTGAGAAGGAATGAAAACAGAGCCATCACTGATGGCTCTGTTATAGCGCTTATTCTTAATAATACGGATAGCCTGGTCCTGGGTATGGATAATAAGGTGGATAGTAAGGATTATAACCAGGGCTAAAGTATGGTAGAAGTGACAGTGCAGCTAAGCTAGCAAGTGGGAATGTCCGAGGTCTATATCGTCTGTACCTTCTTCTACGACGTGGACGTCCATAATCATCATTATCACCATAACCATAACCGTCATAGTCACCATATTGACGATTAAGCCCTTGTTGTTGGTCTTCTCTTTCCATCACATCTTCACCGATTAATACCGTAACATTATTTACATCTACATTAACAATAATTCCATCAAATGAACTTCCATCCGTACTATTTAACATAACGTGATGATGCATGTATTTGTGACAGTGATCATGCATATTTCTAGATGGGAACTCGTTATTGTTATATTCCTGATTTTCTATATTCATTTTATTCCTCCTTTCTTTTCCAATACATGATATTCATCTAGAAGTGTATGGTTGCTTGTTTTATGGAGAAATTTAATTTTTATTGACAAAAGTAATGGATTCCGATTATATTAATATTTATCCAGTTCACTATCTTATAACAAGATTCCGTAGCTCAGCTGGGAGAGCGCTACCTTGACAGGGTAGAGGTCGCTGGTTCGAGCCCAGTCGGAATCATACCAAGGAACCCTTGATAGATAAGGGTTCTTTTCTTTTTATTATTACAATTTATTTGAAATTGATGCGATGGGGGACGATTTGAGGACCTTTCCAATTTTGTTTACTTTTCGCTCAAAAATACTTGGATAGAAATGTACACTATATATAAATAAAACTTCTATACTTCAATTGTAAAATATTTAGTTCTTTCTTATAAAATTATTTAAATCGCTTCACAAAAAAGGCCACATAAGGTAGTGACCTTTTTAGAGATTATTATCGTATTAGCCAACTATTCGACCATTCCCTTTGGATCAATGGCCTTTAACATTTCGTCAGTAAGTAAACCTTTTTCTCGAAGAATTTCCTTTAAGGATTTATTTTCTATATCTGCTTGCATACCAATTTGGGATGCCATGTCATATCCCACTTTTGAACTCAAACCGGTAACCAAAGAAAGGCTTTCTTTCATCCACTTTTGGCATTGTTCTTGATTAGCTTGAATACCACGAATACACCTTACTTCAAGCGTTTGTATCGCATTTGAAAGGATATCAATGGAATGTAAAAATGTATGTGCAATCATAGGCATCATCACATTTATTTCCAATTGGCTTGCTATTCCAGCAGTTGCAATAGCCGTTTCATAGCCGATTACTTGGCAACAGACCATATGTGTCATTTCTAGAATAGCTGGGTTTACTTTTCCGGGCATAATTGTTGAACCTGGTTGTACAGACGGTAATGTAATTTCTGATAATCCTGTTCTTGGCCCAGAGCTTAGTAAACGCAAATCACTCGTAATTTTAATTAGATGAACCGCAAGTTCTTTAAGGGTAAGCATACAACGGATTGGCTCACTTGTATTCTGCATAAAAGCGAATATGTTGGTAGGTTGACGAAAAGGTTGGTTCGTCCGTGTACAAACCTCTTGAATGACTTTTGGGATGTACTCTGGTTGTAAGTTAATTTTCGTTCCTATTGCATTTCCGCCTAAACCGATTTCGTATAATGCGTCTAATCTTTCTTCTAACCGCCTTCTTACAGCACTTATTGTTTCGGTGAAACCTGAAAACTCTTGACCTAAGCGGATTGGAACGGCATCATGCAAATGAGTACGTCCTGATTTTAATATAGGCATAAATTGATCTGCTTTGTGACTAAAAGTTTGTTCCAGAGTTGTAAGTGCTGGTAGAAGCTGTTTATTTATCATTTCGACTGCCGCTATATTTAGTGCTGAAGGAAATGTATCGTTCGTTGATTGCGACATATTAACATGATCGTTTGGGTGAATTCGCTGCAATCCCCCCATTATTTCTGTTGCACGATTGGCAATTACTTCATTGGCATTCATATTTTGTGAAGTACCTGCTCCTGCTTGATAAATATCAACAACAAAATGCGCATCCCATTGTCCTTCAATGACTTCTTCAGCCGCTTGGATGATTGCTTGTCCCATATCAGGTGAAAGCTTTGCAAGCTCCACATTTACAGTTGCGGCTGATGCCTTAATTATCCCTTGCGCTTTTATAAAAGACCTGGGAAGTCGTATTCCGCTAATTTGAAAATTTTCAACAGCCCGCTGTGTTTGAGAACCATAATAGGCTGAGTTAGGAACCATTATGTTGCCTAACGGGTCATTTTCCATACGGTATTGGTTATTAGAATTCATATGTACCTCCTGCTTTATCGTGCCGTAGTAAATAAATCATTTTATAAGTATTGCCATTGTGTATGATAATAATCCCAGATATGAGTAGTTGCTTCTAAATCTCAGGAGAGTAAACCACAACTATAGAAAAGGAGCACCTTTAGCCTTGAGCTTTTAAAAAACGTCTCTCTAATAATCAAAAATTTCTATTATTTTTACATGTTGAAAATTCAATACAATAATCGTACGTTTATCATAAATAAGATAACGCATTCACTTAAAGTTGTCCGTACATTTATGATTGTAATACTTCAACATATCTTTTATAATAGACTTATCGATGTATTTCTATTATTGGAGGAAAATAACATGAGTCTTGATGTAAAAAGCGCCATTCAAAGTGGCAAAACAGTACTTGGTATTGAATTAGGGTCAACACGGATTAAAGCAGTTCTCATCGGAGAAGATAATGCACCAATCGCATCTGGAAGCCACGATTGGGAAAATAGTTATGTGGACACTATCTGGACATACAGCTTAGAGGATATTTGGAAGGGTTTACAAGATAGTTATCAAAAAATGGCAAGCGACGTAAAACAGAAATATGGAATCACTTTAGAAACAGTAGGAGCAATAGGTTTTAGCGCCATGATGCATGGTTACATGGCTTTTGACAAAGATGGAGAGCTTCTAGTACCGTTCCGTACATGGCGTAACAATATTACAGAACAGGCTTCTAAAGAATTGACAGAACTATTTAACTACAATATTCCACAAAGATGGAGTATTGCTCACTTGTATCAAGCAATTTTAAATCAGGAAGAACATGTTGCTGATATTAGCTTTCAGACAACGCTAGCTGGTTATATCCATTGGAAACTGACTGGACAGAAGACTCTCGGAGTTGGTGAAGCCTCCGGTGTATTTCCAATTGACTTGAATACGAAGACTTATAATCAGACAATGATCGGGCAGTTTAATGATTTGATTGCACCGAAGGACCTTCCTTGGAAATTGGAAGATATTATGCCGGATGTTTTAGTAGCAGGTGAAAACGCAGGTGTGCTCACAGAAGAAGGAGCTAAATTACTTAATCCTACAGGAGAACTAAAGCCTGGTGTTCCACTTTGTCCGCCAGAGGGTGATGCAGGTACTGGTATGGTTGCAACAAACAGTGTAGCGAAACGTACTGGTAATGTTTCTGCAGGTACTTCTGCATTTGCAATGGTTGTACTAGAAAAAGATTTATCCAAAGTACATCCTGAAATTGATCTTGTTACAACACCTACAGGTAATCTGGTGGCGATGGCTCACTCTAATAACTGTTCGTCAGACTTGAATGCATGGGTTGGATTATTTGGTGAATTTTCAAAAGCAATGGGTATGGATTTAGATATTAATAAATTATATGAAACGTTATTTAAGCAAGCCCTTCAAGGAGATTCAGATGGAGGCGGCCTATTATCATACGGTTATCTTTCTGGAGAACATATGACACATTTTGAAGAAGGACGTCCACTATTTGTCCGTTCTTCAGATAGCAATTTCAATCTAGCTAACTTTATGCGAACGCACTTATTTACTGCATTTGGTGCAATGAAAATAGGTATGGATATTTTGATAGAAGAAGAAAATGTAAAACTAGATGAAGTGTTAGGTCACGGTGGAATATTTAAGACAGAGGGTGTTGGTCAAAGTATCTTATCCGCTGCATTTAATACTCCTGTTTCTCTTATGGAAACTGCTGGTGAAGGTGGAGCATGGGGTATTGCTTTACTTGCATCCTATATGATTAACAAAGAAGGTAACGAAACATTAGATGATTATTTAAATGAAAAAGTATTTGCAGACCAAGCAGTGAAGACTGTGTCTCCAAATCCAAAAGATGTAGAAGGCTTTGATCAATTTATGGTACGTTACAAAAAAGGTCTTGAGATAGAAAGAGCGGCAGTAGAGCATCTTAAATAAACATTTAGTGATTTAGAAACACGACAGGGGATGGAATTTCACCTGTCGTGTTTTTGTTAAATGAAAATCTAAATGAATTCATTTTATGCTTTGAATTAGTATGAACGTTAGTCCTAACTTGGTTTAATTCTTAGAATATAAAAAAAGAAAGCACCAACCTCCTTATAGTAAGGGATTAATGCTAATAAAAAACGTATGAATTAATAGTTGTCCTTTAATAAAATGGTTCTATTGTTCATCTTCTTCTAAGAGAGCATCATATGCTTTAGAAACTTTTTCAAATTCTTCATCATTTTCAATAGCTTCTAAGTCACCTTCATTATCTACTTTCAAGAAAAAGATATCAATGTCTTCTTCACTTTCTTCTTGTAGATCATCTAAAAAGCTAACTGCCACATAATCAGTTCCTTGTAAGGTAACTTTAGCCAAAACCTCAACGGTTTGTTCCTGTTCTGTTTCATCTACAATAGTAAAGACTTCGCCAACTTTGATTTCATCCATTTTTGATAGACCTCCGTTTTGCTTGATTGACTTTATATTACATCTTCTTTTTATCTTTTCTATAACTTAAAAAATAATGCAAATTGTTTTGCTCGTAGACTAGATTTGTTTTTGTAGAGCTTTTTAAATGTGCTGAGGTTGTTAGTTCTTAATTTAATCCATAAAGCCTTTTTTTCTTTCAGTGATATAATTCACAGAATTTTTAAATTAAATCAACTAAAGTATAAATACAGTTCATTAAAACTTGCTTCAACTGGAAGATTAACATCTGCCACTACCTAAAACAAGTTAAATAAGGGGGATTCTGAAAATGAAAAAATTAGATTTACCGATTGTCTATTCGTGCTCTGGATGTTCATCTGCAGCACAGACAGCTAATACGATTGCGATTAAAATGGATCGAGAAAGCGTTGCAGAAATGTCTTGTATTGCGGGTGTCGGTGGTGACGTGAAATCACTTGTCAGAACAGCGAAGTCTGGAAGAGAAATCATTGCAATCGATGGTTGTCGATTGTCATGTAGCAAAAAGTCTTTAGCTAGACATGATGTGGGAGTGAAACATCACTATGTCCTATCTGACTTTGATGTACCAAAGAAAAAGGGAGAGGATCCAGATCCTGTCCTGACCTTAAATGCTTATAATGAAATATTGGTAGATATGAAGGTCAATGTGGATGCTTTATCTTAGTTACAAAAACGGCTATCTTATTAGATAGTCGTTTTTGTTTTCTAAAAAGCGTTAAGACAGAAACTAAATTTATTGTGCGAGTGGCAATGAAAGAAATAAGTTTTTCACACACTATGTTGATTCATTTTTTGTTGTTTATGTAATGTGTGTTTTGTGCCCCATTCATGCATGGCTTCTAAAATAGGCTCCAAACTTTTACCGTATTCAGTGATCGAATATTCAACTTTTGGGGGAACTTGCGGATAAACAACACGTTCAATGATATCCTCGACTTCTAGTTCACGTAATTGCTTTGTTAGCATCTTTTGTGTAATTCCTGGCATACCTCGCTTAAGTTCGCTAAAACGTTTTGTGCCTTCTTGTAATAAATGCAAAAGAATAATCGGTTTCCACTTTCCGACCAAAATACCTAAAGCATCCTCTACTTGGCAATATTCAGGTTTCTTTTCCATAAAACATTCTCCTAAGTATCTTTTTGTATACTATGCCACTTTAAAGTGCGTACTTACTAACTTTATTAATATATTCTATAATATCATCACAAACTAATCCAGAAATTCGTATCAGTTCAAATGAACAATCATTTGACTATATACTTAGGATATGTAATAAATTATCGTTAAAAATTAGGCTTAAAAAATACAAACAAGGGATAAGAAACCTGTCCCTATGTCGCGGTAAAAGAAAGGTGATAAGAGATGGAAAAGTATCGTATTGATCAAAGTAAGGGAATGGAATTCGGGTTATATACACTGGGTGATCATTTACCAAATCCGTTAACAGGAGAAAGAATTTCTGCGGAACAGCGCATTCACGAGATCATTGAATTGGCGAAATTGGCGGATCAGGCTGGCCTTGACTTTTTTAGTGTGGGGGAGAGTCATCAGGAGTATTTTGCAACACAAGCACATGCCGTTGTACTCTCAGCGATTGCACAGGCTACCGAGAATATAAAAATTGCAAGCTCGTCTACAATCATCTCAACATCAGATCCTGTTCGTGTCTATGAGAATTTCGCAACTCTCGATTTAATCTCAAAGGGTCGCGCAGAGCTTGTTGCAGGTCGTGCTTCAAGAATAGGACTCTTTGATTTATTAGGCTATAATGTTCGTGATTATGAAGAGTTATTCGAAGAAAAGTTTGATTTATTGCGTAAGATTAATGAAGAAGAAGTTGTGAATTGGAGCGGGGAATATCGTGCGTCATTAAAGAATGCAAAGGTTTTACCACGTCCGAAAAATGGAAGTCTTCCAATTTGGCGTGCGGTTGGTGGGTCACCAGCTAGTGCAATCAAAGCAGGTTATGCAGGGGTTCCTATGTTCATGGCACATTTAGGTGGACCAGCTTCTGTCTTTAAGCGAACAGTTGATGCGTATCGTGAAGCTGCAGAACGTGGTGGATTTGATCCAACAGAGTTACCAATTGCGACGGCTGGCTTTTTCTATGCTGCAGATACTTCGCAGCAGGCTTTAAAGGATTTATATCCTCATATTAATGAAGGAATGAAGAAAACGAATGGCCAAGGATTTCCAAAGCAACACTTTGCACAAGGTGTGGACCCACATAATATCATGAATATCGGTAGTCCACAGGAAATCATTGAAAAGATTCTTTATCAACATGAACTATTTGGTCATCAGCGTTATATTGCTCAAATGGATTTTGGCGGTATGCCATTTGATAAATTAAGAAAAAACATTGAGTTAATAGGTACAGAAATTTTACCTGCAATCAAAAAACATACAGCAAAAAAATAGGAGGTGGATTAAATGAAGATAGTAGCTTTATCAGGTTCAAATGTTGGCTCAAAAACAAGAACAGCTATGGACTATACAATGAAAGCTATTCACAAAAAAAATCCAGAAGCTGACGTAACCTTAATTGATTTGGCTGAGTATGATGTTCAATTTAGTGATGGACGAAATTATTTGGAGTACGATGGCGATACAGGCTATGTCACTAAAACAATAATGGAAGCAGATGCTATTATTATCGGGACACCTATTTTTCAGGCGTCCATCCCGGCAACATTAAAAAATATTTTTGATTTACTCCCAGTAAATGCACTTCGAGATAAAGTTGTTAGTATACTTGTAACAGCTGGGTCTCAGAAGCATTATTTAGTTGTAGAACATCAATTAAAACCTATTTTAGGCTATATGAAGGCAGAAATTGTGCAGACGTATGTATTTATAGAAGAAGTGAATTTTTACCGAAAAGAAATTACTAGCGATGACGTGTTCCTTCGCATTGACCGTTTGGTGGAAGATACCGTGGTTTTAACGGAAACATATACAAAAATTCGAGAAGCTAAAGAAGCAGAATACGACTTTTAATATGTAAAAAAATCGGAAATAACCTAAGACTCACAGGCAGTTGTGAGACTTAGGTTATTATAATGTATTAGAAAAGGTTAAGAACTTATCTTGTGTTTAGCCATATCTTTAGCTGCTTTAACAGCATCCTGCTTGGCCTTTTCGATAATTTCTGGGATTTGTTTAGGGAAATGGTCCATCCCTTCAGCTATGACTGGATTCATTACATCCATACCTAAAAAAGTTAGCGCTTTTGTTAAATAGCGATCACCCATTTCAAAATCCACCATTGGACCAGTTGAATAGATGCCACCGCGAGTTTGAATGTGGATAGCTGTACGATCCGTTAATAGGCCTTGTACTCCTTCTTCGTTTCGAGTGAATGTTTTTTTAAACTGAAACATATTATCCATATAGTCTTTCAGGATTCCAGGTGCTCCTAAGTTCCAAAGAGGTGTTACAAATACATAATAATCTGCATTTATAAAGTGTTCTGCGTGCGCTTGCATTGCTGTGAATTTTTCTCTCTCTGCATCAGAGACTTCGTCTAGTGAATACCCTTGAAATGCAAGTTTAACCCGTGCATATAGTAAATCTTGATCAATTCGCGTTATGTTCATATCATATAAATGAAGTCTATCAATTTCGACTTCGGGACGTTCCTTCTTAAACGTTTCAAGAAATACTTCACCTATTTGAGCACCTTTAGATGATTGTACTTCCTTTTTTGGATTTGCAGTAATATATAACAGTTTTGGCATGCAAACATCCTTTCTTGAAGTTTAGAATAATACCATAACCTCTATGATAATATAAAAAACTTTGTTAAACATTGAACATTAAATGAACTTTGTGTATGTTTTATGACAATTATTTAGTGAGTTGAGAAGAATAACATAGTTGAAAACTATTTGAAGAAGAATTTTTCCCATTATCTTTGGAAGGGGGAGTTGAATTAGCAACAGATGTACGATATTTATTATGTATTTTTTACTTATATATTTCTTTTTCTAATTGTTGTACTTTGGAAGAAAGGAACTGTAATTCATCTGTTGATTTTGCTCCTTTTTGATGTCTCTACTACTGCATTGCTGGTTTGTTTTGTTAAAAGATCCAACTTCTCATTAACTTGCTTGAACTCACTTCTCATTTCATCTCTATGAGTTTGATTACCACTACTAATATCAAGTTTAAGTTCATCTCTAAGCGATTTTATACCGCTGCTCATCACAAGCTTAAGCTCATCTTTAAGCTCTATCTGCCCATTTTTTTAATTCTACTACGCCTAATATATAGTAATACTGTAGAGTTGTTTATAGTTACGATTTTGAAGTGTTTTCAGTATAACAAGTGCATAGTATCCCTTTGAATAACATTATTAATTAATCATAATCTTTATTTTAAAAAGGAGTTTTTCGTGTGCAACAAGAATAATTTATAAATATAAACAAAATGAGGAGAGTTCTAATGAACAGCTTTCAATGTGATATTGTGACTATTCCAGCATACAGAGGTGTTGGTTTAAAATGGAACGGTACTTATGATGAAATTAGCGATTTGAAAAGGATTATTTCTGATATGAAAACAAGAGTAAATGAACTTACTTACGCTATCAATCCAGATGTGCAATTAGGTTTGTCTTATCACTTGATACCCAATGGTTTTGTTCACTACTCTGTTTATGAGGTGAGTGAACAGCAAACTATTCCTGTAGGTATGATTGAAATTAATGTTCCCACAATGACCTACTTATTGACCAAGCATGAAAAAGGTCAAAATGTAGGACAAACTTACAAATACATTTTTCAATGGTTACAAGAAAATGATGTTAGACCTTATCATGATAATGGAGAGGAATATTTTGACGACTTACCAATTAAACATGAAAGGTACCCCATAGATCTTACTACTAATGACCCTCATTTTGATATATTAATACCTATTATAAAAAACTTAGAGTGAAAAAGACTAGGCTTAATGCAATGTTTAGAATCATCTCTTGCATTTATACTAATTGACTAGGAAATTGAGGCTGCATATTAAGATGTGAATGAATTCGAGATAAGTGAAAAAGAAAGTTATTCGAACGGTATTCATGATTATTGGGGCATTTGTAGTAATTGGGTTTATTCTAAGTCTTTTATAATTCGTTCATAATGTAATACAAAAAGGAAAACACTCTCCTAGCTATTTTGACTAAGAGAGTGTTTTTATATGATTATGAACTACAAACTAATAATATCTTATTTTATTTTTAGTCTTATTATCCGCATTATTTTTGGTTCCTGAAGTATTATTGTTGGAATTGTTGTTATTTCCAGATGTAGCAGTATTTTCTGCATTTGAGCTATTGGAAGAATTATTAGTGGTTGTTGTTGTGTTAGTGTCTTTTAAATTTAAATTATCAAGTAGTTTAGATGGCTTTATTTGACTATATACACCACTTGCTGTCAAACCAATTATTAAAGCTGTTAATACTTTGTTTAGCAGGAGTTGTGGTAAAAACACAATAATCATTGCAAATCCTATAGCTAATAATGACCTATATCTTTTAGGAACCGTAAATGCATTACCAATAACAGTTACTAATGCAGCAACAATAGCTGAGATTGTTGCTAAATTAGCAGGGTCTAATTGATTAATGTCTATCATTTTTATGCTCCTTCTCATTTTAGTATAGAATACGCAGAATAAAAGGATGTGGAAGCTGTAAACAATCCTATTATAAAAAAGGGGTTAATATCCGTTAAAAATTAATCATGTGTAATTGGTAAATAACGTTTATAATTAAATAGGAAGACTTGTTAATAAATTTGGTTAAGAATAAACAGTGGTACTTTACAGGTCTGGCTTTTAATTAAAACTGAAAACTTTTATACAACTTATAACTCCATGTTTTGTTCAACTCATGCACTAATTATTTCTAGAATATTATTGATAATATTCTCTTCAAGGAGGCAGAGGGTAATGGATCCATTAGATATAGTTGAAAATATACATAATGTAAAACCAATCTATCAGCCTATTGTAAGTGCTATTAGGCACAATGTGATTGGCTATGAAGTCTTAGGACAATTTTATAATGATGAAGATGAATGGATAAGTTTAGGTGCTTTTTTCCATGATAATGAGGTGCCAGACGAATTTAAAGTTGAGGTTGATCAACATATATTAAATATAGCTATTTCAGAGATGCTCGAGTTGAAAAAAGAAGGCTTATTGTTTATTAATCGAAATGCTAAGCAATTGATGGTAAATGATGGGGAAGATTTATTGCAAATGTTAATACAATTTGAAGAAAAGGGATTTTCTATGGATAGGGTTGTTATCGAAGTTACAGAACATGACTTTGATGAAGACTTTGAAATTCTTAATCATTTACTCTTATATTTTAAAACGTATGGGATTCAGATTGCAGTAGATCGAGTGGGAGTGAAAAGTTCTAATATTGATCGTATTAGGCAGCTAGAACCACATATTTTAAAAATTGATACACGAATTTTACGTAATCATAATGGAGAAGGCTTTCAAGATATCATGCATTCATTATCGATGCTAGCACGTCGGATAGGAGCGGCATTATTATTTGAATACATAGAGGATGATCTCCAATTACATTTTGCTTGGAAACATGGAGGAAGGTATTATCAAGGCTATTACTTAGCTAGACCAGGATTTTCTCTTGTGACAAATGATGCTTTACCTATAGATCTTGGAGACAAAGTTTCCACTTATATCTCTAGAGAAAAGAAACTAATAGAAGAGCGGTTAGTACATCTTTTGAATTGGGAACAAAAAGTAAAGGATTTACTTCCACATTGGGATGGGAATAAAAAAGTAGATACGTTTATTGATAATGTGACTAGTAAGTTCAATGAAGAGAGTTTTCGTATGTACGTTTGTAATAGCGATGGCCAACAAGTGTCTTCCAACTTTAGAAAGCAAGAAGAAGTATGGGTGATTGAATCAGATAAAACAGGGTCAAACTGGGCATTTCGCCCCTACTTCTTAGAGAATATGGTACAAATGAAAACATGGAGTAGAGGAATATTATCAGATATATACTCTGATATTGAAACAAGGGAAATGATACGCACTTTCAGTTATCCATTAACAGATGAATACTTTTTGTTTATCGATATTCGCTATTCCTTTATTTATGATAATGAATGCTTGTTAATTTAATAAGCCACTACTGATAAAAACCTGTACCCCATAGTAAAATATGAGGTACAGGATTTTAAAAAAATGAGTATAAAATTTAGTGACATAAATCTTCAGTGATTATCCCATAGGTAGTCTTAAGCAAGGGCACCTTATAAAAAGAGGCTGAGTAGCTGCGATGCAATCGCAACAAAAATAAGTGCAAATGGATAAGCTGCTGCATAAGCGATAGCTGGATCCTCAGATTCAATGATTTGGTTTACAGACCCTAATCCTGGGGTACTCGTCATCCCGCCACAAAGTGCTCCTAATGAGTGAACAATACTTAGTTTGAATAATTTCCTTGCGATATAGAAACCGACTAAAATTGGGACCATTGTAATGATAGATCCACCAAAAACGAGTCCTAATCCTTCGGTTTGAATGACGTCAACGAGACCTTGCCCAGCAGTAGTACCAGCTCCTGCCAAAAATAGAACAAGTCCAATATCGCGAATTACTTGATTAGAAGGTTGATAATATCTAGCTTGGATAGGACCCAATTTACCAAAGTGTCCAATGATTAAAGCTACAAATAATGGCCCGCCAGCCACTCCTAATGTTATCGTACCTAAACCTGGCAAGTGAATCGGGATCATTCCGAGTAAAATTCCAATTAATAAAACGATACTTAAGGAAAAAATATCTACATTTGTTATTAACATTTTTTTTCTTGCAAAGAGTTTTTCAACATCATTTAAACGATCTTCACTACTCACGATTGTAAGCACATCGCCTCTTTCTAAACGCATTCTAGCATTTTGATTATACTCAAGACCACCACGCACCATGCGTGTTACGGTTACACCATAATTTCTTCTTAATCGTAAATCTTTGATGTTTTTACCTATCATTTCTTCTGAATCTACGACTACTTTCCTTAGTTTAATATGATCATTATTAATTAAGTTTGTTTCTACTTCTTCTCCAGCAAAATCACGGAATTTTTCTAAATCTGATCTCATGCCAACTGTCACAAGTCGATCGCCTAATAAAATAACAGTATCGCTTAAAGCAATTATGTTACGGTTGTTGCGAATGACTCTGCTTATTACTACTGAATTGTTTCTCTGAAACCGAAGCTCTTTTAATGTTTGTTTATTAATATCAGGATTTGTTACTTTAATCGTTGTAACCTGTGGTGACTCTTCATTTCTAGCTGGATTATTTTTTTGTTCTAAATCTTTGACTAAGTCAACTTTTAATACTCGTGGTAATAACTGAACAAATAAGACTACCGCTAAAACTCCAAATGGATAAGCGATACCGTAACCAACGGATGCTAGTGGGTCATTTGTTGCTTCGAGTGCTGCAGCCAAACCAGGTGTACTGGTTAAGGCACCTGTCATTAGACCAATACTTAATGCTGGTGACAAATGAAATATATTTGATACGATAATGGTAGTAATTGCAGCAACTAGAACAATTAACAATCCAATTATTCCGAAGATAATCCCACTAGAGCGGATCATTCGGAAAAACCGTGGACCTGCTTGCAGTCCAACTGCAACTATAAATAAACTAAGACCAAAGTTTTGTATGATAGGTGATATTTGATAACCAAAGTGGCCAAAAACCATTGCTACAAGTAAAACTCCGGCAGAACCTAGTCCTAATCCTTTTATTTTCGTTTGACCAATCCATGATCCTATAAATAAGATTACAAACAATAATATGAGTGGTTCTTCTAATAACCCAACGATGAAATCCACTTCCGATTCCCCCAAATCATATAACTTCCTAAACTTAAATGTCTATTTTTATTATAAATGGTTTTTTTATAAAATGAATAATTTTGTTAATTATTTCACAATACTGCCATACTCAAAACGCTTTCATGTGAAATTTTGAGATATTTTTTCCATATTTAGGACGTATTACAAAAAATAAGTAATATAGCTTTCCTCCTAAGTACAACCTTTAAAAAAATAGATTGATTTAAGAACACAGAAACAAGGTGGTTCGCCGGGGCTAAATCTGACTATTCCCAGTTAATGAGTTATACACAAAAAAATAAATGAATATCCCTGACAACAATTCAAGAGTCCTTGATGTCTCAAGGACTTTTGAATTAATTAGAAAATGAAAGGGTCTCTTATAAGGTTAAGCTAACACTTCCATCTTCACTTATTTCAACGGTAGAATAACTTTCAAATGTTTCCATATGGGTGATTTCATGTTTAACAGGTTTTGCAAAACTGTCCATGTATTCCTGATACATTTCAGGTTTCTTAATAAGGTGATAGTAATAGACTTTCTCTCCATTATTAACATCACTATTTCTAAGAGAAAATCTATCTTGAAACTGTTCCTTAAACCAATCTCTAGCTTGTAAATGGTTTTCGAAATCAGGCATGTCATTACTAATCGTTGTTAAATCAAAGTTCATTTGGATAATCGACTCCTTTTATGTAGTAGTGTAACCTGTATTGCTTGTTTTATTTAACGGGGACGGATTTCTCGTTCTAATTCCACAAAAAAGAACCCAAACCTCTTGTCAAATAAGAAATTTGGGTTCTATTATTACTTTTTAAAAAACGATTCACTAATGGCAGATTCCTAGATTAAAAGCAATTACTTTTACTTGTAGCATCACAATCAAAATCCACGCAGTATGATGACTAATATGAGCAATGTAAAACTTTTTTCGATTTTGAAAAAATGATTTAAATGTATATTGAGATAGGAATAAAAGTATTGTAAATGCAGTAACGACGGATGTTAGACCAAGTATTGCTTTAAATGGCGACATCCATAGGAAATCATTTAAAGTAGGAATAATTAATACGGGATCATAGTTTATATTTAAAAAATAAATGCCTATTGTCCAAGAAACGAGCATGAATCCGATGATGACAATACTGGATGTTTTTTTTACCATGTGTATCCCCCTCATATCAAAACCAAGTAAATGCATAGGATTAATTATATCTTATGTAAGATTGTGTGATTTGTCAATCCATAGGTTGGGCATAGGTCGGGTATATATGGTTTTTATCACTGATTTGGGAAAAGTCCATTCCAAAATAAACGAACAATTTGATCTGCGGTTTCTTCTATACTAGAAAATATTGCATTATTTTCAGCATCTCTATAATTACCTACCTTCAACAGTGATACATAGGAATGTGCCGCAAATGTAGGGTTGATTTTTGTTATTTCTCCATTTTCGATGGCAGCTTCAAAAGCCTTTTCAATTGCTCTGTACATGTTCTCTTCAGCTTCTTGCATTTTTTTGATTTGTTCAGAAGATAAGACATTTTTAGTCTCTCGCATAAACCCATCTAAATCAAGGTCAACAGTTGCTTTTAAGTGGGCCACTGCAACTTTTAAAAGACGATCACGTAACGGTGAATCCTCCAGTAGCATCGTTTGCATATGTTCGCGTATTCGAAACATCATTTGCACAATAGTTTCGGTAAATAATTCTGCTTTACTTTCATAGTAATAATAGACAGTTGCTTTCGTTATGTTGCATTTTTTTGCAACATCGTCAACAGAAACCTCTTGATAGCCGTTTGTTAAAAATAATTGAGTTGCCATACTTAGAATCAGTTCATTTGTAGGTTGTTTTAATTCACTGGCACGTGGTCTACCTAGTGACCTTGATTTTTTTTCTTTCATACTTGTTCTCTCCCTGTATGTGTTTGTTTCATTTTCAGTATAGCATAGAAAATAATATAATTGATTTAGTTGATTATTAACTGACTAGTATATATAATTAATTCAACATAAAAATTAATATGGATATAATTAATATTTGCTCAAATTTAAAAGATGATTCTATTAAAGGTTATATGTACTTAATTACAATGTTTTAGTTTAAAAGGATTTAGAAAAAGAATTGAATTGGAGAAGGAGAAGGGTAATGAATAACAGATTATACAAGTGGGGAAAAGTAGTCGCTGGGTCTAAGAGTAGGTGGATTACAATGGTAATGTGGGTATTAGTAGTTGCACTACTGTCCACGGTATGGCCGGCTGTAAATGATGAAGAATCTGGTTCAAATAACTTGTTACCAGAAGATGCAATGTCTGTCGAGGCCTCTAACCTAACGGAAAATCAGTTTCCAAATGATTCGGGTGTTCCATTATTAGTGGTTTGGCAACGTCAGGCGGGTTTGACAGATGACGATTTTGAAGCGGTTCAGTCACTTTATAAACAACTTCAAGAAAACCCCCTTGAACATCAGTCGATGGTACCGGACTTTGCTAGTATTCCATTGCAAGCATTAACAGAGTCAGCATCCAGTGATGGTGTAGCTTTAACAACACCAGTATTTTTTGAAAATGATGCTTCAACAGAAGAATTACAGCAATCTCTTGAAGTTTTGGAAACAAATATTACGGAGTTAACCGAAAATAATGTATTTAGTAAGGAGATTTCATCAGAAGGATTGCAAATTAGATTTACAGGTCCGGTTGGAATACAAACAGACGCAAGTGCATTGTTTAGTCAGGCCGACGTAACACTACTAATAGCTACGGTTTTATTAGTGTTAGTATTGTTAATCGTTTTATACCGTTCACCAATATTAGCTGTCGTACCGCTGGTAGGGGTTGGGTTCGCTTATGGGATAATTAGTCCACTGCTTGGCTTTATGGCGAGTCAAGGTTGGATTGTTGTAGATTCTCAGGCGATTTCAATTATGACTGTCCTCTTGTTTGGAGCAGGAACTGATTATTGTTTATTCCTTGTATCTAGGTACCGAGATGAGCTGCAGCTAGAACCAAATAAATATAAGGCACTTCACTTGGCAATAGCCAATTCTGGTGGTGCCATTATGATGAGTGCCTTGACTACGGTACTTGGTTTATTAACTTTATCGTTAGCTCAATATGCTTCCTACGATCGTTTTGCAGTTCCATTTAGTTTAGCAATCTTTATGATGGCAATTGCTGTTATGACTTTATTACCAGCAATTCTCGCATTATTAGGAAGAACAGCATTCTTTCCATTTATTCCAAGGACAAAAGCAATGACAGAGCAATTAGAGAAAAAGAAGGGCAAACCAGTGCGTTATCCAAAAACAAGAAGTCGATTTAGTATTGCTGCTGGCAATTTGGTTACGAAAAAGCCACGTAGGATTATTATCGTATGTTTGTTCTTGTTAGGGGCTCTTGCTATTTTTGTTCCAAAAATAGAGTACACATATGGAGTGCTTGATTCATTTCCAGAAGATATGCCATCACGTGAAGGATTTGCTATTATTGCAGAACATTATCCAGCAGGAGAAATTGCTCCTGTTCAAGTCATCGTAGATACGGGTGGACAGGAAGTTACAGTACAAGAAGAATTAGCATCCTTACCTACTACTGAAAATGTCAGTGACCCGAGGCAGGGTGATAGTAACTCAAATATCGTTGAATACACTGTTACATTAGCTGTAGATCCTTATTCATCAGAAGCGGTTGAAAAAGTTCCAGAATATAAACAAACAGCGGTGGAAGCACTGGAACAAGCAGGAATAACTAATGCTAGTGAACGTGTTTGGATAGGTGGTGAAACAGCAACGCTCTATGATACAGAAGTAATTACAAGCAACGATCAAAGTCTAATTATACCTGTTGTTCTTCTTATTATAGCAACGTTATTACTGTTTTATTTACGATCTGTTGTGGCGATGATTTATCTTTTATTAACAGTTGTTCTTTCTTATTTCTCAGCATTAGGGCTTGGTTGGTTAATCATTCACTACGGTATGGGCGCGTCTGCTATGCAAGGATTAATCCCTTTATATGCATTTGTCTTTCTAGTCGCACTTGGGGGCGATTATAATATCTTTATGATCTCAAGTATCTGGAAAAATCGTAAACAAATGCCTTTGAAAAAAGCTATTTCTGAAGGTGTCGGAGAAACAAGTAGTGTGATAACCTCTGCTGGTTTAATACTAGCAGGAACGTTCTCAGTTTTGGCTGTCTTGCCATTACAAGTTCTTGTGCAATTTGGAACGGTAACAGCCATTGGGATATTATTAGACACCTTTATTGTTAGGCCTTTACTCGTGCCGGCTATTACAACGGTACTGGGAAGATATGCATATTGGCCAGGAAAGTTATGGAAAAAAGAAGACAGAGAAAAGCAACAAGGTATGTAATAATTATCCTCCATGTGGACAGTGTTCTTCCCTTCATGGAGGATTTTTAGTTTTTCCTAATTAGGAAAGGCAGACGACTAGGCTAAGTACTAGTGCTATTATAGATAACGGAGTCATAATTATCCGTTCCTTTTTGCTTTTTGAAAATAAGTTGGCAATTGTATTTAGAGCTAAGTACCCAGTAATTATCCACTTGTATGGAACCCAAAGGAAATGATGCGAGCGTGCTGTAAAAAAACAAATCCCATCAGTACTAAAATTAGCGCTGACGCAGCGCTAACAATACGTAACGGTTTCGGTAAAATCTTATAGAAACCACCCATCGAAGCTTCACCAAAAGGAAAGCCTATAGTGAGTAACAGTTGGAATACAGCCAGAAGAAAAAATAAACTAACACAAATAATCGCCGCAACTTGAACATATAATTCTCCCATTTTCCGCTCCCTTTATAACTATTTTCAATAATGTGCAAGCAAACCTTTATTCATCGCTACACGTTCACAAAAATTAAAAAATCCTAGACCAACAATAAAATAGACAACAGCATTAACGATTAGAATCATAAAATCACCGGTTCCAATTTGGTTTAAAGTTATTTCATCAATCATCACACTACGAACAAGGTCTACACCTTTTACAATAGGAAAAAAAGCCAAAAAAGGTGCAACTGATAGTGGGACAAACACTAAGGCAGCTAATATAAATTGTAAGATTTGTAAAAAAGCTTGGATTTGTTTAAATACAACTGTTAATCCTGCTATGATTAAGCCAAGTCCAAACATACTTATTAGTGTAAGAATTAATATTGGAAATAGTGTAATTACATCAAGGTTGAGCCATTGTCCAGTTGTTGCCATAGAAAGTAAAAGCAGACCAATGATGATAAGAATATTAACGAAAGTGGAAGCGATTAACCTTGCAGTCATTATCCGCCATACCCCCATAGGTGACATGCTGAGTTGTTCGAAAGTACCTTGTGATGCTTCGTTTGATATTTGCCAACCGATATCGTTGACGACAATCATTGCTAGATACCAAAATATATAGTTAACAATCACATATTGAATATTCATATCCTGTGTATTTGGGTCACCGATAATTTGAATTCCCGCGAACATGGCCAGAAAAATGATATAGAAAGTAAGCAGTAAAGCAATTGTATTCGGTAAATAGCGTTTCATTTCGATATAATTTTTTCGGATATTGGCGTTAAGAAGGTTGAGCAATTGCATTGCTTCTTTCCCCCTTAATAATTTTCATGAATACTTGCTCAAAATCTATTGTTTTTCGATCAATTGATTCAACTGGTGTAGCTTCTAATTTTAAAATATTAAACAAATCATAAATATGCTCACTTCTTGCAAGGTCAATTTCTAAAGTAGTTACATAGGAGTCGCTTGTGTATATATGATGTGAGAATTTCTGAGTTAATAATTCTTTTTGCTTAGTACTGATTGCATTACCCAGCGTGATGGTGTATGACCTAATTTCAAAAAGCTTCAATAAGTTTTCAATTTTATCATCGGTAACTATTGTACCTTGGTTAATAATGACCGTTCGCTCACAGATATCTTGAATGACATCCATGTCATGAGAACTAATAATAATCGTTCGATTGTAATCTTGTACAATGGATTTAAGTATTTCACGGACCTCGTAACCTGTTTCTACATCGAGTCCAAGTGTAGGTTCATCTAATAAAATAACGTCACTTTCTGCTAACATCGATATAGCAATTGCTAACTTTTGTTGCATCCCTCGTGAAAGTCGGTTAACAAGTTCATTTTCTTTATCTTTCAATTTAAACTTTTCTAATAGATCATTGATTAAACTGGCTGCCTTTTTACGTGAAACACCACGGTTCCCTGCAAAGTACTCAAGATTCTCTTTGACAGTTAAGCGCCAATATAGATTGCGGTTCCCTTCTAAAACAGCACTTATATGATGTAACGCCTTTAAACGGTGATCTGTTATATTCATTCCATTGATTATAATTGATCCTTCATCTGGAGTAAGTAGGCCACAAATCATTTTAATTGTTGTTGTTTTCCCTGCCCCATTTGGACCAAGTAATCCCAAAATTTCACCACGCTTAACCGTGAAGGAAATATTGTTTACAGCGTGAATAATATCTTTTGTTTTCCTTTTCTTATATCTTTTTTTAATATTATTCACTTCTATTACAGCATCCATCAAAACATCCTCTCCATTTTTATTTAATCTAATTTTATCTCTTATTTCTTAGTGTCACTACACCCTCAAGTATTAAAAAAACTCAGCCCTCAGACTGAGATTCAAAATAGTATAATTGAAAATGTTCACATTAAATCATTTCTATGTGATTATTATTTTGTTGACAAAGGTTGTTCGTGGCATTTTGTCGAATAGTTTAGACAGTCAAATCAAATTTTTTCAAGATAGTAATGTATAAAGGAGAAATTTTATTGAATAAAATAAAACAATTAACCTTTTTGGATCATGGAAGAATTATCGCTATTTCTGATATTCATGGTGAGTTAGAATTGCTTAAACAATTGTTAGATAAAGTTCATTTTAGTACCGATGACTATTTGATTATAAATGGAGATCTCTGTGAAAAAGGAGATAATAGTAGAGCTGTTGTTCATTACATGATGGAGTTAATGGCTACTAATCCAAGAGTTCATGTAATAGAAGGTAATTGTGATAGTTTGATAGATGAACTGTTAATGGAGAATCCAAAATTAATTGATTATATGTGTGCAAGAAAAAAATCTATATTTAGTGAATGGCTATCTCAATTGGGATATGAAGTTAACAAAAAAACGAAAATACAAGATGTAAAAAAGTTACTAATTGGCCATTTCCCTGAACAAGTAAAGTGGTTAAGTGAATTACCAACTGCACTCTATTCGGATGAATATATATTTGTTCATGCAGGTTTAGATGACATTAAGAATTGGAAAGAAACAGAACGTGAAACAGCACTGACGATGCAATCTTTTTTAAATAAATCACACCGCACTGGCAAGTACGTGATTGTAGGTCATTGGCCGGTTGTGAATTACGAAGCTTTCTTACCATCACACAATCCAATCATCGATGAAAAGAAAAAAATTATTGCGATTGACGGAGGGAACATTATAAAGCCAGAGGGACAATTAAATGCGCTTCTTATTAAAAGGGGGCGAAACGGTGATATGTACTCACATACATATGTCGACTTTTTACCAACTTGTAAAGTGATAGAGGATTTTACTGCATATCCTAAAATGGTTGGTTCTGTTGGATACCCTTTATTTGAAATTGTTCCCATCGAAAAGGGAAAACACTTTACTTTGTGTCAACAACAAGAAACTAACCAACAGCTTTATGTGAAAAATGAATATATAGTACAAAATAAAGATGGTAGCTATCGAACAAAAACGGATGTATCCTGTACGCAAATGAGTGTCAGTCGCGGCGATAATGTAGCGGTCATTGATGATAGCTGCACGGGATATACTCTCATTAAAAAGCAAGGTGAAGTTGCCTGGATAAAAAAAGAAGCTATTCATTAATGACAGTACTCTTAAACGCTAGATTGATGATAAATAGTTTACTGGGGGGATTATGTGTACCTGAATACGTTTTGGTTATGGCTTTGTCTATTAATAGGGATATGGAGCTTTGGTTTAATGACACACTCTGATCAAACAACTAATATTTCTGCCATCCAATGGGTTGGAAGTGCGTCGTTTTTTGCTATTTATTTTCTCATTCCTTTATTTCAAAAGCAGATGATTATCCAAGCTTTATTATGGTTAGGTGCATGTTTTTGTGTGTCAACAGTCTTTTGGCCGTACTATGAAGGTATTCCTAATTACTATGTGCTGTTGCTTTTTTCTTACATAGCTGGTGAAGCTGTTTTTAGGCTAAATAAAAAGTATTCAGTTCCTATTGGAGTCTTGATTGCTGTAAGTCTGTTAGTAACATCCTTAGTTAGGAATAGTTTTCCATTAAGTTTTATCGTTTTATACATAATTATAGCAAGTATCGCACTATGGATATTTCATCGATACAACATACAGTTAACTGAATCTGAAGCAAGATATGAAGCACTACTCCATGAGTATCGATTGTTAAAAAGGAAAAACATCTCCGATGAAAAACTTGCAAGACAACAAGAGAGAACTGAAATTGCTAGGGAGATACATGATAGTGTTGGACACAAACTATCGAATCTGTTAATGCAACTGGAAGTAGCAAGAATGGAAGTGGATAAAATGACAGTTGGACGTTTAGAGTTGTTAAAGGATTTGGCGAAAGAAAGTTTGGAAGAAACGCGTCACGCAGTGAAGACGTTGAAAAATGAGGAAATTGGAGGGATTACCGCAATTATTAGTCTGATAAGAAAGCTTGAAGCTGAAAGTTTTATTCGAATTCAGTTTTCAGTGAAAAATCATGCTTTCTCTGCGCCACTTACTTCCGAGCAAATGGTTGCAGTTTATCGTGCGGTTCAAGAAGCGCTAACAAACGTCATGCGTCATGGCCCTTTTCGAGAAGCAACGGTTTTATTCGAAGCACCTGGGGAAAGTGTGTTCCGATTTGAAATATCAAATCCCATTGCATCAGAGTTTAGGGTTAAAGAAGGCTTTGGGTTGATTTCGATGAGAGAACGAGTGGAACAAACTGGTGGTAGTTTACAAGTGTTAGTTTATCAGCGGTGTTTTATTATCCGTGGTACATTTCCTTTTTTAAAAGGAGAGAAGGGTGAGGCCTATGATTCGAATACTGTTAGCTGAAGACCAAGCATTAGTGGCACAAGGACTTAAGTTGATGATGGAAACAGATAGTACATTGAAAGTTACAGGTGAAGCCAAAAATGGAAGAATAGCAATTTCCTTATGTGAACAACAATCCTTTGATGTGGCAGTTTTAGATATTCGAATGCCAGAAGTGGATGGACTAGAGGCAGCACGTATTATTCGTTATCGTTGGCCCAATATGAAAGTCTTAATATTAACTACCTTTAACGATGACGAGTATGCACTAGAGGCTCTGAGACTTGGAGCTCATGGCTATATGTTAAAAGATGCGAATGCAGAGGCATTAATTCAGTCAATAAAAGGTTGTTTAGCAGGTGGTCTTCAACTTCAAGGAGAAGTAGCAGCAAAAGTGCTACCACGGCTTTTAAATAATACGAAAGTAAGACCAAATCTTAAGCATCCATTGACACCTAGAGAATTAGACATTTTAAAACGGATTGGGGAAGGAAGAAGCAATAAAGAAATAGCAGAGGAGCTCGCTTTATCAGTGGGAACTGTTAAAAATCATATTAGTCAGTTATTGGATAAGCTGAATTTACGTGATCGAACACAGTTAGCCATCTTTGCAATTCATAATCACTTTGTTTAAAAAATAGCGCTGGATTTAGCACTCTTCATGGAAATAATTCAAGAAAGTTACGTCGCACTTTCTATCATCTGCGAAATTTAAATGAAAAATTTGAAAAACCATGACTCAAGTCATGGTTTTAATTAAATATTGTGACTGGGGACAGTATTCGTGCTGTCTTCTTTTTCTTATACTTTAATAAAGTTGAACGGAAAGAAGGAGGAACAAATTGTGCTGGAAACAACTAATTTGAAAAAAACTTTTAAAAAAGATATAGCAGTTAATGATGTTAATTTGTATTTAGATAAAGGCGAATCAGTCGGATTATTAGGGCCAAACGGAGCTGGGAAGTCCACAACTATTTCTATGATATCTTCCCTAATAAAACCAACTGCTGGAGATGTAACTTGGCAAGGGAAAAGCATCGTCAAGGACCCGAGTGTGATACGTCTACAACTTGGGGTTGTACCACAAGAAATTGCTTTGTATAAGGAATTAACTGCAAATGAAAATTTGAAATTTTTTGGGAGAATATACGGCCTGAAGGGGAACTTGTTAAATGAAAGAATTGCACATGTGTTAGATATCGTTGGATTAACAGAGCGCAAAGATGAATTGGTGAAAAATTATTCTGGTGGGATGCAGCGCCGGATAAATATAGCTGTTGCCTTATTACATGAACCTGAAATTATTATTATGGATGAACCAACAGTTGGTATTGATCCACAATCTCGTAATTACATTTTGGAAATGGTTCAAAAGCTTAACCGTGAGAATGGGATGACTGTGTTATACACGAGCCACTATATGGAAGAAGTAGAGAGACTTTGTGATCGAATTTATATTATGGATCATGGCAAGGTGATTGCATCAGGGACTAAACAGGAGCTCACAGGTATATTGTCGAATGAGGAAACGATTGTGTTGGAATTAGACCGTCAGTATCCTCAACTTTTATTACAATTAGCAAATATAGAAAATGTACTCCGTATAATAGAAACAGAAAAAGGTGTAAAATTAATAGCGCCCAAAAAAAGCAGATTACTAGGTAAAGTATTTCAAATGGCAGAACAACATCATGCACAGATTGTCAGTGTAAATGTTCAAGTACCGACACTAGAGGATGTTTTCCTGCATCTGACTGGTCGAAAGTTAAGGGATTAGGAGGTGACTTAGAAGTGCTATCATTTTTGAAAAAGGATGTACTTGTTTTAGTGCGTGACCGAACAGAGTTGCTTATCTTATTACTTATGCCAATTATATTAACAGTCATATTAGGGTTTGCTTTAAAAGGAATGTTTGGTGGAGAACAATCTGGACTAGATATTGAGGTTGCTATCGTTAATCAGGATAATACTGAAATAGGATTGGAAGACTTTTCGCGGAAAGTAAGTAATCTTTCGCTACCAGAAGATGCAAAAAATCAACTGATAGAAACAGCAGAAATAGCTGCCCCTTTTAAAGTATTAGAAGAATTCTTTGAAAGTAAAGAGATAAGTGAGGCAATCAAGGTCCATGATATGAAAGCTGCAGAAGCAACAGAAGCTTTAGAAGCAGAGGAAGTTGATGCAGTTTTGACAGTGCCATCAGGGTTTACTTACCAAGCATTAATGAAAATGCTACTTGATCAAGGCGAGGGGAGCGAACTGTTGGTAGAGGAAGGATCTCACGCCTTGCTATCTGCTAGTATTTTCCATGATATTGTGACTAGTTATGTTGATACGATGAATATTGAAACCGCTATTGCTGAAGCAACAGAAAACCTTAACCTATCAACAGAACGTGCATCCAAAGTCAATCAAACCGAATTAGGAGGAAAGCTGACTGCTACGGACGAAGAAGCCATTTCCTCGATGGAATATTACGCGATTGGAATGGCTGTAATGTTTGCATTGTATGTTGCGTCTACAATTGCAGGTAAAGCCTATGTAGAAACATATCAGCACGTATTTGATCGTATTTTACTATCTGGTAAACACCCAATACTGTATTTGTCAGGTAAGGCCATTTCTACATCAACCTTAGTTTTTCTGCAAGTGGTCATATTATTTGCTATGGCTCGTTTTATTTTACAAGCTTTTTCGGAGAAGCCACTATCATTTTGGATTGGTATGCTAGTTATTACATTATTATTTGCTATTTGTATTGGTGGGTTTGGTGCATTGTTAACAGCGATTACACTACGTTTTAAAAGTAATGCATTGCCTGCAATTTTTTCAGGGGGGATTGTCTCGATATTTGCTTTGTTGGGTGGTAGCTTTGTACCAACTGCAAATTTACCAGAGGTCTTCGGCATTTTGGGGAATTGGACACCAAACGGAATCATGTTAAGTGCTTTGCAACAATGGTCGCAAGGGCTTAGCGTTGCGTTTATTACACCACTCGTCGTAAGGCTACTAATTATTGCTGTTATTACATTTGGTATGAGTCTGCTAGTTTTTTCTAAAAGGAGGGCGACATAGATGAAGTCCATATTATTACTTCAATTACAAAGGCTGCGACGTGAACCAGGATTAGTCATTTGGATGTTTGTGATGACGATTGGCTTTGTATTATTATTAGGTGGTTTTGGTATGGGAAAAACAACTGTGCCCGTTTATTTTGGTGAAACACTTAGCGGCTCTGAACAAGAAAACTTGATAAATCGATTAAATGAATCGGACACATATGCTTTTGAAATAACCGATGAGGATACTGCAATAAAAAAAGTTGCACTAGGAGAAATTCCGCATGCGATAAAAGCAATGAAGTCTGATTATCAAATAGTCATTGCTGCAGATAACCCAGATCAATTATTACTTGATCAATACGTCAAACAAATTTATGCCCATGAATTACGTCTTCAAGCAGTTGAAGCTAGCGCAGATAGTTCAAATGTTCGAGCAGAAATAGAGAGGAATCTGGATGAATCTCCAATAACATTAACAAATATAACAGCTGAAGAAGCAAATAGAACAAGTGGATATGATCAAAAAAATCATTACTTGTTTGGGATGACATTGTTCTTCTCTATTTACACGATTATTTTCAGTTTAGGAAAAGTAGCCGAGGAAAAACGAACAGGTACATGGAATCGAGTAATCTTGTCCCCTGTTCGAAAATGGCAAGTCTACATCGGTCACCTATGCTATGCTTTTATGATTGGGTTTGTACAAATATTAGCCGTTTTCTTATGCTTTAAATATGTCTTTGATTTTTATATAGGCGATGACTTTGGAGCAATCATATTGACTACAGCTTGTTATACATTTGCCATTGTTGCTCTGGGGATGCTAATGCTAGGACTTGTGAAAAGTATGGAACAACTGAATGCATTGGTTCCGATTGTGTCAGTAAGTATGGCGATGATTGGTGGGGCTTATTGGCCAATCGAGGCAGTTACAAATTCTGTTATTTTAGCAATTTCTAAACTTTTGCCAATTACGTATGCAATGGATGCTTTAAAAGAAGTTGTCATGTATAACCAAGGAATTGTTGCTATAGCTGAATCCCTATCGATCTTATTAGTAATCGGTGTATTGTGTATGGGGGTTGGCATTAATTTAATGGAAAGAAAAGCTTGAAAAATTGTAAAGGATAGTGAATTAGGGGGTGTTATTCCCTTGGTTCTTCTATCCTTTTTAAGTTGCTTTATAGATTAAGAGGGGAAGAAAATATCATCATTTTCTAATTAACTTTTGGATTTAATCGATATCTCCTCAATAAATGCTTCAGCAAACGATTGACATCGTTGAACATCCTCTTGTTCTGGAGTTAATTCGACTTTTAAATGGTATAGAACAACTGCAGCTCCACGTTCTTTGAAACGATTAGAAAATGTTTCGATAGCCCCACCATAATTGGGGTACATGGAATCACAGGAACCGAATAATGCAACGACCTTTCCTGATAAATCTATTTCCTCAAGGTCATCATAAAATTCTTCGGCTTCATAGGGAATATCGCCATCTCCCCATGTATATGTACCAAAGAGTATTGCCTCATAGTCAATTAAGTCTGTTGCAGAAAAATCATCCAAATCTATTTGAAATTTATCTACTTTTATTCCATGAGAATTTATGCTTTTTTCGATTATCCCAGCCATTTCTTCCGTGTTTCCGGACATGCTAGTGTAAAGTAAAATTACTTTTGGCATATAATCACTCCCTTACTATTAGTTTAATTGAAAATGATTATCATTGTCAATTAAGTTTATGTAAAAGATTATGCTAAGAAGAATGTAGTTTATGACAGAAAAAATATAGAGTTTGCACTAACTACCTAGCATTTTTTCTAAGATGAGTACTCGCTCCAACGCTACGAAAAAACACTCGCTTTCCGTGGGGAACGCTTCGGTCTCCTCGCGAGCAAATACCGCTCCCTGCGGGACCTTCAGACTGTTCCTTTCCCACTGGAGTCTCGCATTTTTTCTCCGCTAAGTATAGCTCTTTTATTGAAGAGAGAAAATCCGTTCAAGCAAGTTAGTATGAGCAGAATGATTTTTTTCTACCATCTCATAACTAAAACAACAGCTATTCATCTTGTGATTGTTGATTTGGAGCGTAGGGCAGTCGACTCCTGCGGGAACAGCACGAGCTGAAGATCCACTCAGAAGCGGTCTTCTTCTGAGTTAGCTGAAGCCGTGTCCGCGGAAAGCGACTGCCCGGAGCGGAAATCAACATAGCAGTTAGTGCAAACTTTACATCAAGTAAGTTGTAAAGCAATAATATTCTTGGTAATAGCAAAAAAATATACTTAGGATTTACCTAAGTATATTAATAGTTAAGAAATATAATTTATTTTAAATTCTTACTGATATACTTGACTATTTTCCGTAATCCATTTATACCTGGCCTGCCAAATGGGCTGGTTTGCCTTTGTTGATAGAGTAAGTTACCGTTATTATCGACTAAGAAATATGCTGGTTCGCCGTGTATACCATGATCTTCATATGGAGCATCTTCACGATGATAATGAACTTGATAGGCTTTTATTGCTTCGAATTTTTCATCTGCAAGAACAGGAAAACTGATATTGTTATCTGTAACGAATTCCTTTAATGAATCCAAGTAGTCAGTAGAAATTGCAGTTAAATGAATGTTTTTCTTTTCAAAGTAACCAATACCATCTTCTAATTCAATTAGTTCTTCCGTACAAGCTGGACACCAAGATCCACGGAAAAAGATAAGTAAATGCCAACCACCGATCTGTTTACGATAAGTGTCAAAATGATATTGTTCACCTGATGTAGCTGGGAGCGTAAAATCAGGGGCTGGTTGATTTAGTTTAAATTCATTCATGAAAATTCCTCCTTTTATTCCGTAGTTCCCTACTTTTTTGGAAATATAACATCGCTTTAATCCATTTCATAATACCAATTTTGTCGTCACCTATCTGAATAAGGTAATTATGAAATTGACTCACTTGAGTGAAAAATAAAAAATGATGCGTAGGCATTGTCCCTTTTGCGTTATTCAATGCATAGGATAATACAGGTGAAAGTCACGAAAAGGGGTGAGGAAAATATGGCTGTATTTATTAATATCGGAAAGCATCCGGATATCTTTAAGAACAAAAAGAACATTAAGGAACCTAATCAGCAGTCATTTAGGGTGAATTATCTAACAGAGTTGATAAATGAACAGAGAAATATAAATCAATCGTTTATTACCTCATTCTCAGAATTAAAGGATGTACATGAACGCCACTACCATATGCAAGCTAGTAATTGGGAAAGGATTGATAAACAGTTTAGTGAGTTAACTGAAAGGCAATCGAAACAGGAACAATTCGAATATCAGGTTAAACAGTGGCTTAGTAATCTAGATAAAAGTGAGAACAACCTACATGCTATGTTGGAAAATGAACAAATTTTAAATAAAACGATATTGGAACAGATTAAGGAGTTAAGTCAATCAAATCAAGAGATAGTAAGAGGTTTAACAGAATATGATGTCTATAACAATCAGTTGAATGAAAAGGTTGATTTATTATTCAATCAACAAGATACACTTAATGACCAGTTTACTAACCAGGTAGAAAATCAGAATGAAATGATTGGACGCATGGAAAATCAAGAAGCGCTGTTAGAAAAAGCTGTTAGGGAGATTAATAATATTCGTTCCATTGTGTATGAGAGAGTTAGTTATTTAATAGAAAAAATAGAAAATAGTTCACTTTACAATAAGTTTTTAACCAATACCCAAAAACATTCTATTGAATATACACATGAAGAAAATGAAAAGAAAAAGGAAAGAGAAAAAGCTAACCGTTAAGCTATCTAATGTTAGTTAATAGTTTATAGTTTATATAGAAAAAAAGCGCTGGAGCTGGACGTGGCACATGCAATAGTAAGTTATTCACACTAAATCTATAATTTACTGCACAAAAAAGCATGACTTTACTAGTCATGCTTTTTTGTGTTATTCACTAAGTTTTACTTAGTAAGTATATAAAATATGAACCACCAATGACAGAAACGACAAGGCCTACTGGTATTTCAGAAGGGGACAAGATATTTCTACCTATAGTATCTGCAGCTAGGAGTAGAAATGCACCCATTAGTGCAGTAATAGGAAGGAAAGATTCATGCCTTACTCCAACTATTTTTCTAGCAAGGTGTGGGATGACAAGACCTAAAAATGCAATCCCTCCACCAACGGATACACTTGCACCAGCCAGTGCAACAGCAATAAAAAGTAGAATTCTTCTCTCGCGTTCTACATGTGTACCTAAACCTTTCGCGATATCATCACCTAAATTTAGTGTATTTAATGCACTAGCTTTATACATAGCAAATGGAATAAGAATGAACATCCAAGGCAGTATCGCTAGTACATAAGTCCAATCTGTTCCTGAGATATTTCCAGACAGCCAAACCGTCGCACGCATAAAATCATTTGGATCCATTTTCAATTGAAAGATAATAATTAAAGCTGCAAAAGCAGAATTAATACCAATTCCGACTAGAATTAATCTAATCGGTGAGACACCATTTTTCCAGGAAATCGTATAGATTAATATGGCAGCAATTGTTGAACCAACTAGGGAAGCTAGTGGTAATAGA
Source organism: Aquibacillus rhizosphaerae (assembly GCF_030282825.1). Lineage (GTDB taxonomy): Bacteria > Bacillota > Bacilli > Bacillales > Amphibacillaceae > Aquibacillus_C > Aquibacillus_C rhizosphaerae. Next base: position 259,126 of record NZ_JASTZU010000063.1, read on the forward strand.
AAAACAGATAATGCACCAATGTCGGGAACATTTCCTTGAAAATAGAAAATATATAGAACTACAGCAAAACCTGCACCTGAATTTATCCCTAATATTCCTGGGTCAGCTAAATCATTATGTGTTACACTTTGCAATATGGCACCAGACACTGCCATAGCTGCCCCAATCAGTAAGGCAATTACCATCCGAGGTAAGCGAAAGTGAAATAGAATCATACTATTTTGCTCATTGCCTGATCCTGTTAATGTTTTGAATACATCGACTGGAGCAATCCGGACAACTCCCAAATTAAGATTTAGTAAAAGAGTTACTATAATTGCAGCCACTAAACCAATCGCAACCAACCAGGCTTTGTTTATCTTTTTGTTCATCGTATGCCACTCCCTTCACGTCTAGCTAAATAGAGAAAGAAGGGCACTCCGACTAGAGCCGTTATAGTTCCTACCGGTGTTTCAAAAGGAGGATTAACCATTCGTGAAACAGTGTCTGCAATTACAAGTAGAAGGCCACCTAAAATGGCAGAACACGGAATAATCCAACGATAATTAACACCGACGAGAAACCGTGTAATATGTGGAATGACTAAACCAATAAACCCAATGGTACCAGAAACGGATACTGCAGCTCCTGTTAGTAGTAACACAACGAGTGTCCCTGTTAGTTTGGTGATAATTGTCTGTTGTCCTAATCCTTTGGCGACATCATCACCTAGGTTTAGTACGGTGATTGAGTTGGCGAGTAAAAGCGCTATAGTCAAACCAATAATGGCCACTGGTGCCAATAGTTGAACATGCATCCATTGAATACTCGAAACCCCACCTGCATACCAAAAGCTAATATCTTTAGCGACATTAAAATGTATCGCTATCCCCGAAGAGATGGAACTTAATAAGGCTGTAACAGCAGTACCAGCAAGTGCCAACTTAACTGGGGTTAACCCGCTTTTAGATAAGGAACCAATACCAAAAACAATCGAAGTACCTAGTGCTGCACCTGAAAATGCCCAAAGCATAATTGTAAAATTCGAAGAGCCTGGCATAACTGCATAAGAGATAGCAATCATAAATGTAGCCCCTGCAGTAACACCCATGATGGAAGGTGAGGCAAGTGGATTTCTTGTCATCCCTTGCATGATTGCTCCTGACATCGCAAGTGAAGCTCCAATTAACGCCGCAGCAAGTGCTCTCGGTATTCGTAGTCCACGTATTATTTGATGTGAAGTGGAAGACGGGTCAAATTGCGTAAGACTTTGCCATATCGTAATAAAATCAATATCAGAAGCACCGTACATAATGGATAGTCCAATAGATAAAACTAGAATAGCTAAACCACCAAACAAAATAATAGTAGCCACTATTGGCCTTGAAACAATGCTAGGTTGTTCTGGATTAGTTGTATCTGTAGACGTGTTGCTAGGCATAATGAGTACCCCTTTATAAATAACGGATTGAGAATAGTTTTCATTATAATATAAATAGTAAAAGCGAGCAATTATAGCTGTAGTTACTGCTGATAAGCATAATATTCCACTTGTAAATGAGAATGATTATTGCTATCATCTTATTGTGAGATAAAAGATTTAGGGGGAAAAGGATTCATGATAAAGAAAAATAAAATATTTATATTTGTTAGTTTATTGGCTTTTTTGTTTTTGCTAGCCGCATGTGGAAATGACAGTGGAGAAAATACATCCGAAAACGAAGAACAAGAAACAACAGAAAATGATGAACAACAAACTGAAACAAACGGTTCAGAGGAAGAAACAGAACGTACTTTGACTGATGCGTTAGGGAATGAAGTTACCATCCCAGCAAATCCAAAGCGTGTTGTTGCATCTTACTTAGAAGACTATTTAGTAGCACTAGGTATTACACCGGTGGCACAGTGGTCTGTATCTGACGGTGCAAGTATTCAAGATTACTTACAAGATTCACTAGAGGGAGTCCCAACAATTCCTCATGATTTACCACTAGAGGCAGTTACTAGTTTTAATCCAGACCTAATTATTATGGATTCAGCATCTATGGTAGAAGGTAACAAATATAATCAATACAATATGATCGCTCCAACTTATGTGGTTGGAACTGAGCAAAATAATGATTGGCGAGAAGAATTAATGACTATTGGTGAAATTTTTGGTAAAAAAGATCAAGCAGAACAGGTTTTAGAAGATTATGAAGCAAAGGCAGCAGATGCCAAAGAACACATTCAGTCTGCAATTGGAGATGAGTCCGCTGCAGCTATCTGGTTAGTCGGTGGAACTTTCTTTGTAGTAAGTGAAACGTTATCTAGTGGAGACGTATTATACGGTGATCTAGGGATTACATTACCAAATGTAGTTAAAGAAATATCCGAAAATACTACTTCCAACTGGTCAGAAATCTCACTTGAGAAGTTAGCTGAACTTGATGCTGATCATATTTTTCTAATTAATAGTGATCAAGGAAACGGATCAGAAATGTTACAAGATCCGATTTGGCAAAATATTCCTGCAGTTCAAAATAATCAAATTTATGAATATGAAGCAAACACAAGCTGGTTATACACAGGACCAATTGCTAATACAAAAATGATTGATTATGTTTTAGAAAGTTTAACTGAATAGTTATGACTATCGCGGTATTTTTAGAGGAGAAATAAGTCTAAAGATACCGCCTTTTGTATTCTGCTGAAGTTTCTTATGAGCTATTGTGTTTAATGTCATTCAAAATGGGAAGATACATTTAAAGAGTGTATTTTTAATTATCATAATAAAAACTTATTATGGAAAAATTATCTTAAAAGGAGTTTTATAAATGAAAGTACTTGTAGCTGGAGCAAACGGTCATACAGGCCGATTAATAGTGAAAAATCTTATAGAACGTGGGCATGATGCGTATGCAATGATAAGAAAGGCCGAACAAGCACCTGACCTAGAAAAAATAGGTGCAACAACGGTGTTAGCTGACTTAGAAAAGGATGTAACATCAGCTGTAAAAGGAATGGATGCAGCGGTTTTTGCAGCTGGTTCAGGTTCTAAAACGGGACCAGAAAAAACGAAAGATGTAGATCGTGATGGTGCAATCAATCTAATGGATTCTGCAAAAGTAAATAACGTAAACAGGTTCGTCATTCTTAGTTCGTTTTATGCTGATAAGCCAGATATTGCTTCTGGTGGTATGGGCCATTATTTACAAATGAAAGGTGAAGCCGATCAACATTTGCAAGATAGTGGACTCAACTTTACAGTAGTCAGACCTGGTGGATTAACCCATGATAAAGCAACAGGCAAGGTTACTGTTGCTGAGGATATAGAATCAGGATCGATAAGTCGTGCAGATGTTGCTGATGTTATCGTTACATCATTAGATGAAAAAAATACATTTGGTAAATCATTTGACTTAGTAAATGGTGAAGTAGCGATTGAACAAGCACTTAAAACTATATAAATTCCAAAAAAGCAGCTACTATCGATAAAGTAGCTGCTTTAAATCTTTATTTTCTTTTGTCATTATCATCTATAACGGTAAAAGGTCGCATCATATCATGATCCTCATGCTCTAAAATGTGACAATGCCATACATAATTACCGGTGTAGGGAGCGAATTTTGCAATAACCCTTGTAATCTGTGCAGAAGGTGCTGCTACCGTATCCTTCCAGCCTCGTTCATTTGATTTAGGTGCAGTTGGCGAATTGGTGTAAACAATTTTCCCGTCTGAATTATAGCGATCCAAGTCAAAGGTTTGACGATCTAGTATTTGAAATTGAATTAAATGGATATGCATTGGGTGTGTAAAGCCGGTAGTATTTAAAAACGACCATATTTCAGTTGTTCCTAAACGCGGTTTTTCCTCAACTCTTTCGTTCCATTTTTTATCGTTTAGTAATAGCAAAGGCCGGCCAAATTCATCTGTTGATCCTCCCAATTTTAAAATTCTCATCGCGGAAATTCTGTTGTTCTTCAGGGATGGAATGTTAGATAAATGTTTAGGAATAGCATTATTCTTTCGATTGGAAAGTGGCTTTATTACTTTGAATTGCATAACTTCATCTGTTCGATCATTTGATTCGGCATTAGGACCAAGTTCATTTTTTAGGATAATATTTTTCCCCTCTTGTTTAGAGAAATCAATAATCACATCGATACGTTCCGATGGCTCCATTTGAATTGTGTTCATCTTTACAGTTTTACTTAACAATCCTCCATCTGAACCAATTTGATAAAAAGATTGCCCTGAATCAATAGACAATTGATAACCACGCGTATTTGATGCGTTTAATATTCGAAAGCGATACTTTCGTGGTTCAACTTCTAAATAAGGCCATACCTTGCCATTGACAAGTAGGGTGTCACCTAAAAAGGCTGGAACAACGGATGGGTTCGGTAGATTGTCAGAAGCATCATCTGGTTGCTTTGGATACGAAAGGGAACCATCTTGATTAAATGATCTATCCTGAATAATTAAGGGTATTTCGTATTGGTCAGTAGGTAAATTTAATGACTTTTCATGTTGATCACGAATGATATAAGCACCAGAAAGTCCAGCATAGTTGTTTAGTCTCGTCACTCCCATGGTATGGTCATGGTACCATAGCATCGTTGCACGTTGCTGGTTATGATACTCGTATACTTTTCTTTTGAAAAAAGGACCTACCTCATTGTATCCGTTCGTAAACCAAGCTTCCGGATAACCATCAGATTCAGGTGGTGTTTCACCACCATGCAAGTGGGTAACGGTACGTACTTCAGGTAACTTAGCATCAACTATAGACTTATCAACAGGAAGTAAGTGACTTTTAGGAAGGTTGTTTATCCATTTCACTCTAACAGCCTCACCTTGTTTGACATCAAATAACGGCCCGGGGAACTGCCGATTATACCCCCATAAAAGCGTTGGTCGTAAGTCTCTATGCAATTTTTGTCTGAACTGCTCCATACTAACTTCGTAATAAGCACCATGTTCATTTTCTTTTTGCGGTGTAAAAGGTTCCATGATAGGGAGCCTATCGACGAATTTTTCGAGTTTCGGACTCATTTCCTCATCTCCAGTAATGTGACATTTACTATAGTAAATGACAGATGTACCAATATTGGGAGGGCGAAACAACCATTTTTGTTTATTTATCTTTTTTTCTAGTTTGACTAGCCTATAGAAAGAGTAGTATTAATAATGCTGCGTTCAGGATATCCTAAGACGGGGTGATTAATATGAAGGCAACAGAATTAGAAAGCAAAAGGTTTGATAAAGCATTAGATGAAATAATTGAACTGTTTAACAATATTGAAAGCGATACACCAATAATTGAGTTTAGTCAGGATGTAATTGACAATATAGAACGAGCAAAGAAAAAATATGGAGAAGAAATGGTTGATGAAAAAATTAATAAGGTTGTCTATGAGATGCTTTCTTGGCTAGACCTTGAAGATATTGAATTAGAAGAGGAACAATCAGAAGAAGTAGAGGAAGACACAGATGAGTAATTTTGTTAACTCATTTATTATAACAATTATAAAATCTTCTTACCAAACACATACTAGTTGCTGAGGTGAACATATGTATAAACTATTGTCCCATAATGACTTAGATGGGGTAGGATGTGGGATTTTGGCTAAACTCGCCTTTGGTAATAAGGTGAATGTTCGTTATAATTCAATATCTAGCCTTGATTGTGAAGTTAATTACTTTTTAGAAAATAATAATAAGGATATTTTTTTATTTATAACGGATCTTTCAGTCAATGAAGAAAATGAGAAAAGGCTTGAATCATTTTATCAAGCAGGTGGTAAAGTGAAACTACTAGACCATCATAAAACTGCACTAACATTTAATGAATATGATTGGGGCCAAGTTGAAGTAGAGGATAATGAAGGTAAGTTAACTTCTGCTACTTCCTTGTTTTACAACTATCTTATTGCACAGAAACTTTTAGATCCATCAGAGACAATAGCGGAGTTTGTTGAACTGGTTAGGCAATACGATACATGGGAATGGGAGAAAAATGATAATATTAAAGCAAAGCAGCTAAATACACTGTTTTTTTTAATATCAATCGATGATTTTGAACAGAAAATGATTCCTCGTCTTACTACAACGGATTCATTCGATTTTGATGAATTCGAATTAAAATTACTAGAGATGGAAGAGGAAAAAACGGAACGTTATATTCGCCGAAAGAGGCGTCAACTTATTCAATCTGAAGTGAATGGGTATTTTGCTGGTATCGTCCATGCTGAGTCGTATCACTCAGAATTAGGAAATGAACTTGGTAAAGAATATCCTCATCTTGATTACATTGTCATATTAAACATGGGTGGAAAGCGAATGGGATTTCGAACCATTCATGATGATGTGGATGTGTCTGAAGTTGCAGGTCTTTTTGGCGGCGGTGGACATGAAAAAGCTTCGGGTGCTGTATTGACAGATGATGCGTATAAGCTGTATGTTGATGCACCGTTTAAGTTCGAAGCATTACGAGAGGATGCAAAACGAAATCGTTTCAACCTTAAAAATTCAACATTTGGTTCACTATATAAAGGGAAAAATGATATTTTTCTTCTTTACCCAGTTGATGATGGAAAATGGGAAATTGAAAAAAACAAAACAATAATGAATAAATCCTTTTCCAGTTTTAATGAAGCTGAGAAATTCTTGAAAAGGAACTATCAGGCTTGGTTAGATAGAGATGAAGCTTTTGTACAATACTTAATTGATGAACTTAATAAAAATAAAAATGCGGATAGTACAGAAAAGAATGTAAAAGACATTTAACTCTTTAGAGTAGGTGTCTTTTTTTAGTATAAAAATTTTGAAATCTAGTTCCAGCGCCTACCCCGTCAGAGGTCTTAAGTCAAACATCTTTGTGGTAAAGAGCTCCACATAGATGTTCGTTTTCATTGCCCTAGTGTGAGCAAGGCGGCCTTAGCTTTCTTATCGACTTCTAAGATATAGACTAAATCCTAATCGTGATATATTATATAGAAATTAGTGTAGGCTAGAATAGCTTTAGTTAAACAAAAATAGCTTTTAAGTATAGAGAGGAATCTTTTTATGCGCAACTATTTAAGAATGGCTAAACCTTATGACATCATAATTATCATAATTCTTGTACTATTATCGTTTACACCGTTGATTATCTTTTCATATATACAAGCACAACAAAGTGGAAATAATGTTGTTGCTGTTATCACGCAAAATGGAACGGTTATTCGAGAAATTACATTAACAGGACATGAGGGAAATGAAGAATTTATTATTGAGGGAAAAGGAAATCAATATAATTTAATGGAAGTTGATGAGGGGAGAATAAGAATTAAAGAAGACAACAGTCCAGATCAGATTGGTGTGAAAATGGGCTGGAAAGATACCCCCGGAGAAACAATCGTATGCCTTCCACATAAGCTTTTTGTTGAAATAAAATCAGAAAATAGTGATAGTTTTACCGATGAAGACATAATCATATCCCAGTAAAAGTTATTAAAACGTACTAATTCATGTAGAAGTGAACCAATGAATTAATTCAGCTGGTTTGCTTTTGTTTTTTTTATAAGACAATTTAAGGATATCAAAACAAAACGAAATAATTCCTATTTACAAAACGGAATCATTACGCTATAATCGTTTTTGGGATGTTTTAAAAGAGAGGGAGAGTTAAATGAAATTTTCTTCAAGATTGCTAGTTTTACTTTTTGTGTTAAGTGTTTTCATTATAAGTGGTTGTGGAGCAGATGAACAAGCTCAATCAACTGATGCTAACGAAAACAATGAAAAATTAGATATTTATACAACTTTATATCCATTAGAATATTTTGCGAATGAAATTGGAGGTTCTCATGTTAATATCGTATCCATACTTCCATCAGGTGCTGATGCACATACATATGAGCCTACCTCCAAGACGATGGTGGATATTGCAGGTGCTGATGCATTTATTTTTAATGGCGCTGAATTAGAACCATATGCGGATACGATAAATGAAGCGTTAAAAGATGAGGACTTATTATCAGTTGAAGCTTCTAGTGGCATTGCATTGTCAAATAATATGGAAGAACAGAGCAGTGAAGATGTTCATAATCACGCACATGAAGAAGAGTCGACTGAAACGGAACATGCACATGAAGAAGGAGAGTCGACTGAAACGGAACATGCACATGAAGAAGGAGAGTCGACTGAAACGGAACATGCACATGAAGAAGGAGAGTCGACTGAAACAGAACATGCACATGAAGAAGAAGCTAGTGGAGAAACTGATGGTCACCACCACGGGGATGTAGATCCTCACATATGGTTAGATCCAATTCGTGCAATATCAATTGCAGAAAATATTAAGAATACATTGATTGAATTGAAACCAGAAGCAGAACAAGAGTTTGTTACTAACTTCGAAAATCTGAAGTCTAGGTTGGAAAAATTAGATGAAGAGTTTCATAGTAAATTAGAATCCCAGGTTAATAATGAAATACTTGTAACACATGCAGCCTACGGTTATTGGGAGCAAGTTTATGGCTTGGAGCAAATTGCTATAGCAGGTATTTCTTCTTCTGATGAGCCTTCTCAAAAACAGTTAGAAAATGTTATAGATATTGTTAAAGAACATGGGATCAATTACCTTTTATTCGAACAAAATGTGAAACCAAAAGTTGCCTCAGTGATTCAAAATGAAACAAATGTAAAATCGCTTAATATTCATAACCTCGCTGTTCTCACTGATGAAAATATAGAAAATGGCGACGATTATTTTACATTAATGTATGAAAATCTAGACGTGCTAGTAACTGCATTAAAAGAATAGATTAATAGTAGGGGACATGTCTATAAGATATGGTCCCCAATTACATAGCTCTGGAGGAATAAAATGAATCGTAGGTTACGGCCGGTTATTGTAGATTTTACTGGAATTGTATTGTTTGGAATTGTTATTTATATTATTTCTTTTGGTAACTCGCTTCAAAAGATGTTTCAGTTACCCTCGTCTATTTATAATATGAGTACAATATTCTTAAGTATTCTAATAGAAGCTCTACCCTTTGTTTTAATCGGTGTAATCATTGCTGGATTGATTCAAATTTTTGTTACCGAAGACCACATAAAACGTTGGATACCTAAAAATAAGTTTTTAGCAGTCACAATGAGTTGTGTTGTAGGAGCGTGTTTTCCAGCATGCGAATGTGGAATAGTTCCAATTGTTCGCAGATTGATAGGTAAAGGTGTTCCAATATATGCTGGAGTTGGTTTTTTACTCACTGGCCCACTTATTAATCCCATTGTAATTATGTCAACGTTTATGGCCTTTGGAAATGATTTAAGAATAGCTGCTTCCCGTATGATTATAGGGTTTGTAATTGCTTTAGTAATTGCTTTAATTGTAAGTTTACTATTTAAATCGAATCAATTAAAACACCCGATACCACCCAAAACTCACACGCATCAAACCTCTATCCAACAACCTTTAACCGAAAGAATAGGAAGTACACTAATACATGCCGTTGATGAATTTTTTGATATGGGGAAATACTTAATTATCGGATGTTTATTTGCTGCTTTTATACAAACGTACGTTTCGGCAGAAGCTTTAGTAGGATTAGGGGATGGACTTGCTGCATCAACTGTGGTTATGATGGGACTAGCTTATCTTTTATCTCTTTGTTCAGAGGCTGATGCCTTCATTGCTGCATCTTTTAAAAACTTATTTCCAACTACAGCAATTTTAGGTTTTCTTATCTATGGACCAATGATGGATTTGAAAAATACATTTATGCTACTTAGTGTTTTTAATTCAAAGTTTGTATTTATATTAATAAGCATAGTAACTGGAACTGTTTTTTCTATATTAATGCTAATACATGGTTTCTATTAGGGGGTGTGAGTGCATGCGTTTTTATTTTCAACAAGCATTTAGAGCGGCTATATTATTAACATTTGTTATCTTTATAGTTAAATTGCACTATACTGGTGATATTCTTAAGCTTATCAATCCAAAATATGATCTGTTAAGTAAAATAGGAGCAATAATTTTTCTTGTCTTATTTATTGCCCAAATCCAACGGGTTTGGTCTCCAAAAAATGAAAGCCATGGCCACAACCATGATCACAACCATGACCACAATCATGATCACGGGTATTCACCAATTAATGTGAAAAAGTTGCTATCTTACTCTATCATAATATTACCGTTATTTGTTGGATTTGCAATTCCCTTAACTTCTTTGGATGCTTCTATTGCAGCTAAAAAAGGAACAATGCTCACATTAACTAATAATGCGTTAAATGGAGTGGGTAGAGAGGAAAGTTTAACAGATAATAACCTGGAAATAACAGAACAACCAGACATAGAAAGTGATGACAATGCAGAACCATTGTTAGAAGAGCAAAATGAAAATACAGATGATAGTTCAGCTGACCCCTATGATAATCCAGAAGATCCAAACCTCTATTCGAATACAATTAGTCAGGAAGAATTTAAGCGTGTGGTGGAAGAATTAAAGAGCAGTTCTTCAATAGTCATGACTGATGAACTTTATTCAACATACTATGAAGCGATTAACATGGATATGGGGGAATTTGAAGGGAAAGAGATTACATTAAATGGCTTCGTTTATAAGGAAGAGGACTTTACAGAAGACCAGTTTGTTTTAGGTAGGTTTATTATTACACATTGTGTAGCTGACGCTGGAATTATAGGCTTTTTGACTGAGGTAGATGACGCTTCATCGATAACAGAAGATACATGGATGGAAGCAAAGGGCACCATCCATATTGAAGATTATAAAGGCGCTAAACTACCTGTCATAAAAATATCGGAATGGAAAGAAATAGGAGAGCCCAAACAAACTTATCTTTACCCATTAAGTATTAAGATACTTTAAAAGTAATGTTTCTTGCTTTTTTAAATAGAATTCCTTAAACATAAGCCATAATACACCTGCTTTCTAGGTGCTCATTGTGGCTTTTATGTTTGTAAGTTTACTACTTTAGTAATTAATCCTTACGATTGTCACTTTTTCCATTGTTAAATGCCTTCATAAAGTAAGCAGCAGGTAATAAAATACCAATACTAGCTTCCAATACAGCAAATAACTTCACACTTCCTACTGGAACATAATCTCCATAGCCAATAGATAATAATGTGACTCCACTAAAATAAAGTAAATTACCAAATGATTGATCAGCCGGATCTCCAGTAGGTGAACCAACTTTAAGAATAGTGCCATTTAAAGATAAAAGAAAATAAAGAACTGCAAAACCAAGTGCAATTCCTATCATATTAAAAAAAAGTTGATAAAAGAGTGGGGCATTAAAGGTGCTTTTTTTATAAGATTTATTTGTGAAAAAAATGTATAGATTTGCAATGATAAATAAAATCGTTAGTGCAATTAAAATGTTAGAAATCATACTATTGTTTCATACTCCTTTTCTTTATCCTCTCTCTTTCTTTACCCTAAATAATACAAGTTAATCGAGTAATTATTGAGTAAGACGTTTAGTCTATGAAAATTCTTCATTTGTTTATGTATAAATAAATCCATTGTTCAAAGGTTCTTTCGCAAGTTTTGTTGCCATGTGTTCTTCGTAGTAATATAAAGATTTGGATTAACTGTTACGTTGATTTCCGCTCCGGGCAGCCGCACAACCTATAGAAACGCTTCTTACGATATTTTTATACTGTGATTACTCGTCCCATCGACCGAAGTATTAGGGGAGTGACAAAGTAAGAAATGAATTAGGACAAGCGAATTACCAGTGTATTTTCTGAATTGAGTTAACAAACCAATCATCTATTCCATTACGACAGACTTTATATTTTTCGTCGATAACATTATTTTCTGAAAATCGCCTTTTGTAAATAAAAAAGCCCTATTATTGGGCTTCATCGAATATAAGGTAACTAGTATCTCATACTATCCTTTTATCTTTCTTCTGCTATACGTATTTTTGTAACTTATCTATTGACCAGTCTTTAAAGCTTCTGGCTACTTCCTCCTACTCTTTCTTTATAAACTGGATGAGTAATTTCACGTGGGTTCCACAAACCAATCAGATAAACAATCACTACAAAAGCAAATAATAAAACTATTCCTGAAAAATCAAAATCAATGAATAGTTTTATTAGATTATAGGAAATAACAAGTGAAAACAATGGGGAGATTACCCATGTTTTAATTAGTTTTGCAATAATTGCTTTTTTCCATATTTCCCTCCCCAATTCGGATGCTCCAACATCTAAAATACTACAAGTCGTTACTTGTGTATGGGGAACAGGGATACCAAACAAGGAAGCAATAATGACTAAGGACGCTCCAATCCCTGATACAGTGCCTCCTTGTAATAGACTTAAATTCGTAATTTTTTTCCCATTGGTTTCAATTACTTTTCCACCAAGAAAAATAGCTCCTAGAGCTACAAAGAAACCACCGGTAAAAGTTCCTTGGTCAAGGCTAATAATACCAGCTGCAACGAGCGGTCCAACAGCGTTGGCAACATTATTCATGCCGGCTGAAAAAGCTTCTAAGAATCCGGTAATAATTACTAATAGCACAAGAATCTTCGGCCACTTTCCTTCATTTAGAAAAGGGAACTTTTTATTTATTTTTTGGATTCCTTTGTTGGAAACAAAGGCTAATATAAATGCTATTAAGGGTACGAGTAGCCAATACATAACAATGATTACTAGGGTGTTAACAAAAAGAACTTTGAAAGCAATACCAACACCTACAATTGCACCCACAATAACTTCACTGGTAGATAGTGGAATTCCACTTAGGTTCGCAAGGAATAGAGATACCGACGCAGAACCAAGAATGATGAGGGCGATATTAATGGAGATAATATTTTTAGGGACAATCTCTGAACCTAGCGTTTTAACAACTTCTTCTCCTCCTAAAATGGCACCGAGAAAAATACCTATTCCGCAAATGAGTAATGCCACTTTTTTTCTTTTTACTGCACCTGATCCATATGCAATCCCCATGGATGCAGCTGCACCGCTTGCTCCAATGTTGAGAGCGAAAAAGAAGGCAATTAAACAGGCTAGTAATGTTGTTATCATTGTAAACAGCTCCTAATCAAGCTTGGTGCAGTCCGCACTCTTTTTTTTCCGAATTTGCCCATCTACCAGATCGTGAGTCTGATTTCTTATTAACTGGTAATGTACACTTCTCACACCCAATACTAGGATAGTTGTGATCATGTAACTCATTATAGGGTAGGTTGTTTAAGTGAATATAATTCCAAACATCATCCCACGTCCAATGAATTAATGGACAAATTTTAACTCGTTTAAATTTAGTATCTTTGTTAATATAATCGATATTTTTTCGACTGGAGGATTGTTCTCTTCGCAATCCTGAAATCCATGCATCTACACTGGTTAACTCTTTTTGCAAAGGTTTTATTTTTCTAATCGTACAACACATATTTGGGTCGATTTCCCATAATTCTTCACCGTACTGAGTAGCTTGTTCGTCTAGATTAAGTGTTGGTTTAACTATTTTAATATGAAGTTTTGGGTATCTTTCTTTTACTTTATTGATAAGGACGTAGGTTTCTTTAAAATGTAAATCTGTATCTAAGAAGACAACTTTAGCTCTCGGATTAACTTTATAGATCAGATCGATTAAAACAATTCCTTCTGCTCCAAGGCTACAAGCGTATAAGATGTCGTTCTTATAAACTTGGTAGGCCCATTTAATCACGTCCATGAAGTCTTTAAATTGGTTGTTGAGTATTTCTTCAGCATGGGTATCCCACTGATTATAGGTGATTTTACCTTTCATTATTGTCCCTCACTTTTATAGTTTATAAATATATAGCCCTTTTCTTTTAAGGGTCTAGGTATTCGCCTTAAAGTCAATGTATTCCAATAGAAAGCAAGTTGGGTATAACGGAAGAGCCTAATTTTGAACTTTTAAGTCTAAGTATGATTTTGTAACGAATATTTTGTAGGCGAATATACTTTGTGTATGTGAAGGCTACTACCCTTCCGAGTACGTGAATTTTAGAGTGAGGAGAAAAATTATGCTGATTGATATTTATCAGGGTAGGAATCCCCCACCAACCGTTGCTCCTTTTACGATTGTGATTGATGTTATTCGTGCATTTACAGTAGCCCATTTTGCTTTTTTACAAGGGGCAAACCGTATATTTCTAGCAGAGTCTGTAGAGCAAGCGTTGAAAATGAAAAGAGATAACCCTGCACTTGTTTTAGCCGGAGAAGTAGCTGGATTGCCTATTGAAGGCTTTGATTTAGAAAACTCTCCAACTAAGTTGCAAAATCAAGATCTTATAGGAGAGACGTTAGTACTGAAAACAACGAACGGCGTACGAGCAACATTAAATTGTTTATCTTCAAATCACGTATTTGTGACTGGATTTTCGAACGCGAAAAGGACTGCTTTATATGTAAAAGAAAGAATCGCTGAGGAAAAACTAGATGCTGTTAATGTGATTGCCTCTCATCCAAGTGGAGATGATGATCTTGCTTGTGCAGAGTATATAAAATCTATAATAGATGGTTCTAATTCAATTTCTACCGAAGAAGTAATTAATAGAATAAAACAATCTCATGTCGCGGATAAGTTTTTTAATGTAGAAAATCCAATATTTAAGCAGGAAGATATTTTTTATTGTACAAAAGAATTAGATGGAAGTTTCATTATGAAGGTGAAAAAGAATAAGAGAATTCCAATGATTGAGAGGGTTAATGTATGACAGAATCAGAGTTAATTCTGCCAACAAGAGAAAGTAAACCAAGAGACTTAGGGCTAACGGTTTTAATTGATAATGGCACCCCGTTAAACGTATTTTTTGATACCATTGTAAGTTCAAGTGACTATGTTGATTTAGTTAAGTTTGGTTGGGGCACGTCACTAATAACAAAAGGGTTACAGAAAAAAATAGATTTTTTAACTTCTCTCGGGATTGACTTTTTTTTCGGTGGCACATTATTTGAAAAGTTTTTAAGCCAAGACAAGGTAGAAAGTTATTATAACTATTGTAAAAAGTTTAATTGTAGCTATGTAGAGGTTTCGAATGGAACTATCGCTTTATCAAACCATGAAAAAGCCAAATTCATTAAAGAATTTTCTCAGGATTTTATTGTCTTTAGTGAGGTTGGAAATAAAGATTGTTCAAAGGCAAATAATCAAGATTCAGCTGAATGGTTAGAGAACATACATGAGGATTTTGAAGCTGGTGCAACCAAGGTTATCACCGAAGCAAGAGAAAGTGGAACAAGTGGTTTATGTAATGAAGATGGAGGTATTCGTACTGATATCTTTGAGCAAATTCTATCTTCTAGTATCCCAGTCGAAAAACTGATTTTTGAAGCGCCGAATAAAAATATGCAGACCTTTTTTATTAAGCATCTTGGGTCGAATGTTAATTTAGCTAATATTGCATTAAGTGATGTTATTTCATTAGAGACATTGCGTTTAGGATTGCGTTCCGATACGTTTCATTTGTAATCCTATCAGGTTTGTTAGGAGGTAAACGTATCTTGGTAGGTATGCTAGATAGGACTATAATTGTTGCTATGAAGTAAGGACTTTGGACTTTGTAGCACAAATATATACGAGGAGGAATTATATGAGACAAACCAACAAGGTGTTTCACTTAGCGATTCCATGCAAGGAACTAGATGAAACTGTAGACTTTTATGAGAAACTAGGATGTAAACTTGCTAGAAGATATGATGATCGTGTTACTTTTGACTTTTTTGGGGATCAAGTTGTGTGCCATTTGAGTCCAACTAATATAGATGATAAGCCGAAGATGTACCCTCGTCATTTTGGTGTTACGTTTTTAGAAAAGAAAGAGTATAATCAAGCGTTAGCTGATGCAACAGCAAAAGAACTGTCTTTTTTTAAAGAGCCTATGGTTCGCTTTGAAGGTAAACAAGAAGAACACATGACATTTTTTTTAATTGATCCTGCCAATAATTTATTAGAATTTAAATACTATCATGATAGTAGTATGGTTTATTAATATGTTAAAGTAAGAGACTACAATCGTGGTCTCTTTATTTTTGCAACGTATTTGATACTATTTTGAGTTTTAGCTTTTTCTGTAAACATTTTTTCGTACAACCGTCGAACTTAATAGAAAGTTTGCACTAACTTCTATGTTAATTTCCACCCCGGGCAGTCGCACACCTTAGTGCAGACTTTATATTTTAGCTATCATAAACACAAACACCAAACTTTTAGAAGGTCAATATTTAAGTTTGATAAATAGGTTTAGCATTTTCTTCTTTTATACTCTCTGAGTTCTCCATCCAGTGAAAGGTTTGCATAGAGGGTCTTAATGTGAAAACAAACTGTTTTACTTCCGTACTCATTCGATTTAAGATGTTTTTATATATATTCTGTTTGAAATTAAATAGATTATCCTGTGGAAAAGGGCAGTAATTGATTAAATAATTAATTTATTATAGATTGAGTTGTCCTAAAGAGTGAAAGGGAGGAGAGCTATGATTGACTCGATATTATTAGAGTTTATGATTATTGCAATGTTAGGAGTAGGGTCACAATGGCTATCCTGGCGCTTTAGGCTTCCTGCGATAGTCGTTATGTCGATAGCTGGACTACTTGTAGGTCCTATATTTGGATTTATCAACCCAGAGCAAGATTTTGGAGATTTGTACCGGCCTATTATATCCGTTGCTGTTGCGATTATTTTATTTGAAGGCAGCCTGAATCTAGATATTAAAGAAATCCGTGGTTTAGGTAAACCAGTTTTTCGTATTGTAACCTATGGTGCTTTGATTAGTTGGTTACTTGGATCTTTTGCTGCTCATTATGTTGCTGGGTTGTCTTGGACAGTTTCGCTTATTATAGGAGCGATTTTCATAGTAACTGGCCCTACAGTTATTTTACCACTGCTACGACAATCAAAACTAAAACCCCGGCCAGCTAAGATTTTGAAATGGGAAGGTGTTATTGTAGACCCATTTGGTGCGTTATTAGCTGTATTTGCCTTTGAGATTATCTTATTTTTCTCAAGTAATGAAGCCGATGGTACATCACTCCTGCTTTTCTTTTTAGCCTCTATATTTGCTGTGATATTAGGTTGGTTATTCGGAAAAGGGACAGGCTGGATGTTTGAATCTGGTTTTATGCCAGAATTTTTAAAATCACCTGCAGTTTTCGCAGCGGTGATTGCTTGTTTTACTATAGCAGATGAAGTTACACACGAAACAGGATTGTTAGCTGTTACAGCAATGGGAATGAAGTTAGCTAATATGGGGATTTCTTCGATAAAAGACATGCGTCATTTTAAAGAGAATATTTCAATACTACTAATATCTACTATTTTCATTATGTTAACTGCCTCTTTAACGAGAGGGACACTTCTTCACGTATTTAATATAGAAATAATAGGGTATGTCTTATTAATGTTATTTATCGTAAGACCATTATCTATTTTTATTTCAACGATACGTACAGACTTAACTTTAAAAGAAAAAGTATTGGTTGGTTGGATTGCTCCAAGAGGTATTGTTGCATTGACTGTAGCAAGTTATTTTGCTTCAGTATTGTACGAAGAAGGATTTGAAGATGCTCGGATCGTAACGTCTTTAACATTTGCTTTAGTCTTTTTCACCGTGTGTGCTCATGGTTTTTCAATAGGGTGGTTAGCGAAAAAACTAAATTTGTCTTCTGAAGGACAACCAGGTGCGATGATTATAGGTAGTAACGCATTTTCTGTAGCTTTGGCTGGTATTTTTGATGAACTAAAAATTCCGACGGTTGTTGCAGATTCTTCATGGGAACGTTTAACGAAAGCAAGGCATGCCGGTGTTAACTTTCATCATGGAGAAATTTTATCTGAACAAACAGAATATAGATTAGATATGACACCTTATGACTATTTAATCTCAGCAACGGAATATGATTCTTATAATGCTTTAGTCTGTACAACATTTGTCCCCACCTTTGGTCGTAAAGATGTTTACAGATTAAATATACAAGATCAAACCGGAGATAATGTAGAAGAAATGGTTCGTACCATTGGAGGACGGGTATTATTTTCAAAGGATGTTTCTCTAGATGATCTTATTTATAAGGTGGAGGCAGGTTATGTTTTTCGTAAAACAACATTATCTCAACAGTATAATTATCAAAATTACCTAGAAGACAGAGATGAAAATGCTATCTTATTATTTGTGATGAAGGCGACTAAAAAGATAGATTTCTTTATTGAGGGGAAAGAAAGTAAACCGGAGTCAGGGGATACTGTGATAAGTTTGACACCTCCGAGTAAAGAGTTTCACAAGATAAAAGCAAAGTTAGAAGAACAAAGAAATGATGCAATTATAGAGTGAATGGCTAAACATGCTAGGAGGTATCTCCTAGCATGTTTAAGGTAGAATTTTCTAGTACATATTGATCATAAGAATAATGACATACCGGGTGCTTCTACTTCTCTATTTTTAAAACCAAGTTTTTCATAAAAATTAAACTTTCCTTTTGCACTAAACAACTGAACCCATTTAATTCCTGCTTGGTTACATTTTCCGAGTAATGAATTCATTACTTTCGTTCCTATGCCTAGATTTTGATAGTCAGGATGTACCATGACATCACAAATAAGTGTTTGATAAATACCATCAGAAATCATTCGTCCATATCCTATTAGTTGTTTATTTTCATATATAGATATGCTATACCAACTATTGCATATGGCGGTATATAGTTGATCATACGTATATAAACCTTTCGCATTCCACCCAGTTGTTTGATGTAGGTTAATATAATCATCTTTTTTAGGATTATCTTCACTTAGGATTATATTCATTGGTTTAGCTCCTTTTCGTTTTCAATAATGTATATTTATTAGTAATATATAATAAATATACATTATTGAAAACACAAATTAAATATTTTTTTGTTTTAAGAAACCATTTATTCCTTCTATAATCTATTGATTTAAGAGGGAATGATTGGCTCTTTTTTAGAAGGTTGTTTCTAAGCGCCGCCGTTGTAGTTGATTGATTATAGTAACTTATAATAATTCAATATAATTGCTAACCAAATCGAGGAGGGAAATGCATTGGCAGGACAAATCCATCATATAGAATTCTACGTTTCAAATTTGGTTCGTACTATTAACTTTTGGGAATGGTTTCTATTAGAATTGGGATATACACGGTATCAGAAATGGGACAAAGGGATCAGTTGGAAATTAGATGACGCGTATATTGTATTTGTGCAAGCTGAGGATAGATTTTTAGATGTAAGCTACCATCGATGTAGGGTAGGACTTAATCATCTTGCTTTTTATGCGAAATCACGTCACCATGTTGATGAAATAACTAATTTACTATTAGAAAAAGGGATAACAATTCTTTATAGTGATAAACATCCATTCGCTGGTGGAGAAAAACACTACGCTGTTTATTTTGAAGATCCAGATCGGATGAAGGTAGAATTAGTCGCTCCTTAACTATCACTTAAAAGATTGTTGCTAAATTTTGTGTAGTTGAAAGAAAATCCAACGTAACTTTATTGTTAATTTATGAGATGGGGACTAACGCCTGCACTAAGGAAAAATACTCCCTTTCAATGGGGAAAGCTTCAGTCTCCGCATGGAAGAACGAAAAAATTTAGACAGTCTTCATCGGTCTGATGGTACGTCTTTTGTGGATATTGGGATGGTACTGACAACAGCATTTGCTGTTATTGGAGCTAGCATAGGTTTTTAATTGACATGGGGACCGATTTAATGGGGATTGATTGGAGCTTTCGCTGGTCTCGCCCTAGGTATTGCAATTCGTCTTTTAACCGAAGTGGTATTCAAGAAAAAGAGTAGATTATTAAAAGGAAAACACTCTGAAATCATATTAATTGTAGATTGCGAAGAAGTAAGAGCAGATTAAGTCGAAAGTATTCTTTGGAATCACTATGCATTAGGTGTTGCAAAGGTGAAATGAAGGAAATAGAATAATGATTATTCTAAAAAGCATTTATAATTAAATAAATGCTTTTTTATTATGAGGAGAGTGATTAAATGGAAGAAATTCAACAAGGGTCTCAGAAAGATAGTGAATTTATTAAGAAAAAGCTAATCGAATATAATATGCAACAACTGCCTGATGAGATAAAGACTCCAATTGAGCAGTTAAGTTTTATCATACGAAACAAAGTAGGTGTAATTGTTGGTGGGATAACAGCAACAACGTTCTGGTCACACGTTCACATTGATTTCTTGTGGGTAGATGAAAAACATAGAGGTAAGCGTTATGGAAGTAAGTTAATAAAGAAAATGGAAGAGTGGGCGATGAGAAAAGGCTGTAGGACCATACTTTTGGATACATTTAGTTTTCAAGCACCAGAATTTTATAAAAAACAAGGATTTACTGTAATTGGAATCGTTGAAGACCACCCAAGAGGATACAATCAGTATTTCTTAGAAAAGAAAATGGAGGGCAATAACATATAATTAAGTATAAAATCGATATCTTTTACGGATGTCGATTTTTTAGTAATTTAAATTTCAAATGTGGAAAAATATGCTAAAATTAAAATTGAT
This sequence comes from Aquibacillus rhizosphaerae, assembly GCF_030282825.1. Classification (GTDB taxonomy): domain Bacteria; phylum Bacillota; class Bacilli; order Bacillales; family Amphibacillaceae; genus Aquibacillus_C; species Aquibacillus_C rhizosphaerae. The sequence goes on from NZ_JASTZU010000063.1 coordinate 279,631, forward strand.
AAATTACTTTTATTAAAGATATAGGAAGGTAGATGGTCTACGTGAACACTGCTCAAGAGCAAATAAAGCTAGTGATAGGTGCTGGTCTATATAACAATAATCCTAGTTGGATTCATACTCAAGAAGAAGATCTCAACTTGTTAGATGAGGATTCTTGGAAAGGTAGATTTAATAGTGGTTCAATCACAGCAATTGTTGCGGAGCATGTTTGGGAGCACCTTACATACGAACAAGGTGTTAGTGCTGCGCAAATATGTTATAGATATTTACAGGAGAGTGGGTACATTCGTTGCGCAGTGCCTGACGGATTGTTCCCGGATAAAACGTATCAAGAGATTGTTCAAGTGGGTGGTCCAGGCCCAAAGGACCATTCAGCGGCAAGTCATAAAATTGTATATAACTATGACACATTAACAGAGGTTTTTGAAACTGTTGGTTTTGAGGTGAAGCTTTTAGAATATTTTGATCGTAATGGCGTTTTCCATCAGCAAGATTGGCGAGGAGAAGATGGAGTTATTTTTCGGTCAAAAAAATACGATCCGAGAAATCAAGGAGCAAAGCTAGTTTCACCCTCGTTAATTATTGACGCCATTAAACGTTAAGATTCTTAGGGGGGATTGTATGAACATAATGTTAGCAGAAAAATCTCAAGCATCAATTATTCACAATATAATGATTCAATCGTTTAAGGATTTTAACAATGCCATACCTTCTAGTGCATTAGATGAGACAGTGGATTCTATATCTTCTGCATTAAAAAAAATGAGCAGGCTCTCATTTGTTATGCGGATGATGTACCGGTTGGAATGGTTAGGTTTTCCTGTAAAGATAAGAATATTTATTTTTATCGGTTATCTGTTATCCCAGAAAAACAAGGCCAAGGGATGGCAAAGAGGTTACTAAAAGCATTAGAGTTGTATGGGTTAGAACATGGTTGCAATACGTTAACTTGTAAGGTGCGAAAGTATGCAACTAAAAATATAAAGCTATACCACTTAATAGGTTATGATATTTATGATGAAGAGATTATACAGAGGTCAAACGATATAATAATAGATGTAGTTTCTATGAAAAAGACACTATAAGAGACAAAGTAGAATGATTTAGTGAGAAATTTATTGTTGCTAATTACCCGAAAAATAGAGGAGGATACCATTTGTTATTGTAAACGGAAATTATTGGTGATGGAGAACCAGTCGTATTCTTACATCATGGAGATTGGTATCCATTTGTTGAAATGAAAAATATAGCACATTTAAACATTCCCATTCTTTATATGGTTGGGGAAGGAAATGGAAATGAAGTACACGGTGCAGTTAGTTATGCAAAGTTAAATAAACATGTTCACCTGTCTATCCTCCCTTTTTCTTCTCATTTAATACATGACCAACAACCTGAAGTGTACACGCACATAGTCAAACAATTTATATAAAAGTATGAGTAATGCGAATTTCTAGCCAGTAGGTGTGACTGGAATTTCGGAGCGAGGAGTATTGGGAATGGAAATATCACTGATTAGACATGGTAAGTCAAGCTACATTATAAATGATCGCATGACGATTTTAGAATTTGCACGGTGGATAGAAAAGTATGATTATCATGGTGTTCTTGAGGAAAAAACCTACCCGGAAGTTACTATGGAAAAAATTGCGGGTGCTAATCTAGTAATTACTAGTGATTTAACAAGGTCTATAGAATCAGCTGAAATATTAAATCCTTTATCTGAAGTGGTTTGTCTGCCACTATTCCGTGAAGCAGAGCTTCCTATTCCAACTGTACAAAATTTAAGATTTAAATTAAGACCAAGTTCATGGGCTTTCTTACTGAGATTACTCTGGTTAAACGGCTACTCGGGACAAAAAGAATCCCTAAATGGCGCAAAACAAAGAGCAAAAAAAGCTGCTGAGGAGTTAGTTTATTATGCTAAAACACACCAAACAATTGCTTTAGTTGGTCATGGTTTTTTTAATGTAATGATAGCAAAAGAACTAAAAAAAATGGGGTGGAAAGCAGATAAAAAAACTAGCGGAAAGCATTGGATTTGTAATATATTCACAATAGATAGAGATAAAGTGAAAAAATACTGATGAGAAAGGGAGATACTGTGGTTTTAGTAGGCAATTTATCTTTAATAATTGTTATTCTAATGTTTCTATTAATTGTATTGATAATCATCAAGACGATTAAAAATAAGTCAGTTCCAGACAACAGCTATACTCCATTTGATTATATAGCGGGCCAGAATACGATTGAATTTCATGATGAAATAGAAGTGAGAGAGGATGAAGATCAAGGGGATGATTTGGACAAGAATCATAATAAGAAGACAAGAAAATGATTCTCAATGATAACCACAATCTTCAACCACAATTGAATTCATCTACGTAAATAAAATAATAAACACAGCTAAAGCAATAACAGAGCCTAGAATAGCAACAATATATATCCATGTTAAATTTTTAATATTTTTTTTCGGATTATCATTATACCCTTCATCACTTTTCCCAGCCAACAGTAATGTTAATACTAGCCCAATAATGGATACGATCATAATCAAAACGATATAAACAAACATATATCCACCTACCTTCACCATAAAACTATAGTACTATTATGTCTCAGATGAAATGATAAGTAAACCTTAGTGAAATTTAGGGGGAATTGGGGTTGAAGATACTTATTTAGACTAGAACGAACCTAAAAAAAGATTAGGCTTCAGTTAATTAAAATAGGTATAATATAGTTCGATATAACTTAAGCGGTAATTGTAACGGGAGTACCAATTGGAATGGTTGCAGCCAGTTCCTCAACATCTTTATTATACATTCGCACACATCCTTTTGATACATAGTTACCAATGGAAGCAGGGTTGTTTGTACCGTGTATCCCATAATGTTTTTTAGACAAGCTCATCCACATCGTTCCAAATGGACCTCCAGGATTTGGTGCCTTGTTTATGATAATGAAATTTCCAGTCGGAGTTTCGTGAAGCATTCTTCCAACTCCAACCGGGTAAACTTTTTGAACAATCCCATTTAACAATAATGTTAATCTTCTTTCAGATAAGTCAATACGGATTGAATACGAAATTTCTTCAATAGAAGGAATACCGGGGATAACTAATTGTTGTCCAATATGAATAATGTTTGGATTAATTTGTGGGTTTGCGTTAATAATTAATGGAATAGGAATACGGTAGTCTTCTGCAATAAGCGATATTGTTTCACCAGCCTTCACAGTGTGAATCATCCTTATGCCCCCTTTTTTTGATATATCAGTTTATTCGGGATGGTCGACGGATGTTCGCAATAAGTATAAATGTTATTCTTGGATAAAATAGTAACAAACATGTAAAATTATTAGGAGAATGATACTTTTAGAATAGATAATGTTATGAAGTAAAGTGTTAGCTTCATGAATATTTTAACTGGAAGTACTTATAAGGAGTATGTTTTTATGAATATCATTGAACAACAAGACTATGAATTAATCTATTATGCTGTGTGTTTCATTTCTTTTCTAACATTTAAAAGAATTGAAAAAGTTGAGTTGAAAAAGATAGAATTTAAAAACAGGATAGAAGATTCCAGAAAATATAAGAATCGTTTGTAGTTAAACTTTAGCAATTTTAGTTATAGAGGTGAGATAATTGTCACGTAAAAAGGGTAAATCGATAAGGAGTAAAGTGATTATTGCAGTAGTAGCCATACTAGTCGCAACAGCTTCACTTACTTTCATTGTGGGAAAAGAATTGCTCACCGAAACTCAAACAAAGAAAGAGGAAGCAACAGATCAAAGCGCCAATGAAGAAAAATCAGAAAATAGTTCAACTCCTACAGTGGAAGAAGTTGAGGAGATTCAAGAAACAGTAGGGGAAAATAATAAAAATGTTGGTGCGTTTGTTTCAGATACACATGATTTCTATAACGACACGACCGGTTATGGTAAGATTGATAATTTAGATTGGAATAGTCAGACCAATATGGCAGAAAAAATTGTTGCAACGCTTGAACAAATGATTCCACAAGTTAAAAATGAAAATTTAAAAAGTGATTTAGAAAGTACGAGGCAGCTAGCATCGACATTATTGGAAGATCAATCAACGAGTCACGTTCGAAGTTTACACCGCTATTTCCATGACCTTGATATAGCTTTGAATGAATATGACGGTGCCACCAAGGTGTGGGGAGTAACCAAATCATTGAATCCACAATAATATAGTATGGAGAAACCGTCATTCTTTTATATATAGAATGGCGGTTTTTTTGTTGCAGGGAGAGAAATACCCTGGATATTATTATTAACCTATTTTAAACATTCTTGCTTTACAGCCGTCATAAGCAACGAACAAGTATAAGTCTTCGCAAGAGATCGTGAAAAGATGACTTTTTCTAAGACATTGGGAATGGGTCGAGTAGAAAAGCACAATTAGATAAAGCTATCGGACATAAACTTTCCAACGAGATTGTTTTATGCACCTATTCTTGGGGGGCCATTAAAACAAATGTTGCTGAAAAAGGTATGAATATTTGTCAATTCAAGTCTGATGGTAATGTTCGTACAAAGGTGCTATACCATATTCAGAACGTTAACAATTATCACCGAAGGCTTAAAGGTTGCAACGTTTTAATGGAGTTGCAACTAAATATCTGAACAATTACCTGGCTTGGTTCAAAGTGTTAGAATCCATTCAACATCAAAGGAATTCTGTTACTATGAATGACTTGATAATTAGAGGTGGTTTAATACAAAATATGGAAATATATGATACACTTAGGTTATCTAGATTCAGATATAAACGTAATTTTTTGTTCACTACGAGGCAAGTTAGTGAAAAAATAGGGATTTAATGAATAATTCATTAAAAGGGAGAGAACTGATAAAGGCTTAAGAAGATTATATATCAGAAATACTGTCTTGGACTCCTGAATTACTTGTTCTTCCTTTTAAGGTTCTAAATGGGTTGTTCAAAGGTTTTTCTTTGGACTTATTGCAATAATATTTCAAATATAATTAAATAGACTTAGGTAGGTGGTTTAAAATCCAACAATTAAATAATATAAAAAAAGTTTTAATAATATTTGTTACCATACCGATTCTTCTATTTGGATGTTCCAACAGTGAAGAATCAGGAAAACTTTCCGAAATAGGTTATAAAACACCAGTTACTTTTACTAGTAACGGACAAGAATTTACTATAATACCCTTCTATCAAGAATATTTAAATTATATAGAAGGAGCAAAGGAACAAACAACTAATTTAAAAGCGTTATATCAGCAGACGGTTAAACAACCATTCTTAGTAAGTGGATTCGGTGAAGAATTCAATGATTGGGAAATAGAAGATTGGACACTTAGCACACCCATGTCTATCGATAAGTTAGAAGAATCGGTTCAACTTTTAATTGAAAATCAAAGCAGTATCAATATCTTAATTAAAGAAGCATTGAAGGAATCATCTGAAAAACTTCCAGGTGGAAAAAAGTCTATATATATAATTCCCGCAAATCCCACTAACACTTCTACAATGAAGTTTCTAAATGGGGTAACAGGTGTAACATGGGAGAAAGATGTCATTCTAATCCAAATCGAACCATCTTTACTTAAGGATGAATATTTAAAGTATTGCCTTGCTCATGAATATCACCATTCTGTATATATGGAGAACACAGAACTGGCTTATACTACCACGTTATTACACGATGTTATCCTTGAGGGTAAAGCAGATACATTTGCGGAAAATTTATATCAGGACATAACTATCCCTTGGCACCAATTTTCTAGTATTAAAATGGAAGAAAACACATGGGAGTTTCTTAAAGAAAATGCAGATTCAACAGGCTTAGCTACCAAGGAAGTTTTATTATATGGAAGCAAAATCAAAGATATACCAGATAGAGCAAACTACACAATAGGGAAAGAAATCATGGAAGAGTTTTTAGATGAAAACCCAAACATTCCTATTGAGGAATGGACGAATATGCCAGCCAATGAAATTCTTCTTGAAAGTAAATACGAAGAATCCTTCGAAGGAAAGTAATTATAAAATTTTATGGAAGACAACTATGTGAGGACATAAACTTAAACTAAAGTAGCCATAGTTTAATAATCCAATAAAATGCAAAAGCAAAACTTCCAATTTTATGGTAAATTTTAAAATCAAACTTTAACAGAGCCAAAAAGTTAATAGTTCCTGTAGTTTTGGTTTAAATATGTAGAAGGGGATATGCCGGTAACTTTTTTAAATACCCTACTAAAATAAAATGGGTTAGAGAAACCTAGATAACTACTTACCTCAGAAACGTTTAATGTATCTTCTTTAAAAAGTCTTATAGCTTTTTCAATTAATAATTCATTTTGAAATTGGGTAATAGTCTTGCCAGTCTGTTCTCGAAATAAGCTTGATAAATAAGCGTAGTTCATTCCTATTGCTTTTGAGATATCCTGTCCTGAAAGCTTGTTTTTAGAAGAATTCCTACATAATTCAATTACTTTTCCTACAATCCGATGCGTTTTTTTATCTTTATTTTCATCATGTTTATTCCTATACAAATCAACAAATAATTCATAAGTCATAACAGATAAACTTAATGGACGTATTGGACTTGGTGTATCATAACGATCTAACAGTTTTGCTAATAGGATTTCCACATACTCAGGCTGAAACACTTTCCCAACTTTAGGCAAAGTCAGTTGTTTATCATAGGTATCTTCTAAAATCATGGAGGCCTGTTGAAAGGAAGAGTACTCACTATTACTTTCTTGCTGTGGAGCGTCATAAAAATGTATATAATACCATTCTGTTCCTGGGGTATAATGTTTTTCACCCCAATGAGGGATGCCTTTTCTGAGAAAAAGATATGTTCCTTGTTTAATATGGTACTCTATGCCCGATTCAATCACGTGAATGGAACCTTGTTTGACATAGACAAAAACGTTTATTTTGTCCATATTTCGTTCTGGGTGGCGCATTATTCCCTCTTTATCAGACATAAACCCTACCTCTCTAACCAACGGCAGGTTATAAGCGTTTATACTAACTTGATTCATCATCTAACCTCCAGTAAATATTAATATAAGTATATCATTATTTATCCAAAAAAAAGATATGTTTTCTATTGAAATGTGAATTCCCTTTCTACTATTATCCATTCATAATAAGGGTATTACATAAAAAGGTTAAAGGAGAATCTCATGTTGAAAAATGTTAATCTTTCAGATGGAATCTTTAAAAAGTCACAAGAAAAAGGAAAAGAGTATCTTTTATATCTAGATATTGATCGCCTAATAGCACCATGCTACGAATCTACTTCGCAAAAGCCTCGTAAACCTAGGTATGGTGGTTGGGAATCTATGGGGATTGCTGGACATTCAATTGGACATTGGTTATCTGCAGCTGCAACCATGTATGCAGTTACGGGTGACGAGAAGTTAAAAGACAAACTTGACTATGCTGTGGATGAGTTAGCAATTGTTCAAGACTATGATCCGAGTGGGTATGTAAGCGGTTTTCCTCGCGCTTGTTATGATGAAGTGTTTACTGGAGAGTTTAGAGTAGATAACTTTAGTTTAGGAGGGTCTTGGGTACCTTGGTATAGTCTTCATAAAATATTTGCGGGCTTGATTGATGCTTACCAAATTGCTGGAAATAATAAAGCATTAGACGTAGTAACTAAATTATCGAATTGGGCTTATCTTGGTCTTTCAAAATTAACAGATGAACAATTTCAACGTATGCTTGTTTGTGAGCATGGTGGAATGAATGAAGCGATGGCAGATATGTACTTAATTACTGGGGAAGAAAAGTACCTGGTTCTCGCGAAACGTTTTTGTCATCAAGCAATTTTAGAACCTCTAGCAAATCATGTTGATGATTTAGAGGGAAAACATGCGAATACTCAAATCCCTAAAGTAATAGGTGCCGCTAAGTTATATGATATTACAGGTGAACAAAAATACCGTGATATGGCTGAGTTTTTCTGGAGCCAAGTGACAAATTACCGATCTTATGTAATGGGTGGAAATAGTATCGGTGAGCACTTTGGTCCTGGAAATGCAGAAGAGTTAGGAATTTTAACAACTGAAACATGTAACACATACAATATGTTAAAGCTAACCGAGTACTTATTTGCATGGACACACAAAGCTTCGTTGATGGACTACTACGAAAAAGGGCTCTATAATCATATTCTTGCTTCACAAGACCCTGATTCAGGAATGAAGACGTATTTTGTTTCTACTCAACCTGGTCATTTTAAGGTATATTGCTCACCAGACGACTCTTTCTGGTGTTGTACAGGAACAGGAATGGAAAATCCTGCTCGCTATACTCGAAATATTTATTATCGGACAGAAGATGATTTATATGTGAATTTATTTATTGCTTCTGACATTACTTTAGAAGATAAAGAAATCCAATTGATTCAAAACACGACGTTTCCTGAATCAGACAGTACTGAACTTGTGTTTAAGGAAGCAAACGGGACTACACTTAATCTTCATGTAAGGGTTCCTTATTGGATATCAGGTCCTGTAACTGCTACCGTAAATGGAGTGGAAGTTTTTTCAAAAATAGAAAATGGATATTTAACAATAAATAGAAAATGGACTGCGGGTGATCGAGTGCAAGTGGGATTGCCAATGCAACTACATACATATATAGCGAAAGATGATCACAAAAAACAAGCAATTATGTATGGCCCTGTTGTTCTGGCTGGGGCTTTAGGAAAAGAAAACTTTCCTGAAACGGATATATTAGCAGATCATCAAGAGTTAAATAATCACGAGTTAATCGATGTTCCTGTATTAGTAACCAATGAGCAAGATATAAACCAATGGGTTAAGCCAGTTGCAGATAAAGTCTTAACATTTGAAACAAAGGCGGTTGGTCAGCCAGGAAATGTTAAGGTTACATTAATTCCGTTTTATGAACTTCATCATCAGCGTTACTCATTGTATTGGAAAATAATGAATGAAACAGAATTTAGTACCTTTGTAGATGAAGAGAAACAGCTACAAAATCGGAGAAGAAAGATTACGGTAGATGAAGTTACCCCAAGTGAACAACAACCTGAAGTTGATCATGATATCCAATCACATAACTCAAACTCAGGCTATTTGAATGTTGTGCATAAAGGTTGGCGTGATAGTCGTGATGAAGGGTATTTTAGTTATAAAATGTCTGTTCAGCAAGATAGACCAATGTATTTGTTGGTAACATACTATGGAAGTGATGCTAGATTACATGTAGACGGAAAATCATATGATCGTGACTTTGACATTCTAATAGATGATCAAATAATTGCTAATCAACAACTACAAGCGAACAAGCCTGGAGAATTATTTGATATTTGTTATGAAATTCCAACTAGTGTAACAAAAGGTAAAGACAAGGTAGAAGTAAAATTCACCTCTAAACAAGGCAAGGCTGCTGGTGGTGTGTATGGTTTAAGAATAATTAATGAGCGTGAAGAATAGTAAAAAGTCTAATCAAATAATAGAAAGCCTAATGCTAAAAAAGCATTAGGCTTTTTGCTTTTTTTGAATACTAATTAGTATTAATTGTGAAATTTATTAAGGTAAGAAGGAAGTACTAGCTTCGACAAAAAGTGTTGAAATGTAACGTGTATAAAGACATAGAGAGTCGAAACTCACTCTGTTTTATAAACAAACACAACGGTTTTAACTAGGTATAAAAGAAATTCTTTATGCTAACATACAGAATTGTAAGCGCTTTATTTTTAGGTTTTAAAAAAGGAGGTGCGAATTTTTTATATCCGTAAAGAGTGAAATATAACAAAACCTAAAAATAGCATTTAAAAAATGAAAAATTGTACTCATACTTCATGAAGTAATTTACATATTTGAAAAATTCGTAAAGAAGATTGGGGAGGATTGGGCAAATGGTAACTGAATCCAAACGTTTTTTTATACTTTTTCTTAGTGTATTATTGGTGGCTACAAACATTCCGTTTATGACAATTAATGTTCATGCGGAAGATACACTTACAGAGAAGTACTTTGATTTTGGTACAAAGGATAGTAGTGTAGCGGATAACCATTTACAAGTATCACCGGAGACCGAATATAGCGAGGAATTGGGGTATGGTTTTGTAGATACACAAAACGTGACTGCAACTAGCCATGAGGGTTCAGATAAGTTAAAAACTGACTTTGTGTCCTATTCAGGTACTTCATTTCAAGTGGATTTACCAAATGCGGATTATGTAGTCTCAGTAGTTGTAGGTGACTCAAATGCAACTACAAACGTTGGAGTGAAAGCTGAAACAATCCAGAAAATCCAAGACACATCTTTAAGCGCTGGGGAGTTTGTAAATCGCGATTTTGAAATTGCGCTTATTGATGGACAGTTAACGATTGAGTTAACTGGGACAAGTTCAAAAATTAATGCGATCTCCATATCAGAGATGCCGTCCCGTTCTGCTGGTGCTGATCCTACCGTTTATGTGGCTAGTGATTCAACAGCACAAACATACGATCCTTATTGGAAACCACAGGCGGGTTGGGGACAAATGTTAGAACGTTTCTTCAATGAAGAGGTGACCGTTGACAACCAAGCAATTGGAGGACGTAGTTCAAAAACGTTCTTTACTGAAGGGCGTTTAGACAATATTTTACGAGAGATAAATCCGGATGACTATTTATTAATTCAATTTGGACATAATGATGCAACAGTGAGTGTGCCTGAGCGATACACATCTGTGGAGGATTATAAAGAATACCTAGAAACGTATGTGGAAGGTGTCCGTCAGCGCGGTGGGAATCCAATACTAGTTACGCCTGTTGGAAGACGTAGCTTTAATCCAAACACAGGTGAATTTAATGTAAGCTTTCCTGAGTATAAAAAGGGAATGGAAGAAGTGGCAGAAGATTTAGATGTCTTGCTAGTGGATTTAAATACACTTAGTCGAGAGTATTACAATGAAGTTGGACCAGAAGAAACACGCTCCATATTTTTACATGTAGATGCAAATGTATATGAAGCTTATCCGGATGGAAAAGCAGATGATACACATTTCCAAGAGTATGGTGCCATTCAAATTGCTAGGTTACTTTCTAGTGGTATAAAAGAATTGGAAACCCCACTTGCAAGTTATGTGTCAGATATTGAAACTCCCGATTCGGTTCCAGGTCAACCAGCAGGTATTACTGTATCCGGTGTAAGTAATGCAGGAGCAGTTTTATCATGGAATGCAGTAGACAATACTGATATTTACCGAATTTATCGTAAACTAGCGGATGAAACAGACTACCAATTGGTTAGTTCTTCTACATCACCACAGCTAAGTATGACAGGGATGGAAGAAGGTAAAACCTATGATGTTGTTGTAACTGCAGTTAATGGAAAAGGTGAATCTGAGCAGTCAGCTGTTGCAAGTATTACAACAAAAGAAGCAATGTATAAATACGACTTTGGCCCTGAAGGTTCTACTGTTGCTGAAGGGTACACAGATGTAAATCCATCGGTACTATATACAAAAGAGAGAGGGTATGGATTGGCTAGTAATGAAGGGGTAATTGTCCGTGATCGTGGTGGGGATAATGTGCTACGTGATTGGATTGGTTATTTCTCTGTAGGCTGGGACTTCAATGTGGACGTACCGAATGGTTTGTATGCAGTTAAAGTTTATGTAGCAGACTTTCTCGGTAGTGCACGTACAGACCTTACCATTGAAGACCAAGGTTATGGTGCAGTAAATGCCCCTAGTAAAGGTTCTACGGAAAAAGTTATACCAGAAGTAGCGGTTACAGATGGACAAATGAATTTTCGCTTCGGAGGATCTACAGGTATTGCTAATGGTGTTGAATTGACTCCAATTTTACTAGCGCCGTCTAATTTAACTTTAGATAATCAATCCTTTGAAACTAGTAATGTATCAGCAACGATTTCATGGGATGAAGCTGACGGTGGAGATTCATATAAAATCTATCGGCAAATAAAAGGGTCTGATAAAACAGAACAGATAGGTACAACTTCGGATACTACTTATACAGATACATTTGTATCTGTTGGACTAGAGTACGAATATTCAGTAACAACGATGGATAATATCGGTACAGAAACAGTTCCTTCTGTTCCATTAACGGTTAAGATGATTGATGACGAGCAGTCTGTACCAGATGCTCCTGAAAATCTAACGCTTGGTGCAGTGAATAAAAACGATCTTACACTTAACTGGAATGAGACAGAGACAGCTATCTCTTACAATATTTATAGAGCGGAGAAACAAGATGGTGAATACAAACTCGTAGGACAAGCTACGGAGACAAGTTTTACTGATACAACGGTGCTTACAACAATTCCGTATTTCTATAAAGTTGCCGCAGTAAATGCTGGTGGGGTCTCTGAAAAATCAGATGCTTTAGAAACACCAGCAGACACAGTATTGCAAAAACAAATGGAAGATCTTGACCGAGCACCTATAGCAGTGAAAACAAGTGAAGGTGTACTTGTTAGCTGGAGAATGCTAGGTACAGATCCAGGAGATATTGGATTCAATATTTATAGAGATGGACAGCTTCTAAACGAAGATCCAATTTCTGATCGCACAAACTATGTGGATGAAACAGGTACAGTGGATGCTGTATATGAGATTCATCCGGTAATTAATGGTGAAGAACGAAATGAGCGTAATATTACAGAAGTGTTAGAAAACAATTATTTGGATATACCTTTGAACAAACCAGAGGCTGGCCAAACGCCACTCGGTGATCCATATACGTATCGTGCAAATGATGCAAGTGTTGGTGATTTAGATGGTGATGGCGAGTATGAACTTATTGTGAAATGGGATCCATCAAACTCCAGGGATTCATCACAATCTGGCTATACAGGAAATGTCTATATAGATGCATATGAAATGGACGGAACGCAGCTCTGGCGAATGGACTTAGGCGTTAATATTCGGGCAGGTGCACACTATACCCAGTTTATTGTCTATGACTTTGATGGGAATGGTAAAGCTGAAGTAGCCTTGAAAACCGCAGATGGCACGATTGATGGTGAAGGAAATGTCATTGGAAGAGCAGATGCCGACCACCGGTACACGAGTGGTTATGTATTACAAGGTGATGAATACCTAACTATATTCAATGGTGAAACAGGTGCAGCTATTGATACAGTAGACTATGATCCACCACGTGGAGATGTATCCGCTTGGGGAGACAGTTATGGAAACAGAGTAGATCGTTTCTTAGCTGGTGTTGCGTATCTAGATGGTGAAAAACCAAGTCTTGTTATGGCACGTGGTTATTATACAAGGACGGTATTAGTAGCATACAATTTTGAAGATGGAAAATTAGAAAAACAGTGGAAATTTGATTCTAATGATGAAGGTTATAGTGATTGGGCAGGTCAAGGATATCATTCACTAAGTATAGCGGATGTGGATCATGACCAAAAGGATGAAGTAATTTATGGTCAAATAACGATTGATGATGATGGGTCAGGACTATACAACTCAGGATTAGGGCATGGAGATGCACTGCATGTTAGTGATCTTATTCCTAGTCGTGATGGCTTGGAGATATTCTCTGTGCAAGAGCATACAGATTCACCTTATGGTTTTGACATGCGTGATGCAGAAACTGGCGAAATTATTTGGGGTGTAGAAACCGGGTTAGATACTGGTCGAGGACTTACAGCTGATGTTGATCCTACACATGATGGATCAGAGTCTTGGGCCGTAGACGGTGCTTGGAACAGTACAACAGGTGGCTTGTACACAGCAGAAGGGGAGAAGATATCTGAATCGATTCCTAGCTCTAACTTTGCAATTTGGTGGGATGGTGACCTCCAACGTGAACTGCTTGATCACGATTGGGGTGACGATGCAGGTGTTGGAGTAGGAACGATTGATAAGTGGGACTATGAGAACAATCAATCAGAGAACATTCTAAAGGCAGATGGAACTTTTTCGAATAACGGCACGAAAGGTACACCTGCATTGCAGGCAGATTTGTTTGGTGATTGGCGTGAAGAAGCAATCTGGAGAACAGAAGATAGTACAGCATTACGTGTATATATGACAACAGAACCGACAAATCATAAAATTTATATGCTAATGCATGATGCGCAATACAGAACCGCAATTGCTTGGCAGAACGTTGCTTACAACCAGCCACCACATCCGAGTTTCTTCATTGGTGAAGGTATGGCTGAGCCACCGATGCCAAACATCGATGTAGTAGATGTAACTAAAAATAATGAACCAGACGAAGATGATAACGATGGAGATCCATCAGGTGGAGGTGATGATCCAGATTCAGAAAATGATGATGGAGACAAGACGGATGAAGAAAAAGATAATGGTCAGGATGCCCCGGATGAAACGGAAGATGACAACGAAAATCCAGCCACAGGTGGTAATGGTCAAGACAATGGAAATGATGATGAAAGTCAGGGTGACCCAATTACAGAAGACGACAAGGATGATGATAGCTTAAAAGATAAAGATGACAATACAAATAACGGTACAGATATTGATGAAAAGGTGAGTGAAAAAGGTTCTAAAAGTGATTTGCCTGATACAGCAACATCCATCTATAATATATTGCTGTTAGGGTCATTTTTATTAGTGTTAGCCGTAGGAATATGGTTGTATAATCGTAAAAAAGCGGTAAATTAACAAATGTAAAAGGGTGGAATAACAAGCAGTTGTTATTCCACCCTTTGCTTTTATTTGGATGTTACCTATAAGATTGTTGATAACTATAAACTGCAAAGATGAAAATAGCCTAGATTATAAACACCTAAATCTACTATAATATACCAGTCAAATCAGTATAAATGGAATCGGGAGTAAGGTTTAGTTTTTCAATCGGAAGTTGTTTCCGGTTAATCCATGCCGTATGGAACCCATAATTTTTGGCACCAGATATGTCCCAACCGTTAGAAGAGACAAACAATATTTCATCTTTTCTTATTCCTAGTTTCTTTGTGGCGTAGTCATAAGCTGCAATAGTAGGTTTGAAATGTTTGATTTCATCGACACTTATAACTTGTTCGAAATAATTTTTCATACCAGTATTTTTAACAAGTGGATCAAGCATATTGTGTGAACCATTCGAAAAAATTGCCAATTGCTGGTGGTTAAGCTGACTTAAGACACCTTTGACTTCTGGATAGGGTTTTAGATGTAAATATACCTCAAGTAAAGTCTTAGTCTGTTGTTTATTTACGGTTTCTCCGTGTTTCTCTATAGCATATAGAAGTGCATCTTTCGTAATTTCATAAAAGCTTAAATAATTTCCCATTAACTCTCTAAGCAAAGAATACTCAATTTGCTTTTCTCTCCAAGATTTGCTGATTTCAGCGCCTTTTTTAGGATAAAAGTTATCCAGGGTAGTTGTGACAGATTGTACATCATATAATGTGCCATATGCGTCAAAAATAATTGTTTTGATTGAACCCATGAAGGACCCTCCTTAAAAAAATATAGCTATTGTTTCTGGCTAATAATTGTAATTATAAGCAATGTAACACAAAGATACAGTTGGGAAATATTAATTTGAACTGAATGTGAAAAATAATAGGTGAGGAAGGGACTCTGTTAAAGAGTAACTTAAATTTTTTGTATATTTCATTTATGTTAGAGAAACCATCAACATTATTTCTTTTGAAATTCTGAATAACTTTCTCCTTAGTAGTTTGAAACTTAACAGATATCCACCTGTTACTTTTGAGTCTTCAACAGGAAAGCTCGACACTTCAGTGGAAATAAGGTATCACACAAAACATAATTCTATTTTAAGATGAACTAAAATTCTAAATGAAGTATGTAAAATGGCGCAGAGAAAGCATGCGGTTCTTCCTCTGCGTGACATTTAGAAACAATTTAACTTAATAAAAAGATGCTCCGACGATGATCAATAGTATAAATAGAACAACGATCAAGGCAAAGCCTCCACCAGCTGCGGGTGCTACTCCATAACCAGCTCCACCTACAGGTGCTGCTCCATAACCTCCATAATAACCCAAGATAATTCACCACCTTTTACCGTGATGATATATCGTATGGCAAATTAACTTAATGTTGAGGGCTATAGGCTATGTTTTAGAATATGGGCAGGACAATTGTAATCTGTTAATTGATGAGGGTAGAGAAAGGGAAGGAAGTCAACGTTGTTTATTAAAAAAAGTATGGAAGATGTTCTTACAAAAAGGGAGATACCTATAGAAAGTTATGATAAATTTAAACCATAAAACTTATAG
Organism: Aquibacillus rhizosphaerae; assembly: GCF_030282825.1. Lineage (GTDB taxonomy): Bacteria > Bacillota > Bacilli > Bacillales > Amphibacillaceae > Aquibacillus_C > Aquibacillus_C rhizosphaerae. The sequence continues at coordinate 295,865 of NZ_JASTZU010000063.1, forward strand.
GTATTTAAGATGCTTATGAGAATTCATTTGCTCTCCGTTTATTTTTAAGGTGTCTGCTACAAACTAGCGTAAAAAAACCAAAATACCCCCTGTGTTTTGGTTTTTTTATGCCTTTTTATTGTCTAATAATATAAAAAGTGATTGCCTGTATAACTGAATTAGTCAGATTTTCTAAGCAAGCGACCTATCAAACCTGAGTTCTTAAGACGAGTCTTGTCTTATCTTTCTAAGGATGAGTAGAAATCAACGGAAAGCGTATCACAAAATCATCAACAAACAAGGGGAGTTATTGTTTTGTGTAACTTCTTTTTTTTATTTAACTAATCCAAGTGACTTCAATCCATTAAAAATTCCTGAATCAGTGACTGAAGTGGTTCTATGTTTAGCATATTGAAAAAGGTCGGGGTGACCATTTCCCATAGCAAAACTTTCCCCAACATACTGTAGCATTTGTTTATCATTCATTCCATCTCCAAATGCGATGGCACTTTTCTGTGGGAATTGTAGAAGATCTAACACGGTTTTAATAGCACGCCCTTTATTGACATTTTCTCTAATAACATCATAGCTGTGCTCTAGGCCTTTTACATTTACTTGTGAGAAATAAATATTTTCTTCAGGAATATCGTACAGTAAAGGCTCATCCTCTTTAACATTCATAACAGTAATTCCAAGTATTTCATCTTTATTATCGTTCGTATATAATTTATTTTCTTTTAGATCAAAGTACTCAATGAATTGTTTTACAGCAGGTGTATCCATCGATGTAAAAGTATTTTTGTCTTTCGTGTATAAAACCATTTCGTGTTGATGTTTCTTTGCTACTTGTAAATAATGTTCAATTGTTTCACTTGGCATAGGCTCATTTAAAATTACTTTATCTTTATATACTGCATAAGCTCCATTGTATCCAATAAAAGAATGCACATTCAATTCTTTAGCAATATCATAGACTTCATGGAGTGGTCTTCCTGTTGCTAGAAATACTTCTAATTCCTGCGCTTGTAATTGTTTGATTGCCTCTTTTGTTGATTGTTCAATCGTATGGTCTTCTTGTAAAATAGTTCCATCAATGTCTAGAAAAATAATCTTATAATTGGTCATTATATTCTCCTTATGATATGTAGTAGTATAGTATTTTTATCTACATGAAATTTTAACATAAAAAAATGTTGGATAAAAAATTCAAGATGTGGTACAAATGTTAGATGCTATAATAATATATAACTTACTAGTTAACACTATACTATCTATGTAAGAAAGGGAAATAAATAGTGAAGCAAAAAAAAGAGTTTGTTGTCATTGGTTTAGGAAGGTTTGGCGGTAATTTGTGTAAAGAGTTAACCGATACAGGAGTAGAAGTGGTAGCTATTGATAAAGATCCAGAAAGAATTCAAGAGTATTCCTCCATTGTAAGTCATGCGGTAGAAATTGATGCGATTGATGAAGAATCATTAAAATCAATAGGAATTCGAAACTTTGATTGTGTTGTTGTAAGTATTGGGGAAGATTTACAAGCAAGTATTTTGATCACGCTCATCTTGAAGGAAATGGATATCAAACAAGTATGGGTCAAAGCACGAAATGAATATCATCAAAAAGTGTTAGAGAAAATTGGTGCAGATAGAATTATTCATCCAGAACGTGATATGGCGAGAAGAATCGCACATCATATTGGTTCTGATAAAGTTACGGACTACATAGAAATATCAAAACATTATAGTATTGTGGAGATTATAGCAAGTAACAAACTGGCAGGCAAAACATTAAACCAGTTGGATGTCCAAGATAAGTTTCATTGTACAATCGTTGCAATTAAAAAAAATGAAAATGACATCTCAATTATTCCTTCATTAGACACTGTTATTGATTTAAATGATATTTTAGTAACAATTGGAAAAAATACAGATTTGGAACGTTTTGAGGATTTAAGAGTATAATGAATTTTTACTGTTCGGCAGGAAAATTCTGAATTTGTAATAGGGTTAATAGTACCTATTTTTTAAAACGATTATTTGAGCGAATTCCAGTAATTTGTTAGTTCCTTTTGGTCGAGATTGTTATAACCCCTTGGAAAATATGCCAAGGGGTTATTTCTGTTGTAATTGTACAAAAGATTGTGAAGGAATTATCAAAGTAGTCTTCCTTGTGATTTTAATCACAACCTATATTGGTTACAGTGCGTAAAATAGTAAACATATAATATAGACAAAATTAAACAACACATAGGAGGATTTAATATGGATAAGCAAAAACTAGTTATGATTGGGAATGGAATGGCCGGGGTTCGTGCGATAGAAGAAATACTTAGAGAAAATCCTAATCTATATGACATTACGATTTTTGGTCAAGAGCCTCATCCAAATTATAATAGAATCCAGTTATCAACCGTTTTGCAAGGAGATACAACAGTAAATGATATTATTTTAAATGATTGGAAATGGTATGAGAATAATAATATCAGACTATTTACAGGTGAATCTGTCATCGATTTAGATTTAAAAAAGAAATATGTAAGAACAGATAAAGATAGAGTAGTAGTGTATGACAAATTGATTTTTGCTACTGGATCTTCACCATTAATGATACCAATACCAGGTGTAGAGAAACAGGGAATTACAGGTTTTAGAGATATTAGTGATTGTGAAACAATGATCAATTGTTCTGAACAGTATAAAAATGCAGTTGTTATTGGTGGTGGGTTGTTAGGACTTGAGGCTGCTAAAGGACTAACAAATCTTGGTATGAGTGTTAAGGTAGTACACCTGATGCCATATCTAATGGAGAGGCAATTGGATGCAACTGCTTCCACGATGCTAAAACAAGAACTTGAAAGACAAGGCATATCTTTTCTAATGGAAAAACAAACGGTTGAGATTACTGGAGAAAAAAGAGTATCAGGCTTGCGTTTTAAAGATGGATCAACAGTTGATGCAGATCTTGTTGTCATGGCAATTGGGATTTTACCTAACAAAGCTTTAGCAGAACAAGTGGGGATCGATGCGAACCGTGGCATTATTGTTAATGATTTCATGAAAACAAATTCAAAAGATGTGTATGCAATAGGTGAGTGTGCGGAACATCGTGGAATTGCATATGGGCTTGTCGCTCCATTATACGAACAAGCGAAAGTGTTAGCAAAACATATATGTAACAAGGAAACAGAAGGATACCAAGGTTCGGTAACAGGTACGCAATTAAAAGTAGCTGGGGTAGATTTATATTCAGCAGGTGAAATAGAATCAGGCCCAGATACAAAAGCAATTAGAGTAGAAAATGAATACGAAGGTGTATACAAAAAAGTATTAATTAGAGACAACCAAGTAGTTGGCACGGTATTATATGGTGAAACTGCAGAGAGCACCAGATTGTTTCGGATGCTAACGCAAAAAGAAGATATTAGCCAAATGACTAGTTTATCTATCTTACAACCAGCAGGCGAAGCAGAAGAGAGTGATGTTGCGTCCATGCCTGATGAAGAACTTGTATGTGGTTGTAATGGTGTGTCAAAGGGAACAATTGTTGAAGCTATACATGCTCAAAACCTCACAACCGTTAATGAAGTTGGAGCTTGTACGAATGCAGGTAGGTCTTGTGGACGATGTAAGCCAATGATTGGTGAAATTCTCGAACATACACTTGGAGATAGTTTTGATTCTTCACAACAAAAAGAAGCAATTTGTGGATGTACAACATTAAGTAGAGAAGAAGTTGTAACAGAAATTAGAGCAAAAGGATTAACAAACGTAAAGGAAGTTATGAATGTATTGGATTGGGAAAATGACGAAGGTTGTTCGAAATGTAACCCAGCACTTAATTATTACCTAGGCATGGTTTATCCTGAATACAAGGATGAGCGCGTGGCACGTCTAGTAAATGAAAAAATGCATGCCAACATACAAAAAGATGGAACATACTCTGTCGTACCTAGAATGTATGGTGGTGTTACAACTGCAGAGGATTTAAAGAAATTAGCAGAAGTTGCTACAAAATATGATGTACCACTTGTTAAATTAACTGGAGGACAAAGGATTGGCTTGTTTGGAATAAAAAAAGAAAATCTAACTGCTATTTGGGAAGAGTTAGATATGCCGTCTGGTTATGCTTACGGAAAAACATTGCGAACGGTTAAAACGTGTGTTGGAAAGACGTTCTGTCGATTCGGAACCCAGGATTCAATGGGATTAGGTATTGAATTAGAAAAGAAATTTGAACGGATTGATACACCACACAAATTTAAAATGGGCGTGTCTGCTTGTCCACGAAACTGTGCTGAAGCTGGTATAAAAGATATTGGTATCGTTGGAGTTGATGGTGGATGGGAAATTTATGTCGCTGGTAATGGCGGTACAGACCTACGAGCAGGAGACTTAGTTTATACGGTGAAAACAAAGGAAGAAGTAATTGAGTTTGCAAGTGTCTTTTTACAATATTACCGTGAAACGGGTACGTATCTGGAGCGGACTTCTAAATGGGTGGAGCGAATGGGCTTAGAAAATATTAAGAAAGTTTTAGAAGATGAAACACAACGAACATTATTATTAGAACGTTTGGACAAAACCTTGGCCAGGTATAATGAACCTTGGAAAGAAGCAATTGAAAACGATGAAATTAAAGAGAAATATTATCAAGTAACAACTTATTAATTAGAAGGGGAGGAAGACAATAGATGACTACAAATACAAAGATTGAAGTTGCTCGATATAATGAACTTCCAATGCGAATAGGTCGTAAAGTGAAAATAGCAGAAGAAAACATAGCTCTATTTAAAGTAACAAGTGGCGAAGTTTATGCGATAGAAGATAAAAGTCCTCATCCAAAAGGTGGGGTACTTTCAGAAGGACTTGTAAGTGGTGATTATGTTTTTTGTCCTGTATATGATTGGAAAATTTCATTAATTGATGGTAAGGTACAGGCACCAGATTATGGACAAGTAAGAACATATGAAGTTCAACAAGAAGATGGTAAAATAGTCATAATTATATAATTTTTAATATAAACATTGGGTGGAGGATGAACAGCATGAATAAGGGCAAGGTGTATTTAGTTGGTGGTGGACCAGGGGATGTAAAACTTGTAACAGTAAAAGGCAAAGAAGTGTTGGGAGAGGCAGATGTGATTGTGTATGATCGTCTTGTAAATCCAAAGTTACTTGACTTTGCACATTCGGAGTGCGAGTTCATTTATGGTGGAAAACTCCCTAAACGTCATGTGATGAGACAAGAGCAGCTCAATGACTTACTTGTTTCCAAAGCCCGTGAAGGTAAAGTTGTTGTTCGTTTAAAAGGCGGTGATCCAAGTGTTTTTGGTCGCGTAGGCGAAGAAGCAGAACAACTTAAAAGCGAGAATATAGAGTTTGAAATTGTGCCTGGTATTACATCTGGGATTGCAGCACCTCTATATGCAGGTATTCCAGTTACTCATAGGGAATTTGGGACATCTTTTACTGTTGTTACTGCCCATGGAAAAGCGGTTAATGGTCAGCCGGAAGTAGATTGGCAAAGTTTAAAAGGCATCGATACGATTGCATTTTATATGGGAATTGCTAATCTTTCATATATATGTGAGAACCTTATTCATTATGGAAAGTCTCCTGATACTCCGATTATTTTATTGCAATGGGGAACGTATAGTCGTCAGAAAACACTGGAGGGTACGCTAGCAACAATTACAAACAAAGCAAGTGCCGTTAAGTTTCAAAATCCGGCTATTATTTTAGTGGGAGAAATTGTAACATTTAGACAAAAGATGAATTGGTTTGAGACAAAGCCATTATTTGGTCGGCAAATTGTACTAGCAAGAACAAGTAATGGAGAAAGTAAATTGGCAAGTAAGTTAATTGAACAAGGAGCTGAAGTAATTGAATTTCCTAAATGGAAGACAGTGGACGCTCCAGTGAATTTAGAAGTTATAAAAAAACTTACTTCCTATGATTCAATTTTCTTTAGTTCGCCAGAGAGTATTAATAAATTCTTTGCTATCGTCACATCAAATGGCTTAGATTTACGAGATATAAAAGCAGTATTTTGTGTGCAATCAACCAAGTCGCAAAGCCTTCTAAATCAGCGTGGATTCCAGGGAAGAATCACAGACCTAGGAGAGATTAAGCATAATAAATTGTTAGTTGTCAAAGAAGTAGTCGGAAATAAGGAAACTGGCATAGACAATAAGGATTATGATGTATTAATTACTAATTATTTACAAGTTGATGAAAGATACAACCTGATTTTCCATCAGTTACTTGATAATATAACTTTGGATACAGCCATATTTCCGAGTAGTAGGTCAGTTGATGCTTTACTTGAGTGGTTAAAAATTTGTGAATTAGATAAAGATCGGTTTTTGGAAAATTTAACGATTGGTTGTCTAGGAAATCATACAAGACAAGCACTTGTGAAAGAAAGACTTAAGGTGGATGTTATGCCTGAAACACCTGATACCGAAGCTTTTATCACACATCTAACTAGATTAAATTAGGCAAAGGGTTAGGAGGTTAAAGCGCGGGTGAAAGCAATCATATATGTAGGTCATGGAAGTTCTGTAGAAGAAAGAAATGAACAATTTATACAATTCACTAATCAAATAATCAAGCAAGTTCGTTGTTTGATTCAAGAGCCAGCATTTTTAGAGTTAGCTACTCCAACGATTACAAATGCGATAGATACATGCGTGGAAAAAGGAGCAACAGAAATAACTGTAGTGCCAATCTTATTGTTACCAGGTATTCATGTTTCAGAAGATATACCTCTAGAAATAAGTAAGGGTAAAAAACAGCATCCAGAGTTAATAATCAATTATGCTAAGCCCTTAGGTAGCGATGGTGTTATTGTGGAAATGATTCGAAACAGAGTGGTAGAACGGGATGTATTCAAAGAATTGAAAAAAGCGGTTTTATTAGTCTCTCATGGCAGTCGAAATCAACAGGCAGTTGAAGAATTTGAGCAATTAGCTATTGCTTGCAAAAATGAAATTAGTAATCAATATGATGTCTATACAGCCTACTTAAAAATGACAGTTCCTTCGTTAGAAGAACAACTAGACAATCTAAAAATTTACAACTATCAAGAAATATATGTTGTACCACATTTTTTGTTCTCGGGTGGTTTTGAAAAAGAAATAGAGGAAGTAACGCAGAGTTATCAAAAACAAATGCCAAATACAAGTATAATCCATTGTGAGCCTACTGGTTTTGATCATACTTTGATACCTCTAATTGTCAAAAGAATCAATCAAACGTAGCAAAGGGAGTTATCAACATTGATAACTCCCTTCATACTTCATTGATAAATTTCTTCTAACATTTCTTCTATGGCATAAGCTACTCCGTGTTCGGAATTTGATTTTGTCGAATAATTACACACTTTTTTAATTGCTTCATCAGAATTTCCCATGGCCACACCACGCCCGGCCATTTTTAGCATAGAAACATCATTATAATTATCACCGATAGCCATAACATCCTTCATTTCAATACCTCGTTCTGCGGCAAATAGTTTTAAAGCAATTCCTTTTTGTGCATCTGGATGATTAAATTCAAGGTTAGAATCACCAGAAGAGGTAATCGCAATTCCAGTTTCTGATTGTAATTGACGATTGACATTAATTAGTTCACCTTCAACAATCGAAAATGCAAGAATCTTATAGACATCAATATCATTTCGTGCAAACAATGCTTGAAAATCATTTGTTACTTGGATATCTTCATCCTGAAAACGTTGTTTACCTCTTTCTCTAACCATGTCCTCGTCTAAGTCAGGATAAGCTGAGATAGCTATATCAATCATTACTTCTAAGAACTTTTCCCTGCTAGATGAAAATCCACCTTCATTAGTAAATACCTCAAAATATATACCTTCGTTTTGACATGCATTTTTAATTTTATGGCACATTGCTTTATCCAGGGGAATAGTACTAGTAACTTTACCGTCTTTATCGTGTACTTTGGCGCCATTTAAGCAAATAACAGGACAATCTAGACCGACTGCATCAAGCGGTTTACGAGCAGCGTTGAAAGATCGGCCCGTTGCAACTACAATTTCAATTCCATGTGCTTGCGCCTTACGGATTGCCTCCGCATTTTCTTGACTAACCTCATGTTTCTCGTTTAATAATGTACCGTCCAAATCAGTAGCGAATAACTTCATAAATAAGTTCTCCTTATCCCATGATAAAATTTTGTTTATTTTGTATCTTAATCAATTTCATAATACCAATCTTGTCGTCACCTACAACAATATATAGTTGGATAAAACCATTTCCAAACTATATATTGTATTATGTGGATGAGTAAGGTAATTATGAAAGTGACTCATCTGTCTTCTATTAGTTTAGCACTAAAAACTTAAGTAATATAGTTAGGATTCATTAACTCTTCTTTTCATCGAAAGCAATTAAGTTATGAGTAATTTTGAGGTAAGCTAGTTATTCTTCTATTAGAAGCATCTAAATGGGGCAGGAAAATTAATCGAAGGATTCAAAGCAATCATCTAGTGTACTTCCAAGGGATGACTGATTTTGCAAGTGTTTTAATTGAGAAACAAAGAAAGATTGGTGACCTTTATGGTGATTGTCATAATAATGGAAAAAGGATTATATAAACAAATCACCAAGTTTAATTGGTATTGAGAATTAGTTGAAAGTGACGGTAAACATATAATTTAAACCTAAAAGACTATCCTAAAAGATTTAACTCTTTTAGGATAATCACTTTTTAATACATAGTAACTAACGCTGATGTTGAACGAGGTCAATTGTACCTAATACAACATGGGCTAACCCAAAGCCAAAAACAGTGTTCGCTACCATCTTATTTGAACCACGTCTTTGTTTTAATGCATAGCCTGTTGCAGTAACTGCTGTACCTAATGCGGTTGGTATGACACCTTCACGAATATCCACTCGTAAATCCTCCCATCAAAGTTAGCTGACTACTTGAGCATTATCATAGATATGCCCACTTATAGTGTGTACAAAATCGAATAAATCATCCGAGATGAAAAGTAGATGAAACAGTCGTAAGTCCGCTGACTTTTTCAGTAGTTAAAGTATATGCGTGCTATAATAAAAGAGAGAGGAGCTACTTTGTCAATGAATCTATTCAATGAACTTATCCAAGAAACAGAAGAAGAGAAAACAATCTTACTAAGAAACAACCATGTGAAAAAGGATTTATACACGGACAGGGCAGATTTCATCATTGAAAGTGAAAAATTTCTAAGCAAAGAGAAAATGATAATGGTTCGAAAACATACACGGTTTGTAGATTTTCCTAAACATAAACATGACTATATAGAAATTAATTATGTGTACAATGGAGAACTTAAACAAAAAGTAGGAAATCAGGAAATAACGCTTAAAAAAGGAGAGCTATTACTTTTAAATCAATATATTGAACATGAAATAAAAGCTTGTAGTCGTGAAGATATTGTTATTAATTTTATTATTCAACCTCAATTTTTTGATTATATTTTCTCCTACTTAAGTGCTGATAATATTGAAAATAATATAGGTGATTTCTTAATAAATAGTCTATTTAATCACTCCCAAATTGGACAATTTTTGTATTTTGCTGTTTCTGATGTGAATGCTATCCAAGAATTAATTCATAAAATCATTTTAGAGATTATGGAACCATCTGTGTTATCAGATTCGACTATAAAATTATATATGGGTTTATTAATGATTGAGTTAATTAAACACTCGGATAAAATAGAGAAACAAATGGACGGGTTTGTGCAGCATCAATTGATTATGGAGTCTTTAAATTATATTGAAGAACATTTTAAAGATGCTACTTTGTATGAATTGGCAGCAAAGTTGAAACAACCGCATTATTGGCTTAGTAAAAATATTAAAAAGGTAACCAGTCAAACATTTAAAGAGCTATTGCAAGAGAAACGACTTCGAGAGGCTAAGGAATTACTTAAAAATACAAGTATGCCTATTTCAACCATCGTAGAGCAAGTCGGCTATGATAATATTAGTTACTTTTATCGAATTTTCAAAAGTAAGTATGGATTAACACCAAAAAAATATCGAGAGCAGTTGATGAATAGATAAATTCGTTAACTGCTCTTTTTGATTTGGCAAATAAGGACAATAAATAAATTAATTACGATATTTTCAAAAAGTTTATTAATCATTATGATTATAAATAAGCAAACGTTTTCAAGATGAGGTGAAAAAATGGGTAAATGCAGTTTGGCAGTGGATATTGGTGCATCAAGTGGCAGGCTTATTGCCGGATACATGAAGAATGGCAAATTACAATTAGATGAAGTACATCGATTTGAAAACAAACTTGTTGAAAAAAATAACCACTTTTGCTGGGATGTTGAAGGTCTATTTAGTGAGATTAAAGAGGGGATCCATCTGAGTTTGAAACAAGGATTGAAGCCGGAAAGTATTGGAATAGATACGTGGGCAGTTGATTTTGTTTTGCTTGATGAATATGATCAACCTCTAACAGATGCCGTGGCATATCGCGATCCAAGAACAGACGGGATGATGGAAGAAGTATTTAAAACAATAAGCAAAGAACGATTATATTTAGAAACAGGTATCCAATTTCAAAAGTTTAATACCATTTATCAATTATATTCTATTAAAAAATCAAATCCAGAAATACTAGAGAAAGCCAAATCCTTTCTAATGATTCCAGATTATTTTAATTATTTATTATCAGGTAAAAAAGCGAATGAGTACACAAATGCAACATCAACACAACTGGTCAATGCGTTCACAAAAAAGTGGGATGAGGAACTCTTAGATCAGTTAGCGATAAACAAAGAGATGTTTCAGGAAATTCATCCACCAAACACAGAATTAGGCAGTTTAAGAAAAGAGTTGGTTGCTGAGTTTGGGTTTGATATGAAAGTGTTATTACCTGCAACCCATGACACTGGATCGGCAGTAATTGCAGTTCCTGAGGTAGAAGATACGATTTATATTAGTTCGGGTACATGGTCTTTAATTGGGGGCGAAAATACATTTCCAATATGTGTTACAAAGGCATTAGATTATAATTTCACCAATGAAGGTGGAATTGATTATCGATTTCGTTTTTTGAAGAACATTATGGGACTATGGATGATCCAAGAAGTGAAGAGGAATTATCAAGATCAGTTTTCTTTTGCGGAACTAGTAGACTTGGCTAATGAGTCAGAACATTATGATGGGAAAGTAAATGTGGATGATGACCGTTTTTTAAAGCCAGATAATATGATTGAAGAAATTCAGAAACATTGTATGGAAACAAATCAACAAATTCCGAAAAAACCTGGTGAGGTAGCAAAGTGTGTATTTGATAGTTTAGCGGTTAGTTATCAAACAGCAATTAATCAAATTGAAGAAATTTATGAGAAGAAATTCGATAGAATTAATGTAATTGGTGGCGGAGCTCAAAATGAAATGCTTAACCAACTAATCGCAGATACAACAAAAAAGCAAGTGTTTGCAGGTCCTATAGAGGCAACAGCAATCGGAAATATCGTAGCACAGTTAATGACATTAGGTGAGTTAAAAGATATTTATCAGGCCAGGATCATTATTAAAGAATCCTTTTACGTTAAAAAATTTGTAGCAAAAGATAAAATGGAGGAATTGTCATGAGCGTAAACGAAAACTACCAACAAGCAAAACAAATGTATGAAAAATGGGGAATAAATGTTGAAGAAGTCTTTGCTAAGTTGAAGACCGTTCCTATTTCAATTCATTGCTGGCAGGGTGACGATGTAGCAGGATTTGAAGCAGATCAAAAAGAGTTATCAGGTGGCATAGATGTAACAGGTAATTATCTGGGTAAAGCAACGACACCAGAAGAACTAAGAAACGATTTAGAAAAGGCGTTATCTCTTATACCTGGGAAGCACCGCGTTAATTTGCATGCAATATATGCTGAGACGGACGGGAAAGTTGTGGAGAGAGATGAGTTAGAACCGAAACATTTTGAAAATTGGGTGAACTGGGCAAAGGAACATGGTTTAGGTTTAGACTTTAATCCGACACTATTTTCTCATCCAAAAGCAGACGATGGTTTAACATTAGCTCACCCAGATAAAGAAATAAGAGACTTCTGGATTAAGCATTGTATAGCTAGTCGTAAAATTGCTGCATACTTTGGTAAAGAACTTGGCACACCAACACTGACAAATGTTTGGATTCCAGATGGTTATAAAGATATTCCAAGTGATCGTTTAACGCCAAGGAAAAGATTGAAAGATTCTTTAGACAAAATCTTTGCAGAGAAAATTGATGAAAAATACAATATTGATGCAGTTGAGAGTAAACTGTTTGGTATTGGTTCTGAGGCCTATGTAGTCGGTTCCCATGAGTTTTATATGGGATATGCTTTGAAAAATGATAAACTATGTTTGCTAGATACCGGGCATTATCATCCAACGGAAGTAGTCTCGAATAAGATTTCTGCAATGTTGCTTTATAGTGAAAAGTTAGCACTTCATGTATCTCGTCCAGTTCGTTGGGACAGTGATCACGTTGTTATATTAGACGATGAGTTAAAAGAAATTGGTTTAGAAATTGTACGTAATGATGCCTTAGATAAAGTAATGATTGGTCTGGACTTTTTTGATGCAAGTATTAACCGTGTTGCTGCATGGACAATCGGAACACGGAACATGATTAAGTCTTTACTTTATGCAATGCTAGTACCGAATGATTATCTAAAACAATTACAAGAAGAAGGTAATTTTACGGATCGTTTAGCATTAATGGAGGAATTTAAAACATATCCATTTGGAGCAATATGGGATTACTATTGTCAAGAGATGGGTGTACCAGTAAGAGAATCATGGCTAGAGGAAGTAAAAAGCTATGAGAAGGATGTATTGTCTAAAAGATAAATAAAGCATGACTAAAAACACACGAAATGTTTGAAGTGACCCCAAAAAGTTAGACATTTTATTTTAAGCAGCTTGTTGGGCAAGAGTTCGGTATTGTATTGGACTCTTGCCTTTTAATTTTGATTTAATACGTTTGTTGTTATAGTAATACATATATTCTTCAAGTTCTTTTTTAAAGTGTTCAATACTTTCAAATTCGTTTAGGTAAAGAAATTCAGATTTCATAATTCCAAAGAAATTCTCAATCATAGCGTTGTCATAACAGTTTCCTTTACGGGACATACTTTGTGTTATCCCTTGTTCCTTGAGGGCATGGCGATATTGGCTCATTTGGTAATGCCAGCCCTGATCTGAGTGAATAATTAGCTCATCATTTGCTGATAATCGTTGAAAAGACTCCTCTAACATTTCTGAAACAAGGGAGTAGGTTGGTCTGGAACCAATTGTGTACGTAATGATTTCACCATTAAATAAATCTAGTATAGTAGATAGGTAGAGTTTCTCTCCAAATAATTTAAACTCTGTAATGTCCGTTACCCATTTTTCGTTCGGCTTCTCCGCTTTGAAATTGCGATCCAAAATATTGGGTGCCGCCTTACCGACTTTCCCTTTATACGAGCGATATTTCTTCATACGGACGATGCTTTTTAAGCCTAACTCCTTCATTAACCTTTGAACTTTTTTGTGATTCACTTTATGCCCTTGATTCTCCAATTCATCATTAATACGACGGTAACCATAACGCCCTTTATGTTCGTGATATATCGACTCAACTAATGTTTTTAACTCCGCATCTTTGTCAGGACGATTGAATGTTCGTATCCAGTAATAATATGTGCTACGTGGAATATCTGCTAACTTTATAAGTGCTTTCACCGAGAAATCATTCCTTAGTTCATAGACTACTTTCGCTTTGTCTTGTTTGGTGATTTTTCCTTGTTTTGAACTAAGGTGTTCAACTTTTTTAGATATTCATTCTCCATTCGAAGCTGTTTTACTGCAGCTTTAAGAGCTTCAATAGAGTTACCAGTTGGTGCTTGTTTTTTAGCTTCTCTCTTATCATCCTTTTTCATGAGTGTACGCTCCTTTTTCTTCGGTTTAAGGGCGTCTACTCCTCCTTTTTCATAAAGAATCCTCCTTTTTCTAATCATGCTTGGAGAAGAGATTTTAAAAATAACAGCTGTTGTATTTGATGACGTCCCATTATCATTCATATAATTAAGTACGTTTAGTTTAAACTGTGTTGAGTAGTTTGTATATGTTTTTATAAAAAGCCCTTCAGCACCATGATATTGATATTGTTTAACCCAGTTCATAATAACACTCTCAGATGTCCCTATTGACCTTCCTATAGAAGCAAAACTTTCTACTCCGTCCAAATACTGTCTAACTGCTGATAGTTTTTCCTCAAACGTATATTTAGCCATAGAAAGACTACACCTCCAATTGTCGGGTGTCCAATAATTGGGGTGCAGTTCAGTTTTCGTGTGTTTTTTATAAGGTTCTTTTACAAGCTTTGTCGCTTAAAGAATCGACGTATTCAGCAACAACAGATTGTATAGATTTATAGGCTACAATACTGACCTTATGAAAACTTCCTTCTTGAAATACTTGATTAGTGACAAACTCATGAACAAATAACTCAAAAGTAAACATAAACAAAAATTATACATTTGTTTATGTTTACTTTTGAGTTGGTGATGAATATAATGGAAGTACACAATGTGAATTATTGAGCATAATTTAATTAGTTCTTAGTCAGACAATCAGTTAGAGTATTTATAATGTTAACTGTGAAGTGATGATCAATTATGAAGATGGAGGAGATAAATATGTCAAAAGTATTGTATGTACCAAGTACGAATTTAATCGGCAGAGGGTGCTTAACAGAAGTTGGTCCATTTTTGGAGGAGTTAGGATTCACGAAGGCATTGGTAGTTACAGATAAATTCTTAAATAAACGCGGAATCGTTAAAAGGGTATTAGATCAATTAGCAAAGGCAGAAATAGAATACATTGTTTACGACGAAGTGAAGCCAAATCCAACAACAAAAAATGTCCATGATGGTGTCGCTGTTTTTAAAGATAATACGTGCGATTTCATCATATCTGTTGGTGGTGGATCTCCACAAGATGCAGCTAAAGGAATTGGTTTAGTTGTTACAAATGAAGGTAATGTTCGTGATTTTGAAGGTGTGAACAAAACAAAACATAAGGCAATTCCTACGATAGCTATAAATACAACTGCAGGTACTTCTGCCGAATATACGATTAACTACGTCATAACAGATGAAGAGCGCGAAGTGAAAATGGTTATGGTCGATAAAAATAGCTTAGTTACAGTAACTGTAAATGACCCGGAATTAATGGTAGATAAACCAGCAGATTTAACTGCTGCAACTGGTATGGACGCATTAACACATGCCATTGAAGCAATTGTGACTCCAGGTGCCTATCCGATTACTGATGCAACTGCACTTGCAGCTGTAGAATTAATCTTCAATTATTTACCGAGAGCTGTAAAAGATGGACATGATATCGAAGCACGTGAACAAATGGTGTACGTCATGTTTCTAGGTGGTGTGGCATTTAACAATGCAGGTCTTGGTTATGTTCATGCAATGGCTCATCAGCTTGGTGGAGTCTATGATTTGCCTCATGGTGTTTGTAACGCGATGTTGTTGCCAATTGTTGAAAGAGAAAATGCGAAGCGTAATCCGAAAAAATTCCGTGCTATTGCTAAAGCATGTGGAGTTGATATTTCTGACAAAACGGATGAACAATGTGCCACACACGTAATTGAAGCAATAAAGATGTTATCAGAAGAAGTGGGAATTCCAAGCAAACTTTCTGAGTTAGGGGTGGATACAGTCGATCTTGATAAATTAGCAAACAATGCTATGAAAGATGCCTGTGCACCTGGTAATCCATTTCAACCTACAAAAGAAGAGGTTATCGCTATGTTCAAAGAGATTTTATAGATAATAAGTTAAAAAATAGCAAGTAATTCATCAGTATGGTGATTTACTTTCTATTGTATTTAGTATTAATTGTGAACGAAAATCAAATAAACAAAAACAAACAAAAAGTAAAATGTTTGTTTGTTGTTGAGTATTTGATGTAATGGAGTTAAAATAAAAGTATAAACAGATACTCATTTAATGAATATAAATTAAAATACATTAAATAAATGAAAGGAAGATAAAAATGAAAATATTACAAGAGGTTGAAAATGAACATGTGTTGATGGCACCCTTCGTTAAAGAAATGATGGATACAACTTATAACATGTGGAAGTTTGGGTGGGATGAACGGAACGGTGGTAACATTAGTTATTTACTAACAGAAGAGGAAATTGCTCCTTTTATAGACACTCACCGAGTATTACGTACAATTCCACTTGATTTTCCTGTAACAGAGTTGGCAAATAAGTACTTTATCGTTACTGGATCAGGTAAATATTTCAAAAATGTAATCGAAAAGCCAGAAGACTGTTTAGGAATCATCCGTGTTAACGCTGATGGCAATAGTATAGATCTACTATGGGGACTTGAAAAAGATGCAAAACCAACAAGTGAATTAGCTTCACATTTTATGAGTCACATTATCCGTCTCAAGAAAGATCCAAAACATAGAGTGATTATGCACACACACACAACAAATGTTATCGCAATGACTTTTACGCATGAATTAGATGAAAAAGCGTTTACTAAAACATTGTGGAGAATGTGCACAGAATGTATTGTGGTTTTCCCAGAAGGTGTTGGTATCTTACCTTGGATGGTCCCTGGTACGGACTTAATTGGAAAAGAAACTGCTAAAAAAATGAACGAACATCGTTTAGTTGTCTGGCCACATCACGGGATCTTTAGCGCAGGAGAATCCATTGATGATGCATTTGGATTAATCGAAACTGCTGAAAAAGCTGCACAAGTGTACATGCTTGTTAGTTCGCATCAAGGTGGTATGAAGCAAGCCATTACAGATCAACAGTTATTAGATTTAGCAAATGTATTTGGTGTTACACCAGCGGAAAAATATATGTAGTAGAAAGGATAGTGGACGAACAGGAGACAACATTCCTGTTCGTTTTTTAATATAGATGTTCGTCTTAATTGCCCTAGGGTGAGCAAGGCGACTGCGCTTTTGTTCTGTATTATCTCAGAGAACCAAGATAATATCCTGCTAAAAAGATGGTAATGATTAAAACTATATGTATAATAGCCCAACCCATTTTTCCATATCGTAAATGTCTAATATCAAGTGGTTTTCTTAGATTATCAGGAATTATTAGACTACCAATCCATTCAAATAGAAGGAAGAATATCCACCACCACGTATAGGAATCCCACAAGTCCCATTTAAAGTTATACTCAATAATCTGAGTTTTATTTAAAGCATAAGTTTCCCAAAACATTCCAATGTGAATAATTGTCCAGTAAAATGGAATTTTCCATGCCCATATGCTTGGACTATACCTTATTGTCATTAAAACAAGGATTGGGAAAGAAAGTGTAACTGTGGTGAAAGGCATGACAGTTAACGCTGGGAATAACAAATAAGGATAGGAGTAAAAACCTAGACTAACGAAAAGATAACAAAGTCCGTTCCCAATGATTGTCGCCAAAATAAATAATAACCCGTACCTTTTCCAATCAATCTTCAAAAAATAATAGAGCAAAATGGAACCGATTATAGTGATAGTGAGGTAAATATAAAATTCAATACTGAGATGAAAGTTAATATATTGATTCATAATATACTCCTGTTGATTACTTTTTAATGAACCTACTTTGTGCAAAAGAAAAGTTCGTTTTAGTATTAACTGGAATAATAATTTAATGTATTCTTCCAAATTACTTTACTGATAACGAATGACAATACAATACAAGTTTTAAGAAGTAATCAATTAAACTGAATATTTTTGTATGGTATATTAGATATATTGTTTTTAAATTTTGTTATTTGTAAATTAGCACTTGATGTAAAGTGTGCATTAACTCTAACGCGATATATTTTCTTTTCAAAATGACATATAGTGAGGTACTGCGGAAATTCACTACGCTTTCCACGGGCTTGCGCTGAGTCTCCTCGTCTTCGCTTTTCCCACAGGAATCTCCGTGAATTTCCTTCGCTAGTATGATTTATTTTAAAAACTCGAAATAGTTCCTCCTTGAAATGTAGATTTGTTATTAGAATTCAGCTCATAGATTTAGTTTGAAACTATTATTAGTGAAGGCAGAATGTGCAGACTCCTCGAAAATATAAATCGATTTTCATCGTGCGATGTGGATTCAAGTAGCTTTCCTTGTCCTACGGGAACAGCGCGAGCTGAAGGTCCACTCAAAAGCGATCTTCTTCTGAGTTAGCTGAAGCCGTGCCCGTGGAAAGCGGAGTTTTCTGCCGGAAAGGATTCTTACCACGTAATCCATTGAAACGGAAAGCACAAAAGGAAAGAATACTTAGTGCAGGCTTTATATTTATTAGTAACAACAATCTTATAGAAATAGTAAAGTTTTTAGATAAAATGTTTTAAGGGGACTCATCTTTTGGATAGTTTTAATCAGCAATTTTTATATTCCATTATCATTATCGCTTTAGGGTATGTACTCAAACGTTCGAATATTATGAAAGAGAAAGATGGAGAAGGACTTGCTAGAATTATTTTTAATATTACGCTTCCGGCTCTAATTATTGTTACGTTCAATGGTATCCAAATAGAATATTCTCTCTTCATGCTTATAGCTATAGCAATTGTCTATGGCTTATTCTTGGGTTTATTGGGTCTGATTGTATTTAGGAAAGAAGATAGACAGACTAAAGGTATGTTAGCAATGATGGTACCTGGATTTAACATTGGGCTATTTGCTTATCCATTAGTAGAAGGGATTTGGGGACAAGAAGGGTTAAAATACTTTGGGATGTTTGATGTGGGTAATGCATTTATTGTATTTGGTTTAAGTTACTTGATTGGAAGCTACTTTTCAGGTGAACAAGTCAACTTAGATTTTAAGTCTGTGATAGTAAAGTTATCAAGATCAATTCCATTGATGACATACATCATTGTCTGCACACTGAGTATTATTGGATTACATCTACCACCTGTTGTATTAGATGTTTCACAAATAATCTCAGCTGCTAATATGCCGTTGTCTCTACTATTGTTAGGTATCTATCTGAATTTCTCTTTTGACAGGATATATGTGAATCTAATCATCAAATATTTGTCTTTACGATATATCATAGGGCTAGCTCTGGGTGTACTTTTATTTGTAACGCTACCTTTTAATGAAATGTTTAGATTTACTTTGTTGATCAGTTTTATCCTGCCAACTTCGATGTCTGTTGTGCCATATTCGGTAGAATTTGATTATGATAAAAGATTTGTAGGTACTACCTCCAATTTAACTATCGTAATTAGCTTCATACTCATATGGATCATCGCTAATATAATGATGTAATTCAAAATCCCTCAACTAGGTGAGGGATTTTGAATTAAAAGTTTACTTTATTTAGTATTTCGTTATTAGTTTCTTCATAGCCTTGCATGTACTTTATTCTACGTTGAGCAGCAGTCTTGTTGACTTGTTCGTCAGCATGATAGGAAGAACGAACAAGAGGTCCAGCCTCACAGTGTGTAAATCCTTTTGTCATTGCAATTTCTCGTAGTTCATCAAATTCATCTGGGTGGTAATAGCGCTCTACATTTAAGTGTTTTTTGGTTGGTTGTAAGTATTGCCCAATCGTCATAATGTCGACGTTGTTTGCTCTTAAATCATCCATCACTTGAATTACTTCTTCTTTTGTTTCACCAAGACCAACCATGATACTAGATTTTGTTGGTGTATTTGGTGCGATCTCTTTCACTCTTCTTAACAGTTCAAGTGATCTGTCGTACATAGCAATTGCCCTTACACGTTTCGTTAGTCTTCTTACTGTTTCGATATTATGATTGAAAATATCTGGTGCGCTATCCATTAATGTGTGTAAACTTTCATAGTCTCCCTTCATGTCGGAAGGTAGTATTTCTACTGTACAGCCCGGTGCAAGCTTTCGTATCTGACGGACTGTTTCAGCAAACACTGCTGCACCACCATCCTTAAGGTCGTCTCTAGCAACAGAGGTTACGACAACATGCTTTAACCCCATTATTTGTACAGACTCAGCAACCCTTTGTGGTTCGTCCCAATCGAGTTCATTAGGTAAACCTGTTTTTACTGCACAAAAACGGCAGCCACGTGTACACGTATCACCTAAGATCATGAACGTGGCTGTCTTTCTTTCGCTCCAACATTCGTGAATATTAGGACAACGAGCTTCCTCACAAACCGTGTTGAGTTTTTTGTCTCGCATCAGGTTCTTAAGTCGATTGTAGGATTTGTTCGTATTAATTTTAATTTTTAACCACTCTGGTTTACGTAAATGTTCCTGTTCTTTGGCCAAGTTCTAACACTCCTTTAGCGTGAATAGTTCCATGTGTCACTTTTGTACTTATTTGTAGCGAGGTCATTCACTTCATTGAGTTGATCTGTTGAAAGTATAAAGGGTTCAAGATTAATGTCTAGACCTCGTTCAAATCCTTTTTTAAAGGCCACTCTTGCATCATCAAAACTAATTAGTTGTTGCGATACTTCATTAATTGCTACTGCTTTATCTCCAAAAGCTCGTTTTGCACGTTGTTTTACACGATCGTTAGGATAAATAAACAAATCGAACAACTTAACTGGATCTACATCAATCGGAATTGATCCGTGCTGAAGAATTACTCCTTTTTGACGTGTTTGTGCACTGCCAGCAGCCTTTTTTCCTTCGACGATTAGTTCGTACCAAGAAGGTTCTTCAAAACATACAGCTGAATCAGTCGTCTGTAATTTACCTTCTGGGATAGCAAATTCGGCATTGACGTTTAGTTTTTTAAAACCTTCTAATAGTCCGTTTGAAATCACTAAATAAGCATCTTTTACTGTTTTGGGCATTTTGTCTTCCGATACGATGACACTATATGTAAGTTCTTGATCGTGTAGAACCGCACGTCCTCCTGTTTGTCTTCTTACAAGGTCAATACCATGTTTTTTTACACCATCTAAATCAATTTTACCTTTTACTTTTTGAAAATATCCCACGGAAAGGCCTGCAGGTAACCACCCATAGAATCTAATAACTGGTGGAATTAATCCTTTGCTATGCCAATTCAATAATGCTTCATCCATTGCCATGTTATAAGCAGGTGTACAATGTCCGGAGTCTAAAAAATACCATGTTTCCCTCATTATGCTCCTCTTTCCATGTTTTAATTCGTTTACATCCTTAACAATGGTAACAATTTACAGGGTAAAAAGTCAAAAAATTATCACTATTTAAAAAAGATAATTTTTGTTAGTAATAAAATAGTGTTACTTTAACAGAAATTATCTTTATATCTTAACCATGTTCCGTTAACATATAATATATAATCTTAAAAAAATCATACGTAAAGTAGGGAGACAATTGCAAAATATTTATTTAGATTACAATGCTAGTACGCCAATAGATTCACAAGTAATTAGTGAAATGGTTCCTTATTTTTCGAAAGTTTACGGGAATCCTTCCTCTAGTCATTGGGCAAGTAAGGATGCCAAACAATTAATAATTACAGCAAGAAGTCAGGTTGCTAGTTTGCTAGGTTGTCAACCTGATGAGGTGATCTTTACAAGTGGTGGTAGTGAGTCAAATAATCATGCTCTTAAAGGAGTGTACACGCAACTAAGTGCTAAAGGAAACCATATTATTACATCTAAAATAGAGCACCCTGCAATCATGCAACCTTGTCATTATTTAGAATCAATTGGAGCAGAGATAAGTTATGTGGATGTAGATCAATATGGAAAAGTGAATCCTAAAGATGTTGAAAAAGAAATGAAAGACACTACTATTTTAATTTCTATTATGCACGCGAATAATGAAGTTGGTACCATCCAACCGATAGAAGAAATTAGTGAAATCGCTAAAAAATACAATGTTCTACTTCATACAGATGCTGCTCAATCCATCGGTAAGATTACTGCTAATGTGGATAAACTTGGTGTTGATTTATTATCTGTGGCAGGTCATAAATTGTATGCACCTAAAGGGGTAGGAGCGCTATATGTAAGAAAAGGGACAAAGATAGCTTCGTTTATTCATGGTGCTGGGCATGAAGATGGACTACGTGCGGGAACGGAAAATACACCATATATCGTTGCTCTTGGTAAAGCCTGTGAATTAGCTGATTCTTATATGACAGATAATAAAATAGTGCAGCTTCGAGATTATTTTTGGAAAGAACTAAACGATATGTTTAAAGAGCAGATAGTTGTAAATGGCGATTTAAAACAATGTTTGCCGAATACATTGAATGTCAGTTTTGTAGGACAAGAAGGGGCTAAGATACTAGAACAAATTCCAGAAATAGCTGCTTCTACTGGTTCAGCTTGTCATTCCGGTACTGTTGAACTTTCCTCAGTTCTTGAAGCAATGGGGATTACGAAACATGTTGGAATGGGAACAATCCGATTTAGTTTAGGAAGATATACTACTAAAGATGAAATAGTACAAGTATTGGCTTTAATGAAAGAGCGAATTTCTATATAGTAAAAAGGCTGTTCCAACAAGGACCAGCCTTTTACATTTACTGTAATTTTGAAAATGCATGTTTCAAATCAGTAATTAAATCATCAACTTGTTCAATTCCTACCGAAAACCGTAGTAATCGGCTATCAATACCGCGTCGTTCACGTTCCTCTTCAGGTATATCTGCATGAGTCTGTGTAGTTGGATAAGTTATAAAACTTTCAACCCCACCAAGGCTTTCAGCAAAAACAATGAGTTGAAGATTTTTAAGGAAGGTATCTATCCAGTTACTATCTTTTAATCGAAAAGACAGCATGCCACCTTTATTAGGATATAAGACGTCTGTGACAACTGATTCCTCTTCTAAAAACGCAGCTATTTTTTTAGCATTTTCCTGATGCTGTCTCATCCGTAAAGGAAGTGTTTTTAATCCGCGAATTAACAGCCAAGAATCGAATGGAGATAGAACTGCTCCTGCTGCGTTATGCATTAATGCAAGTCTTTCACAAAGAGCATCTCCTTTGGCGACAACTAGTCCAGCTAAGACGTCATTATGGCCCCCGATATACTTTGTTGCACTATGAATAACAATGTCCGCTCCTAGTTCGATGGGGCGTTGTAGGAATGGTGTTAAAAATGTGTTATCAACAATTAATAATAAATTGTATTTACGTGCTAATTTGGCTAATTCTTCAATATTGATTTCTTCCATTAATGGATTCGTTGGTGTTTCAATAAAAATAGCTTTGGTTTTGTTTGTAATGTATTTTTCTGTCAACTCACTGTCATCTAAGACAGTGTAAGTGGTTTTAATATTATAGCTATTCGTGTACTGTTCTAAAATACGGTACGTACCACCATATACATCTTCAGTAGCTATAATTTCATCACCAGATTTAAATAATGATAGAACAAGTTGAATAGCTGCCATACCGGAGCTGCACGCATATCCATAATCGCCACCCTCTAGGTCTGCAATTCCTTCTTGTAAGAGAGAGCGCGTTGGATTTTTTGTTCGTGTATAGTCATATCCAGTATTCACTTCCAGACTTTCGTGTTGATAGGCGGTAGAAAGGTATATTGGTGGACTGACGGCACCTGTTTTAGGGTCGCTTTTGTTACCAAGTTGAACCAATTTTGTTTCTATGTCTCTGTTTGTCATATGCTTCATCTCCCCAATTTTGTTCAAAACTCCTGTATAGTAACATTGACTAGTAAAAGGATAGCTTTTTATATGCAAATGAATACTTGAAAAAATCTGTACTGTGTTTTTAAATAAAAGCCCTCTAAAGAAGAGGGCCCCAATTAACAGCTGGTTTACAACTTCTTATCTTTTGGAATTAGCACCATGCTTATTAAGCTGGTTGCTGAGACATTTTCGGGCCAATTCCCTCCGTCTCTCTAGATAAGTTTATTTAATTTGTGATTGGTAAACAATATTCATTATTTCCAAACGTCCTTTGCAATCTTAACAACATGTTCTAGTTTTGCCCATTGGTCTTCTTCTGTAATTATATTCCCTTCTTCTGTAGAAGCAAATCCACATTGTGGACTTAAGCATAATTGATTAAGGTTAACATAATTGGAAGCTTCTTTGATTCGGTCTTTTATAGTTTGGGCATCTTCCAATTCACCGAATTTAGATGTAATTAATCCAAGGACGATTTGTAAATCATTTCGTTTAACATAACGAAGCGGCTCGAACCCACCAGATCTTTCATCATCATATTCAAGGAAAAGGCCGTCAACATTAATGCCGTTGAAAATTGTTTCTGAAGCAGGGTCATAACCGCCAGAGGCTACCCAACTTGATCGAAAGTTACCACGACATATATGCATGGTTATTGTTAAATCATCCGGTCGATGAGCGATTGCTTCGTTTATATTATTCGCAAATAGTTGGCGTAACTCTTCTGGTTCATATCCCCATGACCGCACAAGGTTATTACCATTTTCTGAGAAGAACAGAGACCAAGATGTATCATCTAATTGCAAATATCTACAACCGGCATTATAAAAAGCTTGAATCGCTTTCTGATAGGCCTTTACTAAATCTTGTACTAAGTCTTTTTCATCTGTATAATAATCTTCTTCATTTTTTTCTCTAAAAAACAACATATTTGGACTAGGAATAGTAAATTTAGCCGTGTGAGATCCAGCAACTTGATGTAAAAATTTATAGTCTTCAATCATCGGATGATTTGTGAAGTCTATTTTTCCGTTTACTTTAATTGCGCGTGGTTTCGTTTCTACGTCATGAAATGCAATTCCTTGGTCGGTTTCAAAGCCTTCTACTCCGTCAAACCCTTCAAGAAAATCATGGTGCCACCATGTTCTTCTGAATTCGCCATCTGTTATAGCTTGTAAGCCGACTTCCTTTTGCTTTTCAACAATTCTAATAATCTCTTCATCTTCAATATTTCTTAGTTGTTCGGCAGTAATTTCACCAGCAGCCCGTTGTTTGCGTGCCTTTTTAAGTGATTCAGGACGTAGGATACTACCTACATGGTCAGCGCGGAATGGACCTATTTTGTTATTAACTTTATTGGATTGTTGTGTTTGAGTCATTTATAATTCCTTCTTTCATTAATGTTTTGTCATACAAAATTTAGCGCTTAAATAGATGTTTCAGGAGTATGTTGATTAACTGCAACTTGTAATGCTTGCTTGATATCTGCTATTAGGTCATCAACATTTTCTAAGCCAACAGAAAGTCTTAACAAACCGTCTGTAATTCCCCGGGCTTCACGTTCTTCCTTTGGCATTGCTGCATGGGACATTGTGGCAGGGTATGATAGAATCGATTCAACTGCCCCAAGACTAACAGCAAAAACAGGATACTTTATTGCTTCAACAAATGCTTTTGTAGTTTCTCTATCGGGTAAACGAAAAGATAAGAGAGCGCCGCCACTTGTTGACTGTCGTTGGTGGATTGAAAAACCTGGATGACTTTCTAATCCTGGATAATATACCTTTTCAACAATTGACTGTTTTAATAAAAAGTCAGTAATTTTCTTCGCTGATTCTGTCGATCTATCTAAACGTGCACTTAACGTCTTTATTCCCCGAATTAATAGCCAAGAATCTTGAGGTCCAAGGATAGACCCTAACGTGTTTTGGATAAATTTAAGCCTTTCACCTAGCTGTTTATCTCTAGTTACTGCAAGACCTGCAACAACATCACTATGACCAGATAAAAACTTAGTTGCGCTATGCAAGACAATATCTACTCCTAAATTTAATGGCTTTTGGTATAAAGGTGTCATAAAGGTGTTATCAACAAAGGTTAGACAATTGTTTGCTTTGGCAATTTTTACGATACCCTCAATATCGGTTATATTCATTAAAGGGTTTGCTGGAGTTTCAACATAAATTACTTTTGTATTTGGTTGGACTGCCTTTGCCGTTTCTTCTAAATTTGTCATATCAACAAAGGTATGATCAATATTAAAGCGTGTCAGTAATTCTGTAGTAAGTCTGTAAGTTCCACCATAAACATCTTTAGAAACGAGTACATGGTCACCAGCTGAAACGAGCATGAATGCAGCAGAAATAGCCGCCATGCCAGAAGCAAATGCTAATCCGGTTGTTCCTTCTTCTAAATCCGCGATAATCTCTTCTAATGCGTCTCTAGTAGGGTTTCCTGATCTGCTATAATCATAAGGTCCAAACGAATCAAAGCTTTTCTGATGAAAAGTAGATGATAGATGGATGGGTACATTTACAGCACCGGTTTCAGATTGTGACGTTTGTTTTTTCGCTCCGTGGACTAGTTTTGTTTCTAAATGATCATCAAATGCAACCATATTTAAAAATTCCTCCTTAGAAATTAACGCTCCAGTTATAGTCTAACTACTCAACACTGTACTGTAAGGGTCTTGTAAACATTAAAAAAAGAACCTTTCATAAGAAGAAGGCTCTTTAATAGATAACATTCTTCTTATCTGTTAGGCGATATTCACCTTCTGGAATTAGCACCGGGCTTTTAATAGCTGGTTGCTGAGGTTTCATCGGGCCAGTCCCTAAACCTCTCTTGATAAGTTATAAGATTATTTGTATGTAATTTAATGGTAAAGCATTTGTTAGTACTTTACACTAAATTATACGGTGTTTCAATAGTAAAATATAAAAAATATAAAATTATTAATACGATATTTGCAAAAACAAGCATCTTCCCCTTGATTTTAACAGGTAAAATTTTTCTATGCTGATAGAAAAATAGAATGATCATTTCTTTAACTTATCTAATGGGTATCGTATACTATAGGAAGCAATGTCACGAGTATTAAGAATTTATTTTTAAAGAACATGTCTAGTAAGATGATTAAAAACAATAGTTATATAATTTTATCTAACGCTTTAAATGAAAGGAATACGAAACACGTCACGCTCTTGTAGAGTGGCTAATCAGCGATAAAGGAGTAGTTGATATGAAAGAACTAGAAGGCAAAAGGATAGGAATAGCAGCGGATAGAAAGTCAGAAGCAATCAGTGAAATTATTCGTAAAAAAGGTGGTATCCCCGTAATTCAATCGATTCAAGGACAACGTCTACTAAATGAGCGGCAAGCAGAAGAAGAAGTACAATATTTAATTGATCATGAATTTGATTGGGTTATGCTTACAACAGGAATAGGAGCACAAGCATTGGAAGACGCAGCGACAAGATTAGGAATTCGCAATGATTTTATCGAAAAACTAAAAGAAACAAAGCTTGCGATTCGTGGAAGTAAAACGATCAAATGGCTGAAGGGATGGAGTTTAAAGCCGGATTTTGTTTCCCCTAATGGTACGATGGATCAATTGATTGAAGGACTGCGTGATGAGGAGATTACAGGAAGTAAGTTTTTTTTGCAAGAATACAATAAGAATGAGGACAACTTAATTGAAAAACTTAATACATTACCAATTTCATTATACCGATCCACACCTTATTATTACGTGGAGCCAGAAAAAGATACGCTTGAAAGCTTAAGAAGCAAAATATCAAAACTTACATTGGACGCAGTTCTTTTTACGAGTAAAACTCAAGTTGAAAATCTATTTGGTGGACTAGAAGATAAGGGTAGTATTGTAAATGCTTTTCAAACAAAGGTAAAAGCAGTATCTATAGGTAGTGTAACATCCAAAGAGTTAGAGAAAAATGGTGTTAAACGGATTATCGAACCAGAAAATCCTAAAATGGGTGCGATGGTTATTGAGTTAGCGAGCTCTTATAAACAATCTGAAGTATAAGTGAATAAATGAATATTGAAAGTAAAGATAATAAGTGATGTAAATAGGCACAGGATTCTGTTACATCGTTCAAATAATAAAATGTCTCTCCAATTGTATATTAATTGGAAAGACATTTTTTGTTAAAAAAATGCTGTTATAGTCTTGGGCATAATGGTGTGAATGGTACTTAGAAATACTGAGAGGAAGAAGTAATATGCTAAATACATTATCTTTTATCGTCGACCGATTAAAACACATGAATATCACGTGGGCAGTTGGTGGTTCACTTCTACTTAGTTTTTATGAAATAATTGATAAACCAAATGATATAGATATCTTGGTAGATGAAACTAATGTCACCAAATTAAACGAAATATTGTCATCGATTGGTGAACCGAAAAATGCATTTAGTTTTTATCCTTTTCGTACAATAGACTTTTCTAAATATAGGATTAATGGGATTGATATTGATGTCATGGGTGGATTTACAATACAACATGACGAAGGGATTTATAAATTATCACTGCAAAAAGAAGCCAATATAACTCATAAAGACATAAACGGGATGATTGTCCCTTTATGTACACTAGAAGATTGGTATATCTTATATTGGTTAATTCCATATAAACAAGAAAAAGCGTTGCTTATTGAAGATTTTTTAAGAGCTAATGGGGTTGTATATCCACAACTGTTAGAAGAAGCATTGCAACAGTCTTTACCGATTGAAGTGAAAAAAAGAGTGGAAAAATTGTTAAGCCAAACTAATATATAATTTTAAAAAAATGATTTGAGGGGGGGTAATAATAATCGAGTTGATAAAAGAAATTAAAGAACTAAAAATCCCATTTGATAATGAAAATGGGAATTAAGCATTAAGAGAATTAGATTCAACAGTCAACCTTAATAAGTTACAAATATATCGTTAACCTTATTGAAAACTGAATAATCTAACTAATTTTAAATACACAATATTATTAAATCCAATCATTAACGAATTTATTGATTATAAATAATGAACACCTTTATTTGCTCATATAAGTGTAAGCGGTTAACTGTTTTTGGAATTCTAGGAGATTTACTTTGAAAAAGGCTATATTAGGTTTGTTAATAAAATCACTGTTTTTACGGTGGGTTTTAATGAAAACGATTCCCAACAAGGGGGCAATTGCAGCGCCTGAGTTTTAAAATGTTACAGTACACAATCCAGTAAAAGCTGAGTTGCGCTTTTCTTTTTTAAACGAAACTTTTTTCTATCTTTACCGTAATAATTAGTATCAGGATTTAGAGAGGATGAACACAATGCAAAAAGTCCAAGCGAAACTTGATCAATACAAACAAACGTATGCGCAGTTAAAAAAAGAACTAAAATGGCGTGTTTCTGATAATCGAATTTTAATGATGATTTCTGCATTGTACGTGGTAAATAACCGTCGATTTGAATTTAATCAGTTTAATGATGTAAGTGAATATATAAAACGAAATGTAGGCATGTTTTCTACGCTTAAATCACAGCAACGTTATACAACAGCAGCAATGTTAGATGTTCGTTACCAAAATCCAACAGAAAAATTTCAAGAAATGATTATGTTATATGAGCAACTAGTAGATAGTAAATTTAAAAGAGGCTCATTTACATATATAGCTGCGCTCGTGTTACTTGGTAATGGAGAAGAGTCATCTAATAGACAAAATCAAATCGAGAAAGCCCTGGCAATCTATAAGGGGATGAAACAAGAGCATGTTTTTCTCACTACACAAAATGATTATCCTTTAGCAGTTTTATTATCTCAGTTAGATGGTTCGGTTGAAGATTTAATGATACGGGTGGAAAAATATTATAACGAACTTAGTCAATTAAGCTTTACGAAAGGAAACGATTTACAATTTCTTAGTCATATATTATCGATTGATTCAAATGCAGAAGCTAAAGTGCTTATTGAAAGGTGTGAGAATATTTATGGTGAATTAAAACGACAAGGCATTAAACCAAAAGCAGCTAACTATCCTCAAATAGGCATGCTCTCTTTATTAGAAGATAGTAGAGCAGAAGTTAGTTTAGTCGTAAAAACTGTCGATCAACTTAATCAAGATAAGACCTTTAAATGGCATAAGGAAATTAATTTTATGATGGCTGTTAACTTGGTGATTAGCGAAAAATTAACAAATAATGAGTTACTAGAAACAGGTCTTTATACAACGATTGAAACAATTATACAAGCACAGCAGGCTACTATGATAGCTGGAGTCGCAGCCGTATCTGTCGCTTCTAATAATACATCCAGTTAATAATCGGAAATGAGGTGTTATCTTGAGAAGAAAAATAAAAAGAAAAAAGAATGATGGGAGAGGCAATATAGCTGAATTTTTTTTAGAAATGCTTTTTTGGATACCTGAATTATTATTATTTCCGATTAGAATGGTTGTGTGGTTAATGAGAGGGATAGGGAAAATCATAAAAGACATCTTTGATATTGTTTAAGCCACGAATAGATACAATTAACGAATCAATCAGCTAACTATGAAATAGATGTTATAGTTTGATATTTGATTCAAAAACACAGTATGGGGAAATGACCTCGTATTTTTGCAAATATGTACCTCTATTTGATGAGACTAGCTATTTCCCTTTAAATTTGGAAAAAATATTGTAATTGTAAAAGTAATAACGGCAATGATAAATAAGCCAATAAATACCGCGTGTAATCCTTGATTCAATGAATTACTTAATATGTCTAAGACTTCTGGAGATAACGTATTTCTAGCTGTTTCATCTAATAATACATCGGGGCTACTTAATTCGAGGTTACCACCTACGACAGTACTGTTTTTGACCAATACCTGCTGTAAGCGTGTATTAAGAACTCCACCTAAGATAGCGGCACCTAGTGCACTTCCTATTATTCGCATGAACATATTTAATGATGTAGCAACACCTCGAATTTTCCAACTAACACTGTTTTGTATAGATACAATAAAAGTAGTACTAGATAACCCCATACCGATTCCAACTACAAAAGAACTAAAGCCTGCATAAATCGGACCCTTAGTAGGATCAAGAAAAAGAAATAAGATACCTCCGATTAACAAGAATGTTCCGCCAAGTATTGCGGTGGGTCTGAAACCGATTTTTAAGACTAAGTGTCCTGCAATTGTTGCAGCAATAGGCCAACCAACCGATAACGTACAAAGTGTAAAGCCGGCAACGATAGCTGAATGTCCCATGACAGTTTGAACATAGGTCGGTAAGAAGCTTGATAATCCAATGATAATCATTCCGGAAGTTAAGGTTGCTAAATTTGCGATTGTAATAAGTTTATTTTTCCATAGATGCAATGGCATCATGGGTGCGATAGTTCTTTTCTCTTGCCATATAAATAGGATCAAGCTAATTATAAATGTAGTAAGCAAAAGGAGTATTTGTGGAGAAATCCATGACCAAGCAACTCCACCCTGAACCAACACAATGATGAGCGATGAAATAGTGATAAAAGACAAACTTGAACCTATGTAATCTATTGATTTTTTCTCTGTAGTAACTTCTTCGTGTAAGAATAATACAACACCAAAAATACCAATAATACCTAGTGGTATATTCATCCAGAAAATCCAAGCCCAATCAACGTACTGAATGATAAACCCACCGGCCAATGGCCCTAGAACTGAAGATATTCCCCAAACACTTGCTAGGTATCCTTGAACCTTTGCTCTTTCTTCCATCGTGTACATGTCACCAACAATTGTTGTGACGATGGGATGAATAGCACCAGCTCCAATACCTTGAATAATTCGAAAAATAACGAGCATTGTCATTGTAGTGGCAATTCCACAAAGAAAGGAGCCAATTAAAAAGATAATCACCCCAAAAACAAATATTGGCTTTCTGCCAAATAAATCAGAAAGTTTTCCATAAATAAGTGTTGTGACAGCTTGCATTAATAAAAAAGCTGAAAATACCCAACTATAATATGAAAAGCCGCCAAGATCTCCAACGATGTTAGGCATAGCTGTAGCGACAATGGTACCTTCAATTGCAGCCATAAACATAGCTATTACTAATGCACTTAGTACTAAAGGTCTATTTGTTTTTTTAGACGTAATATTATTCATGCAAAAGCCTACTTTCAAGAATATAACTTATTATTTTACTGTACCGTAATAAATAAGAAATGCAATGTAAGCAGTTAAATTTTAGCAAGAAATCATACTCCGATTTTTTAAATAAATTATTGAGTGAAGGGAATGATACTTTTATACATATATTGGAGGTAACCTCATGAAAATAAAAAAGCCAGAACTGATAAGCGTTTTTTTGAGAAATGAACCATGCCAATATCTTTATGTAACTAGCAAAATCGCTCTGATTATATATATTATCAATATCAGTTTACAGCTAAAGTTAATGGACACTTTTATTAATAAAAATGCGGAAGGTTTAAGAATGTGAAAGCAAAAGAAGTGTTGCTTTGGAGTATTGCCCTTCCGGGGTTTGGTCAAATTTTAAACCAAAAATATATAAAAGGAATTGTGTTCATTGGTTTGGAATTCTTGGTCAATGTACAAGCGAATTTTAATGAAGTGATACGTTTTAGCTTTTTAGGTGAAACGCACTTAGCTTTAGCTCAAACTGATTTTGGCTGGCTTATGTTCTATCCATGCTTATATTTTTTTGCGATGTGGGATGCTTTTTACGATGCGGGCGGAGGAAAAGGGGCTTATGATTTCCTGCCATTTGTTTTTTCAGCTTACTTTGTAACGGTTGGCTTGATGTATGCTTCTAAAGTGAAGCTGTTTGGCGTTTTATTGGGACCCGTTTGGTTACCGATGTTATCGGTAATTCCAGGAGTAGTCATTGGATTTATTCTTAAGAAAATAATTTATAAATTAAAATGAGGATGATAATATTCATTCTCTTTTTGTTTTGTAATCTAATTGTTTTTCACTATAAATTATGTGATATTATATAAAAAAAGCGTTTACAAAAAGGGGGAAAATACATGAATAAATTAGATAGATTGAATCCATTATTAGAAAAGTTTATAGCGAATGGTCCATCTGGATGTGCTCTTTCGGTTATACAACGTGATGAAAGGTTGTATGAGGGCTATTTTGGAGTAGCTGATTTGGAAACGAAAAAATCAATTGAAGTAAATACGATTTATCGAATATATTCAATGACTAAAATTGTAACTTGTGTTGCAGCACTAATGTTATATGAGCGTGGACACTTCCTGCTAACTGACAATTTAGAAGAGTACTTACCTGAGTTTAAATCGATTCAAGTTTTTCGTTCCCTGAAAAATGGAACAATTGAAACTTCTCCAGCTAGTAAATCGATTCAAATTAAAGATCTATTTACAATGACTTCAGGTATTACGTATGGTGGAAATAATACAGAAGTGGAACGTCAAGTAAGTAAAGTTATGGCGGTAGTTCATAAGGAACAAAAACAAGGAGAACAAACTGCAGTTAGGACCTTGTCGAAAGCGTTAGCAACTGTTCCATTAGAGTTTGACCCAGGTACGCACTGGAAATATGGGTTAAGTCATGATGTATTAGGGGCACTCATCGAAGTGATCACAGGCAAAACATTTGGCGAATTTTTGAAAGAAGAGATTTTCATACCACTTAGTATGGAAGATACTTTCTTTAAGATTCCTGAAGATAAAAAGGAGCGTTTGTGCAGTATATATGATCGTGCAGAGGATGGTACAATGACGAAAAATACAAAAATAGACTCTTCCTCTGAGCCAATGGCTGTATTTGAAAGTGGTGGAGCAGGTTTATTATCTACACTTCATGATTATAGTCGTTTTGCACACATGCTTGCTATGGGTGGAACATTAGACGGAGTTAGAATATTGAGTAAGAAGACGATAGAATTAATGGCTTCTAATCATTTATCAGATGCATTGTTACCAGATGTTTTTTGGAATTATGAAAATGGTTATGGTTATGGACTCGGTGTTCGAGTAATGATTAACCGCCAAGTTGGGGGTAGTAATAGTTCGGTTGGGGAGTTCGGTTGGTCAGGATTAGCAGGTACATATGTTTTTATAGATCCAAAAGAAGAATTGTCTGTTGTTTATATGCAACAAATGTTACCTAACTTTGAGGCATATCATCAACCGAGGATAAGAAATGTTGTTTATGGTGCATTGAATTAGAGGAGATATTAAGTGATTAAAAGATTGATAAAAGAGTTAGGGGAACATTTCTCCTGACTCTTTTTATTTAATTTGTATATAAATTTATATTTATTTCACCTAAAGGCATACTAATTAAAAAACTGTAGGAATGATAAAATGTATTTTATATATTCATTCGCTTTTCTGCTTGCGGGCTTAAAGTGGGGCGACTGGCGAAATTGGCGAGCCTATTATCCAACAATTTTATTTATAATATTGATTGATATCTTATATAATTTTCTTTTTTATGATTATCCAATGTGGTCATTTGAAGAAACGGTTTTTGGGAAAAGTATTTTGTCCAAACATACGTATATATCTATAATGAATTATTTGATCGTGTATCCCGCACTAATTCTTTTGTTTCTTGGTAACTACCCTAAATTCAAAGTGAAGCAGGTACAATGGATTACTATTTGGGTGATTTTATTTATAAGTAAGGAAATGATTAATTTGAAGATTGGATTAATCAA
Organism: Aquibacillus rhizosphaerae; assembly: GCF_030282825.1. GTDB lineage: Bacteria > Bacillota > Bacilli > Bacillales > Amphibacillaceae > Aquibacillus_C > Aquibacillus_C rhizosphaerae. The sequence continues at coordinate 330,187 of NZ_JASTZU010000063.1, forward strand.
TCATCATCATACTTGGAGTATTAGTTGGTCAGTAATCTTTGACATTGTTATGTTTATTGTATTACGACTACATTTTAAAAAGCCGCTTATAGCGTGGGGGATTTCTATCTTATGGATTATCCTGCTTTGGGAATTGCATGCTGTACCACTTGATGTATTAAAATAAAGTATCGGCAGACATTATGTTTTGAATTATTGTCTATTACCTACGGCGATTATTGTCGTAGGATATGGTAAAGGTATCTCATTAATTTCTTGAAATTGTATTTGTAGAAATACAGCGTTGAAAGTTATTTTTTGTTTCAATATCGATTTTATATTTCCGGGGAAATATTTGTCGAAATATTAGAAATTAGTTTTTAAATGGAACTAAACTGCTTTCTTTCTTGAATATCAGAGGAGTATAACTAGGTAATGCTGTTGTAATGTCCCAACGTGATTGTAGCTTCTATATGCATAAGATATGTGTAAACCTTATTACCTTTCATCTAGAGAAATTACCAATGGAATGTCAAAAAATCTTAAGTCGCCGAAAGATTTCGATAATTGATTAAGGAAACTTGCTATTTAATAACTAGCTTTGATACTGGAAGACACGAACGGTGATAGTAGGATTATTCTATTGAAAGTGTGCTAGATTGATTGTCTTTAAAAGATAGAAGTTTAAGGAATCGATATAATAAGAGAATATACAACGTATTACGGATCTAATTTTGATAGGACTGGAATTATTTTGAATGTAGCATATAATCTAAGTAAATAAGAGAATTACCGGAGCAATAACAAAAAACTATTTGTAAATATGATATAGATCTATTATTAAGATGTTATATTTCTGCTACTATTAAACTAGGAATTAAAAAATCGTTTCACGGTGGAGGAGATGAAAAGTGAAAACAGTTAAGGTATATCATTATGATGCATTTTGCGAGGTTCCAGGTAAAGGCAATCCGGCAGGAGTTGTATTAAATGGGGAGAACTTAACGGAGAATGAGATGCAAGAAATAGCTTTTAAGGTTGGCTTTAATGAGACAGCTTTTGTAATTAACTCTACTGTAGCTGATTTAAGAATTCGGTTCTTCACTCCAGGTCATGAAATGAACTTATGTGGTCATGCGACCATGGCAACAATTTCTGCGTTATGGTCGCATGGTCTTCTGGTTAATCAACCAGATAAAGTAACAATCGAAACCAAAGCGGGAATTTTACGAATTAGCATAAAATCATTAACAAATCATGATATTCGGATAACAATGAGTCAGGGGGTATCGGAGTTTGAAAAGTTTAATGGCTCCATAAATGAACTAGCAAAATCATTAGGATTGGAAAAGCACCATATAGAAGAAGAGTTGCCAGTTTTATATGGAAGTACTGGAGTTTGGACATTGTTAGTTCCTATTAAGGAATTGAAAAGCTTCAAAAAAATGAATCCAAAAAACAATCTATTTCCTTCTATCTTAAATGAGATACCGAAAGCATCTGTTCATCCTTTTTGTCTAGAAACTTATGATACTAATGCATCGATGCATGCGCGTCATTTTTCTTCTCCTTTTTCAGGTACTAAAGAAGATCCAGTCACTGGCACAGCTTCTGGGGTAATGGGTGCATACTATGTTAAATACATAAGCAATGGTCAATCAACTAACCTCATTGTAGAACAAGGTCATGAAATTGGAAAAGATGGCCGGGTTGTCGTTAATGTTTCGCAAACTGATGGGAAGTATGATGTTGAGATTACTGGGAACGCAGTGTATGTTAGTGATTTTTTAATTGTGATTTAAATAGAGTTGTAAAAATACTTTTAAAGGGGAAGTTCTATTGAATATGGAAAATGCAGCGTTGATAATTGTTGATGTTCAACAGGCGTTCGAGGATGAAAAGTGGGGAGAACGTAATAATTTAAATGCAGAGGAAAATATTAAAAAATTGTTGAATACTTGGAGAATGGAATGCTTACCTGTTATTCATATCCAACATAGTTCTGAGAATCTAAGTTCATTATTTCACCCAAGCAAAAAAAGTTTTGAAATAAAGGAGATTGTAAAACCGTATGAAAACGAACTGATTATTACAAAGAAAGTAAACAGTGGCTTTATTGGCACAAATTTGGAAGTGTATCTTAAAAACAATAATATTTCAACAGTTGTTATAGTTGGTTTGACGACACCGCATTGTGTATCAACCACGACAAGAATGAGTGGGAATCTTGGGTTTGATACGTACTTAGTTTCAGATGCAACAGCAGCTTTTGCTATGAAAGACCACCATGGAAATCAATATGATCCTAAAACGATACACAATATAACGATAGCTACCCTACATGACGAATTTGCAACAATCTTAACGACGGAACAATTGATGAAAATAATTGAAAAAGCCTGAGTTTTGATAGCTGAATTTAGCCTATAGAATGTTTGTGAAAAGGATGAGCTAATATGAAGCAAGAGGATGCTTTAGACAAAATTGTATCAAGTTTGAAAAAGGATAAATTGGTTAAATCTTTATTTTTAAAAGGTTCGATGGGAAGAGATGAGCATGATGAGAATTCAGATATTGATCTTTATTGTCTCATCGATGACAAAGATAAAAGTCAATTTCTTGAGCATCGCCTGGGCCATTTACAGGCTTATCGTCAGTTGCTATTTTATGATGATATATTCATAATTGCACCACAAATCATTGCCGTCTATGATAACTTGTTGCATATTGATTTATTTACAGTAACAGAGGAGACTTTTTTGGAAAAAGATTATTTCAAGGTTCTATATGATCCAGATAAGCGTCTGGATAAGTATCGTGAAACACAGAATTTAACATTGTCTAAAGAAGAATTTCAAGATGATGTGAATGATGTAGCATGGTTTCTTTTTCGATATCACAAAGCGGTTTCAAGAGGTAATGATATTTGGGCGGTTGTGATGCTTAATCATGCTATGACTCATCTCGCCAGGGTGTTGCTCCATCGCTATAAACCTAATCGAGCACAACTAGGGTTAAAAATAATAGAAGACTCTCTCACTAAACGATTGTCAGTGGAAGTGAGAAAAGTATTTGAATGTTTAACACCTACTAATCATACTCAATCTGTTCAAATTATTAGAGAAATTGTTTCAAGTGAAATGGACTGGATTGTTACCAATTTAGCTGTAGTTGAAAATACAAAGCCATTTTTAGAAAAAGTCATTACATTTAAATGAGTGAATAGTTGAATCTTTAACTAAAAGTGCCTATCCTATTTTTTGATAGGTACTTTTAGTTATTAGGCAAAATACAATTTGTTAATCGCTTATAGTAGAAAACTTATTCTTTTATGCCTTGAAGCCACTCTTTATAACAATCAGCACAAAGTGTTTCCTCGCGTTCGTTTTGATTATGGAAAAAACTTATGTGGTGATAGGAATTATCTGTTATGGTATCATCACAATAAAAACAGTCGTTAGCCAAGTTAACGCCACTCCTTTTTAGGTAATGCTCTTATTATTCTCTGGTTAATGGATAACTTCCAATGAAATTTGTTCCAAACTGCTTGATTAGTTGATTATTCGTAGATCTTTCCGTTAATCTTAAATTTCAGGAAACTAAATTGTAGTAAAAGAGGTCAGGTAATGAAGCAAATATATAGCAATATCGTACAATTTCGGGGTAATCATTATGATTTTGGCTACAAGCAAGGTATAGAAATAAAAGACTCACTTATTCTAATAAATCGGGAGAAGCAATGGAAGGTAAGGCGTCCTCGATTTACAATTAAAGAGCAAGAGGCTAAACAAGCAATAACAAGATTTGCTCCGGGTATCTGGGACGAATTAATAGGAATCAGAGATGCTTTAAAGTGGCCGATGGAGCAAGTTTTACAGGAGTTTGGTGGATACCGGCTAGATTATGTGAAGTCTGGATGCTCTATAGTTACTGGTAAGGATTACTTCGTTCGTAATTATGATTATCATCCAAAAACATATGAAGGGAGATGCGTTTTTTACCAACCTACAGATCAAGGTTATGCAAGTATGGGACCGAGTCAGCGTATAACTGGGCGTCCTGATGGGATGAATGAAAAAGGATTGGTACTTGGGTACAATTTCATGCATCGAAAAAAGCCTGGGGATGGTTTCATTTGTGCGATGATAGGTAGACTAGTACTAGAAAGTTGTGCAAACGTTTATGAAGCGGTTGACATGCTAAAAGAAATTCCGCACCGTCATTCATTCAGTTACACTGTCTATGACCAAACTTCTGAAACAATTATTGTGGAAGCATCGCCTCGGGGAGTTGAGGTTCGTCGGGCTAGTGTTTGTACCAACCACTTTGAAATAATGAAGCATGAAAATCGAAATTATCTGGTTGATTCCAAAAGGAGAATGGAGATTATTGAAAAAAAACAAGATAGTTTGACTGATGGATATCAAGCATACCGGTTAATGAATGATATTGATAAGGGTATTTTTTCTACGGATTATAGAAATTGGGCAGGGACCATACATACATCAGCATATTTTCCAAAACAAAAAGTAGCTTGGATTGGTTTAGGTAGTAATGAACAGCCTGCAGAGTTTAATTTCTCCAATTGGCTTAGGGGAGAAGATATACCTTATAATAAAATTACTGGTGAGGTAGATACAGAAATTCCATTTGTCCACATGGATATCGATGCTACATGGCAACATAAGAAAAAAACATAGAAGAGGACTGATACAATGAATGGAACAGAACGTAAAAATATAGCAGCTGGAATTAGTGTGGATATCGTATTAAAACAAGATCAACGGAGTGGGAAGCTAACGCGTGGGATTGTTAAAGAAATTTTAACAAAATCACCGAACCATCCTCATGGAATTAAAGTACGGTTAGAAGATGGACAGGTTGGCAGAGTAAAAAATATAATTTAGATAAAATGATTAAGAGGTCCAAACTAATTTATCCTAGAGGTTTGGATGTGGCTATTATTCCTATGTAGCAAAGTTTATAATTTTATTATAAACAAAAAAGCGAACTCATAAAGAGTTCGCTTTTTAACAGCTTAGCTGAAATTAGTTCTTTTCAACGTTTGCTGCTTGTGGTCCACGGTTACCTTCTTCGATTTCGAAAGAAACTGTTTGACCTTCTTCAAGTGTTTTAAAGCCTTCGCCTTGGATAGCAGAGAAGTGAACGAATACGTCGTCTTGTCCTTCAACTTCGATAAATCCAAAACCTTTGTCTGCGTTAAACCATTTAACTGTACCTGTTACCATATTACTTTTCCTCCTAGTGTGGATCTTCCACACAATGTATTACTATTCTTGCTCTTGCTTCCAAAACGAAAACTTTCACGTTGCATTGTTACTTGAAGTGTTTTGTCGAACAAAATAGCTAAATTTATTATAGCATTAATATTTAAATATAGCAAATAGTGTTTAGTAATTTTTTGATGGTTGTTTCTTTATAAATTTTTATCGAAGGAATTAAGTGCTTTTTTCATAAGAAATAATTATCTAGGGTACCATATAATTAAAATTAAAAAGATTTGGTGACTGGTTATATGAAATTTCTAATTTTTTTAAATGTATCTATAATAGTAACAATTACTTTTTTTGTCTCAAAAAAAAGTTAAGTTCACTTGAAAATATTTTTTTGTTTATGGTGTTGCAGTTTTTATTCACGAGTTATTTTTCGATTTTTTATGTAAATTTACACGTATGGAAAATTGGGGAAAGCAATCAATCATTAATAATGTTTTTACTTTTTGAGGAAATTATCTTACCATTTCTTTTTTTAATTATTATTCAGTACATGACTTCTTTAAAAGGGCTTATAAGACCTCTTTTATTAGCTCTGTACACATCATAGCATATGGTTTTGAGTATATATTAGTGAGTTGGAAAGTAATTGAATATATTAACTGGCTTCCAATGCAATCTATCGTCGGATTAACACTTTCAGGAATTTTGGCTTTCTTTGCTTATATAATTTTTAGAAATGTATTAATAAAAGAAGGAGTAATCTAAAAATGATATTGCCTGAGAATTTTGATCTAAACGAAAGTTTTATATTGATTGGGCTAATCGTATTATACAGTGTGGTAATTATTTTACCAAAACGTTTTCCCCTGAGTATAACTATCTTATTGATAACATTTCCTGCAGTAATCGCTCGACTATCAGATCATATATTGTCTGGTTTGTTATTTGATATGTATGATGTAATGGATTCAGGAAAGTTTGAATTATTCGACCTATTAACGTATATATTTTATGGTCCTTTTGCTTATTTGTTTATTTATGTTTATGACAAATTTAACATTTCTGGATATGGAACGTTACTGTATGTTATTGTCTTTACAATATTTGGAACGTTGTTCGAGGGTTTAAACTTGTTGTTAGAGGTTTTTAGCTATAAAAGTTGGCATTTATCCTATTCATTTACTTACTATTTAACACTACAACCAATCACAATTTGGTTTTATATATTTATAAAACAGACTTATAAAAAAGTGAAAACTGATAATCAATTGCCCATTTAATGAAGTCTAGATTATGTAATATTGATATTTTGGTCATAAATGGGTTGATACATTGGCACAATGTAGGTAGTATAGATAGGTAGAATTAATAGGGAACGATTGAAAAGAGGTTTTAAAATGGAAAAAACGTCTATATATGGATTGACTTTTGATCAATTAACAGCATGGATTGTTGATCATGGTCAAAAGAAATTCAGAGCACAACAAGTATGGGATTGGCTATATAAAAAGCGTGTAACAGATTTTGATGACATGAAGAATCTGAATAAAGAATGCACTGAATTATTGAAAGATAATTTTATTATACAAACACTGAAGCAAGCGATAAAACAAGAGTCAAAAGACGGTACAATTAAGTTTCTATTCGAATTAGAGGATGGCAATCTAATTGAAACGGTATTAATGCGATTTAATTATGGCTTATCTGTTTGTGTGACAACACAGGTGGGATGTAACATAGGCTGTACGTTTTGCGCCAGTGGTTTATTAACTAAAAACCGTGATTTATCATCTGGTGAAATTGTAGAACAAATAATGAAAGTTCAACATCATCTTGATCAAGCGGAAAAAGATGAGCGAGTTAGTCATATTGTGGTTATGGGTATTGGAGAGCCTTTTGATAATTACAAAAATATGATGGATTTCTTCCGAGTAGTAAATGATCAAAATGGACTTGCAATTGGTGCTCGTCATATTACCGTTTCAACTAGTGGCCTCGCCAATAAAATTTACGATTTTGCAGATGAAGAGATTCAAATTAATTTGGCGGTATCTTTGCATGCACCAAATAACGAACTTCGAACAAGAATTATGAAGATTAACAAAGCATTTCCATTAGAAAAACTAATGCCAGCAATAGATTATTATTTAGATAAAACAAATCGTAGAATTACTTTTGAGTATATACTGTTACGGGATGTTAATGATCACAAAGAAGAAGCGATTCAACTAGCAAAACTTTTGAAGGACAAACGTCATCTGTCTTATGTGAATTTAATTCCTTATAATCCTGTTGATGAACATAATCAATATCAACGTAGCACAAAAGAATCGATTGTTAAATTCTATGAAACATTATTGAATAATGGTATAAATTGTGGTGTGCGTGTCGAACAAGGTTCTGACATAGATGCAGCATGCGGACAATTAAGAAGTAAGCAAATAAAGAAAGAGAAAGCAAAATAATGTTAATGTAAAAGGAGATGTTGATACTATTTAGTATCAACATCTCCTTTTTTATATGGAAAGAGTAGCATTAAATTAATTTAAGAATAAAGTAATAAACGAAGCATAATTTTATAGATAAGTTTGCATCACTTTTATTTAATGTAATAATGCAAACGATTGCGGTATTTAATCAATCTAAAAGAGATTAATATATATGTACCTTTATTTGATAATAAATAAATTTAAATATACATCTTATTTTATATAGAATATATATTGACAGAATTCAATATGATGTTAAGATAATAAATAGTGCAATCGATTGCACTAGAGGAGTGACTGGGGAATAAAAAAAAGAATGTCACAATAATTAATAACTTTGCAAAAATGCTTTATAAAACAGTTTTGGTTTGTTAGGGAGGAAAATCATGAACAGCATATGGTGGAAAGAAGCAGTAGCTTATCAAATTTATCCTCGAAGTTTTATGGATTCAAATGGAGATGGAATAGGGGATATTCAAGGTATTATAACTAAATTGGATTATTTAAAAAACTTAGGTATCGATGTACTGTGGGTTTGTCCAATTTATAGCTCTCCTAATGATGATAATGGATATGATATTAGTGATTATAGAGGTATTATGAAAGACTTCGGAACGATGGAAGACTTTGACCAATTGTTAAAGGAAGTACATCGTCGTGGTATGAAACTAATTATGGATTTAGTTATAAACCATACATCAGATGAACATCCATGGTTTATTGAATCTAGGTCTTCTATTGATAATCCATATAGAGATTACTATATTTGGCATCCTGGTGAAAAAGGCAAGGAACCAAATAACTGGGAGTCCATTTTTGGTGGATCTGCTTGGGAGTATGATAATAAAACAGAAGAATACTATATGCACGTATTTTCAAAGAAGCAGCCAGACTTGAACTGGGAAAATGCTCATGTGCGAAATGATTTATACGAAATGGTTAATTGGTGGTTAGATAAAGGTATTGATGGTTTTCGCATCGATGCAATTTCACATATAAAAAAAGTTCCAGGATTTCCAGATGTACCTAATCCTGAGTGTAAAAAGTATGCTCCTTCTTTTGAAGGGCATATGAATCGTGAAGGTATTCAAGTTTTTCTTGAGGAACTAAAACGAGAAACGTTTGATAAGTATGACATCATGACGGTTGGGGAAGCAAACGGTGTGACAGTTGAACAAGCAGATGAATGGGTAGGACAAGAAAATGGAAAGTTTAATATGATTTTTCAGTTTGAACATCTTGGTCTTTGGGGGAAAAGCGTAGATGGTGGTCTTGATATTCATACGCTTAAAGAAACTTTAACAAAGTGGCAAAAGGGACTTGAAAATTTAGGATGGAATGCACTATTCCTTGAAAATCATGATCAGCCAAGGTCTGTTTCTACTTGGGGAGATAGTAAGGAGTATTGGGAAAAGTCTGCTAAATGTCTAGCGACAATGTACTTTTTAATGCAAGGAACCCCCTTTATTTATCAAGGTCAAGAAATTGGTATGACTAACGTCAAGTTTGATTCAATTGACGATTATAATGATGTAGCGATAAAAAACCTTTATAGAAATGAAATAGAAGAAGGTAAAACACATGAAGAAGTGATGCAGGTTATCTGGAAGAATGGACGTGATAATTCCAGAACTCCAATGCAATGGAATGGTAATGAAAATGCAGGTTTCACTTCAGGAACACCGTGGTTAAAGTTGAATCCTAATTACACAGAAATCAATGTAGAAACTGCATTAAATGATGAACATTCTATTTATCACTATTATAAAAAGCTTGCACAAATGAGAAAAAATGAAAATGCCCTTGTTTATGGAAATTATGATTTGGTAATGGAAGACCATAATCAAATTTATGCTTATACAAGGACATTAGAAGGTGAAATTATACTAATTATAACAAATCTGTTTTCAGAAGAAGCTGCGTTCACCTTACCAGAGCATTTAACGGATAGGAATAATGAATTACTAATAAGTAATTACGAAGTTAATCCCCAGGAAAAATTAGGAGAGGTTAGCTTAAGACCGTATGAGGCAAGAGTGTATAAATTAATTTAGTGAAAAAAAGGGAAAGACGGCATAATAAAACCGATTTTCCCTTTCTCTATTAGTTCAGAAAATCCCCAACCAAAGAATGTGAATCCAACGAACCCAATTAAGGTAGCAATTAGAGCAATCCTGAATAAGAATTTTCTATTTCTAGATTGTGAACTATTTCTAAAGAAAATGCTGAAAACAGCAATTAAGGCCACGATAAATCCAATCCAAAATTCAATATCAATTGATTAATTTAGACTGCTAGACTTTTTGTGCTACACCGGTGTCATATGCAGCCTGTATTACAGCATCCCTTATTTTCGGTACAACCTGAGTATTAAACACACCCGGAATAATATATTCTTCATTTAGTTCATCATCAGAAATCGTCGAGGCGATTGCTTTCGCTGCGGCTAGTTTCATTTCTTCATTAATTGATGTTGCTCTGCAATCAAGGACTCCGCTGAAAATTCCAGGAAAACATAAGACATTATTGACTTGGTTTGGATAGTCTGATCTTCCTGTTGCCATTATTCTTACATATGGGCTTGCATCCTCAGGAGAAATTTCAGGATTAGGATTTGCTAATGCAAAGACAATTGGTTCTTTAGCCATTTTTTTAACATCTTCTACTTTCAGTATCCCAGCCGAAGAAACGCCAATAAAGATGTCCGCATCTTCGATAACAGTAGACAAATCACCTTGTTGTTCAAATGGATTAGTGTTTTCCGCATACCAGTTCCACATTTTATTTTCATATGTTTCTTTTTTTGAAATTGCGCCATTTCGGTCTACACCAACTACATTTCGCGCCCCAGCATTTAATAGCATTTTTGTAATCGCTGTCCCAGCAGCACCAATTCCACATACGACTACTTTACACTCTTCTAATTTCTTTTTGGTTAGCTTTAAAGCATTAAATATTCCTGCAAGAACAACAATTGCAGTTCCATGTTGATCATCGTGAAAGACTGGAATATTCATTTCTTTTTTTAATCTTTCTTCTATTTCAAAACATTGGGGAGAAGCAATGTCCTCTAAGTTAATCCCACCAAAAGTAGGGCTTAGTGCTTTAACAATTCTAATTATTTCTTCGGTATCATGTGAATCTAAACATAAAGGATAGGCATTTATATTCGCAAATTGTTTGAATAACATTGCCTTTCCTTCCATTACAGGCATTGCTGCTTCGGGCTTAATTTTTCCTAACCCTAAAACAGCTGTTCCATCTGAGATGACTGCCACTGAATTCTTTTTGATTGTTAAGTTATATGCAAGCATAGGGTCTTCATCAATTGCTTTAGAAACCCTTGCCACTTCAGGAGTATATACTTGAGAGAGTTGTTCTCTGTTGTCAATAGAAATTTTAGATTTTATTTCAATCTTACCACCTAGATGTACTAAAAATGTACGGTCTGATACATGCTTTACACTTACCCCGGGGAGTGCATCGATTTCGTTAACGATTTGTTTTTGATTATTTTCGTCATTGACACGAATTGTTAGGTCCCTGACGGTTATCGTAGGTCCTTCTTTAATTACATCAATAGCAACCATATCACCACCTGCTTCACTTACTACAGTTGCGATCTTTCCAAAAGTAACTTGTTGTCTATCAATTTCAATCCGTAAAATTACATGCATATTAGAACGCGCCATTCAATCTACATCCTTTCTCTAAAACGGTAGTTAAAATGATTGTATACTAATTTCAACATAAATAGGTTGACTTTTACAATGAAAACTTGAAAAACTTTCATTATTATATTTACCCCTAGTGAAATATAGGGGTAAATCATTGATATTAGGAGGATGAATATGATGTTAGCAAATCAAAAGTCTTATTATATTCACATGTATAAATGGAGTATAAACTCTTTTAATAAGAAAAAAATAATAATCAACAACAATTCAATCATTTGCTTAGAACACTATGCTTAGGATTAGCAATTTTAAGTTTTTATATGAATTTAATTAGTATAGCGAGCATTGTGAATAAATTGAATCTAACTGGAGTTTTATCTAGATTAGTTTATGTTCATTTCTTAATCTTTATTTGATGTGGAATGGAATTGATACAAATCACATGTACTCGGAAATAGAAAAAATCAACTAGATGACACTCTAGTTAGTTTTTGTCAATTGTAAGCTTAAGGTTGCTAAGAATTGAATTGTCTTTTATTAATAAAAAGTCTGTATGGATATAGTTGGTATCAAACAAATTTATCAGGTCTTGATAATTAAAATTAGTTGCGTTTAAAACTGTATCATTTTCTTTATAAACATAAACGGTAAAATTTCTTGCAAAAAATTCAAAAAAACTTCGACATCATATCCAGATTTCGTAATATATTCACTATTAAATTCAATAAAACCTAATAGAGAAGGACTATTGGTAATTAAGTTTGTCATTCCTTTTAGAACAAAAGCTTCGTAGCCTTCAACATCTACTTTGAAAAGTACAGAACGGTAGGATCTATTTTTATCTTTATCTAAGAACCCATCAATAGTTATAGAACTGACAGGAACTTTTTCAACTAAAGAATGTTTAGGGATATAAGAAGCAGTTGATGTTCCGGACCAATGCTTATCAATGTAAAAAAAGTTCTCATCTAGTTCCTTATCTGATGCTATCGCATTTATGATTGATATTTGTGCCTTGTTAGGATGGGCGTCTTTAGATCGGTTAATATACTTTAAAAGGTTCCGGTTTGCTTCAATACCAATTATATTAGATTCTAACGGATATGTAGCAGAAAATATACACTCACCGTAATTAACTCCGACATCTATTACTAAATCTGGCCTATATTCTTTTACCGCATGTGTCCAAAAATGATGTAGCCTTTTTTGTGTCGTTCCGTTGCTAATAAGCAGAGCTCTTCCACGATTCTCTTTTGCATTTACATAAAGGATACGAGCACTAGGTAACGTAATTTTTTGTGGAATCTTATGTATTTTTAATGTTTTATATTTAATTAAAATTCCAAAATCAATCAAAAACTTCCAAAACTTAGGATGACTTTCCCATATTCTCATGATAAAAGGCTTCCTTAAAGATGTTAATATTTTCAATGAAATCCCCCCCAGATTATATCAATCTTTCAACTGTACCTTTCTTTTAATTATATGAAATCCCTCTCAAAAACTGCTTTCTTAATAGAAAATTTACAAAAACATGGTTTTGTCGAATGTGGAGAATAACGGTATTGAGCTAGGATGCAATCAAGTGAGATAGTATTTGATCTTGGGGGATATCAAGCTTCCAGTGCCTACCCCGACTGAGTCCTAGAGTCAATCATCTATGTGGTAATGAGCACCACATAGATGTTCGTCTTAGGATTGCTACATAGACGGACATCGCAAAAATAAGATTTTTCCTTGTTTATAAGGCCCCCCGCGCTTTTTTTAACGTACTAAAAAACAGTGCGAGGAGGATAGCCACACACTGTTTTTAAAGTTTGCTTTATTCAGATACTTTATCTTTGAAAGTAAGTAGTTTTGCACTTGTTTCTTTAATTAACTGTGTTAACTTTGTTAAGTCAGGCTTTTCTTTCTGTGCTTCCCCAATTAATGGGTAAAGACTTTCTTCAATGTTTTTATAATCTTCAGGATATTTCTTTTCAACCTTTTTCTCAATTAAGTCCCAATTTTCATCTAATACTTTGCCAAATGTATTGATTTTTTTAGTGTTTTCAGGAGATCGTTCTACTACGTTGTGTAACTCATTAATGGTAGCCAAAACAATTGTTGTTCCCTTTTCTAAACTAGTTTTATTCTCCTTATCGCCCTCTGCTTCCATCACCTTTTCTGGATGATATTGATTCGTGGAAGTCTCATTGCTAAAACCAAATAACAATGTGCTAAACGTAATTAATGTGATAAATAATAAAGTTGTTTTTCTCATTAATACTGTCTCCTTTATGTAAGTTAGTCATATTTTCTTCCATAGTTGTTTTATTATTCATGGATAGAAAAAATACTAACCTAGTCAATCAGATGTTTTCGAAATAACTTATAAAAGTAATTATTAATTTAAAAAAATGAGCATAGAAATGATTTTCTATGCTCATTTATTGCTAGTATTTATGTGGTAAATTAAAGGTTACGAACAGCGTGTTTCATGACACCTTTACACATGGGACACTCTCTTGTGTTTTGTACTGTTTCCTCTTGCGTTGTGATACGCATCCAACATTTACAAGTAGTGCTTGTACAATCCCAAACTAATTCTTGACTCTTACTAGTGTTGTTGTTTGTTTGCTCTGCTTTTGGCATAAACGGATCTGTAAGAAACCTTGAGACTTCGACTTGTTCACCACGGTAGTAACTAGGGGAACTTATATACAGTTCTTGTTCAGCTCGTGTAATGGCAACATAGGCTAGCCTCCGTTCTTCCTCTATAGCTGCATCGATTTTATGTTTACCTTTTTGATCAGAAATTAAATCTTTTCGGTCACTTGCCTCTATTGCGGAACTATGGGGCAGAATACCTTCTGAAGCACCAATTAAAAAAATCACTGGATATTCAAGTCCTTTTGTGCGATGAATCGTCATTAACGAAACAGCATTTGGGTCTTGGGTTCTTCTTATTGTTTCCATTTCTTTATTTTTATCAATCACATTATCAACAAATTCAATGAATTCAGCTACAGTCGTATATTTACTAGAGGCCGCTTCAATCTCAGATAACGTTTCGATTATGATCTCCCTATGCAACGTGACATTTTTTCTTTCATTTGCGTCTAAGTAATTATCATAAAATCTTCGAATCATTTTTATAGCTTGCGTAGGTTTAATTTCTTTAAGTGTTTTAATTATACTAATCCGTTCTTCCACTTGCTTTTTTTGGAACGGCTGTAACCCACGAAGCGAAGTGAGGTGCTTAAGCGGGTTACGTCTAGGATTAATCAACTGCTCTGCCTCAATATGATACATCGCTTTCTCACGATTTAGAAAAAGAGTAGGTAAAATACTAGGTAAAGCCTTCAAGTTGTCAGGTTGTATGGAGAGTCTTAAGTAATCAATCACAGGCTTTACAAGCGGTTGCTCATAAAAAGTTTCTCCTTTTGTAAAGGAAATGAATGGGATGCCTTGAACAACTAGTTGATCGAAAATCGCACGCGAACTACTGTTTGTGCGGTGTAGAATTGCAAAATCACTATAGTCACGCCTTCCCGATTGAACGTCATCGGTGATTTTTTTGAGAATAGCTACCGCTTCATCGTCCGTTGTAGTTGGTCTTGAATAAAGTGGTGACTCCACACTCGTTTTGGTAGCTTTTAAGGTCTTTTTATGGCGCTGTGTATTAAGTTGAATTACTTCGTTGGCAAGTCCAAGAATACTTGCAGTAGATCGATAGTTTATATCTAGTGTTAGACAATTTGCTGTTGGATACAGAGATTCATAGTTAAGGATAATTGAACTATCTGCTCCATTGAAACTGTATATGGTTTGGTCATCATCACCAACAACGAATAAGTTGTTATGTGGTTTAGCAATTAATTTGATTAATTCGAATTGAACTGGGTTTGTATCTTGCCATTCGTCACATAAAATATATTGAAATCTTTTTTGCATCGATTGTAACAGTTGCTGATCGTTAATGAGCAAGTGATAGCATTCTGTGAGCATATCATCAAAATCTATATAATTATTTTGTTTTTTCCAGTCCTCATAATGGTTAAGGATGTCTTTGATTTCTTTTTCTATCGCTGTCTTTGATGGCATATCACTTACTGTTTTCAATTTATTTTTAAAAGATGACAGGATGGCTAGTAATGTTTCAGGCTCATAGGCTTCGTGTAGTTGTTTTTCTTTTAATATTAATTTGATTGCTAATTGTTTTCGTTTTTCATTACTTAGTACTTGTTGATTAAAACCTTTACTTCGTAAAAGTCTGAAAAAGATAGAATGAAATGTACCAATCGTAATCGAATTTACCATTTGCGCATTCAGTCCGGATAGTTGACTGATTCGTTGTTTCATCTCCTCAGATGCTTTTTTTGTAAAGGTAACTAGCATGATTTGTTTTGGGCTTACTTTTTTTATTGTAATTAAATATCCCGCTCTAGATGTAAGTACCCGTGTTTTCCCACTTCCAGCTCCTGCTAAAACAAGAGCTGGCCCATCAAAGTGACGGACAGCATCAATTTGTGGCTTATTTAATTTAATTCCCTGTTCTTCTAAAGAACGAAAGAAACTAGCATCATTGTCCTGGTCATTTATTAAATCAACACTTGTAGTTGTATCTGCAAGTGTTGCATCAGATATACTCTTTTGTGTACCACTTGGGGTAGTTGTGAATTCCTTTGTAATTATCAATTGGGTCACCTGCAGTTTGAGTTAATAAACCTTAATTTTAATAGATAAAGAGTAAAGTGACAATGACTAAATGCGGATAATTATATAGTGAACAATAATTTGGTGGGATGGGACTGTATTTAATACTTCCTAATTTAGCGTTTTAACCGAAGCGGTTGATAGAAAGTCCGACGTATCATTATAATGGCTTCCTTGTAAGCAAGCTGTAAATCAGGAAATGAATTCAAAGTCTTGTGGAAAGTAAAAGGTCTTCGGTAGGACAAGTATTCCCAGTCCAAACAGCTGAAAATAAGCAGGAAAAAAGAAAGCTTTGGCCTTATTACATCGTACATAGAAAAATGATTTTCTTTTTCAAGGTGCGGAAATCACCGTATCAGTTGTGGATTCTATAGATTACTAGTCAGACGATTTTTAGAATTCAGCCCTTTTAAAAAACTATTGACAATTTCGTGAAAGTTTAGGTAAGATGTGTAAAGAATATTTAGAAAATTACATAGTATTATCTCTTATCAAGAGTAGGCAGAGGGATTTGGCCCTATGACGCCCGGCAACCGGCAAAAAAGCACGGTGCTACTTCCAACAGACAAAGAGTTGTCTGGAAGATAAGAGGTCGAAGCATATTACTTCAGCCTCTTTCAATTGAAAGAGGCTTTTATATTTAGTAGGGAGGAATAGAAATGGCAATAAGTAAAGCGGAACGGTTAAAGAAATCAAAAACGCCTGCTCGTGATGCAAGGTTTGGAGATAGACTCCCCCAGGGTCAAGTATTAACAGAAAGATTTCCAATACTTACCGTAGGTGATACGCCAATCTATGACGACCTTAGTAAATGGGACCTGAAGATATTTGGTGAAATCAATGAGGAGAAAGTTTTTACATTTGAGGACATATTGGCGCTACCTCAGAAAAAAGTAGTATGCGATGTTCATTGCGTAACGCGTTGGTCAAAATTTGATAACGAATTTGAGGGCGTATTGTTTAAAGATTTACTTAACCATTTTGAGATTAAGCCCGAAGCAAAATACGTTGTCGTTCATGGTGACTATGACTATCAAACAAACCTACCACTAGAGGACTTGCTAAAAGATGATATTATTCTTGCGCATTCATACAATGGTAAAGCCTTAACAGAGAAACATGGTTATCCATTACGTCTTGTAGTTCCACATCTTTATTTTTGGAAAAGTGCCAAGTGGATTCGTGGGATAGAATTTTTAAAGGAAAACCGAAATGGATATTGGGAACAAAATGGGTTTCATTATTATGGAGATCCATATAAAGAACAACGATTCTCTGGTGAGGAATTTGAGCTAAAAAACTTTAAAGATCGTGATTTTGATTATTAAACAAGATTAGAATCATCAAAAAGCGAATAAATCAAACCTTATCAAGAGACGGGGGAGGAAACTGGTCTGAAGATCCCGCGGCAACCATTTATTTGCTAGATAGATAAAAAGGTGCCAAGTCCAGCAGACGAAAATGGTCTGAAAGATGAGGAGGAAACTACTGACCAAATCCTCTTCATCATGTGAATGAGGATTTTAATTATATTATAGGAATTATAGGAAATTACAGATTTAGTGTCCTGTGGATAACTGACTATTGCATGTGCCACGTCCAGCTACAGCGCCTACCCCCTGGAGGTCTTAAGTCAAACATCTTTGTGGTAAAGAGCACCACATAGATGTTTGACTTAATTGCCCTAGGGTGAGCAAGGCGCCCTGAGCTTTTGTTCTTTATACAAGCAAGATGAAAGATAAATAGAGGGAATTTTTAAAATGGGGAATAGAGGAGAATTTCATGTTTGTAACATATTTTTTAGCAATTATAGGATTTTGGGTAATCGGTTTAGGACTATGGCACAAAATTTATCCTTCAAATAAAGGAGGGAATAAATAATGGAAGTTTTATCGGGGTATGTTTTATGGGTAATTGGTATATTATTATTAGCATATTTTGTTTTTGTTTTTTGGATAGGGAAAAAAGGGAGTAAGCATAGTAAGTCGATGGTAGGGTTTGCTACGGCACGCGGAAGTGTTAGTCCTTGGATTGTTGGAGCAAGTTTTGCGGCTACCTATGCAAGTGCCAATTTATTTATTGGGGTTCCAGGATTAGCTTATCAATATGGTACTTCCGTGCTTTGGTACACACTTGGATGCTTTGGTGCATCTTGGATAGGGCTTTTATTATTTGCTAAGACATTTTGGCGATACGGTAAGAAGTTCGGTGGTGTTTCTACACTGCCAGAATGGTTAGGCAAAAGATATAACAGCAGAGTATTACAAGTGTTAGTTACTTTCTTAATTCTATTTAATGTTTATTATATTGTTGGACAAAATGTAGGATTAGCAACCATTTTTGAGACTGTGATAGGTATTCCTTATTTTTGGGGAATTATTATCGGTGTATCCATTACAATTCTTTACATCGGGTTGGGTGGAGCATTTGCTCAACTTGTCAGTGATGGAGTACAAGGGATTTTAATGGCCATTACTTCTGTACTTGTGCTTATCTCTTTATTTTGGACGATTGGTGGAGGATTAAATGTATTCGGTACGTTATCAACAAAACTAGAAGCACTTGACCCAGCACTAATCTCGCCAATCAACACTGCAGGTCCTTATAACAGTGTACTTGCGATTATGGCTGTGCAATTTTTACTATTTAGTTTTGTACTGATGCCGCATTTATTAAATAAAGTATTGTCACTAGAAACGGAAGAACAACTACGTCCTTTTACCATTTCGGCCGGATTAGTGCTATTTTTAATTTCCACTCTAATGGTCATCGGTGGTTTAGCGGCACGTGTGTTAGCACCTGCACTAAGTAGTGCAGACCAAGCGATACCGTTATATATTATGGAGGCATTTCCACCAGTCATTGCCGCTATAATGATTGTCGGAATTATTTCAGCAATCTTATCCAGTACAGATAGTTTGTATTTAGGTGTTACGTCAAGTATTGGTAATGATTTATATAAAGTGGTTGCACCAATATTGTCTAAAAATAAGCTTTCAGAAGACGAGCTTGATCGTAGAGCTGTTAAAGTAGCTAAGGGTTCACTAGTTGTAGTTGGGTTACTAACACTTTACATATCGCTTGATCGACCCGATTCACTCTCACTGTTAATTCAGTTTAGTTATTCAACAATTATTAGTGGTGTGCTTGCTCCAATCGTACTTGGTTACTTTTGGAAAAAGGCCAACCGTTACGGAGCAATAGCAGCACTTCTAACAGGTGCAATTCTATATGTAGTGTTAACTACACAAAATTTGATAGCAAACATTTATTTGGCGATGTTATTTAGTTCCATCGCAGGATTCATTGTAATGATTATCATTGGTTTATTGACATCTGAGGAAAGTGCAAGACAAAATGTTCTTCTTAAAGATACACTATAAGAATTTCTTCCCCAAGCAGTTTAGTGCTTGGGGATTTTACTTAGATTGAATGTAGGCATTAGGAAGAAATGTTTTTTTGAAATCTTTCTAAGCTTTGCTGTGCAGGTCCTATTAGCTTTTTGAGCTTATGAGTGTAAGGAGTCGCCTCGGTGGCAAGTGTAATAATTGGAAAAAGGCTTCGATGAAGTTTTGTAAATTCATCAGGGTATTGATCCTCAATGGTAGTATCAATGACATCCCATTCGTTAGCAATTTCAGAACCAATTCGGTTTATTTTCTGAAAGTTATTTTTATTGTTTACGAGTGTTTTACTCAATTCTTCCACAGAGTTTTGAATCGTCTCAATTTTGTTGACTATATTCTCTCCGTTGTTGTTTTTAAACGCATCATGATCCTCTTGTGTGGTGGTGAATCCTACCAAAATACCGCTAAAAACTATTAAGGGTAGGAGTAGCATGAACAGATTTTTCATATTAACATCTCCTTTCACTCTAGTTATTTTTTCAGGTCGTTTCCTTTTTTATGCATTTGAGAAAGAGATGATAAGTGAAAATTGAATTTTCGACCTATTCTTGTATGTTAAAATTGCATAATGGAGGTGGAGAGGTTATGAAAAAGCAATTATTCCTTTTATTTATGTTACTTTCTATTACTGCTAGTGGTTGTGGTACAGAGCAAACAGAAACGACCACTAACGGGAATAAAGAGGTAGAAATAGAAGCAGATGATAAACAAATAGATACAGAAACAATAACGCGAGAAGAAGTGGTTGAAAACTCTACTTCTAAAAGTAATGTAGGAACCGATGAAGAAACTGGTTCAAAAGCAATGGCCAATCAAGGAAGCCTACCGGATTTAAAAGTACATTATATTGATGTGGGTCAAGCGGATGCAACTTTACTGGAATTTGATTCTTACACGATTTTAATTGATGCCGGTGATTGGAACAGTAACAATGTTGTAAATTATTTAAAAACGAAAAATATATCAGAAGTTGATATTGCGATTGGTACCCATCCCGATGCTGATCATATTGGACAATTAGATAAAGTTATTAACCAATTTGATGTAGGCGAAGTATGGTTGTCAGGAAATAGTAGTACATCTGAAACGTTTGAAAAAGTGATGGAGGCTGTTGACTCATCAGGTGCTGATTATGATGAACCAAGAGCAGGGGATTTATACGAAGTTGGTTCTCTCCAAATAGATATCCTGCACCCAACACACATAACTGGAAATCCAAACGAAGAATCGATATCTCTTAAATTAACATACGGTGCCATTGGATTTGTTTTTACGGGAGATGCTGAAACGAATCAAGAACAAGAAATGATGAATCTTGAAGTGAATCTAGACGCAGAGTTTTTACAACTTGGTCATCACGGTTCAAATACATCAACAAGTAAAGCTTTTCTAGATGCTGTATCCCCAAAGGTTGCAGTTTATAGTGCAGGAGCAGGGAACCATTATGGTCATCCTGCTAGTGAAGTAGTTGAATTAGTTCAAGACTATGGCGCAACATTATATGGAACAGATGTACATGGCACAATTGTTGTAACCACTGATGGTGTTGAGTATGCTATTGCAACAAAACAAGATGGGACAATTACACCATCAGCTGAAAGTTCATCTGGTAAACTAGAAGAGAGTAATAAAGATGATAAGGATGAGCCTGAAGAGAATACGTCAAGTCAATGTGTAAATATTAATGAAGCTTCAGTAGAAGAAGTACAAGCTATTATTCATATCGGTCCGGCAAGAGCTGAGAATTTAGTTGACTTAAGGCCATATAATTCTGTGGCTGATTTGAGCAGTATAAAAGGCATCGGTCCTTCTCGTATTGATGATATTAAAGCAGAAGGCATTGCTTGTATAGGAGGATAATATAATAATGAAAGGCTTTTTAGATCGAATAGAAAATGACCGACATGCTGTAATCATTGTTGAGGAGATAAACCAACAATTCGTGATAGCGAAAAATCATTTGCCAAGTGGTAGTCAAATCCATGACTGGTTTGAACTTTCTGAAAAAGATGGTGATATCATAAATATAAGCTTAGACAGAAAAACTACAGAAATTCAGAAAAATAAAACAGAAAACCTAATCAATCGAGTTAGAACCAAAAATAAAGGTAGTAAATTTAAAAAACGTGGTTGAAAAACAGTTAATTATACTAAGCAGGTGTTAATAAGGGGGAAACAAGATGTATGTCATGGATTATCATCACCATACAGATAATTCCTTTGATTCAAAAGCAGATATGTTTGAAGTTTGTGAAATGTCAATTCAAAGAGGTATCAATGAAATTTGTTTTACCGAGCACTTTTCTGTAAATCCAATAGCCCCTACATATGGGCATATGGACTTTAAAAGATATTTCAATCAAATTAAAGCATGCCGTGATAAGTTCCAAGAGGACTTGATCATTAGAGCAGGGATTGAACTGTGTGAACCACACTTGCTGAAAACTGAATATGAACAAGCTTTAGATGGATTAGAATTTGATTTTATTCTTGGTTCTGTTCATAATATTGCAAATGAAAAACTAAGAATTTATTTAAAAAATAAAGAAGTTTATGCTTTGTATAAAGATTATTTTGACGAAGTTTACGCTCTTGTAAATGACGCTGATATAGATGTTATTGCACATTTTGATTTAATGAAACGTTATGCTATAGGCCCGATTGGTAACTATCCTTTTGGGGACTTTAAATCTAGTATTGCAAGTATTTTAGAAAAGGCAATTGATAGAGGAATAGGTATCGAAATTAATACTTCGGGATTAAACAATACGAAACTGGGAGAGACTTTTCCTTCCTTTGATGTAGTTAAGTTGTACCGTGACCTAGGTGGAGTAATACTTACAATCGGATCTGATTCACATCATGCCAAAACTGTCGGTGCTCATTTCAAACAAGCACTTGAGATGGCAAAACAAGCAGGTTTTACCCACATTTATACATTTGACAAAAGAGAATCTAAACCTATTAAAATATAGAAAAATGACAAGTACCTTCTGTCAATTATCAGGGTGGTACCTGTCATTTTTTACACTCCCTTTTCACCTTGTTTTGTCATAAAAGCATGGTTAACTTGCTTTCTCTTTGATTTTGGTGCTAATACATAGAGTATATCGCCTTCGAGTATTTCTGTATTTCCAGTAGGAGTTAGCACTTGGTCTGCTCGGATGATAGCGGTAATTAATGTGTGTTTGGGTAACTTTATTTCTAATAACGTCTTATTTATTACTACGCTGTTCTCTTTAACTTGTATCTCAATTATTTCTGAAGAAGATTGTCCCATCGATACTAATTCAAGTGAGTGCGGAGATGTCAGTTTTTCACCACCTGAAAGTCCTAAAATACTAGCAAGTGGAGAGATAGAGATACCTTGTATTAATGCAGAAGTTAACACAACGAAAAAAACTACATTAAAAATCAACTGACTATTTTCGATTCCAGCGAGCATTGGATAGGTTGCCAGTACAATAGGAACTGCACCCTTTAAACCCGCACTGGAAATGAAAATCTTGTCTTTCAATGTGAATCCCATCTTGAAGGTACTTAAGAATACACCGATTGGTCGAGCAATAAGCATAAGCATTAAAGAAAGTAGGACACCCTGCCAAAAAATTTCGGATAATTGACTTGGGAAGACTAATAATCCTAATAGAATAAACATTAAAATTTGCATCATCCAAGCAAATCCTTCATTAAAACGGAAGATGGAGTGTCGGAAAGTTAAATCAGCATTGCCGACGAGTAATGCCATTGTGTACACAGCTAGAAATCCACTACCATTAAATAGTGAAGTAAAACTATAAGTTGATATCGCAAATGCTAATGCCAATATTGGGTATAGTCCTGAAGAATCCAGGTTTATTTTATTAATACTCCAAACCGTAAGTTTACCCATAAGTAGCCCCGTGATTAATCCAAATCCCATTTGCCAAAAAAAGCTTAATGAAATACTAAGTATATTTGAATCGGGGTTTTGTATTAAGGTAATAAAAGCTATTGTTAAAAAAACGGCCATTGGATCATTTGTACCTGACTCGGCTTCTAATGTAGATACTAGTCTTCTTTTTATATTTTTAGTTCCAATTACAGCAAAAACAGCTGCTGCATCGGTTGAGCCTACAATTGCTCCAAATAGCATGCCTTCCAACCAAGATACGTCTAGAATCATTTTTGCACAAATTCCGATAATTAAAGTTGTAAACAATACCCCAATGGTTGCTAGTGAGATAGAAGGCTTAATTACAGTTTTTAAATCTTTCCAACTACTTTGCATACCACCTTCAAATAGAATCACAATTAATGCTAAAATGCCAAATAATTGTGTGAGTGATGCATTGTCAAAATAGATGAAATTAGATAGTATCATACCAACAATGATATAAAAAACAAGTGAAGGTAAACCAAGTCGAGCAGAGAACTTCGTTGTTAAGACACCAACAATGAGTAATATTGCAACAAGTAAAATTGTGTTATTTATTGAGTTGTTAATTATTGTAAACATATATTCCACCACCTATTCTAACTATGCTAAAATGAATAATTAATAAAAGTATATTTTATACAGGAATGCAGTTTGACTAAATAAATATAAAGTCTGCGCTAAGTACTATGTTGATTTCCGCTCGGGGCAGTCGCACACCTTAGGGCACGGACTTCAGCTAACTCAGAAGAAGAACACTTCTGAGTGGATCTTCAGCTCGTGGGACTGCGATTACTCGCCCCACCCTAAAACATTTGCTGTTTCCGTAGGAGTCGACTACCCTATGCTCCAATCAACAATCTAATGTGAGTAGTTGTTTTTTGATTTACTGACGTTATAGAAAAAGTACTATAACTTTACTAGGCTAAAGAAATACCCTACGCTCTTGAACGACTCACCTCTCTCATGAATTTAATAACTATACTGAGCGGAGAAAAAATGCGAGACTCCAGTGGGAAAATAACAGTCTGAAGGCCCCGCAGGGAGCGTTCTTTGCGAGCGAGGAGACTGAAGCGTTCCCCACGGAAAGCGAGTTTTTTTCTAAAGCGGCGTAATTACCACTCAACTAGAAAAAATGCAAAAAGTTAAGAATATTTAGTGCAGACTTTTTATCAACTGCGCAATTAAAGACTTACGAAAAGGTATATTTAATCATTATTATATCAAAATACAATTTATTTTCAGAAGATCTTGCCTAGGATAGGGGTGGTAATAGCATGGAATATAGAAAACCACGATTCGAATTTAGAAAAATAGTTTTATTTTTAATTATATTAATGATTCTATGGTTCGTTGTTCATTCAATTGTCATTGTCGCAGATGGTCTAAACGATAATTTAAATGAAACAGATGTAGGTGTTGTACTAGGAAATAAAGTGGAATTAGATGGACAACCTTCTGATAGATTAAGAGCTAGATTAGATAAAGCAATAGATCTATATTTGGAAAATTATATTTCACATGTAATCGTAAGTGGTGGTGTTGGAAAAGAAGGCTTTGATGAAGCAGAAGTGATGAAAAATTACTTAGTAAATGAAGGTATTCCAACAGAAAACATTACGACGGATAGTGACGGTTATAACACATTAATGACAGCGGAAAATGCCAATAAAATTATGTATCAATTGGAATTGGATACAGTAACAGTTATTACACAATATCATCATATTACAAGGTCGAAACTAGCTTTTGAAAAACAAGGATTCGAAACTGTATATGGAGCACATGCCGAAATATTTCAGATGAGAGACTTTTATTCTATTTTTAGAGAATTTTTTGCATTTTATAAGTACTTATTTTATTAATTTAAATGAATGAGAAATTGTATATGGAGGATGTTAAATGAATTGGTATAAGGGTAATTATGTCATTAGTGATAATAAAGATTTGATTGATGTGGCTTTTGTTCATCAGCTTCTTTCCAATACCTATTGGGCTGCTGATCGAACGATAGAAACGATTCAAAAAAGTATCGAGAATTCCCTAGCTTTTGGTTTATATAATGAAAACAAACAAATTGGATTTGCACGAGTAGTGACAGATACGGTAGTGTTTTCATGGGTTTTAGATGTCGCAATTTTAGAAAGCTATCGTGGGAGCGGGCTAGGTAAATGGTTGATAAGTTGTCTCTTAGAGCATCCAGATATTAAAAATACGAATATTGCTCTAGCAACAAAGGATGCGCATGACTTTTACCGCAGCTTTCAATTCGATTTAAGTGAGTGCATGCGCAGGCCAAAGAGTAGCTAAATCGAGGATTTATTTGAAAAAAACATGTGTTTTAGCACTACTTTTTCTTCTATTTCGATAAGGCCATAGGAATACTGTTCTTGCCTGCGCTTGTCTGTTGGTGAGCCTGGATTAAATAATAGGATATCATCAACGACCTTTAACACGGGAATATGTGAATGACCGAAAACTATGATATCCACATCGTCGAAAGCAAATGCATCTAGTGCTCTTTTTTCAGTAGTTTTCGACTTTCCATCCCCATGGATTAAGCCTATGGAAACGTTGTGAAAATCAAATATTTTCTTTTTTCCCAATTGGTTGTGAAGTTTATCGTTATCAACATTTCCAGCAACGCCTTCTACAGGTGCTAACACACTTACCTCTTCCCAAACCTCTTCCGTTTGCCAATCTCCAGCATGAAGAATAAGATCAACATTTATTAAGTCTTCGATTAACTTTTTAGGAAGCTGCTTGGCCCGTTTAGGCATGTGTGTATCGGCAATAACTGCAATTTTCATGAACAACCCTCCTTATTTTTCCTTAGTAGCTTACCCTTCTATTATCAAATGTTTTATGGGAAATTAACAGGGGTTGTTTGAATGCGATAAGTAATATATGATAGAAAAAATTCAAAGTATTATCATGAAAATTTTAACTAGGGGGAATGGGATATGTCAAACACACATTGGCAAAGGCAAGATATTACGAATCATTATCTTGAACAGGTTCGAGGTGCCGTTCCGTTTGGCGCTGCACAAACAAATATGATGCTACAAGTAGTGAATCATTTTCAACCAACACCTACTAGAATAATGGATTTAGGTTGTGGCAATGGCATCTTGGCGGAAGTGTTACTTCAAACGTATCCAGAATCCACTGCTATTCTTGTGGATCATTCCGAACCCATGGTCGAAGCTGCACGTCTACATATGGAACCATACAAACAGCGCTGTGAGATATTTCATGGTGACCTTTATCAATCGATTAAACAGTTTGCTAATCCAAACTCTGTTGATTGTATCATTTCTGGATATGCTATTCATCATCTTAGTCATCAAAGAAAAAAAGAATTATATAAGGAAATATATGACTTGTTAGCCCCTGGGGGCCTCTTCATCAATGTTGAGCATACAGCATCTGCCACACCAGAGCTTGAAAGGTTACATGACGAACTTTTTATTAGTCATCTAGCAACCCATAATAAGCAAGATAGAGAAGAAGTTGCCACTGCATATTTTCAACGACCGGATAAGGATGATAACATTCTTGAAAAAGTTGATATCCAAGTGGATTGGTTGCGTAAGATTGGGTTTAACCATGCTGATTGCTATTTTAAATGGATGGAACTAGCTGTTTTTGGTGGAGTTAAATAAAAGGATTCTTAAAAAATTAATGGTAGGATTTAAATCTTATCCTATGGTAAAATACACTCGTAAACCTTGTCAAAATATATCAAGTATCATAGATCGTTATCAGGAGGAGAAAAATGAACCAATATAAAGGATTTATTTTCGTTTTCAGTCTGCTCATCTTACTTACGCTCGCGGCTTGTGGAACAGATACTGAAGATGAACAATCAGCAGAACCTGATGTAGCAGAAGAGCAAGAACAACAATCAAACGAAGTACCCAAGATTACAGTTGAAGAAAATCCAATCGTAACGATTACCATGGAAAATGGTAAAGAGATTCAAATCGAGCTATACCCGGAAGTTGCTCCAAATACAGTTAGTAATTTTGTATCTTTAGTAGAAGATGGCTTTTATGATGGGTTAATCTTCCATCGCGTTATTCCTGGGTTTATGATTCAAGGTGGAGACCCTCAAGGGAATGGTTCAGGTGGACCTGGTTATTCCATACCAGGTGAGTTTAGCTCTAATGGCTATGAAAATGATTTAGTCCATGAGCGTGGGGTTATCTCAATGGCACGCTCCCAATCCCCGGATTCAGCTGGTTCACAATTTTTTATTATGACAGAAGCGGCGACGCATCTTGATGGAGAATATGCTGCCTTCGGAAAAATAATCGAAGGAATGGATGTAGTCGATGAAATCGTTGCTGTTGAAGCAAAGAATGATAAACCATTAGAAGACCAAAAGATGAAAACAGTAACGGTTGATACAAAAGGGTATGACTATCCGGATCCAGTGGTAACTGAATAAACGAATTATATATGAAAAATGGTATTGAGAGATTTAACTCAATACCATTTTTAAAAGGCTAAGAAAGTATATAGATTCGGAGACTAGCTCCAGCGCCTACCCGAGTCAAACATCTTTGTGGTAAGAAGACAAGATAGATGTTCATCATAATTGCTCTAGGTTGAGCACAAAGGAATACTTCATAGAAAGACATCACAGAAACAAGTTTTTTTATTGTTTCGAAGTCGCATGCGCTTTATATTTATTTTAATTTAATGTTAAATTTTTCTAGTAAATCTTTTAAAGTAGGTCTTTGATTACCATCTCTACCTATTACAGGGGTTGCAGTAACTAGCGCGTTTAGAACAGCTTCTTCGGTTGCCTCTCCAACAGCTCGAAATGCTAAATCGATATCTTCGTCATGAACCATCGTTGTAGATAGGACTTGTTTTGTGTTTTCGTGAGGGATTTTTGTTGCAGTAGTGAACCCGATAGCAATTTCTCCACTACCATTGGTAATTATCGAACCAGTTCGTGATAGTCCTGTTACGGTTCTTTTCAGGATTCGATTTAATTGCTCTTCCGAAACAGGTAAATCAGTTGCAACAATCATCATAATCGATCCCTTATCTTTTTCCTCCTCTGACTGCAATATCGCTTCTTTTAAGTTCATTCCAATAGCATTTCCGTCAATGGTTAAGTCACTTAGAATTCCAAAATTAGCTAATACTAAAACGCCGATGGTATAGGTGCCGTGATCCATACTCATTAGTCTAGAAGCTGTACCGATCCCGCCTTTTAAGGAATAACATAACATGCCCCGACCAGCTCCGACTGCACCTTCCTTAAACATCGTGGATGCATTTTCAATTGCTTGCCATACATGTTCTTTTGTAATAGATCGTGACCGAATATCATTGAGAAACATATCATTGCACTCACCTATAATAGGATTCACTGTACCAGTCGTACGGCCTATTTCGGGGTTCCTCTTAAGCATGTATTCGATTAATCCATCAGCAGTAGCACCAATACTTAACGTATTTGTTAACATGATAGGAGTTTCAAGTGTACCTAACTCACTGATTTGAATTATTCCCATCGTTTTTCCGAAACCGTTTATGACGTGACTAGATGCGATAAGTTTCTCTTTAAATAGGTTACCTTGATGAGGTAGAATCGCAGTTACACCAGTTTGAATATTTTGTTCGCTTATTGTTACATGACCGACTGTCACACCTTCTACGTCTGTAATTGCGTTATGAAGCCCTGGTTGCAACTGCCCAATCGTAACGCCATAATCCCTAAGTCTTTTTTGATTGTACATAAGTTCACCTTTCATCAATGCTGATTTATTTTAAAAATATTTTACCATAACCAAGTTATAGATTATAAGACATGTTTTAGATGTTCGATTTTTGGTTAAACCAAAAGTAGAAGGAAACTAAAAGAATAGTGGTGATTCCATGGAAGAAATAGAAGAACAGCGATTCTGCAATCAGTGTAGAAGAAAAACAAATCATATTGTAAGTGAAGATGCATTAGCAATTGTTTATAAATGTAAAGAATGTAATAGTGAAGAAGAAGTAGTAAAAACATTTTTTTAAAAAAGAATTAAAAATTGATTTTTGAGTTTAGGAGGACCCGAGATGGCAGATGTAGCATTTCTTTTAGCAGATCAATTTGAGGACTCTGAAATGGATAACCCTTATAAAGCGTTAGAAGAAGCGGGACACACAATAACGATAATTGGATTAGAAAATGGCGAGGCATTAATTGGTAAACATGGTTCAACATATATTACTGACTTCGCAGCTTCTGAAGCTAAGGGTACTAGTTTTGACGCAGTAATAATTCCAGGTGGTGGGGCCCCAGAAACACTACGTGTAAATGATGACGTCATACGACTTGTGACTGAAGTAAACGAACAAAAAAAACTAATTGCTGGTATTTGTCACGGACCACAGGTCATGATTAGTGCAGATATCTTAAAAGATAGAAATGCAACATGTTTTGTAGGGATTAGAGACGATATCAAACTTGCAGGTGCAACCTACCAAGATCAAGAAGTAGTGGTAAGTGAAAATATAATTACCGCACGTACTCCAAAAGATGAACCCGCTTTTATTAAAGAAATTTTAAAAAGATTAAATAAATAGAATTGATGGAAGTAAATTGAAATGGCACACTCTTATTCATGTAGAGTGTGCCATTTTTGGTACTTATAGTAGTTGTCAGATAACCAATGGTATGGGAAAATATAGTAAATTACTAATCTGTAAAGGATCGATTTAGATGGAAGAAACTTCAACTATAAAAAAATTTCTATTTAACTCAAAAGAATTTAAAAAAACAAAAACTGCCATTTCAACTATTTACTCAATTTTATTATTTGTCATACAAATTCTATTTAGTGGGAAAGTAATGATTATTGCTTTACAACTAACAATGATTACTTTCTTTTTTTGGTCCTTAACGAAGATAATATTTTATAACATGGCGGAAAACAAAAAACTTGGTATAACAGATGTAGGGTTGATGATTATCTCGATAGTAGCACTAGTGATTATTAACAATATGCTTCTTCCAATGATATAAACATTTATTGATGGATTATCTGTGTTGCATTTTCAAGGACTGCTTACTTTTTTAGTGATAAACGGTATGTTGAAAATATGAGAAAAGAAGCTAATAAAGTAATACCTGCCATAATACGATACATATTCAGTGACCCAAGTTGTTCGAATATAGCGCCGCCTACTGTCCCTCCAAAAGCTCCTCCTAAACCGAAACAAACTGATGTTAACAACGTTTGCCCTGTGCTACGTATGTGATTTGGAATGAAACTTACTGCTGTCTGTAAAGCAATCAGCCAGAATAGTCCAAAAGTGTGACCTTGTGATAATTGCATGAGTGTAATTACGAATGGTGAATCGATGAAACCGTACATTGACCAACGAATTGTATAAAGAATCGCAATGATTCCAAGCAATAATAAATGATTATATTCCATAGAAAATACAAGATAATAAGTAGTCCTTTAATCGTTTTGTATTTACCACTTAAAAAACCTACAAACCGCTGGGCAATAATACTAATCATAGGTGCAACTCCCATGATTGTGCCAATTTCTACAGACGAAAAATTTTGATTATGTAAAAATAACGGAAGGGAAGAATAATTCCTTTTCCACTTGCATGAAACAAAGTAAGCGCTTTTAAAAATGAAATCTGTTTACTTAATTTGATAAAAGCTTCCCCTCTCTAGTTTGTAATTATTTAAATGTATCATAGACACAAGCTCTGCATTAAGTAATATGCTTCTTTTGTTTAATCTTAGAATCACATCTATTAGATGATTGATTTATGATTGATTGAGTCCTATTCTTTTATCATGTAGAATTATAAAAGTAACAAGCCATGATGCTTGTTGAATTAGAAATGAGGCTGTACACATGGGTTCATATATTATTGTTGGAGCAGGTATTCTTGGTGCTTCGACTGCATACCACTTGGCAAAGCTAGGTGAAACGGTAGCAATTATAGATCGCAAAGATTTAGGACAAGCGACAGAAGCGGCAGCAGGAATTATTTGTCCGTGGCTTACGAATCGGCGGAATAAAGCATGGTATCGTCTTGTTGAAAATGGAGCTAAGTATTATCCCAAGCTAATTCGAGAATTAGAGGAGGCTGGTGAGAAAGATACTGGATACGCTAATGTTGGTGCAATAAATATATTTGATACAGATGAGAAATTAGATAAAAAGATGGAGACTGCTTTAAAACGAAAAGAAAACACACCTGAAATGGGTGAAATTACTAGATTGACTCCCGCCGAGACAAAAGCACTGTTTCCTCCGTTATCAGAGGAGTTTGGTGCAGTTCATATCGGTGGTGCGGCTCGGGTAAACGGTGCTTCATTACGTGATGCACTTATAAGGGCATCTGAAAAATATGGAGCCAAAATCGAACGTGGTAATGCATCGCTCCTGTTTGAGGAATCACAGGTAATGGGCGTGTGTGTTAACGGAAAAAACTTATTTGCTGATCAGGTAATTGTAACTGCTGGTGCATGGGCACATCAATTGTTAGCACCACTTGGAATGCAGTTTCAAGTTACGTCCCAAAAAGCACAAATCATTCATTTGCAAATACCAAATACAGATACGAGTGCTTGGCCTGTCGTTATGCCACCCTATAATCAATACATGCTAACCTTTGAAGGGGGAAAGGTAGTTATTGGCACTACACATGAAGATAATGCAGGGTTTGATTATCGTGTAACTATGGGTGGGGTTCATGGGATTCTGGATAAAGCATTACGAGTAGCTCCAGGTTTAGCTACATCTACGTATGCGGAAACAAAAGTTGGTTTTCGCCCATTCACTCCTGGTTTTCTACCTGTTATTGGCCCTGTACCACATACAACAGGGTTAATTGTTGCAAATGGACTGGGGGCTTCGGGATTAACGAGTGGTCCATACTTAGGCAGGGAGCTTGCTAATATTGCGATTGGACAAGCAACAGAACTTGACTTGAAAGACTATGATGTGAATTACGCGTTTGTATAATAAAAATTCTAGGCGAATGATGCCTAGAGTTTTTTATTGTCTGAGTCAATTTCATAATTACCTTATTCAGTCACCTACAACAATACATAGTTGTAGGTGACGACAAAATTGGTATTATGAAATTGATTAGTCTAGGAAATTATATAATCTACTGAACGTAGATAACACGCAGAAACAGTCACTTCCAACTCTTGCGCCTACCACCGAAAGTTTTTTAATAAAAGTTAGACACCTATCTTTTCATTTTGATCGATTATAAATGTGAAAGGAGGTGGATGACATGGCAGTAGCACAAACAATTGATTCAAGACTTCAATTAGCTTTCGAGAACGGGGTTGATTTAGAAAATGGAAAAGTGATTATCAAGAATAAAAGTTTTAATAACATTAAGGTTTCCGCAACTCCAGACCAGCTATTAGCAGTTACAACAGCATTAGTACCATTGCAACAACTTACCCTTTATTCAGTGAAACGCAATGACACAGAGTTAATTACTGTTGAGTAAAGTGTAAGCTAAGATTCAAGGAGGAGGTGAACAAATTGAAAACGTTAGAGCTTAAATTTTTAAATGAAGAAGAAAAGATAGTTACATTATCTTTAGATAATCCAGTTGAACCTGCTGATTCAGCAGCTATTGAACAAGCAATGGATGAAATAATTGCACAAAATGCTTTCTTTTCTTCAGGTGGTGACTTAGTAAGTAAAAAGAGTGCCAGAATCGTGGAACGTAATGTATTTGATATAGAAGTTTAATCTAGGAGGGGCGATCAATCTGTCGTCCCTTTTTAAATAGAAAAAACTGTTAGAAAGGAGGGCCAAACGTGGAGGAAACATGGTTATCATTAATTACTGACGTTGGATTCCCTGTGGCTGTAACCTTTTATTTGTTACATCGGATTGAAGGAAAACTAAACACATTAATCGAATCCATTATTTCCTTACCTGAAAAATTAAAGTAGAATAGTAGTGGCCCAACGGTGACGGAGGTGCCACTCTTTTTTTCTGTATCTAGATTGCTCAGACTCCTTTATAAGCAGGTATTCATAGGTTAAATGTAGAAAAGAAAAGTTAGGTGTACTAATTATGCCCTTGCTACACACTTTTAAAAAATTAATATAGTAAAATAAAAAAATGAGAAAGGTTGGGGGATAAATGAGTATAGGACGTAATGACCCTTGTCCATGCGGCAGCGGCAAAAAACATAAAAAATGTTGTATGAATAATATTGTATCTTTAGATAGTGTGATTACTAGTGAATTAGACCAACTACAACAGGAACTTTTTTTCTATGCAGAACATAATTATGAAGTTGAACTTTCTGAAATAATTTCCGATCTGCTTGGGGAGACAGATATACGAGACAAAGATGGTGAAGAAGAGCTTACTTTTGTATTGTTTCTTATGTGGGTTATTTTTCAAGTGGAGATTGACGATAGTACGATTGTTAATGATTTTATTAAAGAAAAAGAAAATAAAAAATCAGTCAGGCCATCTGTTTTTAAACATTTAGAGCATTGGAAGGGAACACCTCCCACATTTTCAGTTATTAGGGATGTTCTAAGCAAGTCCTCTATAGAGGTAGAGGATTTATTTACAAAGGAAGTAAAAAAAGTCCACCACTTTGGAGAACATTTAGAGTTAGAAAAGAATGGTTTGTTATTAGGATTTATGGTTCCTTATGGAGAATTTCACACTTATTTGCCACTTTTTCTTGATTTCTCAGCTGAACAAGCTGAAGATATCATAGAAATGGTAGAAGATAGTTTTCAAGAAAGTGAGTTTATAGATCCAAACGAATATATGGTTCACACATTTCCAGATTATGTGAAGCTATTTATCACAGGAGAAGATAATATTGGTTTCACGCAACTTGAATGGAGCAATCCATTCCATAAGATGGTAGCTGACATATTTGAAAAGCGAGTGAATGAAGAGAATAATTATCCAAATGAATATACGGAAACAGGAATAATGTTGTGGTACTTATATTGTCAAAAAGAAGATCCAGTTTTCCGTAAGCCCGCAGTTTATGCAGCCGCACTTCATTACTTTGCGGATACGAATTTTCCGCTCTTGGAGATGTACACACAAAAAGAACTAGCAGAAAGTTATCAAGTAGCTGTTACTTCACTTTCTAAAGCATACCGGAAATTGGAAGATGGTTTAACCGAGGAAATGGATCAATTAGACGTATATCTGAACCAAATGGAGGAAGAAGAAGAACCTTTTGAAAGAATGTCTATAGAGAAAACGATGCGCCAAGCAACGGAAGCGATACAAGATAAAGAGTTTGATTCTATCGAAGAACTAGACAAGTATGTAAAGGAAGTGATTAATCAACCAGAACTCAAAAATAATGTTCAACGTTCCAAGCGAGAACAGGCACAAGATTTAATCTATCAAGCATATGAAACGACCAATAAGGAAAACAGAATTAGGTTAGCAAAGCAGGCATTAAATCAATATCCTAATACTCCTGACGCGTATAATATACTAGGTGATATAGAATCAAATCCAATAAAAGCCCTGCAAAAATATAAAACTGGTATGGAAGTTGGCGAACAAGATCTTGGTAAAAAGTTCTTTGAGAGAAATGAAGGAATGTTTTGGGGGCTTGTTGAAACACGTCCATATATGAGAGCTAAATATAATTACGCAGTAACTTTAATGGAAATTAGTGATTTTGAAAAAGCTATCAAGCAGATGGAAGAGTTGATAGAACTAAATGAAAATGATAACCAAGGGATAAGAGACATTCTTTTTTTAGCTTATGTAGGTACAAAAAAGTTTCAGTTAGCAAAGAATTTGTTAGATAAATTTTCAGAAGATTTCATGGCATCCGGTGCTTATAACAATGTTTTAATTGAATACTTGTTAAATGGAATTACATCTAAATTGAACAAGCTTTTGAAACAAGCAAAGAATGTAAATCCACATGTAATCAAATATCTGATTGGAAGTACTAAAGTTCCTAATAAGGTTCCTGAATATTACAAGCCTGGTGACAAAAATGAAGCTGCGATGTACGTATTGGAATCTCACTTTCTATGGAAGCAGGAGAAGGAATTAATGGAGTGGTTGAAAAAATAATAGTAGAGAAGAAGAGGCTATTTTGAGATTGAATAAATACGTAATGATGTGAAATAGATATCTCCTGTTTACTGAATCGCATGTTGATCATCAACGTGCGATTTAACTTTGCTAGCAGTGGTGTATTCGTAAAGGGTGGTTTCTTGTAATGACGTTGCGCTTAACAATACTTATACATGTGATTCAAGGATTAGATCTCTCAAAGCTCCTAGGTTTTTTTAGATACGTTCAATTGTTAGAATTTAAGAAAGACACTATTGAAGGTGAGGGGATTAATATGAAAACACATAATTTTTTAGATCAATTTTATACGTACGATGCAGAGACGGGAAAATATATTATTGAAATAGCGTTAAATGATTATGATGATATATTCAATAGTTGGGATTCCTCTGTATATAATATCAGAGATCTAGACTCTAGCCTCAAATCCTTTTTGGAGGAATGTTCCGCTGATATTGCAAAGAGTAAAGATATTATTTTGCGATTTAATATAAAGAATCAGATAAAAGATATGGAAAGAGAAAAGAAAATTGAACAAGGAATTAGGAATTATTTTAATTATTGTAAATATATAACTAAAAATCAATTTTCCTTCAGAAGAAAAAGATCATTTTTTTATATTTTAGCTTCTTTATTTTTTACGATTGTGTCTTACTTTTTGCAAAATATTGTTGATAACGAATTCGTCAAAGAGATTGTTTTATTGGGTTTAACAGTTGGTGGTTGGGTGTTTTTATGGGAAGCATTTTCATTACTTTTCATTCAGAGTATTGATCTCTCAAAGAAAAAGAAACAATATAAAAGGATTTTAGCAGCACCAATTAAGTTCAAGTATGATTGACAGGCAAAAAAAATTTTTAGTCAGAGTAAGCGAAAAAGAACCTTTAACTAACAGAATGGTAGAAGGAAACTCGACTTTCTAGGGAAAATGCTAAGAATTCCGCTTAAGAAACTTCCATTTAATTCCTAGAAGTTATATAATATTCTCTCAGTCTACTTGTAGAAGAGAGAAGGAAAGAAGAATGAGGTTTCGAGATTTTCATAAAAATGTTCAAATTCGAATTATTGAATCATTTATAAGTCGCTTCGTGGGGAGTATGATTTTTCCGTTTATGGCAATTTACTTAGCCTATCATTTTGGGGCTAAGGTTGCTGGATTTTTGTTGATTGTAAATGTATTAGTTGGTATAGGAGTAAATTTTATTGGTGGCTATTTTGCTGATCAATTTGGTCGAAGGAAAATAATGTTATTCGCAGAAGTGTTGCGATTTATGGCGTTTGTTACGATGATGATTTGTAATTCGCCATGGTTTGAATCTTCCTTAGTTACCTTCTTCATGATGACCGTTAATAGTGTCTGTTGGGCATTAGCGGGTCCAGCAAATCAAGCAATGCTAATTGATGTGAGTAGACCAGAACAACGGAAATTAATGTACTCCATTATGTACTGGGCAAATAACCTGTCAATCGCAATTGGAGGAATAATTGGTGCATTTTTATATCAAGACTATTTATTTGAACTTTTTATAATACTTAGTATTGTTGGGGCAGTAGTTGTATTTCTTATCGCAGCATTTATTCAAGAAAGCTATATTCCTAATACTCAAACAAATTTAAAAGTATATCAACATGTGTTGCGAATATTTACTAGTTACCAAAGCGTGTTACAGGATCGATTGTTTGTTCTTTTCGTAATCGCCGGTGTACTGGTGATGTCGATGGAGTTTCAGCTAACAAATTATATTGGTATTCGTCTCAGTGATGAAATGCCCACTCAACAATTTTTATTCTGGGAAATTGATGGTGTAAAAATGATGGGATTTTTGCGTAGTGAAAATACTATTCTTGTTGCATTGATGGCATTGTTTGTCACAAAAGTATCACGTAGATTTAAAGACAGATCAATGCTAGTTATGAGTTGTTTTTTGTTTACTTGTGGCTATGCAGTAATCTCCTACTCGAATAGTATATGGCTGCTATTTTTGACTATGGTGATTTTAACTATTGGAGAAGTGTTTCGTGTACCAGTAGAACAAGCGTATATGGCAGCAATTCCTCCGGATGATGCAAGAAGTTCTTATATGGCATTTAATGGATTAAAGTTCAACTTGGGTATGTTAATTGCATCGGTTACTGTAACAGTAGGGTCCTTCCTTTCTTCATTAACGATGTCCATTATTATTACATGTGTAGGATTGATGGGTACGTGGATTTATTTTGTTATTACACCACAATTGGATAGAAGAAAAGCAGAAGCAGAACTAAAACAAGCTAGCTAAAATGAATAGTGACAGATCCTTTTATATGAGTGAAGGAAACTGTTACTTTGCTTTCTCGTCGATTTATAAAAAGGTCATTTTAGTAGCTGAAAAAGTAAAAGATGTCTAGCTTCATCGCCTCCCCCGTCTGAAATCTTAAGACGAACATCTTTATGGTAAAGTGCCTCACATAGATGTTCGTCTTTATTGCCCCTGGGTGAGCAAGGCGCCCCGAGCTTTTCTTAGTTAAATTGTCCATTCACCACTTACAAGTGCAACCAATTGTAACGTGCCATGTTCTCCCTTTTCTAGTACTACATATAAACTAGACCAATCCATATGACTATTTGCTTTTGTTCCTGTATTATGAAATTCAACAACGTGAGAGTTTGGAAACTTATCCTTTATATTGTTGACCGTATTTCCCCGTTGTTTGATGTTATTAATGAGTATTTTGTCTGGATTGGTAAAATCCTTGTACCGTTCAAAATATTCTCTAGCAGTTGATTCCATTGGTTTACCGCTTCCGTCTTCAACTCCCCATCGATAGACAGTATTGTTACTATAAAGATTAGTCACTGTTTCTTTTTCGAATCTGACTGCATTGTCTTCTATATATTGATAAGGGGAAATTAGTAATCCTTTTTCAGAATGAACAAACGTTGAAACTTTGGCTAGGTTTTCATTAGCCAATGCCTCTACAATTTCAATCGACATGTTTTTAATACCAGTTAAGTCAACTGGATCACCATTTTCAGTTTGTGACATCATTACTTGTCCGGAAAGCTTATCTACACTGTACCATGTTTCTTTTTTATCGTTGGTTACTTTGTAAACATATCTATTATTTTGCTCGTGAGAGAAAGATACTTCTACCTCTTCAGAAGTGAAATTAAGAACTGTTGTTTTTGCATTTTCTTTTGAGATTTCTCCAAGATCTTCACTTTTTACTGACTGAACAATCCAGTTATCCCCATTATAAATTAATTCAAAAATAAGGTTTCGATGGCCTATTAATTCATTACTTTGCTCCTGTGTAACGTGATAAGTTTTGTTATCTATTTGTTCAAGTTGAAAGGATTTACTTGAATCTAACCATGATGGTGCCTCCGTAGCAAGTAACTGTAGTTGACCATTATCCATTCGATAGAAATCATTGATAAAACTAGTTGCTAGTTCTTTAGACATAATTGTCTGATAGTGATTAGATAATTCCTCCTTTGTATCATAGTTGTTTACATTTCCATTTGTTGTCTCAACAGAAAAAGTTTCTTTATAAGTTGATAATATGTCCTGTGCTTTTTCTTTTGTTAAGTTTGGGATACTTGTTTCATCTTCATTAGTTTGTTCGCTATTTGAGTTAGAATCTGTTGATTGATCTTGATTGTTGTTTTTATCTTCTTGTGTTTCAGTATTATTTTCTGAAGGTGACTCCTCTTGATTACAACCAACAAGAACAAGACTTGTTATTGTAAGGAAACATATTAAAATTCTCATTTCAATTTCTCCTTTCTTAAGTCCTTCTATAATACTGTTCACGTAAAAATCGAATAAAAAACATGATGAGTATTAAAGTTAGTAAAAAGTATGAAAAAATATTACGCTTACATTAAATATTTAATAGAAATATAGACTTTTAAAATTATCGTGGTAAAATCTATATAAGTACATAATAGGGAGTAATTTATATGAAAA
Organism: Aquibacillus rhizosphaerae; assembly: GCF_030282825.1. GTDB lineage: Bacteria > Bacillota > Bacilli > Bacillales > Amphibacillaceae > Aquibacillus_C > Aquibacillus_C rhizosphaerae. Next base: position 369,638 of record NZ_JASTZU010000063.1, read on the forward strand.
TGTGGATTAAAAAAATATCCGTTATCCTAATAACATTTATGACTTTAGGGGTCTACATCCCACCAACATATTTGAATACAAATGCGCAAAGCGATGAATTTTTTTCTGAAAACGCGGATTTAAATGATGATCAGTTAATACCAATTGCGGAGCTTGAAACAGAAGAAGAATCAGTTGTAGAAGATTTAGATTCGACCGAATACTTAACCAGTATAATTGTGGAACAAGCTAAAAACCAAACAATTTCAAAATTAGGTCCAAGAATTATAAGTAGAATAGAAGCTGATTTTACATCAAACATTCTATCAAATATGGAAGAAGTCGTTTCGATGATATTAGCTGATGTAGGTGAAGATGAGTTTCAATATTATGGAATCACTGAAGAACCTTCACCTGGATATGGAGAAAAGATTTTTAATTTATATAATTATCGTAGTAACCAAGATATTGCAAAGTTTCATGTTAGACGCGATAATCGACCTGGCGAAGGGTATTGGTTCAATTTTCATTATCACTTAAGTAACGATGGTTTTGAAGAACATTATGCAATAGGTGAAATATATTGGTCCAAAGACACACCTCCAAGATGGATGGCTTAAACTGCATTAATGAGAGGAAACCAGACTTTAATTAGCCTGGTTTTTTTAATTGCTGAATTTTTGTAGATGAGAGAAGGGAGAAGAAAAGTAGTTAGTCTCACCACAAATAAAAAAAGCAGTTAATCAATTGAAAATCGGCTAACTGCTTTTTAAGTATGGCATAGATTATTGAACTTCTGTAGTGCCTGTAACTTCTCCATCAATTACTGCTGTAGCTTCTACATCTGCATCGGCGAAGTAAAGGTTACCGTCAATTGTAGCAGAAGCATCTAAAGTAAATCCGTTCGCTTCAACGTAAACGTCACCAGCTAATGTACCACCTTGTAATTTTAAGTTTTCACTTTGAACCGTTAATTTAGGAACAGTGATTGTAAATGATTCTGTGATGTTGCGATCTTCATCCTGTGTATAAGGAGCAATTTTACGATAAATATCGTTAGCTTCGTCCCCTTTGTCATGAAATTCTCCAGCAACAACAACATCTTCCTTAATTGTTACGTCACCAAGCGTAGCAATAATCCAAGTTCCGTTTTCACTAACAGCGTTAACGAAAGCATCAGCATCATTTACGAGAGAAGCAGTAGTTACAACATCAGCTTCACCTTCTGCAGCTGCAACTTCATTGGCACCAGTTACCGTACCATCAATAACAGCAGTGGCTTGAACATCTTCGCTTGCGAAGTAAAGGTTACCGTCAATTGTAGCAGAAGCATCTAAAGTAAATCCGTTCGCTTCAACGTAAACATCACCAGCTAATGTACCACCTTGTAATTTTAAATTTTCACTTTGAACCGTTAATTTAGGAACAGTGATTGTGAATGATTCTGTGATGTTGTGATCTTCATCCTGTGTATAAGGAGCAATTTTACGATAAATATCGTTAGCTTCGTCCCCTTTGTCATGGAATTCGCCAGCAACAACGACATCTTCTTCAATTGTTACGTCACCAAGCGTAGCGATAATCCAAGTTCCATTTTCACTAACAGCGTTAACGAAAGCATCAGCATCATTTACGAGAGAAGCAGTAGTTACAACATCAGCTTCACCTTCTTCTGCTGTTGCATCATCTTCAGTTGTTTCTTCATTAGAAGCTTGATCATCAGATCCACAAGCAGCTAGTAACCCTACGACTAAAATTGACAATAAAAATAATCTAAATTTCATCTTTGTTTCCCCCTAAAGTTGTTGTTTAATTAATGTGATTCATTTCACAATTAAATAATAACATAAAAAATATACTTATAAAGATACAAAGTGTGTATATTTTGTGAAAAAATGAGCAAGGGTGTTTTTTGTAAGTTAAATAGGAGGGATTTTGGATTTGGTTATTTGTAACGTTACTTAATTATTGGTACGATATATTGTTCATATAATCGGATGTTTATATAAATTGTCACAAGATGGTTTGAGAATCCAAGGTTTTGTCCAATAAAAGCTACAAAAAAGAAACATAGTCAAAATAGAGCATGTTTCTTTTTATTAAATAATTATTCAATTACATTAATCGTTGTTGTTTAGAAAAATCAGGGTATGTCTCTCGTGACATCCGCTCACCATTAAAATAGTGAACTTCCCAAGTGAAAGTAAAGGTGATTGCTCACTAGCATGGAGACGATTCAGTTGCTACCGGTTCGCTCGTTGTTCCTTTTCAGACCCGTGTGTCCAACACGACAACCCTCCCAACTATAAATCGTTCAATCTGCTTGAGGCAACGTTCTGTTGATTAAAGGTGTTTAACAAAAACTACTCGGTCGTTGCCCTCGCCATCGTAGTTAGAATGTACATCTAATCCATTTATATTTTGATCACCAAGGAGGATACTAAAGCCTGTTTTCATATGGTATTCGATTGACTTTTTATTGATTGGGGAAGTAATGCAATGAACTGTTTTAACACGATACTTCTCTACAGTTTGAAAAAAATGAGTATAAAGTTCACTTGCTAATCCAGCTCTGCGATAATTTGGATCAATTCCAATAAAATGAATATAAGCACTATGTACATTGGATTGGGATAGAAATCCAATTAAGAAGCCTATAATTTCACCTTGTTTTTCAATGACAAAACTAGTATTTTGAAAATGTTCAAATAGAAATCGGGGTAAGAGGTGAGACATTTTTCTACCATCCCACCAATTATCAACTAGTGGTAATATGCGCTGGAAATCTTGCGTGTCTAAATTTCTGATATGCAAATTCATCCCTCCAAGATTCTATTTACTTCTATTAATCTGGTTTGTTCAAATGTTAACTTATATATGTCTGGCATATCAAGTTTGCACAATAATGGATAACCGTATTGACTATCAAAATTATGCATGATTAAGACCTTTTCCATGTGTCCCTATTACAAATTTTCCGAACGAGAAAGCCCACTCCTTTAGGTGCAAGGAATCCCTGATAATGGGTTCCTTGCACCATTTCATTCTGTGATAAAATTTGGTACAATTTCATGTCGCTACTCATGTAGGCTTATTCTACCCATTTAATAATGTCCTCAAAAGATCTACGTGTTTTTGGATTTGGTTCGTTTACTCGATAACCAAAAGCAACCATCACTGAAATACTAAAATGACCACCCTCTAACAATCCTTCTTCTTCTAATAGCTGATTCATTTCTTCTATATTAAATCCTTCAATTGGACAAGAATCAATTTCAATTTGAGCAGCTGCTGTCATCATATTCGCTAAAGCAATATAGCTTTGTTTACAGGCCCAATCATAGAGGGGACGCTCACCTTCAAGTAATTTGAAATCTTCTCGTTGAAACTCCTCAATTCGTTCTAGAAACTTTGGCAAGAATTCTTCGGGAATATGTGTAACATTTTTAAATTGATCTTGTAAATAGTCTGAATCAAACTTTGTATCTACTTTTGTTCGAGCTAAAATAATAACAAAGTGGCTTGCGTCAGGAAGCTTGCCATGAGCACCCCAGGATGTTTGTTTTATTTTTTCTCTGAGGGTAGGGTTTTGCACAACAACAAAGCGCCATGGTTCAAATCCAAAGGAACTTGGAGAAAGACGGCCTGTTTCTAAAATAAAACGAAAGTCATTATCTGTTATTTTTTTGTCGGGGTCAAATGCCTTAGTCGAATGTCTGAAATGAAAGGCATCAAGAATTTCTTGCTTTAACTTTTCTTTATCACGCATTATGAGTCACTCCTATTCACCTTATATTCTAACAAATTAACATATTAAGCCAATAAATTCATGGAATTAGTATTGACCAATTGCATAATTGTATTAGAATTTTGATGATACCAACTAAAAATTTGTTGAGCTACAAAATATAAAGTAATTATAAATTATTTAAATCCCTACATAGATTACACTTATAATAGATGATGAAAGAAGGTTGAAGCGATGTCCGATCAAGAAAAAATTTTAATTGTTGAAGATGACCATGAGATAGCACGCATTATGTTAGATTATTTGCGTAAAGAGGGCTATTTACCTTCATGGGCATCTACTGGTCTAGAAGGGTGGGAAGATTTTAAACAAGCTAATTTTGATCTTATTTTAGTAGATTTAATGTTGCCGGAAATGGATGGTTTTACACTTTGTAAAAAAATTCGTTTAGAAAGCAACGTTCCAATTCTAATAGTCAGCGCTAGGCAAGAACAAGAGCATAAAGTGCAAGGGCTGGATTTAGGGGCTGACGATTATTTAACTAAGCCTTTTAGTCTAGAAGAATTAAACGCACGAATTAGTTCTCACCTACGGAGATATCGTAGATACCTGCAAAAAGAGGAAGCAACTAACAAACAAATGTATCCAGCGGGACTAGAGATAGACTTTACGAATAAGATTACCTATCTTGGTGGTCAACCTCTTATGTTAGCTGCAAAGGAAATAGAGTTATTGCTCTTATTAGCGAGAAACCCATTACAGACATTTTCCAAGTCAGAGTTGTATCAACATGTCTGGCAACAAGAGGACGTAGACGGGAATAATACAGTTACTGTCCATATTAAGAGTTTACGTGCAAAACTAAACGATCAGACGCGAGCAGCAAAGTACATACAAACTGTATGGGGTGTTGGTTATCGATTCATTGGGGATCCAATGCGATGAAAATTAAATATTGGCTAATCATTAGCTATTTTGTCGTTATCATTTTACCCTTAATTGCTCTCTATTTTCTATATATTAATATCAATTATTTTGATGAAAAACAAGATGTGAAAGAATTTATTGAAGCAAGTAGCTTAGTTAAAGAATTGGAACCATATTTAACAGAACCTGGATTCTACCAAATACAATCTTCAGACCATTACGATACAATTGCAAATTTAGCAAATGATTCACTGAAAATCACTTTATACAGAAGTGATGGTACAACACTTTATTCAACATTAGAGGATATAAATTCACAGCGTTTAATTCAAGTAAATAGGATGCACTTATATAAAAACTTAAATGAACTACAAAAAAACGCACGGACCTATTCTATTAAGAAAGCAGTTTTTGATAATCAAGAACTAGTTGGAATATTTGAGATAACTATAGGTAGAGAAGACTGGGTTGAGGGTGTTAATAATCGTACATTCATTGCGGGTATCATATTGGTTGGTTTTATTATTGCTTTATATATCGTTGTTATCGTGTTGTTACATCGAAAATTAAATAGACCTTTAAAACTATTACAATCAGAAATGACTGCATTTGCCCAAGGCAAACAGGTGAAGGATGATATTTACCAGGCAAACGATGAAATTGGTGAATTAATTAAACATTTCTATCATATGAAGACACAAATAGAAGAAACTAGAAAAGCATTAGTGAACCAACAGCAAGAAAAACATTACATTATTGCAGCCTTGTCACATGATCTCAAGACACCACTCACAGTTATACAAGCGTATGCAGAAGCATTAATTACTGGAAAGGATTTATCTAATCAGGAAAAAGGTGAATATTCTAGCATTTTATTTAACAAATTAGACTACATGAAACAACTTTTAGATGATTTAACTATTTTTACAAAACTAGAATCAAATCATGAACCAACGGAGTTTGTAGAAGTAGATGGAGAAGAATTTTTTGATATGCTTTTATCTGGATATGATGAGCCTTGTGCAAAACAGAGTGTTATTTTAAAAACGGAAGCATGTATAAAACAAAACTATCAGGTGAATGTTGGTCAACTGACTCGAGTTGTAGACAATTTAATGGCTAACAGTATTCGTCATACAGAAACAGGTAAAATGATAGGTTTAGCTGCAATTGCAAGTGATTGTAGATTGCCGGAATGGGTCTTTGCCCCTTTTCATGATAGTTTACAAACCTTTCGTAATGAGGGGACTATTATTATTATTCAAAATGAGGGACGAGCAATCCCCGCAGACCAGCAAAAACGTATTTTTTTACCATTTGTTCAAGTGGAAGATGCAAGAGCGAGTGGAGGAAGCTCAGGTCTTGGATTGAGTATCGCCAAAAGACTGATTGAAAACCATGGTGGAGATATAATGCTATGGTCACGTGATGGTTATGGAACACTAGTTGCATTTAGGATAAAAGAGAGGTAGAGGAGAAAAGATGAAGCAATTAATCAAATGGAGCCTATTAGGAGTATTTTTGTTGCTTATTTCGGCTTGTGGGGAGGAAGTATCCGTGTCATCTGAAGAGATTTTTTCGAATATAATAGAAACTGACGATCAACCGATTTCATATTACGGTGAAGGAAAGATAACTGTTTATCAGGATGATGGAGTATCGGAATCGATTTTATTTACGGAATATGCAGGAACAAATGGGGAAAAGAAAATGATTACGATTGAAGAGAAATCCGGTATAAAATCTACTGCAGTAATTAATCAAGATATACTGGTAAACTATCAAGAAGGTAGCGAAACAGCTCAACAAATTGATTTAACTGGTACAGAATCACCTTTAACATTCACACAAAAAGAACAGTTCAGTAACATGCTAGATATGATGCAGGATTCTCATTCTCTAGAAATGATGGGGGAAGAGGAAGTAATGGAATTGGATACGTATCATATCAAACTTACTGCTGATTCTAAAAGTTCTCTACTTGGTGATATGGAATTTTGGGTAGATCAAAAGACATGGTTTATTGTTAAGGCAAATTCAGCTTCCGGAGAGATTCGTACTGAAACAGAATATACAACGATTGAATTTAATCCTAGTTTTGAGGAAGATACATTTACACTGGATTTACCAGAAGGTGTAGAGATGGAAGCATTGGATGATAATATACCTGAACCAGGTACGATAGAAGAAGCAGTAGAAGCACTTGGTGCGGATTTCCTAGTTATCGATGAAGAGCAACAACAATTAGACCGTATCGAGATTCATGAGTTTGATGGTGAACTTAACCGTACAGAAGTAACTCTCTATTATGTAAATGAAGAGATTCCATCTTTTTCTGTTAGTGTATTTCCTACCCCTCAAGGAGAAGGGATGGAATTGAATAATGATGCTCAGCTACGAGGATTAAATGCTGAGTTAATGGAAGAAATTCGTAACATTAGTTGGGATGAACAAGGATTGCGTTATTCAGTAATGATTGATCACCCAGATATAACGATGGAAGAAATCAAAAAGATACTAGAAAAGATGAAACTAAGCTCAGAATTGTAGGTGGAGAAAATGCTACCAAACATGGTCGAGATATTAATCTATTTATCTATTGGTGTCATGATCCATTTGTGTGGTGAACTAGTATCTAGGTGGATTAAGAAATTAGGTGTTACGGTTGAGGTAATATGTGCTTTCGTAGCAGTTGGATTTGTCTTTTATATGTACGATTTCCCAGATGGGTTTATGTATATTGCATTTATTTCAAGTGGATGGACCGCCGCATTTTCGTTAACCTATGGCGAAGCAAAGTATCGAGAACTAAAACAAGAATTGAACCAGGTTAGTGTTGAACAGATAAAGGTTACACGAAATATTTCACGGATTTTCCTGGATGTTGGATTTGCTTTCGTTGTTTTTGCAGGAGCTATTTTATTCTTGCTATATGGACCAGAAGCAAGTCCATTAAAGTTCATTATTGCCTATGGGATGCTTTCAGCCGTGACGGTTATGATAAAACGAATCATCACGTATTCACATGTAAAACTATATTATTTTGAAGATGATCAAGCAAGTATTTTTATTGTGTCGCGGTTGGACTCTAGAAAATTCCCTATTGCAGATTTACAAGCGGTTACGATGGAATCAGCTGTAGATATTCTAAAACTTCATCCTTTTTTCACCCTGTTCACATCTAATACGGATTTTACAACTAGTTTTCAGCGTGTGCTGAAGCTTCAGTTTCCAGGAGAAACTGTTTATCTAACTATCAAACAAGTAGAAGAATGGAAAGCACTACTTGAAGAACAAATTCCGTTAGAAAATATCAGTGATGAGCAGGTTACGGTGTTCCCTTTTTACCATAAGAAAAATATAAAACGATTACTGGGTAAACTTTACTTCGCAATGACGGTAAAAGGAATATCCGCCTATACTGGCGTTTTACTATTATTATACTTTTTGAAAGCACCTGTGTTAGTAATGTTTTGCTTTGCAATACTATTTTGGCTATTTAATTTATATATTTCTGATCGGGTCCTAAAAATAGCGATGGATGCAAAAGTAACAAATAATCCAGATGTGATAAAAGCAGCACAACGTGTTTTTACAAAAGCAGGAATACCAAAAGTAACTGTATATGAGACAGAGTCTGCTCAATATAATGGCCTTGCTACAGGAATGAACATTGGAAGGTCAATGGTAACTCTCACGACCGCTACACTTAAATTACCAATAGAGGTGATTGAAGGAATTTTGGCCCATGAAGCTGTCCATGTAAAAAAGCATGATGTTTTGTGGGGACAATTATGTAATGTAGCCTTTTTATCGTCTTATTTAGGAGTTATGTTATTCATTATCGATCAAGTAACTGATCTTGAATCTATACTCATACTGCTATTTTTTATTATTTGGTTTGTCATGATTATGTTTCCGGTTTATCAGTCTTTTTATTCGCAGTGGATGGAGGTCAGGGCGGATCATCTAGGTGCTACTTATCTAGAAGGTGGAACTGAACAAATGGCTAAAAGCTTAGCAACTTTAGCTACTAAACAGGATCAGGATTTAAAGAAAACTTTCGAATACAGTGCAGTGAAAAATGAAAAAATATTAAAAGAATCTTCACTTGACCGCTCCCCATGGCTAATGCGCTTGTTAGAATTTCAAATGATGCCTCATCCGCCAATGTATTGGCGCGTAAACGTATTAGCAAATTATCATTTTACTTGGGGAAAAGGAATTCGAAGGCGTTGGTTCATAGATCGATTTAAAGAGTCCTTTTTTATAAGAAGGAAGTTAAAGGCTCGCTAACTAAGGTTAAGGAGAGATAGGAACATGGATAACGTCCTTTTATTATCACTAATTTTATTTATATTTTTATCCTTTAAGTTTATCCGAATTATTAAAGTGAAGGGAATACCATCTGAAAACAGACTGATAGCAGTTGTAATCTACTCTATTTCTACTATTTCTTTAGTTTTAGTCAATATTATTTTCTGATGAAGATAAGGGGTGATGGCTGTTGAGTTTTTGGCATATATTTCTTGAGTTGGACTTTATAGCAATTGGAGTCGGCATTGCTATAGCTGGATATTGTATAGGAACAGGCTTGCATTCAAGTGAAAAGACTTTAATAGACCAGTTAAATGAGGAAAATGAAGATGAATTAGTTAATGAGGATGAATTGGAAATGTTTTTAGGTATCCCTAAAGCAGATACAAAAGTATTGGTAAAGGAATACCCAGATGTACCCTATATTCGTTTGAACGGAAATGTGTATTTTAATAAAAAGAATTTACGCAAGTGGTTTATGGATTATAAAAAATAGGCTCGTGACAAAAATAAGTGTATTACTTATATCGATCAAGGGAGGGACAGAAGTGAACCCTATTCTAAAAGATAGAACATTATTGGTCGGATCCATTTCTGCTGTATTTGTTAGTGTGGTAACAATCATATTAGCAGTCTATGATCAAGAATTATGGTTAGCTTGTTTTTTTATCAATCTAGCTTTATTCATTTCTAGCGTATCTCGAGCAAATCAATTATATAGACAAACGAAGTTAAACATGCAATATAATAACTAGGTCCTAACAAAAAGTAACAGGTTTACATACAGGTGCAATAAGTAGATCGTGCTACAAATAAAAGTGAAAATCTATTGAAGGGGATGGATTTATCTATGTTATGGATTGTTACAAAAGATAAACAAAGCTTAATAAATGTAAAAGAAGTTACTGTAAAAGGTAAAAAAATTCACGGTATTATTGGAAGTGCGAGTTTAGATGAGTGGAGTAAAGATTTAGGTAAGTACGAATCACATGAAAGAGCATTAGAAATTCTTAATGAAATAGTAAGGAAGATTGAAGAAAACGATGGTATCTCTGTGACCTTTACCATGCCTGAAAATTAAAGGTTCTCTTGTTGAATATTCGATTACTGAAATAATTAGATGAAATTAGGATTGGTTCTAAAAAGTTACTTGAAAAATCGAGCACTTTATCATATCAACTAAGAGGTTGAGATATCTATTCTCAACCTCTTAGTTAGTGTATGACCTTCAATTGTTAAATTTCATAAACGTTCATAAATAAGGATTTAAGACATTCTTAAATGGTTGTGATTTATTATAGTGCTATGATGGTTGATAAAAGTATGTTTTGCACTCGAAAAGAAAATCTGTTACTAATAAAAGGATTTTAAAGTTGATTGTTTATTCAATAAGTTCTTTTGACTCAAGGAACTCTCTTGCTACTGCTTCGTATTCTTCTCCATCAATATCAACTTTGGCATTCATTTGTTGCATATCACTTTCTGAAATTTGTCCTGCTAAACCATTTAAAGATTCCTCAAGCTCAGGGTAATTTTCCAAAATCTCCTGTCTAATCACAATAGCAGCATCATATTTTGGAAAGAAACCAAGGTCATCCTCTGTTGTTTGAATATTTTCACGTTCAATCCGACCATCGGTTGTAAATGCCGGAATTACATCAACTTCTCCTTGTAGCAAAGCTTTATACATCACGTTAGGATCAAAGCTTTCGGTTTGAGCAAAGTTAAAATCATAAGCCTCTTTAAATGCGTCATATCCATCACCTTGTCGCTCATAAAAAGCATGAGGTGCGCCAAAGGATAAATTTTCAGAAGCTGCAGCAACATCAGAATAGGTTTCTGCTTCAAAATCTGCCTGTTCTGTATAGGCAAGTGTGTAGTTATTTTCGAATCCTAATGGTTCAAGCCATGTAGCATTATATTCTTCTTCGTACCCTTCTCTAACTCTATTTAAGATACTATCACTAGATTCACCGGGTTCGGCTTGTTCATCAAGTACAGCTTCTAAGCCAGTTCCAGTATATTCTACATACATATCAATTTCACCGTCTGCAAGCGCTGGATTTAATACAGCAACTTCACCTAATCCATCTTTTAATTCAACAGGGTAGTCTGTATTTTCTTCAATATAGATGGCGAGTACTTGAGATAAGATATATTGCTCTGTCCAGTTTTTACCTGAAACAACGAGTGGGTCTTTAGAGGCATCTCCGTTTTCACCACAAGCAGCGAGCATTAATGGTAATGTGATTATTATTGTTAAAAAAAACGTATTTCTTTTCATGTTAATATCTCCTTTATAAATTAATCCCTTTAGGTGTAACTTTTTTCTCTACTAACTTTAAAATGTAATCAAATAATAGTGCCATTAAAGCAACTGGTATGGCACCTGCTAACACAAGACTATTGTTCCACGACTGAAGTCCTCTCCAAATCACATCACCTAATCCTCCAGCACCTACAAATGTAGCTAGTGTAGCCACACCAACTGTTAAGACTGTCGCTGTCCGAATTCCTGCCATCATAAAAGGTAGGGATAGTGGTAATTGAATTTTCCATAGAATTTGTCGTTTCGTCATTCCCATTCCTTCTCCAGCTTCAATAATACCTTCGTCAACTCCAGTAATTCCTGTATATGTATTTCTCAGGATTGGTAAAAGGGCATAAATAATTAGTGCTACAAGAGCAGTAACCGCCCCTATTCCTAAGACTGGAACGAGGAAGCCAAATAGTGCCAGACTCGGTATTGTTTGGAGAACTGCAGTAATTCCAATATAAAACTCGGCCACTTTTCTTTTTTTAGAAATGTAAATCCCAAGTGGTAAAGAGATTCCAACAGCAATGAGTATTGCTAAAAATGATAAATAAAGATGTTCAAGCGTACTTTTTAAAATTAAATCCTGTCTAGTTAAAATTGTATCTAAAAAAACTTGAAAGGCCTCCAATTACTGTACCTCCTCTTTAATACCAGCTAGTTCTTGAAGTAATTGGTTTTTTTCTATTAATCCAGTTGGCGCACCAGTGGAATTAGTAACTATAATAGTATCTGTGTTTTTTAGTAACATAACACGTGCAACTTCCTGAATAGCTGTATCCTGAGTTACTACATGCATATTGCTTGTTTCAAGTGTTGATGGTAATTGTTGCATGATAGCATTAGCTTTTCGAGTTTCGCCAGACACTATAGCTCGCTTCGCTCTATCCTCACCAATAAACGATTCAACAAAATTATTGGCCGGATGTTGAAGAAGTTGAGATGGAGTAGCAATTTGCTCTATTCCTCCTTCTTTCATAACAACAATTTCATCAGCTATTTTTAATGCTTCATCCATATCGTGGGTGACGAATACAATGGTTTTATGTATGTTCTTTTGCAGTAGTTTTAATTCGTCTTGAAGCTGTTCTCTACTTATAGGATCGAGGGCACTAAAAGGTTCGTCCATTAAGATGATGGGTGGTTCACCAGCCAATGCTCTAATTACACCGATTCGTTGCTGCTGACCACCGCTTAACTCTAGTGGGTATCTTTTTTTGTATATGTTAGGCTCAAGGCCAACCATATCGAGTAAATCATCTACCTTTTTTAGATATTCGCTTTTTTTCCAGCCTTTCAATTTCGGAACTAAAGCAACATTATCTTCGATAGTCATATGCGGAAGTAATCCAATTCGTTGAATGACATAACCTATATTTCGACGTAATTCAACATCATCTTCATGTGCAATATCGTTTCCATTAATAGTTATTTTTCCAGAAGTAATAGAAATTAATTTATTAATCATTTTCATCGTTGTTGTTTTCCCACAGCCACTTGGACCGATTAATGTAACTAGATTTCCCTCATTTACAGTAAATGAAACATTATCTACTGCTTTCGTTCCATCTTCAAAAGTCTTTGTTACATTATTAAATGTAATCAACCTTGCCACTTCCTTTATTTATTATTGTAAAATTTTGGTGATATTCTTTTACTTAAGTACAACCTATTCTATAAATACCAACTTAAACAGTCAAAGATTCCGAATTATTGACGTTACTTCTAAAGATTTTCCTGAAGTTTGATAATTTTATCATGTGGAATAGGAAGGGAAAGAGTAATATCATAAAGTTTCAATCTTTAAATAAGGAAAGGAGAATATAGAATGAAAGCAATTTATTTAAATACTTCATTAAAAATGGGTGATGAAGAGTCGAATACTTCTGCCCTCATTAAAAAGTCAAAACAATGGTTAGAAAAAGAGGGAGTTGAAACAGAAGAAATTAGAGTTGCTGATTATAATATCGCTTTTGGAATGAAGCCTGACATGGGACAAGGTGATCAGTGGCCACAAATTCTAGCGAAAGTGAAGGAAGCCAACATTATTATTATTGGTACACCAATTTGGATTGGAGAAAAAAGTAGTGTATCAACACTTGTAATGGAACGGTTATATGCATCGAGCTCTGAAACAAATGACAAAGGTCAGTCCATTTACTACAATAAAGTTGGTGGCGCAATTGTCACTGGAAATGAAGACGGCGGCAAAGATGCGGCTAAGTCGATTCTTTATGGTTTACAACATATTGGCTTTACTATACCTCCAAATGTCGATGCTTATTGGGTAGGGGAAGCAGGACCAGGCCCATCGTATATAGAAGGTGGGCAAGATAATGAGTTTACACTAAAAAATACAAAAACTCTATCCTATAATGTTATGCATTTTGCAAAAATGCTAGAAAAACAACCGATTCCAGCTAAGGGAAATTTGTTGTAAAGGAAATGGAAAAAGCTTAGAAGTATTTATATATATATAAGAAAACCCGATTCTATAAACTGAATCGGGTTTTTTATGATGCAGAAGAGTTTATTTGATTAACCAGTCTGTTGCTTGATTTCTTTCATTCATATCGAAGTGTTTCATATTAATTTTTGGTAAATAACCTCCTATTTTTGTAGCGGTAGCAATGGACTTCTTATCAGATAACACTGCAATTTTACCAAACTCTTTCCAATTATTTGCTTCGAATTTTAAATCATCCATTAAATTTTGAAAAGAGTATCCTTTTATATCATGGATGACTAATAAAAGGTTGACCTTTTCATGCATTTCTTTTTGACGTTTGAAGTGGCTTTTGAATTTCTCCATATCTGAAGAGGTTATTTTTCCATCTACGTTAATTTCGAACACCATATCTAATGGATTTTGTTTTACTGAAAGCATGTCTAGCAATCCTCCTTTATTTATCTATATAAAAACGGTACCCGGCTAACAACTTTAGCAAACATAGGGTCTTAAAAGAAAAATTATCGAATTTCGATAAAATACGTGTACAGTTCGTTCCTTTATAAAAAGCAGAAGGCTTAAGCAAAGGTAAGTGCATAGATGGAGAGGGGCATAGATTATAGAGCTCTAAGCATAAATGAGCTTTGAAAGTTAATATATGATGATTATTTGGCAAATGAAAGCAAAAAACTGACATATAATTCTATAGAACGAGCATAAAAAGTAAGTTTGAAGCTCATTAAAAAAACACTTATTTCTGTTATATTTATCACATACTTTCCGCTTCTTCCTTTGAATAAATTTGGATACACTACATGAACATTGATTAAGTTAGTCAATAGAAATAAAAAGGTTTATGAACGAGTTGTGAATTAAATCGAACTTGTGAGACATCATGTAAAAACATAAATCCAGATAAGGAATTTACCTTTAATCTAAAAAAAAATTAAGAAGACATTATAAACCTTGTCTCTAAGTTTAATGAGGCAAGGTTGTTTTTTTACATCTGCAGACTAAAAAATGTACTTAGATCCATTCTTCTATACAAATTTCTGGAATAATTTGTTATTATTATATTCATAAGGGTAGAACGTTATGAAGATTTCAATTTGGGAGGCAATTCATTCATGGATATGTTTATAAGTATATTACTATCTATAGGCCTAGTGTTTTTGGTTTGTTTTACATTTGTGGTGTTTGTAAGTTTTAAAAATAAATAAACTGAACTCAGTTGTAAGGCTAAAACGTTATAAATCAAATGTAATTGCTATGTTTGATTTCCGCTTTGCTAATTAGCCATTATAAATGTGATTCATTGAAAAGACATTTTAAATAGGTCTAGCTTATAGGTTAGGGGAGATAGTATGAGATTTCCAACACTTGAAACAGAACGATTGAAATTAGTACAAATTGGTAAGGAGTACACAAAGTCGTTTTTTGAAATAATGTCAAAAGATGAAGTAATTAAATACTATGGGATGGATAAAGTGAATAGTATCCATGAAGCTTCAAAAATAATTGAATCGTTTCATAATACATATAAATGTAACCGTGGTATTCGATGGGGATTAATAACAAAAAATAAAGATGAATTTATTGGAACAATTGGATTGAATAATTTAAATGCGTGGAGTAAAAAAACAGAGGTAGGTTATGAACTTCATCCAGATTTCTGGAACCGGGGACTGACATCAGAGGCAATGAAAGAAGTTTTGAGATATTCATTTGAGGAATTGAATTTATTTCGAGTGGGTGCAGTAACATTTCCCGATAACACTGCTTCCATCAACCTGTTAAAAAAAATAGGTTTTATGGAAGAAGGACGATTAAGGGGATACCTCTATCAGAATTATCAATCTCATGATGCTTTAATCTTTTCTCTACTTAAAAAAGAGTGGAAATAATTCAAAAAAAAGTTAGGATCTTTATATAAAAAAGGTCTTAGCTTTTTTTAGTGATATGTAATCTTATCCTTGCATATAGTCTAATAGACATAATTGTAGAGGAGGAGCGGGTGAATGTACACGACGATAGCGATTGTCTTATTCATAATGTTTATGATTGCTGCTTTTTTTGTTAGTTATTTTGCTGCTAGATATATGATAAAAGACACAGGTTTATTTAAGGAAAGTGTTATTTTTGCAACGATGCTAAACGTACTGCACGGAGTAGTTGCAATTTTTTCTTGGTTTTTTTATTCCATTGATATTAGTGAATCATTATTTATAAATGGATTATTAATGGGACTGGCTCTCCTCATACTAAGTGAGCTTACGTTAGTAGGTATAATTACTTTAAAAAGAAAAGATTATGATGATTATCTAATTCAATCAGAAAAAATAATAAAGCTAGTAGAGTAAATCCAGAATGAAAATGGTAAAAAAAAACTATTTATTTTAAAAATAGTTCTCTGTATAGTGAAAATGTACTATAATAGAGTACAAGAAAATAAATATTATTTAGCAAACCATGTGAAAGCATGGGACGCAAAGCCACGGGTCTACAGCATAGCTAGATAGCCGGGTTGCAATAAGATGTATTCTACATCAAAAAAACTGCTGTGGCAGTTTTTTTTATTTTTCCAGAATTTTTCTATTTGTTATATCTGTGAATTTCTCTCAACCATGAAAGTAGGTGGGCATATGAATATTCTGTTTTTGTCTATTATTTATTTGATTCCTTCAAGTTTGTATCTATTCTTCGCAGGAATAATTTATAGCAATAACCGTCAAAGTGCTAAGCATAAAACGTGTAGTGTTTTATTTGTTGTCTTATCTTTTTGGTTCCTAGGTATGTACACAGCCTATCTTATTCCCGGGTCTTTATTCGATAGTATCGGTCTTTATTGGATAAATGCTTCAATTCAAATTTGTGCTTTATTAACATTACATTTGTGGCTGTTGAATACAAATAAGTATAAGAAAAAGGGCTTTCAAATATATAGTCTTTTGTTTATACCAGGTATAGTTCTTTTAGCTACAACTCCATTTGAATCTTGGATGATATATAAATTTGATCCCATTGCGGACCCGCCAATATTTATTCCAGGTATTGGATTATACCTCACATGGTTTATTGGTATTGTTTATTTAGCAATAAATATAAGCTTAACGATTGCAGAAATGAAAAAGGGGGACCAAGCGGCAAAACTTTGGTTGAAGGGTATGCTTTTGTTCGGAGTATGGTCTGTAACAACGACAATTGTAGGATTAGTATTTCAGCAATCCTCTATAGGAATAATGGCTTATTTTATTCCCCATGGAACACTATTCTGGTCAGGTGCCATTTTTATAAGCATGTCAAAGTACGACTATTTATCTTCTTACGAAAAGCGGTATCAAATTTTATTTGACAGATCCCCACTAGGAATTATGATTATGGATATAAACGCAAATATCCGTGAAGCAAGTCCATTAGTTGCAACATATTTAGGTGTTAATAGGCAAGATATCATAAATACATCTGTGTTGAAGTATTTAAATATAAATGAAAAAACATATACTTCTCAGTATAACTACGCTTTTAAAAAACAGCAAAAGATGATAAACGAGGAGATTACCTTTGAAAATAAAGCAGGGAACAAAGTAATAGTTACTGTGGACTCGGAATTTGTAATGGTAGAAGGAGAATTACTCCAATTTGTGATGGTCAAAGATATAACAGAGGCAAAAAGGCAAGATGCTCAAGTTCAGTATCTTGCTTATCATGATATAATGACAGGATTACCTAATCGAGCTGCTTTTCAGAAGCAATTTGATTCCTTATTGGAAAGGCAAAATCCATTTGATTTTATCCTACTTGACCTAAATAAGTTAAAACAAATTAATGATAACTATGGTCATCAAGTTGGAGATCAAGCAATCCAGTTTGTCGCGGATACATTGCAAGATGAAGTGCAGGAAGGAAACTTTATTGCTCGGTTAGGTGGAGATGAGTTCGTGCTACTATCTTCTGGAATAGAAGAGACAAATAAACTAATAACAAGAATAAAACAAAACTTATTTTCTCCTTTAAAAATAGTATATCATATGCCTTTAAAAATTTCTGCTAGTTTTGGGATAAGTTCTTATCCAATAGACGGACAGGAAATGGATTCGCTTTTTAAAGTTGCTGATTACCGGATGTATCAAGAAAAGAATTTACAGATGGAAATACCTGAACAAAAGTCGAGCAGTGATTAAAACCAGCGCTCGGCTTTTTGTATGTTTCTAAAAGGAGATTAAAATGTTGGTAGTAAAAGTCTTCCATAATAAAAGCTTTAATAAAGGAGTTATAGATAAAGCAACATCCACCTATACACCTGATACCCGATGATGTCGTGGATTATTTGAATATTACTAAAAGAATCTGAAGTTTAGTGAATTATTATAGGTGGAACATTTTATATATAGAATAGATTACAAGATTAGATGATAGTAAAGCTGTTGAAAGGAGATTTGAATACCATGGAAAAATTATAAAATAAAACTGCAGTTATTACTGGTGGTGCAAGTGGTATTGGAAAACAAACAACTGCGGATTTTCTTAAAGAAGGAGCGAAAGTAGCTCTAGTTGATTTAGATGCTGATTCTCTAAAAGAAGCTAAGGATAAGCTTGAAAAGTATGGAGAAGTGATTACAGTTCAAGCGGACGTTTCTAAAGAAGATGAGGTTACAAACTATCAGGATGACATATAATCAGGCACTGCGAAATTCACTACGCTTTCCACGGGCTTGCGCTGAGTCTCCTTGAAGAATAACGCTTTTTCTGCGTGCGATGTCATTTCACTGGAGCTTTCCATACTCTGTGGGGTCTCATCGTCTTCGTGCCCGTGGAAAGCGGAGTATTCTGCCGGAACGAAGTATTACAACTCAATCACCATTCAAACAGAAAAGAATTTTACAAATGTAAAAAATACTTAGTGCGCACTTTACATATTATTTGTAATAAACAACAAACTTTTGGAACATATTTAAATATAACTAAGGCCATTTTTTACTGAAACTCTATTTTTACCTAACTTCTTAGATTGAAGTAGTAGTTGATCAGCCTGCACATATGCTTTTTCCATCGTTATGTGGTCATTCGCTTGAAAGAAAAACAATCCATAAGAAGCAGTATAGGAAATAGTAATAGATTCATTATTATACTCAGATTTAACGGAGGTATTTTCGATTCCGTATCTTATACTTTTAACTAAATCTACGTTTTCTTGAAAGTTTCTTTGTCTAAGAAATAGTGTGAATTCTTCTCCACCACTTCGGAATAATAAATCATCTTCTGCTAGATAACTTTTTAGCTTATTTGCAAAGTCTTGAATAACTTGATCACCAACTGCGTGGTTATATGTATCATTAATTTTCTTGAACGTATCAATGTCAGCAACTACAATTCCTATGTATTCCTTTGTATCATTTAATTCCACCATTTTTTTATCCATAAAGGCGCGATTATATATGTTCGTTAGAAAATCGGTATAGGCCATCTTTTCAAACTGATCTCGTTCAACCTTATCTTGAAGACTTTGAGACTTTGAATAAAAAGAAAGGCTAACAACATAATTCAGTAGAAATAGAATAATAAGCATTTCCCATCTCTGTTCTTGTAGAAAAATAAGTAATAGTCCATTGGTAAAGGTGATTTTCCCTATATCAAGAATGCTCCTACTTCTGAAAAGCAAATCGACAACATCTCGAACAGAAGTTATATCACCAAGTATATAAAGTACAATAGATAAAAGAAGAGAAGAAAGGGAAGTAATAATACATATTAATAGTAATATTAACAGCCAATATCCAAAGGGAAACGGATGAAAAAAAGGAAACAAGAGTTCATATAAATAATAGCCAATGGATCCACAAATAACAAAAGTACCTATATTATAAAAAGTATCTAGGAATTCACCAGGGTCCGCTGTTTTAGTCTGCTTTTTGTAAAAATAAACAGTAAAGCGATATAACGTTTCAAAAATTAATACACCTAATGGACCAGCAAAAATGCCAAAAGAAGAAGTGTAACTAATGCCATAATCAATATTTGCTTTCCCTTTTTTGCTTGTTATGCTCAAATGATAGTATAAACTAGAGAAAATCCAGTAAATAAGTAAAGCCTTTATATAGATAGGTGTATCTACCACAATATGATTAAAATTAAAGGCAATTAATAATGCAACGAATAATAATGAAAAATCAAACAATCTTGCTTTCGACATAGGACTAATTTCCTTCCCTTATGAAAAGTTATACCTATTATACAGTATAATTTACTATAAATTGTCATTTTTCAAATAACTTTTTAATGAAAAATAAAAGAGATTGCATGTTAACAATCTCCCATACTAAAAAGCTTATTTTTGTTGCATAACCCTATACATGAAAGTTGCATCTCTTCCAATACGTCCAGGTTGACCGATAAATGGCCTGACTCGATTCAAAAAAAGTTGATCACAACGCGGACTAGCTCCAAATCTTTGGTAACACGCATCATGCTGCATACATATAGCGTCTAATTGATTTATAGGGGCACCAGGCCCACTGCAGCGTGGTCCGCAATATCGATAATCCTTATAACAAGGCATACTTATCTCGCTCCTTTTTTATAAAGGTTATCTATAGTTTATGTTAGTAAGCAACATATGATTGGGAAGATATCCTATTAGGATAACCTTCTTTAGAAAAAGAAGTGAAGGAGGATACCTCCAACAGGGAACTTGATAAAAATACTATTGACATTAATGACACTTAAACCACATTATTTAAAAGTGAGCAGAGAATTAATCTTAATAGGACTCTTGCGAAGGGTGAACAAAGTGATAGGGGATATATTAGCTAACTTCAGTTTTTTAGCACAATGGAATGCAGGTATATTATTAGTAGTATTACTAGGTATCGTATTCTATTTATTTCTTTTACCTACTTCAAAAGAACATACTGTATCAAAAACGGTTATTTTTATAATTGGCATGGCCTTGTTTTATATCGCACTAGGAAGCCCATTAAATATTTTAGGGAGAATTATTTTTCGAGCACATATTGCTCAAATGATTATTCTGTTTTTATTTGTTGTTCCATTGTTGTTAGTGGGGATGAAGACTGAAATCATTTCCAAGCTTGTTTCCTATTCCACTTTTAGGAAGGGATATAACATATTTACCAATCCAATTGTTGCTATTGTTTTGTTTCACGGAATGTTTATTATTTATCACATTCCAGGAGTATTTGATTATGTGCGAATGAGTTACAGTTTAAATTATTTATATGTATTGACTATGTTTGTTACGGCACTTCTAGTATGGAGCCCGATTTTTCCAATAGATTATCAAAGAAATCGTTTATCCTACAGAAATAAATTTTTTTATGGTCTATGGAATATGGTTTTGTTTCTACCAATAGAATTGGTACTCCTATTTATGAACAACAATCTATACATAATATACATGGATTTTGACCTTTTGCTAACTGCGTTATCAGTATGTCTTCCTGCAGGAGATTCTATTCAAACATTACCCAGTGACTTTTTAGAGACATTACTTCCTTTCCCACCAATAGAGGAACAAAAAAACGGTGGAGTCATGTTGTTGGGGAGTCAATTGTTATGGTTAATCCTACCTATGATATTTAAACGACAATATACCAATCTTTAGAAATTAAAAGGAGCATCCAATTCTGAATACTCCTTTTAAATGATATTAAAAACTATTAATCAAGTGGAATCACGATTTCAGTGCCAACTGGAAGTGATGAAGCATTAACATTAGGGTTTGCATTCATAATTTCTTCAGCTGTTACATAATTATAAACACTTGCAATTTCATTAAACGTATTACCTGGTTGAACGATATGATAAACTACATCTCCATCGGTACTTTCACTAGACTGATTGTTATTTCCTACTACGGTTACTTCCGATCCTACCATCAAGTTATAAGGATCAATTCCTTCATTTAACTGATAAATATTATCTAAAGTTACCCCATCATAAAGGCTTGCAATGCCTAGCAGTGTGTTACCAGGTTGTACTGTGTGTGATACCATTTCTCCGGTGGTATTCTCATTACCATTATTGTTTTCATTTGCATCCAATTGAATTTCTGTTCCCACTGGTATCATTTGTGGGTCTAAATCACTATTTAAATTAATTAACTCATCTGTGGAAACATCATGTTCTTGTGCAATTCCCCACAGTGTTTCACCCGATTCTACCGTTTCCGTAGCGGCACTAACCGAATAACCAACAGTTCCAAACACTAATCCTACTACTACGGTAGGTGCCAGAATTTTAGAAAGTTTTCTCATTGTCTAACTCCTCCTTTTGTAGTATCAACTTACATAATACACATTCCTGCATATCCAAAAGATTAAACATGAATTTCGGATTTTTTGTCGAAAAATTCATGTTTTTGTCATATTGTGAAGATGAAAATAAGGTAAAGGCTTATAACTATCCAGAATATTAAAATAGGCACCTCTTTTAGACGATGCCTAAGAGAGGTGCCTGTTTAGCATATTTTAAAATGCATTTTCTTTATTAGTGTGCATTGGAATAGTTACATATTTTCTACTGGTCATAGAGTAAATAGCAGCGCCAAGTGCAATGATAACAAACAAGCCACCAACAGTTGGATTTTGTTCAACGGATGCGTGTTCAATTACAATTCCGCCAATCAAAGAACCAAATGCAATTCCGAAATGAAGTGCAGAGTTATTAAGACTTAGCTGAATATCTGAAGTTTCTGGTGATGAATCTATTAAATAGCTTTGCATTGCAGGTGTGATTGCCCAGCTAAGCATGCTCCAAATTATCATTACAACTAAGAATAATGGTAAGGCGAACGTTGTATATGGAATCGCAAAAATAGATAACCCAAACACGATAATGACAGATATAATGGTTGGTTTTGTTCCAAATCGATCTGCTAATGTTCCACCAATTCCCCCACCAGCAACCGCTGCAATACCAAATATTAAATATACGATACTTACCCATCCCGCATTTAAACCTAGAGCTTCTTTTAAGAAGGGTGTTAGGTAAGCATATAATGTTAAATGCCCTGCCAAAAATAAAAAGGTAGTTAGTTGTGCAAAAAGTATTTTATGATTTTTTAATGTGCGTAATTGCGCACCTACTGGAATGGCAGGTTTTGGTTGAATTTTACTCATGAATAGATATACACCCATTATGGAAAGCAAGGTTAACAATGTAATTAATATAAAAGGTGCACGCCATCCATAAGCATTTCCTAACATGAGTCCAATTGGCACCCCTAATACAAGTGAACCACTAACACCCATAAAGACAATGCCAATAGCACGTGCGCGATATTCTCTTGTTACAATATTGGAAGCCATTGTTACGCACAAAACTACAAGCAATGACCCACTTGCAGCCGAAATAATCCGTGCGATTAGTAAGATACTATAAGACGGACTGATAACTGCTAATACATTACCTAATAAGAAAACAACTAAGCCAAATAAAGTTAATCTTTTTCGCTCGATGTGCCTCGTTATATTTAATAAAATCGGAGCTGCTACCGCAAATACAAGTGAAAATACAGTGATAAGAAGTCCTGCTTTTCCAAGACTTACATGCAAATCAGTAGCAACCAAGTCCAAAATTCCACCTATAATTAATTCCACCATTCCAACAACAAACGAAACTATGGTTAATAAATAAACTCGTTTATCCATGTGATTACGTCCTTTCTTGTAATGTTACCACTACAATAGTAACTTTATTGACGGAGGAAAACAAGAGTAAATTTAATTTCACTCTTGAGAAATTTTATACAAAGCAAAACTTTTCGCATACAAAAAAGATGATTATGCTATGATGAAAATAAATTATAACTTACCAAGGAGTTAGAAGATGTTACAACAATTCGGATTCACGCAATACGAAAGCAAAGTATATCAATCACTAGTAACAGTAGATTTTCCACTAGATGCAACAGCGATTGTGAAGACTTCTGGGGTCCCCAGATCCAAAGTATATGAAGTGCTACACCGGATGACTGAAAAAGGGATAATTCTTGAAACGACAGTAGAAAAAAAACGATTATATGCTGCACTTCCACTTACGTCTATGATTGAAAAATTGAAAACAGACTTCGATGAAAAGGTGAAGCAACTAAAAGACACACAAATAAAACAAACCCCAATAGATGATCGGGTCTGGACGTTAAAAGAGGATGTCTCTATTCAAGTCTTACTAAAACAGCTTATAGAACAAGCGACAGATTCTATTTTTATTTCTGGATGGGCAGACGATTTGAATTTATTTCTACCCACATTAGAAACAAAACGTACAGAGGGAATTAGTGTTAATATTCATTCGGTTGGTGAATTATCGACTTCCATTCCGAACGTCTCAACGTTAATTCCAGATGAGGAACACGAAACCTTAGAAAGAAACCGAATTTTAATTATCGATGAAAAAGAAATGCTATTTGCTGGGATAGAGGAAACAGATTGGCAAGCAATTAGAACAAAATCTCGATCGCTTGTTAAGTTTTTCACTGAATTTTTCTATCATGATGTTGCGTTAACGAAAATAACAGAAAAGTATAAAGATACGATAATGAAAGATAAACATATTCGAGAGGCATTGTTAAAACTGAGGTATTAAAACTAAAGGTGGAATTGGGAATAAACTAGGCTGCCAATTGTATAATTTTCAAGAGTGATTTGCTGTGAATTGGTTATAATAATTAAATATGAAATCTTTAAGTGGAAAGAGAGTTTTTAGTAACAATGCCTAACTATGTGTGGTTTTTGTTTTTATTTATTATTAGCCTTGCTATATTCATTATTACTATTAAGAAATTATCAGATAGAGAGCGATTAATTCAAACCTTTCTCTATATCTCAGGTATAGCGTATATTGTAGACTATGTTGTACTAATCGTTTTCAATAGTTATCAGTACAAACCGGGTCTCTCAGAATCTTTGTGGTTTGATTCCACATTTGGTTCGATATTCTCACAAGGTATTTTGGTCCCAACGGTTGCGATGGCTATTGCTGGTTTTCATTTAAATTTCTTATGGATTATACTCATTTCCGTTGGTTTCATGGGAATTGAAGAACTATTTTTAGCTGTAGATGTATATGAGCATCACTGGTGGAAAACCTGGTACACAGGTTTTCTTTTGTTGATAGGGTTTTACCTAGCCAAAAATTGGTATCAATCACTTCAGAAACCATCTATTTTTACCCAACTGGTTACCATATACATGGCTATCTGTTTTTACGTTACTACATTAAGATTTTTTATGGTTATGCAGTTTTCAACGCATTATTATTCTGTGGGGTGGTTTTCTAATCCGCTAAGAGATCATATTGCCGGAAATGCACTAATACTGTTCATATGGATGATTCCGGTAACAATAGTTGTCACCGTTTGGTTTCGCTGGTATTCTGTTTTAATTCTGTTAGCTTCTGAATGGATTATTGACCATTTGTTAATTAAATATGGCTACATGCATATTGCACCTTTTTGGCATGTGTATTATTTTGTAATTATCCTTCTAGTTAGTGTTCTTCTATTCCGTTTTATTTATCTTCAATGGTTCATTAAAAAAATGAAAAATTAATTGAATGTTATTTATAACTATAGTAATTGATTTTGTTTTCTTAACTGGACAAAAATGACAACACAGCATAGAGAGCACATAAGTGCGGAAAAAGAAATGAATGCATATCCAGCCTGAAAACCTAGTGTGTTACTTTCTGTTATTTTAGTTGCAAAATCAATCAGAAATCCAATGAGTAAGTTACCAAATACACCTCCAATACCTACTAACGTTACAGTGAACGTAATTGCTGTATCGGTACCTTTCGGGTAGCGCTTTGCTAGTAATGCCATGACAGTAGGATAAACTGGGGCAATTCCGATTCCTGCAATCGCAAATAATAGCGCTACTTTTTCGCCAATTAGTATCGCGGAGATTCCACAAAGGCCAGCAAAAGCGGAAAAGAAGATGATAGATTTTGCATAGCCAAATTTATCGGTAATAGATCCAAGCAAAAGTCGGGCAAACATAAACAGCAAGAAAAATAATGACAGAAGTTCGGAAGCATCGTTTATTTTCCATTCATAGACTTTAACTAAATAATTAACTAGCCAACTTGCCATACCGAGCTCTGCGATTACTCCAAAGCTAAGTGTCGAAACAATCAACCAAGCAATAGGGTCATGGATTAATTGCTTTAAAGAAATCCGATCCTCTTGTTCGTGGTCATCCTTTGGAAACTTACTTAGTAACACAGGGATTAACGGTAAAAGTGAAAAAGAAAGCATGACAAAAAACATACCTCGCCAACCAAGCTCTGTATTATAGACATACCATCCCATCATGGAAGCAGCAAATATTGGCGCAACAGTAGACCCTAGTCCATAAAAGAAATGGGATAGATTTAACATCATTCCAGTATTCTTTGTAAAAATTCTTGCTGCAACAATCGCCAAACTAATTTCAAGCATCCCGTTTCCGATATTTAAAAAGAAATACGAAGCAGACAAGAAAATAAAACTATTTGATAGATATATAAAAACTCCTGATAATGCCATGGAGCCAAACATAAGTACACTAGTTAACTTTAAACCTATTCTATTAATTAAAGTAGATGTGAAAGAACATGCTAGCAGAAAACCAAGTGCATTTAATGCGAGTAGCGTACCAAGTTGTGCTTCGCTCACACTGAAATCAGATTGGATTTCAGGGAGGGCGGGGCCTTTTATGTTTTCTGAAATACCAAACATAAGGAATCCACCAAAAACAACGATTAATAATATGTAGTAATTAAATTTAGATTCAACTTTCATGGAAACTCATCCCTTTTATGTATGTACCAATTCTTTTTTATATAGTTGAAGTGTAAACGTTTACTGTAATATTGCAATAAATAAGTACTGATAAATTATTTTAGAGTTTTAAATGTTTTTAGGAATGTTTACTGTTCACTGTACGTGGTACACCTATATTAGTAGTGAAATAGAAAAAGTTATCAAGGAGTGATACACAATGGCGAAAATTGCTACTGTCATAACAGATTATTTTGAGGATGTTGAATTTACAGAACCAGCTGATGCTTTTAAAGAGGCTGGTCATGAAGTTATAACAATAGAAAAGGAAGAAGGAAAACATGTAACAGGTAAACAAGGAGAAGCATCTGTTGTCATTAATAGAAGTATTCATGATGCAAAACCTGAAGAGTTTGATGCATTGTTTATTCCAGGTGGTTTTTCTCCTGATCAACTTCGTGGGGACGAGACTTTCGTAACGTTTGCTAAACATTTTATGGATGCTGAAAAACCTGTTTTAGCTATTTGTCATGGACCCCAATTATTAATTACAGCGAAGTCTCTCGAAGGTCGTGAGGTAACTGGCTTTAAGTCAATACAAACGGATCTTGCTTATGCTGGAGCAACTGTGAAAGATCAAGAGGTTGTTGTTTCAAAAAATCAATTGGTTACTAGTAGACAGCCTGATGATATTCCAGCGTTTATTAAAGAGTCTCTTCATTTGCTCCACTAAATTTCTGATAGTTTTGTAGAATTATGTAATGAGAACAAATTCAAGTTGAAGGGATAACACATAAATAGTGTTATCCCTTATTTATTTTAGCATAGCCAGGAGATTATAGATTAAATGTCCTGTGGATAACTTACTCTTAGCATGTGCTACGTCCAGCTACAGCGCCTACCCCCTCGAGGTCTTAAGTCGAACCTCTTTGTGGTAAAGGGCACCACATAGAGGTTCGGCTTAAGCTTGTCGGGGGTGAGCAAGGCGCCTACGCTTTTGTTCCTTAAATTACATGTTATAAGACCCTGCTAGTTATTTCAGGTACAGAAACTTCTTTTGGTTCGGGAACAAAGTAAAGGATAATGATACCTATAATGAACAAAATCACTAAACTAAAAACTCCCATGCTGGAACTGCCAGTAAGTTGCGCAGTAACCCCTACTAATAAGGGTCCCGTAATCGAAGCGAATTTTCCGAAAATATTATAAAATCCGAAGAATTCATTTGCATTCTTTTTTGGAACGAGCTTAGCAAAATAAGAGCGACTTAAGGCTTGGATACCACCTTGTGATGTAGCGACAAGCATTGCTAGAATCCAGAAATCAAGTGTAGTTTCAAGAAAGTACGCATAGATACATACAATAATATAAATGATAATTCCTACATAAAGCATTTTCTTGCCTGTGAACTTTTCGGCTAGCCTTCCGTAAAGTACTGCAAAAGGTGCAGCTACAACTTGGGTAAAAAATAAAACAATCAGTAGATCTGTTGCTCCAATCCCTAGGTCGCTACCATAGGAAGTCGACATGGATATGATTGTCCCTACACCATCAATATAAAAGAAATAGGCTAGTAAGAACAAAAATAGGGCACGGTACTTCCGGATTTCCTTGATTGTTTTACCGAGCCGTTTAAAACTTTTTATAATCGGTTGTGATTCTCGCTCAATATAATGTATTTGATGAACATTTCTAAACATCGGAATCGCGAAAATCCCCCACCATAATGCGGTTATTAGAAAAGCAATTTTACTTGCAATTGTTGTTGAGATTGGTAGTAATTCATTTTGAGATAGAACAATAATTGCGATACTTATAATAAATGGTATCGTACTACCAATATATCCTAATCCATAGCCACGAGCAGAAATACGGTTCATACGTTTTTCTGTGGTCACATCAACGATAAATGCATCATAAAAAATATTAGCGCCGGTTGATCCAAGTGCTGCGAACGTGTAACAGACGAGTAAAAGAAGCCATTGATCACTAGGAATAAAGGCTAATAAGGCTGTTGCTGAAACACCAAGAAAAAAGAAAAATGTGAAAAACTTTTTCTTTAAACCTTTGTAGTCAGCGATAGTTCCTAAAATAGGGCCCAACATAGCTAGTATAAATGTGAAAATAGAAATGGTGTAACCAAGGTAAGCGGTAGAATTAGGACCGCTGATCCCTGCATTTGTTGCGGATGCTTTAAAAAATAGCGGAAATACTGCTGTTGTAATAATAATCGAATAAGCTGAATTCGCCCAATCGTAGAACATCCAGCTATTTTCGGATTTGGTAAAACGTTTCATAAGTAATTACGCCTCCTAGTAAACTGTACTTCCATATTACAAGAAAAGTAGTTTGGAAAACTAACAATTGTAAAATTTTACATACTGTTTACATTGTTAACAATTCATCTATTATTCGTCCATCCGTTTTGCCAAGATTGAGGCCGAGCATTCTTGCAAAGGTTGGACCTTCATCAATGAGATGCATGGAAGGAATGATTGTATTAGGCTGGATTCCTTTTCCCTTTGCCATCAATAGCGTACTGTAGTTTTCTTTTGTTGGGGAATATCCATGACTAGCATGTGTATAGCGACCGTCTTCTACATCCTTTTTGGTAATCTTATCGATGAATTCCCCAGTCATAAATTCTTTGAAATAATAGTCTTTTTTTGCTTCTAAAAGGAATAGAGCATTGCCATCTGCCCCTTTATTCTGGGATTGTTTTCCTGTAAGTATTGTTTCTATTCCATTTTTATCATCTTGAACAAGTTTCTTGAAAAGATCGGAAACGATTGTCTTCGTTTTTGTATCCGATTCATCTTTTATATAGATATAAGCAGAACCATCACAGCTTTTACAGTATGCTTTCCAGTCCTTCACTTTTCCTGCTTGGTTGACTTGGATAAGGTCGTGTTCACGTAGTAGGACGTTCGGTTTAATTGCATAAGATTCATCCAATGCACTATGATCACCAAGGGCAACAATTGTGGCGTTCCCATATAGACCAGCATCCTTTAAGGTGGTCTGTAAGTTTTGTCATCATAACCTCCAATAAGGACTAAGAATGTAAGCTAGTTTAATCATATAGTAGAAACAATGGGGTGCATAGGGGGGAAGATGGTCATTCAAGATTAATTATTTAAATGAAAACGTAATAGGGTATATAATGTATATAGATTAATCAATTTCACAATACCAATTTTGTCGCATATGACTGAATAATGTAATTGTGAAATTGACTCAGATAAAGGAGTGATATACATGTACATATATTTGTTGAAAGATATAGATAAACACTATATTAATCAAGCGACATTCAAAATGAGTAATTCTGATCAATCAATGTATTTATTAGAAAGTGAAAAAGAGCTAAAGATAGATGTTTTTACAGAAGAAGAAAAGGTCTATGAAGTAATCGATGGGACGTTTACGATTAAGAGTGATTGCTTTGCAGTCTTTAATAATATTCCAGTCACCATTGATGGCAGGAGTCAGTTTGAACAAAGGTTTCAAAAGCGGGCGAGGAAAATAGAGGATGAACCAGGTTTTCTCGCGATAAGAGTATGTCGCCCGTTGAATTCAGATACGTATGTTGTACTCACATGTTGGGAAAAAGAAAGTGATTTTAAGAATTGGCAAACATCGACTTCCTATCAGCATGCCCATAAAAAACGCGGAACTTCAACCGGTATAGATAAACAACAGCCACAAATTTTCCCTCGTCCATCTTTTGTAGAGACTTATACGATTAGTAGTATAAAACTTAATTAAGTAAAGTATTATATAATAAAACAATTTATAACTAAGAGAAGTAGTTTAATTTCTCATTATCGGTACAATCGTGTTAAAATAGTACAAGTACGTTGTGAAAAAATGGAGGCGAAGGTTATATGGGTAAACGATTATTACTTTTTTTATTAACAAATATTCTTGTCATGACAACGATTGTAATTGTCTGGACGTTAATTACAACTTATACAGGTGTTAGCGGCACTTTTGTGAATGATTCTGGTGTTGGTTTAGGAATCAATTATGGTTCGCTGATGGTATTCAGTATACTAGTAGGTTTCATAGGTTCTTTCTTTTCTTTAGCTATTTCTCGCTGGGTAGCCAAAAAGATGATGAAGGTAAAAGTATTAGATCCAGACGGTCCTCTATCATCAGCTGAACGTGCTGTTGTGGAGAAAGTTCACCGTTTTTCTCGTGCAGCAGGATTAGTTCATATGCCAGAAGTTGGTATTTATCAATCGGCTGAAGTAAATGCATTTGCGACAGGTCCTTCGAAAAAAAGATCACTTGTTGCTGTTTCAGCAGGTTTACTTAATAACTTAGATGATGATGCTGTTGAAGGTGTTATTGCACACGAGGTTGCGCACGTGGCAAACGGCGACATGGTTACAATGACATTATTACAAGGTATCGTCAACACGTTTGTTGTCTTTTTCTCAAGAATTGCAGCGATTATTGCGTCTCGTTTCGTTCGTGAGGAACTGCGTTTTGTTGTTCAATTTGCAGCAATTATTATTTTCCAAATTTTGTTCTCAATTTTGGGTAGTATAGTCGTAAGTGCATACTCACGTCATCGTGAATTTCATGCTGACCGTGGGGGCGGCGATTTAGCTGGTCGTGATAAAATGGCTCATGCATTGCGTTCATTAAAAAATCACGTAGAACGAGCAAAAGTTAATGACCGTACGGATGATTCTGCAATTCAAACAATGAAAATTAGTGGGAAACGTAGAATGAAACTTTTTTCCTCTCACCCTGATTTAGATGAAAGAATTGCACGTTTAGAACAACGATAAATAATAAAGTAAAAGCTGTTCAATAAAAATTGAACAGCTTTTTTTATGCAAGTAGATTTAATCAGTGGAAATGGGCATAAATGTTGATTTGATGTAGATAATTAAAGAATTGAATACAAATGTTTGTTTAAAAAGTGGATAATTCAGGGTGAAAGGGTATATAGGAATCGAATCCTTTGAGTATATAAGTATATTATTATATACTTATATACGAATCGCGTAGGAGGTGTCTTGAGATGCTAAAAACGAATGAAGTGATGGATGTTGAAAAAGTAGCAATGACTTTAAAATTGTTAGGTGATAAAACACGTTTGATTATGGTTAAACTTTTGGATAGTCATGATTGTTGTGTCTGTGAATTCGTGGAAATTTTTAAAACAAGTCAACCGTCAATCAGTCAACACCTTCGAAAATTGAGAGATGTTGGTTTAGTGAAAGAAGAGAGAAGAGGGCAATGGATTTTCTACTCGCTTAATAAGGATAATTCATATTATTGTTTTGTTCAACAGGTCCTTGGTCAACTGC
The DNA here is from genome assembly GCF_030282825.1 of Aquibacillus rhizosphaerae. Taxonomy (GTDB): domain Bacteria; phylum Bacillota; class Bacilli; order Bacillales; family Amphibacillaceae; genus Aquibacillus_C; species Aquibacillus_C rhizosphaerae. The sequence continues at coordinate 401,480 of NZ_JASTZU010000063.1, forward strand.
CTAGCCAAGATCATAAATTAAAAGAATTAGAGGAACAGGGCACGCGCATAACATGTTGTTAATTGGAGGGAAAGGAAATTGTCGTTATCAGTTATTTTGGCATCGTTAATCTTTATCATTACATTGGTGTTTGTAATTTGGCAACCTAAAGGTTTGTCAATTGGGTGGTCCGCATGTGGAGGGGCTATTCTTGCATTGTTAGTTGGAGTTGTTGGATTTAGTGATGTAATAGAAGTAACACAGATTGTATGGAACGCAACGTTAGCTTTTGTTGCTATTATTCTTATTTCATTAGTACTAGACGAAATTGGATTTTTTGAATGGGCTGCACTACATATGGCAAGGGCTGCAAAAGGTAATGGTGTAAAGATGTTCATTTATGTAAGTTTATTAGGTGCAGTTGTTGCCGCATTTTTCGCTAATGATGGGGCAGCGCTTATCCTTACACCTATTGTTTTAGCAATGGTACGTAATTTGAAATTCAGTGAAAAAATGGTCTTTCCATTTATTATGGCAAGTGGATTTATTGCTGATACTACTTCACTACCATTAGTAGTAAGTAATTTAGTTAACATTGTATCTGCTGACTTTTTTGAGATTGGTTTTGTCGAATATGCTTCTCGAATGATTATTCCAAACTTCTTCTCGCTTGGTGCAACGCTACTAGTACTTTATATATACTTTAGAAAAAGCATTCCAAGAAATTATGATTTAACACAATTAAAGGAACCAGTAGAAGCGATTCGAGACAAGAAAATGTTTCGTTTATCTTGGTATGTACTTGCTCTACTATTAATAGGTTATTTTGCGAGTGAATTTATTAATCTTCCTGTTTCAATTGTTGCAGGAGTTATCGCAATCTTCTTTTTACTGATGGCTAGAAATAGTGAAGCGGTTAACACAAAATTAGTAATAAAGGGTGCACCGTGGGCAATTGTTTTTTTCTCCATTGGAATGTATGTTGTCGTTTATGGGCTAAGAAATGCAGGGCTGACAGATGTTCTAGCGAAGGTTATTCAAGCGAGTGCGGAACAAGGGCTATTTTTTGCGACAATTTCGATGGGCTTTATTGCTGCAATTTTGTCTTCAATTATGAATAATATGCCAACAGTGATGATTGATGCACTAGCAATAGCTGAAACGGATACGTCGGGTGTCATGCGTGAAGCGCTTATTTATGCAAATATCATTGGGGCTGATTTGGGACCGAAAATTACACCAATTGGTTCACTTGCAACTTTACTTTGGCTTCATGTTCTAAATCAAAAAGGGGTCAAGATATCATGGGGCACGTATTTTAAAACAGGAATTATTTTAACCATACCAATACTGTTTATCACGCTTATTGGTTTGTATCTATGGTTATTGATTATTTAATGCGAATTTTTTCAGTTATAAAGTATATTCCTACAAAACATTATCTAATTTGCAATAGAGTAGAATCAGGTGAGTAATATTAGCTTTACGAGTTAAAATAAAATATTAGTGTTAGGAGGTTTTATCATGGAAAAAGTAGTTATTTTAGGAACGGGACCAGCAGGCTTAACAGCTGCTATATACTTAGCAAGAGCAAACATGAATCCAATTGTTATTGAGGGTATCGAGCCAGGTGGCCAACTTAGCTTGACTACAGAAGTAGAGAACTTCCCTGGGTTTATTGATGGGATTATGGGGCCGGAACTAATCAATAATATGAGAAAACAAGCAGAAAAATTCGGTGCAGTCTTTAAAAATGGTTGGGTGACAGATGTAGACCTTTCTAAAAAACCATATAAATTACAAGTGAATGGGATAGGAGAAATCGAAACAGAGTCACTAATCATATCCACAGGTGCTTCTGCCAAAATGTTAAATATTCCTGGTGAAAAAGAAAATGTTGGAAAAGGCGTAAGTACGTGTGCAACGTGTGATGGTTTCTTCTTCCGTGGTAAAAAAGTTGTCATTGTTGGTGGAGGAGATTCCGCAATGGAAGAAGCCAGTTTTTTAAGCAAATTTGCAAGTGAAGTTGAAATTGTTCATCGTAGAAATGAACTTCGAGCATCTAAGATTATGCAAAGCCGTGCCAATGAAAACGAAAAAATATCTTGGAGCCTTAATAAAACACCTATTGAAGTCAAAAGTGAAGATAACAAGGTGAGAGGCTTGGTCGTCAAGGACAATGAGACAGGTGAAGAAGAACTGATAGAAACAGACGGCCTGTTTATAGCGATTGGACATAACCCGAATACAGAGTTTCTAAAAGGACAGTTGGACACAGATGAAGTAGGATATCTTCAGGTTGTACCTGGAACAACAGAAACAAATATACCTGGAGTGTTTGCTTGTGGGGATGTACAAGATAAAAAATATCGTCAAGCTATCACGGCTGCAGGTACAGGTTGTATGGCAGCTTTAGATGTGGAGAGATATATAGAAGGAAGTGCTGTCCAAGACTGGAGCGAAACATTAGGTTCCTGAGTAGTATTAGTAAGAGCGAAGTTTTTAATTGTCATCAGAATAGATGCGAGAAGTAATAGTATGATAAAACACAGGCGAATTCCATAATGGAATTCGCCTGTGTTTTACTATAAATTTAGTAAATTAAACCAATTTTTTCTTGTTTTGCTAATTTAATTGTTGGAAGCATATCTTTTCGTATTTAAACAAAATATAAATGTAAGCACAAATGCGAGGAGGTAAAAGAATGGGATTAAATGTAACGCAAAAATTAATAAAAGATCATTTAGTTTCAGGTGAGATGACTCCCGGTGAAGAAATTGGGCTTAAGATTGATCAAACATTAACCCAAGATGCGACAGGGACAATGGTTATGTTGGAGTTAGAGGCAATGGGATTAGATTATGCAAAAACGGAAGCATCTGCACAATATGTGGATCATAACCTGATTCAGGTAGATAGTAAAAATCCAGACGATCATTTGTTTTTGCAAAGTGCTACAAAACGTTTTGGATTGTATTATAGTCGACCAGGTAATGGTGTAAGTCATCCTGTTCATATGCAACGTTTAGCTAAGCCAGGAAAAACACTACTAGGTTCAGATAGCCATACGTGTGCAAACGGCTGTATGGGGATGTTAGCGATGGGTGCAGGCGGTATTGATGTTGCCATGGCGATTGCAGGGGAGCCTTTTTATGTGAAAATGCCTAAAGTTTGGGGCGTAAAATTAACTGGTAAAATGCCTGATTGGGTCAGTGCGAAGGATGTTATATTTGAATTACTCCGCCGTTATGATGTGAAAGGAGCAGTCGGCAGGGTGATTGAATATTATGGTCCGGGCTTGAAAAATTTAACTGCGATGGATCGACATGTTATTGCCAATATGGGTGCGGAACTTGGAGCAACAGGTACTGTTTTCCCTTCTGATAATGTAATTAAGCGGTTTTTAAAGGATCAAAATCGTGAAGATGATTGGATAGAGCTGAAGTCAGACAGAAGAGCAAAATATGATTTAGATGAAGAAATTAATCTTTCAGAACTTGAGCCGCTTGTTGCTAAACCTTCTAGTCCTGGGAATGTTGTTCCAGTAAGAGAAATAGAGGGAGAACCTATCTATCAATCATATGTTGGGTCCTCAGCAAATCCCGGATTTAACGATTTTGCGATTGCAGCAGAGATTGTCAAAGGGAAACAGATAGCGGATGGGCTTTCTTTTGATATAAATCCAACTTCCAGGCAGATGTTAACGGATTTAGTCCAAGAAGGACATATTGCTAGTCTCTTGCAGGCTGGCGGACGATTACATCAAGCTGGCTGTAATGGTTGTATTGGTATGGGACAAGCTCCCGCTACCGGTCGTAACAGCCTACGAACCACTCCACGGAACTTTCCTGGAAGATCTGGTACAAAGGAAGATAGTGTATTCTTATGTAGTCCTGAAACTGCGGCAGCATCTGCATTGACAGGAGTAATTACGGATCCACGTTCGCTTGGAATCGATTATCCAAAAATAAAAAAACCAAAGCGGCCAACGATTGATGTGAATTTATTGGATGCACCGTTACCAGTTGAACAAGCAAAACAAGTGAAGCTATATAAGGGTCCAAATATTGCATCGATTCCAGAAATGGCTAAATTACCGGATGAATTAGAAGTTCCCATTTTACTGAAAATGGGCGATAACATATCGACTGATGAAATATTAGCTGGGGGAGCGCGTGTTCTTCCATTTCGAAGCAACTTACCGGAAATCAGTAAGTTTACCTTCGAAATTATTGATGAAAATTATTACGATAAAGGTATGAAAAGTCGAGATTACGGAGGTCACGCTGTTGTTGGTGGTTTTAACTATGGACAAGGATCAAGTCGTGAACACGCTGCACTTGCACCAAGATATCTTGGCTTACGTGTTGCTTTAGTGAAAGACTTCGCTCGAATTCATTGGCAAAACCTTGTTAACTTTGGTATTTTACCATTAACTTTTGTAAATGAGGTAGATTATGAAACCTTAGATCATGGTGATATGCTTATACTTACAGATTTGAAAAATAAATTGCAGCAAGGTAATCAGTTCACAATAAGCATAAAAGGGAAGGATAAAAAGATTGATGTACAACACGCGTTATCAGAAAGACAAACAGAAATAATGTTAAAAGGTGGCTTGATTAACTGGGTAAGAGCCCGCCAGATACAAGCAAATTAGGAAATGGAGGGAAGACAATGGTAGACCTACAAAATGTTTGTAAAGCATGTGAGGGCACGGGAATGCTTGCTGACGATGAAGAATGGCAATATAAGTGTACAGTATGTGGTGGAAGTGGTCATTTTTTTCCTGGTGATAGTCCAGAGCCCTCAAACCTTATCAATGTAGATGAAAATAATCGGATATTAGATTAAAAAAACACGTATATAATTTTATGATTCACGTCCTATGATTCATGAAATTATCCTAATAAAAGGTAGCTAAGTTTTTGAACTGGCTACCTTATTTTCTCCTGATTAAGTTTTAAAAACTTTTTATAAAGATATTAGTAACCACTTCTAAGTATAAAAATATAACGCTTAGTTACACTAATATAATAGTAAAGGAGTGTTTATTTTGACGAAAAACCAATCTAAGAACCGGTTAACATCACCGGAAATAGCGAATCTTTGGACACAATATATAAATGATAGTATGGCTATTTGTGTTCTTACATTTTTGTTAGAAAAATGTAATGATAAAGAAATTAAAACAATTTTAAAAAACTCAATTAAATTATCTACATCACATATCGATAAGATTAAACGATTTTTAAAAGAAGAAAACTATCCAATTCCACAAGGGTTTGATTTAGATGATGTGAATTTAAATGCACCTCCACTATTTTCAGACGATCTTATTTTAATTTATATGCAAGTAATGACGTTACACGGAATGAATAGCTATTCTTTGTGCACGACTACGTCAATTCGTGCTGATCAGAGGGAATATTATTCAGAATGTATTACTGAGACATCAAATCTATACGACAGTATATTAGATGTTATGTTAAATAAAGGTCTTGTTAGTCATCCACCGATTATAAATCCTCCAAAAGATATCGATTTTATTAGTAATCAAAATTATTTAACTGGTTGGTTCGGTAAAAAAAGACCGTTAAATGCAATAGAAATAAGTGGTATTCACTATAACATGGTAAAAACAATGGTGAAAGTTGTTTTGGAGATTGCATTTGGACAAGTTGCTCAATCTACAGAGGTAAGGAAGTATTTTCAAAGGGGAACAAAAATTTGTGAAAAACAGCTAAAAGAAATGTCATCTATTTTAGCTGATGATCATCTCCCTTCACCTAAGAGCTGGCAATACGAAGTAACAAGCTCAACAGAAGCTCCTTTTTCTGATAAATTAATGTTGTTCCATGTTGTTGGATTGGTTGCTGTTGCGGTAGGATATTATGGTGCTGCGTTATCAGCTTCACAGCGAAGGGATATTATTTTGAAATACACAAAGCTTATTGGAGAAATTGGCTTATATGCAGAGGATGGCGTGAATTTACTAATAAAAAATGGATGGATGGAGCAACCACCTATGGTAGATGACCGTGAAGCATTGGCAAAAAAGAAGTAGAAGTCACTTTAGTGGCTTTTTTCTTTGCTTCCCTATATACATTTCAACCTTTCGATAGTCATATAAATAAATGATACAATTAAGTTAAAGAAGTTTTGAGGTGAAATAGGTGGATACGAAAAGAATCATAGATAAGCTAAAACAACGACAACCTGATATTTTAGGTAGTCAGAGCTTTTCAAAATTTGCAGTCTTTATACCATTAATTAAACAAGATAATCAGATCAATATCTTATTCGAGGTTCGTTCCGAAAAACTAAGACGACAACCGGGAGAGATTTGTTTTCCAGGCGGAAGAATTGATGAAAATGACAAAACGGCGAAAGATGCAGCGATTAGAGAAACGTCAGAAGAATTAGGGGTTATAAAAAAAAATATAGTTGATGTTACTCCAATAGATTACGTTGTTTCTCCAATGGGAATGATTGTTTATCCCTTTGCAGGGCGAATAGACAATCCGGAGACAATAGAGCCTAACACAGAAGAAGTGGGGGAAATATTCACCGTACCTCTTACATACTTTCTTGAAACAAAACCAGAAAAACATCGGCTTACGTTAGGAATCCAGCCAGATGACGATTTTCCGTTCGATCTTATTGATGGCGGGGAAAACTATAATTGGCGAACGTTAGAGGTAGATGAATATTTTTATAATTATGAAGGAAAAGTGATTTGGGGCCTAACGGCAAAAATTATTTCTCATTTTGCGGAAATAATCCAGGAAGATTTCAATGTCTAATGTCATTCAAAGTAGATATATTACTTCTTAACGAGCATATATGGTATTTGAAAGTACATAGTAGAAACAACAACGGGCATAAATTATTTTATCGATTCAAAGATGGCCACATCTAGTTTAAACTCCATGTGGCCATCTTTTTTAAGAAAAAAATTTATTAACTGTTTTAAAATGATGCTTGACTATAACGTAACGTAATACCTTATAGTAACAAATGAAGGGAGGTCATCAACTTGGTAATGAAAATAAAAGAAGTTGCTGACATAGTTGGAATAAGTGTGCGCACACTGCATCATTATGATGAAATCGGACTATTGAAACCTAAAACAAATAATACAGGTTACCGCCTTTATTCTGAAGATGACCTTGAATTGTTACAGCAAATTATGTTCTTTAAGGAACTGGGATTCCCTTTAAAAAAGATAAAAGAAATCATCAACAACCCTTCGTTTGATCGTAAGGAAGCACTAGAGGTTCACCGTAATATGTTAGTGGAAAAGCGTAGTCGTCTTGATAAGATGATAGAAATGATTAATAAGACAATACAACATGTGAATGGAGAGGTTAATATGACCAATAAGGAAAAATTTGAAGGGTTTGACTTTAGTTACAATCCTTACGAAAAAGAAGCCCGGGAACGTTGGGGAGATAAAGCAGTAGATAATTCTAATGTCAAAATAGATTCCCTGTCTGATAATCAGCAAAAATTACTAAGTAACAAAATGAATGAGATCTATCGTAATTTAGCAAATCTTCTTGAATATGCACCGGAATCTGATAAAACTCAAAAAGCGATCAAGGAATGGTATGATTTTTTAAACAACGAAACAGGTCATCACTATTCACTTGAAGCATTTAAAGGATTAGGCCAAATATATGTTGCAGACGAACGCTTTACAGAAAATATTGATAAATTTGGAGAAGGGTTAGCAGTATATATGTGTAATGCAATGGAAGTTTTTGCGGATAGGAATAAACAATAATTTAGGAAAGCGCACTTCTTTAGGGAGTGTGCTTTTAAAGTAATATATATTTAGCACCGGGAAAATTTTGAGAAACTATTAGTCTAGCGAGCTATACTCATTACTTGCGATTACAACGAAAAAGATGCCAACCTTCGTTAGGTCTTCGGTCAAAAAATAGGTTGATGAAAGATAGACTTATGTTTCTAAGGAAGTCTTCCATATTTAACAGCTTATGTGAAGACTAGCTGAGTCCGTTTCAGCTAGTCTTTTGATAACGGTAAGATTATATCGCTAATTTATTTGTCTACTTTCAATATAATTTTTCCAATATTTTTATTACTTTCCATGAGGAGATGTGCTTGCTGAACATCCTCCAATGGGAATACTCTATCAACGATTGGCTTTAGTTTATTTTGGTTAAATAATGGCAGTGCATTTTTGGTGAAATCACTTGTAAGTTCAGCCTTGTATTCGTCTGTTCTTGGTGTAAGTAGTGTACCTTTTAAGTGAATTCGTTTTGCCATGAGCTCCATTAAATTAACTTGTTCTAACTTTGCACCACCTAATAATCCAATTAGAATCCAACGACCATCTAGAGCGATACTAGATAAATTTTTCTTGTAATATGAGGCACCAATAAAATCAAGAATTACATCTACCCCACGTGAATTTGTTATATTTGCTATTTCTTCTTCGAATGCTCGTTCTTTATAATTAATGCCTACATCTGCCCCTAGTGATAGACAAACATCTAATTTTTCTGTCGATCCAGCAGTTGTAATTACGTGTGCATCGCGGAGTTGTTTAGCGAGTTGAATTGCAGCAGTGCCAACGCCACTGCCTCCAGCATGGATGAGTACAGACTCATTCTTTTTTAAATTACCGAGCCAGAATAAAGTTTGATAAGCAGTTAAAAATACTTCTGGAATTGCTGCTGCTTCCTCAAAAGATAAATGATCAGGGATTTTCATTACTCGATTAGCAGGCATGACTGCATATTCTGCATACGCTCCCCCATTAACTAATCCCATCACTCTTTCACCAGTTTTTAAAGCAGTTTCAGGACCGGATTTTTCAATGATCCCTGATACTTCAATACCGAGGATAGGATTAGAGCGGTAACCAGATTGCCCTTTTCGGCTGATAATGTCGGTACGGTTAATAGCGGCAGCTTTTACTTTTATTAATACTTGACCAGGTTCTATTTCGGGTGTAGGTTGTTCACTTATCTTTAACTGTTCGACTCCACCTGGTTTATTTACGATAATTGCTCTCATATGAAAACTCCTTTTAATTGAAAATGGTGGTTCTTTTTTTAGTGATGTACTTTTCACTATGTCCGTAGTAATTACTTTTAAAAGTTTTAATAAATGAATGTTCTGAACCGTTCTGGAAGAATACTTCGCTTTCCATTGGCACGACCTCTGCCTCCTCAGAAGCAAATGCTTTCGGTGGGCCGAGTAACCGCAGGCCCAAAGAGCGCTTCTTCCGGGGTCTTCACCTCGCGCTGTTCCCATAAGGAGTCTTCGTATTCTGCCTTCCCTTTTATAGCTCTCCAATTTTGAGATAGAAGTTAGTTAATATTTATTGTATTATTTTCACTTGAAAGAAAACTATCCTAACGAAGGAAATACACAGAGGCTCAGCGCGAGCCCACGGAAAGCGTAGTGTATTTCCGAAGTGATGAACGAATCACTAATCTAACGAACTATGTAGGGAAATCAACATAGCAGTTAGTGCAGACTTAATATTAATAGTGAATAGTCAAAAAAACTTGTAATACAAATAGTTTTATTTGGTATTACATTAGCATAAAAAAAGCATGATAGCATGGTTCGTGTTTAGTCGATTCGAAATCATATTCAGATATGTGTCTTTTTCAGAATTTCGGGTATATATAAAAGAGGGATAGGAGGAGTGGATAACAATCAAACAAAAAAAACTATGGATTAAAATACGTGACAGTTTTTGGTTTGTACCTGCAATATATAGCGTTATTGCTATGTTGATGGTATTGATGATGAATTTTATTGATATGTGGCTAATATCAAGTTTTGAATATGATTTACCAAAATTTCTGATTACAAGCCAAGATGTTGCTAAGGATCTTTATGCATCTTTAGTTACTGCGATTTTAACCATGACAACAATTAGTTTTTCAGTAATTATGGTAGTGCTCACTACATATTCTACTCAGTTTTCACCACGAACACTTCAGGACTTTATGCGTAGCAAAACAACGCATCACGTGCTAGGAGTATTTTGTTTTGGCTTTATTTTTGCATTACTTTATCTTGTGTTTGTGGGGAAAGAAGAAGCAGTTATTGGTCCATTTTTTATGGTTGTTATTGCTATGATTTGTCTAGCATTTTTTATTTATTTTATCCATCATTCTGCTAGGTGGCTCCAGGTTAACAACCTTATTGGAAAGATCTATTATGATAGTTCTAGGGTAATTAATGATGCCTTTTCTGAAAGAGAAACTTATGAGTATGAAACATGGGCGAAAGAAGATGTTAACCGAATTAAGCAACAAACAAAACACGTACACTTATCTGCAGAAACAGGTTATGTACAAAGTGTGGAATGGGAATCCTTAGTTAACTGGGCAAAAAGACAAAAATGTGTCATTGATTTACATGTGAATGCCGGTGATTACGTGATGGAAGGTCTACCGGTAGCAAGTTTGTATGCTTTAGATGATGCAGACGAAATGGGTAGTATCACACAATTTATTATTATTGGTTCCGAACGTACAGATTTGGAAGATATTGAATTTTTAATTCAAAAATTAGTTGAAATTGCTTTAAGAGCTATATCACCATCTATAAATGATCCACATACAGCGATTAATAGTATTAACCGAATTGGATCGATGCTTATTAAACTAGGTCATATTTACAAAGAAGTTAGTTATATAACCGATGATGAGAATAGGTTGCGGATCATGAAGCAAACACAGCGTTATGAAGATTTGTTGTATAAGAGTTTTTATCAGATTAAGCATTATGCTCAAGGTGATGTGTCTATTTATTACAGCTTAATTGAAGTATTATACAAGATTGTACTTGTGTGTGATGATAGGAAAATTCAAAAGAAAGTATGGAACTTTCACTATTATATAGTAAATGCTATTGAATGGGATTCCTTACAAGATTTGGATCGTAAACACTTAGAATCTATTTATGAAGAACTTAAAAAAGTGTGCAAAAGCTAAGGGGGAAAGAAACAAAATAAACAATGTTGTATGTAAGTGACTATTAACCCTTTGTTAGTAGTCACTTATTATGGGAAACTAATTAAGATGCAAAAATAGGCCACTTGTTTTTGATAGCGATTTTCTTCATTTCTTGGTCTGGGTTAACAATAATTGGATGTTGCACATATCGGAGAAGAGGTATATCACTTTCACTATCAGCATAAGCCCAAATGTCATTCGTTGGATTTTCGACTATATTATTCTTTATCCACTCTTGTACTTTTCTTACTTTTTCATCACCGTTAACGATTTGACCAATTTCACCTGTACAAAGACCATTATGATTATATAATAACTCTGTACTAATTACATGAACGTTTAATTGTAGTTCTTTGGTAAAAGCTTTTAAAAATGGATACAGTGCACCAGACAATACAATAATCGTGTCACCGTTTTTTTGATGTTCACGGATTTTTTCTACAAGCCCATGATGTACATCTTGTTTTCCGATATCAACAAGTTCTTGAAAAAACAAATCTAATTCCATGCTCGTTTTTCCTTTGAATGTTTTAGCAAATCCTCGAAAAAAATGATGCTTAAAAGCGCTTTTTCCTTTTATTGGACTTATAGCTATTGCTTTTACTAATCCAGTTAATAGAACTCCCCATTGCTTCATATTAAATGTTTTTTTACCTACTTCGAACATTACTTTAAAAGAGTTTCCTTGATAAAGTGTTCCGTCAAAATCCACTGTTACAATTGCCAAATCCAATCACCTCAGACTTTTCTAGTAATTATAAGCTAGATTATAAGGGATGTAAATGAAATGGATATCCCTAGTGGCAGGAAGTAAAAGTAAAAGAAGGATTTTTCTCGTCTAATTGGTAACCATAATTTATATAGTATATGATTTCTATTTTTGAAAACGCTTTAGGTTAAATGTACTACTTTTGCTTGGTTTAATCTGGTTTCTTTGATGGCGAAAATTGTGATTGACACCACTTCATTTATCCTATAAATTATTTAAGTATGTTTCATTTTAAGGAGGAAATAATGGAGACTCAGAATCAAACAGAAATCAAAATAACAACTGCAGATCCGTCAGCGTTAGGCCTGTTCGGTCTCGCAATTGTAACGTTAGTAGCATCATCTCAAAAATTGGGTTTAACTGAAGGCCTTTCGTATGTAATACCATGGGCTTTTTTCTTAGGAGGAATAGCACAATTAATTGCCGCAGTTCTAGATTCTAAGCATAATAACATCTTTGGGACAACGGCATTTGGAGCATTTGGACTATTTTGGTTCGGTGTGGGCACAACTTGGCTAATTCAATTAGGCTTTTTTGGTGAAAATCTAGCTACAAATGGAGATCCTAAGCAACTTGGTTTTGCATTTATAGGATATTTAATTTTTTGTATATTTATGACAATTGGAGCTATGGAAACACACAAAGTATTATTTTTTATATTTGTCTTTATTGACTTTCTATTTATAGGGTTGTCGTTAAGTTCATTCAATGTTATGTATGAAGTAACTCATATGGTGGCAGCAGTGGCAGAGTTGTGTATTGCCTTATTGTCTTTTTATGGTTCAGGGGCTATCGTGTTAAATACACATTTCGGAAAGGTAGTTCTCCCTCTCGGAAAACCATTTGGGATTTTTAAGTAATTAAGAAAATGGGTTGTAAATTAAAAGGCAAGTGGCTATTAAAAAGCTGCTTGCCTTTTGCACTTGCTTTTTTAGGATAATTGTCGTTTTAAAAAACCATGATAGGATTTAACGTTTCGTTTTCAGCGGGATTAATAAAAAGTATTGGATATATATGTTAAGATATAGTGACCTTTTAAATAGGTTTGGACTTTTCAACCAGCATTACTATCTTTAAAATGGTTTTATCGATGAAATATTTTCGAGAAACATAGCTAAGAAAAACGGTATAAATAGTAGCTTTTTCTTGTGAAAAAACTTGGCAATAATATAATAAACAAATAGTGATGTATAATTAAACTATCCAAAGCTACTAGGAGTGATAAGAGTGGCAACAATTAAAGAAATAGCATCAATGGCTAACGTGTCACGTACAACGGTTTCCCGTGTTTTAAATAACTCTGGATACGTTAGTGAAGAAGTTAGAAAAAGAATTATTAAAGTAATTGAAGAAACTGGTTATGTGCCAAGCCAACAAGCAAAATCATTAAGAACAAAAAAAACAAAAGTAATCGGTGTGATTCTCCCTACGATAAAAACAGAAACCTCCGGGCGACTAGTTGCGGGTATGGATGATGAATTATCTGAAGCAGGATATCAAATTTTATTGGCTAATACCAATCATGAAAAACAAAAAGAAATTGAGTTTTTACAATTACTAAAAGTGAGGCAAGTTGATGGGATTATACTTGCAGCAACAAATGTAAATGATTTGTTGGTGGAAAAGATAAAACAATTAGATATTCCTTTTGTTGCAATTGGCCAAGAAATCTCTGATGTTTCTAATATCCTTTACGATGATTATCAAGCTGCCAAAGACATAACCTCCTTATTTATAAACAAAGGGCATCAACAAATTGGTTTTATTGGTGTTGACGAATCTGACCTAGCGGTTGGTATGTGGAGGAAAAAAGGTTTTTTTGATCAGATGGAAGAAAAAGGTCTATCCGTTGAGGAAGCTTGGGTGGAGCAAGGTGTTTTTAATATTCAGTCTGGTTATGAAGCTATGTCTAGAATCATTCAAAACTCCAATCAAACACCTACAGCTGTGTTTGCCGTGACCGATCGTCTCGCAATAGGGGCTATAAGGTGGCTTAATGAGCATAGTTATGCAATTCCAAGTGACATGGCAATTGCTGGAGTTGGTGCATCTGAATTATCTAATTATATCACCCCTCCATTAACAACAGTTGATTATGAAAATGAAAAAGCTGGAAAAGAAGCCGCTAAGCTTATCTTAAGACAAATTGAAAAAAATAATAAAGTAATAGAAAAAATTACTTTAAATTATAGACTTTTAGAAAGAGATAGTGTATGATTTTGTGTGTAATCGATTCCATAAACTTTCGGGTGTTTTAGGAACGATTACACATAAAGTTTTTATAGATTTACTAAAGAGAAAAATATATTATAAACAATGTGGAATCGATTCCACCAAAGGCGATATGTTATAAAGAACATAATTATTTTGTAACTAATATGGAATCGATTCCATAAAAATAAGGGAGAGTGAATCAAATGTCAGAAAATCGTAAAATTGCAAAAGAAATCATTGATGCTATTGGGGGGGAAGAGAATATTTCATCCGTTGCCCACTGTGCGACGAGACTTCGTATTATGGTTAATGATAAAGAAAAAATTGATCAGCCAAAAGTAGAGAAGATTGATAAGGTAAAAGGTGCATTTTTTAATTCTGGTCAATTTCAAATTATTTTAGGTACTGGTACAGTAAATCGAATTTTTGAAGAAGTAGAAAAGTTAGGCATTAATGGTTCTACGAAGGCTGATCAGTCTAAGCAAGCGGGTAAAAGTGGCAACGCTTTCCAACGAGCAATTAGATCCCTTGGTGATGTGTTTGTTCCAATTATTCCGGTACTAGTCGCAACAGGTTTATTTATGGGACTTCGTGGATTAGTAATGCAAGAAAAAGTACTTGCTTTATTTGGCTTAGTGCCAGGAGATATATCGGAAAATTTTCTTTTATTTACAGAAATTTTAACCGATACAGCATTTATTTTTCTCCCAGCATTAATTGCTTGGTCTGCTTTTAGAGTATTTGGTGGGACTCCAATTATAGGTCTTATATTAGGGTTAATGTTAGTCAGCCCATCACTTCCTAATGCATGGGGAGTTGCTGGCGGGGGAGTAGAACCACTTTATTTCTTGAACTTTATTCCTGTTGTAGGTTATCAAGGTTCTGTCTTACCAGCTTTTTTTGCAGGTATTCTCGGAGCAAAGTTAGAAAGAGTTATTCGTAAAAGAGTACCAGAAGCATTGGATCTTATTATTACTCCATTTCTGACATTGTTAATAATGATTACGGTTGCTTTGTTTGTAATTGGTCCAATTTTCCACATTGTAGAGGAATTTATCTTAGAAGGTACATTGGCTGTTTTAGGATTACCAATTGGTTTAGGTGGACTATTAATCGGCTTATTCCACCAAGTAATTGTTGTTACAGGCGTTCATCATATATTTAATTTATTAGAGATTCAGTTATTAGAAAACTTTGGGAGCAATCCTTTTAATGCAATTATTACTGCATCTATTGCAGCTCAAGGTGGTGCTGCTCTTGCAGTAGGACTTAAAACAAAATCTGCAAAATTAAAAGCACTAGCTTTACCATCATCTTTGTCAGCTTTTTTGGGTATTACAGAGCCAGCTATTTTTGGTGTCAACTTGCGCTATGTAAAACCGTTCTTCATGGGAATTATTGGAGGAGCTGTAGGTGGATTCTTTGCATCTATTTTTAATCTTGAAGCATCTGGTATGTCTATCACGGTTATTCCTGGGTCACTACTTTATTTAAATGGTCAGATTCTTCTTTATTTGGTAGTTAATATTATTGCAATTTCTGTAGCTTTTGCGCTTACATGGTTGTTCGGATACTCTGATAAAGAGAAAGAAGATGTATCAGCGTAGAATTTGTATAATGATTCGTATCAATGTGGCAGTAGCAGTTGTGAAATTCAGGTGTTATTGCCTTTTAACTAATGAAAAGTAAAATAATTGAAAGGGGAATCCACATGAAAAATGGAGTAATAAGTCTTGGAGAAGCTCTGATTGATTTTATTCCTACGGATGAAACGAATAATTATTTTTATAAAAGTCCCGGTGGTGCCCCAGCAAATGTAGCGGTTGGTTTGGCTAGACTTGGATTGAAATCTAGTTTTGTAGGAAAAGTAGGTAACGATGTGTTAGGTGTATTTTTAAAAGAAACACTACACAATTTTGGGGTTGATACTAAATCAATGTTCGTTACAGAAGACGTGAGAACTGGTGTTGTATTTGTTACAAATGATCAAAATGGAGATCGCAGTTTTGAATTTTATATCAATCCGAGCGCAGACCGGTTTTTAGAAGATGAAGAGATTGATAAAAAGATATTTCTAAATAATAAATTGCTTCATATCGGCTCGATTTCTTTAATCGATAACCCGATTAAGACAGCAACCATTAAAGCAGTTGATGAAGCCAAAACAAATGGAATGATTGTATCTTATGATCCTAATTTACGATTAAGCTTGTGGCCAAACGAAGAGGTGGCGCATGAAACGATTATTTCGATGATTCCTAAGGCTGACGTCTTAAAAATATCGGAAGAAGAATTGAATTTTATTACAAGAGAAGAGGATGTACAGAAAGGGCTGAAAAAAATAAGGGAATATAATGTTCCATTAATTTTTGTTACAGTCGGTTCAAAAGGGTGTTGGGTTATAACAAATCAAGGATCTTCAAAAATAGATGCAATGAAGGTTAAGACGATTGATAC
The DNA here is from genome assembly GCF_030282825.1 of Aquibacillus rhizosphaerae. Lineage (GTDB taxonomy): Bacteria > Bacillota > Bacilli > Bacillales > Amphibacillaceae > Aquibacillus_C > Aquibacillus_C rhizosphaerae. The sequence goes on from NZ_JASTZU010000063.1 coordinate 417,908, forward strand.
TACAGGCGCTGGAGATGCTTTTATGTCTAGTGTTCTTTACTGTCTTCATGAACGGGATAGTGATGTTTATTCTATCACCTTAAAGGAAGCAGAAGAAATTGCTCGGTTTTCTAGTGTTGCAGGTGGTCTAGCGGCATCAGTTAAAGGGGCTATGTCTGCATTGCCGGATCTAACAACAGTCGAAAAGAATCTTCATAATATTACATCATTACATCAAGGAGTTACGTACAATGAATGAAATTGATGGTATTCATACTAAATATGATAAAGAAATAAGAATTGGTGCATATGATGCCATAAAACAATACAAAGATATAGTGAATCAGGATCCATACCGATTGCATTACCACTTGATGCCACCTGTTGGTTTGCTAAATGACCCAAATGGTTTTGTTTATTATAAAGGGTTATATCACTTGTTTTATCAATGGAATCCATTTGCTACCGAGCATGGTGCGAAATTTTGGGGACACTTCTCTTCTCGAGACTTAGTTAGATGGAAAGAGGAACAGATTGCCTTAGCACCGAGTAGTTCTTTTGATAAAAATGGTTGCTACTCAGGAAGTGCAGTCGTTCATGACGATCAGCTTTATCTCTTTTACACAGGAAATGTACGTGATGAAGCTGGTAATCGAGAGACATATCAATGTTTAGCTATATCTGAAGATGGAGTCGATTTTGTGAAAAAGGGTCCAGTTATCGAACTCCCCAGTGGATACACTGCTCATTTCCGTGATCCAAAGGTTTGGAAACAAGATGATAAATGGTATATGGTAATCGGTGCCCAAACAGAAAAAGAAACAGGGACTGTAGTGCTTTATAGGTCGACTGACTTGTGCAACTGGCAATATCTTAGTTTGATATCGGATGAACAAGAATTTGGTTATATGTGGGAATGTCCAGATTTATTTTCTCTTCAGAATAAAGATATATTGCTGTTTTCACCTCAAGGGATAGAGCCTGACGGTTATCGTTATAACAATATTTATCAATCTGGTTATTTTGTTGGGAAATTAGACTATCAAGAAGCTTACTATGAGCATGGTGCTTTTAAAGAGTTAGATCGAGGCTTTGACTTTTATGCACCACAAACAACGCTTGATGAAAAAGGAAGAAGGTTAGTTTTTGGCTGGATGGGTGTTCCAGAAGAAAATGAACAAGATCATCCAACCATTGAATCTTACTGGATTCATGCGATGACAATTCCTCGTCAATTACTATTAAGAGGTGATAAACTTTATCAACAACCAGTTGATGAGCTTGTTAACTTACGTACAGAACTTATCGAATATCGTCATGTAACTATGGAAGATAATCAACTAGAGTTGCAAAAAATAAGCGGGAAATCTCTTGAACTAGTTGTGGAAGTGAAAGAACACACCAATAAATACTTTTCCGTTTTTCTAGGGAAGACCACAAGAATAACTTTTGATCAAGAAAACAAGGTATTTACTTTAGAAAGAAAAAGTATTAATGGTGAGGAATTAGAAACAAGACATTGCCATCTTAATAAATTGAGCAGGTTACGCATATTTCTTGATACTTCTTCCATTGAAATTTTTATCAATGATGGGGAAGAAGTATTTACTTCTCGAATTTTTGACGACCAAGAGAACGATACGATTTCTTTTCAATCAAAAGGCAAAACAATTGTCGATGTATATAAGTGGAAACTTAGCAACGTTATGAATAAATGAAAAACAGGTCCGTTTCTTGAATGGGCCTGTTTTTTGTTTAACAATATCAACGTTTACTTGACGGTTTCAAAAGATTATTGTTATTCTAAGTCCATTATTATCAGAAGTACCGGCGGAAGTGGAGATGGATTACTGACTTAGAGTAATCGGCTTTGAATGATAAACAAAACCAACCAATGGGTTCACTTACAAACACTGAGTTCATCCGGGAAATAGGGGGTTCTTTTTTGAAGGCGATCTTTAGAAAATTTAAAAATATGACGTACATACAGATTCTGTCTTCTCTCTTATTAGCAATTTGTTTTGCTGGTTCTGTTTTTTTTGTGCATAATAATTATTCCTTCTATGAGCGCCCAATCGTTGAAGTGATTGAAACTAATCTAGAAGATACAACGGAAATAATGGATGGGAATAATAATGAGGATTCTCTATACACACAACGTATTATCGCTGAATTAAAAAATGGAGAAGAAAAAGGCGAAATTGTCCACTTAATGAATGAATACTCCTTATCAGGTGCTTATGACCAAGAATATCAAGTCGGTAATGAATTATTTATTTCGATTGATACAAATATAGGAGAAAACAGAGAATTGACTGGAACAATTACAGATGTAAAACGAGATAAATATGTTTTGATTGTTGCTTGGATTTTTATTTTTACTTTATTGATTGTTGGGAAAAAGCAGGGGCTATTTTCTATTATAAGTTTGATAGTGAATGTCGTTTTAATATCTTATGCGTTAGATATTTATTTACATACTTCCAACATTAGTTTGTTATGGATTTGTGGGATAAGTGTCATTTTATTTACTGTTATTTCATTGCTACTCGTTAACGGTTTTAATGAAAAAACATATGCAGCAATAGTGGCAACCTTGTTGGGAACCTTTTTCTCCTTGTTAATCACTTATCTTGTTATGGTTATCACTTCTGAACAAGGTCTACGATATGAGGAGATGGGATTTCTAACCCGCCCTCCACAAGTGGTTTTTATGGCAGGGTTATTAATTGGTTCGTTAGGGGCTGTAATGGATGTGGCAATAACGATGTCTTCTTCAATCTTTAGCTTGTATGAAAAGAATAATGATATACCTGCTAAAGCACTTAAGACCTCTGGTATGGAAATTGGAAAAGATATTATGGGGACAATGACCAATATTTTGTTTTTTGCTTACGTTAGTGGTTCGATACCAACACTTATTTTATATTTAAAAAATGGTTCGCCATTATCGTACACATTTTCGTTAAATCTTTCATTAGAACTAGCACGAGCTTTAGCTGGTGGTATAGGCATTGTATTGGCAATTCCGATAGGTCTTTATACTGCTTTATTTTTTGTTAATCGAAAGAGGGCGAGATCATGAATGTGTTAGTGTGGCTTGCTGGCATTTTATTTTTATTGATGACACTTGTTGGTGGGAAAAAGGGTGCACGTTCTTTTATTGCTATCTTCTTAAACTTTGCTGTACTCTTTCTAACGATATTTATTATGTTAGATCCAAATGCTGACCCGATTATTTTAACAATCATTGCAAGTACTGCAATAAGTTGTATCACACTTTTTTATATAAATGGTGTAAACATCACAACTAAAACTGCATTCCTTTCTACGGTTATTACGATTGTTACCTTACTTTTTTTTATTGTGATTATCACAGAAACAGCAATGATTCAAGGGTTTAGTGAAGAGGAAATAGGGGAGCTTTACATATTTTCTTTTTATATTGGCGTAGACTTTGTCAAAATTGGTGCTGCGATGATTATTATGAGTACGATTGGTGCGATTACAGATATTGCTATTTCAATTGCATCCCCTATGCGTGAAATATTAATTCATAATCCATCAATAAGTAGGAAAGAGCTTTTTGAATCCGGAATAAACATCGGGAGAGACATCTTGGGAACCAATACGAATACATTATTTTTCGCCTTTTTTGGAGGCTACCTTGCACTGCTCATCTGGTTTAAAGATTTAGCTTATTCTTTTGGAGAAATCGTTAATTCAAAAGTATTTAGTGAAGAGATGATAACGATTCTATGTGCAGGAATTGGGATAGCTATGATTATTCCACTCACCTCTTCGATTACAGCATACTTTTTAGTAAGAACTAGAGAAAAGGAAGAGATGTCAAAATAGGGCTCTATCAGGGTAATGCGTATAAATTATTCCTTATTTATCTCATAAAAGTGATGTAGTGTAGGCACGATTCGCTTATCGTCTAGCATTTGTTGATAAATATCTTTTGTTACCCATTTGGCATCAATGACTTCTTCTCGTGTGAAGCTATGTAACAATTTTCCATAATCTGTATTTAGGTGTAAGCCAAGCTCTTCTTTTGTTTCACGAAGTGCACCTTCTATACTAGTTTCACCAGTTATAACAGAGCCTCCTGTGCATTCCCAAAGATTTCCGAAGTGCTTGTCAGGGTGTCTCTTTGAGAGTAATAGCTCATCTTGATCATTCTGTATCCATACAAGTACGACAAAGTGATAACAATTTTTAGGTAAAGGAATCCCTCTTACATGGGTCTTGTCTAATTTATTGCGATTAAAATCATACAAATCCCAAATCTCCATTAGGCATCCCTCCTTGTATATGATGTTTTGTGCCTCAAAATAGAATCATACATATTTGAACGATAAGAAGAGAAGTGCCTGGCTAAGTGAACGGCACTTCTCTTATGATTCAATATATTCAAATTGGTATATCTCACATTAAATAATCTGTAACTCTTCATTATTATAGCGTAAAAAAATATAATTTTAAGCTAAGATCTTGCGGATTTTTTCTTCAATCTTAGCTGGTTCAACTTGAGGACCGAAACGATCAATTACCTCTCCATTTTGGTCTACAAGAAATTTAGTGAAATTCCATTTTATTTCTTTACTCAAGAATCCTTTTGTGTTGTTTTTTAAATGCTGGAACAATTCATGTGTATTTTTACCGTTAACAGTAATCTTTTCGTGAATGGGAAAAGTTACACCGAAATTGATTCTACAAGTTTCCTCAGCTTCTTCTGAAGTACCTGGTTCTTGATTAGCGAATTGATTACTTGGAAATCCTAACACGACTAACCCTTTGTCTTTATAGTTTTGATAGATTTCCTCTAGGCCGTCAAATTGACCACTTAATCCACATTTGGTTGCTGTGTTTACAATTAGCATGACTTTACCTTCGTATTCACTAAGCGGATACGAGTTTCCGTTAGGCTTATTTACTGTAATATCATAAATGCTCATCAAAAAAACACTCCCAATCAGATTTTATATCGTGCGCGATATAAATAGTATATCATATCTATAATCTTACGCTAGAAAAACATCTTCTAGTTCCTATACCCCTTATTTATAGCCTAACGCCTCAAATGCATGATTAATTTGTTTTAGGTTATTTAATAACTCAAGCGTCTCTTCAGTTACTAATCCACACACTTGCATATTATTTTTAATAGCTAAAAGTATTGTTTCCTTTTGTTCATTTGCCTTATCTGTGAGTGAAAGGAGATAGGCACGTTTATCCTTATCTGATTGTTGCTTGATAAGCCAGCCGTTTTTAATTAACCGATTAATAATAGGGTTCAGTGTTCCAATTCCCATATTGAGTTTCTCTCCAACATCTTTCGTAAGAATTTCGTCTTGTTCAAAGATTGCCAGTAATACTAAGTATTGTGGAAATGTTAATCCGTGGGGTTTTAATACATCTGCATACATCTTGGAAAAGCTACTCGCTGCTTTATATACTTCTAAACATAATTGATGATCTAAAAGGTTTTGATTCACGTTAAATCTCCTTAAAAACTGTAATTAATTTAAATTTTATCACAGAGAATATAAAATAGTGCAAAAAAACAAGGGTACTGACCCTTGTTTTATTGCTGATTTTCCCAGTGCCATGTTGTTTCTTGTCCACTTACTGGATAAGATGGAAATTCGTCTTTTTCAGTGAACTTTCTTCTTTCACCAGACTGACAAACATATTCACCATTTATTGGAACTCCTTGACCTGTTCGATACATTTGTTCACGCTCTGCCACTAATTTCACCTCCACAAAACTATGCACTGTTTATTGTTTCTAATTTGATGATTTAAATGTTAGAAAAAAAGTAAAGGTTGCAGTAATATAAAAATGAACGATTTAAATAGAATTTTTAAAAGTTGTATCGATATGGTAGTAAATGGGAATATGAGTATTTGCTAAAATATTTTGGCGCTTGTCTAAAAGATTGTTGTTTGATGTTCTTAATATAAAGTACGCATTAACTATATCGTAACTTCCTTGCATTCTATTTAAGATGAGTGGTTAATTCAGCGCTACGGAAAAACACTCCCTTTCCGGGGGCAGCACCTTAGCCTCCTCGGTCACAAAGAACGCTTCCTTGAAAAAGAACAACACTTTTTCTGCGTGCGATGTCATTTCACAGGAGCTTTCCTTACCCTGTGGGGTCTTCGGAAGCTGCTCTTCCCCTAAGAGTGTCGCATTTTTCCTTCGCTAGGTAAACTTGTCTTTCGAGTGAAAATAGTACAGTAAATATTAATAGCTATCTATAAATACATTAGGAGAACTGTTAAAAGTGAAGACAGAATACGTAGACTCCTCGAAAATATAAATCGATTTTCATCGTGCGATGTGGATTCAAGTAGCTTTCCTTGTCCTACGGGAACAGCGAATGTTTTAGAGTGGGGCGAGTAATCGCAGTCTCACGAGCTGAAGATCCACTCAGAAGCGATTTTCTTCTGAGTTAGCTGAAGCCGTGCCCGTGGAAAGCGGAGAATTCTGCCGGAACGAAGTATTACAACTCAATCACCATTGCAACAGAAAAGAATTTTACAAATGTAAAGAATACTTAGTGTGTACTTTACATCAAGTCTGAACATAAAAAAACAACAATATATACGACAGCCATAATTTTTTGAGATGTAAAGGGGTAAAACAAATGTACATAGAAGAATTGGAAGTTGGTCAGCAATTTAAATTAGAGCCAGTTAAGGTAGTAGAAGAAGATGTTATTAATTTTGCAAAAAAATATGATCCACAGCGAATTCATATGGATCCTGAGTATGCAAAAAAGGGGATGTTTAAAGGTATTATTGCATCTGGATATCAAACGATAGGGTTAGTTTGGGCGAAGTGGATTGAAGCCGGCATCCTTGGGGATGAAATTATTGCGGGGACAGGAGTCGATAAAATTCGCTGGCTTAAACCGGTTTATCCTAACGATACACTTATTGGTGAAGTTGAAGTGAAAAACATACAACCTTCATCACGAGGTGGTAGGGGAAGAGCCACTTTTCGTTTTGAAATTGGGAATCAACGGAATGAATCGGTCACAACATTTGAGATTGATGTGTTATTAAAAGCAAAGGTCTAAAAGGTGAGTTCACCATATAGTATAAAGACATGAATGAAACTTAGGTTTTGTTCATGTCTTTTTATTTGCACTAGGAAATTATTGATTTAGTGTCCTGTGGATAACTGACTATTGCGTGTGCCACGTCTAGCTACAGCGCCTTACCCCTCGAGGCCAAAAATTAGTCGTTTGTTGTGAACAATAAGATTTGATTAAAAACAAAAGAAAGCCTTTGTGGATGGAGGTAGAGTATGTGACAATTATGTAATTTTATTGAGGAATAAAAAAGTAATGTAAAACTATTGAAAAAAATTGAAAATATTGGTTGATAATTCCATTTGTTTGATACTATAATAAGTTAGATTTGTAGAATTATAGAATTAGTTGTCGTGTTCAAAATTATTCTGTATCTAAACATTCATGAATAAACGTAAACGGCTAATAATAGTATCTGAGTTAGAGTAGATTGATAGAAATGATATGTCTAATTGAAAAGGACAACAATCAGCTATAACGAATAATAAACATTTATTTATATTGAGGGGGAAAGTAATGAATTTTTTTAAGCGGGCAATTTTAAGTATTACTAGAAAGAAAGGTAAGTCAATAATTTTATTGGCAGTTATTTTTATTTTAGGAAACTTGATATCTGGTGCTATTTCTATACAACAAGCAACAGGTAATGTTGAAACAACAATAAAAGAAAAATTAGGAACAGCTGCAACGGTTGAACTTGATTATGAAGCAATAGAAAAGATGGACGAATCAGAAATGATGGAATTAGAAATTGAAGAACTAGATCTCGAATTAATTAAGCAGATTGGTGAGCTCTCGTATGTTAAATATTATGACTTTAGCACGTCTACGTATTTAGGATCAGAGACAATTAAGAGTTACCAGGGAGAAGGAATGGAAGAAGAAGAGGTCATGTATGAGGGGCCTAGTATGGATTTCATGCTAAAAGGGATTAATCATGCACCGATCATTGATTTAGAAGAGGAAAAAGGAAAATTAGTTGACGGTCGTGTATTTACACCAGAAGAGGTGGAAAACGGTGCCCCAGTTGCGGTAATCTCGAAAAAGTTAGCTGAATTAAATAACCTTCATGTAGGTGATAACTTTACATTAATAAATGAGGTATATAGTTTTGATGAATCTAATGGTGAGGACAAATTAGTTACTTCTCGTGATCTTGTCCTAGAAGTCATTGGATTATTTGAACCTAAAGCGGTAAAGAATGATGCCGAAGAGTCTGAAGAAGGCATGTATGATTTTATGGATATCGAATATCAAAACACAATTTATGTGGCTAACGAAGTTGTGTCTAGTGAAATGCGATATAACATGGAAGAATATATGAAAGTGGACGAAGAGATGGCTGCAGCCATGGGGGAAGAGGAAATTACAGATTACTATACACCATTATTCGTATTGAATAAACCTGAAGATACGGAAGCTTTTGAAGAAGAAGTACAACCGCTATTGCCACAATATTATAAGGTTACTAATGCAAGTGATCAATATGATAGTATCGCCGCGCCAGTAGAATCGATGTCAAAACTATCTGGTTATGTATTACTAGTAGCTGTGATTGCAACAATATTGATTATTGGTTTAGTAGTATTGTTGTTCTTAAGAGACCGTAAGCGTGAATTAGGTATTTATTTATCTTTAGGCGAACGTCGTAGCCGGGTTGTAGGTCAAATTGTTATTGAAGTGATGATTGTTGCAGTAATTGGGATTAGCTTATCCTTGTTTAGTGGTAACTTACTCGCTCAAAGTGTATCTGACACAATGATTGATGCAGAAGCTGAAAAACAAAATTCTGAAGAAGAAATGTACTATAGTGAATTGCAAACAGATGTAACTACAGACGATGTATTAGAATCATATAAAGTTGAGCTTGATCCAGGATATGTAGGAATATTCTATTTAGTGGGACTCTTAACTATTCTTGTATCAACGATTATTCCATTAATCTACATTGTTCGATTAAACCCTAAAAAGATAATGATGTAATAGAGAGGTGAAGAAGATGATATTAGAAGCAAAAGACTTAAATTATTATTATCAAGATGGCGAGAGTCGTCGTTATATTTTAAAAGATACGAATGCTACGTTTGAAAAGGGAAAATTTTATACAATTTTGGGTCAGTCTGGATCTGGGAAAACTTCTTTTCTGGCGTTACTTAGTGCACTGGATTCCCCGCAAAGCGGAGCTATTATGTTTAGTGGAAAAGATATTAAACAAATAGGCTATGACAAGTACCGCCGCAATAACGTGGGAATTATTTTCCAAAGCTATAATTTAATACCGGCTTTAACTGCAGTAGAAAATGTCTTGGTTCCTATGTCTATTACAGAAAACGAAATTCCTGAAGACAAAAAAACAGTGGCATATAACTTGTTAGATTACATTGGTATTGTGAAAAGTAAAGCAGATCGTCTTGTTAATAAACTCTCGGGTGGAGAGCAACAACGTGTCGCTATAGCTAGAGCCCTAGCAACAAATGTAGAGCTGATTCTTGCTGATGAACCAACAGGAAATCTTGATGAAGAAATGGAACAAGAAATCATTGACATCTTTAAAAAACTGGCACATGAGCACCAAAAGTGTGTGATTGTAGTTACACACTCGAATGAAATTGCCCAGCAGTCTGACCAAACTTTCCATCTTAAGAAAGGTGTATTATCTTCTCATGAGTGATTTTCTATCAAAATTTAACGAAGATAAGTACAATGAATTGCTAGATGAGCAAGAGGAAAAAGAACCTAAAAAACCCAAAGAATCCAATGACCAGAATGAAATAACAGTAGAAGAGAATTCCAATGAAAATAATACGCCTGAAAGTAGAACAAATTCTGAAACTAACCCTGTAACAAAGATGAGTCGTCGTAATGACTCAGTAGAGGAAGTGGAAATTGATCCAACATATCAAAAGAAAAAGAGACGTAAGATGCTACTGTTGATTGTTGGATCGGTTTTGGCACTAGTTTTGGTTTTTTCCATTTACTATAATGCTGTTCATGTGGAAGCGGAAGAATTTGTAGATAAACCTGTCTCAGATGCACGCGCATGGGCAACTACGAATGATATAGAAATGGAATTAACGGAAGAATATAGTATGGAGCATGATTCAAATCGGATAATTTCACAAAGTGTACTTGCTGGTGAAAGCATTCGTAAAGGCAAGACGATTAGTTTAATAAGTAGCTTAGGGCCAGATCCTGAAGCAGTAATTCCACTGCCAGACTTTACAGCCATGAACCAATCGGAGGTTGAGAGCTGGATAGAAGAAAATAAAGCAGAGAATCTTCAACTTGTGACTGAGTTTAGTGATGAAGTAGAGGAAGATAACTTTATTAAACTAGTAATAAGAGACACTAGCATTGATGAAGCAGAATATCGCCGGAAAGACAGTGCAGCTGTCTATTTTTCAAAAGGAAAAGAAGTATTCGAAAAGAATATAGTTGTACCTGATTTCACTGGTGTTACAAAAGCTGAAGTGGAACAGTGGGCAAAAACGAATGAGATTGATATGAAATATGAAAATAAAGATTCCAATAGCGTTGAAGTTGATCAAGTCATAAGTCAAAGTGTTGCAGCTGAAGAAAAAGTTGCAAAAAGAGATGAAATGAAGGTCGTCGTATCAATTGGAAAAGCGAGTGTTGTACCTAACTTTGCACAACTGACGGTGGAGGAAGCTTCAAGTTATCCTGGGCTGACAGTAACTGTAAAACAGAAATATCACGCAAACGTGTCTTATGGCGGTCTTATCTCCCAATCTGTTGATGCGGGAACTAAGCTAACTGAAAGTGATGATACAAATGTTACGGTCGTTTATTCTGAAGGAAGACCTTATCTGGGTGATTATCGTGGTATGTTAGAAGGAGAGTTAGCTAAAACATTTTATGAAACATATAAATCAAAAGGTGCAGATATTAGTTATATCGTAAAGTATGTTGATGCACCGGAAGTAAAAGGAACAGTTGTGGGTATGAGTAAATTCAATGAATTTGTTCCGATGACATATACAGTCGAGATAAAAGTTAGTAAAAATGCCTCCGCAGCATCAAGTCCACAGGCAGAACCTGAACCTGAAGAAGAAGTTATTGAACCAATTGAAGAACCTGAAGAACCTGAAGAACCAGTGGAAATCCCTGAAGAAATTACAAAATAAAATATTGGATAAGCATTTTCAAACTATAAAGATTTAATAAATATAAACGCATTGTGTTTACTTAAGCCAATGCGTTTTTTTTATGAGTTTAATAGTTGCTATAAAGTCTTAACAAATAGCAAATAGAAATGTCTCTTGCTATACTTGTAACAAAGGGGAGTTTAGAGTCGATGAAGAAAAAAATTGTTTTATTTATTGTTTTAGCACTACTTTTAACACAAATGCCTATAATCGGAAAATATTTTTCGATTGTGAATACGTTAATACATGAAATGGGTCATTCATTGATGGCTATTATTACTGGTGGAAAAGTACAATCTATATCCTTATTTTCGAATACCGAAGGAGCGACACTTACGAGTTATCAGTTTTGGATTGGTGGTTTCCTAACAAGTGCCTCGGGTTATGTCTTTTCCTCTTTCATTGCCTTTTTATTTATGATACTTATTTATAAAGGGAAAAGTAAATATGTTTTAACGGTATTATTAGGTGTTTTAGTTGTTAGCTTACTATTTTGGATTCGAAACCCATTTGGACTGTTCTGGATTGTTACTTTTATAGCAGGTTTCTCCTGGACGCTGGTTAAAGGATCAAAAGTTTTTTTAGAGTATGTAGCGCTATTCCTCACTACACTGTTGTTAGTAGAGTCTATTACTTCCTCCTTTCAAGTTATGTACCTTAGTTTTATATCCCCACAAAGTGCAGGAGATGCAACTAACTTATCTAGGATGACTCGTTTGATTCCTGCTCCAATATGGGGGGTTTTGTTCTTTATACAATCTTTATATTTTGGTAAGTTGGGATTAAATAAATTTTTTAGGAAAAAGCCGTCTTCGTAACCCAAAATCATCATAGCAGTTAGGTTAGGTGCTATTATAGACACTGGAAAATTGGAAAGACTGGTGTTAGAGTGAGAGCTATATGAATTCAATAGTTCCTATTTTATAAGAAGTAAGGATGACACGAATGAACAAAGAGGTTCAATTAAAAATTAAAGATAAGTTTACAAATAAGTATAAATCAGGATTCCCTCATATAGTTAAGGAAGCAATATCAAACATTGATTCTTTAACAAAAGAAGGAGTAATTGTTCGATTAATGGATGAAAAGAACAATTTTCTTGGTAAAGGCTATTACGGCAGACAAAATAAAGGCTTAGGGTGGGTGCTTACCCAAAAAGAAAACCAAGCAATTGATCAACAGTTTTTTGATAATAAAATAAGTACCGCATTAGATCAACGAAGCTCTTTTTTTCAGGATAATGATACGAATGCTTTTCGTGTGTTCAATGGAGAAGGCGATGGCATCGGTGGGTTAATAATCGATTATTATGATGGCTATTTTGTGTTAAATTGGTATAGTGAGGGGATTTATCAATTCAGAGAACTAATTCTCAAAGCGTTACAAAGTCTGGTTGAATTTAAAGGAATTTACCAGAAGAAGCGATTCAATACCGGTGGTAAATATATGGAAGATGATGATTTTGTTGCGGGAGAACGTGGGGATTTTCCGGTTATTGTTAAAGAAAGTGGTGTGAATTTTGCTGTTTATTTAAACGAGGGGCCAATGACAGGAATATTTCTTGATCAGAGACAAGTTAGAAAAACGATTAGAGATAAATACGCACAAGGAAAAACAGTATTAAACACATTTTCCTACACAGGAGCCTTTTCGGTTTTCGCTGCAATCGGTGGTGCAAAACATACAACGAGTGTAGACCTTGCAAATCGAAGCTTACCGAAAACGATAGAACAATTCAATGTCAATGGTATAAATGAAAATGAACAGGAAATTAGAGTCATGGATGTGTTTAATTATTTCAACTATGCAATCAAGAATAAGTTAAGTTTTGATATGGTTATCTTAGATCCACCAAGTTTCGCCAGATCAAAGAAACATACGTTTAGCGCTTCCAAAGATTATGTGAAATTACTTAAAGAAACAATTGCAATTACAGCCAGTCAAGGTATCATTGTCGCTTCCACAAATTCAGCTGCGTTCGGAATGGACAAGTTTAAAGGGTTTATTGATCAAGCATTTAAAGAAACAAATGGCAAGTACAAGATTATCGAAATGTTTAGTCTTCCTAGCGATTTCAAAACCATTAAACAGTACAAAGAAGGAGACTACCTCAAAGTAGTCTTTATCAAAAAACTATAATTATTTACTGAACAGAGCATGGAAGAAAACCTCTCTAAAATATAATCATGAAGTTAGGTTATCGTGTAGTTAGTGTACTAACGTTAACCCTGTTGGTTTATTTGTTGACCATTATGTAAAGGTTCACTTTTAACTTGAAAATAATTAATACGTTAGTGCAGCGTTCTGTTAGTAATATTAAAGAAACGATAACTGAGAACAATAGCTAGCTAATATGGTTAAAAGAAATATTCTATTTAGATGTGAGTCAATTTCATAATTACTTTATTCAGTCATCTCTGACAATATATAGTTTGGAAATGGTTTTATCCAAACTATATATTGTTGTAGGTAACAAAGAAATTGGTATTATGAAATTGATTAATGTCCATATAAAAACACAAAAATATAAAAATAATACAATTTTCCAAAAAAAACACAAAAATCACTATTATTTTTAGAAAATTCTAAAAATAATACAAGCTATTTTCTAAAGATTGTTCTAACGGTCTTTTTTTTTTGAATGTTATTATTTATTTAGGGCGTTAGATAGTGCGTACGAAGATGGATTAAAAGAGGTGAAATTCATTTTTTTGACAGGGATAAATCCTTGGCTCTAAATTGAGTTAACAAATGAAATCTTATGAGGTGGAAGAAAAAAGTATGTTTATAGATAAAGGAGTTAAAACACCCTCGGCAGAAGTGGTTCAATTTAATAACTGCCGAGGGTTTCTAATGATTTAAGATTAATTCATCAATAAAATGAATTACAGCAACTGTAGCCAAGTCCTAGTTTGCTAATTACGCTTTGTAAGTACGAAATTATGTAAGCGTTTAATTTTTATGAAAGTTGTTCGGAATAGTTAAGGGGGGTGGTAATTGCTGGATGTGGAGAGATTTATAAAATCACACCATGAAGGACTTAATCCCTTATTTTAATAAGGTAATTGAATAAAGGAGGTATTCTATTGGTTTCAAAAAGACTTTCATTGTTACTATTAGCAATCTTATTAACAACATCTTCATTTATTAAGCCAAATTTAGCCTTTGCAGCAAGTGTTGGTGAGAATGTTACTGAGGAACAGTTGGTAGAAAATGATTATATTCTTTACTTTGTAAATGTAGGTGATCCGACACCTAGTACTGTTGAAGGAACTGATAAACTAGGCATTTACTCAAGTGCGACCGAACAAATGTATGGGGAGGATGCAGAAACAGGTAATACATGGGGACTAGTTACAGAAACGACTGTTGCTTCTGTAAATGATGATTCTAATAAATATGGTACTTTCAGGTATTATAATGGTGAACAAACGCGTGATAAGGCAATTGAATACAAGTTTGAATTGCCAGAAGGTGATTATGATATCACTTTAGGGTTTAAAAACCCCTGGAGTGGGAGAAGTGTAAATATTATCAGTGAGGATGAGAATATTTCTGATGGTGATTATAGTATAGGGGATTATGACACTGAACAAGAAATTACGTATAATCAGATTGCCGTTACTGATGGTGAGCTTGATCTTCGTATCCAAGGTCCTAGCTCAGCTAATTTAACAAATTACAACGACCCATTAGTTAATTACATCATTATTAAAAAAAGTGTAATGCTTTCGATTACTGACTTAGAGGATAAGGTAGCGACAGCAGAAGCTGAGGCCAGCAAAACAGAAACTTATACGGCTTCGAGCCTAGAAAATCTTAATACTATAATTGAACAGGCGAGAGCACTGGTTGCTAGTGTGAATGAAGATGGAGTCGATGTAACGACAATCCAAGCGGAAATTCGTACTGCAATGACAAACTTAGATGCAGCTATAGCTGAGCTAGTAGAATATGTCACCTATGATTCTTTTAGACCAGGAGAACCATGGCGAGATACAGAAGGAAAAATAATCCAGGCTCATGGTGCAGGAATTATGTATGACGAAGAAACTGAAACTTACTATTGGTATGGAGAAGATAAAACCAACGATTACCTTCCTGCAAGAGGCGTAAGAGTGTATTCGTCTAAGGATCTTTATAATTGGGAAGATCATGGACTGGCTTTAACTGCTATTGAATCTATGGATGATTTCGACAACGATCCACTTATTTCAGAACTTTATAAAGATAGAAATGATCGTGAGGAAATTATGAATGACATTGGTACAAATCGAATAATTGAGAGACCAAAAGTTATTTATAATGAGAAAAATGATAATTATGTCATGTGGTTTCATGCTGATGGACCTACTGAAACGAGCACTGCAAACTATGCTAAAGCTGAAGCTGGTTATGCAGTAAGTGACTTCCCAACAGGTCCCTTTGTTTATCAAGAAAGTAACAGAATGGACAGAGCTCCTGAGGATGCAGAATTTAATGGTCAACCGGATCAACCAGGTATGGCCCGTGATATGAACTTATTTAAAGAAAAAGATGGAACCGCTTACATCATTTATTCAAGTGAAGAAAACTATACATTATATATTTCTAAACTCAACGATTCTTATACAGACGTCGTTGGCTGGGATAAGGATGGAGATGGTGAGCGTGATGCTACTTACAAGGCTGAATATGGTGAAGATTATATAAGACTATTTCCAGGTGGGCATCGAGAAGCTCCGGCAATGTTTAGTTATGATGGGAAGTATTATTTAATAACTTCCGGTTCTACAGGTTGGGCTCCAAATCGAGCGCAATATAGCGTTGCTGACGATATTTTTGGTGAATGGCAGGAAATGCGTGATCCTTCTGTTGGTGAAGGTGCATCAACAACGTTTGATACACAGAGCACTTATGTAATTCCAGTTGACCCTGAAAATGGAAAATATATTTATATGGGTGACAGGTGGAATGAGGGTAATTTAAGTGATTCTAGGTATGTTTGGTTGCCAATTGAATTTGGTCAAAATGATCAAATTTCATTGAAATGGTATGACGAGTGGAATCTAGAATTACTAGATAGCATGTTTAAAGTAGAGGTTAATACGGAACTACCTGAAAAAGTTTCAATAGGTGAACGCCCAGATTTACCAAGTGTCGTTAATGTAACCGCAAACGGTGAGCAAATAGATTCAGAAGTAACTTGGTCAATTAATTCTGGTGATTTTAACTTGCCGGGAACTGTGGAGGTTACTGGGACATTATCTGATCTATCCAATAAAGAAATTAGAACAGATATTATGGTTGTTCCTGATAATGTTAAGTATTTTGCAAATGCAGGTGGTACGGAATCAAGCAATTACATGAAATGGTCTTCATATATGGAAGATACACGTATTAACAAAGATGTTATGGATCAACAGTATGACCCTGAAAACGGACAAACATGGGGGTATGTTGGAAGTAATACAAGCGTATCTGTACACGGATCTGAAGATATCTTCTCTACTCTTAGATATCTGACTGATGGTGATGATATTACGTATAACTTTGAATTAGATAATGGAGATTATTCGGTTTACGTTGGGTTTTATGACCCATGGTTCAGTTCTGGTGGGACTAGAAGAGCGAATGTTCTCCTTAATGATGAATTAAAAACAGAAGGTTATACCTTCACAAATAATTATGATGTCCTTGGCTATGGAAATCTAGAAATCACGGATGGATTACTTGATGTGACAGTTGCAAGAGATTCGAACCAAGATCCTCAGGTTAGCTGGATTATGGTTGCGGAGAATATAGATGATGAAACTTCAGTTCCAGAAGATAAGAAATTAACTGAAGGCGAGACAGTTCAGGTAAGCGCTAATTCGACGATATCAATAGAAAATACAGATACCAAAATCAAACTACCAATTGACTTACCTGAAGGTACAACATTAACCGTTGAAAAAGCCGAACCAGGTAATACAAGTGATCAGGGAATTGAATTAGCTGGAGATGTTTATACTTTTGATTTTAGCTTCCCTACAGGTTCAGAATCTTACAATGGAGATTATTTTTTAACTATGGGATATGATGCTACTGAATTCAATGCAGATGAGGTAGCGATATATTATTACAATGGCTCTACTGAAAAATGGGAGCGTCGTGGTGGAAATGTTGTAGATGATACGGTCATATTAGCTGTTAATAGTTTCTCAACTTACGGAGTGTTTGCCGAGTTGGATAATGATGGTGAAGATGGCCAAGACGGCACAGACGGAGAAGATGGCCAAGACGGCACAGATGGTGAAGATGGCCAAGACGGCGCAGATGGTGAAGATGGCCAAGGCGGCACAGACGGAGAAGATGGCCAAGACGGCACAGATGGAGAAGATGGCCAAGACGGCACAGATGGTGAAGATGGCCAAGACGGCGCAGATGGTCAAGACGGAGAAGTTGGTAATGATGATAAAAACAAAAGCGATAATGAACTTCCTGAAACTGCAACAAATATGTTCAACTTACTTGTTTTTGGATCAATATTGTTACTAGCAGGGGCATTTATCTTCATCATTAGACGTAAAAAGACAGAAATTAATAAGCAGTAGAATATACAATACTTTTCTGATGATTAGGGTGACTCATAAGCTTAAAACTATTAATCTCAGTTTGTTCTTAATAGTTAGTGGTTAAAGAGTAGTTAAGCTTCTCACATTTGAGTCACCCGTCAACCTAATACTATTCCGTCTATGCTATTAATTCAGTTTTATTACATCATTTGTTTAGATAAAAATGAGTTTAGATTGCTGTTGATAAAGGATGATAAATTTTTTGATAGTGTTCATTAAATATAATATAGAAAGGGTGCTTTAAGTGAAGCGATTTATTAGTAAGTTTTCTAAAAAGGCTATTGCACTAGGATCAATCGTTGTTCTTTCATTAGGACTCGTTACTCCCGCAACAACAACAGTTCAAGCAAAGGAAGCTGTATTAAGTACTGCCGATAAAACAGTAAAGTTGGATCCTAGTTATCAACAGGAATCATTTGATGGATGGGGAACAGCTTTAGTATGGTTTGCAAATGTTACAGGAGGTTGGCCTGATGAGATTCGTACAGAATTAGCTGATGCCTTATTTGGGGAAGACGGCTTAAACTTAAATATAGCACGCTATAATATTGGTGGTGGAGATGCACCGGAAACAGAGCCGTATATGCGCCCAGGTGGAGCTGTACCTGGCTACTGGAATAGACCAGTTGAGTTTGATCCACCCGAGGATGCTGACGAAGATTGGGAAGAACAAGAAGACTGGTGGAACCCAGATGATCCAGATCACTGGAATTGGGATGCAGATGCCAATCAACAATGGTGGTTAGAAGCTGCTAAGGCACATGGAGCAGACAAGTTTGAAGCATTTGCAAACTCACCGCCATATTTCATGACGCAAAGTGGTTATACATCTGGGAACTGGGATTCAACCCAAGATAATATACAAGCCGATAAATATGTAGAATTTTCAACATATTTAACACGCGTAGTTAATCACTTACAAGATGATTTGGATATTGAAATTCAAACGTTATCTCCAGTAAATGAACCGAATACAAATTATTGGGGAGCACAAGGGAGACAAGAAGGTGCTCATTGGGATCCGTCTTCTCAAGCAAAAATCATTAATGAAGTTGCTAAGAGAATAGAAGAATTAAATCTGGATACGGTGATTTCTGCGATGGATGAAACTAATCCATCAACATTCAGGGGAAACTGGTCCAATTATGATACAGCAACAAAAGAAAATGTTGGGCAAATGAATGTGCATACGTATGGGACTGGAGGGCGTACAGCGGTACGTGATCTTGCAAAAATTGAAGATAAGCGTCTTTGGATGTCTGAGGTTGATTTAGGACCAAGTGGCATTCCGCAGGATTTTGACAATATCGAACCAGGTCTTGCTTTATCTGAACGTATTACCTCAGACATTACTAACTTAGAGCCTTCCGCATGGGTGCTATGGCAAGCGATTGAAGACCAAGTAAACATGAATGCAGAAAATGAAAATATGAATTGGGGTCTAATCCATGTTGATTTTCAACCAGAAAATTTTGAAGGATTAGAGTGGCACAAGAATAAAAAGTATTATGCAATGGGGAACTATACGAAGTTTATCCGCCCAGGACATCATATTATTAACTCTGACAGTTCGGATACACTTGCTGCAATGGATAAAGAAGGCGATAAAGTAGTTGTAGTGTATACAAATCAATCGAATGAATCAGAAGTTGTTGATTTTGATTTGTCTGGTTTTGAAACAATTGGTGAATCTGCTTCAGCAACACCTTATGTAACTTCAGGGCAAGACAATATTGCACAAAAAGAAGCAATTGCCGTCACAGATGACCGCTTATCAGCGACAGTGGGTGCAAAATCAATTACGACATTTGTTATCTCCGATGTATCTGGTGTTGAAAATGATGCTAGTTATCTACAAGAAGATAAGGAATTTAAAATTATTAACAAGCATAGTAACAAAGCAATGGATTTAGATGAAGATGGAACTTCCGTCGTGCAAAATGCAAACAATCGCAATGCAGACAACCAGGAGTGGTCATTTAGAAAAGTATCAGATGGATATACAAATAAAGAAACATATAAGATCATTAGTGCTTCTGGAGATGTACTAACAAATGATAATGGCTCTGCTGTATTAGCCATTGATGAAAATCTAGATACACAACTTTGGACATTGTCTACCACTAGCACAGAATACACGTTTATAAATGAAGACAGTGGAAGACTACTAGAGGTTGGTGGTCAATCAACTGACGATGGCGCTTCTATTGGATTATGGACAGCTAACTCTGGTAACAACCAGGCTTGGTATGTGGTAGAAGCTGGAGTAACAAGTGTTGAGTCGGTTCATGTCTGGACAACGCCTGGACAAGCACCAGTACTGCCAACAAAAGTAAATGCTAGCTATAGTGACGGGGAAACAGTTGAAATAGAAGTAGAATGGGACGAAATGGATGCTGGACAATATGCTGAAGCTGGTGAATTTGTTGTGGAAGGAACTATTACAGATTCATCTGTAAAAGCAGAAGCAATTGTTTCAGTTAGTGAGATTGTAAGTATTGTAGACGAAAAAGTCAAAACTGTCCCTGGTATTGCTCCAACACTACCTACTGAAGTAACAGCAAATCTAGGTACTGGATCACAAGTGACCGTACCAGTTAGCTGGGATGAAATGGAT
Source organism: Aquibacillus rhizosphaerae (assembly GCF_030282825.1). Taxonomy (GTDB): domain Bacteria; phylum Bacillota; class Bacilli; order Bacillales; family Amphibacillaceae; genus Aquibacillus_C; species Aquibacillus_C rhizosphaerae. The sequence continues at coordinate 438,372 of NZ_JASTZU010000063.1, forward strand.
GAGAGCGAATATGCTGACTTAGGTCAGTTTACTGTGACAGGTAGTGTTGAAGGAACAGATGTCGAGGCTATCACTTATGTAAAGGTAGCTGAACGTGCAAATACAAACCTGGCATTAGATGCGAATCCAAGTGCTTCTTTTACAGGGGAATGGGATAGTGTGGATCGCATTAACGATGGTGATTACTCAAGTAATCGCTGGACAAACTGGATTTCTGGCGAATGGAGAGCAAGTGATTGGGTAGCGCTTGACTTTGGTGAAGAAAAATCCATCTCAGAAGTTAAGTTCACTTTCTATGATGATGAAGGTGGAACAAGACCGCCTGAATCTCTCTATTTAGAGTATTGGGATGAATCTGAATGGGTGGAGATTCCAGGTACACAACTAGATGTAGAAGCTGAAGATGAGGCAACATTAACTTTTGATAGAGTAACGACTTCTCAAGTTAGAGTTCAAATGGATGCTATGCCAGATACATGTATTGCAATTGTAGAAATGGAAGTAATAGGCATAGGCGATGTTCCGGTTTCAAGTAGTGATGCTTCCCTTTCAAACATCCTTGTAACTGGTGAGGCGTTAGCAGACTTTGACTCTGGTAAACTAACTTATGACGTAGAGTTAGCTACAGGTACTACAGAAGTACCAACAGTAGAAGTAGTACCAACAGATCTATTTGCGACATATGAAGTTGCTTTACCGAATGATCTACCAGGAGATGCTTTGGTTACAGTAACTTCTGATGATGAATCTACTACAGAGACGTATACTATTCATTTCACACTGGAAAATAATGATGAAATAGTAGACAAGGCGGCGTTGTCCGATAAAACAAAGCTGGCAGAAGAATTAGATGAAGGAAGCTATACAGAAGCTAGTTGGTCAAACCTTCTTACTGATTTGGATAATGCGCAACAAGTACTCGATGATGCGAGTGCTACACAATCCGAAGTAGATCAAGCGATAGATTCATTGCAAACGGCAATGGACAGTTTGGTAGTGATAGAAGACAAAGAAATTTCCGTTGGTGAGACAAATCAAGTATTCGCTGGTACAACGGTATCTATAGAAAATACGGATACTAAAATTAAATTGCCAGCAGACTTACCAGAAGGAACGACACTTATGGTTGAAAAAGAAGAATTAGGTAATACAAGTGAACAAGGAATTGAAATCGCAGGCGATGTTTTTACATTTACTTTTAGCTTCCCAACAGGTTCAGAATCTTACACAGGAGATTATCTTCTAACTATGGGATATGATGAAAATGACGTTGAATCAGATGAGGTAGCAATATATTACTTCAACGAATCAAATGAAAATTGGGAAAACAAAGGCGGAAAAGTTGAAGATGGTATAATCAAATTAACCGTTAACCACTTCTCCACTTACGGTGTGTTTGCAGAAGTGGATACAGATGTCTCAGACGGCCAAGACGGTGTAAATAGTGGAGAGGAAAAAGAAGAAATAACTGACCAATATGAAAAGAATGTGGAAAAAGGATCTGGTGATGAATTGCCAGAAACTGCTACATCAACCTATAATTTTTTGGTAGTTGGTTTGTTACTTCTAACTTCAGGAGCAACATTTATCTTTATTCAAAGACGAAAAAAAGTATAAGAAGTGCTAAAATGAACCTTTCTTCTTACGAAGTTACCGAAACTAATGATGGCACAGAAGTATTACTAAGCGAAGATTAATTAGAGATGTCAAGTTCAAATATTTGTAGAAGAGCTTAGGATTAAAGGCAATGCAAATTGTCAAAGCACTGGGGGAAATGTTACTAGAACAAATTTGAAATGAACAAAAGGTTAAATGAAAAAATAGTAATCATTCATTGAATGGTTACTATTTTTCATACTTTCTGGCTTTTATAAAAGTGTCACATCATTTTTTTACTAAAAATCAATCCTGAGAGGTACTGCTTCTAGTGCGCTAATTTACAATTGCCATTATTAAATACATTGGTAAAAAAAATTACTATTGTAGTAAAAAAATTTTCTATTCAGTTCCACGAGTCTTTATTAAAATTACGTTAAGCCAAGTTAATAGGGAAAAAATAGAACAGGGGGAGGCTGTATGGATTTGCAAGGTGGTTGGTCAGGTGGAATTTTCCGGATTTGTGAGTGGATTTATCGGTTAGCGTATCTTAACTTATTATGGATACTTTTTACTTTAGTGGGTTTTATCATTGTTGGGCTTGGACCCTCAACGTTAGCGATGTATTCAATTATGAGAAAATGGATGAATGGTGAAGAAGAATTTTCATTGTTCCATACTTTCTTTGCTTATTATAAACAAGAGTTTAAACAAGCAAATGTAATTGGATTGGTTTTAGTTACCTGTGGAGTATTTATTTTAATTGATCTGAGCTTGTTAGGTTCGTTTGACGGTCCTTTTCAATTTTTAATATTAGGTAGTTTTACTACTGTTTTTATCTTGTATTTGTTAGTTATGCTTTATATATTCCCAGTTGTGGTTAATTTCAAAAACACTACATTTGAGCACTTCAAATCGGCATTGATAATCGCCATTTCTTTTCCAATTCAAACATTAATCATGGGAGTAGCTGTCATTTCGGTATTATTTATCTGTTTGGTATTTCCTGCTATTGCGTTTCTCTATTTAGGAAGTGGACTTAGCTTCATTACAATGTTCTTTTCTAAGCACTTATTTAAGAAGATTAGTCATCAGCCAGTAGTAATAGCTAAATAATGATAGCGCTATCAAATAACTGTGAAGCAATTTACTTTGGGTTTCTAACCTATTTGTGAAATACAAAAAATGAGGTGAAACAAATGAAAGAAAATGTAGAAGTGGGGTCTGGTCTTAAGAGGCTACCGAAAGCGAAGTTCAAAAAAACAAAAATTGAACGTAATGAAAATATAGCGGGTGCTTTATTCGTATCACCAATGTTACTTGGAGTTTCAGTCATCGTTTTATTTCCAATCATAGCGACCTTTATTCTTAGCTTTGCTGATTGGAAGTTTGTGCAAGGTTTGGACCAATTGCAGTGGGTAGGCTTTCAAAACTTCAAAGAGTTGTTAGGGGATGACATATTTGTAAAGTCACTAATTAACAATGGTATATTTATTTTAACAGTCCCTTTAACAATGGCTTTCTCAATTTTTCTCGCCATTATCATTGATAAGCATGTTTATATGAAAGATTATTTCAAAGTTGCCTTCTTTATGCCTTATATATCAAACGTAGTAGCGATTGCAATTGTATGGCAAGTATTGTTTCATCCATCCGCAGGGCCAATAAACCAAGTCCTTATGTCTATAGGGATTGATAACCCACCGACTTGGATAGCTGATCCTAATTTCGCTTTAATATCTGTTATGTTAATCCATATATGGATATCTATAGGTTTTAACTTAATTATTTATATTGCTGGTCTCCAATCAATTCCAAAAGAATTATATGAAGCGGCAGAAATGGACGGAGCAAATGCGTGGTATAAATTCAGAAATATTACTTTACCTTTGATTTCTCCAACCTCATTTTTCTTGCTAGTAACTGGGATCATTGCTACTTTCAAAGTGTTTGATTTGATTGCTGTATTGACTGCTGGTGGTCCATTGCATTCAACTTCGATGCTTGTTTGGCACTTGTATGAAACTGCCTTTATCAACTTAGAAATCGGCTATGCTTCAGCAATAGCGGTAATACTATTCCTTTTCGTATTCCTAATTACAGCTTTGCAGTGGTTAGGGCAGAAAAAATGGGTTAATTATTAAAGGGGGGACAAACAGATGAATAGCTTAAAACATATTAACATAAAAAAAATTATTGTAACCATTGTAATGTTCTTTTGTAGTATTGCTTTTTTACTACCGTTTATATGGATGCTCTCCACTTCCTTCAAGATTGAAGGAGATGTGTTCACGTTCCCAATTCAATGGATTCCGGATACTTGGAATATGATAAATAACTATAACGAAGTTTGGTTTGGTGACTATCCATTTTATTTATATTATTGGAACTCGATTAAAGTAGCAGTATTAACCACATTGGTATCGTGTGTGGTTTCATCGCTTGCGGCTTATGGATTTTCGAAGATTCGCTTTCCAGCAGGAAGTTGGTTATTCCTAATTGTATTAGCGACTTATATGGTCCCGCCACAGGCTAGCTTAGTACCACAATTTCTTTTGTTTAGAAGTATTGGCTTATTTGATAGTCATTTAGGATTAATTTTACTAGGAAGTTTTAGTGTTCTTGGTACGTTCATGTTGCGTCAATTCTTTATGGGTGTTCATACAGACCTTATTGATGCTGCTAAGATTGATGGCGCGGGACACTGGAAGATTTTTTGGAAAATTGCATTACCAATTGTTCGTCCAGCTGTTGCTACTTATGCAATACTAAGATTTATTTGGACATGGAACGATTATCAAAATCCACTGATTTTCTTGAGAACAGATGAATTATATACGATTCCATTAGCGTTGCAAAAGTTTACAACGATCAATGGTGAATTTTATACATTAATAATGGCGGGGGCAGTCTCTGCTATTTTGCCACTATTAATCGTCTTTATAATCGGACAAAAACATGTAATTGAAGGTATTGCTCTTGGGGGAGTTAAGGGTTAGTAGTAGGGATAACGTAATGTCAATTTTTTTACTATATAGGTAAAAATAGTTTTATTCCAAGATTTTTAAATTTGTTACAATCCTAATGTAAAGGCTTACATAAATTGCGGCTATTTGTCTCGATTTATGCTAAAATTAAAGGGGGTATAGTTCATGAAAAAGAACTATTGGTTAGCTTTTATTGCTGTATTTATTTTGATTGGTATCCTAGTTGGTTGTAACTCTGGTGATGATGAGGAGACTACATCAGATGCTAACGCTGACGATAACGAGAGTACGGAGCAGACTGACGAACAAGAAAATGAGACAGAGGAGCAAGAGGAGCAAGAGGAAGTAACAATCAAGTTCCACACACATGGAAACGAAGCATCATATAATTGGTCAGAAACATTAGGAGCTTTTGAAGAAGAACATCCAAATATTAACGTGGAATTAGTGATCCTAAGTGAAAAAGGCGATACAAATGAAGCGTTACAAAAATTAGATTTAGCTGCAGCTTCTGGCGAGCAACTAGATGTGTTAATGTTTAGTGACCCTGCTTCTTACGCAGAACGAGTAAGTTTAGGTATGGTAGCACCTATTGATGAATTTATTGAAGAAGAGGGCTATAAGGTAGAAGAGGAGTATAAAGTTAATACAATTTTAAATGATCAATACTATGCGTTACCAGGTAAGTTTAATCCTTGGTATGTGCTAGTAAATAAAGACCATCTAGCAGAAGCGGGTCTTGAGGTTCCAACTGAATGGACATGGACAGAATACATGGATTATGCCAAGCAATTAACAACCGATGATCATTATGGCACCTATTTCCATGGCCCTCAAGGAGGTGGCTGGATGGAGTATATGAAACTTGCACTTGCTAGTAAATACGAAAATTCAACATTTATCAAAGAAGATGGTACCGCGAATTTTGACGACCCAATGTTCCGAAAAACATTAGAAATGCGTGTTAAAATGGAAAAAGAAGACAAATCAGCAACACCATATACAGATATATTGTCACAAAAACTTCATTATCGAAACAATTTCTTTAATCAAGATGCAAGCCTTGTATTAATTGGTAGTTGGATGAATACAGAGCTTGGTGGAACAGATCAATTCCCGTTAAACTTTGATGTAGGAATCGCTCCATATCCTACAAATGAAGGTAGCGACGAAAGTGGATATACACCAGTAACAACAGATTATATGTCTGTTGCAGCCAACTCGGAACATAAAGAGGAAGCGTATACATTTATCCGTTGGTACACAACAGAAGGGCAAGTAATTCAAGGTAAAAATATTCCTTCTTGGAATGGTGTGGATGAAAGTGATTTTGCTAGCATTGTCGATACGATTTTAGCGGATACGGTCAGCCCAGAAAGAGTTGATAAAGAGTCGTTAATCAATGTTTTAACAAATGCAAAATCGTCGAAGCTAATTCCTCCTGTTGCAAGTCAAGCGGAGATATTTCAGGCTGTCAATGATGAATACGAAAAGCTAATATACGGAGAACAAGATATTGACACAACTATTGAATTACTACAAGAAACAGCTACGGAGATCTTAGAAAGTAATTAAGTAGTAACTTGTGTCGGCTTTGTTTAATACGTCAAAGTCGACACAAATTAATCAGGATAGGAAACATCATACTTTTAAAATAACCATCAGTGATCATGAAGTATCACTGATGGAAATTTCCTTTTCATCAGAAAAAATGGAATTCCATCCGTATGAGGAGACTTTTTATGTGGTTTAAGCCTCGTGTTTTTAAGTCTATGTCTTTTCGGTATAAAGTTATGTTTTCTTCCGTAATATGTATAGCTGTACCGGTTATTATTTGTTTGTCTATTTACAACTATTTAACAAAGGATGCTGTAAAAGAACAAGCGATTCTTAATGCAAATAAGGAACTTGAACTAACGGAAGAGTATGTATCCAAATTGTTAGAAGATATGTTGTATATCGTTAACTTTGTTCAAGTCGATACGAAACTAAATGCTATTTTAAAACAGAAAGCAGAGCAAGCTGAGAGTAGTTTAGCAAATCAAGATTATGACCAATTTGTAGATGATAGAAATGTAATGAAAACAATAGAGGACATTACACTAGTAGGTGAAAAATCTCAAGTAACGATTCTACTGAAAAATGGAAAGTATTATACGAATTACCCAGTGACAGATTATAACCCGCTGAACATATTTGATGAGAAATGGTTTAAACAACTAGATACATTACATGGGTATGAATCGGTCTGGATTGATAGTCAGCCTACCGTTTTTGAATCAGAAAAAACAAGAAATCCGTATCAATTATCTGTTGCTAGACCTCTGCGTAATGAGAAGTCAATCATCTATGGATATGTAGTTGTAACCATGTTTGAAAATAAAATAAGTCAAATCTTTGAGAGTCGTGCGGGTAACGAAGAAATTATGTTAATCAATGCAGATGGTAAAGTGTTATCTCATAGAGATACCGCTCAAATTGGTCAACGCTATCCTCAAGGGGAAAAGGATGAGAAACAATCAGATATAATCTATAGGAAAGATCAAGACTACTTAGTGTCAAATAAGTCTGTTTCATTCAATAATTGGAGGCTTATTTCTTTTGTTCCTTATCGAGAAGCTGTATCTAATATTAATTCGATTTTTAATAAGGTTTTTCTTCTGTTATTTTTCTCTTTTGCTATTTTCTTTATCATATTAACGTACCTCATTACTAGAATAACCAAACCTTTAGTGCATTTAGGGAATGTTATTGTAGATGTACAAGGTGGTGACTTACGCGTTCGCTCAAGTATTGACAATGATGACGAAATTGGACGATTTTCAAAATCGTTTGATCATATGTTAGATCGTATTAATGAAATGATTGAAGAAGTTAAAGAAACACAGGGTAGGAAAAGAAAAGCTGAATTAGCTATGTTACAAGCACAAATAAATCCTCATTTTTTATTTAACGTTTTAAATTCTATTAGGATGAAAGTTTATAAGAATGGAGACAAAGAAAGTGCCAAAATGATTAGTTCGTTATCCAAATTGTTGCGTATGACCATCGATACCGATAAAGGCACTATATCCTTTTATGAAGAAGTTAATATGGTCACGGATTATGTTTTGTTAATGAATATGAGACAAAAGAATAAGGTTACTTTTGTGACTAGTATTTCCAATGAAGCATATGAACAATTTATTCCTCGTTTTATCTTACAACCAATTATTGAGAACTCTATTATTCATGGTTTAAATCAAAGTGGAGGGACAATTAAACTTCATTCACTTACTACAACTGATAAATTCATCATCGAAATTGAAGACAATGGAGAAGGAATGGATCCAAAAACACTTAGGAGTCTTCAAGTGAATGTTGATTCAACGAATGGCTCAACGAAAAAGTTAAAAAGCTCTAAATCCGGTTTTTCAAGTATTGGACTTTACAATGTATATGAACGTTTAGTGATGACTTTTGGTCAAGAATTTAACATGAAAGTGGATAGTGCAAAGGGCAAGGGAACAAGGGTTACATTGCTTATTCCAAGGGGGAATTAAACATTATGTACAAAGTGATGTTAGTTGATGATGATTATCCAGCCTTAGAATTCTTAACTGAAATGATTGAATGGGAGTCGCTTGACTTGGAATTGCAAAGTACGCATGAGAATGGAGCCAGTGCACTAGCATACGCACTAGAGGACATGCCAGACATTTTAATTACAGATATTGGTATGCCGAAAATGGATGGACTAGAATTAACTGAAAAAATGAAGGAACAAAAAGCAGACTTGCAAGTAGCGATTCTTTCTTGTCATAGTGAATTCCAATATGCGCAAAAAGCATTGAAGTTAGATGTTCAGGATTACTTATTAAAAGATACACTGGACCCAGAAGACTTAACGAGGCTTTTACTAACGATAAAGAAAAAATTAGAAACGGAACATCAAAGTAGTCTGAAACAGGTGAAGTTGCAACATGTGGTAAATAAAAGCAAACATTTAGCAAAAGACAAGTTTTTCCGTGAACTCATTTATCAATCTCCACAAACGAAACATGACTGGTGTTACAGGGACAATTTCTCTGGATTTAAACTAGAGAAAAGATTCTATATACCAATTTTGTGCTTTTTAGAAAACTATAAATCTCAAAAGTCTACGTATGCATCAGAAGATACATTTCAGTTCGCTGTTCAAAATGTGGTGGAAGAAATATTTGAAAATTGTCATATAAAGGCTACACATTTTAATTTTGAGAGGAATAAGTCTTTTATTTTATATCCTTATCAAGATTCATTAAAAATGGATAATTATGGTGACGTGGTTGGTGTACTAACAAAGATTCAAGATGCACTAAACAGCTATTTAAACGTTTCTGTTTCTTTTTTATTAGGTGATCATCGTGACCCTGAAGAGCTTCAGTTTGAAATAACGAATTTATTAGCCGCAAAAAGACAGCGCTTTTACATGAAAAATTGTGTCATTTTAAAGATAAATGATGTTGAGGAACAATATAGCAAAGATTTATTTGCGTATTATGATGAGGCAACCGTTGAACTGCGTAATTTAATATTCCAGAAACAAGTGAATCATATCGACCCGTTCGTAACGAAATGGTTACAGTTTATGAAGGAAAATGCTTTTCCGCCAGAATTAGTAAAAGAATGGGTATTGAAACTATTACTTGAGTTGAAAGTGAAGCTAAAAGCACTTCAATACTTTCAATCTAGTTTTAATATGGAGATTATTCATCAAGAAATTTTATCAATGGAAACAATCCATGAATTACGAATATGGCTAATTGATTGCTTGAAATCCGCTTTGAATCTTGCTAACGAAGCACTTTATAGTTCTAAGAATAAGGAAATACTGGAAGCATGTGTATATGTCTCCATGAATATTGAGAAAAAGTTATGCCTAGATGAAGTCGCTAACCACTTATTTTTGAATTCAAGCTACTTTAGTAGATTATTTAAAAAAGAAGTTGGCAAAACATTTGTAGATTACGTAAAAACGATGAAAATGGAACGTGCAAAAGAATTACTTGATCAAACTGCTGATTCTGTTGGCAAGGTTTGTGAGAGGTTAGGTTATGATAATCAAAGTTATTTTATTAAGTTGTTTAAGAATTATACGGGCATTACGCCATCAGATTACAGGGGAAACAATGTTTGCCACTCGAAGTAAAGGAGATTTCTAATGAACCAGGAGAATATCATGAAAGCTTTAGCTACTAGTAAAAACGATGATTTTTCCCTTCTATTTTCAAGTAATCAAGAGCAGGAAAATTGGTTTGAATTAATCAAAACTAAAGCTGTGTTCAAGCCTGTTCTTAATGAAATTATTGTAGAAGCTAAAAGGTTGTTGGAGGAGCCAAAAAGAGAAATCACTTACTCCGTATTTAAACAGTTCTCACAGGATGGGTCGCGTTTAGAATATGAGAAAATATACTTTGAGAAACGAAGACGACTTACGACATTTGCTTTGGCAACGGTAATAGAAAAGGGGAATCATGCATATTTGCAAGAGCTACATGAAATAATTTGGTCTATTTGCGATGAATATACATGGTGTTTACCTGCTCATTTATCCAATAGCCCGGAAATTGCAGTCGATAAACAGTTTACACTGGATCAAGAACCTACACGTTATACGATTGATTTATTTGCGTCTGAAACAGCATTTGCACTTAGTGAAATTTTGCAATTAGTGGGTAATAGACTAGATCCGTTCATACAACAAAGAGTTCACCAAGAGGTTTATCATAGAATTATCTGGCCATATATTCATCAAGAAACATTTGAGTGGGAGAAGGCCACCCATAACTGGGCAGCTGTATGTGCAGGCTCGATTGGCAGTACAGCATTACATTTGTTTAAAAATGATGCTGAGCTTGCAATCGTTCTAGAACGGGTGCTTCAAACCATGGAATGTTATTTAGAAGGATTCAATCATGATGGAACATGTATGGAAGGTTATGGCTATTGGGAATATGGCTTTGGTTTCTATGTGTATTTTGCTGATTTACTTAAAAAAAGAACGAGCGGAACAATAGATTTGTTTGACATGGAAAAAGTTCATCAGATTGCACTATTTCAACAAAAATCGTTTCTAGATAAGAATAGGGTAGTGAATTTTTCAGATGCTCAACCAAGAGCTTCCGTATTCTTAGGCTTAAGTCATTACTTAGCGAAGCTTTATCCGGATTTTGACCTACCCGAAACGGAATTGCGTGCACACTTTACAGATGACCATTGTAGCAGATGGGCACCCGCACTGAGAAATTTAATATGGTTGGATGAATACCAAGAAGGTCATCCATGGGGTGATACGTCTTATTTTTTAGAGGAATCCCAATGGTTTATTTCTAGGCATGCTTCTAATCATGGGAGGTTTGCTTTTGCGGCGAAGGGTGGTCACAACGGGGAGCCTCACAACCACAATGACATTGGTCACTTCATTCTTTATGGTGAGGAAGAAACATTTCTCAAGGACTTAGGTAGTGGTGAATATAATGCTGCTTATTTTAGTGAAGAGAGATATTCTTTTTTATGTACCGGATCACAGGGGCACTCCGTTCCGATTATTAATAATCAATTACAGTCAGAAGGTAAGTCGAAATCCGCGAAGGATCTCAGCGTCACGCATGATGAAAATGTGGAATCAATCGAGATGGACATAGCGAATGCTTACACCATGGAAAGCTTGGATCAATTAACACGAAAATTCACATGGAAAAAAACGGCAAAACCATGTCTGATTTTAGAAGATACATATTGTTTTTCTGAGCAACCCACATCGATTATCGAGCGGTTTATCACTCCAATCCTTTCTATTAAAGAAGATTATTGTGGGATTATTCTTGGTGACAAGTTAAAAATAGAGTATGAACGTGATTTGCTAGATTTAAAACTAGAAAGAATAGAATTTAATAATCATGCAGGAACAAGAGAGGAAAATCTAGCGTTAGATTTTCGTGTTAAAAAACCAATAGAGGACTGTTATATCAAGATTGCTTTTCAATTTAGGTAAAGGGAGACGATACATTTGATGGCTTTTGATTTACCAATTACTAACAATCCCTTAAAGACAAGAGAGGACCTACAACTGGCTTTAAAACAAATTTGTGATCCTTTAGAACCTTTCTATAGTAAGGGGCGGGCACATATTAAACTTGATAACACAAGTGCAGCTTATGCAGATTCAATCGCAGAAATGGAAGGGTTTTCAAGGGTTTTGTGGGGGATCGTACCTCTACTTGCTGGCGGTGATGAGTATTCATTATGGAATCTTCAAATCGAAGGGATAAAAAACGGAACAAATCCTCTACATCCGGAATACTGGGGTGAAATCAATGATTATGATTAACGAATTGTTGAGATGGCAGCATTCGGATTAGCATTAGCCCTCATTCCTGAAAAACTTTGGAATCCACTTACTGAACAAGAAAAAACAAACCTAATCGCTTGGTTGGATCAAGTGAATCACCATCCTTCCCATGATTGTAATTGGTTATTTTTTTCAGTGCTTGTAAATATAGGTTTCAAAAAAGTTGGTGTAGCTTACAATAAAGAACAAGTCGAGCTGAACTTGGATAGAATAGATGAATTTTATATAGCAGATGGCTGGTATTCCGATGGTGTTAATGGCCATGTGGATTACTATGTTTCCTTTGCTATCCATTACTATGGATTATTTTATGCAAAAGTAATGGAAGAAGAGGATCCTGAGCGTGCGAAACGGTATAAACAAAGAGCAGCGTTATTTGCGCATGATTTTGTCTACTGGTTTGCAGAAGATGGATCGGCTTTGGCTTATGGAAGAAGTATGACTTACAGGTTCGCACAATCGGCTTTTTGGAGTGCGCTCGTTTTTGCACAAGTAGAAGTATTTCCTTATGGTGTGATGAAAGGGATTATTTTAAATAATTTGCGATGGTGGTTTCAGCAACCAATATTTAGCCCATGTGGAACATTAACAATCGGCTATAGTTACCCGAATTTAGTAATGGGTGAAAACTATAATTCCCCAGGGTCACCCTATTGGGCATTAAAAACGTTTTTAATCCTAGCTTTAAATAAAGATCATCGTTTTTGGCAAGCGGAAGAGCAACCTTTACCAGATTTAAACGATAAATCTGTGCAATTCCACCCATACTTTATTGTTTGTAGGCAAGAAACTAAAAATCATGTTGTGGCTTTTAATACCGGACATAAATCAACCAATGAACATACACATACATCTGCAAAATATGAGAAGTTTGCCTATTCTAATTTTTTTGGTTTTAGTGTACCTAGAGCAGAATGGGGCCTAGCCCAAGGAGCGTTTGACTCTATGCTTGCGTTAAGTGAAGGCGATAATCTCTACCGAGTCAAAAGAAGTTGTGAAGAAACTGCGATCGAAAACGGTGTGCTTTTTGCTGAATGGAAGCCATGGTTTGATGTTCAAGTAAGTACGTGGTTAATACCTGGTACACCGTGGCATATCCGAATTCATCGTATAGAGACAGAACGATATTTAGATACTGCTGAAGGTGGTTTTGCTATAGCGATAGAAGATGCTCGTTATAGAGAGGAACAGATAGGGAGAAGCCAAAATGAAAAAAAAGTTTTGGTCACATTTTCTTGGGGATCGAGTGGTATTAAAGATTTTAGTGGTACGGGAAAACCAGAGCTTGTTTTTCCAAATTCGAACACCAATTTGTTACATTCCCGAACCGTTATTCCGACGATTAAATCTAAAATCAATCCAGGAACAAGTTGGCTAGTGTCCGCTGTATTAGGTGAACCGGATATGTTTAATAATGATAGTTGGGAAGCTGCTCCGCGGGTAGAAGTAAATGATAATCATGTGGTTGTTTATTCCGCAGGCCAAGGTAAGATAATTTTTAAAAAGAATATCGTATAATGCGAAAGAAATGCTTTTTTTAGAAGAATGTTGAAATAGTAAATCTAAAAAAGAGTCGAGGCTGTGTAAACGCATAACTTTCGGCTTTTTTTGTTTAGTAATCCTTTGTTGAGATCGAGCAACTAACATGGAAAATTGTGTTAAAACTAGTAGAGATAACAGGAGGTTTACTATTGTTAAAAAATAATATTTGTTTCTGCAGTAATTATTAGTATGTTGGTCTTGCTAAATGTAATGATTCACGATTATTTTGAATTTGAAACCGCAAATGCAAGAACATCTGAATGGATGGATATTCTTTCATTTAGGATGTCATTATGGGCATTTATTTTTGGTGTTTTAATAGAGTGGAAAGGACTAGAGAAACTGGTGAAGAAGCAATTTAATTTGGATTGGTCTTTATTTATACCCTGCATTGTTCACCAGCACCAACATTTATAACTTTTGCACTTAATTTATTTTTAGTCACTGACACGCATGTCGTATTAGCGGTATTAACTGGGGTATTATTTATCCGTTCTATTACTAGAAAATAAATTGAAGACAAAAAGCTTTAAATAAACATAAGATTTTAATAACTTCTCAGATGTTTACAGAATTTTTGATAATCTATGAAAGTTTAACAAGAAACTGGTTAAGACTTTAATAGTGAATTTTTTAGAAATAGCTATATAGAATTTGGATTACATTAAACGGAGGTTGTTGTATGTATAAAAATTTTTACTAGCAACAGATGGTTCTGAACATTCTAGGAGAGCTGCTGAAAATGCAATTTATATTGCAACTTGTAGTGCGGATGCAATATTGGAAGTTATTTACGTTGTTGACGCAGGTCATTCTAAATCTGATGCACTAAGTAGTTGGAATTCTGTTGATGTCAATGATTTACGAAAATCCAAAATGAGAGAAGTAGAAAAAATGGCAAAAGAGGCTGGAGTGTCTTATGAAAATATTACATGGTGAACCTGGTCCAGCAATTGTGGAATATACGATTGAAAATAAAGTTGATATTATAATAATAGGAAGTAGAGGTCTTAATGGCCTACAAGAGTTTGTATTATGAAGTGTCAGTCACAAAGTTGCCAAACGTGCGCATTGCCCTGTACTTATTGTGAAATGATTCTTATGTAATAAATGGATACATATTATTAGTGATTTAAAAACGGCTTTAGTTATTTTAAATTGCAAATTATATTAAACCTTAGTATTTTTGGCGCGTTAATAAATAATGCGCTTTTTTAAATGGATAGAGTTTCTGTTCTAAGTTCGCTGGAAAAGTTCTGTTTATATGGATGTGTGGTAATTTATGTTAAAATAAGTATCTATAATAATTATTAAGTACTATGAGTTTATATAGAACGTTGCGAATGCATATAAAAATCGGTTAATAACATAAAGATGTTAAAGGAAGCAAAAGAACCGTCAAAGTGCTTCTATCAATAAGGAAAGTTGTGGAGATATGGAAAGTTTACCAGTTTATTTGGAGGAAATTGAAAAGCGCTTTTTAGACACTATGTATCAAAGAGGATACAACTATTTTTTGCAAGGTCGTGTTAAAACGCTTCATTATGAGGGGTATAACAATAAATGGTATGGAAAAGTGGTTGGTAGCAAAATATATCACGTTATTGTTTCGATAACAGAAGATGACATTGACTTTGATTGTGAGTGTTTTGCTTTTCGTGAATTTGATGAGTGTAAACATGTTGTTGCTTGTCTTTTGGAGATTGAAAGTAGACAGCCTAATAATTCTCCTGAAATGAATGTTGTTAAACAGGAAAGAGAACAACAAACAATCAATTACTTTGTTAACGCTTTTTCGAGCTTCCAACAAACACAAGCCTATAGTAAGGAGATAGTGACGAAGCAACCACTTCTAGTAGAGTTTATCGTAAAAACCCAATCCCAATTTACTAGATCTAATTTATGGTCTATTGAACTAAAGGTCGGGGTTAAACGAACATATGTTGTAAAAAATATAAATCAGTTTTTAACAGCGGTTGAAGCGGATGAAAACTATTTCTTTACTGAAAGATTCACCTATGACCCTACTGAACATGTATTTACGCGTGACGACTTTGATGTTATTCAGTTATTGTTAAAAATTAAAAAGAATGAATTAGCTTATGCTTCAAACTTTTATAGAAAAGATGATAGAAGCCTGACAATTCCACCAATGGTTGTTGATGAGTTTTTAGCAAAGCTCAAACAAACAAATTTTTCATTTGATTCTACCTATGGTTCCTATAAACAAATAGAAATTATTGATAACGAAATACCATTTAGTTTTAAATTAGATAAGGGATCAAATGATAACTTTAGCTTAGATATAACTACACTAATGCAAACACAACTTTTTGATGCTTACAACTATGCATGGACAAATAACGCGCTATATAAGCTAACAGGTGAACAACAGACTATTTTAAGGGAAATTTCTTCTGGGCTTAAGCAACCAGGACGAAGGTTTGTTGAACAAGAGTCAATCCCAATTGCAAAAGAACAGATGGAGTCTTTTTTATCTATCGTTATACCTGAAATGAAAAAAGTAGGTCAGTTAGAAATCACCGAGCAAGTATCCGATCAAATTTCACAGTATCCTTTAAAAGCTAAAATGTTAGTTGACCTGGATGAAGAAACGCTGTTGGTAGATGTGGAATATAATTATGGTCCGATTACAATTAATCCTTTCCAACAATATAGTGTTTCTGAGGTTGCAGACACAAACGAGTTAATTATTCGTGATGTGCAAAAAGAACAAGCAATCATGACTGCAATTGAAACAGCCCTACTAAAATATAATGGCAAAAAATTATATGTGGAAGGCGAAGAAGATATGTATAACTTTCTCTTTCATACATTGCCTTATTTGGAGGACAAAGCAGATATATTTCTAACCAACGCAGTGAAGACACTTCTTTTACCAGAGAGTCATGCTCCGGAAACATCATTTGATTTTAATAGTGATGGTAGTTTGTTGGAAGTCAGCTTTGATATGAAGGATGTAGATAAAAACCACTTACAAGATATTCTACAAACGGTTATAGAAAAGAAAAAATATTACCGATTGCCAAATGGTACATTTGTTTCAATTGAAGGCAACGATCAGTTTAGAAATATTAGCAAGTTGTATGCTGATTTAAATGTTAGTTCATCGGAATTTGAGGATGGTAAGTTGCAGCTGCCAGTGTACCGTGCGCTTCAAGTAGACGAAATTATTAATGAGGGAAGTAGAAATAAAATTCGGGTAGGGAAACAATTTCGTCGACTTATTAACGATTTAAAAAATCCTGATCAATTAGATTTTGATAAGCCAGTTAATCTTCAGGCTGAGCTGAGAGATTATCAAGAAATTGGTTTTCAATGGTTAAAAACGTTAGCACATTATTCGCTTGGTGGGATTCTTGCGGATGATATGGGACTCGGAAAAACATTACAAGCAATCACTTTTTTACTTTCGGAGAAACAACAATCAGAAGAAGCTAAACCAGCATTAATCGTTTCCCCAGCATCGCTTGTTTATAATTGGAAAATGGAATTTGAAAAATTTGCACCAGACCTTCAAGTGGAAGTTGTTATTGGTTCACCAATTGAACGCCAAGCGATGTTGGAAAGTCAAGTGATGCCAGATGTATGGATTACTTCTTACCCAACACTTCGGCAAGATATTGATTGGTACGCAGATCGAAAGTTCAGCTCCTTTTTCTTAGATGAGGCGCAAGCCATTAAAAATGCGGCTACAAAAACATCAAAAGCTGTTCGTAGTATTAACGCTCATAAACGTTTTGCTTTAAGTGGTACGCCGATTGAAAATTCACTTGATGAGCTGTGGGCGATTTTTCAAGTAATCTTACCAGGATTCTTCCCACAGCAAGCAGTTTTTCGCAAACTAGAGGAAGAAAAAATATCGAAAATGGTTCGTCCTTTTATTCTAAGACGTTTAAAAAAAGATGTACTAACCGAGTTGCCTGATAAAATTGAAACAACCCATGTTTCGGAACTGACCACAGAACAAAAAGGATTGTATATAGCATATCTTGAAAGAATTCAAAAAGAGACGAAAGAAACGTTACAGACGGAAGGTTTAAATAAGAGTAGAATCAAGATTTTAGCAGGCTTAACGAGACTAAGACAGTTATGTTGTCATCCGTCTTTATTTATTGAGAATTATGAAGGTAGTTCAGGCAAGCTTGAACAGTTAATTGAAATTGTAAGCAATGCCCAAGACAATAAAAAGCGAATGTTAATCTTTTCGCAGTTTACAAGTATGCTTCATATCATTCGTGAACAGTTAACTAGCATGGGGATTCCTTTCTTTTATATTGACGGGCAAACACCATCAAAGCAACGAGTAGAGATGGTGGAACGCTTTAATCAAGGTGAAAATGATATCTTTCTTATTTCTCTTAAAGCAGGTGGTACGGGACTGAATTTAACTGGTGCAGACACTGTGATTTTATATGACCTATGGTGGAATCCTGCGGTGGAAGAGCAAGCGGCAGGAAGAGCACACCGTATGGGACAGAAGAATGTTGTCCAAGTCATCCGATTATTAACAAAAGGAACGATTGAGGAAAAGATTTATCAGTTACAGCAAAGAAAAAAAGAATTAATAGAAAAAGTCATTCAACCAGGTGAAGCAATGTTATCAAGCATAACAGAAGATGAGATTCGCGAGTTATTAAGCATAAATTAAGGGCATAGTACAGGTTATCCTGTACTATGTCCTTTCGTTCATTTCATTTTTGTATTTTTTAAGTAATTTATCGTAGGCTTGTTCATTTCCTGTTGTTTTTGCGATGTTGTATAATGCTTTCGTGTATTTTCTCTTATCTAAATCATACATATAATCATATTCAAAACCACTTGCTATATATTCTGCGAAATCCCAGACATGTTGGTGATCACGTTCTTCTGTACCCTGAGCGATGGCATCTAAGACTTTTAGAAGTTCAACTGTTACCACTACATTAGATCTTGCATAGTGTCGTATGGAAGCAAAACCTATATATAAATAGTCTTCAAAAGAAATATCCTGAAGCATCATCCGTAATTTTGATTCACTGTCAATCATGTAGGGAGTGAATTTTACCTTTTGAGAAATATTTATAAGTAAATCACCAATTTCATAAAGGGTGCCAGTTGCTGTTTTCGGATCATCATTTCCTAATGCTCGAATAGAAATTTCAACGAATTTATTAATACTAAATTCAATATCTTGAATTTCCGTCTGACTTTGCGCGATATGAAACATGTTTTTGTATTTAACTTCATCAATTGCTGCGTCCTGTTGTTTCCAATAGGTTAATACAGGTGTTGAACCAAAAACAAAATGACCAACATTATGTTCTAGCTTAATAATAAGATCATCATTAATTGCTTCCTCCATTAATAAAGCAAAATCAATGGTTTGTATATAACCAGAATTATTAACAGCAATTTTGTGGCCTTCTTTCACTTCTGGAATTTGATCTTTAATTGTATTCTCATTTTCTACTCTATATCTGTCTAATTCATTAAGTAATGACTTTTCGATAATATTAACGGATTCTTTTTTCATCTCACCTGTCACATGTGACACTTGAAGCCATTTAACAATATGATTAATAAATATAGCAAAATAAGCAATCGATATAGTGGCAAGTAATGTTGCTGTTGTTGGTACGAAAAAATATGGCGTGGAGTCTTCGTCACCTAAGAATAATAAAGATAATAATACATAAAGAAAGCTTCCACTAAAAACTCCTAATGTTTGTTGGGTAACCCTAGTCATCATGAAATTTTTAATTATCCTCGGCGAAAATTGACCTGAAAACGTAGTTAAAGCTGTTAAAACACCATAGAAAGTAAAGGAAGTTAAGGATAAGAGCCCGCCAGTGAGCGTGCTTAATATAGTTTGTGTCAGTTGATAGTCTGCAGTCAGAACAGATGCCATATTATTATTTATTTCTAAGGCCATTTCCGCCCATAAGGTTATACCAAATAAACAAAGTGCTATGAATCCAAGAAGAGCTGGCCTTATTAATAGATTAGAATAGATTTGATGTCTTCGCTCTCTGTGTGACATATTGATTAATTTTTTTAACGTTTCAGGGAGTCTTTTAATTGCAATCATTTTGACACATCCTATTTGAAAGTTATCTGTATTTCTCCCTATACCCTCTGTTAGGGTATGATTAACATCTAATCCTTCGTAAATTAGTAGAAGATGTATAGAAAAAGGTGAAATTGAATGGTAGTGTTAGAAGAATGAATTGGAAGAAGAGGAACCTAATCCTATATAAAATGATAAGAGAAGGAGTGTAAAAATGAGTTCATTTGATTGGCATCAGAAAGCGAGGGAACAATGGGATGAAAAAGCCGAGTTTTGGAATCAAAGTAGTAAAGGCATGTGGGAGAATGGAAGTCGTAAAACAATCATTCCATTTATAGAAAAACATATGCCAAAAGGAAGATACATTGCAGACCTAGGGTGTGGCGATGGTTTTGGTTCATTGAAATTGTATCAAGCAGGCTATCGCGTGGTTGGTATAGATTTATCGAAAGAAATGATAGAAAGAGCTAAGAAGGAAAGTGAGCATAATCAATTAGCGTTTGTTGAAGGTGATTTAACTAGTTTGCCTTTTAAAAATGAAACTTTCTCGGGTTTAATGGCTGTTAATTCGATAGAGTGGACCGAAAAACCTTTAAAAGCATTAAATGAAATGCATCGAGTGTTAAAAAAGGACCATCTATTATGCTTGGGATTACTTGGACCAACGGCTGCTCCCCGTTCCAATAGTTATCAGCGTTTGTATGAATCATCCGTTATATGCAATACGATGATGCCTTGGGAGTTTGAACAACTGGCAAAAGAAAATGGTTGGGAAGTAATAGATAGTCTTGGTGTTTATAAACAAGGGGTTCGTGAAGAATTGATAAAAGATTTACCGTCAGACTTAAAACAAGCACTCACATTTATGTGGTTGTTTATGATACGGAAATTATAATAGAGTATAATGAAGCGAGATACAATGGAAGGGGTGATAGGAACGATGATAGAAAACATGATTGAAGTGGAAGGATTAATCAAAAAATACGAGAAAGCTACGGCTGTTAACAATGTGAGATTCTCCGTCGGTGCTGGAGAAGTTTTTGGTTTACTTGGTCCAAACGGGGCAGGAAAAACAACAACGATTGAAATGCTGGTTGGTCTCCGTAAACCTGACGGGGGTACGGCGAGACTTGGAGGTTTTGATATTCGTAAACAAATCGGCCATGTTAAAGAGGTTATTGGTGTACAACTACAATCGACTTCTCTTTTTGAATTATTAACCGTTTCAGAAATAATGAAGATGTATGCAAGTTTTTATCCGAGTCATGTTTCGATACCAGAATTAATTGAAGACGTCCTATTAACGGAAAAACAAAAGGATAGAGTGAAGCATTTATCGGGAGGGCAAAAGCAACGCTTGGCGATTGCTTTGGCGATTATTCATGATCCGAAAATTGTCTTTCTTGATGAACCAACAACAGGGTTAGATCCGCAAGCACGAAGAACACTATGGGACATTATTGAAAACTTGAAATCAAGAGGTAAAACTATTGTTCTCTCCACCCATTATATGGATGAAGCACATGTCTTATGTGATCGGATAGGGATTATGGATCAAGGTGAATTAATTGCCCTCGACACTCCTGCTACTTTGGTGAAGAACCTCCAATCAGATAGCGCTGTTGAATTTTCACTTTTACATAACGAAGATGATTCATTTCTACATTCATTACAAGGTGTCAAACAAATGAGCAATCAAAACGGGCGCTATGTTCTGTACACTGATTCTGTTCAATTGACCTTAACTGATTTGATTCAACAAGCTTCTACGCAAAATATCAACCTCCAAGACCTCCAAATGAGAACTGCAACTTTAGAAGATGTATTTATAAAGATGACGGGAAGGAGTTTACGAGAATGAAAGCATACTGGCAACTTACGTTAGCTCAACTTCGAATTTTTTCGCGTAATCGGCAAGTACTATTCTTCACTTTGCTGTTTCCTCTTATTTTAATGGTTGCACTTGGATCATTTATAGGTAATAGTGATGGCGTTACACTTTCGCTGACGATTGTAAATCAGGATAATACGAATGCTTCAAAGGAGTTTGTTGCTCTTTTACAGGAAAAGGAAGCGGTAGAAATACACCAATCAGATGATTTAGATGGGTCACTTGAATCTTTAGAAAACGGTGACTTACAAATGGTATTGGAAATTCCTAAGGGTTATGGTGATGCGATTTCCAATCGAATAGAAGATGACGCTGCTTATTCCTTGCCTGTTTACTATAACGAAACGAATATGTCCGCTTCAGAGCTTGGACTCACTGTTATCAATGCCACTGTTGATGAATGGAGTAAACAAACAGCGAATTATACCCCAATTGTTGAAATTGAAGCTCAAGGCGTTCGTGCCCTAAACATTAAGTATATTGATTTTCTCGTTCCTGGAATTGTAGCAATGATGATTATGAGCAACAATATGAATGGAGTTGCTGGGCAAATTTCAGCATGGCGTGAGCGTGGTATTTTAAGAAGAATGCAAGGGACTAGACTAAAAGCGTCAACATTTATAGCAGCCCAAATTACTGCGAGGTTAGCCTTAAATGGACTACAAGCTTTATTAGTTGTACTTATTGCTAATTTAATCTTTGGTGTTAGCGTTATTGGCTCTTGGTTCCTATTAATTGGATTTGTCGTTTTAGGGACATTAGCTTTTATGGCTCTTGGCTTTATTATTGCAGGGGTTGCGAAAAACCCAGAGAGTGCTGGGCCAATTGCAGGGTTTGCTACTTTTCCAATGCTTTTTTTAGGAGGAGTTTTTTTCCCGATTAGCAACATGCCGGATTTTCTTCAACCAATAGTCCAAATCTTGCCTATAGCTCATTTAAGTACGGCACTTCGAGGAGTAATGAATGTTGGTACTTCCATAACAGGACTCTGGTTGGAACTGCTCATCCTCAGCGGCTGGGCGATTGTTGCATTTATCATTGCCAGCCGTACATTTAAGTGGGAATAGGGACAGCGTTCCTATTCCCTATTTCTCCATTTAATTAAATAAAAATACCAAGCCAAATGCCGTTAACCATTGCAAGAATGAGGATGATTTTCTCGAATGCCGATACTTGTTCATCATTATTTATATCCATTTTTATAACAAGAAAAATAGCAGTACTAAGGATAGCTGCTAGTCCAATCATTGCACATAGTCGACTAAATCCTAACCAGAATGCGCACAAAGCCGTCAGGAAAAAGTAGAGTAAAGCAGGAAATCGACTGAATCCCATGCCAAATTTTTCAGATGCCCAAACAACGCTTGTTCTCTTTAAAGGAAAGGCTCGTTTATCTGCATCACGGTCAGGTATATGGTGAACCATTACCCAAGCGATACAAAATAGTCCATTGATCATGGCATTTTGTAATGCCCACTCAGGAATAGCCTCAAAGGCTAGCCAAGCACCCGCTATGCCGAGTGCTAAAACGGATGGAAAAGTAGACAACCATTCACCAATAAAAGGGCGGTAGCTTAATCGTAATGGTGGAAGAGAATAGGAAATCGCTCCCCATAATCCAATCGTTAATAGGAGTGCAAGTTTATAATGGGCGAATAGAGCAAGTCCTACTACAAGTGAACTGAGTAGAAAAATCATCGCTATACCAACACGTCTAAGGGAACGAGATGGAATTAGCCCAGTTTGTATCACTCGACTTCCGCCAGATAAAATAGCTGGACTATGCTGATCTGTTCCTGATTTGTTGTCCATGTAATCATTTAACACGTGCGTGAGTACTCCATGTATTAAAAATGCAGCAAAAACCAGCAGGAGAAATATATAAAACAACCTATTATTTGGAACGTTGTAGTATAAATATATTGGAAGCATGGTAGATACAATCGTAGTGACACTAGATGAAATAACTGCAATTCCGCGTAGTAGGAGCCAACCGCCTTTAATATGGTTAGTAAAGGATGAATCATTCATAAAAAAACTCCTTACTTGTTTCATGATTTGTAAGTTCAATCCAAAGAGAGCGCCTAACCCTAATTTAAACTTATACCCGTTTTACTTGAAATTTAAATGCAATTTTTTTCATGCTTGTAATGTTTACTAGATGTATTCTTAGGAAAAAATTCTATTTCACTTATAAAAAACTAAGCATTTAAATTTGTTTCTGGTGTTCTTGTTGATACTATGAAATGGACAAATGGAATTTCCAACAAGAAAGGACAGTTTAAATGACAAACATAAAAATCCCCTTATCCGTGTTAAATCTAGCCCCTATTCGTGAAGGACAAGATGCTAAAGGAGCTATTGATGCAATGGTGGATTTGGCGCAAGCGACGGAAAAAATGGGCTATACAAGATATTGGATTGCTGAGCATCATAATACACCAACCTTAGTAAGTTCAGCCACTTCTATGTTAATAAAACATACATTAGAACATACCGACCAGATTCGAGTTGGGTCTGGGGGAATTATGCTTCCTAACCATGCTCCGCTTGTAGTTGCCGAGCAATTTGGAACAATGGCAACGATTTACCCTAACCGCTTGGATTTGGGATTAGGTCGGGCACCGGGTACTGATATGGTGACCGCCAGTGCACTACGAAGATCGCAAAATGACAGTGTTTATACGTTTCCAGACGATGTATCTGCTTTGCTGAAGTATTTTGGACCTGAAGAGGATCAGGATTATGTAAAAGCTTATCCAGGTGTTAACACGAATATTCCTATTTATATCCTTGGCTCATCGACGGATTCAGCTCATTTGGCAGCTAAACTGGGCTTACCTTATGTATTTGCATCGCACTTTGCACCGACACATATGGAAGAGGCTATATCGATATACCGCAGTCGATTCCAACCATCTGAATATTTGGACGCACCTTATATGATGGTATGTCTAAATGTAATAGCAGCTGATACGGATGAAGAAGCTGCATTCCAGTTAACTACGATGCAACAGTTTTTCTTGAATGTGGTTCGCGGCTCAAAGACACCGTTGCAGCCACCAGTTGAAAACATGGATCAGATTTGGAGTCAGCGTGAGAAAGAGATGTCATTAGGGATGTCTAGTATGACTCTTTTAGGAGGAAAATCATCGATTCGTGAACAACTGACCAGGTTTCAGGAAAAATATAACGTCGACGAAATTATGGCAGTATCTTATATTTACGATCCTGAAAAACAAAAGCAGTCCTATGAGATTTTAAAAGAAGTAGTAGATGAAAATTAAGAGTTAAAACATAAGCAATCCCGGTTTTATTCCAGGGGTTGCTTTTTTTATATCGGAAATTATAGATTTAGGCTGCAGGTGGATTAGGATGATATAAATAAAAAATGTAGAAACAAGAGGTGTATGCTTCATCTGCAGGCACAAATTTAATTGGCAATTCTTCTTATCCATTTTCAAAGTGATACAAGAGACCCGTCCCCTGTAACAAGAGATTTGTTAAGTGTATATACTACCTTATCTAATTTTGTTTGGGGTGTTGAAGATGGAGTTGGCTTTAATAAGTTTACCTGTAGTTTTAAACAACCCATTCACAAAAGTTATAGCGGGGTTAATTCTAAGTTTTCTACTTACTCGGGTACTTCGTAGTGTTGCTAAATTTATTTTTAAACGGACTGATTTATTTGATAAACGAGATGAACGCACAGTCCAATCTATGTTTCATTCAGTTATAAAATATACGGTTACCTTAGGTTTCATTATTTATCTATTGTCTATTTTTGACGTGGAGTTTGGCAGTATCTTAGCTGGTGCAGGTATAGTTGGTATCATTGTTAGCTTTAGTGCAAGAAATTTAATTAAAGATCTTCTAGCAGGGGTTTTATTCCTATATGAAAATCAATTTAATAAAGGAGATTGGATTAGAATCAATCAGACTTTTGAAGGTTCTGTAGAAGATATAGGGTTTCGTTCTTTACAAATACGCCAATGGTCTGGAAAGTTACTGATGATAAGAAATAGTCAGGTTCACACAATGCAAAATTATAATAAAGAAAAAATGCGTGTGATCGAACACCTTACTATCAGTTTTTATGAGGATCCACAAAGGGTATTTAGCATGCTTGAACAGGCCTGTAACCGTCTTAATCGTGATTTGGGAAATACTTTGAAAGAAGATAAAGATGGTAATCACATAGAGCCGTTTCATGTTTATGGAGTATACGCTTTAAACGATAAGAATATAGGTTATCAATACACAGTCACAGGGCTTTGTAATGATGCCTCTTATTTCTTTGCTTCAAAAGAAACTAGAAGGATATTAGCAGAAACAATGTACGAAAACAAAGTTCAGATGGCAAGTGCGTTAATAAAAGGAATGGATTAGAAGCCTTACTACAAGAAAATGTGGTATTGGAAGTATTATGTCGGTAGTTATCTGCTATTAGTACTAAAGGTAAGTAATGATATGCAAGGAGAATTTCTGGAAACTATTTCTGAGAGAAATCTCACAGAATGAAAGCTTTATCGGACAACTTCTAGTGAAAACGAGTCATCGTAATTATTTATAGATGTAAAGCAGACCATCTATTGTAAAAAAGTTGAGGTATTCAAAAAAGTAAAGGTAACCTTTTCTAAAGAAGTCTGACTATCCTACTTCATTGAAACTTCTAGTATTTTCACATAGACATTCAGAAAGTTTTGCTAATCAACGATGAGACAATTGAAATGACAGGGATTCTATATCTTTAGTCCATGTTGTCCATATCTCTAGAAATGTCAGTACCTGAAATAATGAAGTCGTCTACTTTTTCCTTCATTTCAGTTTTCGTCTTCTCTGTGAAATCAGTCATAGCTTTATAAAATATTAGGGAGTGAAGATCGTCACGTTTCTAAAAAAATTACATAAGAAATGGCACGAATATGGAACGAATTTTCAAAAGGATAGTACAAACTATTGAGAAGAAGATAGTAGATTTTAATAACCGTTTCAAATTAGTTTATCTAGTTAAATCGCGGGTATGGTTTAATAGATTTTTAAAAGGAGGAAATCGAGAATGCCTGTTCAATTAAAAAGAATCTACGAGAAAGCTAACAAGGAAGATGGGGTCCGTGTTTTAGTGGATCGAATTTGGCCAAGAGGTATATCAAAAGAAGATGCACAAATCGATTATTGGATGAAGGAAATTGGTCCATCGAATGATTTACGAAAATGGTTTGGGCATGACCCGGATAAATATAATGAATTTAAAAATAAATATAAAGATGAATTTCAAGATGGAGAGCAACAAGAACAGCTTGAAAAGCTAAAGGGAATCACTAAAAAGCATAATAAAAATATAACACTATTGTTTGCAGCAAAAGATGAAAAGTATAATCAGGCAAAAGTTATTAAAGAAATACTAGACCATCAATAAGGAAATGGTTACCTTTTCTATTACAATTAAGCCTTATAAGGGACACCCAAGTCGAGTTACGTTTAATCTCATGTATGTTGGGAAAACAGTCATTAGTATCAAAGAATCTACAAATTTTTCAAAAGGATGATAGTATTATGTTAAATATTAAAGATAAGGTAGTTATTATAACTGGAGCTTCAAGTGGAATAGGGGAGGAAACAGCAAAGGAACTTGCACAAAATGGAGCAAAGGTTGTCCTCGCAGCTAGAAGGGAAAACAGACTAAAGGAAATACAGAAAGTAATTGAAGATAAAGGAAATACAGCGACTTATAAAGTGACGGATGTTACTTCTTTTGATGAAATGGAATCACTAGCTCAAACAGCACATGAAAAATTTGGGAAGGTAGATGTGATTGTAAATAATGCGGGGCTTATGCCATTATCTTTTCTAAACAAAAGGAAAATAAATGAATGGAATACAATGATTGATGTGAATATTAAAGGAGTGCTAAATGGGATAGGCGCCGTATTACCATATATGCGTGAGCAGAAAGAAGGGCATGTTGTTAACATATCTTCTGTTGCGGGTCATTCTGTCGGACCAGGAAGTGCTGTTTATAGTGGAACAAAATTTGCTGTTCGTGCCATTACAGAAGGATTACGTAAAGAAGAGTCTGCAAGTAGCAATATAAGGGCAACCATTATCTCACCGGGTGCGATTGAAACAGAGTTAACGGATCATATTACTGATGAAGATATTAGAGCAGCTACTGGAGAAATTAAGAAAATGGCAATAGAACCTGAACATATTGCGCGTACGATTCGCTTTGCAATTGAACAACCAGAAGAAGTCGGAATTAATGAAATGGTTGTGCGCCCAACGGTACAGGGGAATTAAAAGGGACATGGGGCAGCCTTGTCCCTTTTAATTTCAAATTCATCCGTTTAGTTGTACAAAAAACGACCCCTATGCCCCGCCTACTTTTCACTGTTGTTCTTCTATAATGCTTTTAGTAATTGTCTGAACTGAAAAAAATAGAGAAAAGTACATGATTAAAATAGGGAACCAGCATCTAAGTAGATAATGATGCGAATGGTCGGCATATCTGGACCTAGAATGATTGATTCCTCAATAAATATCTCAAACGTGCAACTATAACTCGTATATTTGAAACTGTTCGATAATATGAAGCTCAAAAGTATTGCTAAAAAAGGGGGATACAACTAATCAAAAAATTCCCATAAAACCTAGAAAATAATGTACGAAAATATTTAACCCCATTTAATTCCCTCTTAAGTTTAATAAGAACGTGTTCCTAGTTCTCTAAGTAAAAAAACTTTCTACAATAATGATGAAAATAACAAGAATTTTTTTTGATGAGTCTAATTTTGATGAGTCTAAATGGATTTTTCTCAAAATTTCAGAAGTAGTTAAAACTAGATTTGATCTTGAATATTCATCTTTTAAAGTAGATGGTGTCAACAGTTGTGAATCTATAGTCAAAAAAGTAGTGAAAAGGTATAAATATTAGTACAATATCCAGTATGTTCACGAACAGTATTTTACGATTACATAGATTTGGAGATGACATCATTGAAAGGTTTGTTTGAGAAAAAATGGTCGGTTATTGGGGTTGCAGTACTTTGTTCAATTTTATGGGGGAGTGCCTTCCCAGTACTTAAAGTAAGTTATGAGGAGCTACAAATGGCTCCAGATGACGTGATTGCAAAGATAGTGTTTGCAGGTGTGCGTTTTTTACTTGCAGGTTTAATTGTCTTGATATTTTTGTTATTTTCTAATCCGAAAAAAATCTTAGTTACACGTAGACAATTTATGGTTTTAATAATTCTAGGGATTGTACAGACGGCTTTGCAATATTTTTTCTTTTATAATGGCTTAGCAAAAGTATCAGGGATGCAAGGGGCGATTCTTTCATCTAGTGGTACATTCTTCACCGTTATTCTCGCACATTATTATTATAAAAATGACCGTTTGAATTGGAAAAAAACAATTGGAATGATTGCAGGGTTTACTGGAATTGCAGTTGCAAACTGGGGGCAAGAGCTTCAACTTAGTTTTACATGGGACGGAGAAGGATTTATGATCTTTGCTGCAATTACAAGTGCAATCGCAACGATTATGGCAAAAGAATTAGCAATCGGAATCCACCCGTTTGCTGTCACCGGTTGGCAACTAAGTATAGGAGCAATCATTATGCTTTTAGTTGGTTTGCCGCAAATCGATTCTGGTGCAATTGTATTTACAGCGTTTGGCTGGGTACTATTATTATACTCCGCATTGCTTTCTGCAGTTGCTTTTGCACTTTGGTATTCTTTATTGAAATATAATCATGCTGGAGAAATAAGTATTTATAAATTTATTGTTCCCGTAGCAGGAACTTTACTGTCTTCTCTATTTATTCCAGGAGAAAACTTAAATATATTTATTCTTGTCGCTATCGCAATGGTTGCAATGGGAATTGTTGTCGTGAATTTAAAAAGAAGTTAGGAGAGCATGAGGATAAATCCTTGTCGCTGTTTTTTCTATTTTGTTTTCTCCTGTAGAAAAACTATACGGAAAATCGTGAAACAGGGATAACTATTGTTGTAGATATACTAAGTATAAAAGTAGGAAAATAGTAAAACTGTAACATTATCTTAACCTTGATATAAAAGAAATGGAAAAGGGACAAAGAAACCCTCTTTGTCCTGGCTTTAAGAAACTGTTAGCCAATCGATTGCGTCATCTCTTTCTGTGAGATTAAAATGCTTAGCGTTCATATTTGGTAAAAAACTACTTACTTTTGTAACAAGTTCCATCCATTTTTTGTCACTGATGACAGCAAGCTTGTTCACATCATTCCAATGCTTGGCATCAAACTTTAAGTCTTCTATTAAACTTTGGACAGAATAACCTTTAAGATCTTTAATCATTAATAATAGGTTAACTTTTCCGTCCGCAGCATTTTTAAGTTTAAAATATTCTTTGAATTCAATCATGTCTGTCTCGGTAATCTTACCCTCAACATGAACTTCAACTACGGATTCTAGATTATTTGTTCTTAGAGTAATCAAAATGAATTCCTCCCTTAAAATACAATACCCGTCTGTAAGATTTAATAAACACATCTGTGGGACACCGAATCTGCCTTTAAGTCCCCCCTACCAGAGCTTTGGCGATGGACAACGACCTGAGACAGTCATCTTTGTCATTACGATGGATGGAAAGGAAAATGCAAGCCTGGAGTTTACCTATGGTAAAGTAAAGGAGCTTTTGAACCTCTCATGACTGAAGTCACAAGTGTTATCAGCTTAATCATAAATTTTGACCAAGAAAAGCAATTGACGATTTATATTTCTAGGAGCAAATATCGATACTGCTCAAGAAGCTGACAACCTAGGAATTAATAACGATCATGCCTATAGTTTTCAGGCTTCAAGTATAGGTGTTGAGATCATGTATGATATGGTTAATGAAATTATTGTAACTAAAAATAGAAAATAAAGGGGAATGGGCCTGTTCATAAGTCACGAGTAAAGTATAATAGTATGAAAACTGCAATTGAAAAAGTGGTGAAAAGATTGTGAAAGCTTATAAAAGGCTGAAGCGGGGATATAGGTTACTTACAGACCGGCGTTACAAGCAAGGGGATTTGTTAGCTGGAAAATATTTAGTTAAGTCAGCGTTAGGAATGGGTAGTTATGGGATGACCTATTTGTGTATAAATTTAGAAAGGCAACAGTTGTGTGTCATAAAGCAAATGACGAAAAGCAAAAAGCAGAAAGTAATACGTGAGCAATACAACCATGAAACGCAAATACTAGAACACCTAAACCATCCAAATATTCCAACATTTTTTGAACAGTTTATATTTGAAAAAAATTATTTTTTCTCTATGGAGTACATAAAAGGACGAAATTTAGAAGATGTTTTATTTGCAGATAAGTTCAGTTTTACTGAAAGAGGATCGTTAGTTTTAGTTAGAGATTTACTGAATATTGTTGCTTATGTACACTCAATGGGGATTATCCATGGAGATATAAGAATACCGAATGTGATTCTTCAAAATGATAAACCTTATATTATAGACTTTGGGTTGGCTGAATTGTTCGAAAATCCAACAGAAACAAGTAAGAGAGACCAGAAGGAAAAGATTGATTTGCTTAGAGAAGACTACTTTGATATTGGTGACTTATTGTTGTTCTTGCTCTACTCTAATTACGGTACGAACGTAAAAAAAGGTCGTTCTTGGACGGAAGAATTAACACTTCATCCACAAACGACTTATTTTTTAAAAAGGTTATTAAACATTAGAGAACCTTATACACATACGTTAGCAGCTATAAATGATGTCAATCGTGCAATAGTTTGTTTAAAAGATTAGACTTAACTACTGCTGCTCCCGTACCCTTTTCTTTTATAACGATGACTTCCTTGGAATGGCGAATGTCTATGGTGACCACTACTACTGAAACGTCTAGATTTACGGCCGCTTGAGCTATGCTTATACCTGCGGTGCTTTTTTTTGCTACTACTACCACTATATTGTTTTATTTTTTTTAGAAATTTATCAAACATTCAAAAGACTCCTTTCCATGTAAATATGAATACGAATATGTTAATCATAATGTTTCAAAAAGTTCAATCTTTTTTGTTGAGTGTAATACAAATATTAATTATTACATTAAAATTAATCAGCGAATTTTCTGTTGGATTTTCAAGTGAAGATAACCTCAACATACTACTAGTTCTGTTTATTACCACATGTTTTAAAAATATTCCCTGTGGTAATTTTTTTAAAACATTTCCCATTTAGATTAAGCAAGAAGAAAAGTAATCATGAAATTCATCATTCAGAGGGGTTAATAAACAAGCGATTTTTGAAGGTAATTACGTCTTGTAGAAACAATTTAAATAATCCCTTACATAATAGAGAGATTTGCTCTCATGTAACTAAAAAACAATCCCCTCGTAGTTTTAGAGGGGATTGTTATAATAAGTTTCTATATATCTCATTAATGGCTTCTTTATAACATAGTTCTTAAAACTGACTTTATTTTGCAAAAGCCATTCTTACGGCAAGTACTAAGAATGAAAATGAAAAAAGATTAATATTCTTTGTTTCGTTCATGGTTAGTTCCTCCTAAGTGTCTGAATATTTAAACTAATGCAAGGATAGCATGGTACTTGAATTATTAAAACAATCATGTAAGGAAACTTAACATGGTTTTTAAGTTTCTTTTTCCGAAAATTAATGCGGTTTATTTAAATAACTGTACACCAATAGATAGAAAACCCAGATAATGAGTGCCATTGTATCGGTACTCATTATCTGGGTTTTAGCTTAACTATTTTGTTAAATAATTCTCCGTGTAATATGGTTGTGATTCTTCATTAAAAGCAACACCGACAGCGAGTGCTTCAAAATCTGAATGTAATTTATTTTCGCGATGTCCAATCGAGTTCATTAAACCTTCGTGGGCGAAGATACTACTTGGTTGACCTGCTGCGAGGTTCTCACCAGCCATTCTATACGTAATATTATCTTCTGTCATTCGATCAAAAGGTGATTGCCCCTCAAGGTTTGTATGGCCAAAATAGTTGTTGTCAGCCATATCTTTACTATGGTCGCGAGCAGTTATTCTTACTGACTCATCCCAACTCAAAACGGAAAGGTTGTGGTTTACCCTTGCGGCATTGGTAAGGTCGAATAGTTGATATTCGAATCCAGCTTTTAATTCCTCATTTGCCTCCGCAAAATACGCTTCTTTTTGTTGTTCGAGTTCTTCACTAATAATTTGAATCGCTGTTACTGTCAAATTTTCATGCTTATCGAAAAAAACAGTTACATAATTGTTATCGATATGGAACGTGTTATATTCTTGATTGTTTTCAATCTGATAATTGACAAACCCTTTTCGAATACTTTTAAGTGGCTCATTTAACATGGAAAGAACTGAATCTCTCGTACTGTTGAAGGTAATCCCTTGTGTTGATGTTAGTAAGTCTTGATTCGTATAAAGTCCGATCACTTCATTGTCATCATTATAAGCGGTCATGAAAAAGTTATGATAATTTTCATGGTAAGCAACCCAATTGACCCCGTATTCATTTAATGAAGTACGTTTGGGTTGGCCAGCTTGTTGTTCTACTTTAGAACGGTCGTCACCAAGCTCGATATTATGAACAGAAAACGACTGTTTAGATGGTCCATCAAGTTCAGGTTTATCAGGTGTAGGCTGGCTAGGTTCTTTAGTTTCATCTACGTTATCTTTCAATTTATTCAATAAAAGTTGAATTTCATTATTTATAAATTCTACTGTTTGAATCACTTTTGGATTCTCTTTTATTTCAATAACATCTGAGCGCATATCTTCATAAACGCCTTGAAAACCAGATTGGTTGAAGGTTTCTCCATAAAAATGCCAAAGAGCACCTACAATAAGTATTAAAAAGATGATACTCCGTACTTTTGGCAAATTAGACACCTCATTCATACTAATAAGTAAGTTATTATTGTAGCAAGTTTTATATATATAAACAATAGCGGGGACGAAGGGACAGTTCTCTTGCTCTTTTAATTTTATATCAATAATATGGCAGATGATAATTCGATATTTTTAATATGTTGAAAAAGCAGGAAATTGTAATGGTTAGTTGAATAGAATAACTAATATATCTTTTTATCCATAAATCTACTTGATATGCTTTAATATTACAAATAAGTATATTATATTTCATTTTATAGACATTTTATTTATTGCGGTTTGGTTGTAGATTTTATTGGGTAGATATAAAAAAATAGGTGTAATGGAGTACACGTGGAGGGCGCCTTATGCAACTTAATAAAAATAAATTACCTTTATATATTGTTTCGAGTATTTTATTTGGTTTGAAGACGTATATTG
This sequence comes from Aquibacillus rhizosphaerae, assembly GCF_030282825.1. Classification (GTDB taxonomy): domain Bacteria; phylum Bacillota; class Bacilli; order Bacillales; family Amphibacillaceae; genus Aquibacillus_C; species Aquibacillus_C rhizosphaerae. The sequence continues at coordinate 472,141 of NZ_JASTZU010000063.1, forward strand.
CCTATCGTTTTTTATTTAATATTTCTATAGAAAATTTTTTGCAGGAAATCATTTTAATTATCAACCCCGTTGCCTCTGCATTACTTGTATTTGCTGTGAGTGTTTGGCTCAAAGAAAAGTGGCAAATGAGATATCTTCGTTATTCTGCTCTGCTTGGATCACTTATATTGTATTTTAATTTGATTTTCTATCGTAATTTTACTGACTTTTTAACTTTACCAGTTTTATTTCAAGGTAGTAATGCAGCGGATTTAGGTTCAAGTATACTGGCCCTAATGTACCTTCCCGATATTTTCTTATTTACAGATGTATTAATTATTTGGTATTTAAGTAAGAAGCATTATTTTCCGGTTAAAGAAAGCTATAAGAAAAAGTCAAAGAAGTTAGCGATAATAGCAGTAACGTCTACGTTATTTGTGAACTTTGTTTTAGCGGAAATTGAACGTCCACAATTGTTGCAAAGAGCTTTTGATAGAGAATATCTAGTTAAAAATTTAGGCATTTTTAACTTTCATATTTATGATTTAGTGTTGCAATCTAAAACAAAAGTACAACGTGTGTTTGCCGATGGAACGGAAATGACAGAGATAAGGGAGTATGTTAAAAATCATCAATCAAGTAAAGAAGTGTCAGACTTATTTGGTGTTGCTGAGGATAAAAATGTTATTATCGTGTCGTTAGAGTCTGTTCAAAGCTTTGTGATTAACAATACTGTCAATGGAGAAGAGATTACACCATTTTTAAATGAACTTATAGAAGAGAGTTATTACTTTGAAAACTTCTATCATCAGACAGAACAAGGAAAAACCTCAGATCATGAATTTTTAGTAGATAATTCTTTATACCCGTTACCTAGGGGAGCTGTTTATTTTACCCATAGCCAAAATGAATATAATCCTTTGCCAGAATTATTAAAGGGGCAAGGCTATTATTCTACAGTTTTCCATGCCAATAATAAAAGTTTTTGGAATCGGGATGTCATGTATGAGAATAATGGTTATGATCATTTTTATGAAGAAGAGGCATATGAAATCAACGATGATAATTCAGTAGGATGGGGCTTAAAAGACAAACCTTTTTTTGAACAGTCGCTTAAATATTTACAGTCTATTCCACAACCTTTTTACTCCCGTTTTATTACCTTAACGAATCACTATCCATTTAATTTAGGAGAGGACGATGCTTCCATTGAACCTTATGATTCAAATTCAAAGACTTTGAATCAGTATTTTCCAACGGTTCGCTATACAGATGAAGCATTAGCGTTATTTTTTGAACAATTAAAAGAATCAGGTCTTTATGAAGATTCTATTATTCTAATTATGGGTGATCACTACGGGATAAGTGATTTTCATAATAATGCAATGAGTGAATTTCTAGACAAAGAGGAAATCACACCATACGATCAAGTGCAATTACAACGTGTACCATTTCTTATTCATATACCTGGACATTCAGGTGAAACAATATCAAAAGTGAGTGGTCAAATTGATGTGAAACCAACATTACTTAACCTCCTTGGTGTGAAAAATGATAAAGATATTGTCTTTGGTACAGACATATTCACTGATACAAGTAAAGATAATTTTATTGCTCTAAGAAATGGGAGCTTTATAAGTGAAAATTATATCTATACAAAAAATCAATGTTATGACAGGTTGACAGGTGAAGTCTTAGCGATTGATGGTAATGCCTTACAATCTCCTAAAGCAGGAGATAATCCATGTGAACCGATAAAAGAAAATGCGGAAAAAGAATTATCTTATTCTGACAAAATTGTCTATGGAGACTTGTTCAGGTTTTATGATTTTGATGAAAAATAACTAGAAAAATCATCTGTAATTTCACTCTTGACTTTTACTTTTGTGGAGCTTAAAATTCATTGGGTATTTCTATTATTCTATGAATTGGAGTGTTAAGTCCATGAGGCGTTTATATAGTCTTATTGTTATATTAGTAGGTTCTTTAGCCTTAGGATTTGCTTTTAATATATTCCTTCTTCCCCACGAAGTTTTATCAGGTGGGGTGACAGGTCTTGCGATGATTTTTGGACTACTTTCGCCAGTGAACAGTGGAATTTGGTTTTTTCTTTTAAATATTCCTATTTTAATTATCGGATGGATGAAGTTAGGAAAAGAATTCATTGGGAACAGCATTTTTGCTGTTGTGATTACATCTATTTCCATGCAATATATTCCAGTCGTTGCAGTAACGGATGACCCGTTGTTATCTGCTGTATTTGGAGGAGTTATTTCAGGTGCGGCTATAGGGGTTATTATTCGTTTTTATGGGTCAACTGGAGGTTTTGATGTCGTTGGACTTCTTCTTACTCAGAAGCGTGATATTCCTTTAGGTGGATTAGTTTTCTGTTTAAATAGTGTTGTTGTGTTTATTTCTGGATTTATCTTTTCTTGGGATTTAGCATTGTACACAATGGCTTCCATTTATATTTCTGGGATTGTTGTGGACCGTGTTCATACTCGTCATATAAAACTGAACTTAATGGTTGTAACCAATCAAGGTGAGGAGCTTAAAAACGAGTTAATTAACAATTTGATCCGTGGTATCACCGTCATGGATGGCCAAGGTGGATATTCAAATGCGGAGCGAAAAGTTTTATATACGGTTATATCTCGTTATGAATTAGCGATTGTTAAGTCGCTTATTAAACGTGTAGACCAAACAGCATTTGTTAGCGTTAGTGAAACAGTTGAAGTAATTGGGAATTTTAGAAGGGAATAGATAGACAGGTTCCTATTCCCAATCTTAGCAGACCCACCTAATGCCAAATAGGGACGCAACCTGTCTTTAAACCCTACGGTAATTTAATTGTTTGAGTGATACGCTCATCATTTATGTCATAGACATTCATTTGATCAAATGAAAGGGTATAGAGGAGATCACCTACGGAAACCATGCGCATGATTTGCGATTCCCATTCAGGATATTCAATGTCTTGTGCTTGGTCTTGGTGTGTGATCGTATCTTTTAACTCAATCCCTGCATCAGGTGAGATTTCGTATAAAAAAGCTCCTTCATAAACGTAGGTTTGTTCTTCATAAATCGCATCTCCTTTATGTACAGTTTTTGTTTCATATATTTGAGCTGGAAAACCAAAGAGGTTTTTCTCCGGATGTTTATATAATGATTTATGATTATAGTTGATCTCTGAGTAGGATCCACCTTGACCGAGTATTTCACTAAATTTTTCTTTCGGATTTCTAGGGTCACTTACATCAAAGACAGATATTTTAAGACCAACTTGTCGAACACGAGGCTCACTACTTCCTTTGACATCTTCTAATTTAGTATGTTGGCCGAATCCAATCACATGGTTGTCATCGAGTGGATGTAGATAATTACTAAAGCCTGGAATCTTTAATTCCCCTAACACTTCTGGATTTTCTGCGTCCTCTAGATTAATAACAAATAAAGGATCGACCTGTTTGAATGTGACCATGTATGCCACGTTCTCCATAAACCTGACACTGTAAATTTGTTCTCCTTTAGCTAGGCCTTCGATTTCACCTAAAGAGTTTAAATCAGTATCAAAGGTGTACAAGTTATTAGTGGATGGTTGATTATCTTGCCACATATCCCCTTTAGTAGTGGCGACGCGGAAGGTTCCATTTCGTTCGTCCATAGCAAATTGGTTAATCAATGTCCCATTAACGATAGTAGAAGCGTTGTAGGTCATTTTTCCACCATCAATGTTAAATTGAATTATTTCCGTGTCGGCAGATTGAGGCATCATGATGTCAGTAGTAGTTTTTTTACTGGTTGATTCACTAGGATGATACTTATTCACTGCTGTGTATAAGTGGTTTTCTGACATGTATATTTGATTGGAAGCGCCCAAATAGGTTTCAACATTTGCTTCTTGTTCCATGTCATTCAAATCGATTGTGCTTAGCAACATAAAACTTTCTTCGTCACTTTCTGGGAAGAAATACAAATCCTCATAATTGATTGGCTTGCCCTCATCACTTACTGCTGTATCTTTCACAAAGGGACGAAATTCAATAGCCTGCTCATCAATATTTTCTCCCTCATTCCGCATCAAGTGATACGGAGGATGGTTATTTCCAACTACATATAAAAAGCCGTTCATTTTTCGAGAAGCAGTCAGGTCGCCTTCTATGGTAAATTCTCTAATTTGTTTAGGATCTTCTTTGTTAGAAATATCATAGATAAATACACTCGTTTGAGTCGAATAGACTGGTGGATAAGCAATATCTTCGTTGGGTGACTGCTCAGAAAGTTCATTTTTTATATCACTTCGAATACTTTCATATGTGTAGCCAATACTGATTAAGAGGTCGTTGTGTAAAAGTAATTCTTGTGCATGAAATTCTTTTTCTTGAATTCTGCTAATAACGTTGCTGCTGGTTCCATTTGTCGATGCAATAACGATGTCATTTTCCCTTGCAAAATAAAGATAGTCACCATCGGATTTTACGATGTCACCTTCATCGATTCCTTCGACCTGGACATTAGTTTCAGAAGTTGGAGCATCATTACCGGCACCAGAACTAGTAGCTGTATCTGCTGCAGAATCGGAGCTCTCAGTTGTTTCGTCCTGAAAGGAAAATCCCTCATTGCCCTGGATTGTTTTTTCTATCCGTTCATTTAATAGCGTGACTAATTGTTCATTGTTTTTAATGTTAGGTAATTCTTTTACTGCTTGGAAAGCATGTGTAAGGGACTTAGTTAAGTGGTCACCTTGAGCGGTTTCTATATTATCAGAAATGGTTATCAGATAATTTTCATCCATATTATATCCATCTTCCGGAGATAATAAAGTCAATATGGTATAATCATCATTCCATTCTATAGTTACGGATACTTTATCGTTGTTATTATCAAAAACGGTTACTGTTTCATTTGTAAATGTGTCGGGATTCATTTCATCTGAGAAATGGACGGACCAATCTTTAAATGTCGATGCATAGCTTGAAGCAGAAGGAATCATAGCAGTTACATTATTTGAAAGAAAACTATACATAAGAACCCCAATCGCACATATACCAATGACACACATTAAAAAAAAAGATTTCTTATTCACAATGAACTCACCTCGTTTAGTATAGGATATATTATCCTTTATAATTACTTTGACGTTTCATAAAGAAAATGGTTACATGGGACAAGGTTTCTTCTTTCCGAATTATTTTTTGTGTATTTGAAAAAGTTCGTCTGATAATTTGGTCAGAAGTACAACTTTATGCTAGTATGAACATCTACTAAAGAAAAAAAGGGACGTGTTTTATATGATAGAAATAACAATACCAAAAGCGGATATTACGATTAATAAAAAGGATTATCCTGAAGAAAGCAATGTATATGGTTTTACAGAGCTTCACCTGATTCCTAGAGATAAAGGTGGGATTTTCATGTTTTATAACATTAATGAGGAATTACTTTTCGTTGGGAAGGCTAGAAAGCTAAGACAAAGAGTTAAGAAGCACTTTGAGGATAATGTATCGGTAATAAAAAATCACCGTGATGAAGTGGCTACGATTGATGTATGTCTCGTTGAAGATCCTGTCCATAGAGAAATTTATGAAACGTATATTATTAATGAGCTTAAAGCAAAATATAATATAGACAAAGCGTTATTTAGATAAGTTGCTTACATTGATGGACTATTAGTGACAAGAGGTACAACTGCCCTTATGTCCCGAAAATAAACATCCCTTGGAAAAAGATATACTTTTCCAAGGGATGTTTTTTTGTTGGAGCTAATCTGTAAACTGAAATGTAGTTTTACTAGTTTTTAGAAATCCGAAATATTAGTATAAGAATTAAAAGTGTAGCATTATTTCATTGATTCTTCCATTATGTATAGGTTTGCTAGCATTTTTATTTGGGAAAGGGTAACTATAACCGTTTTGATTTCGGATTGTAAACTCTTGTAAGACGCATTTAACGAAACAAAGAAATAATGAATGTAGAAAGGTTGATATAGATGAAAAGTAAGTTAGCTGCTGGATTACTAGGTATTTTCTTGGGAGATTTCGGAATACACAAATTTTATCTTGGTCAAAAAGGAAAGGGTATTTTATATTTAGTATTCTGCTGGACAGGCATACCAGCAATTATAGGTTTTATAGAAGGTATCATCTATCTGTTTAGCTCTGAGGAGAAGTTTCAATCTAAATATGTAGTTAGTTAAAAAGCTTAAAGGCCGGTTGTATGGTATCTAAAATGCAACCAGCCTTTTTCTATGTATGAAGAGGGCAAAAACTGCTGATGCGTCCTTTTAAAAAATACGAATCGCGCAAATGTATAAACAAAAAGAAAAGGTTAATTATACTTAGTAAGATTGTTAATAAGGAGTTTAAAAATGAAACCATATCAGATTAAAAATATGATTATTGACGATGGATTTTATAACGCAGAAACTGTAACTGCTGATTTTACTAGCGAGGGTAAGAATTTTAGCGTAACTTTTGACAAGTCTGACCTTGGAATAGTTAATGCTTGGGCTTTTGAAAATCATACTTCTGTTCCTATTGATTTACCGGAGGACTTAATTGAATCAATCAAACAAGATGTGAAGAAGAAGATTTAATTTTTATTTTGTTACTAGTTCTAGAAGGGAAAACAAACAATATGAAGCTAGAACTTACACTTATATAATCTTTATATTGGATTTACTGTTCATGAAGCGACGATTTAAGTTATATTACCTCCTAAAATATTTACAGTCAATGCTAATAAATTATACCACTTGGACAAAAACATAGCCCCATTCAAATAAATTCATCTCTTTTTCATCAGCATATTTTCACTAATTTCTAACTTATTAAATTTCTACAAAATCTTAGATAACGAAAAACAGCCTTTCTTTACCATTTTCCTTTTAAAAATCGTCTAACAAAAAAATTCAGAGACTCTGTTATATCCGCTAGTTTATACCTTCACGATAATATTTAAAAATACTTAAGAAAGTAATCCTCGCTAAGCCTTTATTCAATCTGAATCCCCATGCTGGGGAGAGCTTAGCCTTCCTATCATCATTTACATAAGATTATCCATGTTAAAAATTTTGAAAAGCTTTTTTCAGTTATTCGGTTGAAATAACAGTTTTATTTTGTTAGTAATTCTATTTATTCTATTGATTATCGTAGGTGACGACTACCCTATTGGTGGAGGGTACAGTTAATAAATTACCACTTTTTTTACAATTTCTCTATGCAGGTAATGACCATAACCACCAAATGTACGCTTGATAATTACTCATCTTGTTGTATGGTCTTAGAAGAAAGGGTTTCTCCACCTTTTTTTAAAAAAAACATATTTGATTTTATCTATCAAATTAACTAGATTTTTTCTCATAACCTACTACATATAATGGTTTGTTTGGCAGCCATTCAGCATAAAGGACTTCTTTATAATTCGTAATGCTTTGCATTGCTAGTTGATCTTTTAACCATTTTTCATCAAACCCAACTTCACTTAAATTATCGTAAACAACTTCCCCATCCAAAATAAGTGTAATCGGTATATTTACTGGTTTAGTAGGCACGTTTAGATCACTATTTTTTGGAGTATCATGCTCTGACTTGGGCAGAACACTAATTTTACCATTTGATTCCAAAACCCCAAACTCAACTTCTTGAATTGAGAAATAACCTTGTTGTCTTATTAAACTTTGTAATGTATTGATATCTATTTTGCCTTTTTTAAGAGCATCATATTTTATTTTTCCTTGATGAATGACTATGTTTGGTTCTCCTTCTAGAAGCTTTCGTGTACCTTTAAATTTTTGAGTTAACATTTCTACAACATAAATAAGAATACCCCAACACAATATAGCTGCGGTTATATGACTAAATGTTATTTCATTATCATAAATAGCATTACCTAGGAGTTCCCCTAAAATTATTGCGGAAATAAATTCAAAAGGAGAAATTTGCGCGAATTGTGTTTTCCCTAAACATTTTAAAACAACAAACAATAAAATAAATCCCCATAATAGTTCAGTTATAATTGAAATATATTCATCCATTGTTTCATCCCCTAAAAGTCAGTGTCAACCACATTATTACCATATTAAGGTTGTTCATACTAGAAGAGGTGAAATGATGGTTTACTTTCTGCGCAGAAAAATCTTGTCCCAACGTATTGTCCTAGCGGATTTTAAGTCCAATGTTTCTTTATAACTAAAGGATGGGTATCCCGATACTTAGAAAGTAAGCAGTTATTCGTATAATTGATTATCGTTTATGTCTTTAGCGTGTGTATTGCTTTTTGTGCTAAAACGCTAGCAATATGGAAGTGAAAAGAAAAGGAAAACAAGGTCAGGTATCGTTATTCTTTTCAATACTTTTAATCGTTTTTCCATTGGGGATATTATATAATCTACTTTTAGGTTCATGAACTTGTTGAGATGGCCATAGCCCGTGGTGTCCAGAAAATATATAGCTAACAAAGCAGGCAACAAAAAAGAACTCTAAACCTTTTCCATCAAACATTTCCAATGCCAATAAGAATGCTGTTATCGGTACATTAGCACCTCCGCTAAAGGTAGCGATTAACCCTAATGCAGCGAGAAATGATATAGGCAAACCAATAAAATCATGTAACGTATTACCTAATGTAGCACCCATGAAAAATAATGGAATAGCCTCACCACCAACAAAGCCAGTTCCAAGTGTAACAGCAGTGAATACGAGTTTTGCTAAGAAGGCGAATGGAGGAACATCTTCGGTAAAAGATTGTTGCAACATTTCTAGTCCGCGACCATTGTAATCTTGGGAACCAATGATTAACGTGAATATTACTATAATAATTCCCCCCATAAAAGCACGTTTCATATGGTTTTTCTTGAATAACCTCTCGGACGTTTCCTGAATCCAATGTCTTAACTGACAATATAATATACTTAAAAGGCTAAAAATAAGTGAGACTAGAATGACTTTTGCAAAGGTAAGTAGAGATAGTTCTGGCACCATTTCAATTATTAATTCTTCATGCTCAACTCCCCAAGCGCCTGTCGTTATAAAATGTGCAACATAACTTGCGATAAGACATGGGATGATGGCTTCAAATTTAATCATACCTAAAGCAACCATTTCGATTCCCATAAAAGCTCCAGCAATCGGAGCTCCAAAAGCTGCCCCAAATCCTGCGCTTATTCCACTCATAATCAGAATGCGTTTATCGAAAATCTTTATTTTGAATAAACGATTAACCGTTTGGGCTACACTTCCACCCATTTGAATAGCAGCTCCTTCTCTTCCAGTCGATCCACCAAATAAAACGGTGATGAAGGTAGCTAAATAGGTGATTGGCCCCATACGTTTTAATAGTTGTTTTTTTCCTTGTACTCCTTCAATCACCAAGTTATTTTGTTCTGCAGCATCATGTAATGAATGATTCAAATATACTTTTCCATAGTTCATATATATGTATCCGATTAAAATTCCACCTAAAGGAAGAAGAAAGACAAGCCACTGACTATCCTTCTCACGTAACTCTCCTAAGTAATCGTTTGCCTCAAGTAATAAAGCCGTTGTTGATCCAACTACACCGCCAATAATGCTACCGAATAATATCCACTGAATAAGCGTTAAAAAAAGGTTTGTATATTTTTCTTTTATGTTCACGCCAATTGTCCCTCATTTCAAACCTTCAGGAGGTTCTTGTTTGTGTTCTTTATTTTTGACTTCGGTAAAGATATTTTCAGTGTCTTCAGGATTGTTTTTTATGAAATATGATGGTGGATAAAACTGGGTACCCTGAATTAATGATCTGAGCATTTGGATATCTTCTTTTGTTGCAGATTGTTTACCAGGCTTTAGCACATATCCTAACTGACCGTTTGGCTCAATTGTCGCCCATTGTAAATCGCTAATATGTTGGATATTTTGTTGTCGCAAACGTACTTCTAACATATCAACAGTTAAGCGTAGTTTTTTTAAGTTTTCGACATTGATCTGACCATTCTCAACTACAAGGCGTGATTTTCCATAGATAAAGGTTTCTGCTTTGTCGTATCTTAAGGCAATACGTTCAATGAAAATAAGTGTAAAAACCATTATCAACGTGATTACCATCGTAATCCAAATGTTACGGTCACCTACAGGTTGAATAATTAAGGAACCTACAGCAACCATCATGACAGTCTGTGCAACGGTTAACTGCGATATGGATTTCCGCCCTGCTAAGCGTAAAATAAGTATTCCACCAATGACAACGACAATAGCTTTCCATGTGAAATGTAAATCCAAACACAATTCCTCCTTGTTAGCCTCCATATATATCTTGTTAAGAACAAGTTAAAATATACATATGCCGTGGTGTTTTTGTAGTTCAAAATACACGTATTATTGCTTATCGATTACATATTTGAAAGTGAAGTAGAAGAAAATAAATTAAATAATACGAAGGAGCTTCATAGAAGAGTATGCTGATAAATCTTACACTTATTTTAATCATACGAAGGAATATGGATATTTCAGAATTCTAGGTGAAGTGATAGAATTTAACCTAATAGATAGTAATGGGACAACAAGAAATCTGTCCCATGTCGGAGAAGGTGGTGCATAATGGTTTGTAAAAAGTGTCGTCAGCAATTTAAGGAGTATTTTAATGGGAGTTTAGCAGATTCTGAAATTATAGTAGAATTAGAAAATCATCTAAATAGCTGTTCAAAGTGTAATAAGGCTTATAACAAATATAGTCAAAGAGCGGCTAGCATTTCAATTATTGCAATTGCTAAGAAGATTCCTAGATTTGTTTGGGGGAGCATACTAATTATTGTACTAATAGGTTTAGGAATCATTTATGTAACTGGTGGTTTTCAAAAAGTTGTCAGTTGGTGGGACGGACTTGCCGTGAGTGAGGAAGATACAATTACTGATATTCATCAGTTTGGAGTTGGAAATACTTTAAATCTCGAACAAGAGGATAATGGATTTGAGATCAGAATTACACATGTTTTAGCAGATGAGATTCAAACCTTTGTCTATTATGAAGTTGAGAATTTAGAGGAAGACAAATTGTATAGAGTTAACCCTTCTTCGGTTTCTGTTGCCGAGGATTACGATGTTTTTAATTGGTCTTCGAGTTCTAGCGATTCGATTGCTTTTACAAATGATATAGAGAGGATAAATAATCGTACCTATAGAGGCAGGGTTACCATGCTTCCATTAAAAAAAGAACAATCAGAAATTGAATTGGAAATTTCAAAATTAATAGAAGTAGTGGAATCAGATGGGTATTTTGAACCTAAAAATGAAATAGGCCTAGAAGGCAAATGGACATTTACAATACCAATTGAGAAAGAAGAGATTATAGAAAAACAGATTGATCAAGAAATAGAAGTAGCTGGTCATATGGTTTCTTTTAATAAGCTTATCATTGCTCCTACAACTACCTTTCTTTTCTATCAAAATAATACGGGGGAGGAAAGGACAAGCAATTATTTTTCTTTTGAAAAGTTATCTACAGATACAGATGATCTTGAAAGGATGGACTCGTTAATACCTGATGAGTGGCGCTTCAACGAACAGAATCGTTACACGCAATTTTTACCTTTCGACTCTATGTATTACAACCAAAAAACATCATTTAATGTCCATGTATCTTTAATTAATGAAAATATACCAGTGGATAAATCGTATGACATAAATCCTAGTCAACTTCCTCAAATGTTTCAGTTTAGAGGAATAGATATAACAGTGGAAGAAATCGATCTAGATCCACCCGGAAAATTATCAGTAGGGATTGAGTGGGAAGAAGGACGCGATTTTGAACGATTGGACGTTGAGGCTGTTGGTGAGAGTGGAAGCTCGATGCCTAGTATGCAAGTCGATGGGGTTTATGTGACAGAAAACGGTGATGTTTTTAATCGAGAACAATTAAAAGATTGGACCGGAGATGGGCAAATTAGCTTCTTTGTAACACAATCTGAAATAATTCTTGATGACGGACAGGGAGAAGTAATCAAACCCAAGGCAATTAAAATAAATAGTTATGGAAAAACAACGTACCTAGATGAAAAAGTCGAAATTGAGTTAAATGATTGAAGAGTGTTTGCAGGTTTTAATGGTGTAGACGCAAGGTTCATCCTATGTAATCGATGCTAAATCCCTATAAAAGCAGTGCTCCTATTTTGGTTGATGGACTTTTATGGGGACGTTCTACAACAGTGTGATAAGTGATCTTGGTATTGTATGTGTATATAGATTTTAGATACTTGAATGGGACAAGGGCATCGGTGAACCGGACAACTTTTTGTGTTGGTTTTGATATATTAATAAATAAGTACGTCTCTAGACTAATTTTACTTGCAGATACAGGTTGACAATTATTAAACGGTGTATTATGTTAAGTAGTGTTTAGAGAAGTTAACTTATTAATAACTTTTTGTAAACGCTTTATAGTTATAAGTACATCTATTGTATTGGAGGGGGTTAATGAATCAATAGCTTTATGTCGTAACGTGTAACATTCCGCAAAGTTTTTAGCCACTAAATTTTTTGTTTAACTAAGTTGCTCATGCAACAGCCACTTTTGTATTCTAATTACATACACCAAAAGAAAAAAGAGCAAAATCTCCTTGTTCTTCTACAGCGAGACGATTACCTAAATTAAATTCTTGATTTTAAACAAATCAGTTAAATGACGACGTTTACATTAGTTGTTATTAAACGAGAGGGGAAATTAATTAATGAGAAAGTCTTTTCAACTACTTATCTCTATCTTTATATTATTAATTTTATTAGTTCCTAATACAGTTCTTGGAAATGAGCAAACCGAACCGCTTGAATTTGATAGAGCTTCCGTTCATGATCCATCGATTATTAAAGAAGAGGGGGAAGATGTTTACTATGTGTTTGGTTCACACATTGCAGCAGCTAAATCTGATGACTTAATAAATTGGACCTCTATCGTAGATAGGGAGTATGAAACTCCAGAAAATAATCCGATTTATGGAGATTTATCAAATAATCTTGCTGAGTCATTTGAATGGGCAGGAGAAGATGATGCGGATAGTTCTGGAGGATTTGCGGTATGGGCACCAGACATTTTCTACAATAAAGATTATCTCCATGAGGATGGGTCTACTGGCGCGTATATGATGTACTACAGTGTATCTTCTACTTATATCAGATCAGCAATAGGAATTGCGGTATCTGAAAACATTGAAGGACCGTATCAGTATGTTGATACAATTATGTACTCTGGCTTTACGAATTATGAAACGTATGACAATAGTAGTGATGTCAATAAACACTATGAAAATACAAACATTCCAGATCTTATTGAAAAAGGGGATATTGATGAGGTAAATCCAGATTGGTTTACTGAAGATGGTGATTTTAATAATGCGCTTTATACAAATGCCATTGATGCCAATATTCTTTATGATGAAAATGGTACATTATGGATGACCTACGGATCTTGGTCAGGTGGTACATTTATCTTAGAATTGGATAAACAAACCGGTCTACCAAAATACCCTGGAAAAGATGGTCAAACAGAAGATGGTAGAATGATAGATAGATATTATGGTACGAAAATTGCTGGTGGATATGGTAGATCCGGCGAAGCTACGTATGCAGTGTACGATGAGGAGTCAGAATATTATTATCTTTATATCACCTATGGTGGATTAGCATCCGATGGTGGTTATCAAATGAGACAGTTTAGATCTGAAAACATTAAAGGACCATATACAGATGCTTCAGGGAACAAAGCAGTATTTCCAGATAGTTTCGATATGGGTGTAGGGAATTTTCCGGGAAATGATGACCATAAAGATATTGGTAACAAAATGATGGGGAACTTCTTGTTCAAGAGAGATCTTGGAGAAGATGGCTCTGGAATAGGGACAGGTTATGCGGCTCCTGGTCATAACTCTTATTACTCTGATTCTGAGACTGGAAAAGAATTTATTGTTACCCATACGCGTTTCCCAGAACAAGGAGAAATGCATGAGGTTCGTGTGCATCAAACGTTTAAAAATAGTGATAAGTGGCCAGTGCCAACACCGTATCACTATGCTGGTGAAACAATTGAAACCGTTTCAAGTGGAGATGTAACTGGTGACTATAAATTTATTAACCATGGCGAAGAGATTACTGGTGAAGTAACAGAATCGACATGGGTTAAGTTAAATGAGGATAACACTATTTCTGGTTCTGTTGAAGGTACTTGGGAATTGTACGACAATTACAGAGCGAAATTAACGATTAATGGTGATAACACCTACGATGGTGTATTCATCAAACAATATGATCCTACATCAGAGAGTTGGGTAATGACTTTTAGTGCTATGTCTGATGATGGTGTTGTTATCTGGGGTAGTCACGTAGAAGAGTCATCAGATGAAGAGTTAGTGGCAGCCATAAAAGAAGAACTAAGGAACACAATTTCGGAAACTGTTACTAATGATCTGTCACTTCAAACTGTAGCAACAAGAGGAACTGAGATATCTTGGGAATCCTCAAACACTGAAGTGATTTCAAATGAAGGCGAAGTAGTTCGACCGAGGTTGGGTTCGGATGATGTATCAGTTACACTGACAGCAAATATTTCATTAGGGGATGTGACAGAAACACTTACAGTTGAAACTACTGTACTTGCCGAGTCAGAAGGTGGATTAGCTGCCTACTATAATTTTAATGATAGCTTTGAAGACACGACCGGAAGTAAAGATGATGCAACCGTTACAGGTAATAGAATCGATAATGAAGGTGGGAATATCACGTTTGCTGATGGTGTAGTTGGACAAGCAGCTAAGTTTGATGGTGAATCTGGACTACGTTTAGCAGATGGCTTAATAGCTAGTGATACGTACACGGTATCATTATGGGTGAAACCCGAGGAAATTACTGAATTTACGACAACCTTCTTTGGTGCAAGAACAGAAAACAACTGGATTAGTGTCACGCCAAATGCCGGTGGTGTAACTAAGGCATGGGTTCATAATGGAAGTGATTGGTATGATTTAACATCTGATTCCATTATTCCAGTAGATGAATGGACGCATTTTACATTGACGGTTAATGGAGGAGAATCCAAGGTTTACATCAATGGTGAAGAGAAATATAGTGGACAAGACTTCCCGAATATATTTACATCAGTAGATGCAAGCTTTGGGTTAGGTGTTAATTACTGGGATACACCTTTTAAAGGCTTAATGGATGAAGTTCGTGTTTATGATGGCATGGCTTTACCAGAACAAGAGGTTCAGCAACTTTATCAAAACCCAGAAGGATTAACAGCGAATTATAATTTTGAAGATAGTTTAAATGAAGAAACAGGTAATTTTGATGCAGGTTCCATTACTGGAGACCTCATTGATAATACAGGTGGTTCTATTTCTTATACAGAAGGAATCAGTGGACAAGCTGCAGTATTCAATGGAGAATCTGGAGTAAGATTACCAGATGGATTGCTTTCAGGTAATGAATATTCTGTTTCCTTGTGGTTGAATCCATCAGAATTAAATGACTATACAACTGCATTTTTTGGGACAAGAACAAATAGTAACTGGGTTAGTTTGGTTCCAGCAGGCCCGGTAGGTGGAGAAACGCACACGGATGTAATGGTTGATAGTGATGGAAATGATCGTTATCATGCAACAATAGGTGATACGATTCCAACAAACGCATGGACACATGTAGCTTTCACTGTTGATAACGGTGATGCTGTAGTCTATATCAATGGTGAGGAAGCGTTTGCCGGACAGGACTTCCCGAATGTATTTACGACTGAAGAAGCATTGTTTGGTTTGGGTGTAAATTACTGGGATACGCCATACAAAGGTTTAATGGATGATTTACGTATATACGGTGAAACAGCACTTTCTGCACAGGATATTAAGGCTTATTATGATAGCGTTGTTGAAGATCCTAGTGAACCAGAAATTGATGTAACGGATTTAGAGCAATTAATTGAGACAGCTAAAGAATTTTCTAGTGATAGATATACAGAATCTTCTTATGCAGCCTTACAAGCAGCGATAACAGATGCACAAGCAGCACTCAATGTTGTTAATTCACAAGAAGCAGTAACTGCAGCTATCACAGCTTTACAAGCAGCGATTGATGGATTAGTAGAGCAAGATTCAGATCCGAATCCA
The DNA here is from genome assembly GCF_030282825.1 of Aquibacillus rhizosphaerae. Lineage (GTDB taxonomy): Bacteria > Bacillota > Bacilli > Bacillales > Amphibacillaceae > Aquibacillus_C > Aquibacillus_C rhizosphaerae. The sequence goes on from NZ_JASTZU010000063.1 coordinate 488,243, forward strand.
GATCCACAACCAGAGCCAGAAGAAACGATTATAAGTGATACAAAAGATTTAGAGTTAGATGATAATGTCTACAAAACAAATAAGGTCACAAAGACTACTGAGTTTAAAAAAGAGGTAATTAATCAATTGAATGATGATGCTTCTGTTGAAATGACTTATAAAGAAGTAAAAGCGACAGTTCCAGTATCCGTATTAAAAATAAACGCCGATGTGACGTTTAACTTTGATGATGTATCGGACAAAGTTAAATCGAATAATGCTGATAGTTTAAGTGAGTTATATGACTTTACACTAACTTCAAATGGTGAAAATGTAAGTTTTGATACACCAATTACACTAACATTTACGATTGACCCAAAGAAAGTAACAAATTGGGAAGATATAAAAGTAGTATATATTGATGAAAATGGAATAAAACAAGAAATGATTACGCCGATTTCTTATAATAAAGAGACTGGTGAAGTTGTTGCAGAAGTAACTCACTTTAGTGTTTATGGTGTGTTTGAAATAGCTGAAGCTGACCCTGATGTAACAGATTTAGAGAAATTAATTGAGAAAGCAGAAGAGTTATCTGGTGATGGATATACAGAATCTTCTTATGCAGCATTACAAGCAGCAATAACAGATGCACAAGCAGCACTCAATGCTGTTAATTCAGAAGAAGAAGTAACAGAAGCTATCATTGCCTTGCAAGCAGCGATAGATGGACTAGAAGAGACGGAAACAAATACCGAAGAACCAGTAGATGAAGAGGAAACAACGGAAGATTCTAATGAAGAAACAAAAGAGGCTGACGCCGATGAATCGTCTGGGGAGGAATTACCAGAAACAGCAACAAACCAATATAACTGGTTAGTCTTAGGGGCTTTATTACTTGTTATTGGTTTTAGCACGATAATTGTTATAAGAAAAAACAAGAATCAAGAAAGTTAATAAAAGTATCATTCTTTGGAACCGTTTAGTTGCAGTAATAATCAACTAAACGGTTTTTCTTTTTTAAAAAAGTAAATAACTTTCTACGTTACCTAGCGAGAGCAGAATACTCCAAAACTTCTGTTTCATAAATGAAAATCCGAAGATCCTTATATAATTCCAAACTAAAATAATCTTGGATAAATATCATCGTTGAACAAAAATAGGACATCACTATGTTTTTGCTAAGAGAAAGTTTTTCCACAACAGATAGAGAGTTTTAAAAGTCTAGGCTGTTTCTTTTACAGATTCTGCAGGTGCTTTCCGGAAACATAATCCACCCGCAATAATAAGTAGGGCACTAGGAATTAATGAAGCAACATTGACAATTAGTGCTAGAATTCCTCCGATTAACAAAATAATTCCACTTCGTTTACTGCTTTTTTCTAGAAAAGATGGAATCGAAAAGATACAACTTACAATGTAAACTGCGGATAAGATGAATACTTGAAATAGAGTAATAATCAGGCCGATTCCATATGCTTCATCTGATACAATATTATCAGGTTCACCTAAAAACCCTGAAGAGAAAGTGGCCCAAAATTCAATTCCCGCAAAAAACCATATTATTGTAAATAAGATGCCTAAAACTGAGCCGATTAATCCTAATATAAATTCAGTTGTATGTTTCAATAGCATTCACTCCTTAATTTTATTTATTAAACTCTAAATCTGTGTGGTATAAAGTCATTTAGCTTTCATGTCTGCGAGCAAGTTGAATGGCTCTTTGTCATCGGGGTATAGAAGTTTGATTTTACGAACTTAAGGTAAGCTAAATCGAATTTTGGGATAATAACTTGTAAATTATACCCCTAAATACTCTTTTATGCAAAAATGGTAAATCATAGTATTGGTAAAAGTAATAATATGTTCTAAACAGATTAGTAAGCATCTTTCCACTTCGTGTATAGATTGATAACTTATACAGATAGTATAAGTAATCAATCTAAGAGGAGGTGATAAAGTATGAAAAAGGTAACCATATCGGTTCTGATTTTATGTTCAATCTTCTTTTTAGCAGCATGTAATAACAACAATCAAGAATCCTTAATGGAAACTGAAGATGAGAATCAAGTACCAAGACAAGTAAATTATGAAACGGATAATAGCCGAATTATTTATGAAGAAGATATTGCTAATCGTCAGCAGTCTGACGAACAAGATGAAAAAAGGTATAGTGGTCTTACGTCAGAGTCGACAACGATAAATGAAGATAGGCAAAATCAAACTACCCGAAATATCAATGAAAATAATAATGCCAAAGAAAAACCTAAACAAACGAATGATCAGGTTTCAGAAACAATGGGAGATTTCCAAACCAAAGTTGTTGAGCTCACGAATCAAAGAAGAGAGGAGAAGGGTCTTGCACCCTTGGATGCAGACCCAGAATTAACAAAAGTTGCTCAAGTAAAAGCCGAAGATATGGCTAATAGTAACTATTTTTCCCATACATCACCAAATTATGGTTCTCCGTTTGACATGATGAAGCAATTTGGTGTCGAGTACACAACAGCGGCAGAAAATATTGCTGCAGGTCAAACTACCCCTGATGAAGTGGTTAAGGGATGGATGAATAGTGAGGGACATAGAAAAAATATCTTAAACGAACAACTCACCCATATCGGAGTAGGATTTGCAGAAAATGGCAACCAATGGACACAAATGTTTATTAAAAAATAAAAGCTAACAGGGACAAGGGGGAAACTTCTTGTCTCTGATTTTTTAGCGTATTTCTTTGATCTAATAGAATAAATTAAGGTACTATCTTTTATCTACTGAGTCTAGGCTGTATTTATTTAATACATCTAAATCTCCATTTAATCCAAACTTTTCCATGCACTAAACTCGAAATGAATTCAAAAATCATGTATCCTTAAAAAAGTAAATATATAGATAAGGATGGAGGAAATACATATGAACAAAAAACGATGGATAGCACTTTTCGTTGCTGCGGGACTATTCTTCTTCTCAGTATTTTTTCAGTTTGTAACAAGCTTTGCAACTGCTGACTTTGAATCAATTCTTAGCTTACCAGAAGAAAATGGGATTAACGAAAAGGTGATTGAAAAAGGCTCAGCTACAAACAAAATTGCAGTACTTCACTTAAATGGAGTAATTCAAGACACAACAGCAAACACGCTGTTAAATACAAGTTCCTACAACCATGAACGGTTTTTGGATATGTTAGATGAAGCAGGGGAAGATCGTAACGTCAAAGGGATTATTTTAAGTGTTAATACACCTGGAGGCGGAGTAGTCGAAAGTGATGAAATTCACGATAAAATTTTAGAGGTTAAAGAAGAATATGATAAGCCGGTCTATGTGTCGATGGGAAATACAGCAGCGTCTGGTGGATATTATATTGCGGCACCAGCTGATAAAATTATTGCCCATAACGCGACACTGACTGGATCCATTGGTGTTATAATGGAAAGCATTAATTTTGCTGAATTGGCTGATGAACATGGGATTGATTTTAACACGATAAAAAGTGGCGAATATAAAGACATCATGTCGAGCTCACGTGAGATGACAGATGATGAACGGGAAATATTACAGACTATGATTGATGACATGTATGATGATTTTGTGCAGGTAATTGTGGATGGTCGAAACATGTCTGAGGATCGTGTGCGCGAATTGGGTGATGGCCGCATATATACGGGGTCGCAAGCACAAGAGGTAGACCTTGTTGATGAACTTGGTTCATTAAGTGATACGATTGCTATGATGAAAGAAGAGCAAGAAATAGACAATGCACAAGTAGTCGAATACGAACAAGGCTTAGGATTCAATCAGTTTCTTGGTGGAACGATGAAAAGTATGTTTGGCTCAGAAGCAGATTTAATAGGTATTAAAGATCTGCTCAGGGAAAGTAACGCCCCACGTGCCATGTACTTGTATTCTAAATAAGGGGGTGTCGTTATGAGTGAAGAGTATGTTGAAAATGAAGTAACACAAACAATAGACATAAGGTATGCAGGGTTTTGGATGCGGTTTTGGGCTTATTTGTTAGACTTAATTATTGTAATTAGTCTCAACGGCATCCTGCTTATTCCGTTTAAATTTTTTGATAATGGTATGAGTATCGATATTGGATATTGGACTGTTACTGGAGTTCTAAGTTCTATTGTGTTCTATCTGTATTTTTTGTTAATGACCAAAAGTTTTAATCAAACATTAGGAAAAATGGTATTCGGCTTAAAAGTGATTCGGGAAGACGCACAACCATTACAATGGAGTGACCTTCTATTTAGAGAAGTAGTCGGTAGATTCATTCACCGTGTCTTTTTTATAGGTGTATTTTTGTATATAGTTGTTGCATTTGCTGCAAAAAAACAAGGGATTCATGACATGTTGAGTGATACGCGTGTTGTGTTGGATAAGTAGAAGAAACCAGGAAAGATAATCAACCTTGTCTCTTCTTTTGTCTCGGTATATAGTTGATTTCTCATGGATGAAAACAAAAGTCTGTTAACTATGAGATAATGAACATACAATTGAGTGTGTATGTTTGGTTATAGAAGAAGGTGTGAATTCTAAATCATTGATAAAAGAAATGGAATCTTTCCAGTAGAGGCAGTTTTTTATCTCTGTTATATAACTAAAAAACAGCGCATTTTTAATGCGCTGTTTTTTCTACTACTTACTTTACTAACTTTATAATTGACTTCTTTTAGATATCATAGGATCAGATTGAGATTTTGAACCATTGACTAACTCTTCTTTTGCTTCATTTACTTTTTTCCCTACAGATTTTAAATCCTCTTTTGCATCAGAGACTGTTGAAACAGCCTCTTTGGAATCTTTTTTTGCTTCATTAACTGTTTCCATTGCAATTTGTGAGTCCTGTTTGACATTATTTACTTCATCTCGGATCTCGTCATTAGCTTTATCATAGAGTTTTTGAACGCTATCGACTGCTTCTTTTAATACATTAGATGCTTCTTTTACACGGTTCATCATGTCATCTTTTGTTTCTCTCGGATTATCTTTTATATCACTTGTAATTTTGGTAACTGTTCCTTTAACATTATTAACATTTTGCTTTACTTTTTTCCGTGTGCCTCGATTGAACATAGTAGCTGTTCCACCAGCAATCGCACCTATTGTTACACCTTTTAAAAACATACTTTTTTCTTGACTTCGTTGTTGAGTTTGCATAATGTTCAGCTCCTTCTTGTTATCATTTGATTTAGATTTTTAAAAAATTGTTATTCCATCCTATATATAACTTGTACCACGACAGTTGCTCTCTTAAACAGTAGTCATCATCATTTGAGTTTAATAGACGGAAGGAGCAATAGCTTTCTAGCAGGTATGACAGGGGTACGCCATTTTTTATAACTTAGTATTAATAGATACTTATACACTCAGATTGAAAATATGACGATAGACTAAATCGCGCTTGCAAACCTAAGGCAATAATCGTCTTTCACACAAAGTTAACTCAATATTTACTAGCACTTATTACTATCTTCATCTCCAGAATTTATACTTTATTTGAATACTTGAATTTTATTTTAAAAAGAGGAGTGAAGAATGTTGAAAAAACTGTTTTTTATTGTTTTTCTCATCGCTTTCATGCTTCCATCTGTAACCCATGCTGGTTCCTTTGGGAAGGATGATCCATCAGGTAACCCAGGTGAGTGGTACACAGGAACAGCACCAGCCTATGTAACACCTTCGAAACATCCGATTCTATTTGTCCACGGCTTGAATAGTTCATCTAAGACATGGTGGGAAAGTAACAACATGTATGATACAGCTTTGCAGAACGGTTATGAGACGGCATTTATAGATTTACATCCTACAGATGATATGTGGTCCAATGGAGATCTTTTAGCGGAAAAGATGGAAGAAATGTACGATTACTTTGGAGAGGAAATTATAGTTGTAGCACATAGTAAAGGTGGTGTCGATACACAATCTGCGCTAGTACATTACGATGCACATCCATATGTAAAAGGAGTAATAACCCTTTCCACACCACACTATGGTTCGCAGCTTGCGGATCTTGCTTATAGTAGCTGGGCTGGTTGGCTTGCAAATATCATAGGGAGTAAAAGTGACGCAACCTATTCCTTACAAACTGGTTACATGGATTATTTTAGGTCAGAAACAGATGACCAGGCTGCAGTTTCCGCAACCCCTTTTTATACCTTTGCTGGAACAGAACGTGGTAGCTTTGGTAGTTCTCTTTATTGGGGTGGTTTGTATTTAAGTACGTATGGTGCAAATGATGGGGCAGTAACTGTATCTAGTTCAAGACTGCCTTATGGAACAGAAGTGAGTGTAGGTAATTGGAATCACACTACTATTAAGGAAGGTTCGTCAACATTTGGATTATTTGAAAATTATCTTCAAGAAACAGGGTCGAACGAATCATTGCAGGCGTACCAAGATGAAAGTGTAGCTATTGCAGCAACCTCAGCGACATCCAACGAATTATTATCTTCTATTGTTCGAGGGGGTCAATGTAAAGGAAAGAAAAAGGAATCTTTTTTAATCGAAGAGGGTGTGAACGAAATAGTAATTGATTGGATAAGCGATACGAAAAACACCAACATTGTTTTAAAAGATTCGCAGAAAAACGAATATGATTCTTTTACAGTGGAAGCCGATCAATCAAACTATTTCAACGGTGCTTTTCACCATATGTTAACAATTAAAGAACCTAATGCAGGAGAATGGACATTAGAAACTACAACAAATAAAGTACAGAGTTATCTATTAAATGTGGCAATTGATAGTCCATTAAACAAGGCTCTTACCTTTGATTTAACTGATAAGAATGTAAAAGTAAAGACAACTAAGAAGGATATAAAAGTAAAAACAGAAGCAACGGTGGAATACTATAATAAGAATCAAAAACTAAAAGAAACAAAGTTTAAGATTACGAAGAAGTCTGATGAAATCCACGCTTTACCTAAACTAGGAGAAGGTGTTTATAACCTAACCATTGATGTTGATGGGAAAACAGGGAAAGAAAAATTTCAAAGAACAATTATAAAATCAGTGTATGTGGACAATCAAGGAGTTGCCCACTATTAACAGAAGGAAAATTGTTAATCTGCTTTTGTAATCGTAGGCTACATTTAGACTGGTAGAAGCAAGGGGGAAAGGTGACCTTGCTTCTGATTCTTACTCTCATATCTAAAAAAGTGATTTGTCAGTCATTAAAGTTTAAATACTACAAGTCAATAGGCTAATAAAGCCGGATAATGAGATTATAATATCCCTGATTTATCCCTAGCCTAATTATTGCTAATCGTTGAAAAAATAAGAAAACATCAAGGAATTAAATTATTTCCATATTAACAAAGGGTGTATCGTATTCAAGTAGGCCTTTAACTTGTGTTATTTTCATGTTTTCACCTTTTAAGTAGCTTGTAAAATCAAAGATAACCGGCAATCGGTCACCGCCAAGTGCAAACCAAGCCTTTCCCTCGGAGGGATGGTACGCTGTGGTGTGTATTGTTCCTGAAAAAGCACCGTACTTATTTGAGAATAGCTGTTGATTCCTATCATTTAACAGTCTAAATGCCTCGTAAATAGTCAAATTACTCTGTCGAGACCCTTTGATCACTTTCTGTCTTCGCAAAGAATCTTCCATATGGTAGCGATTTTCTTCAGTTAATATTTCAAAATGATTGGTACTCATATTTGATTTCCTGGCCACTACCGATCGTGGGGAAGCTTCTACGACAAATGTATCTCCCTTAGTATCCAATAACACATAAGTGAACGAAGTGCGATGAGGAATTTTTTTTAAGACAGCAATTGCTTCTTCTACTGTTGCACAAGTTTCAAGGATGATACGTCCAATCATATTACAGACAAATCCATCTCCAGAGCCAATCCGATTTATAAAATTATAGCCCATAGCAAGCCCTTTTTCGTTCATACCATCGATTCTTCCTGTGATTTGCATAGAAGGGCCGATTACTGCGTAGCCTGTATCAGTAGGCTGATAGATGAGATACCTACCCTCATAACCTGCTGGATGACTATCATAATTCCGAATTAAAAAGTCAGACTCAGTTAAGATCGAGCACCCGCTCCGCCCATAATCTACATAATAGCCGCCGAACTCTCTTAGCGCATCCTCCATTTTCCAATTTAACGCATCAGCCAAACCTTGAATCTCATCCAACATACCTGGTATAAATGTGGATAAAATACTAATCGCTTCGTTTTCATTGATCGAAAAATGGCGTTTTCTTTTTGCTGCCCACTGTTTTTCACGGTTAGGCAAAATAGGTGATTTCTTTAATAATTCACCTTGCATATATCCAAAATCATAATGATTTCCTCTAAACTGAATAATATCGCTGAAAACTTTTTTCATACATAACCCCTTTGACCAAGCATAAACCTACCGTATTTCGAAGTAGGTTCATTCATTATATAATGATTGGTCAAGGTGTTAAACGGATATGCATTTTAAGGATATGTGGAATTTGTTTTCGTGAGGGTAGAGGATTTAACAAAAGTGTAAAAGGAAAAGAGTCAGTAAGTAGCTAAATGGAAACAGGATGATTTGATAAAACGATCATACTTAAATTCGCTTATGTTAATCGCTCTAGCTTAGATTCAATTATAAATAAGCGCTTGTTTAGAGCTTGTAGCCTGAATCACGTTTTCAAGTTTTTATTAATCTGGTTAAGTATGCCAGTAATGTCTTCTTGTAGGTTATATTCTATTCGTGAAATCAAATCGGTTACTTGTTCTAATTTCAGCTTGCTCAAATTGCACGTTAATTTTAGATTCTGCGTGATTAAACTTTTCGTATATCTCTATTTTCATTTGATTAGATCGCTTGTTAGATTTATTTTCTGTAAGATTAAACCTATCTTTTAAAATATCCAACTTTTTGTCGGCTTGAGGTTAAATAGGGATTTTAGATTGAGTTGTATGGAATTATAAGTGATGAGAGTTAAAAAAATGTGACTTTAATTTTAAAAAATTTAGTAATAATGAGTAGGTAAAAGGAAATCCGTAAAAGATAGGTATAGAAAATAACAGGGAGGATTATTATGCCTATTCAAAATGATCATGAAATTCAACAATTATTTGAAGTTTCTCAGAAATTAGAGGATGCAGCACGCCAAGCGAAAAATAATGCTGACGCTGAGGCGATACAAGCGATTCAACAGGAATTGCGTGAAGTGCAGGATAAAATACAAGATGCTCGAGGTAAAGCAATTAATGGAAGTGGTACTTCAACTGAGCCCTTATTTGAAGCTCAACTGCGTGTGGAAGAAACGCAGCACCAAATGGAAAGAGCTCTTACTAATTTGAATGCCCAGCAAGACAATGTTCAACCGTAAGTTACACATAAAACTACACCCAACCAATTTACCAGTTAGGTGTAGTTTTTCTAAAAGAATCTATGTTCATGTTGTTACTCCTCTCAATAACTGAAAATGTAGAACGTTTGATAATTGTAAGTGCATTATCATTATCAACCTTACTTTCAGATGCAATACAATTCTGTGGAACCCATAAATCATATCCTCTCATATACGCATCATTTGCTGTAAATAATATGCATATATCTCCAGCGACACCAGTTATAATTAGTTTTTTTACCTGTAATTCATTAAGTAATATATCAAGAGGTGTTCCGAAAAAACCAGAATGCTTTGGTTTAATAATAAAAAAGTCGTTTTCTTCAGGCTGAAGTAATTCTACTACTTCTTTGCCGCGTCCTTTTTTACACTCTTCAACTAACTCATCAACATTGTCTTGCCACAATCCAAAATTATCATTTACATAAATAACAGGCATTCCTTTTTCTTTGGCAATTGTTTTTAAATTTAATATTGGATCTACTGTCGAAAGAGTATTTCTTAATAGGTCCTCGCCACCGTCAAAATTCATATTATTAATCATATCAATAATTAATAAAGCAGTATCATGTTTCATCATTTAGCACTCTCCGTCCTTTTTTTGATGTAACTTGTTATGGAATTCTGTCAAACCTTTTTATTGTTAATGATATTTATGTATAACAGATTCCTCTAACCTTGTTAAATTAAACAAAAGCGAAGGTGCTTTATCCCTATTTTTATAGTTTTCACATTTATAATACTTGCTATAAGCTAATTTCTGTGTGAAAAACAATCGTTGTAAACTTTTCCTTTTAATTGAAGCACAAATTCTTCTTCACATAACTGATTTTGATTCGAAATTAGAAGTGACCATCAATGGATATCCATTGATGGTCATTTCACTTAGAATAAATATCATATTTCAGTTAATAATTCATATGTTGTTACAAGTGGAAGAGGTTAGTTTTATATTGAAGGGGAGCCAAGCGAACCATCACTTCACATCCTCGCTTTGTCTACAGAAACCATTTGTTTATATATATTTTTGTTGGGTAATTTCTTGAATAATTTATAATCTGGTCTTCCATTTCTATCGTTTGTATTGACTTCCAACAGCCATAGATTACCATATTGATCTACACCAAAATCCGCTCCGATATCAGCAAATAGATAGTGATAATCCAAAAGGTTGGCAATTGCAAAAGCGGATTTTACCAAGTTTGCTTTAACTGCTTTTACGTGATAAGAATTAAATAAGTGTTGTAAGACAATGTCTGTTTCTATTACACCGCCTCCTTTTGAAAATAAATTGGAAACAATAGCGTTTTCACCACCCATACGAATTAAATCCCCGGCATATAGCCAGTATCCATTCTTATCACGTTGTAAGTGTACACGAATGTCAAAAGCACGGTTTTCAAAAGGAAGCAGTGGTGCTTGCTTTTGAATAATGGCGTGTGTATTAGAATATTGGTGAACGACTCGTTGTTGTAAAACCTCCTTAGTAGGAAGAAGTTCCTCAGTTCCATTAGGATGTTGTAAAATAAAGCCCTGAGCGTTAGGAGTAACAAGTGAAATGTATTTTCCAGACCATGTGTCTACCGGTTTAATGAAAAATGAAGCCCTATTATTAGCAAATAAATCTACAGATTGGCTTGTTAAATAATTTGTATAAGGAATATGAAAAGGGAACTTATAAGGAGCCAGTAGCTTATACATTTCCCATTTATTAAAATAAAGACGTTCTTTATCAAAGTGCACACGCATCACTCCACTATGGTTATAACTATGATTGTCCATAAATCAATACCCCTTTCAACTTCTACAGTATAAGCATATGGTCTAAATGGGCATTTTGTTACAGAATTAAAAAACAATAAAGCCAATTCTTTTAGGTGTGGAAATAAATATGAATCGTTTCTTTTGAGTACAGGGTTCGAGAGTGGCATACTTTAAAGAGACAGAATGAGCTCAAGGAGGAATTTTAAATGACAGTTATGAATAGACAGATTATTTTAGCGGAAAGACCAACCGGTACACCAGATCATCGTTCGTTTAAGTTTGTAGAACGAGAAATAGGAGAACCAGGTGATGGACAAATACTAATCCAAACGCATTATGTATCTGTTGACCCATATATGCGCGGACGTATGATTGATGCAGAATCTTATGTGGAACCATTTAAGATTGGAGATGTGATTCAAGGAGGTTCGATTGGAGAAGTAATTGAATCTAAATCGAATCAATATAAAAAAGGTGATATGGTCATCGGAATGTTTGGTTGGCAAGAGTATTATATTGCAAATGAAACTGAGGTACGCACGATTGACCCGAATTTTGCACCTATAACTACAAATTTGGGTGTATTAGGAATGACTGGTTTGACTGCATATTTTGGTTTACTGGATATTGGGAAACCAAAAGCAGGAGAAACAGTTGTTATTTCGGGGGCAGCAGGTGCTGTTGGATCAGTGGTAGGACAAATTGCTAAAATTCAAGGTGCACGAGTTGTTGGAATAGCGGGTTCTGAAGAAAAAGTTACTTATTTAAAGGAAGAGCTAGATTTTGATGAAGTCATAAACTATAAGAAATCGGAAGACATTGAAATGGATATAAAAGCAGCTTGTCCAAATGGAGTGGATGTGTATTTCGATAATGTTGGTGGTGATATTTCTGATGCAGTCTTAACCCAGTTGAACCGATTTGCACGTGTTCCAGTTTGTGGTGCAATTTCTTCTTATAATTTAGAGGAGATTGATCTTGGGCCACGGGTTCAAACGGTTTTAATAAAGAAAAGTGCCCTTATGCAAGGTTTTACCGTAGGGAATTACGCAGATCGGTTTCAGGAGGGTGCAAGTCAACTAGGTCAATGGTTAAAAGAAGAGAAACTCACATACCGCGAAACAATTCGAGAAGGATTTGACTCGATTCCGGATGCTTTTTTAGATTTATTTAAAGGGGAAAATATCGGTAAGTTACTTGTGAAGGTTGGAAAGTAGAATTAACAAAAGTTTATATGGACTATTGCCGGGGAAATAAATATTAAATACGTTGACGATTTAAGGAGGGAGTACCAATTTTGATATTGGGGCTCTCTTCTTAATATTTAAATCTTATAAAATGAATCGAGGGATTTACATATGAAACGTAACCGGCAATTTGTATTATTTATAGTACTAATAGTAACGTGTTATATTTCTTTAGCTTCAGCATTTTCAAATGTTATAAATATTACTTCTTTTTTAGTTTACCTAATCACGATTTTTTCCATTATATATATGCTTCTCTTAGAAAACCGATCACCATATAGGACACTTCTGTGGATTTATGTACTTCTTTTTGTGCCGATTATCGGCTATATTTTCTTTATTTATTCAGGACAATTAGAAGTGAAAGGCCATCTCTTTCGGAGTAAACGTGAGGAAACAAATAAATTAATGAAAAATAAGTATTCATTTAACCCTTCTACCCAATGGAATAACATCACTGAAGCTCAAAAAAATCTTTCACGATTAATCGATAAATTTAGTAATAATCAAATCAGCTTTCATTCGATTTCAAAAGTTCTGAAAAATGGTGATGAGACTTTTTCTACAATAAAAAAGGAAATAGAGCAGGCTGATTATTACATCCATTTAGAATACTTTACAATTAAATCAGATCAAATTGGGAAAGAAATCATAGATTTGTTGTGTTCTAAAGCAGAACATGGAGTTGAAGTTCGGCTTATTTTTGATGCATTTGGAAGTACTAAATTATCTAATACATCCATCCGTGAAATGGAGAAAGCTGGAATAGAAGTATATACTTTTCTGCCAATTAAAAAAGGATTCTTTAATCAAAAATTAAATTTCAGAAATCATCGAAAAATAATCATCATCGATGGAGAAGTTGGATTTGTTGGAGGTTTAAATATTGGTGATGAATATTTAGGACTAGACCCTAAACTTGGTTTTTGGCGAGACACGCACCTTATGTTAAAAGGGGAAGTAATAAAAACACTTCAAGATACGTTTATATTGGATTGGAATTTTGTTTCAGGGAAAACATTACAAAATTCGAAGTACATGAACACAAGCCCTGTTGAAGAAATTCAGGGCGGAGTTCAAATTCTCCCAAGTGGGCCGGATTCACCTGTTGATGGAATAATGAGTGATTTATATTATGAACTTATAACATCTGCAAAAACGTCCATTCTAATTGCTACTCCATACTTTGTTCCTAATAAAGCAATCAGAACCGCCTTGGCAATGGCAAGTGCAAAAGGGGTAGATGTGAAATTATTAACTCCTGAAATAAATGATAGCTTTTTAACAAAATACGCAACAAGATCCTATTTTACTGAAATGCTTGATTATGGTATCGACGTATATTCATATAAAAAGGGCTTTCTTCATGAGAAATTAATTGTTATTGATGAACAGTTTGCAACTGTTGGAACAGCAAATATCGATTTAAGAAGTTTACATTTAAATTTTGAAATCAATGCTTTTCTTTTTGAAACTGACAGCATTAAAGACCTTGTTGCTCATTATAAAGAAGACTTGCAAGATAGTAGTAGAATCAACATTTCTGCTTATCAAGAGCGTGGGCTAGTAGTACGAACAAAGGAATCATTTGCCCGTCTTTTTTCGACGATATTATAAAAAGGCCTACCACGCCTGAAGTCTCGGACAATCCTCTATGTGACAAAAAACGCCGCTCCGAGACTAGTCATAATTTCCCTAAGGTGAGTCAATCACTAAACACGTCTAATGTTTAATTTTATAAACTACTGAGATAGAATCAGTGTAGGAATTTAATTAAATACATAGGAAACTTAAAGAGCCACCTTCCATTGGTGGCTTTTGAGTTATATTATACTGTTAATGCTTCTCCTTGTTGTTGGTGCGTGTTCGAGATACAATATGAGAGACCATATCTTGTTATTAGATAAGAACTAAGCATAAATAAAGTGTGGATGACAGAACGAATAAAATAGAAAATATTGGCAAACAGTCTAGGAGGTTTAACGTAATATGGATAATAATGATATATTAATTAGATTAAGATATGCTTTGGATATAAAAGATGCAGACATGGTAAGAATTTTTAAACTTGGGGACGTAGATGTAACTAAAGAAGAAGTGCAAAAGCTTCTCATAAAATCAAAAGACAGTTACTACGATAATGAATTTGACGATGAGACGGAAGAGGAAGAAGAGAATATAAAATGTCATAATTCTACCTTGGAGTCATTTTTAAATGGTCTAATTATATTTAAAAGAGGAAAACAAGAACCAAAACCAGGGCAACCTGAAAAACCAGTCATGACGATAAAGAAAAATGGAAGTGTTAATAACGTACTTCTAAAAAAAGTAAAAATAGCACTTGCGTTAACTAGTGAGGACATGCTTGATATATTAGAATCAGCTGGAGTCACCGTAACAAAAGGTGAACTTAGTGCCATCTTGAGAAAAGAAGGGCATAAGAATTATATGGAGTGTGGTGACAAATACGCCCGGAATTTCCTAAAAGGACTAGCTATCAGGTATAGATAGGAAGCTTGGCTCAAGAGTATGGTGCCGTTTCTAATACTTTGAAAATATCATCTAAGTTATGTTCAGTTGGGTATTAGTATATTAAAAAAAGTGGAAGGACTTAACGTCTTAGTGCTTTATGGTAATAAACGAAGGAGGAATTTTATTGAAACAAGCTCTACTAATCATTGACGCTCAACAGGAATTAATAGAAGGTAATTGGGAAGAACAAGAGGTTTATCAGAAAGAAAAACTAATTAATAATATTAATATAGTCATTGAAAAAGCACTAAAAGAAAGTGTATCGATTGTTTTTATAAGAGATTTAGACGTTTCTGAGGGAGAAGGACCAGGATTCCAAATACATAATGAAATTATTGTGCCCTCTACTACTGTCATATTTGATAAAGCGGCCACAAATTCCTTTTATGGGACACCGTTACACAATTATTTAAAGGAGAACAATATAGAGCATCTCGTAATTATGGGATGTAAGACAGAACATTGTATAGATACAGCAGTTAGAACGGCAACAATTAATGACTTTGATGTCACATTAGTAGGCGATGGTCATTCTACGTCAGATTCGAAAGTATTATCTGCCAAACAGATAATTTCTCATCATAATGAAATACTGCACGGTCATTATAATGTAGATAACTTTTCACTTGTAAGGAATACGGATGATGATCTGTTCATTCCTAATCATAATAAATATAGGTGATTAGGAAAGGGCACGATTGCTTTTTTAAAATACATAACAATTAGAAAAGTGGAACATGAGAATGGATGGTTCTTATGTTTCTTTTTTATAGAAAATTGATTAGTAATAATTAATCGCCTAACACAACAATCCATTACACTGTATTAAGCTTGTAGGGACGAGAAATCTTTTCCATCTCCCAATTGTTGCGAAATATGTAATAATTCCCTTACTTTATAGGTTCACTACTATGGTAAAATAAATCTAGCATTGAACCCAACCCTATACACAAAAATATACACAACTAGAACTAGATACAAACACGAAAAAATCAAGATTTTTTTTGTTTGTAATCCGTAATAAAAAGGGGTAGTGAAGGTGAAATCGTTTTTGACAACTGGAATTTCAGGTTTAAATACTTTATTAAATGGAGGATATCCTGAAAGCTCATCGATTCTTTTAGAAGGTCCACCAGGATCTGGAAAGACAACAGTAGGTGTGCAATTTTTAATGGATGGGGCTAAACAGAATCAACCAGGTGTTTATCTATCCTTTGAAGAGTCACCAGAGCAAATATACTCCAATATGGAGGCGTTTGGCTGGAACTTAAGAGAGTATGAAGAGAAAGGACTTCTTCGGATTGTTGGCGTAACTCCCGAGATTTTCTATGATGATTTATTAAGTACGGAGGGTATTTTTGAACATCTAGTAGAGGACATTGGCTGCAAACGATTGGTTCTAGACAGCTTAAGTCTATTAAAGTATTTATTTAATGAAGATGTGATGAAATGTCGTAACCGTATCTATACGTTTCGAAATATACTGCGCAAGAAAAATATTACAGCATTAATTATAAATGAGGAAAATAAGACAGAAACCTTTGAGCAATATGTATTTGACGGGGTAATTAAGCTTTCCCATAAGAGATTACTAGACGATTACCTTCAACGAACACTAGAAATAACAAAGATGCGAGGTACGAGTTTCTTACAAGGAGAACATATCTATCGTTTTATGACTGGTGGTATTCACCTTATATTAAAAAATAGAATGGTAAAAAACGCATTAAGGACAGATAACATAATCCCAACCGGTGTGCCGGACCTTGATAATATGTTGGAAGGCGGGATACCTAAAGGTGAAGTGTTTACACTTGATATAGATAGTAAATCAAATCATAAGTTAATTGTAATTGCTTTGATTGCATCACAGTTAAGAAATAATGGAAAAGTATTCCTACAGTTACCTGATGATATTAGCTATAATGAACTAGCATTAGTCCTTGAAAAATATAACTTTGATTTATACTCACTTCTAAAGGAACGAGTTCTTGTAATCATGGACCAATTTAATCGAATGATTCAAACAGAGATGGAACCCTTTGTTGTAAAAGTAGATGAGTTAAATGAAGAAGAATACATGGATTATATAAAAGATACGTTGTTCCATTGTTTACTAGAACAAAAGAAAATAAATGATAACTGGATTATCATTTATGATATTAATTCTTCATTGAATCTTCGAGGAGAAAAATTTGTAAAATCAATGCTACCAGTTGTAACTTCCTTAACTCGTTCATTAGAACTAACTTCTATTCGTATTTGTAATACGTCAGAGATAAAGCGGGAAATAGGTGAGCTTACCTATCGCAAGTCAACAGGTGTGTTCAAAATGTGGTCGGATGAAAAATATCAATATATTAAATTAGCAAAATCTCCCCACGGTCACACAACCCAACCATATATTATCGAGCCTTCAAACAAGACCCCATTTTTTGTGTTGGTTTAAAGCAGGAGGAGTTCCTTTGATTAATGTAAACTCGGAAATAGTAAAAAAAGAATGCAAGGAATACTTCATGAATAATCCCTATTCTATCGAGACAATAAATAGCTTAAGTAGAAAAATAGGTAGAAATGAAACTGAAATAAAAAATGTAATTGTTTCTCTAAAAAAAGACAATTTAATAATAAATGTGAATAAGGGTTCGGAACTCTATTATAAAAAGAATAACTTAAATGCGACAAAGCATCCGATTAAACACGAAACGCTTTCTTTCTCAACTATTAAGATTTTAGAAGATAAGGAAAAGGATGTTATTACTAATCTTACTAATCGGGAAAGTGAAGTTTTTCATTGTTTGCTTAAGGGTTATTCTAGTAATCAAATTGCCGAGCAACTTTTTATAACGAACCATACAGTTAAAAATCATGTGACGAATATATATCGCAAATTACAAGTTTCTGATCGAGCTAAATTAATAGCAAAATATTATCGGTTAATTCGAAGCTAGCAAATGAATAGTAATCAATTTTTTATCTATAGGAAGTATTTCCTATAGATATTTTTGTGTTTTCAAAGATAGGAGGAAGTGGTGATACAATAATTCGACAAAATAATGCAAAATAAGACTATGATCTGATCGTAAAGAAAAATGCATTTATACATCTTTAATATATATTTACAAATCAGCAAATAGGGAGAGGTCAGGATGAAGTCAATTCGCACAAAATTATTAGTTGGATTCGGAATAATATTAGTATTAGTTTTGATTATGTCGGCAATTACAATTTACAATACGAATAATGCAAACAAATTATCAGAAAAAATGATAATGAAAGACATGGAGGAACTACTTTTATATGAAGAACTTCGTTTCAATGTAGCTGACCGGATTGCAGTAACAAGGGGCTATTTATTATATGGTGATATAGAGCTTAAAGAAAAGTTTTACTCTTATATGGAACAAAGTAAAGAGATTGAAGAGCAGTTACTTAGCTATTCTTCACAAGCAAATCTAGCGAAAACAACGGAAATAGTTGAAAAAAATAGTGCATGGGGAGATTATACAGATCAGCAAGTTTATGGTACTTATGAAACAGATAGAGAGCTAGCAAATGAGTTAAATAAGGATGCAAGAGAAGAAGCAGAAGAATTAATGAGTTTGCTCCAGGTACAAGTAGAAGACAAGAATAAGTTAGTTCATGATATGGGTGACAATATTCTTTTAAATGGCAAAGTTACGAATACATCTAACTTAGTTGTTACTGCAATTGTTTTAATAGCGAGTGTTATCATAGCACTTGTGGTTGCAAAGATTATCATAAATCCAATTCTAGTAGTGGTAACTAGATTGCAGGAGGTAGCAAAAGGTGACTTTTCTGGGGATGAAATCATTACGAAGTCTAAAGATGAAGTCGGATTGTTAACGAATACGATGAATGATATGGTTAAAGGATTAAGAAACCTTATCGAGCGGGTTCGCTATACTTCAGAGCAAGTTGCTGCCTCGTCTGAACAGTTAACTGCAAGTGCTGAGGAAACAAGTAAGGCGACAGAACAAATAACGACTGCAGTGCAAGAGGTATCTGTAGGATCTGAGAAGCAAGTGGATAGTATTAATAAAACAAGTGAGATTGTGACAGAAATTTCAAAGGGAATGGATCAAGTCGCGATTTCGATTACTTCTGTTGCGGACCTATCTATAGAAACGAATACAAAGTCAGCAGAAGGAAACGAAGTAGTAGGACGTACAATTAAGCAAATGAGTGATGTGAAGGAGCAAGTTAAAAATACATCCCTTGTAGTTAATGCTTTAGGTACTAAATCAAGTGAAATTGGCCAAATAGTCGAGTTAATCACTGAAATCGCTAATCAAACGAATTTATTAGCTTTAAATGCTGCAATTGAGGCTGCAAGAGCTGGTGAACATGGAAAAGGATTTGCTGTCGTTGCTGATGAGGTAAGGAAACTCGCTGAACAATCAGGAGATGCTGCTGGTCAAATCAGTCGACTAATTGGTGAAATACAAACGGAGTCAATCAGAGCAGTAGATTCAATGGATGCAGGATCAAAGTCTGTTGAAGATGGATTACAAATGGTTCACCAAACAGGTAACTCGTTTAATGAAATTGCCAAAATGATTGAAGATATTTCTTCTCAATCCCAAGAGGTTTCCGCTATCGTTGAACAGGTTAATGCGGGATCTGAAGAAATGGTACAAACGATAGAGACGGTTGCAAATGTTTCCGAGCAATCAGCAGCTAACGCGCAAAATGTTGCCGCATCTACCGAAGAACAGCTAGGTTCCATGGAAGAAATCACTGCTTCGGCAGAATCATTATCACAAATGGCAGAAGAATTACAAGATCTGGTTAAAAGATTTAAGATTTAGGATTCTACTAATTTTCATTCTAATCAAAGGACCATTACGCGGTCCAACTAGCAAACAAAAGCCCTGTTAAACATATGTTTATCAGGGCTGATTTTGTCTTTTTCGCTAAAGTCAATACCTCTTTTATTTAACGATTTCGCATTTTCATATTTGATAAGGTTTTCGCCGAATTCATTCCGTATGATCACTTGTTGAGGTTTTAATTTCATTATATAAATTGCCGCTTCCACGAGTCTTTGATAGTTTCTCTAAACTTTTCATGCGATTGTCATATTCATTGAATTTGTCATATATGCTATTTTTTTGTTCCTCTAAATCCTCCTGTTTTGCCTCCATGATGCATAGCATCTCACTATATCTCAGTACTATATCTTTTATAACTTGTAAGTAATCTTTTGAAACAGAGTCATCATACTGCTTTTTTTCAGCGGGGTCACCTTTTTGTAGTGCATCATCTTCTATTTGCATTTCCTTTTCTTCTAGAAGTATTTCTAGCTGTTCAACTTTTTTGATTAACATTCTGTTCTCTTCAAACTTGTCATTCAATTCAGCTTCAAGAGATGTTACCTTTTGCTCCAATTCTAAATTATAATTGGTTAATTCTTTCGTTTTATTTTTTAATGCATCCATTCCAAGTGAAAAGTAATCTTTTCTATACAACCTTACTCTGTTTTGGTACTTCTTTAACTCAGATTGAAGGTGTATGATTTTTTGTTGTAATTGAATTGTCATGTCATCACTCAGAGAGATATCCTTAGAATAATCTGTTTTCAACCCAGCACACCTCCTAGTATCTCACTGACAATATATGCAGCTATATTATAAAAGTGAATGAAGAGATATGAGGGGGTTTTTCCGTAGCGTTGGATGGAGCACTCAACTTAGAAAAAAACGCAAGGAAGTTAGTGCGGACTTTATATCAAGTTCGAAGATTGTAAAAAAACATATTTAAGGTTTCATTTTGTTATTTATGCTTTCTTATGATGTATAAAATTGTAAAATCGACAAATTATAGTGGTAACTTGGAAAAAGGAGATTTTTATGGAACAGAATCAGTTACCACTTACTGCACCTGAAATTGGAAGTCTTTGGACCCAATACATGTTCGATACGATGTCAATTTGCTTTATTAAATATGCACTAGAACATATAGAAGATGAAGATATTCGTGAGATTTATCAGATAGCATTGGTTTTATCGGAAAATCATGTGGAAAAAATCAAAGAATTTTTCGAAGGAGAAAATCAGCCAATTCCTCAAGGGTTTACTGAGCAGGATGTTAACATTCATGCACCTCGTTTATTTCAGGATTCATTTTATCTTTATTATATGTACATTATGACCTTACAAGGGTTAACAGGATATAGTCTTTCTGTTAGTACTTCGGTTCGGGAAGACTTTCGGAACTACTATATTAAAGGCTATACAGAAACAATGCAGTTATTTGATAAAACAATTGATACAATGCTAACGAAAGGAACATATACGCGCCCACCTGTATTAACTCCTCCTACCTCGATTGATTTTGTTAAACAACAAAGTTTTTTAACAGGGTGGTTTGATGAACGCCGTCCACTCACTGCAATGGAGATAGGCGATATTACGTTTAATATGAATAAAATGCATCTGCATGTAGCATTAAAAGTCGGATTTAGCCAGGTGGTGAAATCAGATAAGGTTCGTAAATTTATTAACAGAGGAACAAAGATGTCAAACAAGCATATTGAATTATTTGAAGATATTTTTCGGGAAGAAACGCTGAATTCACCAATGTCTATGCAGTCATTTGTGACAGATGCAACGGAAGCTCCCTTTTCGGATAAGTGGATGATGTACCAGGTTCAACTATCCACGCAGGTTGCTATTGCGTTTTACGGTTCATCTCTTAGTGTAAGCTCTAGACGAGATTTAGCTGCGATGTATATAACGCTTACAGGAGAGTTAGGTAAGTATGCAGAAGACGGAGCAAACCTGATGATTGAAAACGGCTGGTTAGAGCAACCACCATTAGCCCCAGACCGGAGACACTTGACAAAGGGAAAGAGACCATAAAGCAAGAATTTCGGTAAAAATTCACTGGTCTTCTTGTTCTACTTAGGGTGAAGACATTGTCATCTGTTTGACTGAAGTTGTATTGGATTCTACATGAATTTAGCAGGCCTTCTTATAAAGCAGGCCTGCTAATCAAAATAACTTATTTACTTAATGCACGGGCTTTGTTAAATTCATCTACAATTTCTCGAGAAGGTTCCTTGCCAAGCTTACTAACAAGTACAATCGCTATCCAACCTAATACAAAACCAGGAACTATTTCATATAGATCAAATAATCCACCTTCTATTTGCTTCCAGATGATGACGGTTAAAGCACCAACGATAATCCCGACTAATGCACCATTTCGTGTCATCTTTCTCCAGAATAGGCTTAAGATGATGACTGGTCCAAATGCTGCACCAAATCCACCCCATGCATAGCTAACTAAATCAAGTATGGAGGATGCATTTTCATTAGCAGGATTCGATTGAATTGCGAGAATAACGGCAATCAATGCAATCAATAGCACACCGAATCTTCCAACCCATACGAGTTCTTTTTGGCTAGCGCCTTTCCGTAATATCGCCTTATAGAAGTCTTCTGCTAATGCACTAGAGGATACGAGTAATTGGGAATCGATTGTACTCATAATAGCGGATAAGATAGCCGCAAGCAAAATACCCGATACCCATGGATTAAATAAAACATCTGTAAACATAATAAATACTTTTTCACTATTATCGATATCGCCAACAATCAATGGATCATTGGCAAAGTAGGCGATCCCAGCAAAACCAACGAAAATCGCACCAAACAATCCGATTACCATCCATGTCATTCCGATTAATCGTGCAGCGGGAACATCTTTAACAGATTTCATTGCCATAAATCTAGTAATAATATGTGGCTGGCCAAAGTAACCTAATCCCCAGGCTAACAAAGAAACAATTGCAAGAAATCCCATACCTTCATAAACATTTACATATGCTGGATCCATATTTGCAACAGTAGAGACTGTTTCACTCCAACCACCAACTTTCCCAATAGCGACGATTGGAACAACAATAAGAGCTAAGAACATTAATATACCTTGAATAAAGTCTGTCCAGCTAACCGCTAAAAATCCACCTAGAAATGTGTATGAAATGATAACAACTGCACCAATCAGTAATGCTGAATTATAACTCATGCCGAAGGATTCTTGAAAGAGTAGCGCACCACCAACGAGACCAGAGGATGTATAAAAGGTAAAGAAAATTAGGATAACGAGTGCTGAAATGGAGCGTAATGCTTTGGAGCGATCACGAAAACGATTTTCTAAAAAGTCCGGAACAGTAATAGAGTCTTTTGCTACTTCCGTATAAGAACGTAGGCGACCTGCAATAAACTGCCAGTTTAAGTAGGCACCGAGCGTTAAACCAATACAAATCCAAATAGAATTCATTCCGGTTGCATACGCAGCACCAGGCATACCTAAAAGTAGCCAGCTACTCATATCAGAAGCTCCGGCACTAAGTGCAGCAACCCCTGGACCTAATGTTCTTCCACCAAGAACATAGTCAGATAGATTATTTGTTAAACGATAA
This sequence comes from Aquibacillus rhizosphaerae, assembly GCF_030282825.1. Lineage (GTDB taxonomy): Bacteria > Bacillota > Bacilli > Bacillales > Amphibacillaceae > Aquibacillus_C > Aquibacillus_C rhizosphaerae. The sequence continues at coordinate 511,564 of NZ_JASTZU010000063.1, forward strand.
GAGACAACCCCGATAACGAGTAGCCCTATTAAGTATGCACTGAAGGTTACTAATGTAGCTGTTTCCATCGTTAATTTCTCCTCCTTTCTCTAAGTAAACTAATTAATGACAATACGACGGTGAGTGGCATTGGGACTAAAAGCCAGAATAATGTTGCAGCTGTCATGTAACATACCTCCTAAAATATTTAAAACGAAAGAAATATCGTTTTATTCGGTTAATAGTTTTTTCGAAAGAGAGTAAAAGAGAGTAGGGGTATTATTTCATACCCCACCTGCATAGATTAATAGAATTTACAGCTTCAGAAATCTATTTTATAGCATTTCCGAAGTTGTTTTTCCTTGTAAAAAGTGGAGCAAATAATCTGGACCACCAGCTTTAGAATCTGTACCTGACATGTTGAAGCCACCAAATGGGTGATAGCCAACAATAGCTCCAGTACAGTTTCTATTTAAGTATAAATTGCCAACGTTGAAGTCAGTTTGTGCTTGTTCCCAATGCTCTCGGTTGTTCGTTATAACTGCCCCAGTTAATCCATACTCCGTATTGTTTGCTATTTCTAATGCATGTTGAAAATCATTTGCTTTGCAAAGGGCTACGACTGGTCCGAAAATTTCTTCCTGCATAATTCGGGCATCTTCTTTTACATCAGCAATCACAGTTGGACTAAAAAACCATCCCTTAGACTGATCACCTGTACCGCCTGTCAACAAGCGTCCTTCTTGTCGGCCAATCTCAACATAACCCATTATTTTATCGTAAGCTGCTTGGTCAATAACTGGACCCATGTAATTCGTGACATCAACAGGATCACCGATGGTTAACTTATTCGTTAGTTGAATGACTCGTTCTAAAACCTTATCGTAGACGTCTTGGTGTATTACTGCCCTAGAGCCTGCGGAACACTTTTGTCCTGAAAAACCGAAAGCAGATATAGTAATTGACTCTGCGGCTAAATCGAGGTCTGTATCATTATCCACGACTACCGTATCCTTACCACCCATTTCGGCAACAACACGTTTCAACCAAATCTGTCCGTCTTTTACTTTTGCAGCCTTTTCGAAAATTCGAAGGCCAACCTCTTTAGAACCAGTAAAACTTACAAATCTTGTACGTTGATGCTCGACTAAATAATCTCCAATTTCTGATCCACTTCCGGGGATATAGTTAATGACACCATTAGGAAGACCAGCTTCCTCAAGAACCTCCATGAACTTATAAGCAATAACAGGTGTTGTACTTGCTGGTTTTAGTAAAACAGTATTTCCGGTAACAATTGGAGCGACTGTTGTACCACACATAATCGCAAATAAGAAGTTCCATGGTGAAATAACGACTCCAACACCTAGAGGGATATAATTAAAGCGATTATTTTCAATCGGACGACTATTTACAGGCATCCCATCCTTTAAACGAAGCATTTGTCTTCCATAGTACTCCATAAAATCAATAGCTTCTGCTGTATCTGCATCTGCCTCTTTCCATGGCTTGCCACCTTCTTTTACAAGTAAAGCAGAAAATTCATGCTTGCGTTTTCTGGTTAAGGCAGCTGCTCGAAAAAGAATGTCGGCTCGCATTTCTGGCTTCGTTTTTCTCCACCATCGAAAGGTCTCATCGGCCACTTGCATTGCTTGTTCTGCAATCGCTTTGTTTGCTTTCGAAACTCGACCAATAATCTCGTCTCTATCCGCGGGATTTACTGAGATAATCTTTTCCTCTGTTTCAATCCGCTCTCCACCAATGATTAATGGATAGTCTTGACCGAGATAACCTTCTACTGTTTTTAGTGCCTCTTCAAATTCTTTTTTATTTTTTTCAACTGTAAAGTCTGTAAAAGGCTCATGCCGATATAATTGTACCATAATTAAATTTCCTCCTTGTTTTTCTTTGTTTATAAGCAGTTATGCGCATTTTTTATACACATTACTTAAACATGTTTTTAAGTACGAACCAGACATTTGCTGGTCTTTCAGCCAAACGTCTCATAAAATATCCAAACCAATCGACACCGAATGGAACATAAACACGAACCTTGAATCCTTCCTTAACTAGCTGTTTTTGAAGATCTTCACAAATTCCATATAACAATTGAAATTCAAATTGATCACTTGAAATATTTTTTTCGTCTACATATTGTTTTGCCTGCTGAATCACCTTTTCATCATGTGTTGCAATAGCGGTATAGTTTCCGTTTTGTAAGTGAAGTTTAATAATCTTATTGAAGTTTGTATCGACGTCCTGCTTGTCTGGAAAAGCAACCTTGTCCGATTCCTTATAAGCACCTTTAACGAGGCGGAGGTTTGGATGGTAAGCATCAAGTTCTTTTATGTCATCTTCAGCCCGGTAAAGATAGGCTTGAATAACTGATCCTACATTGTCATAATGCGTGAGTAGCTCTTTGAAAATATCTAAGGTAACTTGGCAATGGGCAAAATCCTCCATATCGATTCGAACAAAGATGTTATATTTTTTTGCTCGTTCTAAGATGTCATACATATGCTTTAGACAAACATCTTTATGAATATCTAAGCCTAAAGATGTCATTTTTAAAGAAAGATGGGACTCTACTTGAGAGTCGTGGATAGCATCCAATGTTTTTAATATCATTTGTGCTGAAGCGTTTGCGTCTTGTTGAGTGGAAACAAATTCACCTAAATGATCAAGCGTGACAACTCTGCCATCTTTGTTTAACCTTGAAGCAGTTTCAATTGCATGTTGTAACGTTTCCCCAGCCACAAATTTACTTGCGCCAAGTTTGTGCCCAAACTTTTTGGCAAACGTATTAACTGCTTTGCTTTTACCTAGAAATAGAAAAAAGTTTCGCATGATTGATTCCATTGGCCTCTTCCTCCAAATCATTTCACAACCTTAATAAACGAGAGGGCATATCTTACTATTCATCTTATTAAATGGAGTATATGTTTATATCGTTGGATAAGCCCAATATTTTTGAAAAAGATTTGTGTTCTACCTACAATAATAAGGTCGAATGTAGTTTTGATTTCAGTAGGGGATGGTATGGCATTCTAAACATTTGTTGATTATTTATAGCTTTGTAATAATAAATCAATATAAAGTGTAGTTCGCATGTTCATGTCATCGAAGTCAATATTCGTTAAAAGCACAACTTTCTTTAAGCGATAGCTTAGTGTGTTTGGATGGATAAAAAGTGCCTCTGCAGTTTCTACACCTTTACAGTTTAAGGTAATGTATTTTTCTAACGTGGGAAGTAATGCGGTGTGATTGGCCAAATCATATCTTTCTAAGTCAGAAATAATAGTATTGATGTAACCTTCTTTTGTATATTTTTCCTGAATGCTAGGTAATAGACTATAAATTCCTAGCTTAGGATAGTAATAGGAGATGTTCGGCTCCCTAAATGATTTGTGTATGTTGATGACTTCCAATGCTTCGTGATAGTGAGAATGCAATTCTAATAGATTTCTAGATTTATTACTGATTCCAAAGAAAATCGCGTTTGCGTTATTTTTCTGTTTCACGTTTTTTTCAATAAGGCGATCCGCCATAGAATACAAATCTTCCTCCATCTTTTCTCCTCTTCCCATCAGAAGGGTTACATGATTTTCATTTTTGACGAACATGGAATATTCGTTCTCATAAAAACAATAGGAGCGAATGTACTTAAGTAAACGATTCAATAGTTTATTTTCAGGTACATAAAAGATGATTATTACAAATTCTAGCGGAAGAGTGATTCCAGACATCTCTGCTTCAAAAAGCAGCATTTTCTCACTTGTATATTGCCCCTCGAGCAGTTTAGTGAGAAGACGTTGATCCGTGGATTTAGCAGGACGATGGTCTTGTTTCATTTTTATTGCTATTTCCTCACCAACTGAGGTAATTATATTAAAGTCTTCTTCAGTCAGTTTACGATTTGCTTCTTGTACCCATAAATAGGCTATCGATATATTCTCTTCTCGAATACAAAATACAACGCGCTCTGTAAAATCAATTTTTGGAATGCAAGGTAACCGGATTGGTTCATGAGAAGATTCAATTGTTTCGACTACTTTTTCTTCCGTTAAGCAATCAATAATATACAGGGGAGCTTTTTTGTCAAGGATTGTATTTTTGCGAACATCATCAAGGAGTTGATAGTTTCCACTATAAGTAATAAGCTCAAAATCTGTTGTTTCTAATAGTACTGGATTTTGAGTGCGTTCCTCTAAGAATTCAACTAAATCAAGTAACGACATGTTATGTTGGTCATATTTTGATGTTATTTTCAAAGAATCGCCTCCATTTAATAGAAGTTTGGTTATCAAAAGAAGCCCCTTTCGCAGATGCGAGTATGGACCTTGCCGATGTAAGGCTTGTAATATTTGATAAGGTAAAGTAGTAGGTTTAGGTGAAGGACTCTGTTTGTACTATTAATTATATAGCACCTAAACGCTTTTATAACCATGGATTAGGAACTGGAGGAAATTCGATGACTGGTTCGTTGTTCTTCTTTCAATTAAAATTAGTTTAGGCATGTCCTTAATTGTTACCATTCCCTCCAAAAAGTAAATGTGATATATTAATAAGCAAACCTTTCTAGAGTTATGTAACGTTTTTTTGTATAATAAAATCAAATATAAAATTATTTGGCATAGTTGAACCGAGATTAGGACACCTGAAAAATGCAATTGACTAGGAGTTCCTATTCTAATACAGTGGGTAAAACTAATAAGGAACCTATTCCAAAACTGTATATGGAGGTTTATATCTGATAGAGTTAAAGTGAACGAGGAGGGACGATATGAATGTACCATGGAAAGTACTAATCGTTGATGATGAGATGCTTATTAGACAAGGGATTATTAACTACATCAACTGGGAGGAAGAAGGCTTTCAAATTGCTGGAGAAGCAGGAAACGGAAAGGAGGCACTACAGTTAATTGAACAAAGTCAACCTCACATTATTATTACTGATATTGTTATGCCTGGCATGGATGGTATTGAGTTTGTTAAAGAAGTTAAAGCCAAGTACCCTACGATTGAAATCCTGGTATTAAGCAGCTTCGAAAACTTTGATTATGTTCGTTCCACTTTTCAAAATGGTGTCGCCGATTATATATTAAAACCAAAGCTAAATGGAGAAGAGTTAATAAATACGTTGCGAAAAATTGCCCCTGACAGAGCTAACAATGAATCAAAACATCAACCAGCTTCGGTAGAAGAACTCTTGAAAAAAAGTATAAAAGGTTACACTTTAATGAAAGGTGAAACCACACTTGCCTCAGCTTTTCCATATAGCCAATTTATAATAGTAGCTGTATGTAGGACTGAAGATAAAGAAAAGGTCTTAACTTACAAGGAAATAAAAGATCAAATGGCAAAGCATATGGAGTCAATGGAGATGTATTCTATTCCAAATTATGAAAACGCTATCATATATATTGTTAATTTTGAGCCAAACCAGTTAACTTCTATTAAACTAGCAGTTTCAGAACTGGGAAAGAAATACAACGATTCTGATTATGAAAGTCAATGGATTATCAGTAAGCCTTTTTCTTCCATTTCCCAATTAAAAGAAATATATGAAGAAAACCTTCTTCGGATGAAAAATTATTTCTTTTATCTACAAGATAGAAAATTAATCATGTACGATGATTTGCCTGAAGTAGTAGAAGATAGTAAACATTTTGATTTAAACCAATTTATTGATTTTTTCAAGCATAAGCAATTTAGTGTTGCGATGCAATATTTAACAGAGCATGTAGATTCTTTGGCGAGTAACTATACAAAAGATATATTTGAATATAAGTCATGGTTGGAGAACATTATTTTTAATATTATTGTTCTGTTAGGAAATATGAAATACGACACGGCAGACATTGAGTCAAAGAAGTATGATTATTTTACTAATATTAATGAAGCAAAACATGCAAGTTCTGCACTTTTTCATTTCTATGATTTTTTATCAGAAGTTAATAAAATTGTTTTAAAAGATAATGAGGAAAGTCCAACGAAAATGCAGTTATTGCTACAATATATTGACGATTATTATTCAGAGCCACTTTCCCTAACGACATTAGCGAACCATTTTCATTTTAATGCATCGTATTTATCTAGTTATTTTAGTACCCATCATAGAGAAGGCTTTAGTGAGTATTTGAATCAGGTGAGAATTGATAAAGCCAAGCTTATTTTGAAATCCGGTACAATATCAATAGCAACAGTAAGTGAAATGGTTGGGTATTCAGATCCAAGTTACTTTTGTAAAGTGTTTAAGCGGATAGCGGGAATGTCCCCAAGTAATTATCGAAAAGAAGCATCTTCAATGAATTGAGGGTAACCTTATGGCAAAAATGCTAACGTTTATTAAAAAAAACAACTTATTTGTGAAAATGTTTCTGGTGATGGTTATAAGTATTGTGTCCGTATCTGTCTTGATTACTTTTAGCACAATTCGCATGTCTAGTAATCTTTTTATGGAAACATTCAGTATTACCAATACGAAGGTAATCAGTCAAATTAAACAACGGTTCGAAGCTTTTAATTACTCTGTTATTGTTACATGGATTGATGTTCAGAATAATGGAACGATTAAAGAGGGTTTGACAAAAGAAGATGGAAACTCCGTAGAGATGAATACATCGTTCTATGCGATAAAACAGCAAATGGAACGTATCTATTATGATAATCCTAATGATGCAAACCTGATTTTATTAGGAGTTAATTCTCATTTATTTAACATGAAATATTCCAATTGGCCAATTGCTGCGGAAACGTTAGTCAATCACCCAATGACGATTAAGACAAGTGAAAATCCAAATCAAATATTATATCAGTTTGATTCATCAGAAGTGACGCTTGGAGTCCCAATGATTGTGGCAACAAAAGCTCTTACTGAAAGATCGACAGGGAATATCTATGGCTATTTGTATGTTCCAATCCGTGAACAAAATTTTAGAGAATTTTATGAAGGCTATACAAGTCAGGGAAACAATGTGTTAGTGATGAATAGTGATGGGAGGATTATTTCCAGCAATCAACGAGAAATGATAGGGGAAAATGCACAGAATTTGTTAAATTATACGAACGAAATTTCAGACGAAAATTTAGAGTATAAAGAAATTAACGTATTCGAAAAAGATTATTTGATGTTATCAGAGTATTTACCTGCCCTTGACCTATACATTGTTAATTTGATTGACAAGGATTTAGTGATGGATAATTTAGTTGATACGAGAGAAATAGTTTTTATTAGTATTGGAATTGTTATCATTGCTGTGTTTGTGGTTTTTATTATATCAAGAAGAATGACGGTGTCGTTAAGTAAATTAGTTAATCAAATTTCTAATATGGCTAGGTACGATTTTAGTAAGCCTGTCCAAGTGAACGGGGGCTATGAGGCCAGAAAAATTGCAAGTTCATTTAATTATATGCTCAATGAGTTACACGAATATGTGAATATATTAATGAAAACACAGCGAAAACAACGAAAAGCGGAATTAGAAGCATTGCAGCATCAAATCAATCCACACTTTCTTTATAATACGTTAACTTCGATTAAATTTTTAGTAAAAGAAGGCAAGAAAGAATCCGCCTTTGATACGATGGACGCTCTCATTTCTTTGTTGCAAAATGCTTTAGGAAATGTGGATGAGACAATTACCGTTGAACAAGAGATTGTTAATATGAAAAACTATGTCCTAATTAATCAGACGAGATATGGTGATCGAATTAAGGTTAACTACCTCATCTCTCCAGATTGTGTGGACTATCATTTGCCGAAGTTAATCATTCAGCCATTTATCGAAAATGCTTTTTTTCACGCGTTCACTAATAAAAAGAATGGATATATTCAACTATTGATTGCCCAAAAGGATAATAATCTTATATGTGAAGTCATCGATAGTGGAGACGGAATGGCTGAAAAAAAATCACCTTATTTTAAAGAGAAACGTCAATTATTTAGTGGCATCGGTGTGCGAAATGTACATGAACGAATACAGTTATTATATGGTAAAGAATACGGGGTAGAGATAACAAGTGAGCTAGGAAAAGGAACTAAAGTAAAAATTAACTTGCCTCTAATTAAGAAAAACTAACACTCAAATCGTACGAGTGTTAGTTTTTATCCCTTGTTTTACTTTAAGGCTTTGTTTAAGTAGTAGTGGATTTCCTTTTTAGAACGTGAGGAGCCAGGCATACAAAGAAATGACAATTGAAAATCTAAAGATATTCCAATTTCTAAATATAGTACAATTCATATTGTTAACGCTTACATAAATGTCTAAAAATATTCAAATTATTTTCTAAATATCGTTCTAACAGTCCCATTTGATTCGGTGTTATGATTAAATCAAGCGTTATGATAACGCTTTCAATTAAGTGTTTTATAAAAAAGAGGGGGTTTTTCTTAATGAAAAAACAATGGTTTTTAGTGTTAACGGTTTTATCTATTCTTTTTCTAGCTGCCTGTAGTGGTGAGGGTTCTGAAAGTTCAGGTGATAATGATTCTAGCTCAGGTGATAAGGCTTCAGGGGATGAAACAACATCAATTACAGCTTGGGCATGGGATGTAAATTTTAATATTGCAGCTCTAAACATTGCGAAAGAGCATTATGAAGGTGACTTGGAATTAGACATTATAGAAAATGCGCAAGAGGATATCGTTCAAAAATTAAATACTGGATTAAGTTCAGGAACGATGAAAGGAATGCCTAACATTGTATTAATTGAAGATCAACGTGCGCAAAGTTTCTTGCAAGCATATCCAGATGCTTTCTTCCCAATCGATGACTATTTCAACACGGATGACTTTGCAGCGTATAAATTGGAATCTACTAGTTTTGACGGAAAACAGTATGGTTTACCATTTGATACAGGTGTAACGGGATTATTCTTCCGGACAGACTACCTTGAAGAAGCTGGCTATACAACGGATGATTTAACTAATATTACGTGGGAAAAATACATTGAAATCGGTAAAGATGTAAAAGAGAAAACGGGTAAAGATTTCATTTCTCTAGATCCAAACGACTTAGGTCTTTTACGAGTTATGATGCAAACGGCTGGTGCATGGTACGTGGAGAATGATGGAACAACGGTAAATCTAGTAGACAATGAACCTTTGAAAAAGGCTTTGCAAAACTATAAAGCAATCATGGAAGCTGACATGGTGAAAGCTAACTCTGACTGGAGCCAGTTCCTTGCAGCATTCAATAGTGGTGATGTGGCAACTGTTCCTGTTGGTAACTGGATTGCTGCTAGTGTTGAAGCTGAAGAATCTCAATCAGGGAAATGGGCAGTTGCTCCGACTCCTCGTTTAGACATTGAAGGGGCAGAACAAGCGTCTAACCAAGGTGGTAGCTCATGGTATGTGCTAAATGTTGATGGAAAAGAAAAAGCTGCTGAATTTTTAGGTGAAACGTTCGGCTCAAGCACGCCATTCTACGAAGACTTAGTAACTGAAGTAGGTGCAATTGGTACGTATAAACCAGCTTCAAGTAGTGAAGTTTATGCTACTCCAAATGAATTCTTTGGTGGGCAAGCAATTGTAAAAGATTTCTCTGAATGGATGGCTGATGTTCCTCCGGTAAATATGGGCTTAAACACGTATGCAATCGAGGATATCATAGCTGCTGAAGTGCAAAATTATCTAAAAGGCAAAGCTTTAGAAGATGTACTTGCAGATGCTCAAGCTCAAGCAGAATCACAATTAAAATAAGTGAATCAATTTCATAATTACCTTAAACACCCATCTATAACGAAATATAGTTTGGAAATGTTTTTATCCAACTACATATTGTTATGGATGGCGCTGAAATAGGTATTATGAAATTGATTAAAGTAATTAATATTAATTAGCCTAAGGAGAAGCCTGAAACTTGGATGAGTAGTACACGATGCCAAAACAGCGCTATTACCTTAGGCTTTGTATCTAAACATGTCTTGTCAATGACCTAAAAAGAGAATCATCGGCAAATTTGAAAACACGTTATTTTTAAAATGAGGGGATTCTAGAAACGATTCATTTTCAGGGGGAATCATCTTCCTTATAAAGCCGAGTCTTTCTCATGAGTAAGGAGGAATGGAAACATGAGTCAATTGACAAAAGTTACGAATGTAGAAAATCCATTAAATAAAAAGACATTCGCTCAACGTTTTAAGAAAAATTATATGGGTTGGTTGTTTATTGTTCTGGCGGTAGTAGGAATATCGTTATTTTACTTTTATCCTATGATACAAGCACTTCTTCTTTCATTTCAGTCTGGGATGGGTACTAACCTTGAATATGTAGGTTTAGAGAACTACATGAGGCTATTTAATGACCCAACTTTTATATCAGCGTTGACCAATACGTTAATTTATCTATTAGTTCAAGTACCAGTAATGATTGTCCTAGCATTATTATTTTCTGTTCTACTAAATGATTCTACATTGAAATTCAAAGGTTTTTTCCGAGTAGCAATCTTTTTGCCGTGTGTAACGTCACTGGTTGCATACGCAGTTATCTTTAAATATTTATTTGGTGTAGACGGTCTAATTAACGAGTTACTGCTAAATTTACATCTTGTTTCAGAACCATTAAATTGGTTATCAGATCCATTCTTAGCAAAGCTTACAATTATTATGGCTATTACTTGGAGATGGACAGGTTACAACATGATTTTCTATTTATCAGCATTACAGAATGTTGATAAGCAAATGTATGAAGCTGCAAGAATTGACGGGGCTTCTGCAATCCAGCAGTTCTTCTTTATTACAGTTCCAATGTTAAAACCAATTATCTTATTCACATCTATTGTTTCGACAATTGGTACATTACAATTATTTGATGAGGTTATGAATATTACAAGTGGTGGTCCAGCAAATGCGACACTTTCTATTTCGATGTACATTTACAACCTATCATTTGAATATACACCAGACTTTGGATATGCAGCGACTGTATCCTACGTCATTGTTATTCTCGTTGTAATTTTATCTATTATTCAATTTAGAGTGGCAGGTGATCGAAAATGAAGCAATTAAAGAGAATAGCGACTTATGTGTTTCTAAGTATTGCAGCTTTAGTGTCCATATTTCCATTTTTATGGATGCTTGTTAGTATGACTAATAAATCCGTAGATGTTACCAAAGGTCGTTTACTTCCCGGTACGCATTTATTGGAAAACTTGAAAGTATTATTTGGTCAAGTAGATATCATGAACGCCATGATTAACTCAACCATAATAGCAGTAATTACAACATTCCTAACACTATTAATTGCTTCTTTAGCTGGTTATGGCTTTGAAATCTATCGCTCACCGGGAAAGGATAGAGTGTTTAGTATTCTACTTATATCGATGATGATTCCATTTGCTGCAATTATGATACCGTTGTACCGTTTATTCGGACAAATTTCTGGGACAGCGCCTTTCTTAGGTATTGATACATTAGCGGCAGCATTATTACCTACAGTTGTTACAGCCTTTTTCATCTTTTTCTTCCGGCAAAATACAAAAATGTTTGCGAAAGAATTGGTGGAAGCTGGAAGGATGGATGGGTTAAGTGAAATAGGCATCTTTTTCCGTATCTATGTACCTACGATGAAAACAACTTTTGCGGCAGCTGCAATTATTGCATTCATGAATAGTTGGAACAACTATCTATGGCCATTAGTTGTTTTACAATCACCAGACAAGTTAACGATTCCATTGTTAATTTCAAACCTTGGTTCTGGTTATACACCGGATTATGGTGTCATTATGACGGCAATTGTTTTTGCAACACTTCCAACAGCTGCTGTATTCTTCTTCATGCAGAAACACTTCGTAGCCGGTATGATGGGATCAGTAAAGGGTTAATTTGGGAATAGGTATCTTGTCTCACATTCGTGGGACCGGGTACCTATCTTTAAAGTTTAGTGAACAGAAGAATGGTTATGGTATAGAACCATTCCTGAGCTGCTAATACATATAGGAGGGTGAAAGTTGCCTACGATGAAACATGACTGGGAAAATGTCAATGTACTCCAACGAAATCGTAAACCGAATCGAGCCCATTTTGTTCCGTTTAAAGACAAACAAAGCGCGTTAACGTTCAAGCGTGATAACGCAGCATTTTTTAAATTATTAAATGGAAATTGGAAATTTCACTATGCGACTAGCCCAAGTCTATCACCAGAGAAATTCTATACAACAGGTTATGACATAAGTAACTGGGATGATTTATACGTCCCATCTTCCTGGCAAATGCACGGGTATGGTAACCCGGTGTACACAAATGTGGTTTATCCATTTCCGGTTGACCCGCCGTTTGTTCCAAGTGAAAACCCGACTGGTTCATACGTGAGAGAGTTTTTTATCTCAAAAGTCTGGATGGAAAAGCATATCACATTAAAATTTGAAGGTGTGGATAGCGCATTTTATGTTTGGGTAAACGGACAGAAGGTTGGCTACAGCCAAGGAAGTAGAATGCCTTCTGAATTTGATATTACACCTTATATTCTAGAAGGGAAAAATAGCGTTGCCGTTCAAGTCTATCAATGGTCTGATGCCACATACATGGAAGATCAAGATATGTGGTGGTTGAGTGGTATTTTCCGGGATGTATATTTATTAGCGGAGCCTAAAGTGCATGTACAAGATTACTTTGTTAAAACGATCCTAGATAAAAACAATGAAAATGCGGTACTGCAAATAGAGACTGTTGTTGAAAATAGTAGTAGCAAAGCGGTTGATGGCTACAAGCTAGATTATGAGTTACTAGATGCCAATGGCAGAGCGACCGTAACTAAACAAGACTCACTTTCTATGTCTATTGCAGCTAATAGCAAACAAACAATCGTTCAAACTTTTGATGTTATACAGCCAAATAAGTGGTCTGCGGAAAATCCGTATTTATATAGCCTAGTACTTTCGCTAAAAGATGCAGCTGGAGATGTAGCTGAAGTAATCCCGACACGCGTCGGTTTCAGGTCAGTCGAACTAAAGGATGGCTTGTTTTGGGTAAATGGTGTTGCAATAAAACTTAAAGGTGTGAACCGCCACGATCACCATCCAGATTTAGGACGGGCGGTGCCATTGGAGTGGATGATGGAAGACGTTAAACTAATGAAACAACATAATATTAACGCGGTTAGAACGGCTCACTATCCCAATGACCCGAGATTCTATGATTTATGTGACCGTTATGGTTTATACGTCATTGATGAAGCAGACTTAGAAACGCATGGGTTTGATGTGATTGGTAATTGGAATCAATTGAGTGATGACCCAGAATGGAAAGCTGCTTACTTAGACCGAATGCAGCGTATGGTACACCGTGACAAAAATCATGCATCAATCATTATGTGGTCATTAGGAAATGAATCTGGGTTTGGGAAAAACCATGTTGCAATGGCGACTTGGGCAAAAGGATTTGATGATACAAGACTTATTCACTGTGAGGGTGAAAGTCGTGCAATCACACGTACAGAAAGCGGCTATGATCAAAAGCGTGATCCAGAATCTTCTGATATATGTACGACTATGTACACAGCAGTTGAAGTAATGGACGCACTAGGGAAAAGAATAGATTTAAAAAAGCCGCACATCCTTTGTGAGTATGCGCATGCAATGGGTAACGGTCCAGGTGGATTAAAAGAGTATTGGGAAACATTCTATACACACGACCGTCTTCAAGGTGGTTTTGTTTGGGAATGGTTGGACCATGGTATTCGTCAGTATACAGAAGATGGCCAAGAATACTTTGCTTACGGTGGTGACTTTGGAGAGAATCCACACGATTCCAACTTTGTGATTGATGGATTGGTAATGGCTGATCGTACACCTTCACCAGGTCTAATGGAATATAAAAAAATAATCGAGCCTGTTATTGTCGATGCTGTTGATTTGGAAAATGGCAAAGTTAAGATTACAAATCGATATGATTTTATTTCATTAGCGCATCTACACGCGACATGGACGATTATGTCAGGAGAATCAATCGTTGAAAATGGGATACTTCCAATAGGAAACATTTCGGAACGTTCTAGTGAAATAGTTGAGTTAGGTTACGACATAAATATGTTCCATGGTTCAACAGATGATGTTTGGTTGAACATTGATTTTACGCTTGCAAAGAATACGGATTGGGCAAAAGTGGGGCATCGAGTTGCTTGGGGTCAGTTTAAATTACCAGTCCAAAAGGCTGAACTGAAGGAAGTTGCTTGCTCGGGAATCTCGTTACAAGTCGACGATATTATCAATAGTATTATCGTACAAGGGGATAATTTTATCTTTCGATTCGATAAGGTTGTTGGTAGTTTGGCAGAATGGAGATATCAAGGTATCGACCTAATTAAGGCTGGACCAAAGCTAAACGTGTGGCGTGCGCCTATTGATAATGATTTATGGTCACAGATCCCCTGGAAAGAGGTTCCTTCCGTTACAGAATGGAAGAATTACGGACTTCACAGGTTACAGCATCGAATCGATACGGTTAACTATAAGATTTTAGGAAACGATCAAGTAGAAGTAAATGTAGTTGCTCGTGTTGCTCCACCAATATGGAATTGGGGAATTACAACAACTTACACCTACACAATCGATGCGTTTGGTTCACTAAGGGTAAATGTAAAAGGCGATCCATATGGCAAACTTCCGGAAACGTTCCCTAGAATCGGTCTAAATATGGAAATTCCATCCATGTTTGATCATGTGAAGTGGTATGGTCGTGGACCAGACGAGGCTTATATAGATAGCAAGGAAGCAAGTGCCTTTGGCGTATGGTCGAAAAAAGTAGAAGACCTTTATACACCTTACGTTTATCCACAAGAAAATGGAAGTAGGCTAGACGTACACTGGGCAACATTAACGAATGAAAGTGGTGTTGGTATCGAATTCATAGGTGATCCACACGTTGATTTTAACGCTTCATATTTTCCACTAGAAACTATCGAAAAAGCGCAGCATACGTACGACTTAGTTAAGCAAAATTTCATTACCGTACAAGTTGACCATAAACAACATGGACTTGGATCATCTAGCTGTGGTCCTGACGTACTAGATAAGTATAGATTATACAGTGGGCCATTCCAGTTTACTTTAAAGATGAAGCCGAGTCTGAAATAAATTGCGATGATGACTTGACATGGAAAACATATAGAAGCAACTTAACAAAAAATACTTGTTTAATTCCTACTAATTTTAAAACCATCTACTACAATGTAGATAATGAGAATAAGGGAGGGAAATCATGGTGAAAAAATTCAAACCCGTTAGTGATAAAATATCAAAAATGTTGCACGGTGCAGATTATAATCCTGAACAGTGGTTCCAATACCCTGAAGTTTTTGAAGAAGATATTCGTTTAATGAAATTAGCGAATTGTAATGTAATGTCAGTAGGTATATTTTCTTGGACGACGATTGAACCGGAGGAAGGTCATTTTCAGTTTAAATGGCTAGACCATGTTCTAGATACATTTGCTGAAAACGGTATCTATGCATTTTTGGCAACACCAAGTGGAGCGAGACCGGCTTGGATGTCTGAAAAGTATCCGGAAGTTCTACGTGTGGGACCAAACCGTGTCAGGAATTTACATGGGTTGAGACACAACCATTGTTACACAGCACCTGTGTACCGGGAAAAAGTAAAGATTATAAATGCTAAGCTAGCAGAACGTTATGCCAATCACCCAGCAGTTATTGGTTGGCATGTATCGAATGAATACGGAGGAGAGTGTCATTGCGGTTTCTGTCAGGACGCATTCCGAAACTGGTTAAAAGAAAAGTATCAAACACTAGATAACCTGAATCACGCTTGGTGGGCAACCTTCTGGAGTCATACGTACACAGCTTGGTCACAAGTAGAGTCACCTGCTCCCCAGGGGGAAACAATGGTTCATGGTCTAAATTTAGATTGGAAGCGATTTGTTTCAGACCAAACGATTGATTTTTATAAACATGAGATCGCGCCGTTAAAGGAAAGGAATCCAAATCTTCCTGCGACAACTAATTTCATGGAAGCGTTTGAAGGATTGGACTATGCTAAATTTGCAAAAGAACTGGACTTCGTCTCATGGGATTCGTATCCAACCTGGCACTTTACCGCGGATGATATTAATGTGGCTGCCTGGACTGCTTTTAACCATGATATGTTTCGATCTTTAAAAGGTGGTCAACCATTCTTGCTCATGGAAAGCACGCCGAGTTTAACGAACTGGCAAGAAATTAGTAAGTTAAAACGGCCAGGTATGCATGTATTATCTTCTTTACAAGCAATTGCACATGGATCCGATTCCGTTCAGTATTTCCAATGGCGTAAAAGTCGTGGGTCAAGTGAGAAGTTTCATGGTGCCGTAGTAGACCATGTGGGAAGTGAGAATACTCGAGTATTTCAAGACGTTACGGAAGTCGGAGAAGTATTAACACAGTTGGATGAAATAGTAGGTACAAGTGTAGAACCTGAGGTAGCAATTATTTTTGATACAGAAAATCGCTGGGCGGTGAAAGATGCCCAAGGGCCCCGTAATATAGGTGTGAAATATGAAGAGACAATTCTAAATCATTACAAAGCGTTCTGGGAAAAGGGTGTACCTGTAGATGTCATTGATATGGACACGGATATATCAAAATATAAGCTAGTAGTTGCACCAATGCTATACATGGTAAAACCAGGGGTTGGTGAAAAAATAGAACAATTTGTAAACGATGGTGGAAAGTTTGTAACTACTTATTGGTCAGGGATTGTAGATGAGAATGACCTTTGTTTCTTAGGAGGTTTTCCTGGTCCACTTCGTAAGACACTAGGGATTTGGTCAGAGGAGATAGATGGTTTGCATGATGGTCAAACAAATCAAATTATTTTTTCACAAGATAACGAAATTGGTCTTAAGGGTTCCTTTGAAGTGTATGACCTATGTGATTTGATCCATCTTGAAGGTGCTCAAGCACTAGCAATTTACCAAGAGGATTTTTATGCAGGAAGACCTGCAATAACGGTTAATCAATTGGGAAAAGGAAGGGGATATTATATAGCTTCAAGAATTGAAAATCAATGTCACTCTGATTTTTATGGTGCGTTGATAAAGCAAATAGGAATCAAAACAGTAATCAACGGCGAGTTACCGTATGCAGTTACAGCACAATTAAGAACGGATGGTGAAAAAGATTTTATCTTCCTATCTAATTTTAGTGCAGATACACAGGTAGTCGATCTTATAGACAAAGCACTTATCGATGTACGAACTGGAAAGGCTGTACCAAATAAAATGGAAATACCGGCGTATGGAATGAAAGTATTAAAAAGAAAAGCTAGTTTCTAAGATTGTTATACGTATAAAATGGGCGGAAAACATTTCTTTCACGTGAGTGTATATAAATAAAAGATATCGAGATTCATTGTCTACCAAGGCTTTTCTCGGGTTGACTTTGGATGAACACACAGGCGTTTACACTATTCTAAATAAAATGTAATCGTATTCGGAGGTTTTACTTATGCCAATAACTTTTGATTCATCTAGTAAAGTATTTCACCTACAGGCTAAACATACAAGTTATGTTATGCAGATTGTAAAAGAGGGTTATTTAGCTCATTTATATTGGGGTAAGCGAGTGAGACAATCCCGTGTACCTAATAACCTTCGTTATCTTGATCGAGGTTTTTCTGGTAATCCGAACAAAGAAGACAGAGGCTTTTCACTGGATACACTTCCACATGAATACCCTGCTTATGGAAATACGGACTTTAGAGGTCCTGCAATTCAGGTTGAGCAATCAAATGGATCAAGAATAACAGATCTTCGCTATGATTCACATGAAATTATTTCTGGAAAGCCTAAGTTACCCGGTCTCCCTGCTACCTATGTAGAAGATGATAAGGAGGCTGAAACGTTAAAAGTACGGCTAAAAGATGTTGAATTAGGTTTAGTTATCACGTTAACGTATTCCGTATATAAGGGCTTGGATGTGATTACGCGCTCTACTTATATAGAAAATAACGGAAAAGATTCTCTCCGTCTGTTAAAGGCTGCGTCGATGAATGTGGATTTTCGTGATAAGCATTTTGAAATGGTTAATTTGCCGGGTGCTCATGCCCGTGAGCGTGATATAGAGCAGCTTCCACTAAGAATAGGAATGCAATCAGTTGGAAGTAGACGAGGATCTAGCAGTCATCATCAAAACCCTTTTATTGCATTGACTCGACCTGAAACAACAGAGAATACTGGAGAGGTTTATGGTTTTAGTCTTGTTTATAGTGGAAGCTTTGACGCTTCTGTAGAAGTAGATCAAACGGAACAAGCTCGTGTCACGATGGGGATAAACAGTTTTGATTTTTCATGGTTGCTTGAACCGAATCAGTTTTTTCAAACACCAGAGGTCGTAATGGTGTACAGTTCAAAAGGTATAGGTGACATGTCAAGAACTTATCATAAACTTTACAGAGATCGACTTTGTAGAGGCGAACATAGACATAAAGAGCGCCCGATTTTGATCAATAATTGGGAAGCGACCTATTTCGACTTTGATGAAGATTCCATTTTACGCATTGCAGATCATGCCGCCGAAGCAGGGATTGAGTTATTTGTTTTAGATGACGGCTGGTTTGGAAAGCGAGATAACGATAAGTCTTCCTTGGGTGATTGGTTTGTTTACGAAGACAAGTTACCGAACGGCTTACCTGCTTTAGTGAAAAAGATTAATCAAAAAGGAATGAAATTCGGATTGTGGTTTGAACCTGAAATGGTCTCTGTTGACAGTGATTTATATCGAAATCATCCGGATTGGTGTATACATGTACCTGAGAGACGACGGTCTGAAAGTAGAAACCAACTCGTTTTAGATTTTTCAAGGTCGGATGTTTGTGAAGAAATAATAAACCGGTTGACAGCCATTTTAGAAAGTGCCCCTATTGACTACGTGAAGTGGGATATGAATCGAAATATGACAGAAATTGGGTCAGCTAGCCTTCCGCCAATTAGGCAAAAAGAAACAGCTCACCGATACATATTAGGTTTATATGCTGTGTTAGAGGAGCTCACTTCTCGATTTCCGCACATTTTGTTTGAAAGCTGTTCTGGCGGTGGTGGAAGATTTGACCCTGGTATGCTTTATTACATGCCGCAAACGTGGACGAGTGATAATACGGATGCCATATCCCGGTTACGTATCCAGTATGGAACAAGTCTTGTTTACCCTGTAAGTACTATAGGAGCCCATGTCTCTGAAGTACCAAACCATCAGGTAGGGAGAATAACACCACTTGAAACGAGAGGACATGTAGCAATGGACGGAAACCTAGGCTATGAATTGGATGTAACCAAGTTAGCCGAAGAAGAACTCGAACAAATTAAAGCACAAGTATCGATATATAAATCTATTCGTAAAACCGTACAATTCGGTGACCTATATCGGGTAGTAGATCCTTTTCTATGTCAAAACTATGGAACAGTTCATGTAAATGAAGATAAATCAAAAGCGGTGTTTTTCTATGTCCATGTGCTTGCAGAGGCAAATGGACCGTTCCATACAATAAAGTTGGCTGGATTAGACCCCGAAAAAGATTATCGAATTTTAGAAACTGGAGAAGTTTATGGTGGAGATGAACTTATGAACATGGGTTTGAATGTACCTTACCCAGATCATGACTTTAAAAGTGTCATGTACCGCCTAGAAGAAGATTAGGATAAATATGATTGGAATAAATGTTTAATAGAAAGGTAGGATGATTAGATTGAAAGAAGCTTATAAATCAA
Organism: Aquibacillus rhizosphaerae; assembly: GCF_030282825.1. Classification (GTDB taxonomy): domain Bacteria; phylum Bacillota; class Bacilli; order Bacillales; family Amphibacillaceae; genus Aquibacillus_C; species Aquibacillus_C rhizosphaerae. The sequence continues at coordinate 531,241 of NZ_JASTZU010000063.1, forward strand.
CATTAGAGCCGAGTATTGATTGGCTTTCAAATTTAAATGTATATGCAGTTAATCGACTTCCTGCACATTCAGACCATCTTTATTATCAAACAATAACAGAAGCAAATTCCAATTCTGCTATGAAGATGAGACATAGCTTAAATGGGAATTGGAAATTTAATTACGCTATTAATCCTCAAAGTCGAGTGGAGGATTTTTATCGAAATGATTTTGATGTGTCATCATGGGGTGATATTACTGTTCCAGGACATATTCAGCTACAAGGTTATGGGAAAGCACAATACGTAAATACGATGTACCCGTGGGATGGTCATAATGATATTCTTCCCCCTGACATACCAGAGGATCACAATCCAGTTGGTAGTTATGTGAAGTCATTTTATCTACCGACTAACATGGACAAAAAGCCGGTTTATATATCTTTCCAGGGGGTAGAATCAGCATTCTATGTATGGTTAAATGGTGAGTTCATTGGATATAGTGAAGATTCATTTACCCCGGCTGAATTTGAGCTGACACCCTATTTACATGACGGAGAAAATAAATTAGCAGTAGAGGTATATCAACGAAGTACAGGTAGCTGGTTGGAAGATCAGGACTTTTGGAGGTTCTCAGGTATATTTCGAGAAGTGTATCTTTATACTGTTCCTAAAATTCACGTGAATGATTTGAATGTTCGTGCGCAGTTAGACGCCACGTACAAAGTTGGTTCACTTGATGTAGATTTAAGCTTTTTATCAGAAGTACCAGATGGAACAAAAGTAGTAGCAAACCTAACCGATAAAAGCGGTGATTTAGTAGTTTCCCAAACAACGGAGCCTGATCAGCTAAAAGGTAAAATTACTGTCGAGGTTGATACTCCTTATCTGTGGAGTGCTGAAGACCCCTATTTATACAAATTATATATTCAAATCTTCGATAAGGATGATCACCTAGTTGAGGTTATCCCGCAAAAGATTGGTTTTAGAAGATTTGAAATGATTGATAAAATCATGTGTATTAATGGAAAACGGATTGTTTTTAAAGGTGTTAACCGCCATGAATTTAATTGCTATAGTGGACGAACAATTACGAGAGAGGATATGTTATGGGATGTCAAAACATTAAAAAGAAATAACATGAATGCTGTTCGTACATCTCATTACCCAAACCAAACATACTGGTATGAACTGTGTGATGAGTATGGTTTGTATGTGATCGATGAAATGAACTTAGAAACGCATGGTTCCTGGCAAAAGATGGGTGCTGTTGAACCTTCTTGGAATATCCCAGGCAACAAAAAAGAATGGGAAAATATTGTCATAGATAGAGCTATTTCCATGTACGAACGAGATAAAAATCATCCATCTATTATTATTTGGTCTTGTGGGAATGAGTCCTATGCTGGAGAAGTGATTCTAAACGTTTCCAACTATTTTAGATCGGTGGATCCAAGCAGGCTTGTTCATTATGAAGGAGTTTTTTACGATCGAGATTACAACGCAACGAGCGATATGGAAAGTCGTATGTATGCAAAACCAGCAGATATTGAGCGATATCTGAATGATAATCCCGAAAAGCCATATATTAGCTGTGAGTACATGCATGCGATGGGGAATTCGCTAGGTGGGATGTATAAATATACGGACCTTGAAAATAAGTTCCCGATGTATCAGGGTGGTTTTATTTGGGATTATATCGACCAATCATTAATAAAAAAAGATCGTTACGGGGATGAGTACTTAGCATACGGTGGAGATTTTGGCGATCGACCAACCGATTATGGATTTTGTGCGAACGGTATTGTTCATGCTAATCGGGAGTTATCCCCCAAAATGCAAGAGGTGAAGTTTTTATATCAAAACGTCAAGCTTATACCTGATCAGACTGGTGTAACGATTATTAACAATCATCTTTTTACGAATGTATTAGCGTATGATTTAGAATATATCCTATATGTAGAAGGTAAAGAACTATACCGAAACAAAGTTTCTGCTGATGTAGAACCGCAAAGTAAAGAACGCATTGCTTTTTATTGGCCGGATGATTTGCAACTTGATTCTGGAGAGTATTGTATTCATACATTACTTAAGCTAAAAGAACATAACTTATGGGCAGAAGCTGGTTATGAAGTTGCTTTTGGTCAGTTTGTGTATGACATCGAGTTAGACACAGAAGAAGAGGTTAGTAAAGGGAATTTAAAAGTAGTAGAAGGTGACGTGAACATTGGCGTTCATGGTAATGATTTTACTATTATGTTTTCTAAACAAGTAGGTAGTTTAACTTCAGTTAATTATGCAGGTGAAGAAATGATTGCCTATCCACCGGCTCCTTTATTTTGGAGAGCTACAACAGATAACGATAGAGGGTATGCACAAAGTTTTGAATCAGGATGCTGGTTAACAGCAAGTCTTGCTAGAAAATGTACGGAGATTCTTTTTACGGAAGAGGATGACCATGTTGATGTAGGATTCACTTATAAATTCTCCATTAGTGACGAAATAGAGACAAAGGTAATCTACTCCGTATATTCAGACGGTAGTATCCGAGTGAAATCTGCATATCAAGGTGCTAATCACTTACCACACATGCCTATCTTTGCGGTTTCATTTAAAGTTCCTGCAGATTACCACAATTTAGAGTGGTATGGTATGGGTCCAGAAGAAAATTATTCAGACCGAGCAATGGGAGCAAGGCTAGGTAGATTTAAAAATCAAGTAGCTGATAATCTATCGAAATATGTAATGCCACAAGAATCAGGGAACCGGACCGGTATACGCTGGGTAAGTGTAACAAGCGAAACAGGGAAAGGTTTAAACATAGCGTCAACAAATAAGGCACTTGAATGCAATTTTTCTCCATACACTGCATTTGAACTTGAGAACGCGCAACATCATTACGAATTACCGAATATTCATTACACCGTAGTAACCATTGCAGGTAAACAAATGGGTGTTGGTGGAGACGATAGTTGGGGTGCACCGGTTCATGATGAACATCTAATAAAAGCAAATGAGGATATGAGTTTTGAGTTTTTAATAAGTAGGATATGAGTCTTTTATTTTTTAGATGGAGAGTCTCCTATAAAGGGGACTCTCTTCTGATGTCTTAGGAGAAACCGACATTCATACCATCATCTTGCATATGGTTAGACTAAACCAACATATTCACTCATAATATAAAAGGTTAGAGGGGGTGTTGGTAATTCAACAGAAAGAACATGAATCTGTATTACATAATCCAACAGGGAAACAGCGCTTAGGCTTGGCTTTTCTGCTCGCTATGCTTAGCATGTTAGGGCCATTCAATATTGATATGTATTTACCTAGTTTCCCAGAAATAGCTGATGATTTAGAGGCTCGTGCTTCACTGGTGCAACTTAGTCTAACCGCATGTTTAATCGGACTTGCAATCGGACAAGTCGTTGTTGGTCCAATTAGTGACGCAAGAGGTAGAAAAAAACCTTTATTACTATTCCTTACTTTATTTGCATTTGCATCGCTTATTTGTGCGCTTGCACCGAATATAACGATATTAGTAATTGCTCGATTCTTACAAGGGTTTACTGCTTCAGCTGGAATTGTACTTTCGCGTGCTGTTGTGCGTGATGTGTTTACTGGAAAAGAATTAACGAAATTTTTTGCGCTTTTGATGGTGATTAATGCGACTGCTCCAATCATCGCACCGTTAAGTGGTGGAGCTGTTTTACTATTGCCTTTTGCAACATGGCATACTATTTTCTTGTTCTTAAGCCTACTCGGAATCGTTATTGTTTCAACGGTTGCGTTCAAGTTAAAAGAAACATTGCCAGAAGAAAGACGCATACCTAGTTCGATTGGAAGTTCCGTCCGAACGATGGGAAGTCTACTGAAAGATCGGTCTTTTATTGGTTATGCTATTGTAGTTGGCTTTGTGCAAGGGGGAACTTTTGCATATGTAGCTGGTACACCATTCGTTTATCAAGATATCTATCATGTTTCACCGCAAGCATTTAGTTTATTATTTGGTATTAATGGTCTAGCAATTATTTTAGGAAGTTTTCTTGTTGGACGCTTGAGTGACATCCTGGAAGAAAGAACTTTACTTCGCACAGGTGTCATTACATCGTTATGTACAAACGCGTTATTACTAGTCATGACAATTATGGAAGGACCATTATACATGTTAGTGATACCGATATTTATTCATCTGTTAACGATTGGGATTGTCTTAACAAGTTCGTTTTCAGTGGCCATGAAACATCAGGGACATCGAGCTGGGAGTGCGAGTGCGCTTTTAGGTATGCTTCCATTAGTAGTTGGTTCGATATTAGCTCCTATCGTTGGAATTAACGAAGCTTCAGCAGTGCCAATGGGTGCAGCATTATTCAGTAGTTCTCTGATTGGCTTTATCGCCTTCTTTACACTAACTAAAAAAGAGAAGCCCGAATTAGAAGAACAAAAAAGTTAATACAAGAAAATAAAAATAGGGACAGTCTATCTGTTCCTATTTTTATTTTCAATAGCTTATCCGTATGCGTGTGGAATTATTTGTTATAATTAATATTAATTTAATAGACAGATTGAAAGTGAATCTAGAGCATAAAAAAATGGAGGAGAAACAATTGAAAACTGGTAAACAGATAAAATATTCTGGGGTTTTTATGGCTATAGGATTACTTGTTAGCATAGTTATCAATATCACCTTACTATCTAGATTGGATCAAGTACAAAATCAAGTAAATTCTATTTCTGAATATCAATATGAAATTATAAATAACGTTAATGATCAAACGAGTCAAATTCAGATGGCAATGGACGAAATACAAAGGGAACAAAGCTGGATTAGTGCCATCAACATGGACTTAAATACAGAAGAATTAAAAGATGGCGAAGCAGTGGCTAACTTTGATTGGCAAATAAAGGAGCTTTCTAACAATTCTCAAGTTGTTTTTAATTACAGGCTTGGAGAGAACGAAAACTACACAGCTATTTCTGCGGAAGAGTTAGAAAAAGGATTGTTTCGTGCAAAAGTACCAATTGAAATTGATTTAAAGCCACAATGGGATATTGGATTATATACTGATTCAGGTCAGGAGATGAGTAAAGCAGAGTTGGAAGAACAAATAGCAGAGGAGCAGAGTCCATATGACTTTCAGTATTTTGTATCTATGTCCAATGATGATGTCATCAAAAGCGGGGAAGTACATACTGAAAACTTAGGTTATTTTGGAACGAGTTATTATGGGTTTTTACAAGCAGATGTACATATGGAAAAAGGTAACCCAATCATTTCATTAACTAGCCATAGTGGAGAGGTTTCATCTATTTATGTAGAAGAAGCCTATCTTCAGAAGTATCAAAATCAAACGTTAATAGGTGAACAGGAATTTGAATCAGATGACCTACATAATTCATCTGATATTGGATATAAAATTTTTAATTTAAATGAGGTGGAGCAATACGAGGACATGCGTTTCGTTATTAAAGTAATCTATAACGATGGTGAAACCTTTGAAAAGGAGGTTTATTAATCTCGACCATGGGGACAGGTACCTTGTCCCCTTCATGTTCCAAAATTCACCTTTTTTGTCTTTCAATAAACGCTAGTATAACAGTACACTAGTATGAATTTAGTGACTATCTTCATCGATATCACTATGATTAACTGTCAATTTCTTTAGATGACCAATGTTTATGATCTTAATATGTGTAGAAGATATTAAACCAATTCCAATCCCCAGAAGAACACCTATACCAATATAAAAGCTTTTTTCTTTTTTTATCATTCCTAACCACTCCTATGCTTAAATAATAAATAATTGAAAAAAATTCCTTACAGATAGTATATACAATAATTTTAACGATTGTAATGTACAATTTATATATACCTATGTGGTTCTTATTTAAAACCTTCTATAAATGTAATCGCATTCATGATAAACTATAACTAGTAAAAATGAATAGTTATTCATTAAAGAGGTGGAAGGGTATGAAGGGAAAAGTGGTAATTGTAACAGGTGGTTCAAGCGGAATGGGGAAGTATATGGCAGATTGTTTTGCGCGAGCTGGTGCAAAAGTCGTAATCACAGGTAGAAATGAGGAAAGACTAGACCTTGCAGTTAAGGAAATTAATGAAAAGAACCGTGATGCTAAGGTGTTGAAGTTTCAGATGGATGTTCGTGAAATTGATCATGTGCAGGAAATGGTAGCTACTACTATCCGAGAATTTGGACAGATTGATTATTTAGTCAATAATGCCGCTGGGAATTTTATTTGCCCTGCGGAAAAATTAAGTGCCAACGGTTGGAATTCAGTGATTAACATCGTTTTGAATGGAACTTTCTATTGTAGTAGTGAAGTAGGAAAGCATTGGATTGAAAAGGAAATCAAAGGAAGCATTATCAATATGGTAGCAACTTATGCTTGGAATGCTGGTACGGGTGTGATTCACTCAGCAGCAGCGAAAGCGGGTGTACTTTCAATGACGAGAACCCTTGCTGTGGAATGGGGAAGAAAATATGGTATTCGTGTTAATGCCATTGCACCAGGTCCAATTGATCGAACTGGAGGGGCTGAAAAGTTGTGGGAATCCGAATCAGCAATCGAGAGAACAATAGATAGTGTACCTCTAGGTCGACTAGGCACACCTGAAGAAATTACTGAACTTGCCTATTTTCTTTTTTCTAGTAATGCCGGGTATATAAACGGTGAATGTATAACAATGGATGGGGGACAGTGGTTAAACCAGCATCCATTTTAATCTAAACTGGAGCTTACAAGGTTAGCCTGGTTTGATAAAGTGATTGAACAGAGTAAATTTGATTTTTTTCTTTGGTTGATTTGTTGCGAAATAGAGTATTTATACTAGGGCATCTCTTTTACTCTGTTCATTTATTAACGATCCAACTACAAAAGGTATATAGAAAAGCATTTCACTTCTCCGTCTGCATCCCACATGGTAAATATATATACACAAGGATAAAACACATTGAAAGTTTGTAACATCAATGGCTTTTTGTATTTCTCCTGTAAATGAATGTATAAGCGCTAAATTGAAATTGCTAAAAACATTAACAAAATCTCCATAAAAAATGAATACACATCTTTAAAATAAATTTTCATTTTGAAACTGAACGAATCCTGGTAAAGCTATACTTCATAATAAAGCCTCATGTTTTTTAGACTTTCTATAATCCTTGACCCTGTATCACTCATTTCAACATTTGGTTACGTTCTTCCATTTGAGGTGGTTCTTCCATCCAACCATTTTTAATCATTATTTTTGCGCCTTTATGAGCATATTCAAATATATCTTTCATAAAAATAGTCATTTTAGCTGGTAAATCATTCCGCAAACTAAAAGCAGTACCTAAAGAGCCACTGCCCATAGAAAAACTGCAAAAAAGACTTGTACAATACAACATCAATTTATCAGAAAATGGCGCTAATGTTGAACGGGTTGCATTACCACCTGCTGTTTGGGGAGCTTGAATATTGTTTTGAAGTAGGGTTTCACTTAATTCTTTTACAATACTTTTAGCAAGTTCGGCTCCATCGTTAAAGTAGTTTTTAACCTCTTGCTTATTTGCACATTGACCAAAACCAGTAATCATTTGAAGCCCAGCAACATTTGATTCAATTGAATGATGAAGTTGAGCAACTTCCACTGTATTTAAAGAACGTTTTTCGCTAAATGGATTCACGGAGAGTCCACTCAAATATTGCTTATTTTTAACAAATTCAACTGACTTTGGCATTGAAACATAAGGAGATTTAACAAGAAGTCCTTTTTCAAGTAAATATTGTGTGCAAAGGTTGTAATACTTTTGAGTAATGGTAGTTAGCTCTTTAAAAATCAGTACAATATCTTCTCGATAAGACATAGTGATATTTAATGAGTGAAGACCCATACTAATTTCTTTTAATAGGCGAACAAACATGATGTCAAACCCATTATCATATAACTTTGGCACCTCCTTGTTAACATCCTGAGCAGTATATCCAACTGGTATTACAGCCCCTTCATTTTGTAAAGTTTCTTTGATTTTACCAACATAATTGTCAATCTCCCCATATAAATTAGTCATAATCTCCTTAGCTTTTTCATCGTCGGCTTTTTCTATAAAATATTCTAATATACGTAAAATCATAGTCTTTTCCTGATATGTAAGCCATAATACACCTAATTCAGATGATGTAATAGCTGGTTTTTCTGGCATATAATCTCCTCCTAAAGTTTCTTATTTTAGCTTTAGTATAAGATGGTATCTTTATTCATTATCTTTTATAATACTCATCATTCTTATTTAACATAATTGCTTCGTTTGTTGAATAAGAATTTCTCCTTGGATGTGCATAAAAATAATGCAATATACACTTGTGTTGTGTTTAATTGTGTAATAATTTGATGCCTACATAAACTCTTTCAACCCTATTACTAAATGAAAGACAGGTTTTTAACTGGAAGATAAGTGTGCCATTTTATCAAGCGAAAACTGTATCATCTTATTAAACGGTTACACCGTTAATTTTGAAACACTGAATGAACACATTAGCCTAACCTCTTTCCATACACGATTAGTCATCTTTTTCTTTTGGTAAGTAATCTATCTTTTATACGGTAAGAGTATCCTGTAATATTCACTACTGTCGCATGATGAAGGACTCGGTCTAATATGGCATTGGCTATTTTAGTATCCTGGAATATATCTGTCCAAGTTTTAAAGTTTGCGGTTGTCGATAAATTCGTACTTAATCATTTCTTTAGATTCTTAATGTAGCATTTATATCCAAAAAGGTTTGTGACTTCATTTAGAGTAAGACAACTCGTGAGCTCTTATCTTTAAAGATAGGAACATAGCTTTTTAACCATGGTTAAATCTACTAATCGCCAGTAATTTAGTTAAAGCATCCAAACCTTTATAGGAAGGAATCATAATCTAATAAATAAAGGAGGGATTCTATGAGTCAAGACTTGTTAAAAAAAGTGGAGAAAAAGACAGGAATAGATAAGCAAAGCATTGCTAAGGTTGCTAGCTCATTTAATGGAAAAAACCTTCAAGATGAAAAGACAGCAAGGACATTAGTAAGGCAGGTTGGTAAACTTGCTGGCAAAAAGGTTCCTAGAGAAACAGAAGATATGATAGTAAAAATGTTATCAAATGGAAAGGCAATTAACGAAAATACAATTAATAAAATGATGAAGTAAAAAAAGCAGAGTTAATTCTCTGCTTTTTTATTATTTAATGCCAGACAAGGTTATATTGGTGGAAAGACCAATACAGGTGGGGCCTTACTTTGAAATTAGAGGACAGGCATTAACTGCGTCTATTTCTGATGAAATAATCCGAGGCAAGACGCGTGTAGTATTAAAAGACCATTGGAAGAGTGAAAGATTAGCTGAATTTGGATTCACGCAGCATAAGCGGAAAACATCCTTGTTTCATTATGGGGCATTAGAATTGTAAAAATTAATAGTATTAGCACTATTAAAAAGTAAAGGATTTAATACCAGGACTAAAAAATATAGGTGCGCATGTGAACAAGATTCGACGAGTAACTGGATTCTTTCTATAGAAAATTCTCGATAAATACTAATCATTAACACTGAAAAACTATAATGATCCGATAATCATAGACGAGTTTAAAAGGAAGATGGCCACTTATGAAGGTGAATGTATTTTTGTGTCGAATCTTTAAATGTAGAAGTTTATAAGATACAGTATTAATAGAAATAAGCATGATAATGTATGACAAGTGAACAAAAGATGCAGTAAAGTGCATTAGTTCTCTTGAATCTTAAAATAAGTGGTTATCTTCTCTCCTTATAAATGAAAGAAAGCTGAATTTAACCCCAATGTCCACCGACTTTTAAACTACATTACATCGCCAGGATAAGGGAGTAATCATATGAGTAAGAATATTAGTCACAACCTATTAATGGAAGGGGAAGAAATTAAAGGATTAAAGCTCTTTTTGCCACTATTCTATTTATTTTTTATCGGCTTTGATCTAATTTATTACTATATATTTCCTTATTTTAATAATGAACAATTAGGTTTCTCAGACAAAGGATTAGGTTTTTGGTATCACTCCCTCCTTTTACCTATCCTTTTTTTATCTCTTTATTTAATAAAGAATAGAGTTAGAGTGTACATAGTGAAATATTTACATTTAATAAGTTTTATTATTGTTGATTGTATTAATAATTTTCTTATTTACTATGGAACAAATAGTGATTTTAATAATGGAAACGCAGTTGAATTAGTTTTTATCCTTTTTTCACCATTGTTCATTAACAAAAAATATTTCTGGTTTACAGTAGTCGGAATTATTGGTAAATATGTAGCTTCGGGGATAGTGTTTCAATCTCTAACTGTTTTAACAGCAATTGGTTTGTATAGCTTATTATCAATTTTAACTTACATACTTTTAACTCGGTTCTGTTCAAACCTTGCTTCTCGATTAAAATTAAATGACGAGTTGAGACGATCGGAACAACTTGCTACAGTTGGACAACTCGCCACTTCAATTACCCATGAGATAAGAAATCCGCTAACTTCTCTTAAAGGATTAACGCAATTGCAAAAGAAGAAATACCCAGAAGATAATGAATATTATCGGATCATGTCAAATGAATTAGAACGAATTAATTCGATACTCGATGATCTAATCGTTATCGGTAGACCCAGTATGGATTATGCCAAGAATAATCTACAAGAATTAATTGAATATGTTATAGCTATAATGAATCACCATAATGGAATGGAACACCCAGTTGCAATCATAAAAGAATTAGAGGAAGATCTTCCAGAAATCGAATGTAATGCACAACATCTAAAACAAGTATTTATTAATATTATTAAAAATGGTATGGAAGCTATGCCAACAGGTGGAAAGTTGTTCGTTAAAGTAAAGAGGTTAGATGACAATTATGTTCAGATTACTGTAAGAGATGAGGGGGATGGAATTTCCAAAGAAAACCTAGAATTATTAGGAGACCCGTTTCATACAACAAAATCAGAAGGAACAGGTCTCGGTTTGATGGTCAGTTTTAAGATTATTGAGGAGCACCATGGGGAAATTAAGTATGACAGTGACGAAGGAAAAGGAACAACAGTTACCATCATATTGCCAGTACACCAATATTAGTCATTTTTTCTGAAAATCATGTTAAGAGTAGTATTAGAAATTTCTACATTATGACTGTTTTATTACTATGAATTTGATTACCGTGTTGAACATAGTTATAACAAGTGGAATTTAGGAGGTTTGTGGTGAATAAAAGTAATAAGCTGGTTCGTATGTCAAGAGTACTATCTATGGCCTTTATCATCTTCATGAAAATATATTGGTATAAATTAAGAAAAAAACCTGAAGTAGAATGGGAAAAACTTTGGGGGGAAATCGGAACGAGGTTCAGGAAAACGCTTTTTGAATTGGAAGGTTTGCTAATTAAAATTGGACAGCTTTTAAGCACACGTGCTGATTTATTACCTCAGGCATTTATAAAACAATTACATGATTTAACAGATAAAGTTCCTCCATCTGACTGGAATGAGATCCATCGAATTATCGAAACGGAATGGGATAAACCTCTTCACGAACACGTACTTTCTATCGATAAAGATGCTGTAGCGTCAGCATCAATCGGCGAAGTGTATAAAGGGGTTTTAAAGGATGGAACAGCCGTTGCAATCAAGGTGCAACGTCCTAATATTCAATCGATTGTCGAAATCGATTTTCGAACGCTGGGTATTATCATTTGGTTTGCTGATCATTTTGTTCCTATACCTAAAGGATTTATTAATTTCAAAGTTTTGTTTAAGGAATTAAGACAAGTAATAGAGCGTGAACTTGACTATAAAAAAGAACTGGAATCGCTACTCTCTTTTAAAGAACGGTATAAAGATGTAGGGATTGTTCAAATTCCTTCCGTCTACTCGGATCTTAGTACATCAAGGGTGTTGGTAATGGAATGGGTAGAAGGAATAAGATTAACAGATGCTGTGGCTTTGGACCAGTTAGAGGTGAATCGCCATCAGTTGGCAGAGCGACTTATTGAAGTGTTTCTTCCCCAATGGCTTGAGCCTGGTACTTTCCATGCTGATCCACATCCAGGGAACGTTTTAGTTTCAAAGGAAGGAAAAATCATCCTACTGGATTTCGGAATGGTAGGAGAGATTACCAGAAAGGATGCAACTTATTTTCAGGGACTAATTGAAAGTTTTCTTACTAAAAACTACACTAAAGCAGTAGAATGCTTATCCCATTTAGGATTTCTTCTCCCCGAGGCTGATTCAAGAACAATGGAAAGGTTACTAGCTGATCTGATGTCCATCCAACCCGAGCAGTTAAAAGAATTGGATATCATCTCATTCAAATTAGAATTGAACGATATGATACAAGCGCTACCTATCCAAGTTCCAACCAGGTTTGTATTTTTAGGTCGTGCTTATGTAACTATTGAGGGAACTATTATCGATTTATCATCCAAAGAGGAACTAATCGATATAGCAAAACCTGTGTTTATGAAGTGGTTAAACAAACAAGGAAACAATAAGTGGGCGTATGTTTGGCAATGGATACAAGCTCAGCCTATATTTAAAATCTTTCACTCGGTCACAGAGTTTCTACAATTGCCTCAGAAGCTTGAACAATTAAAAGAAACGGAGCAACGAAGACAATTTCAGTTCACTATCTATGAAAATACCAAAAGGCAATTATTTCAACTAACACTACTTGGAATTATAGGGATAGCTTCTGGGGCCTATTTATTGCATCCACTTACTTTGAATCTATCAATTGCCTTATTTATCGTTTCTAGTATTGGTTACTTTTTATGTAATTATAAGCAACAAAAATGGATGAAATATATGCATGAAAAACGTAGAAGATAAAGTTAGAAAAATCCCAGTCATTCCCATGGTTACATAATAAATAAGCTCTCAAAATACATGAATTTATCAGTTGAAAGACTCGCTTTTGTATATATGAAAAAAATTATTTAGTTTTTAGTTAAAGCTGTTATCTAAAAGATTGTTGTTTATGACTAAATTTATATAAAGTCTGCACTAACTGCATTGTAACTTTGCATTCTATATTGAGTGCTAAACCCAGCGCTACGGAAAAAATACGTTACGTCATTTATAATTTAGACGATAAGTAGTTTCATTATGGTTGTTACCCGGTGATAGGAAGGAGGTAGCTAGTTGAAGACAACAATTCAAGCATTTATTTGTTCAGTTATTATTCATTTGCTTTATATTTTTGGCACTATGACTGTGGGTTATATTAGAACAAAATACTATAAAGTAGATGAGCCTAGTGAATGGGAAAGTATAAACTATCTTCAGAGTGAAATAGCCTTTGGAATAGCCTTTTCACCTCTTTTCTATATAGTTTCTTTGGTAGGAGTAACTATTGTTTGTGGAATTATAATACTATTATATAAAAAATTTAACTAGTGCTATAGAGGGGAAATAAGCAGTTCTTGAGATTTTAAAAAAACAAGCAAGCAACTGCTATGAAACAAATTCACTTTATATGAAAGCCAGGTTGCAATTCGAGTGATTGTCGCACTAGAGTTTTGTAAAAACTTATGTCAGTATCCTACTAAATAGTGAACTAGACCTGTCTTGAAATAAAGGTTAGTTATTATGTTCATTGAAAAATATCGATACAAGGTATTCTAGGTGCTCGACTTGTTTTGAATCGAAAAGACTTGAGTTTTTTAAAGGTACCAACGTGTTTTCTATTAAAAAAGCTCTGGGATTTTTAGCGTGTAACAATTCATCTTGAATAAAGTCTAACAACTCTATATATTTTGTAGCATCATGATTTTCAAGGCTTATCTTTTTTAAGTCGTTTATCGATTGATTAAGTTCTTCTTGAAACGTTCCATTAACCTTGAGTTTTTTTGGAACCCACTTATCTAGAAGCTCAGGCTCATTTAGTTGCTCCCCAGACGTTGCCAACTCTTTCACCATCTTCTCAACTCTAAGTACGCTGTAAAGGACAACTTGGTGGACGCCTGTCGTGTACCGATCATGTTCCAAAGCATAGTACTTCATGTTTTGATTTAGGATACCAATAAACATAATCGCACAGTCCAACAAATAAGGCTTTTTGTCTTCTCCAAAAATCTCAACAAATCGTTCGAATGTCCACTTTATAACCCCTATTTGTGCTTCTTTAACAAATTGCTTCAATTCCGGATCGGGTGAAATTAGAACCTCTTCAAAAAGAGTAAACAATTTGTACTTTCTATTGATATTCATCTGTAGTTCAAATTGCTTTATGAAGACGTCAAGATCGGATTCATCCTTACCAATAAGTAACTCATTTCGCTCCTTTTTCATCTTGCTATGTAAGCCTTTAAAAATAGAAATGAGTAATTCATTTTTAGAGGCGAAATAATTGTAGAATGTCCCTTTCGAAATCCCACTATAATCTAGAATGTCTTGAATTGATGTTGCATGATAACCACGATCAATAAATAACTGATGTGACATTTTTATTACATGTTGTTTCCGAGAATTCATTTTATCACCTTTATTTTTATATATTTAAAATTCTGCAAATTTATAGATTGTACTGGTAGTCTAATATGTATCATAACCTACTCTCATCAGTTAAACAAACCCTTTTGTTAATAGGCTGAAATTAGTCTTGCATTCTTTGGAACAGTGTTATATGATATTGCCTATGTGAACAAATGGTTCAAGTTTATGAACCGATAGTATAGGAGGGAATAACCATGAATTCAACCCATAAGACCAAGGCTCCAAACTACGGAATTCTTGCAGTCTTAATGATTGGAGCTTTTATTGCATTTTTAAACAATACGTTACTAAATATTGCACTTCCATCCATTATGACGGATTTGAAAATAGAAACGACAACAGTACAGTGGTTAACAACTGGCTTTATGTTAGTGAATGGTATCCTGATCCCAACCACAGCATATTTAATCCAAAAATATTCCGTTCGAGTGCTTTTTATAGCTGCGATGAGCTTATTTTTACTTGGAACAGTTGTTGCAGGTTTATCGCATGTATTCCCGTTGTTGCTTGCGGGAAGAATGCTACAAGCTTCTGGAACAGCAATCATGATGCCACTATTAATGAATGTCATGTTGGTAAGCTTCCCTGTTGAAAAACGAGGCGCTGCAATGGGGATTTTTGGTTTAATTTTAATGGCTGCACCAGCAATCGGTCCGACTTTATCTGGTTGGATTATCGAGCACTATGACTGGAGAATGTTGTTTCATTTCGTAACACCTATTGCAGCTCTCGTCTTATTACTTGGTATTTTATTATTGAAAGATAAAAAAGAAAAAGTGAATATTCGACTGGATATTCTTTCACTTTTATTATCAAGTGCAGGTTTTGGAGGCATTCTGTATGGCTTTAGCTCTGCAGGCAACAAGGGTTGGGGCAATCCGCTTGTCTATGGAACAATTATTGTTGGGGTTGTATCTTTAACTACGTTTATTTTACGTCAGTCCAAACTTGAAAGACCCATGTTGAACTTCAGTATTTTTAAGTATCCGATGTTTGCTTTATCCTCATCAATTACGATGGTTTTAAATATGGCCATGTTTTCTGGAATGCTTTTGCTACCGATATATGTTCAAACGATTCGTGGAATATCACCATTTGACGCAGGACTATTAATGTTACCAGGTGCCCTAGTAATGGCATTTATGTCACCAATAACAGGAAGATTATTTGATAAGTTCGGTGGACGGGTGCTGGCTATTACCGGATTATCGATTACTGTAATTACGACATACCTTTTCAGTACGTTGTCATTAGATTCTACGTACAGTTATTTGGTTGTGTTAAATGCTATCCGCATGTTAGGGATATCGATGGTAATGATGCCAGTATCTACAAACGGTTTAAATCAATTACCAGCAAAATTTTATCCGCATGGAACAGCGATGAACAATACGTTGAACCAAGTTTCAGGAGCAATCGGAACAGCATTGTTAGTGACGCTAATGTCTAATAGAACGGAATCTACAGCAACTACATTAGCTGCAGAATTAGGAGTATCAGCTGCTGAGGCGCAACAACAAATTATGATTGAATCGATGCTAAAAGGAATTAACTTTGCATTTTTCATCTCTTCCATCATTGCCATTGTAGCACTCATTCTTGCATTCTTTATTAAGCGAGCAACACCACAAGATGGTCCAATTGAAATCAAACCATCTGATGATAATGAGCAAAATGTTGTCCCAAATTTAGGGACGTAAGGTCACGTTTTTATTCCGCTCAGGTCCCTATTCTAGACATTATCCATCTTTTCGGTTTACGATAAATGTAAATAGACTCGCCAAGGAGCGTGTCTTTTAACATAAGTAGAAAGGGTGGAGAAAAATGAAGGTACTTGTAGTTGGCGCAAATGGTCAAATTGGAAAACATCTTGTTACATTCATTCAAGTCGGTGATGGTCTTGAAGCAAGAGCGATGATTCGTAACCAGGAGCAAGCGTCCTTCTTTGAAGAATTAGGTGCGGAAACAGCAGTTGTTGATCTTGAACATGATACCGAAACGATTGCTAAAGCAGCTGAAGGTGTCGATGCGATTGTATTCACAGCTGGTTCAGGTCCACACACAGGCAAAGACAAAACAATAATGATTGATTTGGACGGTGCTGTGAAAACAATCGAGGCAGCTAAATTAGCTGGTGTGAAGCGATTCGTTATGATTAGTTCGTTTGACACAAGACGAGAGGCAATTCAAGCTGCTCCTGCATCCTTTGCCCCGTATGTGGCAGCTAAGCATTATGCGGACGAATGGTTACGGTCATCAGATTTGGATTACACGATTATTCATCCTGGAGCACTTACGAATGAAAAAGGAACAGGTAAAGTTCAGGCTGCATCTGAAGTGGAAAGAGGAGAAATTCCGCGCGAGGATGTTGCAAGTGTCATTACGGCTTGCTTAAAAAATCAATCAACAGTAGGCAAAGAATTTCAGATAGTAACTGGAACTATACCTATCAAGGATGCAATGAAACTAATTTAAATATAGGAACAATGAAGAGGACAGTGTTTCTGTCCTCTTTATTTTGGAATTTTCTCTAAATATTTGTATCTTATAATAGTTTTACGAACGGATAGTTATTAAACTTTAGAATTGTTCTTGTTTTCAATATAATAAAGATGCACCGGGGGATAATGGTAAACGATACACAAAAGAAGATTATGAAAGGTTTGAACGAATTAAATATAAAGGTATGATATAAAAGGTGGAATTACACCCCAATATAAAATGAATAAGTGGTGCTATACTTAATAATGCCTTTCATATCGAATAAGACAATGTGAATGGAAGGACTTTTATATAATGCCTATTTTTATTTGGGAGGTCACATGATTTTGTTAAAAAGCTTGAGATTAATAATTCTGCTAGTAATATTGTTTGGTGCTGGTCTATATGGTTTAAAGCTTGTCACACAACCAGAACCTACTCTGCCAATCAATCGTGTGTCTGGTGTTGATTACACTGTAACGCCAATAGAATTACATATACCAGAAAGGATTCAGAGATTACCTGAACTCGCGATCCAAGCTAGTTCGGTCATATTGATAAACGTAGATAATGGCAACATTCTTTATGAGCGTAATAATGACCAATCCTTTCCTGTTGCTAGTATGTCAAAAATGATGACCGAGCTTTTAGTTTTAGAAGCGATTCAGCAACAAAAAGTCACATGGAATCAAACGGTAGAAGTTAGCAATTATGCTTATACCATATCCAATTCCCCAGGGTTTTCTTCCGTACATTTACAAAAGGGACAAACGTATACGATTCGCGAGTTATTTGAGGCGATGGCGATTCATTCGGCAAATGGTGCAGCGATTGCTTTAGCTGAGGCTGTTGCGGGTAGTGAAAAGGATTTTGTGTTACAAATGAATCAAAAAGCTGAAGAAATGGGATTTGAACACACACAATATGTAAATAGTACGGGATTAAATAACAAGGATCTTGGAACGTTTTATTCTGTCGGAGCTGAAACAGATTCAAATAGAATGTCTGCACAGGAAGTAGCAATGCTTGCTAGGCATTTAATTCAATCATTTCCTACTATTCTTGATGTCATTGATGCTTCCACTTATACAATGGGCCAACAAACATTTACAAATACAAATTGGATGCTACCTACCTTAAATGTACAAAATCTGGGTTATGAAGGAGTCGATGGACTTAAAACAGGGTTTACAGATGAAGCGGGCTATTGTTTTGCTGGTACGGTTGAAAGACAGGGTGAGAGGTTCGTATCGGTTGTTATGGGAACATCTACTAAAACGGAACGCTTCTCTGAAACAAAACGATTGTACGAAGCAGCTTTTGGTCGATGAATAATTTCATTCATAATTTTATAGATTTTTTACTAGTTGAGCCAATTTCATAATTACCTTATTCAGTCATCTATGACAATATATAGTTTGGAAATGGTTTTCTCCAACTATATATTGTTGTAGGTGACGACAAGATTGGTATTATGAAATTGATTAAGTTTGTTTGTAATTTAATATAAGACCCTTAAAAATTCTCCTTGATTAAAGTTGTTTTTTAAAAGTTTGTCCTCTTAAAATGGTAATAAAATCATGCATAAAAGCTTCAAGGATGACATTAACTTATAAGGAGCTAACGTAGAATAGGGTAAATCCTTGGCAAAAGAAATTCACTTTAACTTATGCTGGCCGCTAGTCAATGGTTAAGGTGACCAGAATGGAAGAGTGAAAAGTATGCATTTGAATGCGACTGCATCAACTATTACTTACCAATATGAATACATTAGGAGCCTTTGCTGTTACTGAACAATTTGGCTTACTTCTGGGTCTTCCTGAAATTACTCAGATAACGTAACCAGTTATTCACCAAAAGCAAACAAACCAGCTAGTCATCAAAGAATATATGTTAGAAATGGCATCCATTTCAATAATTTACGAATTAGATATATAAATCTACTGCAAACCTTCCTCTCTTAGAAACAAAAATCCTTTTCCTTATAACATAGATGTTTCATCACATCGTCTCACACAATTGTCAAATGACGTTTCTTCTTCAAGTAGGCTAAAGACAAAAGTTTTCACTTTGTAAAGTTAGGTGATACAACATGAAACACCGGATTACTTTTTTAAAAATGAGGTCCATATTGTAAAACGAATGAAAAGAAAGGATGAAAGCAACGCTGAACGTGTCGTGTACGGTGCAATGCTTGGAGTGATTGCTGCCATACTACAGACGTCAGGAATGTTTGGCGGTATCGGACTTTTAATTAGTGCACTATCTTCGCTTCCAATAGTTTTAGCTGCATTAAGGTCACTTCAAACAAGCTTTTTAACCTATTTGGTAACTTTTGCACTTTTATCTATGATTCAACCTGGAGAAGCTTATTTATATTTATTTACAACAGGATTACTAGGACTTAGCATGGGCTTTACTTTTAGGACATTTAAAAAAGGATGGATGATAGTTATATTTTCTGCAGTAGCTTTGATGTTAGTTATTTTATTTTTATTATTTGTAATCCAATTTCCAGTACTGGGTCCTTCAGTGGGAGAGGAACTGGATCTGCGGATGGTTATCTACATTTTCCTATTTACATTGATGTATAGTTTCATTTGGATGAAAGGGATAATCTTCATTGTTAACAAATACGCTGCAATTGCTGGTGAATAAAGAGAAAATACTCCATTTGAGATTTTGGTGTTTGGCTTTTCTAATTCGGAAGCGACTTCTATGATAAAGAACTTTATGTAAGAGAATCATCTACAAATTTTCAAAGTGTACACAGACTTGTCTTATGGTTTCGTATATAAAAGCCACACGTATCCTACCAAGAAAACAAGTGGCTTTTATAAACTAGTAAGGGGTTAGTTTTTGGAGTTCATTACCAAAAACAGGAATAGGGTGAGGGCCTTCCTATTCTACCGTTCAATAGGAGATGTTAATGAGCACATTGGCTGTTATGGCTTGGATTATCTTTATATCTCTGAAACTAATATTTAGCTATAATCTCCACCCGTAGGGTAGTTATTACCTACGATGACTAATAGGACGAAAAGAACAACTAACAAAATAAAACTGTTATTTCAACCGAAGTTTCCTCCACTCAACTGATTCATCCCCTCTCTTTTCTAAACTTGATACTATGGTGAAATAATAGAAAGGGAAAGGCGTATGATACTAGAGAGAGAAAAAACAATGATTGTCTTGGTTAATCCTATAGGAGAAAGTGTATAATTGTGGGATCCATCTATTCTATTGAGTTGTAAAAAACTATGGTTATAAAGAGAGAAGTAACATTCTATCAATTTAGTAAAAGATTGATAAGAGGTTTTATATCAAAATTGTGTCATTGTCACTCTAACTGGTTGAGAGACAATGACACGGTTTATCTTTGCTTACTTTTTATAACGTTCGATTTTAAGATCCTCTGGAATGTTTTTACGGTACTCCAATGGAAATAAATGATCTGGGTTTATGAGTGGAAGGTTTCTTGAATTTCTTGGATTCATAAGCTCGTTTACTGGTAAAGGACCATGATTATTGGTATTGGATGCTTCATATCGATATATATCATGAAACTGACTCTTATAATGCTCTAAAACAACGTAATAATCTTTTACACTTTTAAGATAGGCATACCTAGCTTCATCCATTAGTTGAAGCAAGGGATTTAAGTGTTTTTCCTTTACTACAGGTAAAACGTTATCGTTCCAATCTTTCGACAAGATTTGAATGGAGGGAGCTTTCTCTCCTTTTGCTTTTTTTTCTTTGTATTGCTCATATAATTCCCATTCGGTTAAATTATCCATTTTTTTATCAACTCCTTTTCTTTACCGTATGCATGTATAAATAATATGAATGGTATGTATGCACATTATGAAGTCAAATTTAATATAAAGTAATTAATTTTGTTAATAAAATAGGCGAATGCCCTTACAAATACGTTATACATTCATAAGATAATAATGTAGCTAACTAAAGGAGGCTAAAAAATGAGTGCAGCATATGGATATGGTGGAGGTTTCGCGTTAATAGTTGTTTTATTTATTCTATTAATCATCATTGGTGCATCGTATGCAGGAGGATATGGCGCATACGGCGCATACTAATTAATGTTTTAAAATAATAAAAGGGTATTACTAAGTTGATTTTCTTAGTGATACCCTTCTTAGATGATTGAAAAAGAATGTAATCACCATTTTAGACTTATTGTGCGCTACATAAAGCATCCCGACTGAAGTAATTTCTTTGATGGGGGAAGTACTATTTTTTAAACAAAAAGGTATGAGTAATTTGTTAGATAAACTACATTCGAATTGTTTTTTTGTTAAATATACACCATTTGTTTAATAAAAATTATTGCCCTTCATTGAATTCAGGATTTGCTTTAGGGTAAAAATAAGGATCCCTTTGAAAATGTCCTTTTTTGAGTAGTAATTCCGTAGTCTGGTGGTACATTCTTTTTCCGTCATTATCACAAGAATCATAAAAATGACGTAAATCTTTTCTTACAGAAGAACAAATTGAAGTAGTGTGACCTAATAAACCATGCATAGTCATGACATGCAAATAATGCAAACAAAATATGTCAGTGAACAATCATTTTGCTCCTTTATTTAGGTCTGAATATGTAAACCCAATGGGAATAGGAAATCCGTTTTTTTTTCTAGGAAAGCAGAAATTTGTTTCTTTTGTTTGTAGAATATCTGAATTGCTTCATCAAAAAGCGCTTTAATTTCTTTATCTTCAATAATGGTTATCATATATTTGTTCACCATATCTACAGCTGTTCCATTTACATATTGTCCCACAACGTACCTGTTTCAGATGAAGTAAGTTTTATTTCCTCTTCATTCATAATTTTTACCTCGTGTTAATCGTTCCCAAATTGAGTAGTTCTATTAAATAGATACTACCATTAGTTTCTATATATTCCCTTTTATATACGTGGTTTGGTTGTGAATTACATATTCTTTGTTTCGATTAACGATTAAACACCAAGTTTTTATTGAAGAATTAATCTAAAAGGATTATTTTATATCGAATTCGGGTAATATCTTTTATAAGTATTTGGACAAGGAGAGTGTATAGTATGAAACCATACGCAAAGTTTATTGGAATGGTTTTAACATCAACGATTGTAATGTTTATTTTTAAATATTTAAGTACGTTTGAATTCAGCCATGTCTTTTTTAGTGAAACCAGAGCATACATGGCACTATTGATGGGTGCCACAATGGCAATTATTATGTTAATTTTTATGCGTAATATGTTAAAAAATCGAAAAGCGAATATCGGGATTGTAACAGTAAGTATTATTGTATTCTCCCTTTCACTATTTCTTTTACGAAGCCAAACGCTTGTAGATGATACAGATTATATGGAGGCAATGATTCCCCACCATTCTATTGCGATATTAACAAGTGAGCATGCCGAAATAACAGACCCAAGAGTTCGTGAACTGGCGGATGAAATTATAAATGCACAACGTAAAGAAATTGATGAAATGAAGAACTTGATAGAAGACCTTGAAGAGGAAGAATAAGAAATGGCTCCCGTCACTGGGAGCCATTTGTATTCGTAGCAAAACAACAGATTGGTATGAAAATATTATAGAACGGTATACTATTAAAATATCATCTTCATAATTAAAAGCTACTTTGATCATTTGTTATTAAAGTGTTCACAAGGTTACAAACTTTTCTACTAGGGTAGTTTGGTATCTTATTACTCAATGCGCGTGATTAAACTTTTTCTTATAATCTATATAGACTAATAAAATTAAGATTAGAAAAAGAACAACCATACAGAGTGGAATCAACCACAACTTTGCCTCCACTAAATATAACCCAACAGTCATAATTATTACTGAAATCAAAGGTGCCATTATATAATAGGCTTTTGCATCATAAAGCCACCCATATGGAAAGAAATGGGCACCTACTATAATAGCAAAAAATATAACTGCTACCTCCGGATTTTTTACTATAGCCCATATAAGTATAGGAAAATAAATAATTTGCGCGACATTTAAGTACATTCCTAAATTCCCCAATGGAATATCTTTGAATTTCCAATCGGCTTTTAATAGCGTAGAGATGCCAATAGACAACGGAAACATTAATCCTGTTGAAAATAACATAAATATATTTTTCTGATAGGTTTCTATTGGTTGTAAAAATATTACCGTAATGATTGACCAAATTACTACAGCAGACAACAGAAAACCTATACCATTTTTTCCACTTACTGATAGTTTATTTCTCATCTCTGATAATTCCAAAATTAATCCCCCTAATCTCTTTTTACATAATGCTTTGGTTTAGATCATTTCATCAATTATTCCGATATTAATTTTAACATAAAATACCAAAAGGTCATTTAAATTTTTTATTACAGAATGTTTTTATCATAGTATTTGTGTATCATACATTTGATAAGCAGTACGAAGGATTGTTAATATTGTCTTGCCTTGCCGATAAAATAGACCCCCGTTCGAAATAGCTGCCTATTTTTCTTTTAAGGTCCTAATACATGCTATGATAGTAATAGATTAAGGAGGCTAACTTAAATGGATACGATAATATTTGATGTGGATGATACATTATACGATCAAGCACTGTCTTTTCATCATACATTTAGAAAGTTGGTTAAAGGACAGTTTACATATGAAGAGATTGATCAAATATACACAGCTAGTAGGAAGTATAGTGAGATTTTATTTGACCAAAGTGAAGCAGGGGAGATATCCCAATTTGAATGGCAAACTGGTCGGATTATCGCTGCATGTAAAGATTTTAATATCCCGATGGATAAAGAAAAAGCAACTACTTTTCATGAGACGTATGTTGTTGAACAACAAAAAATCACGATGTTTGATGAAGTAGTAGAGCTATTAGACTTGCTGCATCAAAAAGAGAAAAAACTTGCCATTCTTACTAACGGTGAGGAGAAACATCAATCGATGAAAATTAACCAGCTTGACTTAACCAGCTGGATTCCTGTTGAGAACATTTTTATTTCAGGAACTCATGGTCACGCCAAACCGAAGCGGGAAATCTTTGATATTGTCGAAAAAAAACTTGGACTTGAACCAACAAAAACAGTTTACATAGGTGACTCTTTTGAAAAAGATATAGTTGGGGCGAAACAAGCAGGTTGGCAGGCAATTTGGATGAATCATCGTAGAAAATCTGTACCTACTGACACTGATTATAAGCCGGATAATGAAGTGCATAGTGCAAAGGATCTTTTAGATTTATTTGTTGATTGAAACCTTGTAAAGATTTTATTTTGAAAGAAAATACTTTTCCGTCAGCTACATTTTAAATGAAAGAATGCACACCATAAGAAAATCTATTCTTGAAATAAAATGGAGGGACATACAATGGCTAAGAAAGAAAAACTAAATGAAGAAGCTATTTTAAATAATAATTTGGATGCTTCAACCTTAAAAATGAATAATGATATCACCAAACAACATCAAGAACCTAAACAAGATAAACTAGATACGCTGAAAAATACAGAAAGATAATTTTTTTAAAATTCCTAAATAAGATACACATGACATTTAAGTTATAATGGCGCTTGGATTATTGGTCCAAGTGCTATTTGTCGTATTATTAAGAAAGCTATAACTCCTCTGTGTTTTTATCTACAATGCAATATGATAGTGAAATTATATTTATTATTTATTTTTCATCATTTTCCGTGTTTGTTGTTATAATATATTTTAAACTAATGAAACAAAAAATGAGCTATGAAATTTACTATCATAAATAAAATAGCACTGTACTCCTTGTTTTTACACTATAAACCTTTGTTAATCACTTTACTTCTAACAGACACTATATAAGTTTGATCGAGAATTATTGCCAAAAAACATAAAAAAACTAGTTGATCAAGAAAAGAGGAACTGAACTTGAAAAAGTTTAAGAAGTTTTATTTGGAGATTACAAGTGTATGTAATCTCGCTTGTAGCTTTTGTCCACCTACGATTAGAGAGAGGCAATTTGTTTCCGTTGAGGATTTTGCAATAAGGTTAGACCAGATTAAGCCGCATACAGACTACATTAATTTACATGTAAAAGGTGAGCCATTGCTTCATCCCAAGATTGATCAACTGTTAGACATAAGCCATGAAAAAGGGTTTAAGGTGAATATTACCACCAATGGAACACTAATTAATAAAAGGAAGCATCAATTACTAAATAAACCAGCTTTAAGACAGATGAATTTTTCCCTACACAGTTTTGATGGTCATGAAGGATCAGTCGATAAGGAAGGATACGTAAGTAGTGTGCTTTCATTTATTAAAGAAGCAACACACCAATCCGACATGATTGTTTCCTTAAGACTATGGAACCTATCCGAAGATAATGCGACGAATGCGGAAAAACAACGTAACCGAGATATGCTTGCATTGATTGAATCGGAATTTAATTTGTCATATAAAATTGAAGAAAAAATCACGCCGGGAAGTGGTATAAAAATTGCAGACCGAATCTTCATTAATCAAGATTATGAGTTCAAATGGCCCTCCTTACAAGAAGAAGAGGATGATGGCAAAGGTTTTTGTTATGGACTCCGCAACCAAGCAGGTATTTTAACGAACGGTACGGTTGTTCCTTGTTGTTTAGATGGAGAAGGTGTAATTAACCTTGGTAATATAAAAAACTCCTCTTTTTCAGAAATTATTGCAGGGGACAGAGCGACCAAACTCGTCGATGGATTTTCAAAAAGGGTTGCAGTAGAGGAATTATGTAGGAAATGCGGTTACAGGAAACGGTTTGGTTAATATGAAGTAGTGGAAGTTATTACCATTACTTTTCTTTTAAATATGTATAAACTTTCTGTTAAAATAGAAGTTTGATTGTCGATTACATAACAAAATGGATGACGTCACAGTATAAACATCGGAGGAAACACCCATGAACAAGCAAACCTACTTTTATCAATTTCTTGAGCCCGTATCAAAAGAACTGGCCCTTGTGGCACGTGAGTTAGAAAATAGTATCTTCACTAGTCCACGTACAATGCTGACACATGCTAGAGTCTTTATTGAGACGATCCTAGGAAAAGTAGTTCAGATTGAGAAAATCCCAGTAGATCAACGAACACACTTAAAAGAAAGATTAGCCTCATTAGATGAACATGGGTATTTAACAAATGAGATTCGCGATGCGCTGCATCATGTTCGTATGATTGGAAACCAGGCTGCCCATGATTCTCGAATCTTTCGTTTTTCAGAGGCTTTATTGTCGTGGGAAGCAGTGTACAAAATCGTAAAATGGTATGTGGAAGTTTATGGTCCAGTTAATCTAACCGTACCAGATTATCAAGACCCATCTCCACAAATGGAGCAGTCCTATGATATAGCTGAAGTAGAAGTAAGATTAAAAGCATTAGAAGAGCTCCTTACAGCATCGGTACATAAGCTCTCAGAAGAAACAGCCAAACCGGAAATTGCTGCGATCGAGGAAGAAATAGACTTACCATTTCAACCGGAACTGCCAGGATTCACAACAATACGTAAGATTTCCTATAAGGATCAACAACTAGAGGTTCCCCATTTCCTTAGGGATGCTTTTTTGTTGCCCCAACGGTTTAGCAAATCAGAAATGTTTCTCATCCGACTAGGTGGAGAACAACAGGCAAGAATTATGAGTGAACTGCCAAAGGACTTAGAAAATCTACACAAGCACGTGAAACGTTATAATGAAAAAAATGATGCAACGCTTTTTGATGAATTACAGGACTATATTAAGGAAGAAAAAACACGTCGTAAACTACTACTTGAGCGGCCAGGAGAACTTTTTTTATTTTACAAAACGAATTATGTGATTGTAACAGAACAGTTAGCTAGTATTCAACTTAATACTTCTGAATTCACTGGAATTCCTAGCTTGATTAGACAACTAAATGAAGACCAAATCGAAATGGTAGGGCAGCTGCCAAAAGAACTTGTTATTCTAGCAAAATATGAAAATGTAGGTGTCGGTACAGTAGAGAAGCTGTTTGATCAATTAAAGGAAAAGCAATTGGATAAGATGAATTAAATACTTGAGTTATTAACCAAATATAATTATTTATAAAAGGAGCAGGCAAAATTTATATCCGTAAAAATTTAAAAAACTGTCTTTTAAAGGCTTGACAAGTATAAACGAGAATGATAATCTTTATCATGTAAATAAAATATAAAAAAAGAGTAGCTCAGAAAGCTACCCAGAAAACTTAAATTAAACCTCAAGCTCAAATGTTTTGCAGTCAGTTTCTTGTTGCGAAGAAGCTGTACTGCCTTTGTGGCTAACTACAAAAATCTCATCAGCTCCACACTTTTCACCTTCCAAATTATGAACACAGTTTTCTACTTCACATAATACGTCTAAAGCCATAATCTCTCACCTCCATTTTTTTACATTATATCAATAATAATTTTAATGTACAAGTTATTATTGTATAAAGGGTCTAATGTTATATTTGTGTATTATAGATTTATAGACTCTCTATTTATTAGTATTAATACAATTGTCAAGTACAGTTTGAGTCAGAACTCCATCCTCCTTTTTTTGCTAATCTACTGAAAGACTCTCTTCTAAAATTCTTTACCCTAAAACCCGCTTAGAAACAAACGAGGGTTTATTTATTCATGAAACTTTTTCCATAACATTGCAACAAAAAGAAAGATGCAATAATATTCGTGACGGAGGGTCTAATCATCACATCTGTCTTTCTTCATTCCTCAATCAAAAAAACATGCAAGTTAATCAGCTGATGGAAAAGGGATAGGAAAGCTATCCCTTTTTCTCAACTTATGATAAGTTCATAAATAAGCATTACTATTTTTTAAGAAGGGGAGAGATAGATATTCCTTTTGGTCCAAGAATTTTAAAAACAGGTTTAGCAGTTACGTTATCAATTTATATTTGTATTTTTTTCAGTTTGGATAATTTTGTTTTTGCTGGAGTAGCGGCGATATTGGCAGTCCAACCTTCTGTTTACCGTACATGGAAGCAATTATTAGATCAAGTAATCACAAATACATTAGGTGCTTCAATTTCTTTGTTTTTTATATATTTCTTTGGTGAAAACCCGGTCATTATCGGATTCGTAATTATTTTTATGATTTCATTAAATATCAAGTTGAAAATGGAAACCACTATTCCGCTAACGCTTGTTACTGTCATAGCAATAATGAGTGCGACGGGAAGTGGAGACTTTTATTTTGCATTAGAAAGATTTCTTGTCATTGTGATAGGAACTAGCACTGCAATAATTGTTAATATATTGGTATATCCCCCAAAATACAAAAAGAAGTTTATTCAAAACGTAGACGTAACTTTTAGAAATATGTCGTTATTAATGAGAACGGCGATTTCAAATGAAATGACAGAGGCTTCCTATCAAGATATTAACAGGAGCTTTAAGAAGGATTTGAAAAAATTAGAAGAACAATATAAATTATTCGATGAAGAAAGAGAAAAGTTAGGTAAGGCAAAACGATTAAATATAAGAGAAATCGTTGTGTTTAAACAAATGCTGAAGGTTTTACAAGAGGGAAATCAGCTTCTGGAAAATATCGAGGAACACTATTTTCAAAGTAAATCTGAAAATGACGAAAATGAAGTATTTGACCAACAGCTGGAAGAATTAATAAAATACCATGAATATTTATTGTTGAAATACTTAGGTAAAATAAAAGAAGACCATGAGGATATAGAAAACGATATATTAAAGGAAAAAGATAGGTTTTATGACCGGATTCTAGAATTTTATCATGTAAATAAAGAACAAAAACTTCGTATCATGATTATTGCATCTTCCATAGTTGACTATTCATTTCATCTGGAGCGGCTTGAGAAACTAATAAATCAGTATCTTAAGATAAGAGAAAATGGAAAATGAGAATAGTGTGGAAGCAAGGAAGTATATGATGAATAGTAAATTAGCAGTATTATATATTGGTTTAGGGGCATCTTTGTGGGGCATCATCGGAATCTTTGTTACCTACCTTTACGAATTAGGTTTCACCCTTACACAGGTTGTTACGATTCGGGTCTTATCTGCATCTATATTTTTAACCGTCTTCGTCATAATTAAAAATCGAAAGTTGTTTAAAATCAAGCTAGTTGATAGTAAATACTTTATCGGAACTGGCGTTATTAGTATTGTCTTTTTTAATTGGTGTTTATTTAGTGCTTTTTCTCAACCATGCTTCCTTTTCTTTTGTACACAAAAGGTCTGAGTGTAATAGAATCAAGTAAGGCATCAATTATAGCAACAATTGAGCCCGTAGTAGCTTCCGTATTTGCCTTTATTATTTTTAATGAATATTTAAACGTATGGCAATACTTCGGAATCATACTAGTTATTTTAGCTATAATTATAGTTCAAAAAAAGTCTAATAAGTGTACTAAACAGACAGTTATATCTGGTCATCCGACCCTTTAAATTAATAATGATCTAAATGTCTTGCTAGATAGGTTGTATATGGGGGCAAGAAACAGTCCCTCTGTACTCTTCAGAGGGACTATGATATCACTATCGAGTGACTCCTCGTGAATTTGATTTGCCTTTTCCTCTTTTTTGTTCATCTGGTAGTTTGCCATTGCCATTCTGTTTTTCTCTTGGTGCATGTGAGTCCTTAACCATGTCGATCCCTCCATTCATCATTAAAATCTCTCGTATTGCTTATCTTTTATAGATAGATGGTAGCTATGCTTTTTTATACCAACTAATGTTAAAGGAAATGTTCATTATTAAATTAACCGAATTACAGTGAATTATTCTAAAGAATAAAGAAGTTAGTTATCAATCGTAATAATGAAAGAAACTGTATAAGTATCTTTCATTATTAAGAGATATTTTAAATCAAAGACAATGATTATAGTAAATATAAGCTTTATTCTATTCTATATTGTTTTTTTAAAAAAAAGCCTGTATTATGCTAGTGCAACCGATTAAAATTTATACATAATCAGCTGATAAAAAATGATACTCATCAATCGATAAAGATAATCATTATACTAACTGAACCCTCTACTTATACGTATCTATGATAATGATTATTCACATATGAAAGGGTTTTCAATATAATTAGAGTTGTAAATAAAAAACGATTAAGTGGGTGGTTCGAATGAAAAATATGAGACGAAAGCTTACAGTATTCGCAACCCTATTCCTATTGATGGGTATAGTTGTTGCTTGTGGCGATCAAGACGCAGCGGGAAGTGAAAGTGGGGCAACTGGGTTTTCAATTATGGCACCATTACACACACCAGAAGCTCCTGAAGATACAATTTTAAATAAATTAGAGGAAGAAACGTCTACAAATATTGAAATGCAGTGGATTCCCGATAGTACATACGCTGACAGAGTAAATACAGCTTTTGCAACAAATTCACTTGCAGATGCGGTTTATTTAGGAAATATAACAATATTTAATCAGTTTAAAGATGCGATGCGGGATGATCAGTTTTGGGAAATTGGTCCATACTTAGATGATTATGAGAATCTAAGTAAATTAAAGCCGCAAATTTTAGAAAACTCAATGGTAGATGGGAAAATTTACACGCTTTATCAAGGTAGACCATTATCTAGACAAGGGATAATCTATCGGAAAGATTGGGCAGATAATTTAGGTCTTGATACTCCAACTACAACAGAGGAATTTTACGAAATGGCTAGAGCTTTTACAGAGGATGACCCAGATGGAAATGGGGAGGACGATACATTCGGCATATCTGATCGTAGTGATTTAGTTTATGGTGCTTTCAAAACAGTTGCATCTTGGTTTGGTACCCCAAACAACTTTGGGGTAAAAGATGGAGAAATTGTACCAGAATTTATGTATCCAGAATATAAAGAAACTTTGGATTATTTTAAAGACCTTCATAGCAATGGCTACATTAACCAGGATTTTCCTGTAACGAGTAAGCCAGACCAAAAGAATTTCATTAAAAATGGTACAGCGGGAATCTATGTTGGTGCAATGGGAGATGTCATTAGCTTGTATAAAGATACGATAGAGCTTAACCCAGACGCAGAGTTTGATGTGCAAAACAATATAAAAGGACCAGATGGTGAATTTGGCGTGTGGGCTATTCCTGGATTTGGAAGTGGCGTTGTATTTCCAAAAAGTGCTGTAAAAACAGAAGAAGAGTTGAAAGAGATACTTGCTTTTTATGATAGTATGATGTCTACAGAACTAGCGAATCTATCTTATTGGGGTATAGAGGATGAACACTATACAGTAAGTGATGGTGGTGCATTGCCTGTAGAAGACCAAGCAAAAGTGGATAGAGAAGTTAAACCATTCCAGTCTTTAGAAATAGGGGAACCTGATACGAATGGTAGGTATGAAGGTGCAATGGAATATGAGACAAAGGCAAAAGCGGAAAAATTGACGAAAGATAATGAAAATCATTTGATAAATGATCCAACGGTTACGTTAGATTCTAAAACATTTGTTCAAGACGGAAGTCGATTACAACAAATTATCACCGATGAATCCTATAAATACATTCTTGGCCAAACGGATGAGGCAGGTTTTGAAGCAGCATTAGAAAAGTGGAAAGCTGAGGGTGGGCAAGATATTCTAGATGAATTTAATGCATCGTATCAAGAGAATAAATAATGCATAGAAGTCGGCCTAGTCCGCTAGGTTTCTTAGTTGGCAAAACATAAACAGGGGCATCATCTATTATTATGGATGGTGTCTCTGTTATTTGTAGGGTGATGACAAATGAAACACTAACTTTTGTTCCATCATAGCAAGTCCTTTACATAAATGATAGAATTTTTTTAGATTGTTTTACTGAGTTGCATTAATAGTATCTTAATTAGAAATTTATTTTTTTAAAGCAATAAAGAAGAATTAAGTGAACCAAAAAGCCAATTGAAATATCACCGTTTTATCAATAAAGATTAAAGTAATAATTAAGGGTAATAGAAAGAATATAATGTTAGTCCGAAAATTTCCATGTTCCGAAATGGCTATATTGATTCCAAAAATATTGTTTTTTTGTGATGTAATTTCAAATATTATCTATATGAACTTAAGACCTGAAACAAAATGTTCAAGTTGTCACTCATGGTCAATGAAAAGGATGAAAGAAATATATATATTGACCTTCCTATTCCATGAATTATTTTCGAATGGTAAGGTGAGGAGATTATCAAATAAAAATAAAAAGTTAGACAAAATAAAGAGTAAGATTGTAAGTGAATTCTTAAAGATTGATTTTTATCGATGTAAAAGATAGAGTTAAAAAATAAAGATTTCTACATATAGAAAGGATAGACGCTATGAAATCTAAACTTATACTTATGCTACTTATGACAGTCCTTGTTCTTTCAGCATGTGGAAAAGAAGAACAAGGAGAATCTATGACTCTACTTGACCAGGAAAACAGTGAAATTGCTTTTCCGCAGGATAAACCCACTTTATTTTTTTTCATTACGACATATACCTGAACGCATTGCCAACAGCAACTAGTTGAGTTGCATGAAAATCTTGATCAATTGAATGATTTGGATGTGAACAAATTTATTATCAGTGGGGATACCCCTGAACAACAGGTAGTATTGTACAACTCCTTAGAAGAATCCTACGGTCAAAGTTTACCTTTCATTTCAGACCCTGAGCTTAAGATGATAGACCATTTGGGCATGAAAAATGGTAATGCTGCCTACAGAGGATACGGAATCTTAGATGAAGAGGGAAACGTTGTATTTAGCACAATTAATGATTTATGGGGAGAAGAGTTCGATAAGACGGTTAAAGAAATAAAAGAGGAATATCAATCAATGCAATAGAAGTAGTGTAGCAGAATCTGACTTTCTTTGTTAAGGAAACAAGACTGCATATATATGCCTTTGAAATGCGATTCAGACGAAAAGAACTACTTCAGTTGTTATTCCTTGTGACAGACAATAAAAAAATATTTAAAAGTGTCAGCACTACTAAATGGTTCTTTATGTAGTGCTGGCACTTTTTAATTTTTCAGTGAAAACTTTAATTTCTTTTATAAAGTGTTCGAATAAACCATTATGCTAACAGAAACGGTTAAATGGGAGCTTCATCAACTTTGAAAGGAGAATGAGGTACAGGCTATTTTATCCATTCTCTTAATTTAGTGAGAAGTAATTATCTATTCAAGATATATTGACAATGATAATCATTCTCATATATAATCTCCTTAATCAATTAATACAATTTTATCCTTATGGTCTAGCTAAGGGTTTAGTAGCTTATTCAATGGAATATTGTTTATATAGGGAGGTAAGTGAGTATTATAATTTGTCAATGCTGCGGTTATATACATAACCAGGAAACTGTTGAAGATGAATGTAGCAATGATAATTATCTGTGTCCTTGCTGTGATTTCTATGATATCGAGACATCGGATTTTTAGTAATCGTCTAGAATAAATACCTTTCTTTTGGACTTGAATGAGGAAGATTGAATCGTGCTATTTAAGAGGTTATCAACAATTTAAGAAAATAATAGCAAATAAAAGGGGATAATAGGGATGGTTAAACATTTTATAACGGTCCAATCATTTTTTCATCAGATAGATTGTTTTTGTCCTGACGGTGATCATTCAGAAGTTATAAAAATTAATAAAGGCGATGTAATTAAAATTATTAATGAACGTAAATATATCAATGGAGTAGGATGGTATTTTTTGATTGAACATAACAGTCAAAACTCTTTTTTTGCTGCTCTTTCAGATTTGGATTACTATCATTCACAAGGCCTGTTACTTTCTATAATAGACATAGAATTGACTTTAAACTATTTAAACTTTCAGGTGGATCATGCGCTTGATAATGATGACGAGCTCGAGTTTATAGATGTATCAAATAAAATAATCGAATCGGATAAACTCAAAAAGAAACTAGTTGCATCCCTAAAAAGCAATAAACCTAAAACGATGAGTGTATAAATATTCTGTTTAAGGAGATCTTTTGTGGAATAGAGATTTAAAAAATATGATTAATCGTTTACTTTCAACTGGGAAGCTCACTATTTTAATGGTGAGAGGCTGTCGCTGATAATAAATGGGTTATTATAAAGCATAAAATAAGTTTGGATTAGCAGATCTGCTTTCGCAAAAATACCTAAAGTTGTATATACTAAATTACATATAAACTCTCATAGGTATAGTAGGTGGAAATAATTTGGTAACTAAACAAGAAGTTCGTGAGGAAAAGTGGAAGTATTTAACTGACAACAAGCTGGGGAGATTTCCTTTCCCGTTACAAAATCGCATTCCTAATTTTAAAGGTGCAGAAAAGGCAGCGCATTTTGTAACCCAAATGCCTGAGTATCAAAACGCAAAAGTAATTAAAGTTAATCCGGACGCTCCACAGCTTCCAATTCGAGCACAAATATTGAAGGACATGAAGACATTACTTGTACCGACCCCCAGGTTAAAAGCTGGGTTCATCATCGTAAAGCCAGCATGGGTCCCAACGGGCGAAGAAAGAAGAGCAGCTAGTCTATCTCATATAAAATCTTACGGTAAAGAGATTGCCCTTGACGAGATTCCAAACATTGACTTATTCTTTGCGGGTTCTGTTGCATTAAATAGAGATGGCAGAAGAATAGGAAAAGGGGAAGGGTATGCAGACCGGGAATATGCGATTATAAGAGAACTTGGAAATCCAGATATTCCGGTTATTGGTACGATTCACAGTGCTCAGTTAACTGATAAGGATATACCGATAGATCCTTTTGATCTAACTGTTGATTGGATTGCAACAGAAAAAGAACTTATTAAAACTGATTCTCCATATAAGAAGCCAAACGGCATACAATGGGACCTTGTAACAGAAGAGGAATTAGAAGCCATGCCCGTTTTAAGAGAAATACAAGAACTTACAAGGAACGGGACATAGGTTTTCTCTTCCCGTGTTTTATTCCGTTCCTTAGTAATTTATACTGCATATCTTAATATAATACCTTCATATTTAACTTATGGAATTCGGCTGGCTGTATATAGACTCATTTATTCCCCACATAAAAACCCTTCCCTATTGGTGTTCATCTATTCACAGTTGCACTATTAATTTTAATAGATTAAGTTTTTGAAGTAATAGAATTTATAAATAGGATATGTAAAATGAAGTGCTTCCAAAGCTAGTTATGTAGAAAAAAACAGAATTATATCGATTACGCTTATTAACGCGTATCCCTAACGAGAAAGAACAGTATAAGTTTGAAATTAGAGTAATTATCTAATCACCCAAGGTTTATTCCTGTACTTTTGTCACAAGTCAGCCTATGAAAAGCATATCTTATAAAAAATGTAATAGATATGGAGGAATAATAATGTATGCAAATTATCCCTATTTTTCATATGGAAATCCTAATGTAACGTATCCCACTGGTCAGGAAAAATATGAACACTGGAACGCCAATCCCGTTCCATATAGTTATCTTCGTCAACAACCTATACAAGGTCAGGCATATTGGACAGATGGAGGACCTATAACGCAGTGTGGGATTCCGTGGTCAACAAATCAATTTATGACTGCTGCTGTAGGGGCAACTACGAATTACCAATGTGGTGAGACTTTGAAGGTAAAGAATATTTCGAACAACAGAGAGGTTATTGTTACGATTGTAGATAAAGTACCTGGATTTTTAGCTAACCAAATTAACGTACATCGAAAAGCATTTGAAACGTTAGGAGCTAATCCAAGTATTGGGGTAATTAATGTGGAAATGACCTATTCTCCTGAACTTGAACAGGAGAAGTGGGGGAAATACTTGCTAGAAATTACCCAAGCAGGATATCCATCCTACAATGTAACGGAATATAATTTAGTGAATAAAACAAATGTATCTCCAACTCAAGAAAAAGAAGTGTATGAGTTCATTTTAAAATCATCTCAAGAAACGAAAAAAGTAAGAGGTAATGTAGCGTATAACCCGAGAACAGATAGAATTATTGCTTTTGATATACAGGAAGTGGGAATGTAAGGTTGCATGTGAGGGGACATCTTGCTTCCTTAGATGGAAGTAAGATGTCCCCTATTTTTTCTGAATCAATAATATATTGTCTTGAAATTAATAATACTCCCACTAGCTATACTAGTTAAGATTTGTATTCCACTTTTTAGTTAGGCTACTTATCCCAATTCCTAGTCGACCAAAATCTAAATCTGGAAAATAAAACCTGATTCAAGTGGCAGCTAGCCAATTCTTTCACCTATGGAATCCCAATAGTGGATAGCTTATTATGCGTTTAAAAGCAAGTGAACGATTGAATTTGACGTAAGCTTATTCCGGAATAAACCCATCTAAATCCAATCCATCGATATCCCGAGACTGAATCTCTACCAACAAATGTTGGATAAAACCAAAATTGCTGAAAACCTCGCGCCCACACATACGTGAATTTGAATAGACATCCACTAATACTTCCGGGATCAACGGCAAACGTTGATGCTTGCTGTGTTTGCGCTTGTGTAGGAACATAAGATGGAGGTGGTGATGTTGGAGGTCCTCCTTGCATATCTTGCCCTGGTGGTGTAGTTGGCGGTGAGCCAGGAAAACCAATTTGCGGGCCCATAGAACCTCCTTGCCATGGGAAATTCGGAATCATTTGTCTTTCGTCGACAGTTACATGTGGGAAATTATTTGGTTGAAATGGTACGGATAAAGGAAATGAGTTCTGTTCATATGAATTTTGCAAATACCCTTTTTCATTTGTTGAATACATTATATCACTCCTCTGACTTTTCCTATCATCCTATTCAGTAGTCATTGGTCTATAAACTTGTACCTAGAAAAATGTGCGTGTACCCACGAGAAAAGTAATTAAATATGATCTATGAATGCATGTTAGTAGGGATTTACTCAAAGCATCAGTTCTAAAAGTTATGTTTACTATTTTTCAAGTTGCTTTCCTCCTAACTTTCGTATCTTTGGTGCGAAATTTTATTATTTTGCTAACCCATTCGCTTTTCTCCATAGGCAATCTTGTTTTACAAATTTAACTTGATGAGCACTTTTAATTATATAGTTTGGAAATGGTTTTACCCAACTATATATTGTTGTAAGTGACGAAAAAATTGTTATTATGAAATTGATTAATTAATATAATCTTTTGCCGAATTAATGAGCAAGATGTCAGTAGGGGATTTAATGAAACTGTTGAAAAACTATCAATCCAGAGTCACAAAGGTAGATTAAAAAGAAGCAGGGAACTGTTTCCCTGCTTCCTATTGAATTGCTTGATGTGAAAGTCTATATTGGTGTGGAGTTGTTCCTATCATTTTTTTAAACAACTGTATAAAATAGGATACGCTTCCTAACCCTACGCTCTCACCGATTAATTCTATTGGTTTCTGGGTCATCTGTAGTAATTGACAAGCTTGCTTGATTCTCAGAATAGTAATATATTCTGTTAAACTATTTCCAGTTTCACGTTTGAATACTCTTGAGACATAGGACTTTGATAAGTGAAGTTCAGCCGATAACCGTTCCAAGTCAAAAGGTTCCATGTAATGTTCTTCTACCCAATTCATAATCCGTTCTGAATAGTGAAGGGAACGAAATTTGTTATTAGTGGGTATATCTAGTTCAACATCGTGAATGTTGGAACGGATACAAGAGAGCAATTGCATAAGAAACAGCTGACTATCTTCCTCCATATGGCTTGTGTGTAATGATTTATTAAATATTTCACATACCACGTACATATAATCATATTCATTTTCTAAATCAAATGCTTGAGTTTCATTTACACCATTTTGTAATTGATTTAATAAGGCATTAAGACCAGGAAACAAGTGCAAGTTTTTTCCGAGAGTTAGTGGATCAAAGTGCATGATACTCCGCTCATAGGGCGTATCAGCGGATACTTCAACATGTACTTTATGTAATTGAAAAGGTTGAAAAAAGAAAAGCATTCCCTTTTTTAATTCATAAGTCTGCTGATTTACAATAACACGCCCATGTCCGCGATAGACAAATAGTAATTCACACCCTTGGTGCCAGTGATAAAATCCTTGAAAATCCTTGTCTGAAACTCTACGATAAATCCAATGAAACGGCTTTAAATCTATTTGTTCAAATAAATTATTCTTCATTTTTACCCTCCGTATATGTGGTGTATTGTATAAAGTTTTATGATGAAAACTTTATTAAATAGTCTTTAAATACGAATTATTTCCATTTCGCGTACCTATTGAAGAATAATGAACCCATACTTTGTTACACTTAAATAAGATTACAATTTGTTCTAAATTTAAGTTAGAACAATATAACGATATTATTAGTTATTATACAACAACTTTTATCCTATGAGCCAAGTTATAATTTAATAACCTGATATAATTAGCAAAGTGAAATTTTGTTAATTATAACTAAAACCATAATTAAATTAGGGGTGAATGTATGTCAAATATTAATGACCGAGCGTATTGGTTAAAAACGATGCTAAAAATTGCTAATCCAGTCCTTACTTCTCTAGCGAATAAACAGTTAAAGCAACGTATGCCTGTTGAAGGAAAGAATGAAGGTCAAAAAGATTATACTCATTTGGAAGCGTTTGCTAGGCTGGTGTGTGGGATGGCTCCGTGGATTGAAAATGGTCCAGAGGATGGTGAAGAAGGCTTACTAAGAAAGCAATATGCAGAGCTTATTAGAAGTGGTATAAAAGAAGCGACGGACCAACTATCACCAGATTATATGAATTTCTCAAATGGTCACCAACCCATTGTTGATACTGCCTTCCTTGCTCATGCCTTAGTGCGTGCACCTAAGGAACTGATAGGAAAACTAGAACCGACCGTAAAGATTAAAGTTATTGAAGCATTAAAACAAACACGTACCCGAAAACCACACTTCAACAACTGGCTATTATTTTCTGCAATGATTGAAACTGCTTTATATATACTTGAGGAAGATTGGGATCAAATGAGGGTTGACTACGCATTAAAACAACATGAGCAATGGTATGTAGGTGATGGCGTATATGGAGATGGCCCAGCATTTCATGCAGATTATTATAACAGTTTTGTTATTCAACCTATGATGGTAGATATTATTGATCATGTTGCTCATCTTTCACCTGATTGGCAAGAGATGAAGTCCAAAATTCACCAAAGAGCTATAAGATATGCGGTGATTTTGGAGAGAAGTATTTCACCAGAAGGTACTTTTCCTATTGTAGGAAGATCGATAGCTTATCGCTTTGGAGCATTCCAACATTTAGCGCAGATGGCTTTGCAACAGAGGTTAGATGATAGTCTTAAGCCAGCACAAGTTCGGTGCGCATTAACAGCTGTAATTAGAAGATTGATAGAAATGCCAGGAACCTTTGATGATGAGGGATGGTTAAAAATCGGTTTATGTGGTCATCAGCCTCAATTAGGCGAACCTTATATTTCTACCGGAAGTTTATATTTGTGTGCGACCGTTTTCCTTCCATTAGGCTTGTCGTCGGATGATTCTTTTTGG
This sequence comes from Aquibacillus rhizosphaerae, assembly GCF_030282825.1. Taxonomy (GTDB): domain Bacteria; phylum Bacillota; class Bacilli; order Bacillales; family Amphibacillaceae; genus Aquibacillus_C; species Aquibacillus_C rhizosphaerae. Next base: position 570,711 of record NZ_JASTZU010000063.1, read on the forward strand.
CAAGGGGAAGAAGAGTGGACAACGAAGAAAGCTTGGTCAGGAAAATCAATTTCCATCGATGCAGCTCTACATTAATTCTATCTTTAGCACAATCCATGAAAAAAAGTGAGTGGAATCATATATTCACAAAAAACATCCATTTATATCGTACTAAAACAGAATGCATTTGTCCTATATTGTCCAGACAATATGATTCATCCAAGGTGGAAGATGGAGACTTCTTGCCTATCGTTTTGAAATCCAAATCTTATAAGGCCTATTAATTGGGCCGCATTACTTGTCCCATGTCATAGTCTAATAAGGAAAGAGTGATAATGATGGTAAAAGGATTGTACATTATGGATCAAGATCCATTTGAATTAGTATATTCAGAAGAAGTGAGGAAAGAAATTGCGACTTTATCAGATATATATCGATCACCTATGACCAATCAACAAATTCAGCAGGACCTTTCAGTTTTAAAGGAGGTAGAAGTGATTTTTTCTGGTTGGGGAGGTCCAAAGCTTGATCAAGCTTTGCTTGATGCGGCACCAAATCTAAAAGCATTTTTTTATGCTGCGGGATCACTAAAGAATATTGTAACCGATGAAGCCTGGGATCGTGAACTATTAATCACTAATGCTGTTAGAGCGAATGCTGTACCAGTGGCAGAATTTACACTATCACAGATTTTGTTCTGCTTAAAGAAAGGATGGACATTTACGAGAAGTGTTAGAAGTACAAAGCAATTCCCCAAAAAACCTTTTGATATCCCAGGTGCTTTTGGAAGCACGGTTGGAGTAATTTCTTTAAGTACAGTTGGGAAAATTGTTTGTGAGCTACTTAAACCATTTGATATTAAAGTGATTGGCTACGATCCATATATCAAGGAAGAAGAAGCCAAACAGTTAGGTGTGGAACTATGTAGCTTGGATGAAATTTTCAGAAAATCAGAAGTAGTTTCTTTACATGCACCTCTTTTAGATGAGACCAAGGACATGATTGGCAAAGAACATTTTTCTCAAATGCCTCCAAGCTCTAGTTTCATCAATACTTCAAGAGGAGCTATAGTAAGAGAAACAGAAATGATTGAAGTTTTACAAGAAAGGTCAGATATAACGGCTGTCTTAGATGTAACTTTTCCTGAACCACCAAACCAAGACTCTCCTCTTTATCAATTAGATAATGTGGTATTAACACCACACTTGGCAGGAAGTGAAGGGAAAGAATGTGGAAGAATGGGCCACTATATGCTAGAAGAGTTTAAACGATACCTAAATGGAGTACCGTTGCAATGGCAGGTTAAGAAAGAACATTTTAATATTTTAGCTTAAGGTTCCTCGTTAATTATAAGAAGCAGGGTGAAGGCTCGTGCGCTCACGCATCAAAAGTTTTGGACCGTTCCCTGCTTCTTTTAAACGCATTAAATTAACATAATTTATGCTTTGACTTATTTACTAAAAGTGATGAAAACGCTTATAATTAAATTGTTCTTCGGCTTGCTGAGAAATTAGCTTATAAGGTACGCGATATCCAAACGGAAAGATCTGAAGGGAGAAAAATTTATGTTTAATACAAAATCTTTTGAGGGCGTTAATTTTTATGAGGTAGACTGGGACTTAAAAGGTCAATTATGGGCACACGATCCCGTCATTTCTAAAGAGGGGAATACTTGGTATGTTTTTCACACAGGAAGAGGGGTACAGATAAAATCGTCAGAAGATGGTTCTAATTGGAAGGCGGAAGGTTCTATTTTCGAAACCTTACCAGAATGGTGTAAAGCGTATGTGCCAGAAAAAGACGAGGAAAGTCTTTGGGCACCAGATATATCGCTTCATAATGGCATTTACTATTTATATTATTCCGTTTCTACATTTGGAAAAAATACGTCTGCCATTGGTTTGGTAACAAACACAACGATTGATCCGAACCACCCTGATTATGATTGGAAAGATCATGGTCATGTAATCCACTCTACAGAAGAAGATAATTACAATGCGATTGATCCAAATTTGATTGTTGACGAACAAGGCAAGCCCTGGTTAAATTTTGGTTCTTTCTGGTCAGGTAACAAATTGATTGAATTGGATCCGAAGACAATGAAGCCAAAAGAAGGTGCAGAACTTTTATCCATCTCCAGTCGGACGGAGCAACCTAATACAATTGAAGCGCCTTTCATCGTACATCGTCATGGCTATTATTTTCAATTTGTATCCTTTGACTTCTGCTGTCGCGGAGTAGAAAGTACATATAATATTGTCGTTGGACGCTCGAAAGATATCACGGGGCCATATTTCGATAAAGATGGTGTCTCCATGATGGAGGGAGGCGGGACACAAATTGATGCTGGAGATGATCGTTGGATAGGACCTGGTCATTGTGCTGTTTTCTTCTCAGGTGATGGTGACTCCTCTATTTTAGTCAATCATGCCTATGATGCTTTGAATGAAGGAAAACCGACATTGCAAATAAGACCATTATATTGGGATGCGGATAATTGGCCTTACTTGAAAAAATGAGGAAGAAGCAGGGGACGGTTCTCCGCTTCCAAAACAAAGATTTTGGAAGCAAGGAACCGTCCCTGCTTTCTTCAAGACAAAAAAACTGATCACACGAAGTGACCAGTTTTCAAAGCCTTTTTATGCTGCAGTTGTAATACCAGAAGTAATTCCTCTAGCTTCCAACTCCCTTTTTGTTTCTTCATTAGCCGGCTTATAGCCTTTTTCAAGAAGCTCTTTTATGTATAACTTATTATAAACAAAAGAAAAAATAAGACCAGGAATCCAAGCTCCAACGCCAAATGTGAAAGCACCCGCTACAGCTGCCAAAAGAAACATTATTACAGCCCATTTTAAATCTCCTCTAATTAGGGCAGGAATAAATCCAAAGAAGAATGTAGTCCAACTAAAACCGATTTTGACTTTCTTTGTTATTCCAGCTTCGTTCTTTAAAATACCTTTCATGTCATCTCCTCCTTTCCACTTAGTACGAACAGTCTAATTATACTACAAAATATGACATATATTAACTGATTTTATTAAAAATTATCAATATAATTGCACGAGGGACTATATACCCCCTGTCTAAAAGACTATAGGTTAAGATTTCATGTCTTAATAATTGTGATATCAGATGAAAATGCTCATAGGGAAAATACTATACCTTGCATAAGGACAAGTGTTTTTTGGAGAGATAAGATAGAAAAAGGAAGCAAGGAACCGTCCCCTGCTTCCAAATACCATTATGGATTTACAATAAGCTTATCTATATTGATTCTTTTCCCAGTATTTCCATTTACCGCTATTTTAAATCGAACAGGGTCTGTTTCATTCACGCTAATTGTTTTCTCTTCTAAGCTCGCATTACTTGTAAATGGACCTGCTACATTCGTCCAATTATTACCGCCATCCGTCGATTTTTGAAGTGACCACGCGGCACCGGAATCCTCTCCGAAATTCGCATGAGATAGTGTTACAGTACTGGACCTGTTAACGTCAAAATTCATAAGAATTGCTCCATTGGAACGAATACGTGCAGATTGGGACCCATCTTTCTTATCCGAGGACAAATTGCCAAGAAGTGCATTATCAAAATGCCAGTTTCCTGACGCTAGATTTATATTACCAGCTGCATATGCTCCTTTAGAACCTGTATCAAATTCTTCTAGAGGTTCACTCGTTGCTTTTTCGATTGTAAAGTTATCAATGTTCACTCGTTTACCTGAAGTTCCGCTTACAACAATTTTAAATCTGACCGTTCCCGCTTCCTCTACAGCGACTGTTTTTTCTTCAAGTGAACTGTTACTTGCAAAAGGACCAGCAACGTTTGTCCAACTACTACCACCATCCGTCGATTTCTGTAGCGACCACGCGGCACCGGTATCACTTCCAAAATTCGCATGAGAGACGGTCACTGAGTGAGCACTTTCTACATCAAAATTCATACTGATCTTTCCGTTGGATCGAATACGAGCAGATTGTGAACCGCTCTTTTTATCAGAGGCTAACGTACCAAGTAGTGCATTGTCAAAATGCCATTCACCAGAATCTAAAGAAACATTACCAGCTGCATATGCTCCTTTACTGCCGCTTTCAAAATTCTCGGTCCCATCCGTTTCAGTGGGAGGTTCTTCACTACGAGTATCATTATAACCATATGAGCCAACACTAAAAGTAGAATTATCCCACCAATTATATCCGGGAGACGGGGTTGCCCAAGGCTCTTGTTCAGGCTCTGTAGATGTCTGGGGATTTTCAATCGTTAATAAATCAGTCGGCTGGTCAAGTTGCAAACCTGAAACTTGATCAAATGAAGTATAAGTCTCTTGTTCTGCTAGCCAATTAATCAAATTTGTTAACAACACATGATTATCCTGATCATAGAAACCATCATAGGTTGTTTTTGTTTGACCATTTTCTTCCCGTTTATATTTTGGAGTGATATCCTCAACAGGTGAAGAATCTCCAATCACTGCCACTTTCCCTAGACTTGGCTTTGAAATGGCAACATACGGACCTTCTGCTACACCGCCGCCATTATAGACACCCTGATCTACTGCATGTGACCAAGCTTGTGTTGTCTCTTCGACATATACAATACCTTTTGCTTTATTTGGATCAGTTATTGCAAGTGTCGAACCTGCGTGCATTGTCATTTCTGTTACATTTTCGGTAATATCGAAACTTTGCTGTGGGGAAACGATAATATCACCAGCAACATTACCCAAAGCATTGTAACGAATTCTGATACCAAAGTTGTTGGATAGCCAATCAGAGCTATTCACATTTGTCATATAGAATGAATTCGCTTCTTCTTGGCTCATGCCAAGCGTTGGGTCATTCCAAGCCCCTCTGCGATACCCATTAAAAACTTCTGAAGAATCCCATCTATTTTTGTTTCTATCTGCATTATAATGATCTGCGATGAAAAAGATACTACCTCCTTGATCCACATAATCTAATAATGCTTGTTGTTCTTGTGTAGAAAAAGGAATATTGGCTTCAGGAATAACGAATACCTCATAGTTACTTAAATCACTTAGGGTAATCCTGCCTTCCTTTCTTAATTCTTTTACAAAGTAGCCTTCGTCTGCAATCGCATCAGCAAAATCAGAAAATGCGCCATCAATCACCCAGTCAGCTGCTCCAGCGGTTTGACCGTGGGCGTTATCAAATAATACAGACTTTCCGTTAGCATTTCCAGGCGGGGAAATCTCTGGAGCTGGATCTGTTGGACTTTCAGCTAATACACTCGGAACCACAAATCCAAATAAGCTTGCTACCAATACTAGACTAATCAACATTTTTTTAATCAACGTACATTCCTCCTTCATTTGTGAGAAATCCTTCTAACACTTACAATCTAGCAAACGAATATAGAGTTAGTATAGAGGAAAAGTTAAATTCTCGTTAATTTTAAGTGAAGAAGCAGGGGACGGTTCTCTGCTTCCAAATCAAATATTATGGAAGCAAGGAACCGTCCGGGACCAGTGAAAAACTAGCGTTTTTTTCTATGTTTCTTAATAAACCTTTATTCGAATGACCATGACACTTTAAAAATGTGCTTT